>NZ_CBDEGB010000001.1:0-1641819 GCF_965237655.1 Candidatus Poriferisodalis sp.
AGACGCCCAGCGCGTCGGCCGCGAGCTGAGCGGCCGCGGTCTCTGCGCCTTGGCCGAACGCGCTGAGCCCGGCTGCGATCCGCACCGAGCCGTCGGGATCGACCCTCACCGTGGCCGCGTCGCCGCCCGCCCAGTGGCCGGTCGTGAGGAAGTAGCTCGGCGAGGTCGGCTCGATGTAGTTGGCGTAGCCCACATCGACTCGCACATCGGGATCGTCGGCGTGGGCTGATCGAGCCCGCGCCAGCGCGGGCTCGGCCAACTCCAAAGCCCGCTCAAAGCACTCGGTGTGCGAGCCGGAGTCGGACGCGCCCGCCGCCGTGCATGACATAGGGCAACTGCCCGCGCCGCAGCAGCATCCTGCGCCGCAGCTCCACCCGGTCGGTCCCGGTCAGCCGGGCCACCCGGTCGATGATGCGTTCCATCACGAAGGTGCTCTCGGGAACCCCGAAGCCGCGGCCGGTGCTTGAGCGATCGTGGTCCGCACGATGTGAGGGCTCTGCGTGGAGGACCAGACCGTGAGCATTCCGTCGGGCTGCGTCCGCCACCACGCCCCTCGTCTCCATCGGCAGCCCCGACTGGCGCTGGCTGATGTAGGTATCGGTGAAGGTGTGGTCCGCCTCGTCGAATGCCCGGTCCACCTCGGGCCTGTGGACCGCTTGATCCACCGAGCAGTTGTCGTCCCAGTGGTCGTACAGCTTCGGCGCGCCCGGTGCAAGAGCCTGGTCGAGGTCTGCCACGGTCGGCAGTGACTCGAACTCCGTTCCGGCGGCCACCAAAGCGGCCGCGTCCTCTGCGATGTAGCGGTCCAACGCCACCACCACGGCGTACGGGGCGCCGACGAAGCGCACCCTGTCGGAAGCGAGCGGCCGTTGCCCCACCGGGCCGATGTATCCGATGTAGTCAGGGAAGGCGTTCACCTCGGCGAGGTCCTGAGCGGTGACCACCGCCATCACGCCCGTCCGTGGCCAGTGCGTCTGACGTGTCGATCGAGACGATCCGGGCGTGGGCCTCCGGTGCTGCGGACGAAGGCGACCTCGGCCATCCCGGCGATCTTCAGATCCGCGATGTACCGGCTCCGTCCGGTGAGCGGGCCGCGGTCCTCGCGCCGTGGCACCGAACGCCCGACGTGACGGGTGCTCACGGGGTTGACCAGCGGGGCGACAGGCGGGCGAAGGGACGTATGTCCAGTTCGGTTTCGAGTTGCTCGGCGAGGGACAGCAACTCGGTGTCGCCCCCGTGCCGTCCAATGAGCTGAATCGCGACCGGCAAGCCGTCGACGAACCCGGCGGGCAGTACCACCGCAGGATGTCCGGAGACGTTGAAGGGCACCGCGAACGGGAAGGCCCCCCACAGCCGGGAAACCGGCTCTCCGGCGATGGCCGTCGGGCGGCATCCCAGCTCGAAGGCGGTGGTGGCCGTGGCGGGAGTGACGATCACGTCGTAGTCACAGAAGTAGCGGTCCAACCGCTCCCGGTACCGAGCCAAGGCGGAACGGGCCGCCGTGACAACACGCAGGTCGAGGTGCTCGGCCGCCACCAAGGACCGCCGGTGATACCAGGTCAACTCATCGGGACCACCAAGCAGGTGGCCGCGGCGCTCGCCCTCCTCGGCCAGCACGAGCGGACCGAATATCTCCTCCCAGCCCCCGAAGTCCAGTTCTGTGGGGCTCACCTCGTGGCCGCAGGCTGCGAGCCGTGTCACCGCGGCTGCAACCACGTCGCCGACGTCGGCGTCGATCGGGCGTCCCTCGGGCTTGGGACACCAAGCGATGCGGCGTCGGCCCCTGCCGGCCGGGGCGTCGTTGGTCCCGGTGCCGTCGGCGGACAGCGCCGAGTGCAGGCTGCGGGCGTCGGCGACGCATCGAACGAGCGGCCCGGCGGAGATGAACGGGCTGAACGCGCGGAACCCTCCGTCGTCGTCGATGGTCCCGTAGGTGGGCTTGAAGCCCACGAGGCCACAGAACGACGCGGGGATGCGGATCGAGCCTCCGCCGTCGGACCCGAGGCCTCCGGTGCAGGTGCCTGAGGCCACCGAGGCCGCCGCACCGCCGCTGGATCCGCCGGCGGTTCGACGAGGGTCGAAGGGATTGGCAGTGTCGGGGCCCAGCAGGTTGTCCGTCGTGGCTGACTGGCAGAACTCCGAGACGTTGGTCTTGCCGACGAAGACTGCTCCGGCGCGGCGCAGGCGGCGCACTGCACCGGAGTCGTGCCGGGCCACGTCGCTGGCGTGGGCAAACGAGCCGAGCGTGGTGACGTGTCCCTCAATGTGGAAAGCGTCATTGATCGAGACAGGGACACTGGCGAGAGGGCCGGCGTTGCCGCTCCGGTAGGCGTCGACAAGCCGCTGCACCGGCCACCACAGGGGTTCTTCATCCACGAGCCGACACGCCTCCAGAGACGGTGAACACCTCGCCGGTCACATAGGTCGCCTCATCCGACGCCAGGAACGAGACCATGCTCGCGACATCGTCGGGCTGCCCGATGCGGCCCAGGAACGCCTTGTCTGACAGGTAGCTGTCGAAGAACTCCTGCGGGTAGATCTTGCGCAAGAAATCGTTGTAGATCAGGCCCGGAGCCACCGCATTCACCCGCACCCCGTGGACTCCGTTCTCGGCGGCAGCCACCCGGGTGAGTGCGAGTACGCCGGCCTTGGCCGCGGAATAGGCGGCGCCGTGCTCGGTTGACATCTCCCAGGCCGCTATCGACGAGATGTTGATGATCGAGCCGCCGCCTGCGGCGATCATCGCGGCGAGCGCGTAGCGCATGCACACGAACGTGCCGGTCAGATCGACGTCGAGGCAGCGCTGCCAGGTCTCCAGAGACATCTCGGCCACTGGCTCGATCTTCGACCAGCCCGCGTTGTTGACCAGCACATCAAGCCCACCCTTGTCGGCCGCTACTTCTGAGATGACGGCCTGCACCTGGGTGTGGTCGGTCACGTCGAGGTGATAGGCGCTCACCTCACGCCCGACCTCGTCGGCCAGGACGTCGGCGAACTCGCGGCACCGGCGCTCATGGGCATCGGTGACCACGACGTTCAGCCCGTCGCGAGCGAGCCGTCTCGCAACCGCCGCTCCGATGCCGGCGCCGGCGGCCGCGGTCACCAGTGCGACCCGCGGGTCGTTCCCCATCAGCTTCCTCCCTCTGTTTCGACGGCACCGATCACGGTGTCTGCCAGCTGGGCCAGGCGCTGCTCGCGCCCGCCCGACAGCAGCGCGAACGTGATCCGGTCGATGTCGAGCTGCCACAGTTGACGGAGCCGGTCGACGCACGTGTCGAGGTCGCCCACCAGCGCCACCGACTTGACGAACTCATCGGACACCGTGTGCTTGTGCCCCGCCTGCAGCGAGAGGTGGTCGACGAGGCCGTACGCGCCCGCGGCGCGCGCGAACTCGGGACGGAACCTCTCCCACGCGGGCGGCATCCGCTTCCATGGATGGAAGGTGGCCGCCTGGCTGGTGGCCCATGCCCTGACGTCGTCAATGGCACTCGCCTCGTCGTCGCCGATCGACATGGTGACGAACAGGTCGACGGTCAGCTGACCGCGGTCGCGTCCGGCGGTCTCCAGCCCCTGGTGGATGTAGTCGAGCTGCCAAGAGCAGAACTCGGGGTCCGCAGCGCCCATGAGCACGGCTCCGTCACAGGTCTCGCCGGCGAGCCGCAACATGGCGGGCTGCGAGACGGCGAGGTAGACGGGAATCTGGCGTTTCGCAGTGGCCAAGCGGACCTCGTTGCCGTCGAGATCGCACGGCTCTCCGCTGAAGAGTCGGCGGAAATCATCGATCCCCGAGCGCAGCTCGGCCAGCCTCGACGGCGTGCCTCCGGCGCCGAGCACGGCTGACCAGCCTGCGCCGAGGCCGAGCACAGCGCGGCCGTCGGAGAGTTCGTCCAGCGCGGCGGTGGCATTGGCGGTCACTGTGGGGTGGCGGGTCACGAGGTTGGTGACACCCGCCCCGATGAGCACGTTCTCGGTTGACAGCGCTGCCAGGTTCATCGCCGCGTACACGTCCTTCATGCCGAGCTGGAAGTCGATGTACCACAGCGCCTCGAAACCTCTTTCGTCGACGGCGCGGGCCAGTTCGGCCGTGCGGCTCAAGGGCTCGCGGGGGCTGACACCCAGGGAGATGCCGTAGCGGTGCCTCATGGGAGTCCCCTCTCACCCAAGATCTGGGCGAGCAGCTTGCCGTAGGAGTCGGGCTGGTCGACGGAGACCAGATGACCGGCGCCGGCCACCTCGTGGTACCGGCAGTCGTCGACGCTCTCGACGATGATGTCGGATGCCCGGCGCGGGCAGAAGACATCGCCCGATGCCCCGATGACGTCGACGGGGACTTCGATCTGCGCCAGCAGCGGGTTCAGCGGCTCGGAGCGGATCCCGACCATCGCTCGGGCCGCGTTGATGTAGCCGTGGCCGTAACCGACGGCGTCTCTCCGCCGGGAGGTCACAGCGTCAATGTCGGCCTCGGTGACGATCTGGCGGGCCGTGTCGTCGCGCAGGCCAGCGGCGAAGCCGTCCGCGTCGTGAGCTTCGAGCTGGGCGATGCGGCTCTCGAAGAATTCGGCTGCGGTCCCGCCGACCACCGACGACGTGGCCACCACGATCAGGTGACCGATCAGGGTTGGGCTAGCGCTCGCAGCCTTGAGCCCGATGGTCCCGCCCAGCGAATAGCCGACCACGGCGGCAGGACCGGTCTCGGCGCTCAGGAACGCCGCCAGGTCGTCGCTCAGCTGCGACAGGGTGCCAGCGCCCTGCCCGGGAGTTGTTCGACCGTGTCCCCGAAGATCGATTGAGTAGACGGTGAACTCGCCGAGATGGGCCGCGACGGCGTTCCAGGAGCGATGGTCCTCGGCCAGCCCATGCAGGAGCACCACCGGCGGCCCCGAGCCTTGCCGCCGGTAGTTGACCACGATGTCGCCCAACTCGACGGTGCTCATCGGCCTGCGTCCCCATCCCAGCCTGCGCTGCCGTCGCCCGCTGCGGCAGTCACGGCGGAGGCGCTGACGAGTTCATCACGAAGCTGCTGTTTGCGTATCTTGCCTGCGGCCGTTCGTGGGAATTGATCGACCTGCATCAGCCGTTCGGGCCAGTACCGCCGCGGCAGGCCCTGCTCAGCGCAGAACGCGACGACATCGTCGAGATCGAGAGGAACGCCAGCCTGCACGACCGCGCAGATGCGCTCGCCGAGACGCTCGTCGGGCCACCCGATCACGGCCACGCCGACCACGTCGGGATGGGCGGCGATCGCATTCTCGGTCTCAACGGGAGAGATGTTCACGGCCCCGCGAATAATCAGGTCCTTGTGCCGCCCAGTAATGGACACGTAGCCGTCGGAATCGATACGGGCGAGGTCGCCGGTGCGAAAGAACCCGTCGCCGATGATGAGCTCGGCGTACAGCTCGGGTTGGCCGTGGTAGCCGTTGAACACGCCCGGCCCGCGCATGACGAGCTCGCCAGCCCCCGAAGCCTGCAGCCCCATGTCGGCGTCGAGGGTTCGCAGCTCCAGCCCGGGCAAACCCACCCCGACCGTGCTCTCGACCTGCGTCTTTGATGAGCCGGTCACACACGTGGTGAGGCCGCCTTCGGTCATGCCCCACAGGGGTGTGACGAACGTATTCGACAGCTCGGTTCGGCAGCGACGGATGAGGGCCGGCGGCACTTGGGCTCCACCGCACAGGAAGCTCCGCAACGGTGCCAGCTTGGGCTCGCAGTCAGACCACCGGGCATTGACGAGGTCCAACAGGAACGGGGTCGCAGCCGCAGTGAAATCAGCGCGGTGGCGGGCCACCAGCTCCAGGGCGTTGAGAGGGTCCCATTCGTCTTGGAGAATGAGCGGTGCACCCAACAGCAGCGACAGGCGGGCGCCGTGAATGGCGCCGACGCTGTGGCCGAGCGGTGACGGCATGAACACGGGCGTGTGATGGTCGAGTCCGAAACGCTCGGCGAACTGCACGTTGAGAGCGGCCAGCGAGTCCTCGCTGTGACTGACGGCCTTCGGGGGCCCGGTCGTACTAGACGTGAACATCAGGTGTGCGGTGGTGTCGGGCACGTCGACGGTCCCCGCTGTGGGGACCACCGGGCCGTGCACCGCCAGCCGGGATCCGTCTGCCACAGCCACAGCGAGCTGGGTGGAGACCCGGGCGGCGGCCCGCCGGATCACCTCATCCGGCGACGCCCGCCGGTTCCGGCTTGCGCAGATAACCATGGCCGGCTGAATCAGACCGAAGATGTGGCGCAGGTGGGCCTCGGGCGTGGAGACCGGGGGCGTGGCCGGAACGTGGCCCGCCCTCAAGGTGGCCAGGAACATGACGACCCAAGCCGTGCAATTGGGCAGATGGATCACGACCACCCGCCTGCTGGCGCCGACGACCGAACGGATCTCGTCGGCGGCCTCGCCGGCCGCGTGCCACAGCTCGGACCGGGACAGGGTGCTGCCCCCACTCACCAGGGCGAGCTCGTCCGGCCCCTCGGTGACGTGCGACTCGAAGCGGTCGACTAGCCGGCGGCCGGTCCACCATCCAGCGAGCCGGTAGCGCTCTGCGACGTCATCGACCACTGCTCTTCACCATTCCCGATATGGCTCACTCGGCGCAGTACTGCAGATTCGCCAAACTATCACAAGACCGACATCGCTTTTGTTTAGTTGGGGCGCGTACGGGGCGGTAGGATCGAAAATTGCGGGTATCCAGCCCCGATACGACCCGCGAAGCGACCACCAACGCAGGGACCAGTCAGGTGCCTCACACCGCACACATGTCTTCCGACGACGCAGGCGCCCATGGCCATTGAGCCGACGACGCCCAAGGGTCAACGGACACGACAGACGATCCTCGACGCAGCATCGAAGGTTTTCACCAGAGACGGCTACGTCGATGCCCGCATGAGCGATGTCGCTGATCAGGCCGGGCTCTCCCTTGGCGGCCTGTACAGGTACTTCGAGAACAAAGAGGACCTCTTTAGAAGCGTTATCCGGGACATTCACGAGGAGCTCTTCCAGCAGAGCCGGTCCTCGACGCCCATCGCCGAGGACCCCGAGGCCGCTCTGTTCGAAGCAAACCTCGGATACCTGCAGCATTACCACGCCAACAGCGGCGTGATGCGGGCCTTCATCGAGGCGACGACGGTGGAGGGGCGCTTCACCACGATCTGGTGGACCATGCGCGAGCGCCACGTCGCCCGGTTCGTTCATGCGGTGGAGAACGACGACCGCGTCCAGCTCGACGGGTTCGATCCAGCCACGGTCGCCCGGGCCATGGCCTCCCTGGTCGAACAGACCGCTTACACAACGTTCGCCCACGCCGCGCTCAACACGATGCCGGTGGACGTGGAGACGGTCGCGCGCATCGTGACGAGGGCCTGGTATCGCAGCTTCTACGGCGACCCCGCCGCGCACGGTGGGGGCAGAAAACTGGGCGAAACTCGGCTACTCAAACGATGAACCCCAAGCCTGTGGGTGCCCATAATTCGGTCGTGGGCACTGACCAGCGGTTACGCGCTCCATCCTGGGACCAGGAATCGGTACGAGATTCGGGACACGAGGACTCAGCATCGGCCCCATCGCGGCAGGTCAACGACCACGGCAGAGTTTCCGGCACCCACAACGCCCACTAGCCGAGTTGACAACCTTGTTGGCCGTTACATCTAGATGATTGGTTCCGCGGGATCAGTGATCGCAGGGGGTGAGTGAGCGTGCGGGTCGGTGGTGGTTGGTCTGGTCGTGCCGGATGGCTGCGGTGAGGGCCAGTACCCGTGCGGCGACGCTGGCGCGGATGCATACGTGATGGCGTTCACAACGCTCGCCGCCGCAACATGGCCTGACGAATAGTCCGTCCGGTTGGGCACTATCCGATGTAGTCCCCAAACCGAGCAACCGTCGGCTGCGTCGCGCCAAAGCATCGCCGGGTCCTTGCATCCGCCCTTTCGTCCCATGACCGGAACGTTGGATTGCCGGCGACGACGGAGAGTCACATCAAATGCTCAGGACATTGCCTTGAAGGTGCCCGCGACTAGACGGTCCACGACACTCCCCCTTAACGCTCGCCAGCGTTCAACGCCACACGGGCCACTTCGTCGCGGACTCCTAGGTCACGGACGACTGAACTCATGGACCGGTAGTTCGCACCGGACACTGACAACGACACGTGCCTGTTGACGCCCTCGTCCACCAGTTGCATCCCGCGGACCAATCCTCCGGACTCTCGCAAGCCTCGAAAAGCTACTTCGAGGGTCCCGTGCCCACGCTCGTAATCGATTTCGAGATTCATCAAGCCCCGGCGCCGAAGCAAGAGATCGGCGAGATTACCAAGTCCGAACAGGGCAATGAACGTGAGCAATCCTCCGGCGGCTGCTACCCAATACGAACCGACGCCGGCCGCGACACCAAACGACGCGGCCATCCAAAGACTTGCCGCCGTCGTGATGCCTGTCACTGTGAGCCCACTGCGCAGGATGGCGCCGCCGCCGATGAAGCCGATGCCGCTCACGACCTGTGCGGCGATCCGGGTGCGGTCCGTAAGCGGGTCGTCGGTTCCGAGAACGACCCCCGAGACCGTAAACAATGCAGCGCCAAGCGCGACCAGCGAATGAGTCCTCGTACCGGCTGCCTTGAAGCGAGCTTCGCGCTCAATGCCAAGAACCGCCCCTAAGCCGAGGGCGAGCACGAGTCGCAGGATAAGTTCCCAAGCCGAGACGTTCACCTCATCCACCGCCAACAGACGACGGGCGCCGACAGAGTTTCAGTTCTCGCACACGCGACTCCCGCTGGCAGATACTCGACTCCCCTGGCCAGATCTCGGACGAAGTGGCGAGGGTGTCCTCGGTGACCGCTGTCCCTTCGGTCGACGAATTCCGGCGGCCTGGAGCGGTCTCTTGATCCCATGAACTTCGGCTCCTGCTCGATCCTTGAGGTCGCACCTCGTCGTCTAGACGCAATGCCCATGGACCTTGTTGACGGTTCTGGTGCTGTGACGAGTTGAGCCTCCGTGGCAGTGTGGGGTCTGTTGGAATCCCATGCTGCGAACGGAGGCTCAGTGTCGGAGGGTAGTTCAATCAGGGTTCGTGGGGTGCCGCGGCCTGCGCTGTCGGTTCGCTCGCGGCTGGTGCTGGTCGAGCGGGTGGCAGCGGGCCAGTCGGCGACGGCGGTGGCGGCGCAGATAGGCTGTTCGCGCCAGACCGTGCACAAGTGGGTCAAGCGCTTCGACGAGGGGGGCGTTGCGGGCCTGGCGGATCGTTCCAGCCGGGGCCCCTCGTAGCTCGCCGGCCAAGACGCCCGAGCGGGTCGAGGAGCGGATCTGCGCGTTGCGGCGCCACCGCCGCTGGGGTCCGGTGCGGATCGGGGCCGCGACCGGGGTGCCGGGCTCGACGGTGCATCGGGTCCTGTGCCGCCGCGGGCTGAACCTGTGGGTGCCCAAAACCGTGTCGTGGCTGGTCAGGCGGCATGTTTGTATTCGTTGATGAGGCCATCGCAGCGGGTCGTTCGGACGAGTCGAAGGGGCAGCGGGTGGTCAGTCGTGTTGTCGTCGGGGTTGGTGTGTCGGGGTGGTCGCTGGTCTAGCGAGCGGTGGGGCCGGTGGGTGTTGTAGTGGTCGATGTAGTCGATCGCGAGCCGCTGAAGCTGGCGTTGGTTCCAGATGATGGTGCGGTCAAGGAAATCGCGTCGCAGGGTGCCGATCCAGCGTTCGGCGAACGCGTTGGCCACTGGGAAGCGGACCGGGTTGCGCAAGATCTTGAGGCCTTCGCTTCGCAAGATCTCGTCGAAGTCGTTGACGAACTGGCTGGCGCGGTCACGAACGAGTGCTCGGGTGTGGGTGAACCGGTCGCGATGACGCACAAAGAGGTTGCGGGCGGCTTGGGTGGTCCAGGCGCCCGTCGGATTGGCGGTGATACCGCCGTAGAAGACCTCGCGGTTGGTGACGTCGATGAACAACAACAGGTAGTAGCGGCGCAACAGGGCCGTGTCGACGGTTACGAAGTCACAGGCAACGGCGGCCTGGGAGCGCAGGAACTGGGTCCAGGTCAGGCTCGTGCGCTGCGGAGCGGGGTCGATGCGGTGCTGTTTGAGGATTCTCCACACGGTGGAGGCGCCAACGCGGTGACCGAGGCCGACGAGTTCTGCGGTGATGCGGCGGTAGCCCCAGGTGGGGTTGTTGGTGGCTATTTCAACGATGAGGCGACGAAGCGAGCCGGAGGTGGATGGCCGGCCCGGCGTCCTCGAGGGTTGGGTCCAGTGTCTGGCGATTCGCCGCCGGTGCCAACCCAACAGTGACACTCGGATGTTCTGTGTAAGCGGGCCGGTCGGTTGGTCATTTTGGGTGAGCGGGAGTCGTCCTGGGTAGCGGACGGCGAGCTGGTTCAAGCAGCGTTTCCATCCGATGGTTCCTGTTCGTTGTGGTCCTGCTGTGTTGGTGGTGATGTTCCTCATGGCGAGGCAGAGCAGTTTGAGGGCGGCTTGCTCGTTGGGGAAGTGCCCTCGGTTCTTGGTGACCTTTGTGAGCTGGCGGTTGATGGACTCGATCATGTTGGTGGTGCAGATGACCCGGCGGGCTTCTGGGGGGCAGTCCAGGAACGGGATGAACTGTTCCCAGCTCGACCGGCACAGGCTGACCACGGCGGGGTATCTGGCGCCGATGCCGGCTTCGAACTCGTCGAGCGCCGCCTCGGCGGCTTGGGCGTCGACGGCGGCGTACACGGGCCGCAGTTCCTTGGCGACTTGTTTGGGGTCGTTCCAGGTGACGTAGCGGTGCGAGGCCCCCAGCAGGTGCACTACGAGACTCCTGTTGTCAACCTTGGGCCTGACGCTGGTTGTTTGGGGGCAGGCGCGCTGGCGGGGCCGACGTCGTTTCGGTCGGCGACGGAGCGAGGGTTGTGGCGTCAGGTCAGCGGGGCGTCTGGGGTCGGTGGATCGCCGGGTCGTAGAGAGTGCGGTCTTGCCAGCAGCGCCACAGGACGCGCATCCAGCTCGAGGCGACGGCACGCAGGGCAGTGTGCTTGGTGGCGCCGCGTTGGCAGGCCCGGGCGTAGCGATCTGCTGAGATGGGGTCGATTCGCTTGAGCACGTAGGCCCAGCTCGTGGTGGTTGCTCGCAGTCGGCGGTTGCAGGCTCGCCGGATCCGGACCCGTTCGATCTTGCCCGACGACAGCGTCACCGGTGCTGCGCCGGCTTCGGCGAGCAGCGCCTGGGCTGTGGGGTAGCGGCCGCGGTCCTCGCCGATCTCTGAGATCAGCTCGGCCGCGGTGACACGGCCAACGGCGGGGAAGCTGTCGACGATCTGATGGTCGGGATGGTCGGCGAGGAGTTCATCGAGGCGCCGGTTGTAGGACCGGAGCTGGTTGTTCAGCAGCTCGAGCTGGTCAGCCAACGCCAGAGCCGCGTAGCTGTGTCCGGCGACGCTGCCCTCTGCTGCGGTGAGCAGGTTGGTGCGGAGCCGCTCGGCGAGCACAGCAGGCGGGACCCGGCCCGAGTAGCCCGTACGGCGACAGAAGCCGGCCATGCGCGCTTCGCCGACCCGGCCAGCAGCCGCCGGGGTCGGGTAGTCACGCAGAAAGGCAAGCGTGACGTCGCGGTCAACGCTGGAGAACAAGCCGGTCACAGAGGGGTGATACGCGATCAGGGTCTCGCGTAGCTGCGCCTCCACGGTGATCTGGTTCTCGACACACTGGCGTCGATGCCGGGTCACGGCCCGCAGCTCGGCCCCCAGCGCCGACGCGGGCGAGAGCGGCCGCCATCTCCAGCTGTCGGTTCGCATCAGGTCGGCCAACACGAATGCGTCGAAGCGGTCGTTCTTGCGAACGGCGGCCTGGTGCCGTTCGCGGGCAGCTGCTGAAACCCGCGGGCTCACCGGGAACACTGCGAAGCCCTCGCTGTGGAGCCGCTCGACGAGCAGCCCCTCGCTTCGCTCGATCGTGACTCCAACGAGTTCGTCGTGACCGCGCAGCACAACGACGAGCTCGTCGATGCCCGCTCGGTCGTGGGCGAAGCGCTGGTTGGTCAGCTCTCGCCCGATGTCATCGACGACTGCGGCTTGGTGATGAGCCCCGCCCCAGTCGATGCCGGCAAAGGTTGCCATGTGTTGTCCTCCGTCGAGGTCGGCTCATCCGCCTCGACAGGCCACCACCGTCACTCGTTTCGGCGCTCGCAGCGCAACTCCTGATTGCAGTTCGAAGCCCGCCATCGACGGAAGGAACAGGTCTGCGTCTGGACCTCCCGGGTCGGTCTGCACTGGTTCTCTTCCGCCGATGCGGATGACACCCGGAACCTTTCCGGGCCCGCCCATGATGAACCAACGAGGTCTGCACGGTGGCCGCGGGCCAGGTCGCCTCGATCGCGTCGGGGAGGCCTCGCAGGCCGTCGCAGCACACGATCAGCACGTCTTCGACGCCTCGGTTGCGCAGCTCGGTGAGCACCCCCAGCCAGTACTTGGCGCCCTCGCCGTCGCTGTCGCCGATCCAGATGCCCAGCACATGCTTGCGGCCGTCGAGATCGACGCCCACGGCGAGATAGGCGGGCCGGCTGGCGACGTGGCCGTCGCGGATCTTGACGTTCAGCGCGTCGATGAAGACGATCGGACAGACAGCGTCGAGGGGCCGGCTGCGCCACGCCTCGAGCTCGTCGAGCACCCCGTCGGTGACACGGCTGATCAGGTCACCGGACACCTCCACGCCGTAGATCTCCCCAAGATGGGCCGCCACGTCGCGCACGGTCATGCCCCTGGCGTACAAGGCGATGATCTTGTCGCCGAACCCTTCCAGGCGCGTCGCGCCCTTGGGCACGATCCGAGGCTCAAAGGAGCCGTCGCGGTCCCGGGGAGCGTCCACGTCCACGGTGCCGACGTCGGTGTGCACCCGCTTGGGCGCGGCGCCGTTGCGCGAGTCCCCCCAGGGTCGCCCTTCTCATAGCCCAGATGACCGGTCAACTCCTGCGCCAGCGCCCGCTCGAGCACCGCCTTGGAGAGCTGGGTCAAAAGCCCGTCCGCGCCGAGCAGCTCGGCGCCCTCGGCGCGGACGCGTTCCATCACCGCGTCCAGCGCCTCGTCACACACCAACGGCGTCGTGTCCGCCGCCGGCCTCGCCGGCAGCCTCTCTCGATAATTCTCAATCATTGCGGTCCTTCCTGTCGCCTCGGCATCCAACACCGACACGACACTCTCAGACCAACCCCCTTACACAGAGGATCTGACACTCTCAACAAGGTCTCTGGTGTGACGAGCCAGCCAGCTCGCCGCCGTCGGGGCAGGGCCGCCGCGATCGCACCCAGCAGCGCCCGGTCCTCATCGGCGAGGGCTGGTCGGTTGTTCTGCCGGTGCAGGACTGCGAGCTGATGGCGCAACACGATGATCTCAAGGTCCCTCGAGCGTCCCGAGCGCACCGCCAAGCGCGCCAACGACACCAGCAACAGGTACAGAATGCGACACATAGAACCTCAGGATGCAAGCGCATCATGCCTGGTCAGCGCACTCGACCATATTTTGGGCACCCACACGCACCCGGCCCGGTTAGTCACCTCACACGCCATGAACGAGGCAGACGGCCGCTGAGCCGTTTGCTTCTTCGCGTCCCCACACCGACAGCGCAAGACACGCGTCACGCGAGTTGCCCCACTCGGCGCGGTTGAGCGGTTCAACACCCGCCAGAACGCGCAAAAACGGGCCGAAACGGCCCGATTTCATGGATACTGGCCAACAAAAATACAAATATTGGCCAACAACTTCTTGGTGGGATGTTGGCCAGTCGCGTTTGCCCAGGTCAGACGAGGCAAATTTTGGCCGATCCGTGAATCTCCACATGATTTTGGCCGAATCTCCACATTGGCCGCGAAGGGGTAAAACCCCTGGTCAGAGCGTCGCGTGGCGCTCCGAAGGTGGACAAAGTCGGCACAAATGGGTTCCCAAGAGGCCATTTTCGGGGCGAAATTGCCGATTTCGGTGGTTCTGAGCGCTCCCGCGAAGCTGAGGGTTATGAGATTTCTCCATGGTTGCGGCGCCACCCGCATGGACCTTCTCAACCGAGGCACAAGCGGTCGCCATCGCACAGGCCGCTCGCCGCGACACCGACGGCTGCCGTCGCAGTCAACGCTGCTTCGGCCGCGCCAAGACCAAGAGAGAGGCCGTTCGCGCTCTGAGATGGCGCGTCTCGATTCGCATCTGGACTCACCTCACCGCTGATCGCTTGACATTCGAGCTCAGATAGCGGCCACCACCGAAATCGCGACATCGGTGTGCGAAGAGAGTGGTGCGACACTGCGGTCGCTGCGCCTTTGGTGTCACCGTGGGGAGTGGGTCCAGCCGAGACGGTCTAGTTCGGTCCGCACAGGTTCGAAGGTCGCTTCGTCTACGCGGTCTTTGAGCGCTTGGATGAAGTAGCCCGCGATCATCTCGATGTTCCGGGCCGCGTCGTGGGAGGTGTTCTGCAGCAGGTGTGCCATGAACCGCGTCGCTTCGTGGGGATGGTGTTCGACGAAGCGGATGAAGTGACCTGTTCCTTGGTTGACGCTGTACACCTCTGTGAACAGGAACGAGTCTTGAGGCAGCGGTGTGGGAGCCCGGCAGGCGAGGTCGACGGCTGCGGGTGCGTTCTCGTCCAACAAGATGACCCAGCCTGCGAGCGCTCCTGATTCGGACTCGTTGAGTGGTCGGGGGATGCCTTCGAGTCGTGACAGCCAGTAGTCGTGCATCCAGCCATGCCATTGCGCTGAGATGGCCTGTGAGTCCTCGGTTTGCAGTTGTAGGGCGACGGCATTGATGAATGCGGCTCGTGTCGCCTCGGACGCTGCGCTGGTGAAACCGGTGAGCCATATGGCGGAGCCGATTGGCGTGTCGGGATGGACCGCTACGCACAGCTCGGCTGAGAGGAATGCGAATGCGCGTCGCGCTTCAGCACAGCATTGGTCAGCGTGTTCGGCGAATCTGTGAAAGCGGTCGAGCAGCCCGTCCTGGAGCAGTTCAGGGTTCCAGCGTCGATCGGCAAGGTAGGCATCCCAGCAGCGCACCGATCGTTGCTCGCCCTCGGTGGGATCCATCAATGGCATCAAATGTCCGCTGGCCCAGTCTCGGTCTGCGGCGTGAAAGGGTGCTAGGTAGCGGGCGCACATCGTCTGTCCAACTCTCGCCGCCGGCGAGTCGCTCTCGAGTATGCGCTCAAGAAGCTCTCTGTCCACCGGCAGCAGACCGCCGCCGGGTACTGATCGGGACCTCACTTCCGTGAGGGCGATGTGAACTGCCAATTCGGTGATCTTGCCGGCCCAGTTGTTGATCGCGACGTGGTGCCATCCGTGCTCGACGAACGCCTCACTTGGCGCCTCCCAAATGTGTTCGACGGTGTCCCATACATTTCGGAGGACCCGACGCGTTCGGTCCCGGTCCGACGAGGTGAGCTGGGAGCGCACTTGCGGGGAGTTCAGCGTTGTGAGCACGTTCCGGGCTAGTGAACGAACCGGTGCCGATCCATTGTCTGCGGACTCGACGAGCGCCTCGAGCAATTCGATTCCTCCGAGAGGCTGGAGTTCCGTCGCGTCAGCCGCTGCCATCAGCGCTCTATCCCACCGGTATGGCCGTTCATCTTCGGTTTCGGTTGGCTCTGCGTAGGCGAGCAGGGCCGCCACGGCGGCGGAGGCATCTGAGACAAGATCGGCCGCGAGGTGCTCTGGTGGGACTATCGGTTCGAGTTCAGACGAGCTGGAGCTGATCTCGATCCACCGCAGGTGATCGGGGTGCTCGGACATCGCAGATTCAGGTTGAGCCGCTTGGGCTTCGGCGAAGGCACTCTTCGCTGTTGGTGAGTTGGGGGCATGTTCGACGATCCAGCTCAGTCGGTTGAAGATGAGCCAGCTGATATCGGGAGAATCGTCGTGAGTGATCGCTTGGATGAGTGCTTCGATGCGGTCCTCGGACGCCTGATGAACGGCTCGCGCGATGAGTCGCATGACTTCGTGATGGAGTGAGGTGTCTGTCACCCATCCGTTCTGTTGAAGCAGCCAGTCGAGTCTGTCGTCAGCGGGGATGTCGGTGCGTTCTGCCCGTGCGTGGATGGCCAGCCGCTTGAGTATCGGCCATGGCGACGCGGTCCACGATTCGACGAAGCCCGACGCGATGCCGGGCCGGTCAGCAGCTAAGGCATCGTGCAGGTCGCGGGCGGCATCGACGAGGAAGTCCCTGTCGGGGGCGCTGAGGTTCTGTTCGTGGGGTTCGATGGCGGCACGCCCGTCGAAGGCGTCGTGATTGCCGGCGATGCTCTCGATGCGGCAGACGCGGCGGATGTGCGCGTCGATGATGCTCAGCAGATCAGGAATCAGGTGAGTGCGTTGCGTCCAGAATTCGCCATCAGGATCGCGTGGTATCCGGTCGGAGTTCGGATCCTGACTCGTTGCGGTGAAGGCAAGAGACGGTTCAAGCATGGGCCACCCATCGGGGGGGTGGCTGGATCGTTGGAGCGCAGACTCGATCGATGAGCTCCAAGAACTCGTTGTCGCCGAGGTCGTTCCAGCGCATCAGATTCGTGAAGTACCGGAATCGGTCGGCGCCCAGCGCGATCGGAGCGGTGTCCGCCAGAACCAGTCGCAGCCGTGCGGCTATCCCGCGACTTGTGCCCCCGCGGAAACCCAGGCGAGTCACCAAGTTCGCCCAGAGCGTGGAGTGAATGCGCCCTCGGCGGGCGAGGAGTGCCCGCAGCACGGCGTCTGCGGTGTCGTCGTCGTCGTTGAAGTGATCAAGGAACCACGACAGCAGCGCATTGTCGACGCTGCTCAGGACCTCAGACGTCGGTGCGAACAAGGCAGTGTTCGCGCGTTCTGCAATCCACTGGATCCAAACCGACCCGCGGGCGTTCTGGGTGAAGGCCTGCACCAGATCCGGATCTCAGATGACATCGGCCAGGTAGGACTCGTCGAGGTCCGAGAGCCCGTCGAGAGACTCGCATTCGGTGACGATTCGAGTAACCCAATCGACGTGCTGATCACGGGTCGTGCCGGCTCGTTGCGCCCACTCACTCAGCAAGAGTGGCAGGTTGTCGTGATGTCCGTATCCCACCGGCGTGATGTCCAGCGCCTTCCACTTGGGATCGTCGGGCCGGGGATGAAGGGTCAGCAGATCCGTGCGGCCGCGAGCGGCGCGCAGCACGTACTGCATCAGTGTGTCGTCGGCGCTGTATCCGACGAACAGCACCGTGCTCGACGCGAACATGCGGTGCAGGAACGCGAGCGTCGGCGACAGCGGCTGCATGTAGGCCTCGGCGAAGTCCGATCTGGTAATAACCAGCCGGCTCGGTTCTTGCTCGACCCAACCGTGCAGATGAACGACACCTTCGAAGTCCTCGTCACCGGGAAGATCAGGCGCCTCATAGACCCGAACATTCTGCGGCAGGCACGCAGCCAAGTGCCGGTCGTAGTTGGTCGTGACGATTCGTATCGCGGGTCCCGCCTGAGCGAGCTCATCTACAGCTCTGTGCACATCATTCGGTGCAGGGGACTCACCGACGATTCTGCGAACGGCGGCGTGGACACCGAGTCCCCGCCCCTCGAGCTCCTCGAACATCTCCTCAGGCGCGCTCGAAACGTCGGGGGCACCTCCGAGACCGAGTTCGTCAGCAACGCGATGAGCCAGCCCGTCTAGCAGCGGAATGCACGACGGAGCCGGAAGCGAGACACCCGCACCGACAAACAAGACAAGACATCCCTGCTTGTGCGCCTCCACGAGGCCGGTCGGTAGTTCTGCGTGCTCAAGCCGCATCCACCGCAGGGTAGAGAGCTCCGAACCGCAGACCACTTGGCCGACCGGTCCCATGGCTCGCGAGCAGCACCGCCTCCAGTTCCGAGGCCCTTGTCGGTTCGCGGCGGTCTAAGGGAGAGGTCTGAGCCTCAGCCGGTTGCCGGCTGGGACGAGACGAGCTTCACTGACCGCGGCTTCGTTCGATCCGGTCGCCCGAAGATCATCCAGTTGACGCCTCCCCTGCGTGCGGTCGAGGGATAACGAACGGCCTCGATGCCGTGCCTGTCGGCGACGGTCATGCCGAACCGCAAGTGCTCCGCCAATACCTGGGTCGCCAAGTAGGCGTTGGCGTCTCCGATCTTTGGATCAGCGGGTTGGCTGATTCGCCTGACGAACTCGCGCAAGAAGAAGATGTAGGGCCGCTGCTGCGACCGGGGGTAGTCGAACAGGCTCGGCAATTCGGGTTCGTCGACAAAATCGACATATGTCAACGGACGCTTCGTGACCCACTCGCCGAGCGACAACTGCTCCTTCTTCTTGACAGGGACTTCCTTCTTGGCAGTGGCTGGATCTTCGGCTGCATAGAAGCACGACACGCCCGAGGCGCTCATCCTCTGGGGACCTGTGTGCTTAGGAGGCGGTGAGCCGAGCTTCTTTGCCGAGGTGAGGATCTTTTTCGCAGCACGGGCCCGGTACAGCACCTGTCCGGGTTCGCAAGTCTTGACAAAACCTGACTCGACCTCAGCAGCGAACTCGCCCAGGAACCGGAACAGGCTCCGTGCTGACGCCTCCCCCATTTCGGCTTCAGAGAGCGAGAACAGGAACCTCGGGCCATCGATGAGCCGCTTTTGGAACGATTCCCAGCCCCATATGAGACGTTCGTGGTATTCGCCAACCTGCGAGTCGAGCCGGTACCAGTCGTGTTGAATCAGTGCCTCGAATTCTTGCTCCAGTGCGCTCCCGTCGGCGAATGGGCTGTCCTCCTCATTGAGCACCTCCCATGTTTCCCGCTTCTTGATTCCGAAGTGCCGGTCTTCTTCCTTGTCGTAGAAGAGCGGGCCATGCCATCGGTCGCCGTACTCCTGGCCCAGACATCGGTAGACGTACTCGAATACAACGGTGTCTTCAGCAAACGGGCCGAGCGTGCCCCTGCAGTAGCCGCACACGGCCTCCTCATGGATGTTGAAGACCTCATCGCGTACCGCTGGGTCGATGACGCACTGGCTGCAGACCAGTTCGCCGCTTCCGCCGAAGGACTCGTACTTCTCCTCCGGCGCGTGGCCAAGCGGCCAGTCCGGCCAATCATGCGCGGGCTCCTCAACGACCAAAGGACTCACGCTCTCCACCTCAACCGGTTCTGAGACCAAGTAGGAGTCTTGCTCGGCGGCGAACATGCGCAGATCGGTGGTCCTGCAGCTGGGCAGCGGCTGCTTCGCCGATGTGGTTGAGCGGTGGAGAGTCGTGTGAGAGGCCTGCGAGCAATGCGAGCGGCAAGAGCCTGCCGTCGGCTTCAGTGATGTGCTGTGCGACGGTTTCGGTGAGCGGGTTCGGGGTGCAGGCTGCGATCATGCCGATGCTGCGGGCGGCATGGGAACGTACCGGAGGGTGGGTGTCGCGGATCATGTGGGTGAGCATGGGCTGCATGGTTGGGCAGTGTCCGTATCCGAGCAGCCTGGCTGCGTTGACTCGTTGCTGATCGGAGCTGTGCGCGAGCCGGATGACTGCTGCTTCGGCTTCATCTAGGGCGATTGCGTCGATGGCGACGGAGAGCACGGTGTCGGCGCCTGCCATGCGGTTGCCGGGCCAGAATCCTTCGGCTGCTGTTGCCATGTCGTCGAGGCTGTCGATGAGTCGCTGCCGTTCGGCGTCGGGCAGGCGGTCCGTCAGGGATGCGATCCGGATGCAGATGGTGCTCTTCTGGTCGGCGAGTGCTGCCGGCTCGCGCAGCACGTCGTGCACGACGGGCCAGCGGGCAGCGTCGGGAAACTGGAGATTGAGGAGCGTGAGCGCGTCGAAGGTGCTGACGCTGCCGCTGTTGCGACGACCGGTTGAATCCGCCCAATGCCTCGCCAAGAGCCTCCGCCGCACAGCTGCAGGCTGGGGCCTTGCCCAGTCAGTGGGCAGCGTGGGGTCCTCCGCGGACAACGCGGTCGCCGAGGCGTTCTTCTCCACCCTCAAACGAGAACTCGTTCACCGCCACAACTACCCCGGCCGGGCCACCGCCCGCCGATCGATATTCGAATGGCTCGCCCGCTACAACACCGCCCGGCGCCACACCAGCCTCGGGTGCCTCACTCCCGACCAGCACGAACACCAACACCGTCAGACCACGGGCAAGCAGCCCGCCTTAACCACCTGACCCGTCCACGGGGGAAGCGCCCTGTCCCAACTCCTTCACCCAAAAGGCCGTTGCTCGTTTGAGCAGCTCACGCTCCTGGCGCAGCCGGGCGTTCTCCCGACGCAACTCGACCAGCTCGCCGCGCTCCGCCGTGGTCATCCCCTCGCGCTCGCCCCGGTCGACCCGGGCCTGACGCACCCAATTGCCCAGATTCGTCGCCCCGATCCCCAAGCTCCGAGCGACCGACGCGATTGAGCGACCCTCCTCGAGCACCAACGCGACCGCGTCAGCCTTGAAATCCTTCGAGAACGATCTTCGCGACCGGCCCGCCGGCAATACCGGCCCCGCCCGCTGTTCTTCCATCAATGACATGGCTACCTCCTAATCGAGGTGACCGGTCAACAGGGGGAGGCACCAGCAAGCCCGAACCGCCCTAAACAAGACCGCGACACACCACTAGTGTCCTGGGCGGGAGACGCCTCCGATACCCAACAGCATGGAAACAATCCGACGCAGAGGAGACACACTTGCGGTTTTCCTGCTGCTGCTCCTGCTAGCGGCCAGCAATTTTGCCGTCGAGTCCACGTCTGCCGCCGGATTCGCGCCGCAAGTAGTGGAGACCACGGCGGCCCCTCGGATCGTGATCGTCCCTCCTACGACGACGGTTCCTCCTACGACGACGGTCCCTCCTACGACGACGGTCCCTCCTACGGCGACGGTCCCTCCTACGGCGGAGACCGTCCCCTCCCCGACCACCACAACAACAACGACTCTGCCGCCACTCGATCCTCTGACGTTCGAATCGCTTGACCGGATCAACACGATCCGCGACTGCTGCAATTTCGTGTCCTACGGCCGGTCCCGGTGGGAGCGGTCGGTCCCAGGAATCGAACAGCTTCGGATTATCTCGACCGCGGACGGCGCAGAACAACCGGTCTTCTGGCTGGCTCCGAGTGGCGACCGCGATCAGCCCGTGTTGGTGATATTGCACTCCTGGAGCGCCCCCTACACCCAGCACGCCGGGATTCCATTTGCGATGTGGGCCCAGGAAAACGGTTGGGCAGTCATCGTCCCAGAGTTCCGAGGCGTAAACGACGACGCCGACGCGGTCGGATCCGACTTGGCGGTCCAGGACGCGGTGGATGCGATCGACTACGCCGTCGCCCAGGCAGGGGTGGACACCAATCGGGTGTACGTCGTCGGCTACTCCGGCGGCGGGATGATGGGGCTCCTCCTTGCTGGCCGACACCCTGACAAGGTCACCGCTGTCTCGGTCTGGGGGCCGCCGCATGACCTCGTGGACTTCTACGAGCACGCGAGGAGGGCGGGTCTGCGCTATGCCAACGACATCAGGCGGGCCTGCGGAGGTGACCCGAGGGAAGCCGGCCCGGCGCAGGAGGAGTGTCTGACCCGTAGTCCGGCGACGTACCTGGGGTCGGCCCGCAACCAGGCGGTCCAGATCTTGATCGCTCAGGGCATCCGCGATCAGTTCGTGTCCCGGAGTGTGGCCGCCGAGGTGTTCAATCAGCTGGCCGACCCCGACGACCGCCTCAGCGCTGAGGAGGTGGACCTTTTCGGTCGGGGGAGGGTTCCCGACCATCTGTCGATCACGACGGAGACCTACTTCGGGGACGGAGACCCCGCCCCCGTATTCGCCCGACAGTCGGGTCGAGCCTTGCTCGTCTACTTCCAGTCAGGCCACGACATGGTCTACAACGCGAGTGCACGGTGGTTCGCAAGCGATCCTAGATGAGTAGTTCCGAGGGGAGGGACTGTCAGATCTGACAGTCCCTCGTGAATGATCAGGGCTAGAGTCTCGCCCGGTCGAAGGCATCGGTGCGAGCCGTGCCACGGGAGTAGGTGAAGCCGATGCACGTTCTGAGGAAGCGACTCGTCGCCGGGTTGCTGGCGGCAGCGATGGTGTTCGCCGTCGTCGCGTGCAGCAGTGACGACCCGAGTCCGAGCGAGCCCGGCACCCCGCAGGTCGGCTCGTAGCAGGATGCTGAGACATGCGGGCGTAGCCGGAGGTGCAAGTCCCTGGTCTGCGGGTAGGTGACCGGAGCTGCCCGAAAACCGGCTTTTCAGCACCCTGCTGGCTAAGTTCCCATGTCAGTGGTGTAGCGGTCAGGTGTGCCTAGATGCAGTCTGACCAGAACCGGAGCGTGGGAGAGTCATCGTCGGCGTCGACCCACACAAGCACATGCGCACGGTGGTCGCCGTCGACGAGCTCGGCAGCCGCCGCGGCGAGTGCCATGTGCGGGCGAACCGGGAGGCTACGCGCAGCTCGAAGCATGGGCAGCGTCGCTGGGACGCCCCACGGCGTTCGAGGTGGTGGGAACCGGCAGCCACGGCGTTGGGCTGCGGGGCGTCTCGGGGCTGCTGCCCTCGATGGGAACGGTCGGGGACTGCTTCGAAACCCGACGCCAACACCGACCGGCAGCATGACTCCAGCAATCCGCCGACGCCAAGCACATGGACCCCCAGCGTAGGTTCTGCGCGCCTGTTGGTGATGGGTTATCGTCCGCTGATCTGCGCGGCAAGAGCAGCACTAGGAGGCGCGGTGCGGCCGATCCCAGCGCTTGATGGACTGCGCGCCGTAGCAATTGCGATGGTGGTCGTCTACCACATCGACAGTGCCGTCGTGCCTGCAGGGCACTACGGCGTCACCCTGTTCTTCGTCTTGTCGGGCTACGTGGTCACCGGCTCGCTGTGTAACGAGATGGACCGGACCGGTCGGGTCGACCTCGGCTCGTTCTATCGAAAACGAGCGCTCCGGCTGCTTCCTGTCCTTCTGGCCGTCTGTCTCGCAATGGCCGCAGTGGGGACCGACTGGTCCCGCTTGATTGCGGTGCTCGGCTTCTACGCCAACTATGCGCGAATCGAAGGTCTCGACCTGGAGCGGCTGACGCACACCTGGTTCATCGCGGTGACCGCCCACTTCTACTTGCTGTGGCCGCTCGTCATCGCTGCACTACGACCCAGGCATCGGACCCGCATCGTCGGAGGCCTGGCGCTGGCTGCCATCGCCTGGAGAGCAACTGCGATCGAAGTCATGTCGCCAGGCTGGGTGTACAACGCGACCGACACCAACGCCGCGGCACTTCTGGTGGGGTGTTATCTGGCCGTCGCTCGGCCCACCACATGGCGGTTCGCGAGGTGGTCGCTTCCGACGCTACTGGCACTAACGCTGGTGCCCGCATTCGGCAACACGGGCACAACCGTTCTCTGGGGCGGTTTCGTGGCCCTAGCGCTCAGTGCGCTCACGGTCCAGTACGCGCTGACGGGACCCGTATGGCTGGCGAACCGGGTCCTGTTGCGGGTCGCCGAATTGTCCTTCGGGCTCTACCTCTGGCACTATGTGTTCATCCGGTCTGACATCGCCCTCTGGCTGGCCCTCGTCCTCACCGTCGCTACGACCGCCGCCTCGTGGTATTTCCTCGAAAAGCCGGTCCTGCGCTGGGCGGCAAGGCGGAACGGTCAGGCTCGAGAACTTCCATCGCCGTAGGCGTGGCGGCTGGCGCCATGAAGAGACCCTCCCCCATCCAACAATGGCTCGCTCTGGCCGTTGCCTTGATCGTCACTATCTCAGTCGTGATGGTGTACGAAAGCGGAATCAAGGCAGACAGTGATGCTCCTGCCAATCCCGGCGACGTGCCGGAGGCGCCCGCCGAGCCGGAGGCGCCCGCCGAGCCGGCACCGAGCGAGACGGAGGCGCCCGCCGAGCCGGCACCGAGCGAGACGGACGGCGCTGACATCGGCGCGGTGGCACCTCCTCCATTCCCGGACCAGTTCGAGCCTTCGCCCAATGAGGTGCAGGCCGACGCCAAGCGGCTCGGCGCCGCGGTGGCCTACCAGATCACGAACTACGGCCGGCACTCGTGGGTGATCGACTTGGCGGCAGACGTGACAGCCGATCCTGCTCGCGCCGACGCGCTCGCGCGGGAGGCGGCGACCGTGCATCACCCCGGGATGTGGTCACGCGGCACGATCGAATACGCCCAACTCGGCGGTCACCGTGACGACCGGATCTCGATAATGGTCGTGGTCCACCAAGAGCTGGGCGGGGAGGGCACAGCGGATGCCGAGCGAGCCGAGACCCGGACCATGGACGTGCGCCTCGTGAGAGGCGCTTCGGGTGCGTGGGAGTTCGAGGAGCTCGCTTCGGCCGGAGGTCAGCCGGTCGCTCGGCCTGCGGATCTCTCGCCCCTCGCCGCCTCAGTGGTCGACGATCCCCGAATCGATCTCCCCGATACGGCGATCTGGGACATCTACTCGGGGCAAACCGATCCTGCGCTGCACGAGGTGATGCTCGACATCGCCGAGCGAACCCCCTACTCCGTCATCGTGCTGAAAACGGGACACCCGCACAACGTGTTCGGAACGGATCGGGTGAGCAATCACACGGTGGGCCTGGCGGTCGACATCCACGAGGCGAACTCAGAGCTGGTGATCGACTCGCACGACACGACGTCATCGATCTATGCGCTATCCGAGTGGCTGGTGTCGCGGCTCGACATCAAGGAGTTCGGAAGTCCGTGGCGGTTCGACGACGCGGTTGCGCTCACCTTCACCAACGAGGTTCACCACGATCACCTCCACGTGGGTGTCTTCCCGGAGGGTCACGCCGCGGGGTGAGTCCCGACGACGCGCGGGCTCGGGGCGTGATGTGCCAGGTCGAGCCTGATCCAATTGTTTCGATGCCGTGGGTCAAGAGCGTGAGCGGATACGTGGGTCAGTGGGGTTGCCGGCGGTTGTTGTGGTCGGTGAGTTTGATGGTGATGATCAAGGCGACGGCGAGGGCGAGCTGCGCGTGGCGGTGCTCGGGTAGGCGGTCGGTGTTGCGGCGCAGTTGGCCGTAGTTGGACGGCCATGAGTTGGTGCGCGCGACGGTCCAGCGCAGCCCCAGCGGCGCCGAGGCGGGCTCGGCGGGCGCGTCGCTGCTGGGTTTGCGTTTGGGGGGCCGCACCACGTCGGTGACGCCTATGTCGGCGGCGGCCCGGTCGACGCGGGCGCCCCAGTAGCCGCTGTCGAGGTGGATGGTGTCGATGTCGTGATGCAGCCCTAGGAGGGTGGTCGGAAAGTCCGGGGGTGGGTCCTCGTGTTGGGGGGCGTGATCGCGGATGATGGTGGGGTGCGCGGTTCGGCTGATGGTCAGGGTTCGATTTTCGATGTCGGGGTGTTGGTGGGCGGCCTGCTCGACACCGAGGGGTTCTTGGTGACGTTGGGGCAGGCTCGGGGCGAGCTGTTCTGTGATGCCGATTTTGATGCGTTGTATGCGTCTGGCCGGGGTCGGCCGTCGCATCCGCCGTCGGTGGTGGCGGCGTTGTTGTTGTTGCAGTTGTTCTATGGCGTGTCGGACCGTGAGGCGCAGCGGCGTTCGCGGTTCGACATGTCGTGGAAAGCGGCTTTGGGTTTGCCGCTGGAGCATCGGGGGATTGCTCATGTGGTGCTGGTGGAGTTCCGGGCGCGTCTGGTTCGCGCCGGGATGGAGTCCTTTTTGGGGGATCGTGTCAAGATCGCTGCCAAGCGCGCCGGGGTGATCGGCCATCGCCGCACGATGGACTCGACCGGTGTGGCGGACTGCGTGCTGACCCAGGACACGATCACGCTCATCAGGTCCGGGGTCCGCAGGTGCGTCGGGGTGCTGGGCGGGATCGACGCCGATGCCGGGGCGGAGCTGGCGGGGCTGTTGTCGCGTGACGACTACGACCGGGGGGCCAAGCCGCAGATCATGTGGGCAGACCCCCAAGCACGGGCGGCTCTGGTCGCGGAGCTGTTCGGCGACGCCGAGACCGTCATCGGGTTCTGCGCCCGTTTCGGGGACCCGGGCCTGGCTGGGGCGGTCGAGCTGTTGAGGGTCGTGGCGGGCCAGGACATCGAGATCGCCGCCGACGACGACGGAGCCCAGACCCCGCGGATAGCTCAACGGGTGGCCCCGGACCGGGTCATCTCCACGGTCGATCCCGACGCTCGGCACGGGCACCGTTCGCGCACCGACCGCTACGACGGCTACAAGCTGCACGTGTCCGCGGATGTGGACTCGGACCTGGTCTGCTCAGCGGCCGCGACGCTCGCGACCACCCACGACGCCGCTGTGATCGAAGACCTCATCGACGCCGACCCGGTCCCGGTCGCCGAGATCATCGCCGACACCCACTACGGATCGGGGCCCACCCGCCAAGCGATGGCCGACCGAGGCATCCACCTCGTCGCCCCCGCCCAGCCGATCCCGACCCGCGGCGACAAGCTCACCAAAGCCGACTTCGACATCGACCTCGAAGCAGCGACGGTCACCTGCCCGCAAGGGAACACCGCACCCATCCCGCCGCCGCGCGGCGCCAAACGGCGCCAGGCGCGGTTCGCAGCAACCGATTGTGCAGCATGCGAGCTCAAGCCCCGATGCACCACACGCGACGGCGGCCGAATCGTCGAGATCAACCCCCACGAAGAACTCCTCGCCCCCGCAAGAGCGCAACGATGGACACCGGAGTTCCTCAGCCGATACCGACTGCGAACCCAAGCCGAACGCAAAATCGCTCAGATCAAGTCCCGCACCAAAAACGTCCCCTGGCGCGGCCTCGACAAGGCCAACCTGTGGCTCGACCTGCGAATCGCCGCCCTCAACCTCGACCGCGCCGGCCGCCTCGGCATCATCAGGTAAAACACCCGCCCCGACCGGCGACCCCGGCCCCCACTGGCCGACCGACGATGCGCCTGGGCATCATCAAGCAGAACACCCGCGCCCAACCCACCCCGAACCACCGACCAGACAACCGCGCACGCTCAACAAACAACACACACCACACCCCAATTGCCGACCACCCTCCTAGGCGTTCGAGTCCGGCCATGGTGGGCTCGAACAGCATGATGTCGTTGCGGTTCGCGCCGGCGGCGGCCCACCCGACGGGGATGCCCGCCGCGTCGGTTGCCACGGACCACTTCCAGCCCAGTTTGCGCCCGTCAACAGGGCTTTTGCCGGTCCCTTCGCCGCCGCTGGGCGCTTTGTGGACCGAGCCGTCGACGCACACATCGGGGAGTCTGAAGCCCGTGATGGGATGTTGGCCAGTTTCGTTGGCCCAGGTCACGCCAGGTGAATTCTGGCCGGAATGCGGATCTCCACATTGGCCACGAAGGGGCAAACCACCTGGTCAGAGCGTCGCGCGGCGTTCCTACACGGAGCAGGCGGCGCGAAGTTGCGCGTTTCGAAGGCCGTTGGGGAGTCGAAATGGCCGATTTCGAGGGTCCTGAGCGTTCTCGCGGCGAGCAGGGCTATGAGTTCCTTCGCCGCTGCGGCTCCGGCCATGCAGCCCGCCCGCATCACGCGCACACAACCTCATGCGAATCGATATCTAGCAGCGTCTCGCGGAATCTCGGCTGTCGCGGTGCCGATATTGGATCAGGTTTGTTTGATGCGCTTCGGATCGATGCTGCAGGGTTCTTGTCTCGATCGGTGGTTTCGTCGATTCAGCTGCCACAGAGCGTCTCTCGGCGAGCAATTCGTAACCGCTTGCCGCTCGCCTGCTCATACTCGTTGTCATGAACACCAAGACTGTCGACGCCGATCTTCATGCAAGCTACGCCGAGGGGTGTTTCTCGGACTTGATGGCTGGTGCGAGCTGGTTGCCGGCTCGTGTGGGGGACCTGGGCGAGTCGTTCTGGGACTGCTGGACCCTGGACGAGGCCGATGACCGGGGACCTCGGGCGATAGCCGAAGCTCCCTTGTGCGACCTGCGCCTCGGGACCACGTTTTCGGGTTCCGAGCAGGAGCCGTTCGTTGCTTCCCCTGCTGGTCCCCGCGCGTGCGAGCAGTTCTGCTGGTACGCCGGCTTCGCGCCAAGCGGCATACGCGACCCCTTCGGGTGTGCCGCAGCGGGCGGCAAGGGCGACGAACCCTTGCTCGACCGCGCTCATGTCGGGCTCGTCGGCGAGAGCGGCGAGCAGCGCGTCGATGCCGACGCAGCCGGCTGTGAGCAGGCATCGCAGAGGCTCGCGGCGGATGTCGGGGGAAGTGTCGGGGACCGCCCGTTCCACAGCAGCGGAATCGGTCCATCGATTGGAATAACGACTTTCACACACAGCGGAGGCCGAAGGGCGCTGATGAGTACAGGCGGACCGCTTCCGCATCGCTGGCGTCCACTGTGTACTTCGTGTTCACAAACGCGGCTTAGTTTTGGAGGTGCTGGTCATTGATTCGATGGTTCGGCGCAGGGGCCTCAGCAGACGGATGCCGGGGCGTTGGGGCTCGGACCGGGTGGCAGTCCGCCGCAGCCGAGCTGATCGGGCAACGGTTCGGCTATGGCCGGATAGCGGATGAGCCGCGTCCCCACCAAGGGCCGCCAGAACCGCCGATCGAAGAAGTCCGGCTTCAGCTCCAGCGCCTGAGCGATCAAGCGCAGCAGTGGTTCCCATATGCCGTCGCTGGTGATGACGACCGCGAACGGTGCGTCGGGTATGTCGGTGTCGGTTGTGGTGTGCAGCGTCATGTAGTCCTTGCCGCTGCCGGTATTGGAGTATCAGGAACCAGATCCGCCCAGGTCGCGGGAGATGTTGCCGTCGTATGCGCGGCGATGCGGAAGCCCGAGGTCGCGCCCGGTCCAGCCGTCTTCGGTGCGTCAGATCAGCGCGGGCATCGTGTCGCCCGCGTGACCGACGGCTATTTCACCAGAGGGGTTTCCGCTGCCCTTGGGACACTGGTCGACTACCTGACAGCGGCACCCGCTATCGCTGAGCAGAACGTCACGTAGTCGTTAGCCTGCGTTGGTCAGGGCTACGCAGGAGAGGCATGGCAAGTTGACGCGAGGCCCGGTCTGGCGAGGCGGGCGAGTCGCGGCGAGCAGCGGTTTGGCGTGGCGAGACTTCGCAAGGCGCCGCCCGGCCCCTAATCCGCTGGCTCCCACCAGCCATAATCGGCAACATGGTCAATCAATGACGTAATCCCCCTAAAGAGCGGGGGTCGCGGTCTGCGAGGGGAAGCGGCTGCGCGTGGGGGGTCGTAGTCGGTCAGATGCTGTAGTCGGTGTGGTCCTGGACGTGGGTGAAGCGTCGCTGGTCGAGCCTGTGGTGCGGCAACTTCAGTGGGCGAGTGTTCATCTGACGGTTCTGGTCCTGCTGGGACCACCACATTGCGGTGTGGACGTCTTTGCCGGCCGCGTGCGCCACTTCGAGCGCCGGCACAATGTCGCTGTCGCCCGACACGACGACCGCTAGGTCGAACGAGCTGTTGGTGGCTCCGAGGGCCACGTCGAGGGCCAGCAGGACGTCGATGCCCTTCTCTTGGGCCGTCCACGTCCGCGACCCGGTGCTCGACCAACCTGACGGCAGGTACCGCAGCGGCCGTGAGCGGACCGTCACCGACGCCTGGGAGTTCCATGCGGCGGTCTGTTTGGCGAACACCCGCTGACGGGTGGCGCCGCTCTTGGGCCCGGGCTTGCCCAGGTAGACGCTCACGGCGACGAGCTGGCCGTTGGGGTCGGCGAGGTTCTTCAGCTGCACCCCGAAGCGCAGCGGGTGGATGTGGCCGAATGTGGGCGGATCGACTGCAGGGTTCCCGAACACCTCGCGGGCGGTGTAGTAGATGTTCTGGTAGTCGACGAATACCGCGACGCGCGCCACAGTCGCCCCCCCAAAGATAAACCCCGCCATTCCCGGCCGAGCCGGGAAGGCGGGGAGCAATACGCGCAGCGTAACTGGTCGAGTGCCAAGAGCGCAACACGCTGTCGGTCGTGTGCAACTGGCCGAGTGGCTGAGTTGTGAATGACGCTATTGGCGCGCCGGGAGTTTGATGCTGGGCTCGGACGGGGCCTTCGGCGGTCAGGTCGCTCAGTCGGAGTCGCTGGTCTGTTGGGCTGTTTGTCGGTTGTGCGCGACAGCAGCCGCTGTTGCTGCGATCTGTGCTGCTGCTCGACCGCGAGGCAGCCTGCTGCCGCTCTGGGTTGGCTCATCCGCGGCGGAGTCCACGTCGCTGTAGTCCATGGTGACGTTGATCCCCCGAGAGGCGAACGTGTTCTGTCGAGAAGCGAAGCCGCGGTCTGCAGTGGCGTCGCGCAGCTCAGCTGAGACGGGGAACGTTGTCGAGTCGGCCGCCTCCGCACGAGGTACACCCTTTATCCCGACCAGCCAGGATGCTGCGGTCATCGCTTGGGTGAACCAGTCCAGGTCGTACTTGACCCCGTCGACGCTCCAGCCTTCCTCGAGTGCGTCTTCGAGTTGCTTGATGCGTCTCGTCACTGATGCCTGGCTGAACGGCTCCGGGGACTGATCAGCGGTCTGTACACCCAGCGCAGCCAGTTCGTCGGCCGTGTAGTTGTTCAGCGTCTCAGTCACCGCCGCACGGGTGTAGGGCCGTCCCTGTTCGGCGTTGCGGACGATCGCGGCCAGCAGCGCCGCGACAGTCAGACGCGATCGTGGTCCTGGGTGATGATCGAGCCGTGCCGCAATGGGATCGATGATGCTCGCATCAATCATGTATCTGTCCTCTTGTCGTATGAGCCATGGAAAAACGCGAGAGTTCGAAGCGGGGACCCTCCGGGTGGGCGCAATAGTGAAGCACTCACCAGTCGCCTGTCAATAATCCCCGCCGATACGCGCCCAAGTTCGCCCAGTAGCCGCCGACTCGGAGTTGATGCGGCCAGGCAAGATCAGTCAATGCCTGCGCCGACGACTGGCGGAACACGCAACCACCGAATCTGGAACGCGCTCCGGCCGGATCCGCTGGTCGGAGCGTTGCGCGGGCGAGAGCGGAGGGTCCCGGTTGCTGCCTGTGGCTATTCGATGAGGTCGCGTTCTTGCAGGGACGTACGGAGCTGTGCGCACTCGTGGGTGCGTGAAGGCTGCGAGCGTCGAGTGCCCGACGGGACCCATGAAAATCCGTCTGGTTGGTCATGAGGGCGGTGAGCTCTGCCCGGAGCCGTACCAGCCCCAGCATGCAACTGTTCTGTCAGTGCGTACGCCGCAGGCAATTGTGCCGATGGACACTGACTTGAACGTCCCCGCTGGGGGTGCCAGGTGGGTGCGAGTGTCTTCCGCGAAGTCCCCCCAGCAGGCGATGGTGCCATCGGTGCGGATACCGCACGCCTTGCCGCCGCTGCCCACCGAGACTGAGTCGAACGCTTCGGAGGGTGGCAAGAGTTCTCTGCCATAGGGGCCGAAGCCCCAGCAGACCACCGAGCCGTTGGTGCGCACGGCGCACGCGTGGCCGCCGTCGACCGAGACTGACTTGAACGAACCCGATACCGGCGATGATTGCCGGGTCTTGTTCCGGCCCCAGCAAGAGAGGGCCTCGCTGGCGAGGATTCCGCACGAAAACCCTGCCCCGGAGGAGACTGACTTGAACGCGCCCGATGCCGGAGCGACTCGCTTGTTGACGGTTGGGCCCCAGCATGCAACGTCGCCGTCGGTGCGCACGCCGCATGGTGAGGCCCCGACATCAACTGACACGAATCTGCCTGACGGCGGTGTTGATCGCTCAAATCGGTTCGCACCCCAGCAGGTGAGCGCGCCGTCGACTCTTAGGCCGCAAGATTCGCCGCCCCACGTCGACACCGCGGCGAACTCACCCTGGGGAGGACTCGACTCGCCGTGTTTGTTCGAGCCCCAGCACACGAGTGTGTTGTCGATTCGCAGCCCGCATCCGTTGCCCGAGCCGGCGGACACCGAGGTGAACTCGTCCGGCGGCGGCATCCGCTGAAAACCGTCAGATCCCCAGCAGACAAGAGAGCCGTCGGCCCGTTCGCCGCAAGTGTGGTTGCCGCCGGCGGACACTGAGGAGAACTCGCCTGACGGCGCTGAATTCTGTCCGCTCAGATTCCATCCCCAACAGGCCACAGTTCCATGGACGCGCACACCGCACGTGTGAAATCTGCCGGCAGACACCGAGACGAATTCGCCCGAGGGCGACGAGAGCTTCCCGAGGCTCTTGTCGCCCCAGCACTCAAGCATGGAATCGGCGCGGATACCGCAGGTGTGGTCGCTGCCCGCGGACACCGAGCTGAACATGCCGGATGGCGCCTTCGCGTATGAGCTGAACCCCCAGCATTCGAGAGTCGAGTCGGCGCGTATGCCGCAGGTGTGGCTTCCGCCGGCGGAAACTTCGACGAACTTCCCTGACGGAGGTGTGGCTTTGCCACCTCGGTCGTCGCCCCAGCAGGCGACCGTCCCGTCGACGCGCACGCCGCACGAGTGAGAGGAGACAGAGGGACGCAGCGGCGAGAAGTAGCTCCCGGCGGAAACTGAAGCGAACTTGCCCGACGGCGGTGACGATTCGCCTGCGCTGTCCTTGCCCCAGCAGCTGACTGAGCCGATTGTGCGCACGCCGCAGGAGTGCTCGCGTCCCGTGGTTACCGACTTGAATTGGCCGGACGGTGGCGTTGACTGCCCGAAGACATCATCGCCCCAACAGGCGACAGTTCCATCGTTGCGCACACCGCACGAGTGATGCCCGCCAGCGCTCACGCTGGTGAACCAGACGGGGCTGCTGGCCGAGTCCACAAAGGCCTCGATGGCGCTTTGCGAGACAGCTGCGCTGCCACCGAACACGCTGAGCGTGATCCGTGACCGGCCTCGACGGAACTCTTCAAGGAACTCCACTGTGGCCGCGGGAATCTCAGCCGGGTTGGTGAGCACCAGCGGGGCGCATCGGCGAGCGAGCAACGTTGCGGCGCTGAACGAGTCGAACGGCACCCGAGCACGCGCGAGGCCCACGGCTGCGCCGGCGAAGCATCCGCCGCCGACGTGCTCGGCTGCGAACTGCCCGATCAGGATCGCTGTCTCGAATCGGGTCGCGCCTGCCATGCGATCCACCTTGATGCCCATGTCATCAATGGCGGACTCCACATCAGCGGACAGTGCAGCCGTTCCGCCCATCATCACGACACGCTCGATGTTCGCGTCTCTCAAGAACTCCGCGACCGCCGGATGCAGCTCTGACTGGGGACTCAGCAACACCGGAATGATCATCTTCGCCGACAGCGGCCCCGCGACGAGCGCGTCGGCAAACACCTCGCCGTTCGCGATGATCGCGATCTTGGCGCTCGTCAACCACTCGGCAACCGCTACCCCCGTCAGATACCGGTCATCGCCGCTCAGCCCGAACGCAGAGATGCCTGCATCCTCCAGCGTCGTGAACACTTGCGGCGACACCGTGGTGTCAGGCCGCACGCCCGAAGTCACAATGAGCACCTTGGACACACCGACCCGTTTCAAGAACTCCAAAGCGTCGTCGCGCACCCCTCCAGGCGGCGTCATCAGCACCGGAGCACCCCTGGAGCCCGCGAGACTCACAGCGACGACCGCGTCATACCAATGCCGCCCCGACACCATCACGACATTGTCCAGCTGTCCGCCTGCATCCTCAGCGAAAGCCTCGGCAACCAGCAGCGAGGTCGCGTAGCGGTCAGCGCCGCCGTAGCGATCGACCTCCACCGGGGCCGGACTGCCGCTGTCGGATTGAGCAGAGGCGACCTGTGCCGGGAATACCACCGCGGCAGCAGCCACGACCGCAGCAACGACAGTAACGACAACTCTTGGAGACATGAGCGCGCAGCGTAGTTGTGGTCGGCGCATGAGAACGCCTCGCACAACCCGCCTTCTGTGCCGCTGCACTACTGCCGCTTCCCACACGTAGGCATCCGCCGCACCATCGTGACAATGCGGCGGGGAGGGCTATGAGAATGCCAGCACGACGAGTTTGGTGCGATTAGGTATAAGCCCAGATCACAGCTTTGCTCTGGATCGGCGCGGAACCCGCGAACGCCGATTCTGGAACGCACTTGGGCCGAATCCGGAACGCGTTCCGTCCAAAACCGCTGGTCAGATGGTTTCGCGAGGGAGCAAGACCAAGCAGAAGTCGCCCAATTGCTAGCTGTCTAAGTCAATTGCGAAATGAGCGGCGAGTTCGCAGAGGAATCGCTCGGCGTCCTGGAGCATCGCGACGACTTCCTGGATTGGGTCGCTGTTGACGTTCTCGTCTGCGAGGACTGTCTCGTAGTCCGAGCCTTTGCGATGCGCCGCGAGTTTGCTTCGCAGACGCTGAATCCGTCTGAGAAACGCAATGTCTCGCTCAGTGGACGGGTAGTTCTCCTGCTGCAGCCATCGCTCCAGCTTGCTGATGCCCTTCTCGTCCTTGACTCTGGATGGCAACCGCTGCTGGATGGCTGTTTCGTTGAGGGCGTCGACGAGGACCTTCGCGAAGCCCATGACTTGCGCCTCGAACTCTGGCTGGCTGCTTGTGAGCGGCACGCGCAGCCGCTGCAGGACATGCTCGTCGTCGGGCTCGGGGTCCCTGAACAGCGGCCAGCCGAACTTCGTCTGCCACTTCGCGTTGAACCTGTGGTACGCCGACTTGAAGCGCAGGTCGGGCGCCTCCGGCTCGGCCGGTTCGCCTTGGAAGGCCCGTTTAATGAGGGTGCGGCTCGGGTCGCCGTCAGGGACGAGGTTGAACGTCTGCCAGTAGGGGCGCTCTGACTCGGGCAAGTAGCGTCCAAGGTCGCCGAGAAACACGACCACGTAGTCAGGGTGGCTGTTGTCGAGGGGGAGGTCCCAGAGCGAACCGCACCGCAGATGCCCGTCGTCTATCGAGTACTTCTCGGGAGACTCGTAGTAGCGGTGCAGCACTTCGCGGCGGAAATGGACCGGCGTCAAATAGTGGGGAGTTCCCGGGTTTTTGCTGAAATTGTTGTCGAGCTGTTCCGGGTCGCATGTGTGCCGGACGGGCTCGCCGTCAGGGTCCTCGCCGATGACGAAGTCGTGGTAGTTCTGCGGCGGGTTGTCGAACGTCCAAATGCCAGATTTCTGTCGTGGAGGAGCTGCGAGTAGCTTCCTGCCCAGCAAGTGGGACGACGGCCGCTGTCTGCCCTTGAATTCATCTGAGACATGGATGCTGATGCGCATGTCGTCTCGGGTGTTGGGCGGGGCGATTTCGCCGAGTGGTGCGGCCTCGTCAGGATCGTCCGCGTACAGGACCGAGCTGACCCGCAACACGAGGTCCATCTGCTTGCCGGCGAGGAACTGTCGCAGATACTTGGTGCGGACGCGCACGCTCTCGGGGCCGATGACCGCGGCGACCTCCTCGGAGCCATCCGGTCTGATCTTGATGAGTTCCGTGCCGCTGTCGTTGACCCACAAGTTGTGGTACAGCCGGAACTCCTCGCTGAGCTGCGGAAGCATGCGGGGCCGCAACCCGTGATGGCCCTGGAGAATCACGAGTGGCTCAAAGCCACTGTCTTCGCCGAAGCTCAGATACACATAGCCGTCATCGGCGTCGGACTCCTGCAAACCCGGTTTGCGGTCGTCAAGATCTGGCAGCCAGAAGTCCTCCCCAAGGACCTCCGATCTGAACCGCTTTGGGACGAGCACGCAGAACCGGCACGCCATGGCGGACTCGGCCCGGTGCGTCTCGTACAGCACTGTCCACGTCTGCTCGCCGGAACTCTCGAATGCCTCGCGCAACTCACGCTGCTCAAGGGCTTCGAATCCCATGATTCCTCGCTCTCTGCCCTTGGCTGACACCACCCGCAGCGAAACTACCGGCCACCCCTTGTGGAACTCATGGGCATTTCGGCCATCCGGCGACCGCGTGGCCTGCAGCGATCGTCCCAGTGAGGCACAGATTTCGAGATCTCCGGATTCCGGACGCGGCCATGCTGCTATCGCCGGATGGAATGGTGGAACGTCTGAGTCGGGCGGCTTCTCGACCGCAGCCGAGCGCGTGTCGGCGGCCGCGCAGTGCAGAAGCGCTGAGGATTCGAGTCGGGACGGCATCTCAAGTGCACCGCTGTGGCGGACTCATGCGGCTGTAGCTTCGGCGGTCGATCAGCGTCAGCATCGAGGCGGACTGATGGCCGCATGCAATCTTCGTTCAGAACAGTGCCTCGCCAGCTGCACCGTCCTAGAACTTGCTCAAGCAAATGCGGCGCTCGCGCGCGGTGGTGAAGCGCTGCCTGCACAGGCAAGGAGCACCTCGAGCTGGCTGAGCTGTTGACGGAATGAGTTCAGGTTCCTCAGACGAGGTAGCGAGCCCGGAGGCGGAGGTCTACGCGGCTCGTACCTGCTCCGAGCTAAGCGTCGGGCGCGGGCGGCCGAGCGTCGTAGGCACAGCGGAGCCCCTGCGGACATGGCGGGACTTATCTGCATATGTGCTACTCGGTGACGCTGGAGCCGGGAAGTCCACCGAGTTCATGCGCGAATGGCGCGAACTCGGCAACGACGCTGTGTTTCGCAGCGCCCGCGAGTTCGTGGCGCTCGAAGTCGATCCGGACTGGTGTGGCAAGACCGTGTTCATCGACGGTTTGGATGAGATTCGCGCCGGTTCCGATGACAAGCGACTGCCTCTGGACGGCGTACGCCGGAAGCTGCAACAGCTCCAAATGCCCAGGTTTCGCATCTCGTGCCGAGAGGCCGACTGGCTGGGCAACAACGACCGCAATCATCTCGATGCTGTAGCTCCCGACCTTAGGATCGGAGTGCTGCGGCTCAACCCTTTGACTGAGGAAGCTGCAGTTGGCTTGCTTGCCTCCCGCCTCGGGGAGCATGACGGACAGGATCTCGCCGAGCGTGCCCGCCAGCACGGCGTCGGCTCGATGCTGACGAATCCGCTCACGCTGGATCTCCTGGTCGCAGCGTTCTCCGAGAACGACAGCGGCGGTCCGCGCAGTCGGCGCGAAGTGTTTGAGAGGGCCTGCGGTCGAATGGCTCAAGAACACAACAGCGAGCACCGGGTCGCTGCCGCACAGCATCCAGTGAACGACATCATCACAGCGGCCGGCGAGTTGTGCGCCCGACAATTGCTTGTTGGCATCGAGGGATTCTCTGTCGACGTCGAAGACGAGGGTTCCGCGTTTGTCTCATTGGACACGCTCGTGCCGATCGCGGGCGGGTCCGCGGTCACTCGCCCTGAACTGTGGAGAACTGCGCTACGCACCAAGCTGTTTGTTGCTCCCGTTGCCTCGCCCAATGCGGAATCGGTGCGGCTTGTACCGCGTCACCGACAGGTCGCGGAATACCTTGGCGGCCGTTTCCTCGCCACGCTCATCGACGCAGGCCTGCCGGCGCGGCGAGTAGCGGCGCTGTTGACCAGTCCGAGCGATGCGCGCGTCGTCACGTCGCTCAGAGGGCTGTCAGCCTGGTTGGCAGCACACTCTCCTGAAGCGCTCGAGATCCTCGTCGAATCGGACCCGGTCGGGCTCGGACTGTACGGAGACATCAACGGACTGACCGCTGACCAGAAGCAGCGCCTGCTGTACTCCCTCGCCGCAAACGCACGACTCGGCCCGCTGCTCGGCCACGAGAGACGAGACAACCGAACCTCGGACTACAGCGACAGCACACCTTGGGCATTCCGCTCAGTAGCGACAGCCGACACGGCGACGGCCATTTCAGATCTCTTGTCTGATCGCAACGACGCGCATGCGAGCGAACGCATCGCGGAGTTCCTGCTCGAAGTGCTCGCTTCATCGGAGACCGATCAAGTCCATGCGCTCACGGGCCTCGTGCCTCAGATCGAAGCCATGGTCCAAGACAGCAAACATGAGACCGTCCCGCGTCGCGCCGCACTGGACGCCCACCTGCGACTCACGCCATCTGGACCAGAACGATGCCAACACCTCATACAGATGCTCGAGAGCATCAGGAGCGGAGCGGTCAGCGACCCCGACGACGAACTCGCCGGCACCTTGCTGAGAGAGCTCTACCCCGAGACGGTCTCCCCTGCGGTCGTGTGGCAGTACCTGCGCATCCAGAACAGAACCAATCTCTACGGTCGATTCCAGCACTTCTGGCATCAAGAACTGCGCAAGAAATCCACCCACGATGAGGTCATTGAGCTTCTTGACGCGTTCGCCGCTGACGCGGCTGACCTGCTGCAGCCCCTAGAGGCCGCAGTGCTCGACCGGTTTCCTCGTCAGCTCTTGGCAGACGCACTCGACACCCACGGCGACGAGATCACTCTCGAGCGGCTCTTCGGATGGCTGAGCGCCGTCGGAGCGAGCATGCGCGAGTTTCGATTCGGCTCAGACCCAACGGACTATGAGGCCGCAGCCGAGGACTTGGCGTTCCTCGGCGAGTCACTCGGATACTCCGGTGCCGCCGAGGAGTTGAGAGAACCCATTCGAAAGGTACGCGCTTGGCTCGAAGCTCGGCCCGACCTTCAGAAGGCGATCTTCTTGCTGTGGCTCAGAACCCGCGACAAGAACGGGCCGCTTGGTGTTGAGGCGTACTGGCAATGCGAGGCACTGTGCCAAAGCAAGTACCCCAGCGACTTCGGACCGTGGTGCCTGCAGAGCGCCATCGAGCTGGCCGACTGCGAACCTGACATCGCCGATGAGCTGTTGCGCCACTCGTATCGAACGCTTAGCGAACCGGCCATCGGTGCCGACTTGTCGATCGAGACGATGACTGCCCGGGTGGCGGACAGTCATCGGCTGCGAGAACTGCTTGAGGACCTGCGGAGGCCGTCAGAATGGCAACAACAGGCCGAAGAGTTCGAACGGCAACGCCGTGAACGAGCCGAACAACGTGATGCCCAGCGACGCGCCGACCAGCAGGAATGGGACACTCACCTACGCGACAACCGGAGTCAACTATCCGAGAACGCCTACCCGGCTGCTCTCTTGGGTCGGCTTGGCAAGGCGTACTTTGGGCTCTACAGAGGAGTCGACAGACACACATCTGGGGCTGGCCGGGTTTCGGAATTCATCGGCGGCGACACAGAATTGGTCGAGGCGGTACTCGAGGCATTTCGTCGTGCGATTCTCAGACCGGAGGTGCCCGAGGTCGACGAGACGATCTCGCTCCGCACCAAGTCACAGCACTCGTGGCTCGCCTACCCGGTACTCGCCGGCTTGCAATTGATGGACGCCGAGGATCCCGAGACGCTGGATGCAATCGACGACACGCTCAAGCGCAAGGCACTAGCGCTCCATTACTGCGTGCCAACGAACGAAATCATGCCTCCCCCCTGGCACGAACGCTGGGCCGTGCGCGACCCTGAACTCGTTGCAGACGCGATCTGCCGGTGCGCAATGCGCGCAGTGCGCAACGACGAGGGCTACTTGCCCGGGCTCAACGAACTCGAGAGCATCCCCGGCCACGACGAACTCAAGCACACAGTGAGGCTCAAGCTTCTCGAGTCATTCCCGACGCGCGCGACGGGCGACAGCCTCCGCAACATGGACCGGCTGCTCACAGCAGCGCTCGAATGGCACACACTCGGGGATCTGCGAGCGCTGATTCAACGCAAGACCGCTCTCAAGAGCATGCCGATCTCGCAACGCCTCCACTGGCTCGCTGCCGGGTGGCTCGCTCCCGATCCGCGCTGTTCGAGCGAGCTCCGGCGCCTCATTCGCGAGCGCGAAGCGCGAATCCAAAATGTTGCAGAGTTCCTCCGGAATGCCTCCGACGCTGGCATGTCAGTGGCGAATCATCTGAGCCAACGGGTCGACTCGACCACTCGTTCGGAGTTCGTCTCGATGCTCGGAACGGCCTTCCCGCCTGTGCAACGAAGTGGCAAGGTCACCGTCGAGATGGAGTTGTCCGAAATAATCTCGTCGGCGATCTTCGGCTTCCGTTCCGAATCAGCCGGCTCGACCGACGAAACGCTTAAGGAATTCTTGAACGATCCGAGACTCGCTGCTTGGAAGGAACACCTGCGGCACGCGGACGAACAACAACGGGTCGTCGAGCGCGACGCTTCGTACCGAGCATTGACTATGGAAAACGTGCAGCGCACCTTGAGCGGCAGCGTGCCCGCCAACGCCGCAGATCTCACAGCGCTCGTACTCGACCGGCTGGAGGACATCCGCGCTGAGGCGCGCGGCAGCGCGACAAACCTCTGGAGCAGTTTCTGGAACGTGGATCAGCGCGGAGAACCCGACAAGCCCAAGCCTGAGAATTCATGCCGTGACTTTCTTCTCGCGGAATTGCGAAGGCGATTGCCGCGGCTCGCGGCCGCTATGCCCGAAGCCATGCACGCTGCCGAAACTCGCGCCGATATCGGCGTCCGCTACGCCTCGTCTGCTGTGCCGATCGAGATCAAGCGAAGCATGTCAGATCAGCTGCGGACTGGACTCCGGCAACAGCTCATCGAGAAGTACTCGACCGATCCTGACGCTGAAGGTCACGGCATCTACATCGCGCTGTGGTTCGGTCCCGACCAGGTCAATGCATCTCTGGACAGGGATCGACCGAGAACGCCGCAGGAACTCAGGCAACGCCTCGAAGCGGACCTCTCCACCGACGAAATGCGCAAGATCTCTGTGATCGTCCTCGATGTGACCAAGCCAGGAGATCGTCCGGACGTAGGCAGGCATTAGGCGCCGGGGCATCGCGTACCGACGGGCTGGCATTCATGCCGGCTTGGCATTCTCCGTCACATGAGCATCAAGACACGAACTGCGTGCAGGGCCGCGGGGTGCAGCGTCATCCCTCGCAAGGATCCCTTCTATTGCGCCAAGCACAAGTGGATGCACGACGTCAATCGGGCGAAACACGAGGGCCGCACAGCGGTCATGGCAGAACGCGCAGCGACCGCCGACGCGCAAGGCCGGCAGTGGGTTGCATCCGGCACGCCAGCGACAGCGAGCACCCGTCAGATGCTCGCCGACATCGAGTCACATGCGGAACGAACCGCCGAGGGAGCCGCCGGTGCGTGGCGTGCAGTGTCCGCGGTGAATGCCAACATCTCCGACGCGCAGGACCAGATCATCGGAATCGTCGCGGAGCGTCACGGCGCAGGGACCTACACCGACACCACCGGCGCCGAATGGAATGTCTCGCAGGGCAAGGATCGCTCGGAGTGGGACACCGTCCGTGTGATGGACACCATTGACGAACTCGTTCCCGCCGACGCAAGCCCTGCTGCCTATGTCGCGGAGATGCGGCGGCTCACGACCGGTCCGTACCGGCCGTGGCGGCTGCGCAGCATCCTCGGCGGAAATCTGTCGCGCGGATATCAGAACGTTCATGACGGCCCGAACGGACTACGACCGCTGTCGCCAGACACCGACGCGGAGCTGGACGACGACTACCGCCGCGGCGAATGGACGGACCTGTGGCGTCTCGAGCGCGAAACACGACAGCCGGACTTGCCGAACGTCGCTGCTCAGGCCCCCGTGGCTGGGCACATGGACGCGCTGCGCGACCTCGCCGCGGCGCGACTCCTCGCGCAGGACGCGATCAGGGAATGGACATCCCGAACGGTCTACGACCGCCGCCCAGGTGACTTGGTACACGACTCCTTCGGCGCGCCAGTCGGGAAAGTCACATCAGGCATCGAAGTGCGGGGCCCGATGCATGCCGTCATCAACGACTCGCTGGCGCAACTCGGCGACCGGGCCGCAATCCGGGCCGCATATCTGGACACATGCCGTGTGGCTGGCAGCAGCCGCGAACTCGGCAAGCACGAAGCCGCCGGCGTGGACATCGACGATCTGCGCACAGTCGAACCCGGACGGTGGAGCGCGAAGATGGCGGATTGAGCTCGCTGTTCACACTGGATGCCAGAATCGCCGAGCCGATGCCCGAGCCGACTACTTCAGGATGGACGCATCGTCATAGCGCATGCATCTGGCTTGTTGCATTGCCGATCTCTCGTGTGATCGCCTTTTGAACCAGAGCGAAATCAAGGCAGGAATCGACAAGCTCGGAGAAAGCAGCAAGCGACTCAACCGGCACATTCCTTCCTGTAACGGCTCGCCCGAGCAGCTTGTGCATCTCGACTTGCCTCGCTGTCACCATCGACCCTGATTCGCTCATCCGGGACGCACACTCGTCGTACATGGCTTCGCCCACATGTGCATTCCCTTTTACCATTCCGATGAGTCCTACTGTTACGAGCGACAGTGGCGCCTCATCGGCGCTTGGCACCAGACGTTCTGTCTCGTGAGTGTCGCCTGCCGATCATCGAACGTCCGCTACTAGAGGAGACTTACCGCCTTCGATCGCCACATGCTTGGAAAAGGTGAGCGTTGGGGGCCTCCCGCACCGCGCTCAGGGCCCTCGTGGTTCTTTGCAACGGCTCGACCATGCTCACGACATCACCGCCAAAGCTGCACCAACGTCAGCCGTTCCGCGGGTCAGCGCTGGGCGTGTACTTGTAATGCTCGTCCGCTAAGGCCGCGATGGCGTCCTCACGGCTCGCGTGGTTGCCGCCGACTCGCATGAGTGTCGTCGATTGGGCATGCCAGCCCAGGTCAGTGAGCCACGTGTCCCCAGACACCTTGCGACCGACGCGCGCAGTCCGACGAGTTCCGGGATGCTCACGCTCAGCGGCGAGTATCGCCTCGAATCGGCTTATGCCCGCCTCGCGCTCAGCGGCAGCGGCCGTGACGGCGTCGGCCATTTCTCGCATCTCCGCGTCGGTCATGACCGAGCCCGAAATCTTCTCGATCGTCTCGAACGCGGTCACGTACGCATCGTCAGGGTTGTCGCTCCAGATGTCGCTTTCGAGAGCTTTCTCGGCTCGTTCCTGAGCAGCGGCGAATCGCCACTCGGCGTCCTCGCTGTCACTGCCCATTGCCGATCCCACGCTCGCCGAGATCCGTGTCTCGTCATCACTGTCCAGCTCGCGTCCCGCCACGCCCTTGTAGGCGCTGCCCACCACATCAACCACCTTCTCGACCCGCAGCGCGGACGCGCCCTCAGCCGCACCTGCACGGCGACCGATGTCGACCACATCAGCCTCGGTCTCGAACCCATGCTCCGCCGCTGCGAAAACCGCACGGTAGGCGGCATCGGCGGTCTCGTCGCCGTCATCGGTCCAGTCCGGGACGGGTTCAGCCGGCGGCGAAGCGGCGGGTTCGCATGGATCGTGCAAGCCGTCGGTAACGGGGGCTTCTGAGCAACTCGTCGTGCTGATGTAGTATCGGGTTCCGCAGTAACGGCAGATAGGCCGACGTTCTGCAGATTCGGCACCCTCGATGAGGCCCGATCCGTCGTCGGTTGTCACGCCCATCTCGTCGCCGTCATCGGTCCAGTCCGAGATTGGCTCCGTGGCAGCAGCGGCCGCACTCGCTGCTCGGGACGCCTGCTTCGCCTCGGATGCCGAACTGTGTATCGCCGGTGCAGCGTGAGACACAGTGCACCCCGGCGGGTTGCGGCACGGCTTGCCGTGCTGCGTCGGACGATTACAAAATTGTTGACGTTTGGACATACCACGGAGAATGCCGCGGAGCGAAGCATCCAAGCCCGCAACCATCAGATCAGTTCGTATGTTTGACCGGACGGTGGATCGCGAAGCTCCTGGCGGTCTGTGCGTCCGTCAGTGCGAACGGCCTGGTCGTGCCCTCGGCTGTGACTTCGACGATCAGCCACATCCTCGAGCGACTCGCGCGGACAATCGCCACGACGGAGTCGTGATCGATCCAGCGCAGCGGGTCGATCTCGCCGCAGCGCGGATCGCTTGTGCGTGTCGCCGCAGCGTGAGCCTGCAGGCGGGCAAGCACTCGGGTGGGGTCCGGGATCGGTTCGTCTGACATGGCCGCACAACATCGCATGCATTTCCTGGCAATCGGCCTGACCATGAGGCGCGCCTATGGTTTCTCACGGTGAGAGTTCTTCGGGGTTCCGCTTCAGCCAGCTGTCGAGCGCGTTTGTGGTCCATGTAGCGACGCCGGTTCCGAGGAAGTCGTTGTCGTTGGTCCACACTGCCGCGTTGAGCACCATCGCGTACGCGACGACAGGCCAATCATCAGGATCCCGGACAGAACGCGCCTGTGCCTCATCTTCCATGGCGGCGTAGACCACCTCCGCCAAGAACTCCCTCTGCATCCCCTCAAGGAGCTTGTCCGTCTGCACTGCCCCGCAAACGCGGTGCGGGGCGGCGCTGACACGCCGAGACACACGGAGAAATTCCATGTTGGATTGCAACTATGTGTTGTCCGCTCGCTGGGCGGACAACTTCGACATCATCGCGAGCGGAGAGATCGTCGGCGCTGACGAGCAAGAACTCGTGACGGGGATGCTGGACCGGCACCACGAGGACATCTGCGCTGTCGGCGGCGCCATCGACGAAGACATCTTCTGGGGCATCGAGCAGTGGAGCGAACCCGACGATCTCAAGCCGCGCTGGCAGAACAGCAACTTGGGCGCCATTCTCACGGTCCCGATTCCGTGCCGCACCGCCTGCGCGGACCATCCCGACGCAGCCGCCCCGCCAGTGCAGCTCACAGCGACGTTCGTGCCGTGGGAACCCAACCTTTCATACAAACCTCCCAAGACAGTGATCGGAGCAGTGATCGGATCGTTCCTGGCAGCGACCAGGAAGCCGCGTAAGTGTCCATGGCATCCATCGCTCGGGCATCGTGGTCCCGTCTCGACACGAACCTCCTCATCTGAATCGGTCACATCCCAGGCGTGACTCGGTGACAACGCAGAAGATGTCCGCGCGCCGGGTGTTCTGTGTTCTCGCAGACAAGAACACAGAACACCCTGCAGCGTCTGTATATGCCGTCGAAATCAGCGAGGCACTTGAGCGAGTGCCTGGTATGCGTGACCGTATCGCCGAGATGCGCGACGAATCCGTTGACGCCTCAGTGATTCACTGAGCGAGACGCAACGCCGCCTGGCGGGCCGCGTCGACGGCTGCGGCATGGTCATGGTTCCCAGTGATCCATGCCGCTGGGGTCGATCCTCGGAGTTTGTCGTGCTGCGGCGTCGTGGCCCACGCGGCGATGATCACAGGATCGGCATCGCCCAAGTGTGCTTCGAATGCCGCTACTACATCAGCAACAACCGGTCGGACAATTCTCGCGGCTTTGTCGAACTGCCACGCAGGGAACCATGTCGTTCGCTCGTCCTTCAGTCCGATGAGGGTGCTGCTGTGCTGACGCTTGGACAGTGCTTGTCTGCTGATGGAGAGCATCGCACACACCTGGCTGGTGTCATAGCGTTCCCCAATCGCAGCGGACCACGCAGCCTCCGCGACGACTGCCTCTGCGGCAGCATCACCAATCTTCGACGCAGCAGCGTCGTCGAGCCCGCTGAGGCTGCCAGTTGCTGTCCGCAGCCTTCGCAAGAAACTCTCAGCGATAGTGATCACCGTCATGCCGCTTGAGTCAGGTGGGCTGCCGAGAAACTGTCCCAGAGCTTCCCGAAGTGATCGCTCATCCGTTGCCATGACCTCAACAGCCTAAGCACGGGCGCTCCAACCTCTCGAATCAGGAACTGGCATTGCCTTCGCTGCCGGCTGTCGCGTTGCGACGCGAGCGGGGCGAGACCGGAGCCGCCGTCGATCTCTGGCATTGCCTTCGCTGCCGGCTGTCGCGTTGCGACTGCCTGTGGTGCTCAGGCGGACACTTTGGTGTCCTCCTGTGCACCCGTCTTGCTCAACGAAGGTTCCCACCAGGTGGGTTTCGAGGGGAAGCACCGACGGTTCGCGGATGGTTTCGTGCAGCGTTCGCTCGGCATCGTCGTGATGCCCGCATTCACGGACGCACAGATCGGCAAGAACGCTGCAATCCGTCGTCGATGATCTGCGAGCTCAGCTCGCTGAGATGACGTTCCCTGCGTTGTCGCATCTGCTGCCGACAAGCCCGAACGAGTTGCGGCATTGCAGCAACCCGTTCGTGGCGGCGTTGTTCGTGTAGTGGATCTCGACAGGCAGCAGTGTGCAGTAGTTGGTGATGTTGTTCTGCAGCAGCCGATGCATGGGCGTGGCTGAGCTTTCGCTGGTGTTCCACGGGATGAACCCTGAGGGGTATCCGGCTGCTTTCCATGAGGAGAATCTCGCGTCGCATATGACGTAGTTGACCTTGAACAGCGGTGATGCGCCGCTGTTGCTCGGGTCGCTGCCTGGGCGAGTGATCCAATGCACTGACATGTGGTACGGGACCCATGTTCTGGTGTGCTGCAGGATCGGACGTCTCTGGAATTCGTCGAGCACATTGTCGGTGTGGTTGTACTGGTTGTAGCTCCAGCGCCATTCCTCGTCCCAATCCTGCGATCTGGGGATTTCTGGCACACCGTTGATCGGGTCGCAGTGCCATGTCCGGAATGTGCCTGAGTTGAGGCCGTGGAAGTGGTCATGGATGCGAGTCGCGTCGGGGCCGTAGAGTCGCCGCTGCCATTCGTGCTCGTCGCGCACTCGGAAGCTGTCCATCGACGGAACATGTGCCGACTCGGAGATCGTCATCGGAATCGCTGATCCGCTCGGATGATCCGATGGATGCGCATGCTTCGGCTGACTGAGGTTGTCGGGTACCGGGTTTGGCACCGTCGGCGTTTCGGTGCGCCCGTGGCATTCCGCTGCCCCTGTGAGCAGGTTCCTGTATCCGGGGTCTGGTGCCTCGTAGAACCGGTAGTCGAGCGGATTGCGCTCAGTGCCGAGCGGCGTCGTGAGGTCGGTCTGGTCCCATGCGGACTGCTGGATTTCCTCGTTCGGGATCATCTGCCCGGAGAACATGCCGTCCAGTTTCTCCAAGCGGTCCGAGCCGACGATATAGCCGGTGCTGTAGTGGCAGCCTGTGGAATTCGCACGGATCGCAACAGCGCGCGCGTCGCAGACGAGATACGGCCAGTTCGCCGGTGTCCGCTCGATCCAGTCCTTGGTCGGGTCGAAATAGCGGACGCTGGTGGTGTCGAGCACGACCGTGGCGCCGTCGACGTCGCCGTCGACGTCGCGTACCCATGAGTTCGCAGGGCCCGGCAGATGGTCATCGACGGGGAACGTGACCGATTCCCATGTGTGCCAAAACACGGTCAGGCTCGCTGGGTCCATCCAGCGCAGCGCCGAGTAGTGCTTGAACTCGACCGGCACTGGCTGCACGGTCTGGATCGCGCCGGTGTAGATCTCACGGAGGTCGTCACCGGGGTCGTCCTTCACGCCTGCGTCGCCTACCGATGCTGTGTTGGCGATGATCGTGTCCCATGCGATTCCCACATAGGAACCGCCGATGCTCGAGCCGTTGTGGTTCACCGTCGGGCACGGATACGGGCCGGTCGCCGAAGTGGTCGAATCGCTGTATGAACCAGGCCGCGACGTGGGGGCGTTCTGCGTCGCTGGGACATCAACGCGCGATGCGTTCAGGGTGTCTCGGTGCGTGTATCGGTTGTCGTGGCCGTGGCTTCCTCCGCTGAACCCCGATGGGTGTGATTCGCCGTGCTGCGCGCCGGCACTATGAGAGTGAGTCGTGCTGCTGCCGTGCTGGTGACTCGGCCCGAGATAGGTGAATGGGGATGCCGAGGTAGTCCCGCCGCCGCTGTAGTAAGTGAGGGTGAATGGCCCTGTGTCCCTGGTCACCGTGCCGTGCACTGGAGTTGTCGCGGCATGACCGTTGTAGTCGTGATCGCCGACCGTGACGTTGCTTCGCCGGCGGCATGTCCATCGTGTCTCGGTCCACAGCTGATGGGTGGTCTGCACCTCGTGCGGGTTGATGCCGGGGCCGTCGTCGTTGTGCCTCTGCACGCTCGGGGTCCAGTTCGCTGCTTCGAATCCGCCTTGTTCGGGGAACAGATGCACCACGCCGGTGCCGAGAGTCACCGGTCCGGTGTCGAGCACAGTGATCTGCACACGTGCGTTGCAGAAATCGTTGGAGCCGGTGCCGTATCGGAGCTGGTACACCAGCTCGTCGGTTCCATGCGCCCACGCAGCAGATGTGTAGGTCAGCCCTGAACCGCCGATGGACACGCTCGCAGATGGCGGCACGCTGCCTTCTTGCGGGGAGATGATGATCCGAGCCGTTGAGCCGCCGAGTCGGTCGTTGGCGAAGATGTCCAGCAGGTATGACTGCCCTGCGACGACGCTCCAAGCATCATGCCCTGCGAACGCGCCCACGCAAGCGCCTCTAGGCGGCGGCGATCCGCGGCCAGCAGTCCGAACCCCTAACCAAGTGCTCCAGCTGTACGGGACAGGGCATGAGCCGCGACGAGGATGCGTTCCGATCGGCGTTCCCTCGGAGTGGACCCCTGTCGGCTGCTGTTCCTCGCATGCGCTCAGAGGCGGCGGCACGCAGTCGTCGTCAATGATCGTCACCACCGCAGTGTCCACAGACACGCTCGCAGCAGCAGACGGCAGCGGGTTACGGATCTTGATCTCAAACGATTCCGTGGCTTCGCACACCGTGTCCTCCACGATGTCCACGTCCGCTGTGATGGTCGTTGCTCCGGGCGGGAAGCTCAGCCGCACGCCTGCCGGGGGCACCAGGTCGATGTAGTCGTTGCCCGCACCAGCTGTCGCTGAATGAGCTCGCAACTGCCACACCACCGACGCGACATCCCCTGCGATGCCGTCATGAGAGATCACCACCTGAGCGACCGTGCCGTCACCAGGGTTGCCCTCAGTGACCGTCAATAACGTGGGCAAGATCGACACTTGACGAGGAGCAGGAGTGTCCCTGATCGTCACCGTCGCTTCGTCACGATCGATCTCCGGCATCGCTCCCGTTTCGCCGGGGCACAGTTGCACTGCTTGGATCTCCACAGCGAACTGTTCGTCGCCTTCGGTGATGCCGTCCATGTGCGTCGCGATAGGCGGCAGCTGCAACGTCACCGATCCGACGCCGTCGGCCATCGCACCAGCGGGGAACTGGAACGTATCCCCCGAAACTCTTGCGTAGTCAACCGGAGACGCCGCGGAGCGCGCCAGGGTGCGCCATGTGATCTCGACACACAGCGACGGACCAGTCGGCCAGCCTCGGCTCAATGTCACATCAAGCACCGCGTCCTGGCCTTCGTCTACTGCCGCATCCGCGCCGACATCCACCGTCAACACGGGGCACTGCCCCGAAGCCGGGTCTCCAGCAGGGATGTCAACGGATGCTGTCCGTGTGCCCGCGCTGCCTGATTCGAGCACTGGTGCGAGCGTGATAGTCCACGCATTCGACGTTGACAGCACACGCTCGTAGGTGCGCGCCGTCGCAGCCAGCCCGTCTGTGGTTGTCGATGATGAACCCTGCACCTCCCACGCGACCTGCCAGCCGTCGAGCGCGTAGCCGGTCTGCGGATCCGAGACCGTCACAGCTGACCATGAAAGGCGTACCGTCGGACCCGAACGGCACGCCAGCAGATTCGCTGGCCGAGGCTCAGTTGTCGGCGGGACATAGCTGGGAGGCGGAGTCGGGCAAGTGCCGGCCGGCCGGTAAATGTTGTCGTGGCACAACTCTGTGTCGACAGTGCTTTCCTGAATGCCGCCGCCGCACGTCTGCGTCTCCTCATCCCACATGCCATTCGTGCCCGCAATGAAGTTCCCGAGGTCACCCGGCACCGGGCATTGGCTCGCACCGCAGCCCGATGTGTCAGGGCCAACAAGAATCCACGAGTCGCCATCGAAGCAGGGCCGCAGATTGTTGCCGTCGGAATCTGTCGCTCCGGTGCAGCCACCAGTCCCGCCGTTCAGGGTTTTGTCCCAGCTGCCTGCGCCCTGGACAGCGCATCGGGCGTCCCACACGTCCTGCCAGAACTGGGCCTGGTCATCGGGACTCGTATCGGGGCCCACGCTGCCCGGCGGGCAGCCCTCCGAAGCAAGAACGAGGAACGTCGCGGTGTGAGTCGCGCCTTCGCGCTGGCGGCACTGCACCCGATCGTTGCCTTCGTCGTCCCTGAGATCATCTTCGTCCAACGGGCGGCAGATCCTGTTCCCGACCGAGTCGGTCTCCTCGACATGACCGCCGCCGCAACGACCCGAAGCAGTGTCCTCCGGCGAATAAGTGTCGTCGTCGTCGACCTCCTCCTCGTCGTCGTCGTCGATTTCGTCGTCGTCGATCTGCGCCGCCGCAGGTTCGCTGGTGGGCAAGACAACCACCGTTGCCGCAGCGAAGGCGAAGAGCAGCATCACAACGGCGTGCCGCCAAAAGCCCTTGATGTCGACCGCGGGCTCAGTGGTTTCGTGCATTTCAATCTCTCCAAGAAAGGCCGATCACACGAATATGGGCATCGGCCCACGGCGCAACCCCCAACAAGTGCTGCTGAACGGCCAGATGGGGGCTGTTAGCTCGAGGGCATGGAGACGACGGCGTGGGAGCTTCTCGCAGCGATGGGCACGCTTGCTGTTTTCATCTTCGGGGTCATCGTGGTCGTGTCCAAGATCGTGACAGCGCCAGTCCTGCGACAGCTCGACTCGCTGTCCACGCAGATGTCCGACATGGACACTCGGCTCACAGGGCAAATCTCAGAAGTGCGGACGGGAATCGTTGACGTGTGCAAGGAAGTGGCTGCAGTGCGCGGGGAGTTAGGTGAGGTGCGCGAACGAGTGGCCCGTATCGAGGAAAGAGTCGGCATCACCGCTGAGCCGGTCGGGGCCTAACAGCGCGCGACCCTCCACAACCGGCCCGGCTGCTGAAGGTTCTGGTGGGCGCTCAATTGCATCCGCGGGTACTCCTCCGCAGACCAGGTTCCACAGCGCAATCCCCAGCGGAGATGCCTTGTCGTCGTTGCGCAGATGCGGTGAAGATGAACAAAGGGCATGCATCGGCCAAGCGCGGATTGTTACCGTGCGGGCATGGAGCCTGGCTGGGGCATCGCGCTCATGATGGGAGCGACCGTCATCACCCTCGTCCTGCTAACTGTCCCTCTCACCACGCTGCGCTATGTCCACCGGTCAAACTGACAGCGACACTGCTCGCGCGTGGAGCCAAGTCCTCACCGAAGCCCGGGAAATTCGGAACAAGCAAGATGCCCGCCTTGCGAGTGCGCAGCGGCAATCACAACTAATCGTCGCAGGGTTCCTCGCCATGACGGCGATCTCCGTGACCGCCGTTTCTGTCGCTCTCGCATACCGGCCGGAAGCCGCCGACACAGATTCCACCGTGGGCCTGCCGTCGGGCTGGCTGATGATCGTTGCTGTCGTGTGCGTGGGGGCCGTCGCACTCGTCAACGGCCTTTTCTGGATCAAGAGCCACACCGCGGCGAGGCACTGGAGAGAAGTCGCTGACTTCGACGTGCTGACGAGTTTCCCCGGCACCGTCAACGCACTGCCCCGCCTGCAGCGTCACCTCGTGAGCACATTCCTGAGGCATTTCAACCACAACGAGCGCATAGTGCGTCGGGTGCAGCGCATGGTCGGTGCCCAAGCAGTCTTCACGCTTGCGGTCATCTACCTGGTTGCTGTCGTTTGGGCTTCGGTGTTACGGTGAAAATTGTGGACTTGAGAACGCCGCCCGCGGAGCGCGAAATGCGTTTCCCGAGCGCTGATGTCAGCCGCGGGCTGATATTCGACTTCGGAGTGCCGTCTCTGTGGAGACGGGTGCTGGGGTATCTCAAGCGCATTCGGAACCACAAGAACGTTCGGAATCTCGTCTCCGGTTGACGGCGATCCCGTGCCGATTGGTGCGGCTATGTGACGGCGTGCTGAGCGAGACCCGCGAGGTTGATGTCATCACGTCGGCAGATAGGGTGTTTCGTCGAAGGCCCCGGAATCGTCACTGCTTCGGCAAACGGCCGGGGTTGCGCCGTTCAGATGCCTGCCTAGGCCCATGTGTTGATGAGATCTGTTGCGGCGAACCAGTTGCGGTTGCGTCCAGCGCCGGGAGCGCGCGCTTGGACTGCGGTCATGATTTCCCGATCGGCGAGTGTCAGCAGAGCGGCACGGGCGGCTGGCTGGCTCACGTCAAGCAGGGTTTTCACGTCCTGGGCACTCATGACAGGGTTGCCGGGCAGCAGTGGGATCAGAGCCCGAGCGGCGCTGCCGGCGCGGACTCCTTCGAGCTTGCGGTCCCATTCGTCAGATATCTCTACGGTGCGTCTCGCGAGGTGGTTGGTGGTGTCAGCCGCGTCGCGAGCCACCCGAGAGAACCACTCGACCCACGGCCCGACCTTTCCCAATTCGTACAGCTTCAGACCTGAGAGATACCCGCCTGGGTCGCGTGCGATAGCGACGCTGATCGGCACTGTTGAGCGGACCGCCAGATTCGCTCGCCGCAGTGCTCTGCTGATCAGGATGCGCCCGAGACGGCCGTTGCCGTCGCCGTAGGGATGGATCAGCTCGAATTGGGCATGCAGGACAGCCGCATGAGTGATCGGGTCCAGCCCCGCGTCAGTGCTGTCGGCGAAACGGACAAGATCATCCATCAACTCGGGGATCAGATCTGGTGGCGGCGGCACATAAGCCGCGTCGAGCGGCGAGTTGCCGCCGACCCATCCCACGCTTGGCCGGAATGCCCCCATGAGATCAGCGGTGAGGTCGCTGTTGCGCATGAGCCGCTCATGCCAGCAATGCAGTGTCTCTGTGTCGAGCGAGCCGTGAGCGGCGTCGAGCGCCATCCGGATCACCGCCAGATTGTCTGCCACCCACCCGGCCACACCGCCTGCCCCGGTCCGCTCGGCGATCAGCACTGACACGAGCGGCTCGCGCAGGCCCTCGATGCCAGACGATGCGATCCCTTCGTGCCGCAGCAGCAGCCGCGCAAGCGCCTCCCATGTCTCCGGGATGCGCGCGTCAGAATCTCGCAGTGCCGCAGATGCCTGTTCGGTGGCGCGCACTTCCGATTGGGTGAGCGAGAAGTCGCGGTCACAAGTCTTGGCCGGAACCCATGCTGTGACGGCCCTGTCGCGCCATTTCGTCGGCACGCTTATGCCCGCGGAATCATTCCCGAACACGCTCATTCAATAAGGATAGCTACCCAAACTTATAAGACAGTGCATGATCAATAGGTTTGGCGGCGGGACACACTTGGGGGCTCTTCGGCTGAGCAGCCAGTGGCAACAGCGATTTGCCGACCATCGGGCAAACAGACTCTGCAATTCCCGGCTGTGTTACGAGCAGTCGCTAAGCGCCGCTCATGTCTGTGGGTATTCCCCGCACACAAGGTTCCACAGCGCGATCCCCAGCGGTGAGGCGTGCTTGTCGTTGCGCAGATGCGGCGATGTGTCTGCGGTGAACGGCGAGTCGCAGAGCACCAGCACTGAGCGGGCAACACACGCCGGATGACGAGTGGTCAGCAGGGTGTGCATCCCCCACGCGGCAGGCTCACGATCCACCGGCGGGAACGCGTGCATGAAACCAGTCCAGTCCCACAGCAACTGGCCGCCGTCAGCAGGCCACGCCGTGTTGTTGTCAAGATCGACACGACGCGCCCGGTGGGCTCCGAGATGATGCACATACTCCTGCGCACTCACTGAGCCGTCGTAGCCGTCGAGCACGATCCGGTGATAGACACCTCGTAACCCGTCAGCGGAGACCTTCTTCTGCCCCGGGATTCCGACATATAGAGGGCGCCAGCCGAAGCCGATCTGGTTCCAGCGCCACATCGTGATGTTCTGCTTCGCCCACTCGACGTCGATCTCGGGCCAGGTGGGGCCGTAGACGAACTGAAGCGCCTCGTCGGTCCACCAGCCGGTCACGAAGTCAATGGTTCCGCTGCCGAACGGGCCGGTGGTGATCTCGGTGTCGAAGCCCGCGTAGCGCTCTCGCAACTCGCCTCGGAATCGCAGCGTGTTCTCGTTGTAGTCAGGCGCTGCCTTGCAGTCGGGGAACAGTGCTGCGGCTTCGTCGTGGTCGATGAAATACCGGTCGGTTGCGGGCAGAACACTGTTGGGTGAGCGATTCCGGTAGTGCTTGACGGCTGCCTGATGCTCGGCGAGGTACTTGTCGATCGCCCTCTGGGACACCGCAGCATCGCCGCCGAACACGCTGAGCGTGATCCGGTCGTGTCCGCTGCGTGCGTCGTTGAGGAACTCGACGGTCGTGTCGGGCACTTCGGTCGGGTCGGTGAGCACCAGCGGGGCGCACCTCTGGGCCAGCAAAGGAGCGGCGCTGAACGAATCGAACGGTATGCGTGCCCGTGCCAATCCGATCTCATCGCCACCGAAGCATCTGTTGGTGTGCCCGGCGGCATAATCGGCGAAAAGGGTGGCTGTCTCAAACCGAGTAGCTCCTGCCATGCGATCCACGTTGATGCCGAGCGCTTCGATGCCGCTCTGCACTTCCGCAGACAGCGCCGCGGTGCCCCCCATCAAGATCACGCGATTGACACCCGCGTCGGTCAGATAGGCAGCTACATCGGGATGCAGCCCCGCCTTGGGGGTCAACAGCAGCGGCAGTCGGTTGCGCACAGCAAGCGGACCGGCGACAAGCGCGTCGGCGAACACTTCGCCCGAGGCGATGATCGCGGTCGGGCCGAAACGTGCCAGCTCCCCTGCGGCGCCGAGCCGCCGAGCCGCCGCCGCCCCGGTGCGGTACTGGTCGTTGCCGGACACTCGCTCCACTTCGAAGCCCGCGCTGCCCAAGTCGTCAGTGACAGATGCGCTGACGGTCGGCCCGCGGCCAGGCGGGTCGGCGCTGACCACAACCACCCGCTCAACCCCGGCGTCGGACAGCCACACGAGCGTGTCTCCCAGCAGACGGTCAGGCGGGGTCATCAGCACCGGCGCGTCGAAACGGCTAGCCACCGGCGCAGCGACGACCGCGTCAGTCCAATGCACGCCGGACACCATCACCACGGTCCTCGCGCTCCCGCCGACGCCTTCGATGAAAGCCTCGGCGATCAGCTGCGAGGTGGCGTACCGGTCAGCCCCGCCGTAGCGCTCGATGCCGACGGACGCGAGATCTTCCGACGTGGCGCCTGCAGGCGCGACCATCGGCACTGCGGCCAGCAAAGCTGCCGCCATGAACGCCACAATGAGGCGCTTGGCGCGCTGCATGCGGTTGTACTGAGAGAGCGAGTTCATTCGTGGGTTCCCTTGTTCGCTTGACATCATTGTCCCAAAGGGGTGTGGCAGCGTGCCTGAGCGTGCCAGGCGCGCCCTCGTGGCGTCAGTGGGTCGTGCCATCCTCATGGGTATGCCCATCGCTGGTGCCCGTGTCTGCGCTGGGATCAGACAACGGCTCCACGGTCGCGGGGATCTCCGCCGGAAGATCTGCGACCTCGCCTGACCGATCAATCATCTCAGCAGGTTGGTCTCGAACTTCGTCGTCTGGTTCTTCCCTTGGTTCTTCCATGGGCTCGGTTGTCTCGGTGACAGGCACCGGCTCAGACGGCGCCGAGGTCGGCTCGGGTCGAGGCTGAGAGTCATCACCCGTAGATGCACAAGAAGACACCAGAGCTACCAGAGCGACAGCGAGCACCATCAGACGTGTTTTCGATTTTCGGCGCATCCAAAGCCTCCCAAGACAGATCAGACAGCACCGACGAATATGGGCACCGGACCGCCGCCGCCGCCCACAAGCAGCGCGCCGTGATCAGGGACTGCGCTCAGCCAACAGCCTCCGCCCGCATTGTCTGCGAGGTGCATCGTCGAGGTGCTGCGCTGACCGGACTCCGACGCTCATCGGACGCTTGCAGGAATCTCCTTTGGAGCGTCACAGGCGATGCTCGTCGCCCCATAGTCCGACGTCGAGCCCGCGTTCGATGCGGGCGAGGGTTGTCGTGTCGCTCCACGCGCGCCCGTGGATGATGCTGAACAGGGTCGTGTGGGCCGCACCGGTCCGGTGTGCTGCTTGGCGCAGGCTGATCTGTGCCGGTCGAGGTGGGCTTGCAGTCGTCGGGAGATGGCTCGGGCGAGGCGTGCTTCGGGCGGCGCGTCGGCGACGAGCTCTCCTTGGGGCCATTGCTGGTCGGGGGCGAGGTAGTCGCAGGGATGCGATCGCAGGCCGCCTCGTCGGGACATCTGGCCGCACGCTAGTGCTGTGTCCGCAAACGTTTGCGCGCTTTGGTCATGCGGCTGCTTTGGCGGGTCGGCCCCATCGTTGTTGCCGTTCGGCTCGGGTTCTGGCTCGTTCGCGCCGTTGGGCTGCGAGCAGTTCGGGTGAGCGTTTGTTGGCGTTGCGCCAGCGCAGGTAGGCGTGCAGGCGGCGGGTGAGCACGGTGTGGTTGGGGTGGTCGGAGTTGTTGAGCACGAATTCGCGCAGCGGCCCGAAGTGCGCTTCGATGGGGTTCGCCCATGAGCTGTAGGTCGGGGTGAAGCACAGCTCGACTTTGTTGCGCTTGGCCCATCTGGCGATGTCGGTGCCTTTGTGGGCGGACAGGTTGTCCAAGATCACATAGACCGGCTCGCCGTCAGGGCGCCGGGCGCGGATGGTCTTGAGCGCTGCGAGGGTGTTGGCTGCGGACTTGCGGCGCCGCACGACACCCCACAGCTCGTCGTCGCCGACGCTGTAGCAGCCGTGGAACTGGCGCACCCCGTGGAGCTTGTTGTAGTTCGCGCGCAGCCGCTGGGGACGCGACCGCGGCGCCCAGCACGCCCCGCCGGTCGGGTGAATGGCCAGCGGCCCGAACTCGTCGAACGCGAACACCCGGTCCGGTTGCTTGTCCGCCACATGCTCGATGCGGTCCAGCTTCGCGTCACGGTCAGGGTCGTTGGACTCCTTCCAGGTCTTGGTGCGCTGGAACGTGATGCCTGACTCGGTGAGGATCTCGTGCAGCCGCTGCCGGCCGACCTGCACCACCCGGGTCGGGTTGTCGGCCAGGTACGTCGCGAGCTTGCGGATGCTCCACCGAGTGAACGGCTGAGCCAGCTTGCGCGGGCGGGTGCGGGCCGTCTCGACGATGAACGCCTCATCGTCAGTCGTGATCCGGCGGGGACGGCCACCCGCCCACTGAGGGTCCAACGACACCATCCCCGACTCGTTGAACCTGTGGATCATCTCGCGCACCCGATCAGGCGACGTCGCCGCCAGCTGCGCGATCACCGGCACCGAGTTCCCGCCCGCCGACGCATGGATCACCACCGCACGCCGCCATCGCACATGAGACCCCGGCGACTTGTCGGCGCCGCGACGCACGATCCGCTGCAACGCCTGGCCTTCTTCATGGGTCAACCGACGGACCCGAACACGCTCACTCATACCCCCGACCAAACCACAAACCACACCCCGCCACGCGGACACCAACCCGACGAACGTTTGCGGACACAGCACTAGTTGTCTCCCGGCGGCTGCCAGCGGAGCCGCCGGGAGACGATCCCAACACACCAACCCTGCATCCGGTCAGGCAAACCAGACACGCCACCGAACGGTAAGCACGCCCACAAACCTGCCAGAATCGTTCCTGAGCCGCACCGAACCTGCCAGACCCCTCCACTCAGACGCGAAACCAGAATTACGCACCAAATTGCGCACTAAATTTCACACTCCCCCGTCGTGGCCCAAGGCATGGACTCCGCGAACGTTTCTGGCCCAGGAGCGGTTACCAGCGCACATCGCCTTGCTTGAGTCCGATATCGGCGACTTCGAAAGCGAAAGGCGAGGGCTGGTCGGCGTCGAGCATGAGCCAGACGCGGCGTTTGGCTCGGGTGAGGGCGACGTAGAACAGGCGCCGTTCTTCGCCGTGCATCATTTCGGGTTGCGCTGTTCGGGTGAGTTCCAATATCGGATCGTCGACCATGTCCGACGGGAACGACATGCCCCCGGTGGTGAGGCCAAGCACGACGACGTAGTCGGCTTCGAGTCCTTTTGACGAGTGAATCGTCTGGAACTCGACTGATGCCATGGTCGGGTTCATCAGTTTGGAGGCTCCGGCATGCGCGTTCTGCCGGCCGAGCGCCAGCACAGTCGCATGGCTCTCGCCGCGTCGCCTGATGTCGTCGTCGATTTCTTCTGCTACCCGGGCCCCAGCGCGTCATCCAGCAGCAGGACGTTCCCTCGGTCGCCTGACGAACTGGACACATACGGCTGCGCCACCACTCCGGGCTGGTCGTCTTCGCGCACCGCGTGAACCGTTTTGGGCAGCTGCAGCGGGTTGCGCATCACGAATTTCTCAGCGACACGGCCTATGGACGGCGTGTACCGGAAACTGCGATCCAGCTCGCACCGTTCGGTCTTCCCGAAGTAGTCCTCGAACTCCGTGGCCATGACTGCGATCTCAGCGCCGCTGAATCGATAGATCGATTGCCAGTCGTCGCCTACAGCGAACAGCCGGCTGTAGCGCTTCGACTGGAGCAGCGACCTCACCATGTTCGCTCGTGCACGTGTGATGTCCTGAAACTCGTCCACGAGCACGTACTTGTACGGCGACCGGAACCTGCCGTCATTGGTGGCTTCGGTCGCGATGTTGCACATGTCAGCGAAGTCGATGCTGTTGGTGCGCTCAAGCTCGCTCTTGTACTGCTCGAAAAGGTACCGAAACACGTTCAAGAAGCATCCGTCCCTGTACGCCATCACGCTGTCGGTGTGACGCCTCCCAACGGCCTGATCAATCGTCATGCCGGAGTTCTTCATCAACGACAGGAACGTCGCGCAAAGCGAAGCAGATGCGGAGATCTGCCATTTGAGCAAACCCGTCAGGCGATCGGCGTCGATGAGCTTCTTGCGTCTCGGGATGTTCTCCATCTGTGATTGCAGAGCGGCTTGCCATGTTCGTTCTGTGAACTGGTAGCTGTAGGTCTCCAGCATTGTGGTTCTCTGATCAAAGTGCAGTTGCCGCTTCCACACCATGTCTTCGTTGTACTGCCTCGCGTCGATGTCAGATCGGGTGATGCCGTGCCGGTCGACTCCGAAGTGCTCTAGGTAGACGCGCCGGCTGAGGCTCCAGTCCGGCTCGTAAGACACCTCCGCCTCAGCGTATGGGCGCTCATACTCAGCCCAGTAGCCGTTCAGGTACAGCCAATTCGAGATGGACTGCTCCTGTCTCGACTTGACCCGCCAGCCTTGGAAGGTACCGAACTCGCCGCCTTCGTCCGCGCCCGTGTTCGCCTTGGATCCGAACATCGTGACGAATTCCGTCGCAACGTTCCGGAGCTCTTCGTCTCGCAGCATTCCCTCCAATGCCCGCTGCATCCACGACACGATGCCTTGGCCGCTGGTCCACTCAGCGACTCTCTTGTCGCCGAGGCCGACCTCTTTGAGGATGGACAGCCCGGCAGCGTGGAACGTCGATATGCGTGGCGCTTTGCCGCTGACCGCTTCCCCAACTCGTTCTTGCAGCTCAGCGGCCGCTTTGCGGTTGTACGCCATGACGAGGATCTCGTCTGCTCGAGCCAGACCGGAGTTGATCAGGTAGCAGACCTTTGCAGTGATGACCGAGGTCTTGCCTGTCCCCGCCCCGGCGGCACAAGCGTTGCGTCCTCGTCGGTGACGACCGCTGTGCGTTGCGCATGTGTCAGGGGATGCGCCTCGAGACTGTCGAACAGGTCCTTGTAGGCATCAAGGTTCGCTTGGCGTGTATTTCGATTCCATGCGTTCCGCTCGTCCTCTACACGGCTGTCGATCCGGTCGCCTAGCGACTCCACCTCGCCGAGGGTGAGTCCGTGTTTCGTGAGCAGTTCATGGAGATGAAGGTGCCGCCACTTTTCGCCCTTGGAGCCTTCCTTGGCTCCTGCGAGCTCTGAGAACGACACGTACTTCGCCTCGGGCGCGGCGCGGAGCACGTCGTCAATGAGCGCCGAGGTGGCCCGTTGCTCCCATTGATACAGGTTGTGGCTATGGGACCGTTCCGCGCATCTCGTCTCGTAGCCGGCGATCGCTGCCGGCAGTCGCGCTGCCAGAAATCGTTTCGCCCACTTGTAAGCATTCTCGCTGTAGTAGTGGGCGACGGGGTGTTGTTGCCGGCGGAGGAACGCTTCCAGTTCGTCCGTCGGGACCATGTCGTCGAAGTACTGGGCAAGGAACTCCGACATCAAAGATTCCTGCTCGTCGATTGCTGCTGCGTCCCATCGGCGCCCCACGAAGGAACGCACCAGCAACGCCACGAGCAGCAACGCTGCGGCAGCGACGGCAACGAATATCAACGCCATCGGACACCTGCCCTGTGTCGCTGCAGCACGGTGGTCAATGTTAGGGACGCTTCGTGTTTGCGCGTGGAGCATCTCGGCGAGGGCCCCGGTGGTGCGGGGACGGGTGCGGGTTCGCGGCGAGAACCCGGTGAGATTGGCGGATCTGCCGGCGTTGTGGCGCGCGGTACGGCTGGTGCAGGACAAGCGCCGCTGGCGCTGTCCCGACGACTCGTGCTCGATGGGCGACCCGCCGGGCGGGCCTGGGCCGCGCGATCAGCGAGGCCGCAGCCAAGCTGGGTGCCGGCCCATCGACGATGCGCCGCAGCGCCGGAAGAACCGCTGCCTGACGTTTCTGAGGAACTTCCGGCAGATTCCATTATCGGAATTCTGAGAATCTGCCAATATTTTCAATATTTTCGCATGACCTATAGTGACGGCCGATGACGACAATCGGGCATGCCGGTGCCATTGTCGCCCATGACGAAATCGACCTCAACAACGCGCAACTGATGCGAGATGCATGCATCCGAGCTGCGGGCATGAAGGGCACGAAGGTCATCTGGGTGGATCCATGCGATCTCCCTCCGGACGTGGACGGCATGTTCACGAATGATCCTGTGCCGGCCGCTCGCCAAATATTGATCCGTACCGGTCTGCATCCAGTGGAGGAATCGATCGTGCTGGCGCACGAAATCGGGCACCTCTACGACCCTGCACTCAACACCTACGCGATGCAGCACTACTACGAGAGGAACTATGACGTCTGCGAAGCTGTCGCCCACTACTCGTCATGGGTCACAACAGACGCCTATCTGCTGAACCGCTGCCTGCCTACCGGGTACTTCGAGAGCTACATATCGCCGCACTTCCCGCTAGACGAATTACGTGCCGACAATGACCTGATCCATCGTTCCGATGCGGGATCGATGGCCTGCATGTACCCGAAGGCCCGAGAGGATCTTGCCAACTTACGGACTCGGGAAGGTCGCGAACTGAGCGGGGTGACCGGGCTGAGTCGTGTCTTCCGAAAGATGAACAGCACTGCAAGAAACCGCTCTGTGTGAGGCAAGCACATGCCTGTCACCAAGACGCACTGCCAGCCCACCGAGGCGGAGCTGAACCAGCCGGTGTCCATTGGTTGCGGCAATTCCGACGAAATGGCTCGCGCCTACATGCCGGATCGGTGGGTGACCCGCTGATCTGCGGCCTTGTCGCTAACGCGTTCAGCGATTCACCGAAAGGCGTTCCGCTACGACTGGCGCGAAATTCGCTGACCTGCGAGAACACAGTTTCGCACTTCCCCGGCTCGGGGTCAGGGGTCGCCATGCCGCCACAGTCTGCTGAAGGTCTCGGGTTTGGCACTCGTCGCACCCGCGGCGCTGCGCCTGTCCTCGGTTGAGGCTGACGTGACGACCCGAGCAGCGCGGCTTACGGTCAGCGGATGCACGGGCAACGCGTTCACAGACGGCGTCACTGATATCGGGCCGCGCGCAGCATTCGGCTATCTGATCGAGCGCCTTTGCTGTCGTATCCGCCGCCGCCACCACGGAACCGGCTTGGCTGCTTGGAGTTCGGCTCGGATGGCTGCGATCGTGGCTTCGTATTCTTCGGGGTCTGCTTGCCATGCGGCGTGTTCTTCGTCGTCGTCTTCGCGGTAGTACTCGATGCGGATCGCCATGGTCACGCCGTTCGCGGCGAGCATCTGTTCGAAGTCGCCTGCTGGGGGTTTGAGGTGGCCTGTTGCGATCTGTTGTGCTTCTTGGGGCGCGATGCCGGCTCGCGCGGCGAATCCGGCGTGGCTGATGTTGAGGGCGTGCAGCACGTTTGCGAGCAGGATGGCTGCCCAGCCGCCGCCGTCTTGTCGGCCGGGTCCGGCGCCGAACAGGTGAGCTGTGGCTCCTGGCTGTGGGGGTTCGCGGCGGATCCACGTCTGTCCGTACATTTCCATGTCGAGTTCGCGGTGCCGTTTGATGGTGTCGGCGATGCGTTGGGGGTCGTGCGCGATGGGCGGCCATGGGTGCCCGGGCAGCTTCAACGCGATTCGTGTCTCGAGGCCGATCGCGTTCAGCGTGAGCTCGAGTTCGTCGAGGGTGGGGTCCACGCTTCCGTCGACGACGCCTTCGACCCACGCTTGGTCGCGCCCGCTGGCTTGTGCTGCCTGTTCGGCGGTGATCTGCTCGACCCACAGTGCGTCGGCCATGATGCGAGCTGCCTGGCCGCCGGTCGGCTCCACCGGCGCGGGGAGCGCACTGTCCCCTGGCGGCGCTGCGCGGCGGCGCTTGGCTCTCAGTCGGGCAATTGCACCGCCTAGTGACGCTGAAGCCATGTGCGCTCCAAGGCACAGAAGCTGAGACGGCGCCTGCGTCGCGTCGGCGGCGTCAGGTGTCCCGATAGCAACTTTTCGAGCATCACCGGTCGCGTCGATCCGAGCGGCACAGAGCGCTTGTCGGGTTGCGGGCGGGGTCTTCTGGTCTGTCACGCGATGTCGTTGAAGTCGAAGCTGCCGCGGAATTCTTGGAGCAGCCACTGGTGCTGGCCGTCGGCGATCACGTCGAGCATGCTGCGGCCTTCGTACGCTTCGGTGCTGCGCCGTGCCGCGATCGGTTCTGTCCCGGTGCGCAGCCGGTAGTGCAGGATGTCTGCGATTTCCGCGAGAGAGCCGATGACATCGAGCCGCTCGGCTGGGGGTCCGGTCAGCAGCCACTCGTCCACGGTGTGGCGTCGCACGCCCGTCATCGCGGCGATGTCGCTGCTGGAGAGGTTCAGGATGGCCATGGCCCGCCGCAGCGGTGAGCTGTAGCGGCGTTCGAGCTCGATGTGCTCGAGCGTTTTGTTCGTCCAGTCGAATCGGTGCGGGTCGATGCTGTCGCGCACCTTGACGCACTGCTGGGGGATGCCTGCGACGTAGCCGCGCAGCCGGTCGATGATGACCCGCACGCAGCCGATCCCGTCGACTGTGGGGGCCAGCCACAACACGGCGGCGACGTCGCGTCGCAGCAGGTGCACCGCGAGCCGCGAGCTCTCGCCGAGGGCATGTTCGGCGCTTTCGAATTCGCCTTCGCCTGCGAGGGTGCGGATCGCTTCATCTGCGACTGCGCAGTAGCGCCGCAGCGCGGCGAGGTCGCTGTGGCCGGTCACCCGGAGCATGAGGATGTCCAAAGCGGCGACGACATCAGGGACCTGTTGTGCGGCGAGGGCGGTGGCGCTGTCCAGATCGCCGTCGAGCAAGTCCTCGACACGGGTCATGACGTCTCCTGGATGACTCTGCGTCGCGCAGTTGCGTGGACGCGTTCGGGAATCGCTGTGATCGCCTCGGAGGCGGTCTCGCCGGACAGATCGGCATTTGGCTTGGTGTCGCCGATTCGGGCCGGGTAGCCGGTCAGCAGCGCCCCCGCTGTCCGCTCTTTGTGTTCTGCTGACATCACGAGCTCCTTCTCGTCGGGCGTCGCATGCGGTCGAGGAATGCTCTGAGGCGTCCCGCGGGCCGGCGCCACATTCGGGGTGTCGGGTCGGGTCGGGGGTTGATCTGGTTGATCCAGTCCGGCGGCAAGTCGTGCTCGCGGGCGATGTCGGCTCCGATGGTGGCGAGCACTGCGTCGCCGCAGTCCGCTGCGGCGGCGTAGTCGACGGGGTCCTCGTCGGGGTCGAACACGAACGCCGCGACGATGCCGCTGGCGACATAGATCCGCAGGTTGATCTGCTCGGCGTCGAGCCGCTTGTCGAATGCGTCGAGCGCTGCTCGGGTGCGTGGGTCCAGAGGCGGCGTGGTCATGGCTGCAGCGTCGCGCCGGGGTGTGACATCGCCCCGGGGGCGGTCGTCTTGGGGTGATCAGTTGGTGAAGGAGACGTGCAGCTCGGGTTCGGCGGTGAGCCACGCGATGTGGTCGCGGTGTCCGTCGTTGGCGAGCCCGACTGATTCGGTTGTGTCGCTGATCTGTTCGCGGTGGGAGCGGTGCCAGTGGCCGTGGATCACGTAGCGGGGCTGGGCGTGGTCGACGGCGTGGTCGAGCAGCAGACGCATCTGGTGCATCGCGTGCTGGGTTTCCCACGGGATGGCCCCCATGCCTCCTTTGATGCGGCGGACTTGTGCGGGGGCGTCGTGGGTGAATAGCACGTCGAGGGTTCCGTCGTGGTCGGTGTCGACGTTCGCGACGAATCGGTCGAGTTCGTGCGGGGTGAGGGTCTCCTGTGGCCATCGCCATCGGTGCACTGAGCGGTCGCGTCGGTCGGGGGACACCGCTCCGCCGAGCGCTGCGCATCGCAGGCCTGCCCAAGCCCAGGTGCTTCCGCGCCATGCCCACCACAGCGATCCGCCCAGATGCAGCGGCCGTCGCGTCGTGATCGCTTCTTGCGCGGCGGGTGTCTTCGCGTAGCGGCTGAGCGCGGGCCAGTCTTCGTGGTTGCCGTCGAGGACCACAACCGGGACGGGCGAGTCGTGGGCTTCCCACATGAACTCGGCTTCTTTGGAGCGGTGCTGGGCTCCGTGTCGGTCCGAGAGCCAGAAGTCGCCGACCTGCACGATCGCCGCGGCTTCGAGATCGACGGCCAGGTCGATCGCGGCGCTCAGATGTGTCTTGGTGCCGTGAACGTCGCCCACGACGAGCACCTGGCGAACCCTTTCAGATGAGAGGCCCGCGACGTCGTCCCAGTGGTGCTGGGTTGTGAACTCGTAGAGATCCCATTCGATCATGCGGCGTTCTCCCCGCAGCGCCGACGCAATGTGCGCCCGGGGCGCTTCGGTGCACGGCTGCGTGTCGCGGCTGTGTGGACAACGTAGACGCAGGACGCGAAATGAGCCGAACGGATTTCGGTGTGCACGCTCACGGCGGCGGGTTCGTGTGACACCCCTTCGCGAGAGTCGCGGCCATGTCAGCGACACAACAGCGAGAGCGTCAAGCGGTGGTGTGGCCTTCGGGCGATCTGTCCCGTCGGGTGGTCCTCGACGGCGTCGAGGTCACGCTGGTGCGCCGCGACGGCGTGTGGGGTGTGGTCGACGAGGACCTGCTGGTGTCGGAGTCGGCGCTGATGGGCACGCTGGGCCAGCCGACCGAGGCAGTGGGGCGTGCGCGGGGTGTGGTCGCGGCGTTGAACGCGGATCTGGTGCGCCCCGATCAGCTGAGCGGTCTGGTGCGCCGGCTGGCGTGGTTGTGGATCCGTCAGCCGTATGGGTATTGGCATTTGGGGTTCGATGAGCGCGAGGCGTTGGCGGTGGCGTGCGCGCATCTGGACAGCAACGCGGCGTGGGAGTTCGTGGCGTGGGTGCTCGCGAAGCGGCTGGAACCAGCGCTGTGGCGCACTGCGTGGCGTCCCCCGGGTTGGCACAACTGGACCGGGGAGGGCCGCTGGGAGTTCGATCTCGGTATTGATCGGCGTCTGGGCGCAGAATTCTTCGAGACCATGGCTGCTCATCGGGATCGGCGCTTCGGCGACGTGGCCACGGCGACCGATCCCGACGGGGACCCTGAGCGGCTCGGGGAGCTGGCCCGTGGCGGCGACTGGAGGCTGCAAGATCTGATCGCTGTCAATCCGGCTACTCCTGTGGACGCGCTCGAGGAGATGAGCCGCGGGCCTGCCCGCAGTTTCAACGACATGTGCCGTCGGTTGCGGGTGCTGTCGAACCCGTCGACGCCGGGATGGCTGATCGCCAAAGCAGCGGTCGCCCAGATCGACGGCTTCTACTCGCGGCAATCGTGGCGCGGGCACAGCCCTGAGAGCATCCAGAGGATCTGCGCGACGGCTCATCCGCGTGCCCCCAAGGGGCTGCTGCGCGAACTGACATCTCACCCTGACCCGACGGTGCGCGCCGCGGTCGGCGGGTCCGCGAGGGCACCGCTGCGGGTGCTCGAAGCGCTCGCGCCGAGCCTCGATGTCGAGGTGCGCACTGCGGTCGCAGCGAACCGTGCGGTGCCTGCGGGGCTGCTCGGCCCGCTCGCGGCGGACTCTCACCGGTGGGTGCGCGCGGCTGCCGCAGCGAATCCCGGGGCGGCTCCGGCTGTGCTGGAGCGGCGCTGTTCTGACCGTGTCGCGGCGGTGCGGCGCCGGGCCGCCGCCAATCCGGCGACACCGCCGGGTGCGCTGCGAGAGCTGTGCGAGGACCCCGACAGCGCAACAGCCGCTGCGGCAGCAGCGAACCCCGCTGTGGACCGCACAGACATGAGCCGCGTCGCCGAGCGTCTCGCCCACGACCGACGATGGCGTGCCCGCTGTGTCGCGGCAGCAATGGCAGAGACCCCCGCCGGGCTGCTGGAACGCCTCGCAGCGGACCCCCACCGTCAGGTCCGCGCCACGGCCGCGGGAAACCGTCGCACCCCTGCGGGGGCGCTAGCAGGGATCGCGGGGCGCGCCGAGGCCGACGCTGACCTCGGCACGCTTAGCGAGCTGCTCGACAACGACGCGCTGGACGCGGAGCTGCGCACACAGGTCGCGGATGCATTCGTGACGGTGTGCGGACCGCCCCCCGAGATCTGCATGACCCCAGCGGACCGACGCCGATGGGCACAGCGATGAACCCGCCCGGCACTGCGCCGACGAGGCGCGAGCCGATGCGTGTCACACCCCCCTGGCAGCGTTCGCGGCCTCCCGAAACGACCAAACAGGCAAGGAGCTCACGATGAGCGAGACAACCCAGCGGCTCACCCTCGAAGCAATGCAAGTCCTGATCGCGTCACGCGTCCCGGTGCTGTTGTGGGGCGACCCTGGCACCGGCAAGACCGTCACCGTGGAAGCGTTCGCCGCAGCCGCGGGCTGGGCGACCGAGACGGTGGTTGCGTCGCTGTATGACCCCACTGACATCGGCGGGCTGCCGGTGCGCACCCCCGCCGGGGTGATTCTCGAGCCCCCCGCATGGGCGCGACGCGTCGCCGAGCGCGACTCCGACACGCTGGTGTTCTTCGACGAGATCAACACCGCCACCCCCGCCACCCAGAACGCACTGATGCGCGTCGTGCTCAGCGGCCGAGTCGGCGACATCGACCTCGGCGCCAAAGCCAGATTCGCCGCAGCAGCGAACCCACCGTCGCAGAACTCCGGGGCGTGGGATCTCTCCGCGCCGCTCGCGAACCGGTTCGCACACCTCAGGTGGCCATTGGGCGTCGATGAATGGGCAGCTGGGCACCTCGGCGGCTGGCCCGTCCCCGAGCCGCTCAAGATCGGCGACCCGGATCCCGGGCGGGTGTCGTTCCATCGGGCGATGCAGACCGCGTTCATGCGCCGCCGCAGCGAACTGCTGTGCGCCGTGCCCGACATCGCCGCAGTGTCCGATGACAGCGGCGAACAGGGATGGCCGTCGCCGCGCACCTGGGAGCGCACCGCCATCTGCCTCGCCGCAGCCGACACCGCCGGTACTAATCCCGACGTGCACGAACTCGTCGCCGAAGCGCTGCTGGGCACCGCCGCCGCGGCGGAATACCTGACATTCCTCGCGGAGCTCGACCTGCCCGACCCCGAAGCGCTCCTCGCCGAGCCCGCGTCGCTGCGACTGCCCGAACGCTCCGATCAGCAGCTCGCGTGCCTGCACGCCGTCGCCGCCGCGGTCAGCGAGCACAACACCCCCGCACGGTGGGCCAAAGGCTTCGAAGTGTGCGTCGCAGCAGCCCGACAGCACGCACCCGACATCGCCATGACCGCAGCCCGCACCTTCGCCGCGATCCGTCCCCCCAAAGCACGCCTCCCCGAAGGCCACGAACTCCTCAACGACGTGTTCCTCGAACTCCTCGACCCCGACAACGACCCGGAGCCCGGCACATGAGCACACACCGCGACCACCACAATCCCGACGATTCGACAGCAGCCCAGCAGGCCGCGCTGCGGCGCATGCGCGCCGCCCGCTACTGGATCGCGTCGCACTGCCCGTATTACATGACCGCGCTGTTCCGCTGCCCGCTGCGCACCACCGGCCACATCGACACCGTCGCGATCGACACCAGCTGGCGCATCTGGGCCAACCCCGCCCACATCGGAACCCTCACCGTCGACCAGACCGCAGTCGAGCTCATGCACGTCCTCAACCACGCCCTGCGCGGCCACCACCAACGCGCCCGACGAGCCGTTGGCAACCCGCTGCACACCCGCGCATGGAACCTGGCCGCGGACTGCGAGATCAACGACGACCTCATCGACGGCCTCCCCCACGACACTGCCGAACTGCCCCACCACTGGCCCGGGCCATGGGACATGCACTACCCCAACTCCCAGACCGCCGAGACCTACTACCGCCAGATTCTCCACAGCGACCGCATCGACCCCGACAACGGCACCATCGAATGGGGCGACCCCAGAACCGGCGACATCCACCGCGTCGACGCCGACTGCGGCTCCGCAGCCACCGGAATCACCCCCTGGTGGGAACCCCCACCAGACACCGACACACCCACCAGCACCCAAGAACGCATGCTGCGCCGACGCGTCGCCCAAGCAGCCCTCGACCACGAACAAAACGACCCCGACACCGTCCCCGACAGCCTCCTGCGCTGGGCAACACAACACCTCCACCCCCAAATCGACTGGCGCCGCACCCTGCTCGCCGCGCTGCGACGCGCCACCCACCAACGCGCAGGCGACGCCGACTACAGCTGGACCCGACCACCCAGACGACCCAACACCCACACCGCGCACGGCGAGATCCTGCGGCCCGCCACCACCCGACCCATCCCCGACCTCGCCGTCATCATGGACACCTCAGGATCCATGAGCCCCGACGAGCACCAACAAGCCGCAGCAGAAATCCACAACATCTGCACACAAGTCGTGCCCGGACACCACATCGACTACTACGCCTACGACACCCAGACCCAAGCCCACCAGCGCACCACCGGCACACGCAACCTGCCCCTGCACGGAGGCGGCGGCACCGACATGGAAACCGCCATCAACACCATCGCCCAAACCCGACCCACCGCCATCATCGTGCTCACCGACGGACACACACCCTGGCCCGACCAACCCCCACCCGGAAACCCCACCACCATCGCCGCGCTCATCGGCACAGACGCCCCGATACGAGACGTACCCGGCTGGATGCGCACCATCCACATCACCTGACCCGCAGCACGAGGAAGTTCGCTGAGGCTCCGAGCCAGCACTCTCGGAGCGGGTGTGCTTAGGTGCCTCCGATGCCGAGATCCAAGAAACCGCCGATGGTCCTCGTGACCCTCACGCCGGACCAGATCGACCGAGCCAAAGAAGCCAACGGGCGACGCAAGCAGATCACACACGCTCTGATCTGCGGCGACTACGGGCAGATGTTCGGAACCGAACGACAATGCCTCAAGTACTTCACCGCATGGAATTCGATCTTCCGACCGCTCTTCTCAAGAGTCCACAGGACAAAGAAGCACGACATCGAGAACTACACATCAACGGAGAATCTCGTGATACGCCTCATCAAAGCCGACGACCGCCGATCAAGACGCGGCTAGACGCGATCTCCTTTGCGAGCAAGGCTTGCCGTTCGGGCAGTTCCGGGACGGTCGAAAACTGACCGTCCCAAGAGTGCGTCAAGCCGCCAGGCACCGAGCGACGACGCCACAATGGGCGTATCGGAGGTTCTCGTAGGGAACAGTTGCGCCAAAATCGAGGTTGGGAGGTGCTTCGCTAGCAACTGATCCAAGCACGTGCCTCTCGGCCTGAATGCAGTGGGTCCTCACTAACCGAGTAAGCGAATCGGTCTCTGGTTCGTACCGTTCGCAAACCTCGGTCGAGATACAATCGAGCCGGTGGCGAAGTATGCCGCTTGCTGCGGCGCTTCACGGCAGCAAGCAGCGCGCCCCGGTCAAGTTTGCTTCGCCAAACTTGTATTGAGCAATTCATCGTAAGGATAGTTCAGTTTGTGTGCGACGTACTCAGCCGGAGACTCACCTACGATTCTGAGGAATTCAGCGTCATGAACTGCCCAAAACTCACGGTACAGGTCTTCCGCACTCAAGGCACCTTTGAAGAATGCACATAGCTTCTGGGCATTGTCTTCAGGATTCTGCGCAACTCCCTTGTCGCCCTCTTCGATTGCGAACAGGCCGAGCGCATCTAAGGGAACCGAGACGCGCTCCGGGTCGCTGCTCTCCGCTTCATCGCTGCTCCTCAGCTTCAACCGCGTAAAGGCCTCGGTCAGCCCCAATAGCGCGGCTGCTCGAATCCAACCCAAGACAGTGTCAGGTTCCTCAAGCAGAATGGAGCTAGGGTTCTGCGCGAGTCCCTTTGGCGTACGCTTAACGAGCCTGCCCCTGAAGAAGCCGAAACTCTCTTCATCCGATACATGCCATTTCTTGAAGAGGCTTCGTAGCATACTGTCTGCATGATCCAGGAACGGCGCTTCGGTGCCCATCGACTCTAGCCAGGCTATTCGAGCCGCGACTTCCGATCGTGTGTGCACGAAGGCGACTCTCGCGCTTGCTTCAGATGTGAACTTGAACTTCTTTGTCCAGTGGTCAACCTCAGGTCCTACTCCACCGGACCACTCAACACGGGTTGCGTCGCTGCTTCGATTTGGGTGGTAGAACGGTCGGTAAACGAAGAGATGCGGGGTGTTCTCTACGATGATGTGATCCCTGAAGGAAACCTCCTCAAAGATTCTCGACTCCAATGACCGTGTGACGCTTAAGGCAATGTCATCGATAGGACTGAGGTCCTCGGTGAATATCTCTGTATGTTCCGGCGATAGATTCCCGATGCTTCCATCGGGCAGCTCTATCTTGCTCACCCAAAGCAGCTCCGATTGTGACTTTGGTAATTCCCAGCGCGCTGCCAGCAGTGCGGATTCTCTGCCTCCGTAGTCAACCGGGCCAGAATCATGGCCGTCGCAGCCGCTCGCGCCCTCGCCGTTGAGGCTCGGCTGCGCTTGTTCCTCGTCCGACTTGTGCTGATCGATAGTCGCAAAGCGGAGTTCGTCGATCGCGGTTGGATTTATCAGGAGCTGCTTGCCTCTTGAAAACGCGAAGTGCAGATCGTTGACTTCACCTACGACGGAACCCCATTCTCCCAATTCCTCCGGCAGCGAACTGGACTTCTTGTTGAGCCGCCGAACTTCGGAGATGCGATGCGACAAGTAGGTCCTAGGGATCTCGGAAGATTTCGCTAGATGCCACAGAGCGGTCTTCGAATGCTTGGTCCCCAGAATCGTAAAGTTTGCGCCGAGAATTCGCGCGATATTCTCCGCGTAGATCATCTCGGAGCGCCGCCATGACATAAGGTGCCCGAGCGCAAGCTCTTTGGCTTCCAGGCGGAGGCGGCGTGCCGCTAGCTTGTTTTGCCTGACAGCATCGTCGTCGTCTGGCGGGTTGGACGACGCGTCTAGCGAGCCTAGATTGAGACCTCGCAACCCTGCGATCAGAGATGCCTTATTGTCGATGACAGACTGAGAGTATAGGCCTCCGGGGTTCTGCAATCTTGAGTACATATCAAAGATGTCGTCAATCAGAATCACTACATGGTCGAATTTGCAGCCTTCGCGATCCAGGTGACGTACATCGACTGGTGAAAAGAATTCACCGGTGTTCGAGTCGAACCATGTCAAGTGCAGCGAGAGAACACGCAAGTCAGCTTTCTTCGAATTCGCGTGCTTATCCATCAGACGGTCACAGGTGCTGTTCCATGTCTGATATAGCTCGTCCCGCGGCAATGTGACTACACTGCCCATCGATGGAACAGTGTCGCCGTGATTGACTATTCGCGCATCGCCCTTGTAGCTCTCACAGAGAGATGTCTCGAGATCCCGCAACGCTTCGACTTTGCCTGCCTCGGCATCGGAGTTCTCATCGCTGTCGGAAAGCCCTCTGGCAATTGCCGACAAGCCGGTACCCGACGCTGCGCAAAGCAATACGAGTGGACTCTGGTCCATGACGAGAAAGGCTCGTTCGACCCGGTCTAGCTATTCTCAAGGCGCTTGATAGCTTCAAGAATATCTGTCTTCCCGACGAGAGTCGAATTTCGTGAGCGAAAAATTGGACGAGGCAAGCGACAATTTGGCGTGAATATCCAAGCGATAGACGAGTTCTTTAGCTTCTGACGGATTTCTTCGATCTCGGGAAGAGCCGGATCTCCGGTCAGAATCGCCTGAGTCGTGTTCAGGTACGCGTCGCGCGCCTGCTCGCTGTTGAATACCTGCTCATATAGGGATGCTGCCCTTTTGCCCTTTGTCTGGATTGCAGAGCCTGCTGAGACTGAGTCGTCCACTTGATGTCCTTTGCCTTCTCCGGAACTCGTTTCCGAATTTTCATTCGATTTCTGCCGAAACTGCGAACCAAAGTTCCTCCGTTTAAGTTACAGTAATGTAATTCGCCGCGCGCCCAAGGGATGCCCTTATCTCCAGCGGACTCGACCGCTCCCGCCACGCAGCGCGGGCGCAGGCCGGGTCGTCATGCAGCGTCGCCGCGTCTGAAGACGTCGAGTCCCGCAGGTCACGTGCACCAGGGAGTTACATGTGGTCCACCGATACGCAGCGACCTCAAGACCGTTCACCCGACGGCAGCGCTGCTCACGTCTCGCTCGACGGCTACAGGTTCTTCGCGGCAGCACAGAGCATCACCCTAGACGCGGGCCGCGTGCGGGGCTTCCTCGTCCGAAGGCACCGATCACCCGCTGCGAATTCCGAGGGCCATCAACCCACTCTCGCGCTTCGTAGCCGGACTCAATCCCCAGTCATGCCATTCCCAGCCGTGGCGTCGCGACGGCACTGCCCCTCGACGAGAGCGAGTCTGAGACACGACGCTGGATCCATCGTTGGCGCAGGGTCTCTCGCCGTCGTCGCTGTGCCGTTTGTGCAAGCGGCACATGCGGCCAGCACCGCCACGTCCCGGCGGCACACCTGCCCTCTCGGTCAAGGACAACGCGCTCGCGGCAGCCTGGACTGGCCGTGGCCTCAGAAGCCACGCCAGTCGCCACCCGATTACCGCACCGTCATCGCCGACCTGCACGCACCAACCGAGACCATCCTACGGTGGATACACGCCATTCGCATCGCTTGATCACATCTAATCGTTGCGAGTTGCCCATCTGCGAAACACTCGGCCGGTGTCCTTCTTGACAACCTTCAATTGACCCACGTAGTCGGTTTTGTCGAGGACCCGGTATCGAAGTGACGCGTCGACGTCGCGGATGGCGGCAGACCTAGGACTGGCTTCGGCTCTTGAGCGTTGTGACTCAGTCCTCGAGGCCAGGTCTCGATCTCCAGCGGCGCGCCGCGCTTGCGCGGCCGTTTGCAGCTCGGCGCAGCAATGCTGCTGTAGCTGGCCATCGGAATGAGATCGTCTCCATGTCGCTCTCGGCCTGGGCTGCGCCTTGTTCGGCCTCGGCGGCCATCTGCGGCACAATGCCGATTTGAAGCGGGGTCGGTCCGCTGACTAGGCCTTGCACGAGACCGTCCACAAGCGCTTCAGACTGCTGTTCTTCGAGCAGATCCCGCAGCGCGACTGGCGGGGAGATCCCCTCGTCAGGGTCGGGCGGCAGCGCTGCGAGCACGCGACCGAGGCGCTCCTCGGCGAGCTCGCGGATGTCGGCATCGGCCAGCAAGCTGCGAGCCTCGCTCAGCCACGTTCGGAGAAGCTGCTTGTCGGCTAGGCCGTCTTCGTCGAGCCCCGGCGGAGTTCGCCATGTATCGAGCAAGCGCTGCGCCTCACTTCGAAATGCCCGGTCCACGTCGATGCCGTAGACGGATTGCAGAAGCTCGACGTAGAACCCTGGATCGAGCGCCATGCGGTCATGCAGGAATGGGACGGGTTCGCTCACGCGGCGTGCTGAGATGAACGCAATCTGCAGTCGCGCCAGCTGCTGTTGCTGAGGCAAGTGAAGATTGTCGCGTGTCAGCGGGCAATGCTCGGCGAGTCCGTCGAGCATTTCATTGATGTTCCAAGCGTCCATGTGGGTCGGAGTTCGGTCCGGTTCAGAACTCGCGCAGCCTTCGAGTGCCTGCATCGCGAGTTCGGCGTAGCGGTCAGGTGAGAGTTCCGATGTTCTCCGGTACGAGACCAGGAACTCGGCCGCGTCCATGTGCCGCTCCACGCTGAGCAGCCCGACGGCGGTCCGTTCGACGTGGCAGAAATCGCTGCCGAGCCCTCGTGTGTCCATGCGACGCCAGAATGCGGCTTGCACTTGAGGATCTCGGGCGTCAGCTTCTTGCCATGAGGCTGGGTGGTCTCGTGTCAGCGCGAGCAGCCAGCCTGCTTGAGCGGGGCTTGACTGGGGATCGTCGAGCAAGTCTCTCACCCATGCCCATTCGTCGATGTCGGATTGGCTCAGTCTCCGAAAGAGGGTGCCGAAGTAGCCGTCAGCCATGGCCGCGTCCCGCTGATCCTCCCACTCAGACGAAGGTGCTGTTGCGGGCATGTCGAGGCTCCCGTACAGCCACGCTTCGATGGAGTCGAGCGGGTCGCTCAGCTCGCCCGGGCTGGATGAGCCGACGGAGTGCCGGAGGTGCGCGATCGAGACACCGACGCTCGCCACGGGCCCGAAACCCGAGTCGGAGCCGATCTCGTCAGCCAGCCGCTCGATCCCTCGACGGCCATCAGCTCGGATGATCTGCGCCACGGCCTCGGAACGTCGGTCCCTCAATGCCGCTTCGTAGGCTTCGTGGTCGTCGTAGGCTGACGGGCCATCGCCGAGGTCCGGCGAGTGGTGCTCGAACAGCCACAGATGATCTTCACTGTCGTTGTCATCTGAGGAGCGGGCGGCGTTCGCGAGCTCCCCGAGGTGGGAAAGTCGCTCGGCCTCCGCGGCGGGCAACGACCAGTCTTGGTCGGCGTGCTGCTGATGCGTCCGGGCCAAGTTGGGCAGCGTTCGGCCGATTTGCAGGAGCTGATCGGGTTCAATCGTCGGCGCAGCCTCCGACGTCAAGAACTCCTCGAACATGTCCCAAAGCGCCGAACGCTGCGGAAGCGGCACACGCGCAGCGCTCGCCGGCGTGGCGGCATCTACAAGATCCAGAATTGCGTTGCTGTCATGGTGGCGAACGAGCCGGCAGCGCACCGCTGCCACCAGCATCGTCGACACCTCGCCTACATACTCCGTCACCGAATCAAGTGTGATGTCTCGTGAAGGCAGTTCGTAGTCGCGAACGGTCGGACGGGGCCCATCAATGACAGTCGAATGCTGTTCGGGGATCAGAGACAGGAGCAGCTGCGAGAGTGCTTCGAACATTTCCGCGGCAGAGTCGGAACCGAGAACTCGGCTGCTGAGTCCACTCAGGACATCGAGCCGTGCTTGGTTGCTCGCGGCGGTCTGCGGAGCCCAAGGAGAGAAGATCTCTGCAAACGTCCGCGATGGCCGATTGGCGATGCGACCCCCCGGATAGAGCACGTGCAACCGCAACAACACGTCGGCGATCTGCGGAAGAAGATCGGGCAGCCACGCCAACGTCTCGAAGGCGAACAGAACACGCACATGAGGCGAACTCGGACCCATGATGTCAACGGCGTCGTGCCGGTCGGTGAACAAGTGCTGCGCGGCATCGTCAGCCAGCTCGCAGGAGATCTTGACAGCGGCCAGAAACTCATCGGGTGCAGCCTCCGCCAGTAACGACAAGATGTCGCCGAGATCCACGAGACGCCCCGGAGTCCCGACAAGCTCGTCCGGGAGGACCTGCGCTGCGTTGGGCCCGGCCGTTTGCCCGCTCGCGCCCGCGAGCAGTCTGCGCACGGTGAACGCTGCCACGGTCGTCACGTCCGAGCAATGCCTCAACGTCTGCCGGTCCACCGCATCCGCCAACAGTGCAAGCGACCTCGCCAGTCCTCGGCGCAACTGCGGCGAGTATGACCATCCTCCGCCAATGAGGCCCGCGGCGGCATGCTGCGAGCCTTGCATGCCGCGACGCGGATCGATCTCGCCGAGCACACGATGCGCCGCTTCGACCAAGCGTTCGACATCAGTGTCGGTGAGCAGCTTGGGCGCGAGCAGCTCCCACGCATCGCGTGGAGCCGCCAATCTCCATTCAGAGTTCGATTGCTGAACCAGCGGATCGCCGCCATCTGCTAACCGGTGCAACTCCCGCTCGATCGTCTCGTACTCGACTTGACCACCCGCCAGATCAACGAGAATCTCGCCGTCGGAGTACTCCTGGTCGAATGTCCGCAGCCCGGTCGACCAAGCCCCGGCGAGCAGCGCAGCACGAATGGAGCTCCGCTGGTTCTCGCTGCCTTCGTCGCGCGCCCACAGCGGAACTTGCACGACATGATCGACTGACAAGGCACGGCGCAGCGCAGCAGGGCTCCTGCGCCCCAACGCACCCAATTCTTGAGCACGGTGATACTCCATGCCGGATCGCTGGGCAGTGCCACAGCTCAGCGCCTCAGCCACTGCCGATGCCTTGAGGAGAGGCACAGACACAAGGGCTCCCGATCCCTGCGAGCGCCTCGGCACAGCGAACCCATCGCCGCTTCGAGCTGCCGCTGTCACAATCAAGTGATGATTCCGCGCTGACTGGCCCACGACGAGACCAGGATCAGCAGCGACCAGCACCATCGGGCCACCGGGTTCGCCCAGAAGTCGGCTCAGCGCCGCTTGCCCATGCACGAACACCATCCGCTCCAGCAACGCGAAGCCCGCAACAGAGACACCCGAGGCGGACGCGGCGGCTGCAATGAACTCAAGGGCATCGTCGAGCGACTCAGCCTCGACAGTGACAGGCGATGTGCCACTCGCCAATTCCTCACACAGCTGCTCGGCTGCATCGGACCTGCCCGAGAGCACAACAGACTCGCTGTAGCGGACGTCCGTCCGAGCCAACCGGTCCTTCCACCAAGCAGGACCCGGCTTGAACTCGGCAGCGTTCAGATCCAGCCGCTCCGCCAGCCACAGCTCGGTGAAGGGCGCGACGGCGAGCCAGCTGAGGAGATGGTCAAGGCCGTACGCCCGAACCGAATTCCAGTCGCTGCTCGTCCGCTCGGCCTCCCACTTATCCGTGTCGGACCACTGGCGCAGCGACACCGCCACATAGCTCGTATCAGGCTTTTGCCAGCCCGTTGGAGCATCAACGCGCTTATCAAAATCCTTCTTCGCCTTGTCAGCCGGATGTTCCTGGGTCGACACTTCCCAGACAGACGAGCCCTCGGGCACCCACATCGAATCCGGCGGTGCACCTTGCACGAGTCCGTCGAAACCCGGAAGGACGACACCCTTGCCACTAGGGAAGTAGGCATCAGCACGGCCCCCTGTGGTCTCAATCACCAAACGCCGCATCAGCTCCGGCAGCGTCGATTGCGCATCAGGCCAGCGGGCCCAGCCCTCCATGTGAGCACGTTCCACCAATCCAATTGTCATGACGGAGCAGGATACGAAGCGAACAGCCGTCCCAAACTGAGGTCAGCAGGATTCTCTTCGAGTGGATCTGCGTTCCCTACGCTGCGAAGCGATGAGGAGCTGCTCCAGCGCATCAGGCATTGAGGGGCTGGAGATGCGTATCAGGGCGGTGGCGCGACGTTCGAGGCGCGGCGAGCTTGACGGTCCTGGGGCGTTGTCGGGTCCGGTGCTGTTTCAGTACCCGGGGAGGATGGCTCCGTCTGTTCAGTCGGCGATTTTCGACGCTGTGCTGCCTGCTCTGCCCGACGGGGCGGCTGTGTTGGATCCGTTCGTGGGGTCGGGCATCACTCTGGACGCAGCGCGGTTGAGGTCGCTGGAGTTCACCGGTATTGACATCAATCCGCTCGCGGTTCTGATCTGCGCGGTCAAGGCCGGCCCGCTGCGCTGTGCTGAGTTCTTGTGTAGTGCCCGGTCAGTGGGGCTGGCTGCGCGATTTGATTCGCGTGTGGGATTGGACCATGAGTTCGCCGGTCTCGAGAAGTGGTTTCGACACGACGTGGCCACGGATCTCGCGCGTTTGCGCAGAGCGATCCTCGACGTCGACGATGATGCGACACGGGATTTCTTGTGGGTGTGCATTGCCGAGACGGTCCGCAATGTCAGCAACTCACGGATCTCGACGTACAAGCTTCACATCCGCCTTCCCCATGAGTTGCGGCGGCCGTTGCGGGTCATCGACTTCTTCGAAGCAGTCGCTGAATCGTTCACGGAGCAGCTGGCCGAGCACGCGAGTGCGCCGCCCGACTCAGGACGCGACCACTATCGAATGGCGCGGTTGGTGTGCGGCGACGTCCGGGCCGCTGATCGCACAGTTCTGCCGCCCCGCAGTTTCAACTTGGTGATCACATCCCCGCCCTATGGCGACAACTACACAACCGTCCCCTACGGCCAAGCCTCATACCTGCCCCTGCACTGGATTCCAGCGAGCGAGCTTGCGCGCACCACAAAGAGCCTCCACCCCACGACCGCGTACGAAACCGACAAAGGGAGTCTCGGAGGGTCGATGAAGGCTCCGCCAGGCCGGCCACCGCCTGAGTCCGAGGCGCTCGCTGTGACGCTGCAGCTGCTCAGCGGCGAGCCGGCGAAGCGAATCAAGCGTCTCCGGCGATTCGTCGAAGACCTCGACCACTGCTTGGAACGCATCATCGAGGCTTGCGTCCCCGGAGCAGTTCTCGTGTGGACCATCGGCGATCGGCACGTAGGCGGCCGGCCCGTGCCGCTGAGGCAGATCTTCAGCGAACTGGCCGTATCGCGGGGACTCTCGAAGAAGGGTGCGATCAACCGAGTTCTGTCCCCGAACCGTCGCATGGCTCCCCGCAATCGACACGCACCGAGGATGTCCTCAGAGGACTCGCTCGTGTTCGTCATGCCGACAGACCGCTGAAGTCAGCGAATCGCAACAACCGATCACCGGACGGCGGGTCGTTCACAGGCCGCCCATGAGACGCTCAGCCACGACCCACGAGTCCGTGGAGCCCTTGCGGGACTGATGCCCACTAGGCCCATACCGGTCGTCGCAGCGATGCGTGATCACTTCGGCGTCTCACCCCATCGCGATTCCGCGAGCTTCGGATCGCGCTGTTCTTCGGCCAGGCCGCGATCACGTCAACCCGCATGAACGCTGCGGAATCGCCCAATTCGACGCCGAAAACGGAAGATCGCCAGGCGACCTCTGGGACCCTGGTGCGTCGCAGCCACGGCACCGCTCCACAACCACACGGACAGCGCCGCGGCTGCGACAACCACAAGTCGACATGCAACGTACACCGCGCACCCCGCTGCCGAGCCGGCCCACTGCCAGGCAAACCGCACGACGCGCGCTCGGCCATGCTTCGGATCGCGCTGTTCTTCGGCCAGGCCGCGATCACGTCAACCCGCATGAACGCTGCGGAATCGCCCAATTCGACGCCGAAAACGGAAGATCGCCAGGCGACCTCTGGGACCCTGGTGCGTCGCAGCCACGGCACCGCTCCACAACCACACGGACAGCGCCGCGGCTGCGACAACCACAAGTCGACATGCAACGTACACCGCGCACCCCGCTGCCGAGCCGGCCCACTGCCAGGCAAACCGCACGACGCGCGCTCGGCCATGCTTCGGATCGCGCTGTTCTTCGGCCAGGCCGCGATCACGTCAACCCGCATGAACGCTGCGGAATCGCCCAATTCGACGCCGAAAACGGAAGATCGCCAGGCGACCTCTGGGACCCTGGTGCGTCGCAGCCACGGCACCGCTCCACAACCACACGGACAGCGCCGCGGCTGCGACAACCACAAGTCGACATGCAACGTACACCGCGCACCCCGCTGCCGAGCCGGCCCACTGCCAGGCAAACCGCACGACGCGCGCTCTCAGTTGCCTGTGGGAGTGCGTCGTGAGTCTCAACACGGACGCAGTGCGGACGCTGAGCGAGGCTCTTGGTCGTCGTCCGGGTGCTGGCAGCATTCGTGCATCGGCGCCGGCGATTCTCGCTCGGCTGAGGGAGACGGCCGATCTGCCGCCGGCGGGTCTGAGCAATCTGCTGTGGATTGCGCGGATGTTTCTGGAGTACTTGGCACGCGTCTCTGGTGATCGCTGGGAGAACGTGACCCCGCAGATGGTCCTTGACTTCTACGAAGGGGACTGGACCGATCCGAAGTCGGGACGCAAACCAGGCCGATCCGAGCAGTCAAGAAAGCAGCGTCGTTGGGGTGGCCGCCGCACGCTGGCATCCGTAGTCGCGTTAGGTGCGATCCCGCCCGGCGTCGAGGTCGCAGGGTGTCTCAGGCCGCGACGCAACTCCTCCCGACCCGGCATCTCTGACAGCGATCCGGAGCGGATCGCTCATGTGATCGATACGTGGTACCGCCAAGGCACCGACCCTGCTGGAGCGGACCCGCTGACGGCCGAGACGCGAAAGTGCGTGACGATCGCGGCCCCGCCGAGTGTGTCCACGGCAACGACGATGCTGCTGAGCGTCTATCTGGCATTCGAATGGGGCTTGAAGAAGTTCGGGTCGATCAACCGCTTGGCAGTGCTCCACCCCGTCAATGTCGAGGCACTCACCATGGACCCCGACCATGTCTGGAGCGACGGCTGGCGCGCACAGGTGCGCAGCACTCTGCGACGAGTCGGGCGAGCAGTCTGCCCCGAGCAGTGGCCCGACCAGCCGCGGCCGATAGGGGTCCGCGAAGCCGTAGCACCCTACGACCCGGTCGACGAGTTCATGCTGCGCGAAGCAGGTTTGATGCCCGCTCGCGAGCCTCGGTGCGAACGGTTGGCGCTGACCGGCTTGACCTTCGGCGCGGGGCTGCGAGGAACGGAGATCTTCCCGCTGGGACCCGATGACGTCGTCAGGCTCGACGGGGCCCGGCTGGGCGTTCGAGTGAAACGAGATCGGACACGAATCGTCCCGATCCGCAAGCACTACACCGATCTGATCGCTGAGGCCTGCAAGCTGCGCAAGAAGGGCAGGTTCTTCACGAACGACAAAGCGGCCGCGCCGTCGCGCATCGCTGCGCGCATCAAGGTCGACAACTTCGGGCACCTGTCGATCCACCGCGCCAGAGCCACATTCGTGTGCGCCCACATCCGCGCCGGCACGCCGCTCGACGCCCTCGACGAGATCGCCGGGCCGGTCACAGGCGCATATCTCCATCAGATGCTCGCGTACTGCGCCGAGTTGGTCGATCCGACAGAGGCAGCAAACAGAGGGCTGCTGGCATGAAGCGGCGCCCTGCCCCCGCGGAGAGACAGCCGTCTGCTCCGTCATCCGCGCAACTCGAACCAGCGGAGGTCGCCAGACGCCTCGACAAACGCGAACTGCCTCATGACGTGCTCTTCAGCGACGCCAAGTTGGAGATGGCGGACTCAGAGCATCTCGCCGAACTCAGGCAGGTGCTCTCCGAGGCAGGAGTCCAGCCGTACCTCGCGCGCCGATTCCGACCAAAAGGAGGCAATGAATCGCAACTGAAGCCACCTGCTTGGCTGGCGGGCGAAATGTACGTCGCCGGCACAGGGAACACGAACCTGCGGACCAAGCTGACCGGGTTCTTCGCGGGTCTGCACCCACAAGATGCCGTCGACATCGGAATACAGACGACCAAGGAATTGCAGGACCCTCTCACCTACAACATCGTCGGCAAGCAGAGCCGAAAGATCGAGTACGGCCTGTGCGAAGGCTGGGTGGACGAGACCGACGGCACCGTCTGCGACCTGGACTGGTTTCTTGACTCGATAACCCGTGCGTCGCTCCCCCCAGATATCGCATTGTTGACAGAAGCGATCGCCGTCGACCCAACCGACTTCCCATCAGCGGCCAATCCGAGAGTGTCACGGAGCAAGGCAGAAGCCGCCACCGAAGACGACCTCGCCGAGCTCAACAGGCCCGTCCGCCCCCGCAAAGGCGCGAAGAGGCGCCAGTTCAAACGGACCAACGGCCTCATCGGCCAACGGCGTCCCGACGGAAGGGTCATCCTCAGCAGCACCCCAGGCGCCAGCTGGGGCTACCGAAGCGGCGCCAGCGGCCACGAAAAGGGGACATTCTTCGGGAACTACGTCACGGTCGCCGTCGCGACCAAGTCCAGGCAAGTGACCCGAAGCCTCAAGAAAGCGAAGTTCGGGCCACCCATTCCGCCATACATCGTCTCATGGAACATCAGACCCGCAGGCAGCAACCCGGCCGAACTCAGCATCAATGTCGTCGACAAAGCCCTCAGGCTTTGCCCCAACATCGAAGACATCATCGTCGACATGGGCATCTCCCAGCTGCGTCAAGCCTTCAACCACGAGATGCACAAACGCGGCAAGCACGTCACCATGGACCAAAAAGACAACATGCTCGAGGCCGCGAAGCCTGCCCTGCTCGGCCCCAGCAAGTACCCCGCGTTCGTCCACGGCGGCACAATCCTGCACATATGCACGCCGAAGCATCTCCGAGTCCCAGCTAAAGGACTCACCGACCAAGAACTCCAGGAGTTCTACAACGAGCGAGAGCGATTCGCGCTCACCGTCAACCAGCACCTCCCTAACGGCGACAAACAATTCGAATCCCCCGTCCACCGGGGCCGGTTCGCCGTCGACCCCACACAGCTCACCGGCACGACCGGCAAGGCCCTGTACCCCGTACCCGACGACATCAGCACCCTGTTCCCCGACATCCCTGAAGATGTCCTCTACCAGCGGTACGTCACCGTCACCGCCGAAGAGCTGGACGACTTCCAACAGCCCCACCACGGCACCACGCCACAAGTCGAGTCCTATGGCCGTCGCAACCAAGCCGAGAACGGAATCTCAGTAATCAAGGACAAGAACGGGTTCACGAACAAGACCTGCCGAGCCCTCAACGACGCCGCCCGAGCGATCTCAGCCCTCGCTCGGATCGTCCACCACAACCTCAACACCACCCGCAAGCGAAAGCAGGCCGTCAAGGAAGCAAAGAGAGCCAGGCGCGCTGGCAACCGAGCACGCCCCAAGACGCACGCGTCCACAGATTCCGGCACGCCCGAACCATCAACCCCGCCCGAGAACGACACCGACGATCCCAGCGCTGCCAAACCCCGCACGCGGCCCGGTTAGATCACCTCACACGCCATGAACGAGGCAGACGGCCGCTGAGCCGTCCGCCTCTTCGCGTCCCCACACCGACAACGCACGTCACGCGTCACGCGAACTATCCACTCGGCCCGCACGAGCGGCTTAACACCTGCCGAAACGCGCAAAATCGGGCCCAACAGGCCCGATTTCATCGATATTGGCCAACGTCCATACCGGATATTGGCCAACATCCGTTGGTGGCGGGGGCAGGATTTGAACCTGCGACCTTCGGGTTATGAGCCCGACGAGCTTCCAGACTGCTCCACCCCGCGGCGAGAGCAGCCACACTACCAGCGGCCTCCCGAAACCAGCAAGGCCATGAACTTCCTGCGCGCTTTGTCTATGGTGAATTAGCCATAGACTGAGCAGTTGCGAGGTGATGTCCGATGACACGCGCCTACGACGAAGTGGTCGCTGCGCGCCGAGAGCGCGTTGAGCCAGGCGCAGCAGCGCACAGCGAGGTGCTTGCGCAGGCGTACAACATCGCCATACAGGTCGTGGAACTGCGCGAGAAACATGGCCTGACCCAGGCCCAGTTGGCTGAGCGCTGCGGTGTGAACCAAGCTGACATCAGCCGGATCGAACGCGGTGCAACGAGCCCCACGGCACGAACCCTGCAGCGGATCGCTGACGCTCTCTACGCCGACGTTCGCATAGTGGCCCGACCGAGGTGAGATTGCGGTACAACAGGGTTCTGCCAGATCGCTCACCTTCACCTGCCTCCGCCAGACGGCGCGAGCGAGGCGGGAAGGTCGCGTCTGGCGTGAAGGACCCGCCACACGTCGGAGAAAGATGGTCTGTCGACGTAGAACACGACATACGGGAAACGCTGGAGCGACCAACTCCGGAGTTCGGGAATCCCCAGCTCATGAGCCCACCGCGTTGAGCCGGACAGCGGATGGCTGCTGAGGTAGTCGAACGCTTGGTCGAGTTCCGAGATGAAGCGGTGAGCCACGCTCGCGCCAGCCTCGATTGCGTAGTAGTCAACAGCAAACCCAATATCCCGCGCTGCGGCAGCGTTGAGTTCGACCGCCTTTGCCATCGTCGGCGAGGTCTACACAGTGGCGTCGGCGACTGGTCCTGAGGCAGGCGGGTAGTTCGAGTTGGCGGCCTCACGAACTCGATCTCGCAGTGAGGCGAAGTATTCCTCGTCAGCCCGTCCCACGATTGGCCCTGCAGCACCATCAAGCAGCAACTCACGCAAGCGTGACCGATCCTGGTCGCGGCGGATCAGCTCGCGGACGTACTCGCTCGTCGAGCCATACCGGCCGCAGTTCACCTGGCCGTCGGCGAACGCCTTGAGTTCCACCGGAAGCGACACGTTCATCGTTGCCACACACGCATCATACCGCGGTGTTGGCAAACTCTGCCAAATGAGCGGCCTAGCCGGTGGCGGCTTGTTCGAGAATGCGGGCGGCCCTGGCGATCAGGCTCTCGGCTTCGTCAACGGCCGTCTGGTAGGCCGCCAAGTCGCCTTCGCGCAGCGCCGCATCGGCCCGGTTGAAGGCCGTCGCGGCCCGCTCGAGCAGGTTGCTCACCGTGTCGGTGTCCAGCGTCGGCTCTGGCTCGTCGTCGGCAGGCGCAGCTGCCGCCGGCTCGTCGGGGGCATCATCAGGCGTCACGGCCGGCGCCGCACCCGTCAGGCTCACCGTCTCATTGCCGATGTCGATGTCAACACCGCCGATGGCCTTCTCGAGTGCCCCCTCGAAGGTCTCTGAGATCACCACGTTCGAGCCGATGCCGGCAATCACCAGCTGCAGCTCGGGCACCGCCGTCGGCCCGGTCGCCGCAATGAACAGCGGCCGCACATACAGCAGCGAGTTCTCCACCGGGATCAGCAGCAGGTTGCCGGGCCGCACCACCGAGCCGTTCTGATTCAGCAGCGTCAGCCGCTCGGAGATCTCCTCCTCGGTCTGGATGTTCGAGTTGAACAGCGCCGGACCGTCGATCGGCTGATCAGACCGGATCTCGAACACCTCGATCTGGCCATAACGGTCCGGATCGTTGTGGACCACCATGAAACCTTCGAGGTTCTTACGAGAGTCGTCCTCGGAGAACGGCACGAACGGCCGGAAGATCACAAACGAGGCAGAGTCGTCCCCCGGCAATCGGAACAGCAAGTACTGCGGGGAAATCCGAGCCTCGACCGTCGCGATCACCTGCCCGGTCGTCTCGTCGCGCACCGTCTCGACCGTGGTCTGCCCGATCGAATCGCCCGGGTCCTGCGCAACCGCCCATGCCCCGGCTGCGTCGTAGAACTCCGACGGCTTGTCCAGGCGGTAACGGCCCCACGCATCGGTCTGCACCCGGAACAGGTCCTCCGGGTACCGGAAGTGCTCACGCAGCTCGGCCGGCGGCGAGCCATCGGCAAACAGCGCAGGGAACTGCTTGATATAGGACTGCACGATCGGATCGTCGTCATCCACAACATAGAACGTGACCGTCCCGTCGTGGGCGTCCACCACGGCCTTCACGGAGTTGCGCACGTAGTTCAGCGGCTGACGCAGATCGCTCCCCGGCGTCGCCGCCCGCGAATTAGTCCGCTGCGCATACGGGAACTGCGACGTGGTCGTGTAGGCGTCGAGCACCCACTTCACCTTCCCGTCGATGACAACCGGATAGGGGTCGTTGTCGTAGGACAGGAACGGGGCCAGCAGCCGCACCCGGTCGGAGATGTCGCGGTTGTAGAGAATCCGGCTGTCGCCGGTGATCTCGCCCGAGACCAGCAGGTTCGGCTCGGCGAAGCGCATCGCAAACGCCAGCCGCCGCAGGAAACCGCCGATGCCCACTCCGTCGGAGCCGTCATATCGAGTCGTCTTGGTGCGGTCGTCATCGTCCTGGAAGTCGACCTCGGCACGCCGGGCGCCCACGATGGCGTAGCCCGGCAGGTCCTCGCCCACATACAGCCCGGGCTCGTCCAGCTCCAGGGCCTCAGCACCCGGAGAAATCACGTTCGGGATGTCGCCCAGTGCGTACGCCGGCCGGCCGTTGGAGTCCACCGTATTGGCCGGCGCCGCCGCCACGCCGTAGCCGTGGGTGTAGGCGACGTGCTCGGTCTCCCACGTGTCGGTCGGCAGCTCGGTGGGCCGCAGCTCACGGGCCGCCAGCACGATCTGGGTGACCTTGCCATCGATTTCGTACCGGTCCACGTCGATGTCGCGGAAGTCGTAGAAGCTCTTGATGCCCTGGGTCTGCTGGAACGTGTCCTGCATGACGGCCGGGTCCAGCAGCCGCACGTTGCGCACCGTTTCGAAGTTGTTCTCGATGTCGGTGGCGGTCAGCTCCGGTGTGAAGTTGAACTCACGCGGCGTCACGTCGTCGAGCCCGAGTGCTATGCGGGTCATCTCGATATTGCGCTCGATGTAGAGGGCCTCCCGGGTGGACTCCGAGGGCTCCACCTGGAAGCGCTGGACGATGGCCGGATACGCCGCTCCCGCCAAGCCGGCAACGACCACCCACAACGCCACCGCGATGACCGGGTAGGTGAAGCCGCGCCGCCAGATGTTCACGATCAGCAGCAAGAAGCTGAAGATGCTGATGATCATGAGCAGCTGCAGGACGGGCAGCTGCGCGTTCACGTCTGTGTAGGTGGCACCGTCCACGAAGCCCCGCGTCGACAGCGTCAGCTCGAATCTGTCGAAGTAGTACCCGACGGCCTTGATGAGCGCCAGCAGACCTAGCAGCAGCGACAGGTGTGCCTTCACTTGCGGTATGACCCGGCTGCCTGCGGGGGCCTGAACCCGGATTGCCCCGTTCAAGTAGTGCCAGATCGTGGTGAAGATGAACGTGACCAGCACGGCCGCGAAGGCCCAGCCGATCAGGAAGTTGAAGAACGGCAGGCGGAAGATGTAGAAGCCGACGTCGCGGCCGAACTGCGGGTCAGTGAGGCCGAATTCGGTGCTGTTGATGAAGAACAGCCACGCTTGCCACTGGCCCGAGACGCCCGAGCCGACCATGAAGGCCAGGATCAGTGCGACGGCGATGCGGATGAGGCCGCGGCGCCGGCGGCTCATCTGGCGCCAGCGGGCGGCGATGTCCTCGGGCGGGCCTGGAGGGGCCGACTTGGCGGCCATGCGCTCGGCGATGAACAGGTTCACCCACAGCAGGACGAAGAAGATCGCTGTGAACAGCAGGCCGAGGCCGATCTTGGCCCACAGCACTTTCCACCACACCGAGGCGAAGCCCAAGCTGTCGAACCACAGGTAGTCGGTGTAGAAGCCCGCCAGGCCGCGAATGGACAGCAGCAGGATCAGCCCGGCGCCGATGACGATGCCGATGATCAGGCGGAAACGGTTGATGTTGCGACGGCGCGGCACCCGCCGAGGCTGCTGGGGCTGCTCGGACGCGGGAGGCGGCATGTCCTCGGGGGGACGCATACGGCAGCGAGGCTACTGGGGCGCGTGGGCGCCGCAGCCAGCGGACCGCGCTGTCGGCGGGCGAGGCGCGTAGGTTCGGCGGGGTGCGCCTGGCGGCATTGGTTTCGGGAACCGGCTCGATCCTCGAAGCGATGCTGGGCTGCGGGCTGCCGGTGGGCTTGGTGGCGGCCGATCGGGCGTGCCGTGGGCTGAGGATTGCAACCGATGCCGGGATCGAAACGGTGCTGGTGGAGCGTGAGTATTGGATGGTCGAGGTGGCTGGGCGATCCGGCGGGGCTGGTGCGGGCGGCGAGTCGGGTGGATCGGGCCGGCGGCGATTCGACCGGGACGGTTACAGCTGCGAGCTGGCGGCTGCGCTGGCCGGACGAGATGTGGACGTGGTGGCGATGGCCGGCTTCGGCACTGTGCTGGATGGATCGTTCTTCGAGTGGGGCGGCGGGCGTTACCGGGGGCGGGTGCTGAACACGCACCCGTCGCTGCTGCCGGCGTTTCCGGGCTGGTATGCGGTGCGCGACGCCCTGGCTGCGGGGGCCACCGAGTCGGGCTGCACGGTGCATGTCGCGATTTCAGAGGTGGATGCGGGCCCGGTGCTGGCGCAGCGTGCAGTGCCAGTGCTGGCAGGCGACGATGAGACCACACTGCACGAGCGGATCAAGACCGTGGAGCGAGAGCTGTACCCGGCGACGATTGCGGCGTTCTTGGAGCGCTGCGAGACCGATGAGGGCGCTGCACTGGTCGGAGGTTTGGCTGGCGGCAGACTGGCAGCCATTACAGGATTCAGGAGGGACTGACCCGATGAGGGCGTTGATCTCGGTGTGGGACAAGACCGGCGTGGTGGACTTCGCGACTCGGCTGTCGGGGCTTGGCTGGGAGATTGTGTCGAGCGGCGGGACCGCTGGGGCACTGGCCGATGCGGGTGTGCCGGTGCTGGCGGTGGAAGACGTGACCGGCAGCCCCGAGATGCTCGACGGTCGGGTGAAGACGCTGCACCCGCGGATCCACGGCGGAATCCTGGCGGACCGGTCGAAGCCTGCCCATCTGGCGTCATTGGATGAGCACGGCATTGCGGCCATCGACCTGGTGGTGTGCAACCTGTACCCGTTCCGGTCCGATCCGGGTCCGGAGCTGATCGACATCGGCGGACCGGCGATGGTGCGGGCCGCCGCCAAGAACCACGGCGACGACGCCGGTGGTGTCGGTGTGGTGGTTGACCCGGCCGATTACGAGCCGGTGCTGGCCGAGCTGGCTGAGCTGGGTGCGTTGAGCCCCGCGACCCGGCGGCGGCTGGCGCGGGGCGCCTTTGCACATACGGCTGCGTACGACGCGGCGATTGTCAGCTGGCTGGACGAGCCGGCCGACGACGATGCGGAGTCCGGGACGGCCGATCCGGGGGGCGCTCCCCTGCCGCCCACCGTGCATCTGGCGCTGGAGCGGGTCGACGAGTGCCGCTACGGCGAGAACCCGCACCACCTCGGGGCCCGGTATCGCCCGGTCGGCGAGCTGACCTGGTGGGACCACGCCTTCCAACACCGCGGGCTGGCGCTGAGCTATCTGAATTTCTTCGACGCCGATGCGGCTTGGCGAATCGTGCACGACCTGGGCGATGCCGAGGACTGCCCGGCTGTGGTCATTGTGAAGCACGCCAACCCGTGCGGTGCGGCCGCCGGCGACGATCTTGCCGACACCTACCAGCGGGCGTACGACTGCGATGCCCGCTCGGCGTTCGGAGGCATCGTGGCGTTCAACCGGGTGGTCGACCTGGACACGGTCGAACGCCTGGAAGCCGCGGCACAGGCCGACTTGGTGATCGCGCCCGGGTACGAGGACGGTGTGATCGAGCGCATCGCGGCGAAACGACGCAACACCCGCGTGCTGGAGGGGCCTCGGCCTGACGCCGCAGGCATCTCGCTGCGGCAGATCAACGGCGGCTGGTTGGCGCAGTCGCCGCATGCCTTCGCCTCAGCGCCCGAGGACTGGCAGGTGGTGACCCAACGCCGGCCGACCGAGCAGGAGCTGGCCGACGCCCGCTTCGCCTGGCGAGTGTGCGGGCATGTCACGTCGAACGCCATCGTGCTGGCGCGTGACCGCACGGCGTGGGGCATCGGTGCCGGCCAGCAGAACCGGGTGGAGTCAGGCCAGCTCGCCGCCTCAAAGGCCGACGGGCGTGCCGCGGGCGGCGCCTGCGCCAGCGACGCCTTCTACCCGTTCCCCGACGGCGTCGAAGCCGCCGCCGAAGCCGGCGTGGCGGTAGTGGTGCAGCCCGGCGGCGCCCTGCGGGACGACGACGTCATCGCCCGAGCCAACCAACTCGGCCTCGCCATGCTCTTCACCGGCGAGCGTCAGTTCCGGCACTAGCGAGCGCCGGAACGATCAGACACAGTCGGCACTAGCGAGTGCCGGAGCCATCAGGCACAGCCACCACTGGCCAGTGCCGGAGCAAACAAGGGCGCTAGCGCTCGCGGCGTTGGGTCCAGGAGTCGATCGAGACCGCACCGAGGATGACCGCCCCTTGGATGACCCGCTGCCAGATGGGATCGATTTGATGCAGGTTGAAGCCATTGATCATCAGCGCAATGAAGAATGCCCCTGCGATTGTGCGCCAGACAGCGCCTTCGCCGCCCGCGATGGATGTACCGCCCACAACGACCGCAGCAATCACTCCGAACACGAAACTGAAATCGTCGGACGGCAGCGCTGACAACGACCTCGACGACGACACAACCCCGGCCAAGCCGGCTGCAGCGCCAGCCAGAGCGAAACAGATTGTCGTGACGCGCGCGACTGGTACCCCTGCGAGGCGTGCTGCTTCGGCGTTGCCGCCGGTTGCATACACGTGGCGGCCGAAGCGTGTGCGGCTCAACAGCAACCACGCCGTTGCCACCACGACAGCCGCAATCCAAGCTCCGGTAGTAATGCCCAACCAGCGGGTTCGGGCGATGGCGGGATAGGCGTCAGTGGAGACGCGCAGGACGCTGCGATCACTCACCAAGAAGCCGATCCCGAACACCATGAACGATGTGGCGAGCGTGGCGATGAACGAGTTCACCTTCAGGGCAGTTACGACTAGGCCATTAGCGACTCCGACGACAAGTCCCACGACCACACCCGCCGCAGCCGCCAAGGGCGCGTTGCCGGTGGCGTTCTCCACTTGCAGGGCGAAGAGCGGCGCCACGACGAATACTGATGCAGCCGAGATGTCGAAACCACCCGCAATCATGGTGATCGTCGCGAACGAGGCTGCGATGAGCAGCGCAGATTGCTGGTCGAGGATGTTGCGGAAATTGGCCTGACTCAAGAATCCGTCGGTAGTCACGGCCAAGAGAAAGAAGAGTGCGACGGTGACGGCGGCGATGCCGTAGCGACGAATTGCAGGAAGGGCTTGCGAGATCACGGCCGCTCCTTCTCCCCTGGACAGACGCCGTGGTCGACACCGGAACCGTTGTCGTTGCCCGTTCCGAAGGCGGCGGCCAGCAGGTTGGCCTCGACGATGTCGTCGCCGACGAATTCGGCGACAATCCGGCCGCTGCGCATCACCAGCGCCCGGTGACAGGTGCCGATCACCTCATCAAGCTCGGATGAGACGAGCAGCACAGCGCAGCCCTTCCGCGCCAGGTCATTGACCGTCTCGTAGATGGAGCGCTTCGATCCGACGTCGACGCCCCGCGTGGGTTCGTCGGCAATCAGCAGCGTGAGCTCACCGAGCACAGCCCGGGCAAACAGCACCTTTTGCTGGTTGCCGCCGGAGAGGTGTGCAACTGGTGTCATCAGGCTTGGTGCACGCACGTCCACCTTGTCGCAGGCATGGATCGCCGCCTGTTCCTCTTGGCGCTTCCGGATGCCGAAGCGTCCAACGAAACTGCGCAGATTCGGCAGCGTGGTGTTGTCGACCACGGACCGCGGGGCGATCAGGCCCTGATGGCGGCGTGACTCCGGGATCAAGCGCACGCCATTGGCCAGTGCATCTTGGACGGTCCCCGCCAACGGTCGTCCGTCGATTGTGACTGAGCCCGATCCAGTTGGCGAAGCACCGTAGAACGCATGAGCCGCTTCGCTTCTTCCTGCGCCGACGAGCCCAACCAACCCGACGATCTCGCCCGATCGGACGCTCAGCGACACGTCAAAGAAGTCGATGCTGCGTGAACTCGGAGTACTTCGTCCCTCTACTTGGGCGAACCGATGCTTGTTCGAAACATCCGGTGAACCACCGATGGACGCGCTCTGGGTCCCACTGCGCAGCGATTCGGCTGACTCTGCGCCGGCCGAACAGAGGCCATCGACTCGCAGCACAACCCGCGCATCGTCGGATGGCGCGGGTGGCTTGGCCGGAAATACGTCGTCGATGTGTCGGCCAGTCATGCCCTCCACCAGCGACTCGTGCGTCTCGGTGTCGGCGGGGCCGGTGCGCACAACGCGCCCATCGCGCATGACCGTGACGGTGTCGGAGACGGACAGCACTTCGTCGAGAAAGTGCGATACGTACACCACGGCCACCCCACGCGCTGCCAGCTCGCGCACGGTATGGCGTAGTTCGCGGGCCTCGTGACTGGCCAGCCGAGCTGTTGGCTCGTCGAGGACCACAAGACGAGACCGTCGCCCCAAGGCACGCAGAATCTCCACTTTCTGCTGGTCGGCGACGGCCAGTGATCCGACTCGGGCGTCGACGGGCACGCTCAAGCCGTGTTCGACGATTAGCGCCTCGACTCTGCTCCGGTTCGCTCTGCGCCTGACAAAAGGGCCGACATGTTCTTCGGTTCCGAGCATGACGTTGTCCACGACGCTCATCGACGGCAGCAGCGAGAGCTCTTGTGCAACTCCGACGAGGCCTTGAGCGACGCCCTCCGCGGGGCTATCGAGGCGCAGCGGCGAACCATCCAGAGTTAGCTCGCCCGAGTCGGGCGTGTGAATCCCGAGTACCACACCAGCCAGGGTTGACTTGCCGGCTCCATTCTCGCCGACCAGCCCATGGACGCGGCCAGCCTCGAACTCCACGGTCACGTCCTTGAGGGCATCCGTCGCGCCGAAGCGCTTGCTCACGTTGCGCACGCTGACAAGCGCTCCGGCGGACGTCATCTCTGAACCATGCCCGCTTCAACCCCGGGAGGGGAAGGGGCGGCGGGCTGGCTCAGCCGTCCCACTGCGCGGTGAACAGGCTCACGTTGTCGGCCGTCACCAGTCCATTGTCCGGGAGATCAACAAGTGGGTCCACTCCACTGAAATCGGGTCCACCGGTCAGGGCCGAGACCATGGCTTCCATGGCGATGCGGCCCTCGTCGCCGGGGGCGCCGAAGACTCCACCGAACCACCGTCCAGCAGCGATGCCCTCAAGTGCTGGCGTCGACCCTCCCCAGCCGACGAGCCGGACATGATCCAGCTTGTCCTCCTCGGCGAGAACGATCTCCGCTCCCTGCACCGACTGGTCAGCACCGACGAGCACGTCGAAGTCAGGCGCTATTTGCAATATGTCCTGCGTGGCGTTGATGCCGCCTTCGGGACCCAGATACTGGCCTTCACCCTCAGCGACGACCTTGATGGACGGATGCCCCGCGATGACTTCATCGAGCCCAGCGCGAGCCGCGTCGTCAATTGGTAAACCCTTGATGCCGTAGATGTACACGACCTCGCAAGGGTCGCGATCCGCGCAGGCGAGCACGGTTAGCTCGCCGAGACGTCTGCCGTTGACAAACGGAGCAGCCATCACGTTGGCACTGACACCGGCCACCTGAGGTTCTGATGTTGAGAAATCCTCGCCCACGACCTGGTTCAGGATGACTACCTCCATGCCTGCGTCATGAGCGGCGGCGATGTCGGGAGCTGAGGCAATTCCATTGACCGACACCAAGATGACTCCGTCGTACGTGCCGGAAGCAATCACATCCTGGAATTGCGTTGTTTGCAGACCGGGATCGAACTGGGCGTCGAACTCAGTGATCTCCACGTTGTTGGCCGCCGCCACCGCCTCCATCTCGAGGCGCGAGGACAGCAGCCAGGTGTTGGCTGAACTGGCCGATAAGTAGGCAACTTGGAAAGGCTCTTCAGATTCGACGGGTTCCGGCTGGTCTTCGGCACCTTCGTCGTCCTGGGTGGATGTTTCTGTTGTTGTTGCGGCTTCGGTCTCCGGCTCTGACTCCGGTGTGACCTCGGCGCCGTCGTCGACCGAAGTTGTGGACTCCGTCTGGTCCCCGCCGGCGGCTCCATCGTCACTGTCGCCGCACGCGGCGGCGACGAGAGCGAGGACTGCGACGAGAGCCAGCCAGACGAACGAGAGTCGCCTTCGCGAGATTGTCGCCATGAGGCGTCACCTCCTACTGGTTTGTCGCTCGACCTGTGTCGAGTCGATCAAACAATAAGAGGCACCCCTGAACGGAGATCGATGCGATTTGAACAGTTGTAAGGCTATTGAAGTGCGTTCTGCACACCGGAGCTTGGTTCACGGTTGATTCGCAGCATTCGGCAGGCCAATTGCAGCGAAAGCCGGGTTTCGGCGTCGTCGAGGGCGACGCCCAACAGCCCCGCAATGCGGCGCATCCGGTTGGCAACGGTGTTGCGGTGGAGCCCGAGCATCTGCGCCGCCTCAGTCGTGGAGCAGCTTGCATCGAGATACACCTCGAGGGTTCGCGCTAGCTCGTGGTCGCTGTCGACGTCGAGGACCGGCTGAAGGATGAACCGCGCATAGCGGGCGAAGTCGTCAGAGCCGAACCATCCCATGAGCACTCGCTGGACGCCGAGTTGGTCGATGTGGGCCGCACCTGAGCGGCCACCGAACCGCGCATTGGCAATCAGCGCTGCCTCGTGGGCTTCCGCCAGCGATCTACGAAGCCCGCTCAGGTCGAGGTATGGACGACCAATACCGGCGTGAGCCTGCAAGCCTGAGTGGGCATCCACGAACTCTTCCAGTGCGTCGCCAAGTTCTTGCACCATCACCGAGTAGGTCTCCACTGCCGGCTCCGATGCGTCAGTGATCCAGCCACTCCATCCGTCATTGCGCTCCACCAGCGGGCCGTCCATCCCCACTTCGCGCAGCCGCTCGCGGACCTCGGCGTGCAGGTCGATGATTCTCGAGGTGTTTGCTCCCCGAAGCTTGATGTGAAGGCCCGTATTCCATCCCGCGGCGCTCCACCCCAGTGCCAGCATCTGATTGCGGATGTCACGCTCATGGAGATCGCTGGTCGCCAACAGCTCGTTGAGCACCGCTATGCGGCGCCGTGCGTCGCTCTCGGTTCGTGCTCGAGCCGACGACAGCAGGGCAGCCAGATACCAGGAGCCGATCAGCATCAGGGAGCGGAGCAGTCGCTGCACTCCCTGCGACCCCGCGCACTCAGCCATCAACCAGTAGTCGGCCTCTTCATCGCGTTCGCCCAACGTCAGGATGATCGGCGTGCTGTGAAGAGCCGCTTCGGTTGAGTTGTCCACCAAGTGCGCTGTGTCCGATGCAAGTCGTCGAGCGCCGATCTCGACAGCATCTCCGGCCACCAGACTGCGATCTTGGCCCAATAAGAAAACCCTTGAGGCACTGAGGCTCGCGATGGCGTCGAGAACTCGTTCGACACTGGCTGCGTGCGTGCGACTAAGCGTGGCGAGGAGCGAATGCACCGCGGAGGCATGCTCCACATCAGACGCCCACAATTGTGTCCGCAAACGGTGAGTGAGCGTCATGGCGTCGACCTCAGGCACCACCACCAAGGGCACGTCGAACCGGTTGGCGAGACGGCGCACTCCGAGTCCTAGCTCGAAGCCGGAATTGGTGACGACGAGGCTTGCCGCGCCTGCATCGGCGACGGTACGGATGGCCATGTCGATTTGGTAGAAGTGCTCGCCAATTCCAGCTGCGTCAAGCACGACAACTTCACCCGGCAGCAGCGGGGAGTCAGCCTTGAGCCGCATGTACAGCACCACCTCGGCAACAGCGGCGTTCAACCCAGCTTCGCCCGCGAGGAGCTCGGCTTCGGTGAGCACGGGCGAGGCCAACAATTGCCTCACCGTGATCGTGCGCTCATTGCCCATGTCCCAAACCTACTGACGCAGTTCTGCGGGAATCGATGCAGTCCTGCAGTGTTGGCACGGCACCGTCGCTATGGCACGGCAGCGCGGAAGAAATCGAGCATGTTGGCGCTGGCGAAGCGGGCTGCCCGACGCACTCCGAACCGCTCGACAAGTCGGGGAGCCAGGTTCGCGAAGTCGGCTGGCGCCTTCAGGCCTTCGATCAGGGAGAGGTCGGAGGGATCAACCAAGAGCTGTCGGCCGAGAATCGGATCGACTGTACGGACGAGATCATCGATGAAATCGGCGCCGACAGCGACACGACCGTCGCCCGCGACGCCTGCCGCATGCTCAATGTGGTCGACGAAACCGTCGATGGTGGGTGCCGTTTCCGATACGAACGGCCCGAAGGCATTGATCGCCACGAACCCTCCGGAGGCGGCCACCAATTCGATCTGGGCGTCGGTGAGGTTGCGGGGATGGTCACATAGCGCCCGACACGACGAGTGACTTGCCACGAACGATCCTGCTGTCAGCTCCGCAAGATGCTCCAATCCCGCTGCTGACAAGTGACTGACGTCAAGCACCATCTGCAGACGGTCCATCTCAGTCACAGCCTCAACTCCAAGAGATGAGAGGCGGCCGCCCGTACCGGATTCTGCGGTGCCGTCGGCCAGCATGGTTCGTCGATTCCACGTCAGCGATGCCATACGCACTCCCAGTCGAAAGAGCGTCTCGAACATGGAAATCGAAGAGCCGACGGGTTCACCGCCCTCCAACGCGAGAAGCAAGGCGATCCGGCCGCTGTCGATGACCCGGTCGATGTCAGCACCGTGCTCCACGATGGCGACATCTGTCTTGTGAATCTCGGTGATCTCACGAGCGAGAGCGATGATCTCGAGAGTCCGCCGCAATGCCGCCTCGCCGACAAATTGTTCCTCGGTGAAGATGGGAAGAACTTGGAACACCACGCCTCCCGCTCGTAGTCCCGGCAGCCAATCGTCGCCGAAGGGATCGGCTACACCTCGCTCATGCCGGTGCATGCAAGCCAAGAGCAGATCATTGTGAGAGTCAGCCATCGGCAAGCGACGCCGCTCAGCATCGGCGGATGTCACTCTGCTTGACCCCAACCGGAGCACGAGGCGTCGGCTATACGCATGCGCATCTCAAGCAAGAGGGCCGACAGCCTTCACCATGACCCGACATCCGCCACCGGGCACGTACGTCATCGGCACCTCCGTAACCGTGGTGATGCGTATGCGGTCGGGATGAGCGCCGGACCGCACCGCGGCATGTGCCGCCAATTCCTTGGCGTCGTCGAGGCACGCCTCCCGGCCCGTCCGGTCATAGCTGTAGACGCGGTCGACGGTTCCGGAGGCCTCGGCGATTCCGGCCCCGTACGCATTCGCCACCGAATAGCTCTCGGGGCGCAGAACCTCGGATATGCCTTGCACCTGCTCGGCGATGAGGTGAGCACCTCCACCCACCGCCAAGAGGGGTATCTCGGCCCGGTTCGACTTCATGCGATCGCTCATGGTCGACACTTGCTCGTCCACCCACTTCAAAGCGTCACGCACGAGTCTGGCGTCCAGGTGCGCAACCAAGGCCGGGTCGCCGAAGCCTTCGAAGCGTCCTGACGCCAGCGACACATCCGAGAGCGTCAACGTTCCGCCTCCTGCACAGAGAGCCTCCTTGGCCACGGCATAGCCCACCGAGTCTGGGCCGATCGCGAGGACGGATCCGTTGCCTGCCCGAGCGTCGCGCACCACGGTGCCGCCGCCTAGACCGATGGAGATCAGGTCCGGCATGCGGAAGTTGGTTCGCACACCGCCCACCTCGACCGCTGCAGTCGACTCGCGTGGAAATCCGTCCACCAGAATGCCTGCGTCGGCTGAAGTGCCGCCGACGTCGATGACGACAGCATCGTTCACCCCGGCCAGCGCGCACGCTCCCCGCATTGAATTGGTTGGTCCCGACCCGAGGGTGAGCACGGGGAAGCGCCCGGCCTCGACCGCGGTGAGGAGCGTTCCGTCGTTCTGGGTGAGGTAGGCGTCCACAGCGAGGTCGTGGGCGGCGAGGGCATCCTCGAATCCGTTCACCACGCTGGACGCCACGCTCAGCAGTGCCGCATTGAGGATCGTGGCGTTCTCGCGTTCCAGCAATCCCAGCGAACCCACTTGATGACTCAGGGACACCGGAAAGTCTGGCCCGAGCTCGGAGCTGAGAATGTCGCCAGCTCGTAACTCGTGTTCGCTGCTGGCCGGGCTGAACGCAGCCGATACAGCGATCGCATTGCATCCCGCCGCGGTGGCGTCCACCGAGAAGCGGCGGGCTGCATCGGTGTCGAGTGGAGCTATTTCCGCTCCGGTGTACTCGTTGCCTCCCTCGATGATGGCGGAAAGACCGATCACCGTGGCTCGGATGTCGTTGGGCCAAGCGGCGCCCGGTCGCACGCCGAGCGACGAAGGCGCCGCCAGACGCAACACGCCCACCGTGTCGAGCCCTCGACGCTGGATGATGGCGTTAGTCGGGTGGGTCGTGCCGAGCATCGCCTTGGTGACCAACAGCTTGTTCACCTCCGACAGCACGCGGTCGAGCGATTCGCGGATGCCGTCGATGGGTTCGGAGGTGGTGGCGACTTTGACTGCTTTGACTACGTTGCCGGCGCTGTCGATGACCACTGCGTCAGTGTTCGTGCCCCCAACATCGATACCGATGCGGAACTCCTCGTCTGTGCTCATGCCGACAGCTCCACAAAGTCGATGTCGTATCCGAACGCCCTTGGTCCGACGAGGTCGAGCATCCCCTCCTGATGCCACTCCGGTGCGCAAGGCATGCCGATCACCAGCACACGATTCCCGTAGGCCAGCGCTTCGGTGGTGATGGGTTCGAAGGTCTCGCAGTCGAGCAAACAGATGAGGTTGGGGGTCGTGATAGTGGGCTCGCCGTCTAGGAATGCGATGAGGTTTTCGTTCTGTACCTCAATGCGCATCGTGGCATCGTGTCCGTCGAGGTCCTCAAGGATCACGGTGGACCGGGCGAAGCCGTCGGTGGTTCGCCTGTCGAGGTCCATCACCTTTCCGGTGAAGAACTCTCGGGACCCGGACTCACTGAGGAACCGTTCCCACGCGCCGTTGTTGCCGTCCTTCACGTCTTGCAGCAAACGCCCCACCTCCATGCAGTACGTCAGCGAACCTTGAATGGCGTGCTGTGCGACCTGCGCGGCCGTGAGGGGATAACAGCTAATGGAATTCGCCAATCCCAGCTGGATGACCGCTGTTCGGGCCAGTGTCTCGGCCACATGGTTGGTAGTCGTCTCAAATACGCACTGATTTCCCTTCTCGTCTGCAACGGACAACGGGCCAGCCGGCAAGCCAGCGAGTGTGAACACCGTCATCTCGATCTGCGGGAATGCCCGGCGCATCGAATCGGCGTTCACGATGGGAAGGCTCATCTCTGCGGCAGTCGCGATCGGCAGCAAGGTGTTGCAACCACCGACTTCGATAGGCATGATCGCAGCGGGCTCCTTACCGAGGTACGAAGCGAGCGCCTTGACGCCGGCTACGTACTCGGTCCCGGCAGGAATTTTCTCCAAGATCACCGTGGGAGCGCCAATTACCGCTGTGGTCAGCACCAGTGCTTCGGGCGGCAGGTCAGCGGCATTTACCACTTTGACCGGCCCGTACGTTTCAAGGGCCTGATGGGCGACGAGCTTGGCAATGTAAGGGTCTCCGCCGCCTCCAGTGCCCAGCAGGGTGGCGCCCAGACAGAGCGCCTCGATGTCGTCGGCTGTCAACGTTTCCATTGCGTCTCCGTCAGGTCGATGTTCTTTGGCCCCGGCAGCAAACCTTCGGCAACGGTCACGATGTCGAACGCAACTGAGGGGACAGGTCTGCGGTCAAGGCCGAGGGTCGAAGTCGAGCACGGGTTCCACCATCGGAATCCACTCGAGTTCGCGGGCCGGCACTGATTCGTAGCCGCCTACTCGACTGGTACGCCAACCGTGATCAGCCCCCAACGCTGCGAGAAACTCTGCGTACCGCAAAGGAGCAGTGATGGCATCAATGACTGGCACGCCGATCTTCTCCTGCACTTCGCGGTAGAAGCCGAACTCGATGGTGCAACCCAATACGACCGAATCGGCACCGTCGACGTGCACGGCGCGCTCCGCTTCATCCAAGATGCGCTGCTGGGTTGCTTCTGCATCGGCTTGGAACTCGTCAACGCCCATCTCCAGCACCCTGAACGCCGCCAGATGGTCGCCGTATCCGTACTTGACGACGTTCTCGCGCATCTCGGGGATCCACTTTCGGCGGCCGACAAGAATGGCGACTCGTTCGCCGACGGTGGCCGCTATGTGGAGGCAGGCTTCGGCGGGAGCGGTGACGGCCATCGGGCCTGCCAGCTCCCGAGCTCCGCGCAAGAAGGGGTCGTAGAAGCAACCGACCACTGCGGCGTCATAGCCCCTTTGCTCGGCGGCCCAGCGCACAACGCCCATCGTTGGTCCGGCCACGACCGCCTCTAGAGCGTTCCATTCCAAGTGCTGGGGGCCGGCACCAGGCAGAGAGCACACGTCGACTCGAGTGGTCGCTGAGGCCTCGCGCCGCAGCTCTGCTCCAATTGGAGCGTCGTAGGCGTCAGTACCGACTGGGTTGATCCACAGAATCCGGGCCATCCGCTGTCTCCCTTACGTGTCCCGCGGACTGAGAGATTCACATTATTTGGAGACGCCGTAGATAGATCATGGGCAATCAGCTCAGTCTCCATAGAGTATGTGTGCAAAGCGCACTGATCAACTAGAGAACCGAGCAGGACTGAGTTCAATGGCAAGTTCTCCAACACCATCGGCGGGCGTATCTCCGCCGATCACATCGGCTGTCAATGACGCGATGGCTGGGGACGTCTGAATTCCGGTGCCGCCCTGGCCGGCGCACCAGAAGAAGCCTTCGACGTTGCGGTCGAACCCGACGACCGGGATGCGATCGGGTGCGAACGTCCGCAGGCCGGCCCAGGTCGAGCGAACGGAGCGGATTCCCAGCCGGGTCGCCTGATTGATGGCCTCAATGCCCGCGGCAACGTCGAGTTCGCGTGGCCGCGCGTCGCATGGGCTATCGAGTTGCTCATCGGCCGGCGACCCCAGTATCTGGCCCGGACCTTCCGGCTTGAAGTAGAAGGTCTCATTGGCGGCGATCACCAGCGGCCAATCATCGGCGTCATGACTGGTCGGGAAGGTAAAAATCGTGCGGCGAAGCGGCCGCATGCCCACCGCGTCCGCGCCGGCCAAGGAAGCGACTTCGTCGGCCCATGCGCCTGCAGCATTCACCACGACACCGCAACTCAGCACGGCGTTGTGCGTCTCGATCCGCCATCCATTGCCCTCTCGAACAAGCCCGCAGACGCGGTGCTGCCGCAAGATCGTCGCACCGTGAGCACGTGCGCCCCGTACGAAGGCCTGGTGGAGGCTGGCAACGTCAATGTCGAAGCCGCCATATTCGATGACGCCCCCGGCGAGCCAATCCGGGTCGAGCGCGCCGCAGACCTCAATCGCCTGCGCTACGTCGAGAAGCTCGCAACCGGTTGCTGTGGTCTGGTTGGCCTCGACCCGCTCGTCGAGATGATCCTCAAAGCCAACGGGCGCCACCCACAGAACATTGCGCGGCAGCAACACGGCGCTGTCGGCAAACCCATCGGCATTCGAATCCAGAAAGTCCCGCGACTCAGCGCTCAGCAACCTGTTCGCCGGCTCGCCGTAGGAGGCCAAGAACTGCGCAGCAGATCGACCAGTGCTATGGGCAGTCAAGGTGGCCTCGCGCTCGACGACGGCGACCTGCTGGCCGCGCCGCGCCAGAGCAAACGCGGCGGACACGCCAGCAATGCCTCCGCCCACAACCACCACATCGAATGAGAGAGACGAGTCAGCGGCCATGGCTCACGCAGATTCTCCGAACCCCTCCAGCAAAGGCTCCCAGAAACCTGTGCCTTCTGGGGCCACCAGTGAAAGCGATCTGCTCTGCAAACCCGCCAACGGATGTCGATGGCATCTACACGACATTGCCGTAGCGATGTGCAGTTTGGCTGACGACTTGCTCGCGGAGATAGTGGAGCAACTCAATGCGGCCATCGGCGATGACTGGGTCATCGCAAATATGTACGCCGGCGTTGGTGGCAGCCTCTCTCAGCTCAACGCCGCATGTTCCCAACAGCCGCATGCGCTGCACGCCAAGTGAGCGAAGTCGGGCCGCAAGCTCTTCACCCGACTCCTCGACGGCGTGCGACTCGAGCACGTGTACGCCGCATCGACCGGCCGCCGCCCGTACGCGTTCGATGTCCCTGGGGGCAGCGTCAACTTCCACGCGCAGCGCCATGGACGGCAGGGCCCGGTAGCGGAACACGTTGGTCTCGCAGAACAATCCTGATGGGTCGTGCTCGACGCCAAACTCTGCATGCCACTCAACCTCGTCGCTGGCGCGGGCCGCCTCCAACCATGCGCTGTCGCTGAGGCCGGTCTCGACGGGATGCCACGTTCCGAGCCGGGATACATAGTTCGGCCCTCCGGCCTTCGCACCAGGGCCAACCGAGGATTGCTTCCAGCCCCCGAACGGCTGCCGACACACAATGGCACCAGTGATGGCACGGTTGACATAAGCGTTACCGACTTCGACGGTGTCGGTCCAGCCACGGATCTCGCCGGGATCGAGCGTGTGGATTCCTCCAGTGAGTCCATAGGCGCTCGAGTTCTGAATACGGATGGCGTGGTCGAGCGACTCGGCCTGCATCAGACCCAAGACTGGGCCGAAGCACTCCGTACGAGCAAACCACGAATCGGGCTGGACGCCAATCCGCACTCCGGGTGACCACAGTTGATCACCGATCTGGCGGGGTTCGACGAGCCACTCCTCGCCGTCGTCAAGCTGTGTGAGTCCCCGGAGCAGTTTGGGATCGGGATGGCAAACGATCGGGCCCAAGGTTGTGGCCACGTGGGTGCTGGGGCCGACCGCGAGGCTCGTAACAGCGTCGACGAGTTGGCGGCGGAGACGAGGGGATGTGTAGGCGTCTCCCACGCAGATCGCCAAGCTGGCAGCCGAGCACTTCTGACCGGAGTGCCCGAAGGCCGATGACACCAAGTCTCGAACCGCCAAGTCGACGTCGGCGTTGGGCGTTATCACCATGGCGTTCTTGCCTGAGGTCTCTGCAAACAGCCGCAGGTCGGGCTTCCACGAACGGAACATCCTTGCTGTGTCGTATGCACCAGTGAGGATGACGGCGTCGATGAGTGGGTGGCTGACCAAATGGCGCCCAACTTTGTCGTCGAGAGTCCGGATGAATCCGACCAGTCCCTCTGGCAGATCGGCGGCCCGACAGCACTGCACCACAATCTCAGCGCAGCGGGGTGTCTCGGGTGCAGGTTTGAGGATGGCCGCGTTGCCTGCCGCAAGCGCAGCGAACACTCCGCCAGAGGGAATGGCCACCGGGAAATTCCACGGCGGCACGACCAATATGGTTCCAAATGGCTGGAAGCGGGACTGCTCGCAGCCATCCAATTCGCAAGCCCGCTCTCCATACCAGCGAGCAAAGTCGATTGCCTCGGACACCTCCGGATCTGCCTCGGCAATCGTCTTGTGGCCCTCGCGGATCATGGCGGCCACCAACTCACCCCTCTTTCGGTTCAATTCGTCGGCCACGCGCCACAGCAGGTCACGGCGTTCTCGTGCTGGCCTGCCGATCCAGGCCGGCTGCGCGGCCGCGGCCGCGTTGACGGCCCTGTCGACAATCGCCGTCTCGCGGGTGACGGTTGCAGTGGGGCCGTTCCAGTCCAGGCTCAGAAGTTCATTGGCCCAAGCTCGATTGGCCGGCAACGCCGGATCGGTGTCTGGTTCGTTGAAGAAACCCCGTCTCGGATCGACGAAAGCGACTCGGTGACGGCGATTCTGCTGGCGACGAGGTACACGGTCGACCGCCCAGCGCTCCGCAACGGCCGTTCGAAACTTGCGCTCTTCAGAATCAAACGCAGCGGTACGAGGTTGTAGGCCGAACAGATGATGGATGAAGTTCTCGTCGGATGAATTCTCCTCAAGGCGCCGGAAGAGATAGCTGATAGCAACGTCAATGTCGTTCTCGGCGACTGCCGGGGTGTAGAGCAGCACACCTCGGCCTTCGCGGCGAAGCAGTCCGGCCTGAGTCGGCGCCATGCCCTCGAGCATTTCGAACTCCACCCGGTGACGGACCCCGCGCTGGCCGGCAAGCAGGTCGGTCCATGCCATGTCGAAGAGATTGTGGCTGGCCAGGCCGAACCGCACCGACGCCGTGCGATCTTCGGTAAGAGCCCAATCGAGGCAGCGCTTGTAGTTGGCGTCGGTCTCGGCCTTCGTGGCGTAGGGCGCTTGAACCCAACCGTGGATGGCCGCTTCGACGCGTTCCATCGCAAGATTCGCGCCCTTCACCAAACGGATCTTGATGGTGCCGTGCCGGTCGCCCAAGGCGACCTTTCGGTTGTGCCAGTCGACGAGGTACCTCAACGTGTCGAACGAGTCCGGGAGATAGGCCTGCAGCGCGACCCCCGCGTCAATGTCCGCGAACTCAGGTTCATCAAGCAGCGTCGTGAAGGCATTCGTCGTGAGTTCCAAGTCGCGATACTCCTCCATGTCGAAGTTCACGAACGTCGCGGGACGCGTCATGCGGGCGGCTCTGACCAGCGGGCGCAGAGCATCGGATACTCGGGAGAGGGAGCCGTCGAAGTCCCAAGGATTGAGCTGAGAAACAACCGATGACACCTTGACCGACACATAGTCCACGTCAGGCAGCGTCAGAGTGTCGAGCACCTCCCGGTGTCGTCGGCTGGCTTCGGCGTCGCCGAGGACAGCCTCGCCGAGCATGTTCACGTTCAGCGCAAAGCCTTCTGCAGACCGAGCACGAAGATGAGCCGCCAGCCGAGCGGGATCGGAGTCAACAACGAGGTGCCCTACTAGCGCCCTCATCCTGCGCTGGGCGATCGGCATCACCTGGCGAGGCAACCGCGAGCCTAGCCACGCACCGGCTCGAAGCAGAGTTCGGTCAAGTGGCGACAAGAACGCCGGCAGCGACGCCTCTTGCACAAGCGATACCAGTTGATCGGCGGCGACCGCTGCGTTCTCTGGCCGCATGACCCGGTCGACGAATCGCATCGCGAAAGCGGTGGCCGTTTCATCGGTCACGACCTCGGCCAGACGATTGACCGTGGCTCGGTCCCGCCGAGAGATGCTGCGATCAGCCGCTTCAAGCCATAGCACGACGCGCTCAACAGCCTCGTCCGAGAGAGAACCTGCACCACCAGTGTTTCTCGCCATTGACCGACCGGTCCCTCCCGTTAGGGGCAGAAGGAGTTGGCAACCGAGGCAACGTGCGCGAATGACATTCCCAGCTCCAATTCCATCAGTTCCTCGCCTGGGTGATTTCCGAGAACGACTCCACAGATGTCGTTCTGGGTGAGCCCCCTCACGCACATCCTTCCGCCGAGAGTGCTCGACAGGTTGATCAGCGAATGTATGTGGCCGCAGGCATGGCATTCGATGGGCACATCGCAACCTCAGATCGTTGCAGGAGCGCGATCTGCCCATGACGCGCGAGTCCCAGCGCCGCGGCTCGTTCTTGAGAGCAGAAATCGATGAGGTGCGGCGCCGTCGAGTGTGTCATCTTTTCTAGGTGAATTTCAGTGACTTTCCTGATTCGATCGCCGCACCATATTCAAGCAGTATGCATGATGGTTTCATGCTAGTTTCATGCAATGGCGAATCTTCAGGTGCGGAACATGTCGCACGAACTCCATGAACGTCTGCGGCGACATGCCGAGCGGCAGAACTGCTCGATGAGCGCAGTTGTGCTCCGGGCTATCGAGCACGAACTCGAGCAATCTGAGTGGCTCGAGCGTTGGAAGTCGCGCCCAGAAATCGACATCGGAATCAGCGCCGCGGAAGTGCTCGCTGAAGTGCGCCGTGAACGCGACGAGGAACTCGCGTGGCGCGATTCGTAGTCGACGCGTCTGCGGCAGTGGAGTACCTGCTCCGGTCTCCCGTCGGGCTGACGCTCGCCGACACGCTCAACGTGGCACACATCGACGCTCCCGAGATTCTCGATGCAGAGGTCATGTCGACGTTCCGCAGGCACGTCAATAGGCAAGCCCTCGCACCAGAGCAGGCCGAGAGGCTGCTCGACGATCTCGCCGTCTGGCCCATCAACCGCATTTCGCATCGGTTTCTCGCGCGCTCGGCGTGGAGGCACAGGCACAACGTCAGCGCGTACGAGGCCATGTATGTGGCCACAGCCGAAGCTGTCGATGCGCCGCTGCTTACCGCGGACGGCAAACTAGCCCGGGCACCGAACCTTGGAATTGCCGTTCACTACGTCTCGTTGACGTGAACGGTGGGGCGGGCGAGATCAGCCCAGGAGGCCCATTCCGGCGACGGTGTCGCGCTCTTCGACAAGCTCCGCCCAGGTGGCCTCGATGCGGGCCCGGCTAAAGGTGTCGAGCTCGAGTCCGGTCACCACGTGGTACTGGCCGGCTGACACCGTTACCGGGTACGACGTGATGATCCCGTCGGGAGCGCCGTAGTCGCCGGTGGACGGGATGGCCATCGACACCCAGTCGCCGCCGGGCGTGTCCGACGCCCAGTCGCGCATGTGATCCACGGCGGCAGACGCTGCCGAGGCAGCCGACGATGCGCCACGGGCATTGATGATGGCCGCGCCGCGCTGCTGCACCGTCGGGATGAAGTCGTCCTCCAGCCACGCCTGGTCGTCGACCAGCGCCGCTGCATTGTGACCGCCCACCTCGGCGTGGAAGATGTCCGGGTACTGCGTGGCGGAGTGGTTCCCCCAGATCGTCATGCGGGTCACGTCGTTGACGGACATGCCGGCCTTGCCGGCCAGCTGTGCTATGGCCCGGTTGTGATCGAGGCGGGTCATGGCCGTGAACTGCCCGTCGGCAATGCTGAGCGCGTTGCGCATGGCGATCAGGCAGTTGGTGTTGGCAGGGTTGCCCACCACCAACACCCGCACGCTCGGGTTCGCAGCGTCGCTGAGCGCCTTTCCCTGCACGGTGAAGATGCCGCCGTTGGCTTGGAGCAGGTCGCTGCGCTCCATGCCCGCCTTGCGAGGCATCGAGCCCACCAGCAGCGCGTAGTCGGCGCCCTCGAACGCCTCGTTCGGGTCTGAGGTGCCCTTGCGCACGGCCAGCAGCGGGAAGGCGCAGTCGTCGAGCTCCATCATCACGCCGTCGAGCGCACCCATCGCGGGCGGGATCTCCAGCATCCGCAGCTCAACCGGCTGGTCGGGGCCGAGCATCGCTCCCGAGGCGATCCGGAACAGCAGGCTGTAGCCGATCTGGCCCGCAGCTCCTGTCACGGCAACCCGGACTGGATTCTTGACGGCTGGATCGTTCACTGCACTCTCCTGGGTCGGCAAACCGGGAACCCGTCCGGGCTGCGGGCGTTTCTAGCGCAGCAGCGTGGCAACCGCACCCGCGTCACATCGGCTTCTCATTTGCAGCACCAGCGAGCTGGGTGCCGACGTGTCTCAGCCGATCTCAGCCGCTGCGTCGACCGTGTTGACGAGCAGCATCGCCCGTGTCATCGGACCGACGCCGCCGAGACGAGGAGTCACCCAGCCAGCGACCTCACCGACCGATTCGTCCACGTCAGAGAGGATCCGGCGGCCCTCGCGCGAAATCCCGCCGCCGACCACCGCCGCACCCGGCTTCACCATGTCGGGCGTGATGAGGCCGGGCACGCCGGCCGCCGCAACGATGATGTCGGCCTGGCGGGTGTAGGCGCCGAGATCGGCCACCCCTGTATGCACGACGGTGACGGCCGCGTTGGCGTTCGGGCGCTTGAGCGCCAGGAGCAGCGCCATCGGGCGTCCGATGGTGAGGCCTCGGCCCACGACCACCACGTGGCGTCCCTCTATCTGCACGCCGTAGTGCTCGAGCAGCACCTGGATGCCACGGGGCGTGCACGGCAGCGGACCGTCGGCGCCCATCACCAGCCTGCCCAGGTTCACCGGATGCAGGCCGTCGGCGTCTTTGTCGGGATCGATGGCGAGCAGCGCCGCTTCCTCGTCGAGGTGGCGCGGGAGGGGCAGCTGCACGATGTAGGCGTGCACCATCGGGTCGGCGTTGAATTGTTCGATGACAGCGTTGAGCTCGGCTCGGGTGACGTCGGCCGGGAGGTGCTCGTGCACCGAGTCAATACCGACCTCAGCACAGTCGCGGATCTTGGCGCCGACGTAGCTTTGCGACGCCGGGTCGTTACCTACCAAGATTGTGCCGAGCCCGGGTTCCAATCGCTGGGCAGTGATCCTGGCTTGCAAGCTGTCCTTGATCTCATCGGCCAGCGCCTGACCGTCCAAGAGCACCGCCGTCACGGCGTGAACAGTAGTGGCACGCCAGCAAACGCACGGGCCTCAGGTGGCGCTATTTGACTCTGGGTCAGAGAACGGTCTCTGGCTCAGCTTCGGTGATGACGTGCCAGCAGCTCTGTCGCCGAAGAACGCACTTCTGCCTCGGTCCATCCTGCCGATGTGGCTTCTGCAACCATCCGCAGGGTTTCAACAGCCAACGTCGACGAGCCTCCCGTCGTGTCAAGCGCCTCCAACAGCTCGGCCTGCAACTTGTATACCGACGCTTGCCTCGTCGTGAGCCATGTCTCGATGATGCCGACGTCGGACCTATGCAGCGACGACGACTGCTTGGTCGAATTCACGACAGCCCGGGGCATGAGCAGGATTGTACGTGCCGGCTGTCGCCGGTCTTGATCGAAAATTCTTTCCGATGTAACGGGATCGCTGAGGCAGTCTGCTGCCTTTGGACAGCAGACGATTCACTTCGGCAGCTGAACTGCGAGCAGTCTTCAACGCAATCGTCCTGCCGCGGGCTGAGCGCGGTGAACTCCAGGAACTGGTGCTGTCAAGCGCTCAAGCTGGACCTGCATCTCGTCAACCGCCGGGCACGGTGAGTGAACTCGTCGGGTATTACGAAGCGGGTCTGCGAGTGGCCGTAGCGCATCGATTTGTCACCCCCGACGGCGAGATGGCGGCCTCCGGCAGGCCCGATCCTAAGGAGGTACGAATGGACGGAGAGCTGCTTGTATTGGACCGGCGGGCTACTTGATCACCATCGGTGACTGAGTGCTGCGGTTGCGGGCGGTGCGGCGCTTGTGGAGGCGACGCAGCGCAGGCGACGCTGCCGCTAGCGCTCGGTCGGCGGCGGCCAGTACCCGGCCTGCGGTGCCGGGGGTTTCGTTGTCGATGAGGTTGCCCATCACCTGCAGGGTGAGGCGGGCGATCGCATCGGTGCCGACCGCGAGACGCAGACCGGTTCGCAGGATGCGCGGGTGCCCGATGAGGAACGAGAATCGTCGGCCCGTGCGCAGGAACGCGTCGAACTTCTCGGCGACAATGCGGTCGTAGGTGTCGGCAACCGCTGCCGGGTCGACTGTGAACAGGTCGGCGGCGAGGATGCCGGTCTCGAGGCCATAGTCGATGCCCTCGCCGTTCATCGGGTTGATCAGCCCAGCCGCGTCGCCGATGGCCACCCAGCCGGGGCCGTGCCGCTTCGTGGCGCTCATCGGCAGTCGCCAGGCACGTGGGCGTTCCAGGTACGGGCCGAGCTGCCAGCTGTCGGCCACCAGGTCGCGGTAGCTGTCGCAGAGCCGGTTCAGGTTGAGCTTCGCGAAGCCCTTCATGGTGTTGAGCGCACCGACGCCGATGTTGACCGTGCCGTCGCCGGCTGGGAACAGCCAGCCGTAGCCGGGCACCGCGGTGCCGTCGGAGTCACGCAGCGTCAGGCACGCTTCGAGGTATTCGTCGGCGTGGCGGGGCGTCTCGGCGTAGGTGCGGATGGCGAGACCGAACGGCTCGGCGGGGTCGCGCAGCGCGCCGAGCATGCGGGCGGCCTGGCCTTGAGCACCGGCAGCGAGCACGACGAGATCGGCGGTCCAGCGCTCCCCCCCGGCGGTGACCCCCACCGCACGGCCGTCCTCGACGATCGGCAGCGCCTCGGTGCCGAAGCACAGCTCGGCACCTGCCGCAGCGGCGCCTTCACACAGAGCGCTGTCGAGACGGCGCCGGGGCCATACGGCGCCGTACGGGCCGAACTGCCCGTTCGCGGGCCAGTCCAGCTCGCGCACACGCCGCCCGGCGATCATCCGCAGCCCCGCAATGCGATGCGCTTCGTCCAGCGAAACGCCGAGCTCGTCGAGCGCTGCGACCGCACGGGGCGTCAGGCCGTCGCCGCAGACCTTGTCGCGACCCGGCGGTGCCTTCTCGAACGCAGTCACCTTGATACCGGCGCCCGCGGCACGCATGGCCGCCGCCGCACCGGCGGGACCAGCCCCGATCACGATCATGTCCCGGTGCGGCACCGCTACAGCCTGCCGACCCAGACGCCGGATCGCTCAACGGGGAGCTTCTGGCGGACTCGCTCGGCCCGCCGCGGCGGCGATGGGCAGCAACACGAGCTCATGGGCGAATTCCAACACTCGCACGGCGATGGCGAACGCGGCCGCGTCGCCGATGCCGAAGCGGTCGGCCAGCATCGCCGCCACGACGACTTCCCGCACGCCAAGTCCCGCCGGCGTGATGCCGACCATGCCAACGAGCACGCCGGCTGCCGTTGCGCCGGCGACTAGCCAGACATCGCCGGTACCGGCTCCGACCACGGCAAGGGCCAGCAGCACCGTTGCCACGAGCCGCAGCGCCACCGAGGAGCCGTACATCAACGTCGCCTGCCAGACCGTCGACGGTTGCGCGCTGAGCGCGTCGGGAGGGATGCGGTCAGCGATCGGTCGCAGGAGCACGACACGGCGCATGAACCGGTCGACGCGCCGCCACCACGTGCTGGCACCCGCGAGCGTCCACGGCAGCGTCGCCAGGCCGACTGCTGCGCCGGCTCCGATCACGATGCGCACAAGCCAGCCGCCGGCTGTGCCCAGCCAGTCGCTCGGGGCCCACAGCGCCGCGAATACGGCGGCCCAGCCGACGAGGGTGGCGGTCTCGACCACAACTGAGGCCCCCGCGGCCGCCCGGTTGACACCCAACGGGGCAGCCAGGGAGGCACGGGCTGCAATGGGGACCAGGCCAGTGGGCAGGTAGCGGGTGGCTTGGGACAGCATCCAGATGCGAAGCGCGGGCTGGCACGCCAGCGATGTGCCGTAGCCGCCGATCAGCTCGCGCCACCCGGTCGCCAGCAGCAGCGTCGCCGCGAATGACGCGGCGATCGCCCCGATCAGCCAGCCGGCCTCGACGCTCAGGTCGATCTGGCGAAGGTCGTCCCAGTTCCGGACGGCCAGCCAGACAATCACTGCAGCGGTCGCCAGCCCGAGCGCCCACCGCACGGCCGTGCCAACTGTCCGCTGCGCCTTGGGTCCGGTCCGATCGTTCACGACGGTGGGCCCTCAAGGCCATCCGCATGGCCCCCCACCAGCATCCCGCTGAGCGTACTGAGGCCTCGAGAGGTCACCCGCTAGAGCATGACGCAACCGACGAACGCTTCGCCGCGAGACTGATCATGTGCGTCCCCTGCCTGCAGCACCACCTGCGAACGTGCCGCCTCAGGAACTCGGCGGGTGGTCGAAGTTCGGCAGGCTCTCCGCGTGGGCGCTCTGGAGCGCTTTCGTGTGGTGGTGGTCGTCTGCAGTGGTGTGGATGGGCCTCATTGGGGATTGGGACGATCCGCACCCGCCGAACCCGATCGCCGCTTGGTCCGTCGCGCTGATTTCTATGGCAGCGATCGTCGCGATCGGGTGGAGCCTGCGCGTCCGCGCCGTGCGCTATGCCGGGCTGGCGTCGCTGCCAGTGCAGCTCGTTTGGTGGGCATTCATGATCCCCAACGCGGGAATTGCGAACTGAGGTCTCAGTCGCTCGCGCTCACGGGTCACACGGTATTGACAGCGCCTCCAGGCACCACGCCGCCGGGCCAGCAGGAACTTTGCGAGACTGGGACGGTGAGAGTCGTACTGGTGACCCCCGGGTTCCCGACTTCGCTCAACGATCACCACAAGCCCTTCCTGGCCCACCACGCGCAAGCACTCGCCGCTGCGGGAGCCGACGTGACCGTGGTGTGCCCGGCTCATCCCGATGCACCACGTCGCCACGACGTGGGTGGCATCGAGGTGCGCCGGGTTCGGTTCGCTCCTTCCCGAGTCCAGGCCCGGGTGGCACTCGGCGAGAGCTACCGCGTCTTCTCCGGCTTGTCGGCACTGTGGGTCATCCCAATGATCGCCAGGCTCACCCTGGCCACCGCGCGCCAGGCCCGCCGTCGCTCGAAGGCCGGGGATGCAGTGATTCACGGCCATTGGTGGTTCCCTTGCGGTCTCGTTGCCGTCGCTGCCGCCGCAGCTGGTCGGCGAGCCGTCAGCGTGGTGCATGTACACGGCTCCGACGCCGCGGTCACCACCAACGCAGTGCACCGATGGCTGGCTCGCCGGGTGCTGCGCCGGGCCAGCGCCGTAGTCACCGTCTCAGAAGATCTGCGCAGCTGGGCAGAATCGCTGGTGCAGCGATCCCACGGACCGCACCCACCGCCCAGTACCGAACTAGGGGGCCGCAGAACCGGGCCGCTGCTTCAAGTGGTGTCCATGCCCGTCAGGACCGAGCGACTCGGATCGCCCACGCTGCCGCCCACCGACGGCCCCATAGTCGCTGTTGGCCGCCTGATGGCAGAAAAGGGCTTGGACGTGCTGATCGAGGCCGTGGCGCTGATGCCGACCGCCGAACGGCCCGAAGTCGTCATTGTCGGTGACGGCCCCGACCGGACTCTGCTCGAAGCGTTGGCTCTGCGACGCAGTGTGACAGTCCAGTTCGTCGGCGCGGTGGCCCCCAGCGAGGTCGGCCAGTGGTATCAGCGAGCCCGCCTGGTGTGCGTGCCAAGCCGCCGCGAGGGCTTCGGCATGGTGGTCGCCGAAGCGCTCGCCGCAGGACGCCCCGTCGTGGCAACCGCAGTCGGGGCCGCACCCAACTTCATTGCCGATGGAACAAACGGCCACCTCGTCGCCCCCGGCGACCCCAAAGCACTGTCCGCTGCCTTGACCCAAGCAATGCAGTCAGACCCCGGTCTCTCAACCGCGAGCCAGGACGAGCTGGCACCGTTCAGCCCACAAGCACACGCTGCAACCCTGCTGGATCTCTACGCCACGCTGAGTCAGAAGTAGAAGACGAAAGCCAAAGAACCGGGACCGCAAGGGGTCGGCGGGGCCGCCAGCCTGCGCTGTTGGGACCTGCTGGATCTCCCTGCGCAGGGGGGCGGTCCCGCTGGCCCCGGGAAGCGCTCGCGCTGCACCCGGAGACGGTGCGCTACAGCTCGGCGACGATCTCCTCCATCAACTCGCCAGCCTCAGTCGGATTGAGCCCAACCCGAACGCCGGCATCGCGCAAAGCATCCATCTTCGCCGCAGCAGTCCCCTTGCCCCCCGAGACGATGGCGCCAGCGTGCCCCATCTTCTTCCCCGGCGGAGCAGTCACACCGGCGATGTAGCTCGACACCGGCTTGGTCATGTTGTGCTTGATGAACTCGGCGGCTTCTTCCTCGGCCGAGCCGCCGATCTCGCCGATCATCATGACGGCCTTGGTTTCAGGATCGGCCTCAAATGCTTCGAGGCAGTCGATGAACGAGGTGCCCGGCACGGGGTCGCCGCCGATGCCCACGCAGGTGGTGACGCCGATGTCCTTTTGCTGCAGCTCGTACAGCGCCTGGTAGGTCAGCGTGCCCGAGCGGCTCACGATCCCGACCGGGCCGCCCGCCTTGGCGATATGCCCCGCGGTGATGCCGATGTTGCACTCCCCGGGCGTGATGATCCCGGGACAGTTCGGCCCCAGCAGCCGGACGTGGGGGTAGTCGCGCCGCAGCATGTTGAAGAAGCGGGCCTCGTCGTGTGCCGGAACGCCCTCAGTGATGCAAGCGACGAAGCTGATGCCTGCCTCGGCGGCATCGAGCACGGCATCGAGTACGCGAGGAGCGGGAATGAAGATGCACGAGGCATTAGCGCCGGTCGCTGCGACCGCTTCGGTGCAGTTGGCGAACACCGGCACACCTTCGACGTCGGTGCCGGCCTTGCGAGGATTGGTACCCGCCACGACGTTCGTGCCGTAGTCGCGGTTCAGCATGCCGTAGTAGCGCCCTTGGGAGCCCGTGAGGCCCTGGTAGACGACCTTGGTGTCTTTGTCGACGAAGATGCTCATCTGAAGCTCCCGTTCAGCTCGCAGCCGCGGCCAGCGCGACGGCTCGACGGGCAGCGTCGAGCATGGTCGGTTCCATCATCAGCTTCTGGTTGAGATAGGGGGCGAGGATCTCGCGACCCTCTGCGGCGTTGGTGCCGTCGAGGCGCAGCACGATCGGCGCCTCGATCTCAACGGCCTCGAGTGCCCCGATGATCCCGTTGGCCACTTCCTCGCCACGGGTGATGCCGCCGAAGATGTTGATGAAGATGGCTCGCACGTCGGGGTCGTTGTTGATCACCTCGAGTGCGTTGGCCATCACCTGAGCATTCGCACCGCCGCCGATGTCCAGGAAGTTGGCGGGGCGCCCGCCCACCTGGTTCACGACGTCGACGGTGCTCATTGCCAGTCCGGCGCCGTTGGCGATGACGCCGACGCTTCCGGCCAGGCCGACGTACTGCAGGCCCTTGGCGTGCGCGGCTTCCTCGCGTTCGTCACGCGGCTGCGTCTCGTCGTACTGGGCATAGTCCGGATGGCGGAACACTGCGTTCGCATCCAGCGTGACCTTGGCGTCCAGGACGTGGACCCGGTTGTCGGGCGTGAGGATGAGCGGGTTGATCTCGACGAGGTCGGCGTCGCCTTCGGTGTAGGCCGTGTAGAGCTTTTGCAGGATCTCGACGGCCTGATCGGTGGCGACCGGGTTGAGGTTGGCACCCTCGACCCAGGCCCGAGCGGCCTGCGCGGTGAGTCCCTCGGCAGGATCCACCAACACCTTGCTGATGGCGTCGGGGTTCTCGGCCGCAACGGTCTCGATCTCCACGCCGCCCTCGGCGGACAGCATCCCGAGGTGCTTCTTGGCCGAGCGATCCAGCGTGAAGCTGGCGTAGTACTCCTCGGAGATGTCGGACGCCTGTTCGATCCACAGCCGCCGCACGATGTGGCCGTTGATGTCGAGCCCCAGGATGTTGCCGGCATGGGTTCGCACATCGTCGACGGTGGCGGCGAACTTGACGCCGCCCGCCTTGCCGCGCCCGCCGGTGTGCACCTGTGCCTTGACCATCACCGGCGTACCCAGGCGCTGCGCAGCGGCTACTGCTTCGTCGACGCTGAAGGCAACTTCGCCGTCGGATACCGGCATGTCATAGCTCTTGAAGAACTGCTTGCCCTGATACTCGAAGAGATCCACGGCGGGGAGCATAGGAGGGGAGGCTTGTCGCCCGCTGCGGAGGAGGCAGGGCCCTCTGCTCCGGGAATCCAGCAGGTTCCAACCTCGCAGAGTTCCCTGCCGCCTCCGCAGCTAGTTCGTCTGTGCCGGGCCGCTGGTGTGCTGGCGGCGCAGGTTGGCGAAGCTGGCGACGAGGGTCTTGGTGCCGGCGTCGGCGAAGTGGACGGTGACCTCCCAGTCGTCGCCGTCGGGCCGCACCTCTTGGACGACGCCGGCTCCAAACTTGGCGTGCAGGACGTCGTCGCCCACGCCGTAGTCGAGCCCTTCCGACGGTGCCGGCCTGGGCTCCCCCATCCGGGCAGCAACCCGGCGGCGAGCCTCTTCCCGCCGAGACTCGCGGCCCTTCGAGGTGCTGTCATCGCGGCGGGCAGGGTCGGTCCGCTGCTGGCGTTGGGCGGCCAGTTCGGCTTCGTCGAGCTGGCTGTGTTCGGTGGGCTCGCTGGCACGGCGATTGGCGCCCCAGTCGCTCGTGACGGGCCGCCACGAGCTGCCGAGACGCTGCGTGTCGTCCGAGCGGTCGTCAATCAAGTCGGGCGGTATCTCGGCGAGGAAGCGACTGGGCGGGTTGTAGCTGGTTTGGCCATGCAGCATCCGGCTCCACGAGTGGGTGAGGTACAGCTGCTCGCGGGCCCGGGTGATGCCGACGTAGGCCAGCCGGCGCTCCTCTTCCAGCTCGTAGGGGTCGGTCATCGAACGGTGGTGCGGGAAGACGCCGTCCTCCATGCCGGTGACGAACACGACGTCGAACTCGAGTCCCTTGGCGGAATGCAAGGTCATCAGGGCCACCTGTGAGGCGTCGCTCATCTCATCGACATCGCTGACCAGTGACACCTGCTCCAAGAACTCGTCGCACGACTCGAACTCTGCGGCGGCACCTGCGAGCTCTTCGAGATGCTCCAGCCGCCCTTCGGCCTCGATGGTGCCTTCATCGGTCAGCGCCTGCACATAGCCCGATTCGGTCAGCGCCACTTCGAGCACGGCAGCCGGGCCGTCGGGGATGCGGGCGACGGCCCGGCCCATCAGCTCGCGGAACCGGAGCAAGCCGTTGCGGGCAGTGCCTCGCACGCCGAGCGATTCGAACCGGTCGATGACTTCTGCCAACGACGTGCCGCCCCGCGCCGCCGCATCGTCCAGCTTGGCGATGGTGCGGTCGCCGATGCCACGTGCAGGCAGGTTCACGACCCGCTTGAGCGACACCTCGTCGGATGGGTTGACGGCCGCCCGCAGGAACGCCAGCGCGTCCTTGATCTCTCGCCGGTCGTAGAACCGGGTGCCGCCGATGATCTGGTACGGAACGTCGTTGGCGACCAGCTCTTCTTCGATCACCCGCGACTGCGCGTTGGATCGGTAGAAGACCGCTGCGTCGCTCCAGTCGATCTGACCTTCGCTGTGCAGGCGTCTCAGCTCGCTGCAGACGTACCGGGCTTCATCCGCCTCGTCGGTGCCGCGGTACCGAATCGGCCTCGCCCCGCCGGATTGATCGGTCCACAGGTTCTTGGTCGGCCGTCCCAGGTTGTTGCGGATGACCGCGTTAGCGGCGTCCAAGATCACCTGGCTCGAACGGTAGTTCTGATCCAGCACGTAGGTCGAGCTGTCGCTGAAGGTGGCGCCGAACTCCAAGATGTTGGTGATGTCCGCGCCCCGGAACGCGTAGATCGACTGGTCGGAATCGCCGACGACGAAGACATTCTGCAGGGGGCCGCTGAGCAGCCCGATCAGCCGCACCTGCGCCAGGTTCGTGTCCTGGTACTCGTCGACGAGGATGTGCTCGAAGCGCTGCCGGTAGTGCTCGGCCACGTCGTCATGAGCGCCGAGCAGTTCCACACCGAGCATCAGCAGATCGTCGAAGTCCATGGCACCGGCGCGCCGCATTCGCTTCTGGTACTCGGAATAGATCCGGGCCACGTCGCGAGCAAACGGTCCGCCGCCATCGGGGGCCTCGGCCAGCTCAGCTGCCTGCGGCGGGGTGATGAGGCGGTTCTTCAAGGTGGAGATGGCTGCATGAACAGCGCGTTCGTTGAAGCGCTTGGGGTCCAGATCGAGGTCGCGTACCACGTAGCGAGTGAGCCGCCGCGAGTCAGCCTGGTCGTAGATGCTGAACGTGGCGGGGTAGCCGAGCACGTCGGCATGGCTGCGCAGGATCCGGGCGCAGGCGCTGTGGAACGTGGAGATCCACATCCGGTGCGCCACCTGGCCGACGAGACCGCCGATGCGCTCGCGCATCTCCCCCGCCGCCTTGTTGGTGAAGGTGATCGCCAGCAGGCCGAGCGGGCTGAGGTGACGGTGTGCCAACAGGTACGCGATGCGGTGGCTCAACACCCGGGTCTTGCCCGACCCAGCCCCGGCTACTACGAGCGCCGGGCCGTCGCCGTGCAGAACAGCGGCCCGCTGGCCGGCATTCAGCGGAGCCAGGATCGGGTCGTCGTCTGCGCTCATGGCTGGCAACCGCGGTTCGCGTGGCGCCCGTAAGCAGGGTTCGGCGCAGGTTGGCTCATGCGGGTCGCTTCACGTTGTGTAGTCGGCGTTGATGCGGACGTACTGGTCGGTGAGATCACAGCCGTAGACCGTGAACGACCCGCCCACGTCCGACGTCTGGATGCCCAGGTCCACCGAGATCAGCACTTCGTCGGACGCCAGGTAGGCCTCGAGTTCGGCGAGCGCCTCGGGAGTTGCGGGCGTGGGATACACCTCCTGGTTGCCGAAGCGGATCACCACATTGTCCTGGTGGATGTCGGTCTCGTCGCTGCACTTGCCGACAGCCATCGCGACCCGGCCCCAGTTGGGATCGCGGCCATGCACAGCGGTCTTCACCAGCGGCGAGTTCACGATGGCCTTGGCGACCCGCTTGGCCTGCGGGTCGTCACGGGCTTCGTTCACGGTCACCACGATGAGTGTCTCGGCGCCCTCGCCGTCAAAGGCGAGCTGACGGGTCAGATCCAAACTGACGGCACCGAGGGCAGACTCCAGTTCGGCCTCGTCGACCGCTCCGGCTGCACCGTTCGCCAGCATCACCACCATGTCGCTGGTGGACGTGTCGGTGTCCACGCTGAGCGCGTTGAACGTCACGTCGCACACGCGGCGCAGCATGGCGTCAAGCCGGTCCGGGGCTATCTCGGCATCGGTGGTTATCACCGAGATCATCGTGGCCATGTCGGGCTCGATCATGCCTGAGCCCTTGGCGATGCCGATCACGGTGGCAGCACCAGCCGATGCGCTGGCGGTCTTGGGATGTGTGTCGGTGGTCATGATCGCCGTGGCTGCCGCAGTGGCGTCCTGCGACGTCAGTGCCCCCTCCCGCGCTGCAACCAGATGGTCGAAGTAGACATCAACCTTGCCTTCGGGGTAGTGCACGCCGATGAGACCCGTGGAACCCACCAGCACCTGGTCGGGCTGGCAGCCCACGAGTTCGGCAACGCGCCGCGCCAGATTCGCTGCGTCTCGCTCGCCCTGCTCTCCGGTCGCCACGTTGGAGTTCTTCGACACCACCACGACCGCCTGCGACCGCCCGTCGGCGACGTTGGCCTGGCTGAGGCGCACGCTGGCACCGGCAAACAGGCTCTTGGTGAACACACCCGCCGCAGCGGCCACCCCATCAGCCGCCAAGACCATCACATCGTCGGTGTCGTCTTTCATGCCCATGTTGCCGACATGGCAGCCGAACCCGGCCGGCAAGTCGACCGTCGCGCCCGGATCCGGAAGCTCTGCAGACACCATGTTGAACCCTCGTTGCACGCATCTCCACGGCCTGCCCGCGGCTGTGGGGCCAAGGTAGTTGCGGTTGCGCCGAGAGCCTCAGGCAATTCACCCGGCGGACACGGGATAGGTGCTATTGACTGGGTTGCTGGCCCCGGACGCGGGGCAAGACGATGTACGGCCAGGGGAATGGCACCTCGCCGAACGGCACCTCGATCACTGTCGGCCCGTCCGAGCCAAGAGCTTCACGCAGGCGGGTGCGCAGCTCGTCGGGCGTGCTGGCGGACAGCCCTCGGACACCGAAGGAATCGGCCAGCTTCACAAAATCCGGACTCGTGAGGTCGCTGGCGATGACGCGGCCGTCGTAGCGCTCGTGCTGTATGCGACGAACGTTGCCGTAGGCGTGATCGTTGAACACGATCGTCGTGAGCGGAATCTGGTGGTGTACGGCGGTCGCCAACTCGCTGATGGTGAACAGCGCTCCCCCGTCGCCGACGATCGACACCACCGGAATGTCGGGCCGCGCATGTGCCGCACCGAGCGCTGTTGCGAACCCGTATCCCAGCGTGCCTTGGTAACCGGCGCTGATGTAGGTCCTCGGGCGGTACACCTCGAACCCGAACCAAGCCACATAACCGCACTGAGTCATCTCGTCGACGAAGATGCCCTCGGGTGGCAGTTCCGCCCGGATTGCACCGAGCCAGCCGTACTGGGGCGCAAGTGCCTCAGCGCAGACGGCTTCGACTTCGGCTTTGGTGTCAGCGATCATGGCGCGCCACGCAAAGCGATCGGCCGGTGCGTCCCCCAGTGCGTCGGCGAGCAGCGGCAACGCGTCGGCGAGATCGGCATGGATGCCCACCGTGGGCGGCCCAACGCGGCCGATCTCTTCGGCATCGATGTCGATGTGGACGATCTTGAGGTCGTCGTCGACACCCCAGGTGGACTGGTGCATGGCGAGCCGAGTGCCCAGCCCGATCACCACGTCGATCTGCGGCCAGAGCCGGTGACCGGTCGGCATGGTGATGCTCAAGGGGTGGTGCGACGACACCACGCCGCGCCCACTTCGAAACGTCACAACAGGGGCCGACAGCCGCTCGGACAGCCGGCAGATCTCGGTTGAGAACGACTGGGCGCCGCCCCCGACGACGATCATCGGTCGCTCGGCCGCGGCAACGAGCTGAGCTGCCTCGGAGATGGCCGCCGGATCGGGCGCTGGACCCGCGACTGCGGGGGTGGCGAGGCTGCCGGCAGGTGTTGGGGCAGCGGCGCTCCACACGTCGGTCGGGACTTCCACGCCGACCGGTCCTCGACGTCCCGAGCGAAGTGCCGCGAACGCGTTCTGCAGCACCGCGTGAGCTGTCGCGCCGTCAGCGATGCGCTCAGACTGTTTGGTGAGCCGCTGCAGCACGCCGAGCTGATCTGGGATCTCGTGCAGAGCGCCAAGCCCTTTGCCGATTGCGGCCGAAGGGATTTCGCTGACCAGCGCTAATACCGGGGCGTTGGTGGCGTACGCAGTGCTCAGCGCGGCGGTCGTGTTGAGCAGGCCGGGCCCTGGCACGACGCAGAACGCCTGCGGCTCGCCGGTTGCCATGGCAGCGCCCAGCGCCATGTAAGCAGCGCCCTGCTCATGGCGGGTGTGGATCGGGGCCAAGGCGTCGCGACGGTCGTAGAGCACGTCGAAGAACGGGTCGTTTTGCACTCCGGGCAGGCAGTACAGGTCGGTGATGCCGTTCGCGATGAGCGTCTCGACCGCCAAGCTCGCAACTGACTGCGTCACTCGCCTAGTCCCATTCGCCTATTCCCACTCAATCGTGCCGGGCGGCTTGGAGGTGATGTCGTAGACCACCCGGTTCACGCCAGACACCTCGTTGACAATCCTCGATGAAATCGTCTCGAGCAGATCGTGAGGCAAGCGGGCCCAGTCGGCGGTCATCGCATCCTCGCTCGTGACCGCCCGCACGATGATGGGCTTGGCATACGTGCGCTCGTCGCCCATCACGCCGACGCTGCGGATGTCTGCCAGCACGGCGAACGCCTGCCACACCTCACCGTCCAGACCTGCTGTCGCAATCTCCTCGCGCACGATGACGTCAGCGGCTCGCACGGTTTCGACAGCCTCGGGCGTGACTTCGCCCACGATCCGCACGCCGAGGCCCGGCCCTGGGAACGGCTGGCGCTGGACGATCTCGGGCGGCAGGCCCAGCTCGGCGCCTACGGCACGCACCTCGTCCTTGAAGAGGTTGCGCAGCGGCTCGACCAGCTCGAAGGTCATGTCTTCGGGCAGCCCGCCGACGTTGTGATGGCTCTTGATCTTCGCGGCGGTGGGCGAGCCAGACTCGATCACGTCGGGATACAGGGTTCCCTGCACCAGAAACCCGGCGTCGCTGATGCCGCCTGCGGCCCGTTCGAAGATGCGCACGAACTTCTCGCCGATGATCTTGCGCTTGTCCTCGGGATCGGTCACCCCGGCAAGCGCTTCGAAGAACTCGTCTGCGGCGCGTTCGTGGATCAGCTCGATGCCCTGCGTGCGCCGGAACGTCTCGGTGACCTGCTCGCCTTCGCCTGCTCGCATGAGTCCCGTGTCCACGAAAACGCAGGTGAGCTGGCTGCCGATGGCCCGCTGCGTCAGCGCCGCCGCCACGGCACTGTCCACGCCACCCGACAATCCGCAGATGGCACGGGCACTGCCGACTTGGGCACGGATGGCTTCGACGCTCTCGGCGATGACATTCGTCATCGTCCATTCGGAGTTGACCTGGCACACCTCGTGCAAGAACCGCTCGAGCTGAGCCTGCCCACCAGGTGTGTGATGAACCTCCGGGTGGTACTGCACTCCGTAGAAGCGACGCTCGAAGTCCTCGATCACGGCGGCGGGACTGTCCGGCGTCGATGCCGTGACCACGAATCCCGCAGGCGGCTCCGTCACCGCATCAAAGTGCGACATCCACACTGATTCCGACGAAAGTGCTCCAGGGGACGAGCCACCCAGCAGCTCCGACGCCGCGTCGGTTCGGCCGAGCATCGTGCGCCCGTACTCGCCCCGACCACTGCGGTCCACCCGCCCGCCGAGGTCGCTAGCCAGCAGCTGCGATCCGTAGCAGATGCCCAGGATCGGCACGCCCAGCTCGTAGACGTCTGGGTCGATGCCAGGTGCCCCTTCGACGTGCACCGAAGCCGGTCCGCCGCTGAAGATGATCGCCGCTGGCGAGCGTTCAGCCAGCTCGGCAGCGGTTGACGTGTGAGGAACGATCTCGGAATAGACCTGCGCCTCGCGCACCCGCCGCGCAATCAGCTGCGCGTACTGCGCGCCGAAATCCACCACGAGGACCGTTGGGTGGGCGACCGAGCTGGCCGCCGGCGAGTGTGGGGGCATAAGACCGGCGCCGCAGCTGCGCCACGTTCGGGAAAACAACGAGGGTAGCGCTGGGCCCAGGGTGCCCTGCGGGATTCGGCATCCAGAAATGACGCAGGGCCGACGAGTTCGCCGGCCCTGTGCGTGAGTTGTAAGGAGCTGCAGCGGGAGCTACATCATCCCGCCCATGCCACCCATGCCACCCATGGCAGCAGCAGCGGCAGCAGCGGCTGCGGGGTCAGCCTCCTCGGGCTTGTCGGTCACCAGCGTCTCGGTCGTGAGCAGCAGGGCCGCGATCGACGCCGCGTTCTGCAGCGCCGCACGGACCACCTTCGCCGGGTCGATCACACCGGCGGCAACCAGGTCTTCGAACTTGCCGGTTTCGGCATTGAAGCCCGTGTTGCCATCGGCCTGCTCGATCTGCTGGACGATCACGGCGCCCTCATAGCCGGCATTGTGTGCAATCTGACGGCTGGGGCTTTCGAGCGCCCGGTGCACCATGCGGGCCCCGGTGGCTTCATCGCCATCGAGGTCCAGCGCTGCGACAGCGGCACGAGCCCGCAGCAGCACGGTGCCGCCACCAGGCACGATGCCTTCTTCGATGGCGGCACGGGTCGCCGACACGGCGTCCTCGATGCGGTGCTTCTTTTCCTTGAGTTCGACCTCGGTGGCCGCGCCGACCTGGATCACCGCCACGCCGCCAGCCAGCTTCGCCAGCCGTTCCTGCAGCTTCTCGCGATCCCAATCGGAGTCGGTGTCGTCGATCTCGCGCTTGATCTGCACCACACGACCCTCGATGTCGCCGGACTCGCCGCCGCCGTCCACGATGGTGGTTTCGTCCTTGGTGATGATCACCTTGCGGGCGGTGCCGAGCAGGTCAACCGTGGTGTTCTCCAGCTTCAGGCCCACCTCCTCAGAGATGACCTCACCGCCGGTGAGGATGGCCATGTCGGCCAGCATCGCCTTACGGCGCTCGCCGAAGCCAGGGGCCTTTATCGCCGCCGATGAGAACGTGCCGCGGATCTTGTTGACCACCAGCGTTGCCAGCGCTTCGCCCTCGACATCCTCGGCGATGATCACAAGGGCCTTTCCTGCCTGCATCACCTTCTCGAGCACGGGGACCAGCTCGGTCACCGAGCCGATCTTGCCGTTCACGAACAGCAGGTAGGGATCGTCGAAGACGGCCTCCTGACGGTCGGGATCGGTCACGAAGTAGGGCGACAGGAAGCCCTTGTCGAACTGCATGCCCTCGGTGAATTCGAGGTCTACGCCGAACGTGTTGGATTCCTCGACCGAGATGACGCCGTCCTTGCCGACCCTGTCGAACGCCTCGGCGAGCGTCTCGCCAATCGTGCTGTCCGCAGACGAGATGCCAGCCACGCTGGCGATCTTGTCCTTGTCATCGGACACGTCGATGGCCATGGCGCCCATGGAGTCGACGGCTGCAGCAACAGCGGCCTCGATGCCCCGCTTGAGCTCCATCGGGTTGGCGCCGGCTGCCACGTTGCGCAAGCCCTCGCGCACCATTGCATGGGCCAGCACCGTCGCGGTGGTCGTGCCGTCGCCAGCGACGTCGTTGGTCTTGGTGGCGACCTCCTTCACCAGCTGAGCACCCATGTTCTCGAACGGGTCGCTGAGCTCGATCTCACGGGCGATGCTCACGCCGTCATTGGTGATCGTCGGCGCCCCGAATGACTTCTCGAGCACGACGTTGCGGCCCTTGGGGCCCAGCGTCACCCTGACAGCGTCAGCCAGCTTGTTGACACCAGCTTCGAGGCCGCGGCGGGCCTCCTCGCTGAACTTCAGAATCTTCGGCATGTGTCGGTTCTCTTTCTTGTCGTCGCGTAATGAGTTAGGCGACGACGGCCAGGACGTCGCGAGCGCTCAGGATGAGCAGGTCCTCGCCGGCCACGGTGATCTCGGTGCCGCCGTACTTGCTGTAGACGACGGTGTCGCCGACGCCGACGTCCATCTGGATGATCTCGCCCGAATGGTCGGAACGCTTGCCGGGGCCGACCGCAAGTACCTCGCCCTGCTGCGGCTTTTCCTTGGCGGTGTCGGGGATGACGAGCCCGCTGGCGGTGGTCTCTTCAGCGTCGCTGGGACGCACGACGATTCGGTCCTCAAGTGGCTTCAGGTTCATGGTCGGATGTGCCTCCTGTGGCTCATGACGGGTCCAATTGGACTGCCCGGCAGCACTTAGCACTCTCACCGGGCGAGTGCTAACGATACGAGCCCAAGGAACGGGCCACAACCTCCCAGACACCCGATTTCAATGGGTCTGAAGGCGGTGTCGCTGCTCAGTCCCCGAAGTCGATCCGCAGGTTTGGATCGGCGCCGCTGTCGAGGGCTGACGGGCCGTCGCTGGCCAGTCGATACCAGGCGGTCGCGGCGATCATCGCTGCGTTGTCAGTGCACATCGCACGGCTGGGCAGGTAAGCGTTGAGGCCGTCTTCCATGCAGATGTCGAGCGTGCGTTCGCGCAGAGCGCTGTTGGCCGCCACGCCTCCGGCCAGGCAGATGCCCGCGGCACCCACATCGCGAGCTGCCCGCCGAGCCTTGTGAGTCAGAACGTCGACCACGCAGGCCTGGAACGATGCCGCAACGTCGGCGGTGTCGACCTCCGGGTGCGCTCGCACCCAGTTGATGACCGCCGTCTTGATACCCGAGAACGAGAACTCGTAGCCGTCGTCCAGCATGGCTCTCGTCAGCGGAACCGCAGTGGGGTCTCCCTCGGTTGCCAAACGGTCGATGGCAGGACCGCCCGGATAGCCCAGCCCGAGGTAGCGGGCGACTTTGTCGAAGGCTTCTCCGGCTGCGTCGTCGCGGGTTGCGCCCAGCAGGCGGTAGCGCCCGTGGCCTTCGAACGTGACCAGCATCGTGTGCCCGCCCGAGACGAGCAGGGTGACGAGCGGGAACTGGACCTCGGCGTCGTGTTCGTCGAGCAATGCTGCGTACAGGTGCGCCTCGTGGTGATTGATGCCGATGTAGGGGACATCCCACACGAGCGCCAGCGCCTTGGCGGCGGCTACGCCCACGAGCAGGCTGCCGATGAGGCCGGGGCCGCAGGTGGCCGCCACTGCGTCGATGTCGCTGTCGGCCGCGCCGGCTTCCACCAGCGCTTCGGCCACCACCGGGGTGATGAGCGCTTCGTGGGCGCGCCCGGCGATCTCGGGCACGACGCCGCCGTAGCGGGCGTGCAGGTCCACCTGGCTGCTGACGATGCTCGAACGCACTTCGCGGCCATCGTCGACGACTGCTGCAGCCGTCTCGTCGCAGGACGTCTCGATGCCCAAGATGGTCGTCATTGCGGCCCCCTCTCGGCTACACCCAAACCTGTGCCTGATGCGCCCTCGGTAAGGCCGAGGGCCGTACTTGATGCGCCCTCGGTAAGGCCGAGGGCCGTACTCGATGCGCCCTCGGTAAGGCCGAGAGCCGTACCGATGTCATCGAGGCGGTCGCCGTGCTCTGCGCTGTCGATGTCGTGGCACCACATCACCAAGGCATCCTCACGCCTGCCTTCGGGTCCGTCCCGGTAGTAGTCCGAGCGCGTTCCGACGGGCGCATAGCCGAACCAGCGGTACAGCCGTTGCGCCGCAGCGTTCGACGCCCGCACCTCCAGCGTCAACGCTTCCAGCCCGTTGATGCGGCGGGCTTGTTGATGCAGTTCCAGCAGCAGCCGCGCACCCACGCCGCTGCCCTGGCACTCGGGATGGACGGCCACCGAGGTGATGTGACCCTCGCCGGCGACGATCATGAAGCCGCCGTAGCCGACGACTCCGGTAGAGCGACCACCCGGTCCGACCGTGGCGGCCACGCGGTACACCCGGTCACCCTCGTGGCGCAGCTCATCTAGATAGAGCGACATCGACCAGGGTCGCGGGTACACCAACTGGTCGATGCGCCTGATGTCACGCAGGTGCTTGCGGCTCATCGGGCAGATGAGTACTCGTCGGGCGGCGGCCGGTCCCGCAGCGGCCGGCGCCGGAGCGTTCGGCGCGGAACGGATGCTCACGACCGCTCCCGCTGCTGCCAGTTGATACGGGCGTCAGGGGCACGCAGGTACAGCGGCACGATCTCCGACGGGCTGACGAACTCCTCGCGCAGCGCCCGGGCGTGCGCCAGTTCCACCAGCGCGCCGGCATTCGGATGGCGCAGGCCTTCCCGGCCGATCTCGGCGCCTCTCACCGCACCGAGCTCGTCCGCGTAGCGCTCGGCCCCATCGCCGACGATCAGGGTCTCCTGGCCGAGTGCCATCAGTTGTCCTGCAACATCGGCGGGCTGGTCGACTGCCGGAGGACTCAGGAGCTGGATGCCGCCGGGTGCGCGCCGGTAGGTGGCGTAGAAGATCTCACCCCGGCGGGCGTCCACCGTCGAGACGATCAGCCGATCGCTGAACCGCGCCGGGAACGCGGTGAGGTCGAGACTGGAAACGCCGATCATCGGGATTCGGCAGGCGTGCGCTATGGCCTTCGCCGTGGCCAGCCCCACCCGCAGGCCGGTGAACAGGCCCGGGCCGATGTCCACCGCCACGAGGCCCAGCTGGGACAGCTTCATCTGTGCCTGTTCGCACAGGAACTGGATCGCCGGGACGAGCGTCTCTGCGTGACGCCGGTCGCGGGTGGTGTGGAACGAGGCGATGATGCCCTCGTGCCCGCCGATGGCCACGCCGACCTGGGGCGTCGCAGTCTCGATGCCGAGCACTAACACCTCTCGACTCCCGAGGGGCTGTGCACGTGCCACGCCTCGGCGAGCGCGCTGGCGCGTGCCTGCCAACTAGGACCGACGGTATCGACGTCGAACATGCGAATGTCCGGGTGCTCTCTAGGACTCGCGAGACTGATCCGTACCCGCAGGAAATCTCGCGGCAGCTCAGGAATGACGACCTCGCCCCATTCCACGCACACCACAGCGTCGTCGTCGAGCAGCTCGGGCAGGTCCAGGTCGAGCACCTCGCCGAGATTGTCAAGCCGGTAGACGTCGAGGTGATGCAGCCGCATCCGTCCCTGGAAGCTCTGCGCCAAGGTGAAGGTGGGGCTGGTGACCTGCTCGGTGACTCCCAGGGCTGTCGCCAGCCCCTGAGTGAAGACGGTCTTGCCGGCCCCGAGGTCGCCTGAGAGCAGCACCACGTCGCCGGGGCGCAGCAGCGGCTCAAGCGCTGCGGCGATCTCCCGTGTCGCTTCGGCACTCGTCGTCCGGAACTGCATAACGGAGCTTGTCTAGCGCGCCTCGCCGGTGACGGGACCGCATTGGGGGGCATCTGTGCGGCGGTAAACGCGGGGGACGCGCAATGAGATCCCCGTGAGCACTTCATAGGGGCTGCGTTCAGACCATCGAGCAAGATCGGCGATGGTGATGCGCTCGTCGCCGTGGGTGCCCACGAGGGTGACGCGGTCGCCGTTGTAGGCGCTGGAATCGCCGATGTTCACCATCGTCTGGTCCATGCAGACATGGCCGACGACGGGGTGCGGGACGCCGTCGATGAGCACGCTTGCCCCCTCTCCCGTCGATCCAGATCCGAGCGAGCGGGCATAGCCGTCGGCATATCCCACCGGCAGGGTGATCACCCGGGTCTGTTGGGGCGCAGTCCAGGTGCTGCCGTAGCCGACAGACGCTCCGGCTGGCACGACCTTGAAGTAGACGACCTCGCTGTGCCATGTCATCACGGGTTCGGTCGGCAAGGCGGCCGCAATCTCGGGCTTCGGGGAGACCCCGTACAGCGCGATGCCGGGGCGCACGCGGTCGAGATGTGCTTCGGGCAGGCGAGCTATCGCTGCGGAGGCGGCCATGTGGCGCACCGGGGTCGGCAGCGAGCGCCGCTCGTAGAAGCTCACCGCTTCGCTGAAGCGATCCAGCTGTGTGCGGGCGTCCGAGAGCTCGGCGGCATCGGCGTTGGCGAAGTGGCTGAACACGCCTTCGATGCGCACCGAGTCACAGCGCAGTGAGGCCTCGATCAGACGGTCGGCGTTGTAGTGGTGGATGCCGATGCGCTCCATGCCGGTGTCGATCTTGAGATGCGCCCGAGCGGTGCCGCCCGAAGCAGCTGCTGCTTCGTCGATCTGGCGCAGCTTCTCCACCGACGGCGCCGTGAGGATCAGGTCATGGGTAACGAACAGCGGGATCTGCCGCTTGACGGCGCCGCCGAGGACATGAATGTCGATAGTGACGCCTGCGGCGCGCAGCGCCAGCGCTTCCTCGACGTACGCGACGGCCACGCAGGACACGCCGGCCGCCTGCAACGCGAGCCCGATTGGCGCGATGCCGTGGCCATAGGCGTTGGCCTTGACGACGGGCACCACCTCCGAGCTGCCGACATGTCGACGGATCGTGGCCAGGTTGCGGTCGAGCGCGCCGAGGTCGATGTCACACCAGGTGGGACGCATCTGTGATGCGTCCGTTGGAGGCAGGCGCAAGTCGGCGGCGTCGGCCATCGCGTCAAAGGTCATGGGCGCCTGCGATCCGCCGGCGCGTCGGCCAGTTCGGCTCTGGCGGCTTCAAGCAGGTCAGCCTGCGCGCTCGCAAGCAGCGGCGTCGAGCCAGTGACTCCCCCCGCGGTCGCGATGCTGGCTGTTCGGCCGTGCCAGTGCGCCGCTGCGGCAACGCTTACTGCAATGTCGTCGAGATCGCGGCCCGGAGCCTCGCCCGCCAGCACTGCGGCGATCACGCCGGAGAGCACGTCGCCCGAGCCAGCGGTCGCCAGACGCTCGGTGCCCGACGTGACAGCCAGCACAGTCGACGATCCGGATTCGCTCGGGGGCACAGACACGAGTGTTGTCGGCCCCTTCAGCAGCACGATGACGCCAAGCGCGGCAGCAGCTTGACGCACCGCATCGAATCGGTCAGCCGCGGGTGGGCCGCCAGCGAGCCGGGCGAATTCCCCCTCGTGCGGCGTGAGGACGGTGGGCGCAGTTCGCGCACACAGGCACTCGGGATGGTCCCCAACAGCCGAAAGGGCGTCGGCATCGACAACCAACGGCACCGGGCACTCGGAGATGAAGCGAGCCATCTGAGCCAACGCCGTGGGGTCGGTGCCGATGCCAGGACCGATGACAGCTGCGTCGAAGCGTTCGATGCCCTCAAGTGAGGCTTCTGCCCAGTTGCCAGGTCGAAGGTCGCCAGCGACCGCCTCGGCAGGCCGAGCCACGTCGGCCGCGCGCAGGCCCGGCGAGCTGATGACGACCATGCCCGCTCCCGTCTGCTGGGCGGCTGCGCACACGAGATGGCCGGCGCCGCGCATCTGCGGCGAACCCGCGATGACCCGCACGGCTCGGCGCCACTTGTGCGCTGTCGGCTCCGGGCCCCGCAGCGCCATGTCGGCATCGGCGTCAGTGACGAGCCACGACGTTGCCCCGCTGGTGTCGAGGCCGATGGGTGCCAGCTGCACCTCGCCGGCGGCTGCAGCGCCGGGATGCAGCAGCAAGCCTGGCTTGAACGCCCCGAACGTGATGGTCGACGTCGCCGGCCAGCAGCCATAGTCCTCGCCGGTCAGCGCGTCGATGCCCGACGGGATGTCGACTGCCAGCACGGGCACAGGCGGCGGACGATCCGCGCCCCACGATCCGCGCAAGCCCGTTCCGTACGCCGCATCGATCACGAGGTCCCACGGCGCCGAGGCTCCTGGGGCAGCATTGGCCGCTGCGACAAGTTCGAGTGCCTCGGTCGGCATTACGGTGCGACAGCGAACACCCCATCGCTCCAGCGCCGTTGCCGCCACCCGACCGTCTGCCCCGTTGTTGCCCTTGCCGGCGGCCACAAGGACCCGGCGCCCGTACGTGCCACCCATCATCCGGCGGGCCTCGATGGCAACAGCCGCGCCGGCACGGGAAACGAGCACGTCGGTGCCCTCGGGCGCGGCCGCGTCGATCTCGGCCATCTCGGCCGGTGTCACGATCGGGATCACGGCGTCAGCTCCCCGCCGGCGCGCAGCCGCCCGCACACCAGCGCTCGCTCATTGCGCCAGCACCATGGCCGCTGCCACCGAGTCGGTGTGGGTGAGCGTGACCTGCCAGTCAGACAGTCCTGCAGCTGCTGCCCGCTCGGCCGCAAGTCCCCGCAGCACCAGTTCGGGGCGGCCGTCGGGGTGGCGTGCCACTTCAATGTCCCGGAAGCGGCAGGCGCCCAAGCCGATGCCCAGCACTTTCATCACTGCTTCCTTCGCAGCAAACCGAGCGGCGAGTCGGGTGTCGGGATCCACCGTTCCCATGGCGTAGGAGAGCTCCGCTTCGGTGAACAGACGGGTGCGCATGCCGCTGCGCCGCTCGAGCACAGCGGCGAAGCGCTGTACGTCCACCATGTCGAGCCCGATTGCGGTGCTCACCCGATCACGGTCCTAGTCATCCGGTTCGCCGTCGGCGGACGGGCCGGATGCTCCGCCTCCGGCGGACGGGTCTGATGCTCCGCCTCCGGCGGACGGAGCTGATTGGCCCAGCCAGTGCTCCGCGAGCACATACACCGGGCGGGTCAGCAGATCGAAGACGTCGAGCGTTCCGAGCAGGTCGTCACGGAACCACGGCAGCGTTTCGGTGACCGCGTCGGCCAGCGCGCCGTAACGGCCCCGGTAGCTCATCAGCACTGCCCGCATCGCTGGTGCCCGTAGCCGCTGAACGAAGCGGCAGTGCAACAGCGTCAACCCGGTTGCTGTGCCGTCCTTGGTCTCAGGAATGTGGAACACCGTGCGGCCATCGCTGCCGCGGGCCACGGTGACTTCCCGCTCGTAGGCGGCACGGTGCTTGCTGCCGCGCAGCTGCGGATTGGCCACCGTGCGCGACTCGATGCCCAGCGCGGTGCCGCCCCGGTCGGTCAGCCAGATCGTGACCTCGGGACTGCTGGCCGAAGCCACGTCGCCTTCGATGCGGTAGCGCGACCAACCGGTGACCTGCGCCACGGCGAGGTCCAGGGCAGCCAGGGTGCGCAGGGTCGCGTACGACAGCCGATCCCGCGGGGCCCCAGCCTCAAGCGCCGCCGACACCAGCATCGAGTCGAGCAGTGTCTCGTCGGCTCGCGAGATGCCCACCGTGACGGTCTTGGCCTGGTGCTTGATGGTGTCGATCGGCCGGGTGAGCTCGTCGATGGCGATGTTCAGGGCATCGGTGAGGTCGTCGATGACAACCGAGGGTCTGCCTACCTTGCCCAGGTCAAGTTGGTACATCTCGAGCGGCGCCACCCCTGCTGCGTAGCGCAGCACCGCACCGAGGCGAGCGGCAGTGCCCGCCCGCAAGTGGCCGTCGTAGTTTCCGGCGCGCACACCGTCGCGGAAGCGGTTGGCCGCCAGACGCAGTCGCTCCGCCAGCACGCCGAGCAGATCGTCGTCGGGGCCTCGTGGCCCCAGCAGAGTCCCGTCGGTACGTGGGGCCGCGAGCAATGTCGAGTCGCCGTCCCCGGCCGCGAGCAGCGATTCGTCGCGGCCCCCAGCCGCGAGCAGCGATTCGTCGCGGCCCCCAGCCGCGAGCAGCGATTCGTCGCGGCCCCCAGCCGCGAGCAGCGATTCGTCGCGGCCCCCAGCCGCGAGCAGTGATTCAGTGGCTGCGCGCATCTCGTGCAGCGGATCGGCGAGGGCGTCGATGGTCAGCGCCGCTTCGTAGCCGTACAGGTGGCCTGCAGCCGTCGCGAGCACGAAATCCACTGCGGGGTGCACCGCGGGAACTTCCAGCAGTTCTGCCGCCGCATCGAAGCGGCCCGTTCCAGCTGATGCGATGACGATCGGTGTGGCCCGGTGCGCCCGGTAGATCGCCACCTCCTTGGCGGCGTCGGCGGCGACCGAGCCGCTGAGCCCCGTAGCGCACACCCAGATGAGTGGTTCACACGAGAGGTCGATGTGTTTCTTGTCCTCGGTGCTGTCCTCGGCAACGGCGTGGTAGCAGACCTCGGAGAGCTTGATGCGGATCTCACGCGATGCGATCCGGTTGGCGCCGTTGCCCACCACTGCCCAGTGGCGGTGGGTACCCACGTGTCGACGGGCGATCCGGGCGATCTCGTCGTGTGACGCCAACACCACCTCGAGCGCCGCCGGCAGCTCGCCCAGAGCACCGAGCAGTTCGCTGATAGCACGCGCCGTTTGGGCGTCGTCGGGGCGAACCTCTGCGGCAATGGCGGCGGCGAGCAGCGCGCAGGCCGCAACCTGTGCGTAGAACGCCTTGGTCGACGCCACCGACATCTCGACGTCGCGCCCGTCCGACGTGTAGAGCACGCCGTCGGATCGATCGGTCAGGTCGCTGCCGCGCCGGTTCACGATGGCGATGACCGTTGCTCCCCGCGAACGCGCCAAGTCGACGGTGCGATTCGTATCGGTGGTGGTGCCCGATTGGCTGACTGCCACGACGAGCGTGTCCGACAGGTCAGAGCGCAGGCCAAAACCACTGAGCTCGGTGGCGAGCGATGCCACGGTTTCGAGGTTTTGTTGGCTGCGCGACGGTTCGAGCAACGTCTCGCAGAAGTGCGGCAGCGACGCCGCGGCCACGGCCGCAGTTCCTTGGCCGATGGCAACGACCCGGCGGATGGAGCCGTCACGCAGACGGTCTCGCACGTGAGTCGGCAGCACGTCGGGACCGAGACGGGAGTGCAGCAACGCGTCGGCTGTCTCAATACGGCCACGCAATGTGGCCCGGAGCGACCTGGGCGCCTCGCGGATCTCCTTCAGCAGGAAGTGCGGGTTGTCGCCCCGGTTGATGTCGCGGGTGGTCACCTCGGCAGTGACGATGCCGCCGGGTTCGACAGGCAACTCAGTGCCGTCGTAGGAGAAACGTCGTAGGGCAGTGAACTCAGCCGCCGCGGGTTCGCCAGCCGCTGGAGGAGGCGGCGTGCCGACCAGCATGATCTGGCCCCGGCTGCCGACAGGGTTCGCCGGATCGGACGGGGTTTCGCCGTCAAGGCGGACGTACTGGCGGCATTCCTCCACCAGGCCGTACGGCTCGCTGGCAACCACGTACGACTGCCCCGCCGTGCCGACATAGAGCGCCTGCCCGCTTCCCCGCAACGCCAGCGCCACAACATCGGGCACCTGCGAGGTGTGCGCCGCAATCGCCACCGAACCCTCGAAGCTGCTGACGGCATCAGCGAAGGCTTGCCGCAGCTGCTCTGACCCAGCAGGAGTCGATTCGACGTCACTTCCGACCGCAAGCGCTTGGCCCAACATCGTGGGAATGACCTTGGCGTCGGTGGTGATCTCGGGCGCAATCGACAGGCGACGCTGCGCGATCAGGTCGGCGTAGTTGTCGACATCACCGTTGAGCACAGCGGCCACGTGACTGCGGTCGCCCGATCCGGTCCAGGCATCGAGCGGGTGGGTATTGGGGACCGAGACGATGCCGATGCTCGCCCAGCGGGTGTGGCTGACCACCACCACCTCGGCGCCGTCGACGCACAGGGTCCAGCGCAGCAGGCTGTCCTGACGGATCTGCGATCGCAACGCCGAGGTGTTGTCGCCCAGTTCGCCGATTTCCGAGGCGGTCTTGTAGACGAATGCGAGGCCATCGGGAGTGTTCCGCACCGCGCCGGTACCGAAGAGCGGATCCGCCAGTCGCACGCTGTGGGAGCTTGCAGTGGCGCCTTCAGCATCCGCGTCGAGGCGAGCACCCCGCACGAACACCTGCAAGCCGGCCGAGTCCCGGCCTCGCACCTCGAGCCGGTCGAGCGCAGAAAGCGCGACCTGGATCGACCAGAGTCCCCCGATGGCTGTCGGCGGAGGCGTGCCACCCCACAGCCCGACAAGCTCCCGGGCCATCCGCAGGCGATCGCGTCGTAACGCGAAGGCGTGGTCCTTCAGTTCGCCCAAGGCGGCGTTGATGCGTTCAATGCGATCAAGCTCGCCGTCTGGCTCGTTCTGAGCCTCAGACAACACTTCGCCCGCATCGACGGCGCCGTCGATTTCGGTGATGTGCGCATCCACCGTCGCCAGGGCGGCTTCGATGTCGAGCACACACTTGGCATCATCGACCAGCAGGCGGACTCCCGGAAGCGATCGAAGTGCCTCGTCGGCCTCTCGCAACAAGACAGCGCCAGCTTCAAGTTGTTCGGCGAGGTCGCGGCCGTCAGCACCGGCGGCCGAGGCGTCGCCAGTTGTTACCGCAGCAAGCAGGGCCGCTGCGTCATACAGCAGCGGTACGACAGCTGACGCTTCCAGCGCATCCCGGTCGTCGCGGCGCCCGATGACGGCCACAATCCCGCACACACCAGCGAGGGTACCGAGCACCCGGACACCGCCCCGCCCGGTGTCTCTCGGCCGGCGGCGGGGGTTTGGGTTGCGTGATTAGATAGGTGGCAGCAACTCACAGGGGGGTTTCGCCATGGCCATTAGGGGCGTCATGCGAGCCGGGTATGTGCAGGTTCGCGTCACTGACATGGATGCCAGCATCGTTCACTACCGAGACCGGATCGGCTTGTCCGTCGTCGGCACCGGTGACGACGGCCGCGTCTACCTCAAGGCATACGACGAGTTCGACCATCACAGCGTCATTCTGCGGCCCGCCGATAAGCCCGGCATGGACTTCATGGGCTTCAAGGTACGCAACGACGACGACCTGACCGAGCTCACCGACAAGCTCTACAACCACGGCGTGGCGGTTGACCACCTCGAGCCGGGTTCGCAACCCGCACTGGGTCGTGTCGCCAGCTTCACGATCCCGGCGGGGCACACCATCCACCTCTATTCCGAGATGGCGATTGCCGAGCGGACGCCGCCGACGCACAACCCTGACGTGTGGGACTCCGAGCCCCGGGGCATGCGGGCCACCCGCATGGACCACTGCCTGCTGTACGGGCCCAACATCGCCGAGACCGTGGAACTGTTCACCGAGGTGCTGGGCTTCGAGCTCGCCGAGGTGGTGGTCGCACCGGACGGCTCCTACATCGCGCCGTTCCTCACGTGCGCCAGCAAAGCCCACGACGTGGCATTCGTCCATCACGACGACCCGGGGATCTTCCACCACGTTTCGTTCTATTTGGAGAGCTGGAACGACGTCGCCCACGCTGGCGACGTCATGAGCCGGTACGACATTCCCGTGGACATCGGCCCGACCCGCCACGGCATCACCCGCGGCCAGACGATCTACTTCTGGGATCCGTCGGGCAACCGCAACGAGGTGTTCTCGGGCGGTTACATCTACTTCCCGGACAACCCCCAGCGGACCTGGGATGCCGAGCAGCTTGGCAAGGGCGTGTTCTACGTCGACCGCCGGCTCAACGAGGCGTTCCTGAACGTTTACACCTGATCAAGCGCGGTGGGACGCCGCATCTACGGCGTTCTTAGAAGCTGGTCGCTCGCACGAGCTGGACGAGGCGGTCCGCAATCTCGGCTGCCTCGCTCTCGGTCGGCGCTTCGACCATGACACGAATAGCCGGCTCGGTGCCGCTCGGGCGCACTAGCACCCGCACATCGGGTCCCGCCTGCGCAGCAATCTCATCGACCGAGCGGCGGGTCTCGTCGGACAATGACCCTGCGCTGGCTAGCACATTGCGCAGCACCTGCGGAGCGCTCTGCATCGCCGCGCCTGCAAGATCACTGCTCGTGCGGACCGGTGAGCCGGCCACACCGCGGCGTATGACGAGGTCGGCCAGATGGACTGCGCTGCGCAGCCCGTCACCGGTCGTGGCCTCGTGACGAAAGACCACGTGGCCTGACTGCTCGCCCCCAAGGCTGTAGCCGCCGGTGTCCAGCGCTTCAAGCACAGCACGGTCCCCCACTGCGGTCTCGATCACCTCGATGCCAGCGGAGGCCATGGCCCGGCGCAGCCCCAGGTTGGACATCACGGTGACGACGAGCGTGTTGCCCTCAAGCAGGCCGCGCTCGGCCATATCCAACGCGAACAGCACCATCTGGCGATCGCCGTCAATGAGGTGTCCATCGCTGCCCACGGCGATCAGCCGGTCACCGTCGCCATCGAATGCCAACCCGAGGTCCGCTCTCTGCTCGACCACCGACGCCTGGAGCGCAGCCGGATTCACCGAGCCGCAGCCGTCGTTAATGTTGCGACCGGTGGGCTCACAGAACAGCGCCGTGACCTGTGCCCCCAACCGTCGCAGGACCGCAGGCGCGAGCGAGGCGCTGGCCCCGTTGGCGCCGTCCATGACGAGGCGGAGGCCGTCGAGCGTGCGCCCATCGATGGCCTCGCGCAGCGACATCTCGTACGCAGCAAGCACTCGGGCCGTCTCGCCGGTCGGAGCAGCTCCGACCGCTGCGCTGGCGAGACTGCGCCGCCGGGCAACATCGGAAGCTGATGGGCGGTCGCCGTGGGTGAGTCCCACGCGGTCGAGGTGGTGCGTCACGGCTGACTGAGCGTCATCGTCGAGCTTTGTGCCGCCCGGCGCGAACAGCTTCACGCCGTTGTCAGTCCATGGATTGTGCGACGCGGAGACCATTGCTCCCGCTGAGCTCTCGAACCCGGCGCCAAAGGCCACGACCGGCGTGGGCACGACGCCGAGATCGACGACCTCGGCACCCGTTGCACGGAAGCCCGCTATGAGCGCACCCGCCAGTGCGGGACCCGATGCGCGCGTATCGCGGCCTACGACCCAGCGGGCGTCCGCTGCACCGGCTCCGAGCGCCTGGTTGGCCGCACGCCCGATGGCGTGCGCGACCACCTCGTCAAGTTCTTCGAACGCCAGCCCTCGAACGCCGTCAGTTCCGAAGGTGGGTATCACGCCAGGCTTAGCGCTTGGAGTGCTATCGCTTGGAATATTGGGGCGCCTTGCGGGCCTTCTTGAGGCCGTATTTCTTGGATTCCTTCTTGCGGTCGTCGCGGTGGAGCATCCCGGCGGACTTGAGCGTCGGCCGCATCTCGGGATCCATCACCAGCAACGAGCGGGCAATACCCAGCCGCAGCGCACCCGCCTGGCCGGCTACACCGCCGCCGTCGACAGTGGCGTCGACGTCGTAACTCTCGGTGGTCTCGGTGAGCCGCAGCGGCTCAGTGATGTTCATGCGGTGCACTGACGAGGTGAAGTACTCGTCGAACGGGCGGCCGTTCACGCGAACGTTGCCGCCGCCGGGTTGAAACCTCACCCGCGCGACGGCGCGCTTGCGACGGCCTGTGGTCTGCGTCAGCGGTACGGGCACGAACTCTCCGTGTTTGGTTTGGAGCCTCAGCGCGCCGAGGCGCCAGGCAATTGCAGCGGTTGGGGCTGCTGGGCGGCGTGGGGATGGTCTGGTCCGGCGTACACCTTCAGCTTGCGCAGCTGGGCCCGGCCGAGACGGTTGTGGGGCAGCATGCCCCTGATGGAGCGCCGGACAGCGTCGGCGGGGCGGCGGGCCAGCAGGTCGCCGTATTTCTCGCTGCGCAGACCGCCCGGGTATCCCGAATGGCGGTGCACGAGCTTCTGCGTCGCCTTGTCGCCGGTCAACACGACCTTTTCGGCGTTCACCACCACGACGTGGTCGCCGCAGTCGATGTAGGGGGCGAAGGTCGGCTTGTGCTTGCCGCGCAGGATTCTGGCCACCTCGGTGGCCATGCGGCCGAGCACCATGCCTTCGGCATCGACAACGAACCAAGCGCGTTCGATCTCAGATGCTTTGGGGGCGTAAGTGCGCACGCTGGAACTCCGCTTGGGGTCGTCGATGAGACCTCACGAGGCTACCGGCGCTCAGCCAGTTGCCGTCACTGGTCCAGATGCCCTCACCGGCACAGTGTCGCGGCCGGCCCGCAGCAGGGTTCCGGGGCGGGCATCGGTGAACTCGCCGCCGCTGACGGCAACCTCGCCGTTCACCAGCACGGTGTCGATGCCATCGGCCTCGCCGTAGAGCCGCCATGCCCCACCGGGCAGGTCCTCGCGCACCTCGATCGGGCGCGGCGCGACCGCGTCGGGATCGAAGACCACCACATCGGCGTGCCAGCCTTCGGCCAACCGTCCCCGACCTGCAAGGCCGTACAGCCGAGCCGGGATGTCGGTCAGCTTGTGGATGGCGTCCTCGAGCTCCAGCATCTCGCGGTCGCGTGCAGCAGCCAGCAAGTACGTCGAGTAGTTGAACGTCGCCAGGAAGTCGAGGTGGGCGCCCGCATCGGATGCCCCGATCACGCAGCGGTCGTCGTTCCACAGCTCCTGGCGCAGCGCCCAGCTGTCGTCGTCGTCCCCTGCGGCTCGCGGGTAGAGACCGGTCTTGAGATCGTCGGCCACGACCAGATCGCAGAGCGCATCCCATGGCGTGATGCCCTGCTCGTCGGCAATCTCGCCGATCGTGCGGCCCTCGAAGTGCGTCAGCTCGGGCTTGGTGACTTCGCCGACCGTCAGGCGTTCCCAGCGAGCCAAGCCCCGGAACGCGCTCGGCTGCTGGGCGAGATCGTTCAGCTCGGCCCGGCGCACCGGGTCAGACAGCAGCCGCATCTTCTCATCAGGCGGCAGTGACATCGGCTCGGCCCAGCCGTGCAGCGTGTCGAGCAGGAAGCCGCTCTCGAAGCACAGGCGGCTGACGGCGGGCATCGGCGCCGTGAGCGCCAGCACGCGCCCCCCTTGGCGGGCCGCGAAGTTGCTGGCCTCGAGCTTCTGCGCGATGGCGTCTCGATGCCGGCCGTTGGCGAAGATCACGTTCCAGTTGAGCGGCCGGTCCGCAGCCACCGACATGTCGGTGAGCAACTGGTACACGTCGGTGTCGAAGCGTTCGATGGTCGGGATGAATTCAAGCGCGACTGCAGGGCTCGAGCGCAGCACCGAGCACAACTCGATGAGCTCGGTGGTCGAGGCGTGACGCGACGGCACTGCCTCGCCGGACGCGTCGTTGTGGGTCTTGGCCCACGACGAGCTGAAACCCAGCCCGCCAGCGGCGATGCTGTCGGCCAGCATCTTCTTCATGGCCTCAAGTTCTTCAGGCGTGGCCTCGTGCCCGACAGAGCGCTCGCCCATCACCACTCTGCGCAGCGCGCAGTGGCCCACCAGGAACCCGGCGTTGGGCATGAGCGTCCCGTCGATGGAGTCGAGGTACTCGCCGAAGCTGCGCCAATCCCACGGGACGCCTTCCTGCAGAGATGCAAGCGGCATGCCCTCCACCCGGGCGAGCATCCGCATCAGGTAGTCGCCGTGGTCGGGCTCCAGCGGGGCGATCGTGAAGCCGCAGTTGCCGCCGATCACCGTGGTGACGCCGTGCAGTGGCGACGGGGACAGCGTCGTGTCCCAGAACACCTGCGCGTCGAAATGCGTGTGGATGTCGACGAAGCCGGGTGCGACGACCATGCCGTCGGCGTCGATGGTTCGCTCCGCAATGCCCGCCGCGCGCACCGCCTCGTCGCCGATGGCCACGATGCGGCCATCTCGAATGCCGATGTCGCCGTGGCTTCGTGGCGCCCCGGTGCCGTCGATGATCGTGCCACCCGCAATCCTGATATCGAGCATCTGCCCCGTCCCCCTCACAGATGGCCTCTGCGAGCCGGTCCCGCGAAGCTGAAGGCGAAGTTACCGTGCCAACGGTGAACGAACATGAGTCCGAGCACCGCACAGTGCGGCTGGATCTCTCCTACCGCGGCACCGGCTTTCGTGGCTTCGCCGCCAATGAAGGCGTGCGCACGGTTGCAGGCGGTCTCAACGCGGCGCTGGAGCGGGTCCTCGGCGAGGCGCCCCCGGTGACCGTGGCAGGTCGCACTGACGCGGGAGTTCACGCGACAGGTCAGGTGGTGTCGTTCAAGATCGAGAGCGAGGGACTGCGCCGAATCGGCGATGGCCAGCCTGGTGATCGTCTGGATCGCCTCGCGGCTTCGCTGAATCGCCTGCTGAATCCTGAGATTGCCGTAACGGGCGCTGCGTTGGCCACAGACAGCTTTGACGCGCGTCACTCGGCCAGCGCTCGGGCCTACGAGTACCGCATTCGCAACGCAGCGCATCTCGACCCGCGCTCCGCCGACCTCGAATGGCATGTGCCCCAGCGCCTGGACGTCGACCGCATGAACGCTGCGGCCCGCCACCTCGTCGGCGAGCACGACTTCACGTCGTTCTGCCGCCGGCCGAAGGATCGTCCCGACGCGTCGCTGGTGCGGACCGTGGCGCAGGCGCACTGGTCAGCTGAGGGCGCGCAGTTGCTATTCGAGATTGAAGCGAATGCCTTCTGCCACCAGATGGTGCGAGCCATTGTGGGGCAGTGCGTTGCGGTTGGCCGCGGCGATCGCTCAGCCGACGATGTACCCGCCGTGCTGGCTGCGCGCCGCCGGGACGCGGCCGCGCCGATCGCGCCGCCCCACGGGCTGACCCTCGTGGCGGTGCGTTACCGCGACGAGGAATTCTAGGCGAGGCTGGTCGCCCGGCTCACTCGGCGGTGCGGAACACCTCGATGCGGTTGTCGAGGTTGAACAGCAGAGCGGCGTACTGCTGCACGTCGTCCGCCGTCACCTCGTTGAGCGCCTGCCGTCGCTGAGCCGGCGTGCCCACGTCTGCGTCGTCGAGATGGTGACGTCGCAGCAGCGGGTTGATGATCAGCGAATTGGATTCCAGCACGTAGTTGTCGCGGATGACTGCGAGCGCCTGGGCGAGATCGCGCTCTGTCGGACCGTCGGCGATCAACTCGGCAAGAATCTTGATGACTTCGGCGTGACCGGCCTCGAGGCCCTCCGAGGCACCGGTGGAGAAAATCCGTGCCTCCCAGGTTCCCACCGCGTCGTTCGGCGACACTGATGCTCCGACGGCGTAGGCATCGCCGAGCTCCTCGCGCACCCGCACGGTGAGCAGGTCGTTGATGACCGCAGCAGTCACGTCGGCAATGACCAAGCTCTCGGTGGTGATCGGTGCCTCAGCGCCGAACATGACGTCGAAGCCCGCCGCGCCGGCATCGGCGTCGACCGCGATCGTGATGCGCTTGACGCCGGAGGGGAAGCCCGGACGATGGTTCACGAACGTGTCAGAGGCACCGGACGGCAATGTGCCGATGTAGCGCGCCGCCAAGTCGGCCACGGTGGCACGGTCGATGTCGCCCACGACTGCCACCACCAGGTCGTCCACGTCGCTCAGCCGCGCTTCGTACAAGCCGAGCAGCGACGAGGTCGTCGTGGCGTCGATCTGGTCTTGCGTGGCAATGAACTGGTACCACGGGCTGCCCTGATAGAGCGCATTAAGCAGCGCCAACTGCGAGATCCACCGCGGGAAGGTCTCGGCATTCGCGAGTCGCGTCTGCATGGCCTGGACCTGCTCATTGACCGCCACATCGGTGATGCGGGGCGCGGTGATGTACAGGTGCATGAGCGTGAACAAGGCCTCGAGGTCTTCAGAACCCGTCGCGCCGGAGAAGCCCTCGGAGAACTCGGCGATGAACGGACTGACCCGGGCTGTCGTCGTGGCGAGGTACTCGTCCAGCTGTGTCGCGGAGGCATCCCCCACGCCGCTGGAGGCGACAGCTCCGACCGCATGCCGGGCCAGCGCGGAGTCGCCTTCGGACAATGTCGACCAGCCACCCAAGCCCTCTGCGCGGACGTTCACCTCGCCGGCCGCAATGTCAGATGGCGCGAACACGACGCGGGCGCCATTGGGGAACTCCCACTCGTACGCGTCTTCGAACAGGTCCAGCGCGCTTTCGCGTGCGGGAGCGACCGGTTCGGGCTCCTGCATCAGGACGTCAACCGCCTCTTCAGCCTCCGGCGGCGCCAGTGGCACCACGGCTTCGACCGCCCCAAGGAGCTCTTCCGCGGTCGGCACCTGGGATGGATCGGGTCCGATCGACACGACGAGCGGCGGCGCCTTGTCCAGCACCCAGCGCAGATGCGCAGTCAGCTCGGTGACCGAGTAGTTGCCCAGGAGAGCCCCGAGGCGGTTGACCCGGTCCGCGGTCGACGAGATGTCTGCTCCCGAGAGGAAGTGGTCGACGTAGCTGAACGCGTACTCGCCGTCCTGTCGGGTCTCCTCGCTCTCGAGCTGGAACTCGAGCGACGTGCGGAAGGCGCTGACGGCCTGGTCAAGCTCATCGGGCCTAAAGCCGAAGTGAGCCGCCCCTTCAACGACCGCGAGATAGTCGGTGGTCGCCTGCACCAGATCTGAGCCTTGGTAGTTGGTGCCGACCAGGCGCAATCCCCGGGCCGCCGCGAAGGTATCGATGTGCGGCTCGGTCGCCTGGGACATCAAGCCCGCTCGGTGCGCGGCGTCCAAGCGGATGTCGAGCATCCGTGTGATGAGGGTTTCCATGAGCCGCAGCCGCTCGCCGCCGACGGTGCCAGCAGGCCATGCCGGCAGCTGCCAATCCAGCGATATGTAGATGGGTCCATGGTCAGGGTGGGTGACGACGCCGGTAACCGGCTCGGTCACGAATTCCACGGTGAACGCGTTCCGGTCCGGCTGAGCCGGCGCCGCATCGGTGCGCGCGGCCCAGTCTCCGAAGTGCTCGACAACCAGCTGCTCCATCTGCGTAACCGGCAGGTCGCCCACCACGACGACGGCCATGTTGTCGGGCCGGTACCAGGTTTCGTAGAAGTCACGGAGCTGTGCGGCGGTGACCGACGAGATGGACTCCTCGCTGCCCCCGATCAGCATGCCCTCGTAGACCGTGCCCCTGTAGTAGATCGCATCGAGGAAGTTCGAGATCCGGCCCGAAGCCGACTCGTCTCGCAGCCGGTACTCATCGAGGATGATGCCGCGTTCTTCCTCGACATCTTCGGGGAGAATCGTGGCAGCCGACGCCCACTCCGACAGCACCGTGAACGCAAGATCCAGTGCCTCGGGATCGTCAAGCTGGAAGTCCAGGATGTAGACGGTCTCGTCTGGACTGGTGAAGGCGTTCAGGTCGGCGCCGAAGTCGGTGCCGAAGTCGCGCAGCACCTGATCGAGCTCGTTCTTGGAGAAGCGCTCCGTGCCGTTGAACAGCATGTGTTCCAAGAAATGCGCGGCGCCCTCAGCCCCATCGGGATCCTGCACCCCGCCTGCGTTCATGACCAGATGCATGACGACGGCCTCGCCGGGCGAGTCGTTCGACCGCAGGTAGTAGGTGAGGCCGTTCGAGAGCTCGCCGATCAGCACGTTCGAGTCGACCGGTAGCAGGGTCGCATCCGGATCGGCGGGTTCGTAGTCGTTGAACTCACCCAGATCGACCGGATCGCCGATGGGCTCCAGCTCGTCTGCGGGATCGGGTTCGTCGGCGGGCTCAGGTTCCTCTGCCGGGGAGGGCTCGTCGGCTTCTTCGGGCTCAGCGGGAGCCTCGGGAGCCTCCTCGTGGACTTCGGACATTTCGTCGTCGGCCTCGCCGGGAGCGGGAACCGCGTCGTGAGCGTCGGGTGCGCAGGCCACCGCCAGCAACACGGAGGCAAACAGGGCTGCGAACAGCCTGCGCCAAGAGGTGGTGTTCATCGGCTGAGTCGCCTTTCGGACGAGTTGAGCAATGCCGCGTGCGCGGAGAGGGAGCCGCAGCACAGCAGGCGAGCGGCACAGGACGGTATCGGCGTTTCTCGCTTGCGGCTATAGGGCGCACTGGCGTGCAAGTGACCGTTCTTCACAGCTGCTCTAGCCGAGCGAGCAAGGCCTCGGGTGAGTCCTTGTAACCAGCGATGTCAGCGGTAGTGAGCGCTTCGCTCCAGCCCTCGCCGTTGTGGGCAACGATGCTCGGGAGCGCTGAGGCAGCTGCGAGCTGATCGGCGGCGGCATCGTCGCGGTGGACGAGCTCCAGCGCGATCGGCGAGGCCGCGCAGGCCTGCTTCCACTGACGTGAACCCGTCGGATTCCAGCCGTGAGTGATGTCACACAGGGCGCAGCTGCTGCGGCCCGTGAGCTTGTCGAATGCGTAGCGGAGCTCACCGGCCAGCGATCCGTCTGCGTCATAGATGCCGACCAAATGCACGCCGCACCATACCGGCGCGTTAGGCAGTGCTTTGGACGCTGCCCCGGGGGAAGTTGCCGTGGCCGCTGGCATACTCGCCCGGGCCGGTGACCACGTGACTCTCACATGACGATTCAGCTTCCAGACCTTCCATACGCGCCCGATGCGCTGGCGCCGCACATCAGCGAGCGCACCATCAGCTTCCATTACGGCAAGCACCACGCCGCCTACGTGCGGGCGGTGAACGATGGGGTTGCGGGCACACCGGACGAGGGCCGAGCGCTTCCCGAATTGGTGCGTTCGCTGCCGGCGGGCAGCCTGTTCAATGCTGCCGCGCAGGCGTGGAATCACGACTTCTATTGGCGGTCGATGTCCCCGGGCGGTGGCGGTGAGCCTGATAGCGACCTAGCGGCGGCGCTGGCAGCGAGCTTTGGAAGCGTGGACGCCTTCCGGGACGAATTCGCCGCCGGGGCGGTCGGAAACTTCGCTTCGGGCTGGGGCTGGCTGGTGTTCGACGGTACGAGTGCGGGGCCGAGTGCCCTGCGCATCGTCCAGTCCGACGACGCGCAGACGCCTTTGACGGACGGGCTGACACCGCTGCTGGTCATCGATGTGTGGGAGCACGCCTACTACCTCGACTACCAGAACGCGCGAGTTGCCTATGTGAACGCCTTTGTTGAGCACCTGGTCTGCTGGGAGTTCGCTTCGGCCAACTACGCCGCAGCCCTGCGCATCCACGCCTAGCCCAACCGCTCGTTTCTGCCGTTGGAGGAGATGAGCGCCGGTTGTCAAAGTTGAACTGACACCGACATTACCTCTGGCAGGTGTCCTGCAGCGGCGGCGCAGGTCGTTAGGCTGAATTCCTAAGTCAGATTGGCGATGCCCGATGTCTGTAGAAGCCGATGTCCGGTCGCTTGCCGACCTTGAGCCGACCGTAGAGCAACTGCTTGAGCGCCACCTTCGGCAGACCAAGGAGTGGCATCCCCACGCGTTAGTGCCGTGGAGCCGCGGCGAGGATTTTGGGCCTGACTACGAATGGTCGCCCGAAGAGGCAAATCTCACCCAAGAGGCTCGCAGCGCCCTGTTCGTGAACGTGCTCACCGAGGAGAACCTGCCCTACTACTTCCGCGACAGCGAGCGGTTGTTCGGCCGAGACGGCGCTTGGGGCGAGTGGGTGCGCCGCTGGACCGCGGAAGAGGGGCGGCATGGCCGGGTGATCTACGACTACCTGTCCGTCACCCGCGCCCTGGATCCGGTGGCATTGGAGCGGGCCCGCATGGCGATGGTGCAGTGCGGGCAGGTGCCCGAACCCCCCGGCATCCTGGAGGGCCTCGCCTACGTGACACTGCAGGAATTGGCGACCCGTATTGCGCATTTCAACACAGGGCGCCACATCGACGACCCAGCGGGCAAGGCCATCATGCGCCGGGTCGCCTTCGATGAGAATCTGCACTTCCTGTTCTATCGGGATGTGATGAGCGCCGCCGTCGAGATGGATCCCTCCAGCGCGGTGGTCGCCATCGCCAACCAGGTGAAGGGCTTTGCCATGCCCGGGCTGGGAATCACCGATTTCGACAACCACGCGCGCATCATCGCCGAGGCCGGGATCTACGACCTGTCGATTCATCACGACCAGATCCTTCAACCCGTGGTATTGCGGGACTGGAATCTGCCGGGGTTGACGGAGCTGTCTAGCATTGCCGAGGCGGCCCGCGACCGGCTCATGAAGCTGATCGATCGGATCGGCCGCGTGAGCCAGCGTCTTGCCGAGCGCTACGGCGAAGCACGGAGATCGCTGGGCCGAGACGCGGCACTGCTGCAATAGCTCTCGGCGCACCTGGCGCTCGGCGTTAGGCGGCCGCTGCGTTCCGCCAGGGTGCCGACGCAACAAAGGCGCGGCTGGCTCGATCGCCGGAACAGCACGCCTTGAATTCGCGCTTGTTTGTTGTCGCTCGCTCGGTTAGTTTGTGCTGCAAACTAGTTTGCGCTGCAGTAGAGGAGAGCCCGATGACGTCAGACAACGACGACACGGCCGTGCTGAGCACCGAGGAGGGGTGGCAGACCATTCAGGCCACCATCCACGACGCCCGCGGGGCCATGTACACCGCGGGGAGCACGGCAATCCTGTTGATGTGGGCCGGGATCATCTCGGCTGCGTACCTCGCCCAATACGCCATCTCGACCTTCGCCTCGGACTTCGCCGAACAATATCCATGGTTCCTGGGGCCGCTGTGGGCAGGCATCACGCTCCCCGGCGTGATTGGGAGCATGATCATCGGCTACCGCGCCGGCCGAGATCTGTCGACGGGCGCCACCATGCAGAGCGCTCGGATCCGGGTGTTTCTCTACTGGATGGCCGTCGTGACGACGGCTGGACTCTTGCCAGGAGCGGCAGGACTGTGGAACGAGACCCGTGCCGAGAACATCCCGTACGTCCTGGTGGGTGTCATCGCGCTGGGATACGTGCTCTTCGGCGTCTTGCACAGGCCCGTGATTGCGGTGTTCGGCTTGGGCTACGCCGTGTCGTTCTACCTTCCGCACTACATCTTCGATGACATCGCTCCAGCGGTCTCCGGAATCGCGATGCTTGCGTTGCTCGCTGCCACGTTCGTCTGGGTGCGCAGGACCGGCGAATGGTAGACACCGGCGGAGTGCCCGACAACGGTGCGATCGTCCTCAACGAGACCATTCATCAGCCGACCCGGCTGCGCATCATGTCGTTGCTTGTCTCCGTGGACGCGACTGACCCGCTCGCGTATGGATTCCTGCAGAACCACCTGGACTTGACCCCAGGCAACCTCACGACCCACTTGCGAAAACTTCAAGACGCTCAGTACGTGGCGATCACCAAGGAGTTTCACGGTGTCAAACCGCGCACGTGGGTCCAGGCGACAGCGGTGGGGCGCCATGCGTTCGCCGAATACTTGTTGAACCTCGAACGGGCGCTCGGCGTCGGTGGGCGGCCCTGAACGGGCTCATCGTGCGGCCCCCCGGCAGGGCGCAGGGCTAGTGATCGCCTTTGGGGTCGAGCAGGCTCGTGAGCTGGTCGATGGTGAAGCCGTCGCCTCGGGCGGCGGCGATGAGGATTCGCTCGGCGGCGGCGATGCGGGCGGCGGCCTCGGGCACGTCGGCCGCGGCTTCCGGTGGCACCACGACAGCGCCATGCCGGTCGGCGTGGATGAGATCACCCGGTCGCACTGACATGCCGTGGATGGTCACCGGCACCGCGTACTCAACAACGTGAACCCACGCATGGGAGGGGCCGATGGAGCCGGCGAGAGCGCCGAAGCCGGGTGCCCAATCTTCCAGGTCCCGGATGGAGCCGTTGGTGATGACGCCGAGCGAGCCCAGCCCTGCGTGGATGCTGCTGTTCACCTCGCCCCACCACGCGCCATAGCCCGGGGATGCGTCGATGTCGGAGATGACCGTGATGGTGGGCTGGGGGCCCTCGGCCATGTGGCGGTAGTAGCCGACTCGGACTGCCAGATCCTCATCGCCGGAGCGGCCCGACGGTGCGTTCGCACGTATCGTGCCCGTCCGCGCATAGCCGACCATGGGCGGTGCATCCGGGTTCGGGCACACCAGCGGCGAGGTCGTGTAGCCATAGGCACGGCGGTGCGGCGCAGCAATCTCGAGCGCGTTGCAGACCGTGGGAGTGTCAAGCGCCCGCAAGGCATCGAGAACGTCGGAGCTCAGCGGGTCGGCGACCATGACCGGGTGCCTCGTGGGCCGGGCTAGACCAGCTCGATGAGCGCCATAGGGGCGTTGTCGCCGCGGCGCGGGCCCAGCTTGAGGATTCGCGTGTAGCCGCCCGGGCGCCCCTCATAGCGCGGTCCGATCTCGTCGATCAGCTTCTGCGCCATCTCCTGGTCGCCGTTGAGGCTGGCGATGATCTGGCGATGCCGTGCCAAGCCGCCCGTGCGGGCCTTGGTGATGAGCTTCTCGGCAAACGGCCGCAGCGCCTTGGCCTTGGCTTCGGTGGTCTCGATGGCCTCTGCCGCGAAGAGCGACGCCGCCAGGTTCGCCAGCATGGCGCGCTGGTGGCTGGCGCTGCCGCCGAGGCGTCGACCCTTTGTGGGTGCCGGCACGGTCAGCTGACCGCCGCAGGTTCAGCCTGCTCTTGGGTGACCTCAGCTGACGGGCGCATGCCCCGGAGCGCCAAGCCGCGCTCGTCGAGCTTCTCGATGACCTCGTCAAGGGACTTCTGGCCGAAGTTCGGGACGGTCATGAGCTCATCGACGGACTGATCGAGCAGCTCGCCGATCGTGTTGAACTGCGCACGCTTGAGGCAGTTACGGGCACGCTCGGACAGGCCCAAGTCCTCAATGGGTCGTTCCAGATCGCTGGCCCGACCATCGCCGACGACCACATCGGCAATGTCGAGTCCCAAGCGCTCGGGTGACAGCTCCGCGATCATGAGCATCAACCGGCACAGGGTGTCGCCGGCCGACGCAAGCGCCTCACGAGGGCTCATCGCGCCATCGGTCTCGATGTCGAGCACGAGCCGGTCGAAATCGGTGGACTGCTCCACGCGCACCGGTTCGACTTCGACCGCCACGCGCCGCACCGGGCTGAACAGGGCGTCCATGAGGATGACGCCGATCGTGGCACCGGCGCGGTCGCTCTCAGGCGCCGCGTAGCCCCATCCGCGCTCGACGGTGAGGTCCATCGCCAAGCGGGCACCTTCGCCGAGCGTCGCGATGTGCAGGTCCGGCGTCAGGCACTCGATGTCGACGCCCCAGTCGACGTGTCCTGCCAGCACAGGGCCCACGCCACGCTCGTCGAGGCGCACTGCCACGGGCTCGTCGCTGTGGCAGCGCAGAACGACGTCCTTGAGATTCAGGATGATGTCGGTGACGTCTTCAACGACGCCCTCGATGGTCGTGAACTCGTGCAGCGCTTCATCGAAACGGACCTGCGTGACGGCTGCGCCGGGAATCGACGACAACAGCGTGCGTCGCAGCGAGTTGCCCAGCGTGTGCCCGAAGCCGGGCTCCAGCGGGCCAATGGCAAAACGCTGGCGGTTGCCCTCGGGTTCGCCGAGAATGTCGATGGTCGGTCGGTGCATGACCAAGGTGTCGGAAATGGACACATTGACCCCTTCGTGGGCGGTTGGTGGCTATTTGCTGTAGAGCTCGACGATGAGCTGCTCGCGCACCGGGATCTCGATCTGTTCCCGGGTCGGCAGCTCGCGCACGGTGACACGCTGGTCTCCGTCGCTCGCCTCCAGCCACACGGGCGGAGTGCGGTCCAGCACATCGAGATTCCAGCGAACGGTGACGATCTCACGGGCCTTCGACCGCAGCTCGATCACGTCGCCCTTGCGAGCCCGGACGCTGGGAATGTTCACCCGGCGTCCGTTGACATCGATGTGGCCGTGGCTGACGAATTGACGGGCCTGCGGGCGAGTCGCTGCCCAGCCGGCTCGGTACACGATGTTGTCGAGGCGCAGCTCGAGCAGCCGCAGCAGGTTCTCGCCAGTGACCCCTCGTTGGCGAGCTGCTTCTTCGTAGGCGTTGCGGAACTGCCGCTCCGTCATCCCGTAGGTGAAGCGGCACTTCTGCTTCTCCTGCAGCTGCATGAGGAACTCTGAGTTCTGGCTGCGGCGCCTGCCACGACCGTGCTCGCCAGGCGGATACGGACGGCGGTCGAGCGCCTTTGTCTCGCCCGCAGTACCCCAGATATTGGTGTTGAGACGCCGCGAGACGCGCGCCTTGGGACCCGTATAGCGAGACATCTCAGACCCTCCGGCGCTTCGGAGGACGGCAGCCGTTGTGAGGCACCGGCGTCATGTCGCGGATGCCCTTGATCTCGATGCCGGAATTCTGGATGGAGCGGATAGCGGTCTCGCGGCCCGAGCCGGGACCCTTCACGTGTACGTGCACTCGCCGCACCCCCTGCTCCATGGCACGCTCGGAGGCTTGCTCTGCGGCCTGCTGCGCAGCGAACGGCGTGGACTTGCGAGAGCCCTTGAAGCCGGCATTGCCTGCCGACGCCCACGACACCACGTTGCCCTGCAGGTCCGTGAAGGTGATGATCGTGTTGTTGAACGAGCTCTTGATGTGCGCCACGCCGTCGCCGACGTTCTTGCGCTCCTTGCGCCGTCCGCGCCGGGGCTGCTGATTCACTTGCGTACCTTCTTCTTGCCCGCCACCGTCTTGCGCGGACCCTTGCGAGTACGTGCGTTCGTGTGCGTCCGCTGACCCCGCACTGGCAGTCCGCGGCGGTGTCGGACACCCTGGTAGCAGCCGATCTCGATCTTCCGCTTGACGTCCTGGGCCACGTCGCGCCGCAGGTCGCCTTCGACCGTGAGGTTGGCGTCGATGTGGTTGCGGATGCGGGCCACCTCGGCGTCGGTCAGGTCGCGCACGCGGGTGCGCTCAGCGATATTCAGGTCTTCGCAGATCTTCTGGCTGGCCGAGCGGCCAATTCCATAGATGTAGGTGAGAGCGATCTCGACACGCTTCTCACGCGGTATGTCGACGCCAGCGATTCGGGCCATCGATACGGGACTCCTGTCTCAGCCTTGTCGCTGTTTGTGCCGCGGGTTCGGGCAGATCACCCGAATCCGCCCGTGACGACGAATAATGCGGCACTTGTCGCAGATCTTTTTGACGCTCGGACGGACTTTCATCGGGTGACCTGCGCTTTAGGCGAGCGAGCAAGTATAGGGGCCTCGATGGCATTCACGATGCGGATGGTGCGGCCTCCATAGCCGCCACGCAAGCTCACGGTGCCGCCTCAATGGCGGCCACGATGCGGCCATGGACCTGTGCGGGAGTGCCGAGGCCGTCAACCGTGACGAGTACACCCCGATCGGCAAACAGCTTACGCAACGGCGCCGTTTCCGCCTCGTACAGCTCCAACCGCCGGGCAATTGCCTCCGGTGTGTCGTCGGCTCGGCCCCGGTCCAGCATGCGCTGCGTCACCACTTCATCGGGCACATCGAGATCGATGGCTCGTTCGACGGAGTGCGGCGCGAGCAGCGCGAACAGACCGTCGGCCTGGGCCTCGGTGCGAGGAAAGCCATCCAGCAAGAAACCAGGAGCGGTGTCGGGCTCGGTGAGACGCTGGGCCACGATGCCCAGGATCAACTCGTCGCCGACGAGCTCACCCGCATCCATGAGTTCTCTTGCCTGGCGCCCCAGCTCGGTGCCAGCGGCCACCGCGGCCCGCAGCATGTCGCCCGTTGAGATGTGCGCCACGCCGTAGCGCTCGACAAGCAGCTCGCACTGGGTGCCCTTGCCGGCCCCTTGCTTGCCCAGAATGACGAGGCGCCTGGTGATGGTGCCGGACATCAGGCCAGGAACCCTTCGTAGTTGCGCATCAGCAGCTGGCTGTCGACCTGCTTCATGGTCTCGAGCGCCACGCCGGAGGCGATCAGGATCGAAACACCACCGAAGCCGATTGCCGCTCCTGCGCCACCAGAGCCCAGCGCATCGAGGTCGCTCGTGAGCGACAGCAGCACGCTCGGCAGCAGTGCGACCGCGGCGATGAACAGCGCTCCCGGCAGCGTGATGCGATTCAACACTTTGGAGAGGTAGCGCTCGGTCTGCGGCCCGGGCCGGATGCCGGGAATGAAGCCGCCCTGCTTGCGGATGTTGTCGGCCTGGCGAACCGGATCGAATGAGATAGCCGTATAGAAGTAGGCGAAGCCGACGATCAGCCCGCCGAAGAACAGGATGTAGGCGATGTTGTCGGGCTGGGTGAGGTAGTCATCGACCGCGGTTTGCAGCCAGCCCCAATTCGCCACGTTCGACAGCAATACAGGCAGGAAAAGGATCGAGCTGGCGAAGATGACCGGGATCACGCCCGACTGGTTGACCTTCAGCGGGATGTAGGTGTTTTGCCCGCCATAGAGCCGGCGTCCCACCTGCCGGCGGGAGAACTGCACCGGGATGCGCCGCTGGCCCTGCTCGATGAAGATGATTGCCACCATCATTCCCGTGGCAACGATGACCGCCGCAGCGAGGTACACCGTGCCTTGCACTGCCAGCAAGCGGGCCCCGTCGAAGGGGATGGTGGACACGACCGAGGCGAAAATCAACAGCGACATGCCGTTGCCGACGCCCCGCTGGCTGATCAGCTCGCCCATCCACATGAGCAGCGCCGTGCCTGCCGTCAGCGACAGGATCACCAGCGCCACCCGGTTGAACGTGAAGTCGGGGATGACGATGACGCCAGCCGTGTTGCCCAGCGCCGTCCCCTGCCCTCGGCCGAAGATGAACGTGATGCCCGTGGCCTGCACGAAAGCGATGCCCAGCGTCAGGTAGCGCGTGTACTGCGTCAGCTTCCGCTGACCCACCGCCCCCTGCTGCTGGAGCTGCTCGAAGCGCGGGATGGCCACGGTGAGGATCTGGATGATGATCGACGCCGTGATGTACGGCATGATCCCCAACGCGAAGATCGCGAAGTTGGTGAGCGCGCCGCCCGAGAACAGGTTCAGCAGCGCCAGCACGCCGCCGGTGGAGCTGGCTTGCTCACGCAGCGACACGATGGCATCGAAGTCGATGCCCGGAACCGGCACCTGGGAGCCCAGCCTGTACGCCGCAATGATGAACAGCGTGAACATGATCTTCCGGCGCAGATCAGCGATCCGGAAGATGTTGCGCATGTGGCCGAGCACGATGAGTTCCTAGCGATTGGTGTGCTGATTGCCCTGGGCGGGTGGCCGAGGGCCGCCGAAGTTGGGCGGCAGGATTTCGATGCTGCCGCCCGCGCCCTCGATGGCCTCGCGGGCCGAACCCGACACCGCGTGGGCCTTCACCGAGATGGGCCGGGTGATCTCGCCGCGGCCGAGCACCTTGACCATGGCGCCCTTGGACACCAAGCCGCGGGCCAGCAGTTCTGATGGCGTCACCTCGTCGAGGCCGCAATCTTCGAGCGTGTCGAGATTGATCGGCTGGTATTCGACGCGGAACGGGTTCTTGAAACCCTTCCGCTTGGGAATGCGGACTTGCAGCGGCAGCTGGCCGCCCTCGTACCAGACGGGCACGGTCCCGCGAGCGCGGGTTCCCTTGGTGCCGCGGCCTGCGGTCTTGCCGCCCTTGCCACTGGTGCCGCGCGCCACCCGCTTGCGCTTGCGTTTCGCTCCCGGCGGCGGGGCCAGGTCATGCAGTCTCAGCATCGCTGACCTCCCCTGTCACTTCTTGAACTGTGATCAAGTGGCTGACCTTACGAAGCATGCCGCGGATCTCGGGCCGATCCGGAAGGGTACGGCTACGGCCAATCTTGCCCAGCCCCAGTGCCCGCAGGGCGCCGCGCGCCTTGGGCTTGGCTCCGATGCCTGACCGCACCTGGGTCACCACGATCTGGTTCGTGCTGCTGTCGCTCACGCTGGGCGGATTCATGATTGGGCTCCTGGGGAGGCCTGGCTCAGCTTGCGAGTGCGTTCGGTCTCCCGGTACGCCTCCAGCAGACCGGCGGGGATGCACTCCTCGGGCGACAGCCCGCGCAGCTTTGCCACCTCGTCGGGCCGCTTCAGCGCCGCCAGGCCTGCGATGGTGGCGCGGGCCACGTTGATGTGATTGGACGAGCCAAGGGACTTGGCCAGCACATCGCTGATGCCCGCCTCCTCGAGGATTGCCCGCGCCGCGCCGCCGGCGATGACCCCTGTACCGGGTGCCGCCGGCTGCAACAGCACTTTGCCGGCGCCCATGACGCCCAGCACGGGATGAATGATGGTCGACCCGGCGAGCGGCACCTGGAAGAGGCTCTTGCGGGCCTCCTCGGTGCCCTTCTGGATGGCCAGCGGCACTTCCTTGGCCTTGCCGTAGCCCAGCCCGACCCGGCCTGCGCCGTCGCCGATCACGACGAGCGCAGAGAACGAGAAGCGGCGGCCACCCTTGACCACCTTGGCCACACGGTTGATGTCGATGACCCGCGACTCGCGCAGGCCGTCATCGCCGCTGTTGCGCGGATTTTCGAACTGACGGTCGCGCGGGCGACGGTTGCCGCTGCGCTCTCGCTCAGGTCGTGTCGCTGAGGTTGGTGCGTCTGTCACAAGTCCTCCCTCAGAACTCCAGGCCGCCCTCGCGGGCAGCATCTGCAAGGGCCGCAACGCGGCCGTGGTAACGGTTGCCGCCCCGGTCGAAGGTGACCGTGGTGGTGCCGGCCGCCCGGGCCCGCTCGGCGATGAGCCGACCGATTTCGCCGGCGGCTGCGATATTGCCGCCGCCAGCCGCCGCCAGCCCAGACTCGCGGGTAGACGCGGCGGCCAGCGTGTTCGACGCTTCGTCGTCGATGAGTTGGGCGCTGATGTGCCGATTGGATCTGAACACGGAGAGGCGCGGACGCTCCGCAGTGCCCATCACCTTCTTGCGGACGCGGTAACGGCGCCGATCGCGCCGAGCCGCCCTCGTGGGAACGCTCACTTGGCCGCCTTCCCTGCTTTGCGCAGCACGCGCTCGTTGACATAGCGGATGCCCTTGCCCTTGTAGGGCTCGGGCTTGCGCAGCGCGCGGATGTTGGCCGCGACCTGCCCGACGAGCTGCTTGTCGATGCCCTTCACGATGATCGATGTCTGGTTCGGAACCTCGAAGCTGATGCCGTCGGGTGCCTTCACCGGCACCGTGTGACTGAATCCCAGCGACAGCTCGAGCGACGATGGCCCCTGGGCAGCTGCCCGGTAGCCCACGCCGACGATCTGCAGTTCCTTGGAAAAGCCCTGCGACACGCCAAGCACCATGTTGGCGACCAGCGCCCGGCAAAGCCCATGCAGCGACCGCTGCGAGCGGCTGTCGTCGGCACGCTCGACGGTTGCTTCGCCGTTGTCGAGGCGCACCGTGATGCCCGCAGCCAGCTCCCGGCTCAGCTTGCCCCCCGGTCCGCTGACGGTCACCACTTCGCCTGGCACCGAGCCGGCGACATCCGCGGCCGATTGAGCCGTGATCGTTACCCCGTCGGGAATCGAGATGGGCGTCTTGCCCACGCGTGACATTGTCGCCTCCTACCAGACGTAACAGAGGATTTCGCCGCCCATACGGTTGCGGCGGGCTTCACGGTCGGTCATCAGGCCCCGGCTCGTCGACAGCACGGCGATGCCGAGACCGCCGAGCACACGGGGAACCTTGTCGGACTTGGTGTACACCCGCAGCCCGGGCTTGGAGATCCGCTGCAGTCCCGAGATCGTGCGATCCCGGTCACCGGTGTACTTCAGGTTGATGGTGAGCGTACGGACGCGGCTGTCGGCGGCTTCTTCCACCTTGTAATCGCTCACGTAGCCCTCGCTCTTGAGGATCGCCGCGAGGCGCTCCTTCTGCTTCGAGGACGGCATGGCCACTTCGTCCTTGAACACCATGTTGGCGTTACGGATGCGAGTGATCATGTCCGCAATGGGGTCGGTCATCGACATGTGCGCACCTCCCTCACCAGCTGGCCTTCGTCACGCCGGGCACCTCGCCGGCATGGACCATCTTTCGTAGGCACACTCGACACAGCCCGAACTTGCGGTATACCGACCGCGGTCGACCGCACACGCGGCAGCGCGTGTACGCGCGCACCTTGAACTTGGGAGTGCGCTGCTGCTTGTTGACGAGTGCCTTCTTGGCCATCAGTTCTGCCCCTGTCGGAATGGGAAGCCGAGTGCAACCAACAGGGCACGTCCGCCCTCGTCGTCGACGGCCGACGTAACGAGAGTGATGTCCATGCCCCGGACCTGGTTGACGCTGTCGTAATCGATTTCTGGAAAGACCAGCTGTTCGGTGATGCCGAACGTGTAGTTGCCGTGCCCGTCGAAGCTGCGCGGCGACAGGCCGCGGAAGTCCCGGATGCGCGGGATTGCCAGCGACACGAGACGGTCGTAGAACTCCCACATCCGATCCCGGCGCATCGTGACCCGGGCCCCGATCGCGTTGCCCTCGCGCAGCTTGAATCCGGCGATGGAACGCTTCGCCCGGGTGATCGCCGGCCGCTGACCGCAGATGCGGCTGAGGTCGCCGATGGCGCCTTCAAGCAGCGCCCGGTTCGTCAGCGCCGCGCCCACGCCCATGTTCACGCTGATCTTCGTCAGCTTGGGCACCTGCATGATGTTGGAAAGCCTGAGCTCGGTCTGCAACTGGGCGCGCAGGGTGTCGCGGTAGAGCACCTTCATGCGGGGCTCGGGCCGCGTGGGGCCACCGTCGAGGGACTGGGGCTCGGATTGGGCCTCGGTCACGCTCATGGCAGTTCCTCCCCGGAAATCCGGTGGTAACGCACCTTGCGCCCGCCTTCGAAGCGGAAACCGACACGGCCCGGCTGGCCCGTGCGCGGGCACACAACCGCCACGTTCGACGCGTCGATCGGAAGCAGGTAGTCGATGATCTGGCCTTCCTGGTTCTGCTGGGAGGGTCGCTGGTGCTTGTGCCCGACGTTCACGCCTTCGACCGTGAGGCGGCGTCGCTGCACATCCACTGACACCACTTCGCCTTCCCGGCCCTTGTCGGGGCCGGAAATCACGCGCACCGTGTCGCCCTTGCGGACGCGCAGGCGGGGCAATTGGTTTCGCTGTCTCGGCATCACGTCACCCCGATCACAGAACTTCAGGGGCGAGCGACACGATGCGCATGAAGCGCTTGTCGCGCAGCTCGCGGCCGACGGGACCGAAAATGCGAGTGCCGCGTGGCTGGCGGTTGTCGTCGACGAGCACCGCGGCGTTCTCGTCGAAGCGGATGTAGCTGCCGTCGGGGCGCCTGCGCTCCTTGCGAGTGCGCACCACGACGCAGCGCACCACGTCGCCCTTGCGAACCGCTGCGCCGGGAATGGCGTCCTTCACGGTGGCGATGAACACATCGCCGATCGAGGCGTAGCGCCGACCCGTGCCGCCGAGCACGCGAATACACAGCACCTCGCGTGCGCCGGAATTGTCGGCGACTTTGAGTCTGGACTCTTGCTGGATCATGGCATTCCCTGTGCTTGTGGCGCCGCGGGCTCAGCGAGCCCGTTCGACGATCTCCACCAAGCGCCAGCGCTTGGTCTTCGAGATCGGTCGGGTTTCCATGACGCGCACCCGGTCACCCGGACGTGTGTCTCCAGCGGGGTCGTGGACGTACAGCTTCTTGGTGCGCTGGACGGTCTTGAAGTAGCGGGGGTGCCGCACGCGCTCGGTCACCGACACGACGGCCGTACTGTCCATCTTGGTCGAGGTGACAATCCCCTCACGCACCTTGCGCCGGTTGCGCTCGATGGACTCAGAGGTCTCGGTGCTCATGAGGAGTCTCCTGTCGAAGCTGCGCCTTGCGCGGCTGAGCCCTGCGAAGCGCCAGCCAGCACAGCGGCTGAGCCCTGCGAAGCGCCCCAGCCCAGCACAGCGGCTGAGCCCTGCGAAGCGCCAGCCAGCACGTCGGCGGCGGCAATCTCGCGTTCGCGCAGCACGGTGTGAATGCGAGCGATGTCGCGCTTGGTCGCGGTCATCTGCGCGGAGTTGTCGAGCTGCCCGGTGGCGAACGCGAAGCGCAGGTTGAACAGTTCTTGCTTTGCGCTGTCGAGTTCGTCGAGCAGCTGATCGTCCGACAGCGTGCGAAGCGTTGCGGCCTTTGCCATCAGATGGCCTCCTCTCGGGAGATCACCCGTGCACGCACCGGCAGCTTTTGAATGGCGCGCTCCATGGCGCCGCGAGCCAGCTCGGCGTTCACTCCGCCCAGCTCGAACATCACCCGACCGGGCTTCACCACGGCCACCCACTTCTCGGGGTTGCCCTTGCCCGAGCCCATGCGGGTCTCCGCGGGCTTCGCCGTGACGGGCTTGTCAGGGAAGATGTTGATCCAGACCTTGCCGCCGCGCTTGACGTGACGGGTCATGGCGATACGGGCAGCTTCGATCTGGCGGGCAGTGATCCAGCCTGGTTCGAGCGCCTGGATGCCGAAGTCGCCGAAATGCACGGCCGTGCCGCCCTTGGTGCGGCCCTTCATGCGACCGCGATGCGCCTTGCGGTACTTCACCTTGCGGGGCATCAGCATCAGTCGTCTCCCGGCCTGAAGTTCGGCGTCTGGGACTGGTCGCGCGTTGCCCGCTCGATCTGCTCTTCCTCTTCCAGCAGGCGCTCAAACTCCGGATCGGCTTCGCGCAGCAGCGGTGCTGGCTCCTCCGGATGTTCATCGGCGTCGCCCCGGCGCCCGGCGGATGACACCACCCCTCCGGGAGGAGCACCGTCGCCCGAGGTCTGCCCTGTTGCCATGGCCGCCTCACGGTGAATGCGGTCATCGGAGGAGACCTTGTAGGGGAGGATGTCGCCTTTGTAGAGCCACACCTTCACGCCGATGCGTCCCGCCGTGGTGCGCGCTTCGCGGAAGCCGTAGTCGATGTCGGCGCGCAGTGTGTGCAGTGGCACACGACCCTCGCGGTACCACTCGGTGCGGGCCATCTCTGAACCGCCCAGACGGCCTGAGCACTGCACCCGGATCCCGAGTGCGCCCGCCTTCTGGGCGTTCTGCACGGCACGCTTCATGGCTCGCCGGAATGCGACCCGGCCGGCCAGCTGGTCCGCTATCCCCTGGGCGATGAGCGCCGCTTCAAGCTCGGGCTGCTTGATCTCCTGAATGTTCAGCTGGACCTTGGGATTGCCCGAGATTTGCCCGAGCTTGGTGCGCAGGCGATCGGCCTCGCTCCCCCGGCGGCCGATGACGATGCCCGGTCGCGCCGTGTGCACGTCGACCCGTAGGCGGTCGCGGGTTCGCTCCACCTCAATGCGGCTGATTGCAGCATGCGGAAGCTCGGTCCGCAGGAAGTCGCGGATCTTCCAATCCTCGATGAGATAGTCCTGATACTCCTTGTCGGCGTACCAGCGCGACTTCCAGTCGGTGGTGATTCCCAAGCGGAAGCCGTACGGGTTGACCTTCTGACCCATGGCTAGCTGCCTTCTTTGCGGTCGGTGGCGTCGTCGGTGGTGGCTTCAGCCTCTGTTGCCTCGTCGATCTCATCGGCTGGGCTGACATCGTCCGTCGCAACAGCGGAGACTTCTTCGGTCTCGTCGGCCTCGGCGGCGGCGTCTTCGGTCTCGTCGGCCTCGTCGGCGGCGTCTTCGGTCTCGTCGACTGCTTCGGCCACGTCGACAATGTCCTCAAGCTCAGCGTCTTCGAGCTCAGCGTCTTCGAGCTCAGCGTCTTGCGCCTCATCGGTGTCTTCGGCACCACGGCTGGCGGCAACGCGAGCAGCGCGAGCGGCGGTGGCTGTCTGAGCGCCCGAGGCCGCGAGGCGTGCTTCGCGCAACTCCAATTCCTCAGAGCTGAGCTGCGCCACGATCACCGTGATGTGACAGGTCTGCTTGTGAATGCGCGTGGCGCGGCCTCTCGCCCGCGGGCGCCACCGCTTCAGCACGGGACCCTCGTCGGCCCAGCACTCGGCCACATACAGCTCGTCGGCGTCGAGCTGCTCGTTGTTGGTGGCGTTGGCCACGGCGCTCTCGAGCACCTTGGACACGACCTCGGCGGCACCGCGCTCGCAGAACCGCAGGCGGTCGCGGGCCAGGCCCAGGTCCTCGTCGCGGACCAGGTTGAGCACGACGCGTGCCTTCGATGCCGACAGCCGCGCGTACTTGTGCGTGGCTTTCGCCCCAGCGATGACGTTGAGATCGATCAAACCGCTCATCGCCGACGACCGCCTCGCTCCTGGCCGGCGTGGAACTTGAATGTCCGCGTCGGCGCGAACTCGCCGAGCTTGTGGCCCACCATCGACTCGGTCACGTACACCGGCAGGTGCTTTCGCCCGTCGTGCACGGCGATGGTGTGGCCGATCATTTCGGGGATGATCGTGGAGCGCCGGCTCCACGTCTTGATGACCTTGCGCTCGCCGCTCTCGTTGAGTGCGTCCACCTTGGAAAGCAGGTGGTCGTCGACGAACGGGCCCTTCTTGAGACTGCGCGGCATCGCTCTACCTCCGGGACCCGCGCGTCCGGCGGCGGCGGACGATGAGGTCGTTGGACTTGCGGTTCTTGGAGCGGGTGCGGCCTTCGGGCTTGCCCCACGGCGATACCGGGTGGCGGCCGCCCGAGGACTTGCCCTCGCCGCCGCCGAGGGGGTGGTCGACGGGGTTCATGGCCACGCCGCGGGTCTGCGGGCGGACGCCCTTGTAGCGATTCCGGCCTGCCTTGCCGATCTTGATGAGATCGGCCTCGGAGTTGCCGACCGAGCCGATCGTGGCACGGCAGTCGATCGGCACACGGCGCATCTCGGTGGACGGCAGGCGCAAGGTGGCGTACACGCCTTCCTTGGCCACCAGCTGCACGCTAGAACCTGCCGAACGCGCCATGCGGCCGCCCGCGCCGGGCTTGAGCTCCACGTTGTGAACGGTGGTGCCGACCGGCACGTACCGCAGCGGCATGGCGTTGCCGACGCGCACTTCCGCTTGGGATCCGTTGGCCAGCTTGTCGCCGACTTCCAGCCCCGCTGCCGCCAGGATGTAGCGCTTCTCGCCGTCGTGGTAGTGCAGCAACGCGATGCGTGCGTTGCGGTTGGGGTCGTACTCGATGGTGGCGACCGTGGCCGGCACACCGTCTTTGTTGCGGCGGAAGTCGATCACCCGGTATCGCTGCTTGTGACCGCCGCCACGGTGGCGGGAGGTCTTGCGGCCGTAGCTGTTTCGGCCGCCGGTGGAGTGCTGCTTGGCGATGAGCGAGCGCTCGGGCTTGGTTGCGGTGATGTCAGCAAAGTCCGAGACGGTCTGGAACCTCCGGCCGGGACTTGTCGGTTTGCGTACTCGAATGCCCATGACGCTGTGCCTCAGGAATTGAAGATCTGGATCGAGTCGCCCTCGACGAGGGTGACGATCGCCCGCTTGGTGTCGGGCCGCTTGCCAGTGGTGTTGTTGCGCCGGTTGCGGCGGGCCTTGCCCTTGCGGTTCAGCGTGTTGACCTTGGCGACCTTCACGTCGAAGACCGACTCGACGGCTTGGCGGATCTCCGGCTTGCTGGCTGAGGGATGGACGCGGAACACGTACACGCCCTCTTCGAGGAAGTCGTAGGACTTCTCCGAGATGACTGGGGCGATCAGCACGTCGCGGGGGTCCTTCACTGGTCTGCTCCCCCGCTCTGTGAGCCGTTGCTGGTTGGAAGGGTGTCGCGAGTGAAGACCAGCCAGTCCGAGCGCAGGATGTCGTAGGCGTTCAGCTCAGCCGTGCGAACCGAACGCACTGAGGGGAGATTGCGGAAGCTACGGTCGGCGGTCTGGTGCGCAGGGCTGCCGTCCAGAACGAGCAGAACCTGCCCGTCTAGCGACAGGTTCTCCAGCACGGCAATGGCGTCCTTCGTGCGGGGCTGGGCGAAGCGCCACTCGTCGATGACCATGACGCGCTCGCTGCGAGCCCGGTCGCTCAGGGCGGATCGGAGGGCGAGCCGCACCATCTTGCGGTTCACCTTCTGGCGGTAGTCGCGCGGCTTGGGACCGTGCGCCACACCGCCACCGGCGAACTGGGGCGAGCGGATCGAACCCGCGCGGGCCCGACCGGTGCCCTTCTGCCGCCAGGGCTTGGCGCCGCCGCCGCGCACCTCGGCGCGCGTGCGGGTGTTGTGAGTGCCGCTGCGGCGAGCTGCGAGCTGTGCGGTGACGGCTTGGTGCAGGGCCGCCATGTTCGGTTCGATACCGAAGATGGCCTCGTCGAGTTCGACGGTGCCGGCAGTGCCGCCGTCGGAGGTGCGGACATCGAGCGCAAGCGTCATCGCAGCCCCCTCAAACCCTTGCCGGCGCTGTGTTTGCCGACGTGCCCAGGGGCGCTGTGTTTGCCGACGCGTCCAGTGGCGCTTTGACAGCGTTGCGGACGATGACCGTGCCACCCTTGGGTCCGGGGACCGAACCGCGCACCAACAGCAGGCCGCGTTCCGCGTCGGCTTCGACGACAGCGAGGTTGAGCGTGGTGACCTTCTCGCTGCCCATGCGGCCGGCCATGCGGGTCCCCTTGAACACACGCGAGGGCGTGGCGCAGGCACCGATGGCTCCGGGAGCGCGATGCACGCGGTGGGCGCCGTGGCTGGCTCGCTGGCCCGAGAAATTGTGCCGCTTCATGACGCCGGCGAAGCCCTTGCCTTTGGAGGTGGCCGTCACATCGACGAGCTCCCCAGGACTGAAAAGGTCGGCGCCCAATTCGGCACCGACCGTCACTTCGCTCACATCATCGAGCCGCAGCTCTACGAGGCGTACGCCGGGGTCGACCCCAGCACGCTCGTAGTGACCCACCGTGGGGCGATTGAGCTTGCGGGCTTCGCGGTGGCCGTAGGTGACCTGCACTGCGGTGTAGCCGTCCTGCTCGGTGGTGCGGACTTGGGTGACCCGGCATGTATCCACGCGCAGCACGGTGACCGGGACGACCCGATTCTCGTCATCCCAAAGCTGCGTCATGCCGACTTTCGTCGCGACGAGCGCCTTGTTCGCCATGTCAGCGTCTCTCTCGTGCCTTCGTCGATGCCGGTCCGCCCTCCCGGGCGGCACTCTGCTTGCCGGTCCGCCCTCCCGGGCGGCACGTAAACGCTCCGCACGGCACTGCCGGCGGAGCGATTCTCCGGTTGTGCCGACCGGTTCCGTGTGCCCGCCGCCATTTGGCTTTGGGCACCCGGCCTGGCCGGACGTCGGTTCGGCGCAGGAACTCCCACACCGCGAATGAAGCAGCCTACCGAGCCCCCACAACCGCTCCAACCTGAGCGCTCTCGCTCACCGGGCCCCTCAGCGACTGAACTGTCGTCAGTCTCGCCGTCTGGTTCCTGCCGACGGATGTCGAGCGTCCTCCGCCAGTGAACTTGACAGAGCGTCGGCCAATCGCTCGTCAGCCCAGCCGGTCTCGATGGCCTCAGCGACCAACCGCCACACCTCGAAACCCAACGGTGACTCGTCGCCTTCGATGAACATGGTCGTCAAGTCGGCCTGTAGGGAAAGCGGCTCACAACTGCCAGACCGCAGCCACGCCTCGACCACCTGGCGGGCGCCTTCTTCTGACGCTTTCGCGTCGTGCCGTGGCTGCTGGGTCGTATCGGTCACCGCCTCAACGGTACTGCCTTGGAAGAAATGCGGCCGCAGGAAATTCATCTCACCAAACGCCATCGCTCTATCAGGCTGTCTCAAGAACGCCCGCGAGTTCCCGGTGACAATTGGGACCTGCAAGGCGCGGACCCTCTCATAATCACTACTGGAAGCGGCCTCGCCCACGACGGTGATGCGGGCTTGATTGCCGACGAGTTGGGCGGTGTGCCAGCGATCGGTTCCAGCGAGGCGGGTCATGTCCCGGCCGGAGACCTTGGTGTCGGGCATGGCTGCGCGCCCGCCGACGATGTAGCCACCCCCGGCTGCTGCATTGAGGCGCACCTGCTGTTCTGTCGGCATCGGCTCGTCCCTGGCGCCCGCGAGGACGATGCAGTCAGTGCCGAATACGCCAGTGAGCGTGACGGCGCTGTACAAATCCGACTGCGCCGCTGCATCCGACGCTGCCACGATCGGAACGTCGCCGGTGCAGTCGGTGGTTGGGTCCTCTGCCCCAGCCGAAGCGTCGGCTTCGCTGCTGTCATCACCGGCGAGACTGCGCGCCTGGTTGCCCACCAGCAGGCGTGCGGTTTGCCAGCGATCAGTGCCGGCAAGCCGCGTCAAGTCATGCCCAGTGACCTTTGCGCTCGGCACCGCAGCAAGCCCACCCACGACGTAGCCGCCCTCGGCAGCCGCGTCGAGACGCACCCGCTGGGATTCGGGCATCGGTTCGTCTCAGTCACCCGCGAGCACGATGCAGTCGGTCTCGATCACACCAGCGAGCGTCACTGCGCTGTACAGATCCGACTGCGCTGCCGTGGCCAACACGACGACCGCTGCCAGCACTTGCCCGCGCCCCGGAATCCGCAGTCCACCCAAACTCATGGCTGAACAGTCAACCACACCTCTATTGGGCCAACCCATCTGTGTCGCGCGCTTGGGCCCCGACCGCCATCGGCGCGCACGACATGGTCTTCAGCAACGCCGCGGGCACAAATGGCTCCCATCAGCGTGTTTCGACGCGGTCGCTTCGGCCCTATTGATGTCGTCGCGGCAGACGACCGATCGGATCGTGGGTTGGAGGACCAGCTACGGAAGAATCTCGTGCGTTGGCACGCGCTCGGACTATTCGCCCGATGAATCGAACGGCTGAGCTTCGAGGTGCGCGGAGAATTCCTCGTCGCTGCTGTAGATCACGCCGTTCTGCTCATCCGGTGGAATCGGGGCGGCGCCTACGGCAGCGTCCACATCAGCAAGCGTCACAAGTTCCGTATCGGATTCGATCTTGATCGCGGCTGGCATCGGATTCGCGGCCACAGCGTCACTTCCTTTCCTGCGTCTCACCAATTGAAGCTACTGGTCGGGGTCGAGCCAGAACAAGCAGAATTCGGCGACACAGACAGCTTGTACGCCAAGGCAGAAGCCGATGACATCAAGGCGGCAACCATGCGGGCACGGTGTCACTGACAGTCACGGGCAACACCCCAACCCCGCGGTCGCTCAGCTGGTCTGTCTCAGGCGAGCGCGTTGGTAGGCCGCGAACAGCAGCACTTCACCCGCCAGGACCAAGTGAAACACCGTCGGCAGGTAGGCAGTGAACCACCTTCGGGCGGTAAAGCTGTCCTCGCCGAATACGCCGGCGCTGCCCCCGAACCCGAGGACCAGGCGGGCCGACATCACGACGAAGTACAGGATCCCGAACCAAGCGACCGGCGTCACCCAGCGCCGCCCGAAGAGATTCCGGCCTGCTCGGATCCGCAGCGTCGCTACCACGATGATCACCAGGATCACGATCTGGGACACGAACAATGCCGGAAACGGCAGGCTGCTGCCCTGCCATGCGTCCTGCGAGGGCAGGAAGCCGACACTCCACCAGCGCTGGGTGGCTTGGCCCGCGACGCGGGCCAAGAACGCCAGGCCCAGCGCCAGGCTCGCCGCTGCGAAGCGGTCATCGCTCATGTGACCTCCAGCGGCACGAGAACGGCTGCGGGATCAAGCCGAAGGCCCAGCCCGCCGCCGCTGCGATCGGTCACATCGCGTCCCCGCAGCACGCCGCCGTGACCGAACATGATGGTCCGATCAGTGAGATCACTGGCCAGCAGGTGCGTGCCGAAGGCACCCTCCGCCGCCACGATTGCGCCCGGGGCGCTCGCGATGACCGGAAGCGCTGCCCGGGTGAGCAGGCTCGTCTCCCCCACCTGGCATCCGACGATGACATCGATACCTGCGCGTACAGCGGCGGCCACGATGTCGAGTGACCTGACGATGCCGCCCATTTTCGAAACGCGCACATTGACGATCCACCGGGATGGCTCCGCCAACGCCTCCAGCTGGTCGGCAAGCCACACGCTCTCGTCGGCGATGATCTTGACGCGGCGGTCACAGGCAATCTGAGCGCACCCCTCGATGTCACCCGCCTGCAGCGGTTCCTCGATGGCGAACGCGACGTCTCCCAGTGCGTCCAAGTGCTCGATGCACTGCGTGGGCGTCTCCCAGAGGTTGTTCGCATCGAGGCGAACGGTCCCCGGACCTGAACCTCGAGAGGCAAACGGGGCCAGCTTGGCGCGGTCACGCCGGGGTGAGCCCGAGAGCTTCACCTTGAAATCGGTGAAGCCCCGCGCCCGGTAACCACGGAGCTGCCATCGATACAGCGGCAACGGCATGTCGCCCACGACTGCCGAGTACGCCACGTCGGGCGGGCCCGCCGCAACGCCGAGCAATTGCTCGATATTGCAGCCGCCTTCCTTGCCCAGTAGATCGAGCGCGGCGATCTCCATCGCGCAGAACGCGGCTGGATTCTCGTCAATGACGCTGCGATGGGCATCGGCCCACGCCCGCAGATCGTTCACGCTCCTGACATCCGCGCAGAACGAATCGGCGTACCGGCTGACGAATGCAGCGCAGTCGGGGACCGTTTCCCCAGTCACGTACAGCCGCGGACACCCCTCTCCGTAACCGATCTTCCCGTCGGCAGCGTGGGCCGCCACGATGACGTTCTCGGCGTGGCGGCGGCTGGCGGAAGCATGCCGGAACACACGCTTGAACGGCACCGGGAACGTGAACGCTTTCAGGTGGCGGATCTGCACGCGCTGACCCCGTCGAATCTCGCTCAGACGGCGGTGAGGAAGTCGTCGAAGCCGAACGAGCACTCGGCGCTGTACTGCAAGCGGAGGTACTTGAACTGCACGTCGCGTTGGCCGTCGGCGACACGCTGCCGCCGGTATGCGTCGCCGGTGCCCGCAGCAAGGAACCGGACACGCAGCGGAGCGAGCCGACCGCTGGCTCGTTTCGCGTCGTACTCGACATTGGCGTGTCGCAGCGACCGCTCGATGTTGCTCGCCAAGTCGCCGGCCACGCTGGCCTCCGACACGGCGTCCGGAGTGCTCGCCAATTCCACGTACAACGTGTAGGTCACCTCGGCCTCGTCGGCGAGCATGATGAAGAACGGCGTGACGGTCCCGAGTTCCGCGACCGCAGCGGTCACGGCCGAGATCACCTGGGACTCATAGAGCTTCTCGCCGGTGATGCTCGTGACTCCCTTGCCCTTCTGGACGAAGGAAAGGACCGGCGCGCGATCCACCCAGTCCGTCACCCGCACGATGTCGTTCATGTCGTAGCGGTACAGACCGTCGGCCGTGGTCACGATGACGTAGTAGTCGCGTCCGGTCTCGAGGTCGGCGAGCGTGCAGGTCTGCAGGCCACGGTCAGCCTCATCGGCTGCGTCCTCCCACGCGTCGCGTTCTGCGAACTCGAAGAAGTTGTCCGCCAAGGTCGCCACGCACGAGCCCTTGATGGGATCGATGTTGACGGTGCCGCTTACCTCGCTGGCGAGATAACCCAATTCGAACACCGGGCAGCCGTTTGTCAGCATCGGCCCGAGGCGCTCGACGGCCAGGCCGCAGCTCCCCCCGGTCCACGTCACCACGGCCCGCAGATCGCTCCAGATGTCGGCAAAGGTGAGCTCGCCGGCAGTCTCAAGGCACCGGCCCAGCGCTGCCGCTCGCTTCGGGTCCGCACGGAGCCCGAGTTGGTCGCTGCGATGCTCGACAGTGCAGCCCGCTGGCAATTTCCCCGTGGCCACTGCGGTGAGCACCATCTCGGCGTGCGTGTTGAGCACATCCATCAGCCGGACGAACGTCGATGGGTTCGCCGTGGCCATCGCTGTGACGGAGCTGTCAGCGGCACCCAGCACCGCCATCGTCAGGTAGCGGGCGTCGTAGTCAGCGATATCGGAGACCGACGCGGGCAGCACGTACCGGCGACGAAGCAGCGCACCCTGGCTCGCGTACAGCTGGCCCGATGCTGAGCCGTACGGCGTGCCCGCTGGCATGGTGCCTTCGTGCGCAGCGCCGCTCACCACAAACACCTTGCCGCCGAGTGCCGATGTCCTCCTCGACAACGCGTATGCAGCGAGTCGCTGCAAGCGTTGGATACGGGCCAAGCCGGCCTTGGTCAGCGGGATGTTCTTGGGCGCTGTGACGGTGCCGCTGGTCTGGTTGTAATAGACGGGCTGTTCCGCGGTAAGGCAGGGCTCGCCGGTGGCCTCTTGCCGCTCGATCCCCTCCCGCAGGTCCTCATAAGTCTGCACTGGCACGGCACGCTGGTAGTCCTCGAATCCTGCGACGGAGCCGAAGCGATGATCGGCGCCGAATACCGTGCCGGCATTGTCGGACAGGATGCGTTGCAGCACTTGATCCTGAGCCGCCCGCGGATGGGCGCACGCATCGACGAGCGAACGGTGCGTTCGCCCGCTGGCCGCGGCCAGTCCAGCTCGAAGCAGGCGGTAGTTGAAGCCGTCGGTCACGAAGACGTCGTCACCTCGACCGCCCGCTTGTCGAGTCCTCGAATCAAAGGGGTGCGCATCTGGGCCACAAAGCCCGTCGGATATTCCCGGTTCAGCAGTCCGAGCCGTCCGACGGCTGCGTCCGCGGGCAGGTACCGCGTCCCGAATAGCAGATCCCAGATGATCAGGTTGTTGCCGAAATTGTGATTGGACTCCGCCGGCAGCTCGGAGTGGTGCCAACGGTGCAGCTCGGGGCCGCTGATGAGGTAGTTGAGCCACCCAAGGCGCACATCGCAATTGGAGTGCTGGTAAAAGCCGTTCAGCGCGTAGAAGACGAAATACGCCGCAAGCACCTCGCTTCCCACGCCCACGAGCACAAACGGCAACGCGTCAACGCAGAACTGAACCGCCTTCTCTCCTGGATGGAAGCGCCCGACGTTGAGCCAGTACAGCCGGTGCGGAGAGTGGTGCACGGCGTGCCACCGCCACATGAACGCTGAGCCGTGAAACGCGCGGTGCATCCAGTACCGGAAGAAGTCAGCCACGGCCATCATCAGGACCGCCTGCAACGCGACTGGCCAGGTATGCGGCCACAGGCCCCCGAGCGTGAGGTCGCCTTCTCGCAACCAGCCGGCAAACGCCGTCGTTGCTGCGAGCGAGAGCAGCAACGGCAACATCACCTGCACGGCCGCCATGAAGGCCACATCGGCCCGCACGTCGTCACCCTGTGGGCGCCATTCGGGGCGGTAGGGCACAACGATCTCGTGCAACGTGATCAGTCCCGCCCCAACCAGCACCGCCGCGTACGACGCGACCGCGACGGGCATCCCGAGCGATCCCAATGTGGTGTAGATGCCGATCCCCAGCAGGATCACGATCGGATAGGAGCCTCGAACCGCAAGCCTCGCGAGAGCGGATGATCGGTCTCCACTATGGGCGTACCGCTCAGAATCCACTCGTTCCTGCCGGGGCGCGGCCGCCATGGGCTGAGCCTAGGTTGCACCGTGCGCATGGCAGCCGAATGCGCGGTGCATGCGGCTCAGTCGCCGAGGCGGACGATGGTGGTGCCGATCGTGCGGCCGCCGAGCAGGTCGACGAATGCGCCACCCGCGGTGTCGAGGCCGTTGTACGTGACGTGACGGGGCACGAGCGAACCGGCATCTATCCACTCGCGCATCTCCGCGCGGGCCTCGTCGTAGCGGTCGGCGTAGGAGAAGACAATGAAGCCCTGCATGCGTACTTGATTGTTCACCAGCAGGCCCGGGATGCCGCGCGGGCTGGGGTCGGGAGTGGCGGTGTCGTAGGCCGACACGGCCCCGCAGCATACGATGCGGCCGAAGGTGGCCATGCGGAACAGGGCGGAGCCCAAGATCTCGCCGCCGGTGTTGTCGAAGTACACGTTGATGCGGTCGGGTGTGGCAGCCCGGAACTCGGCCCTGAAATCGGACGAGTGCCGGTTGATGGCAGCATCGAAGCCGATCTCGTCGGTCAGCAGTGCGCATTTCTCGTCTGAACCGGCCACGCCCACCACCGTGGCGCCGAGCGACTTGGCGATCTGTCCGACGATGTGTCCAACCGAGCCGGCCGCTGCGGACACCACCACGGTCTCGCCTGGTTGCGGTCGGCCGACATCCAGCAAGCCGAAGTAGGCAGTGAGCCCGTTCGTACCCAGCACACCCAGGTGCAAGGCGGGATCGAGCGAGCCATCGGCAACGCGGAGGTCGCCACCGGCCATCACTGCATGGCGGCGCCAGCCGGTCCAGCCCACCACCGTGTCGCCCACGTTGATCCCCTCGGCGTTCGAGGCCTCCACCACGCCGGCACCAGTGCCTCGCATCACGACGCCCACCTCCGGAGCGCCCGCGTAGCTGGCACTGCCCTGCAGTCCGGCCCGCTGTCCCGCGCCGATCGTGATCGCCTGGACCCGCACCAGCACCTCGCCTGGTCCCGGTTCGGGCACGTCTTGGGTCTGCATCACGAAGTGCTCGGTGCGCAGCGGCCCGTCGGGCACCTTCGCCAGCACGACGCAGTCGGACACCCGCGATGCACCCTGTTGTTCAGCCATGACTCGCTCCTTGGGTCTCGCCCAGCACCCGCCATGATGGCCGGTTTCCGGCGACCATTCTTCGTTCGCTCGCGGCCGGGTCGCGTTCGCCCCAGCGGCCGACGATGCTCGCTAACGCGACAAGCACGGCCCAGCGCAACTATCGTCCGCTGCCGTGTACTCACGACCGCCGAAAGGCGATGCATTGGACACGACCGCCGAGAGGCGGTGCCGTTGATACATCCGCCACAGACACCGGATCGGGAGCTACCCGCATGAAATATGCCGCGCCGACCACCATCGATGAGGCCCGGGCGCTGCTCGCTGGCGATACCGACGCCATCGTGTTCGCGGGCGCCACCGACATCGTGCCGCAGATGCGTGGCGGCCGGCCCGAGCCGTCGATGGTGATCGACCTCAAGAAGATCGACCGTCTCATGTCGGTAAGCCTCGAGGGCGACACCTGGCACGTCGGAGCCGCTGTGCCCTCTTCGGTGCTGACCGGCAATGCCGCCTTCAGCGCCGACTTTCCGGGCCTGAGCGAGGCCGCCGGGCTCATCGGGTCGGACCAGATCCAGAACCGCTCGAGCCTCGGTGGGAACCTGTGCAACGCCTCTCCCGCCGCCGACTCTGTGCCGCCTCTGGTGGTGAACGATGCGGTCGCGGTGATCGCAGGGGCGCAGGGCGAGCGACGAGTGCCCGTGGCCGACGTGGTGACGGGCCCGGGCCAGACGTCGCTGGCCCACGGCGAGATCGTGGTGTGCTTCGAGCTCGCCCGTCCGGCGGCCAGCACCGCAGACGCTTACCTGCGGCTCATCCCGCGCACCGAGATGGACATTGCTGTGGTGGGCGCCGGCGTCCGGCTCACGCTGAACGACGACGGCACCGTGAGCGCGGCCGCTGTTGCACTCGGCGCGGTCGCCCCCACCGTCGTGCGAGTGCATGCGGCAGAAGTAGCGCTGGTCGGCAGCCGCCTCGACGACGCTGCGCTGGCCGCAGCGGACGCGGCCGCCAGCGTTGCCTGCAACCCCATCGACGACAAGCGGGGCACGATCAACTACCGGCGCCAGGTCGCCGGTGTGCTCACCCGTCGAGCCGCCGGCATCGCCGCCGACCGGATCCGCACCCGCAACGGACAGCCCAACAACCAACAGCAAGGGGACTCCCAATGAGCCGCACCCATGTGAGCTGCGAGGTCAACGGCGACACCGTCGACTTCCTCACCGACGACGGCGAATCGCTGCTCAATGCCTTGCGGGACGAGCTGGGGCTCACCGGGGCCAAGGAAGGCTGCGGCACCGGCGACTGTGGTGCCTGCTCGATCATCATGAACGGGCGCCTGCAGTGCTCGTGCCTGATCTTCGCCCCCGAAGCCGACGGCGCGGCCATCACCACCTGCGAAGGTCTTGCCAGCGCCGAGGGGCTGCACCCGCTGCAGCAGTGCTTCCTCGAAGGCGCCGCGCTGCAGTGCGGCATCTGCACCCCCGGGTTTCTCGTGGCCGCCAAGGCGCTACTCGACGAGAACCCTGACCCCACCGAGACCGAAGTGCGCTACGCGCTGGCCGGCAATTTGTGCCGCTGCACCGGGTACGACAAGATCGTGCGATCGGTGCTTGACGCAGCTGTCCAGATCCGTACCGCCGCTGGACCCGACTTCGCACCGCAACGCACTAAGGACACCTGAACATGAGCACCACCGAAGCTCCCGCATCCAGCGGAACCAACGGCAACGGCACCGCCGGCAACGGCGGCAATGGCACAGGCGGCTACCGCTGGGTCGGCACTCGACCCGTTCGCCACGACGGCCTCGAAAAGGTTGCCGGCAAGGCCCGCTATGCAGCCGACCTGATCCTGCCGGGAATGCTGCACGGGCACATCGTGCGCTCGCCGCATCCTCACGCACGGATCGTTTCCGTCGACACCTCCAAAGCCGAGGCGATGCCGGGCGTGAAGGCGGTCGTGACCGGCGCCGATTTCCCCGAAGCACCACCGAAGGGCGCCACCCGCAACCTGATGTGCACGATCATCGCCCGCGACAAGGTGCTGTACACGGGTCACGCGGTGGCTGCGGTGGCTGCATCGACCCGTCGTGAAGCCAAAGCGGCGGCCGAGGCCATCGAGGTCACCTACGAGCTGCTCCCCTACGTGCTGAACATCGCCGACGCGATGGCCGACGACGCGCCGGTGCTGCACGACAATTTGTTGACGCGCGGCGTCGACCCGCGGCCCACTGAGCCGTCGAATATCGCGGCGCGCACCGTGTACGAACGCGGTGACGTCGAGCAGGGCTTCGCCGAAGCCGACATCGTCATCGAGCGGGAGTTCTCGACCCAAGCGGTGCACCAGGGCTATATCGAGCCCCACGCCTGCGTCGTGGACTGCGATCAGGAAGGCAAGGCCGTCATCTGGTGCTCGTCGCAGGGCCACTTCATGGTGCGCTCTTCGACCGCGACGGTGCTGGGTTGGGACACCTCGCGTATCAAGGTCATCCCGGCAGAGATCGGCGGCGGCTTCGGCGGCAAGACGACGATCTATATCGAGCCGGTTGCGGCGCTGCTGTCGACGAAAGCCGGCCGCCCCGTCAAGATCGTGATGAGCCGCGAAGATGTCTTCCGGGCCACCGGGCCCGCACCCGGGTCGATCATCAAGATGAAGGTCGGCGCCCGCAACGATGGCACGATCACCACGGCGAAGGCGTGGCTGGCGTATGAGAACGGGGCGTTCCAAGGAATCGCCGCGATGCTGGGCTGCATGTGCGTCGTGTCGCCGTACACCCTCGATCACCTCTATGTCGAGGGATACGACGTGGTACTCAACCGGCCGGTCAACGTGGCCTACCGAGCGCCGTCGGCCCCGGCGGCGGCGTTCGCCATGGACTCGGTGGTTGACGAGATCGCACAACGCGTCGGCATGGATCCGATCGATCTCCGGCTCCACAACTGCCCGTCGCAGGGCGACCCCACGCCATACGGCCCCAAGTGGCCGCTGATCGGACTGCGCGAGTGCCTCGAAGCGATCCGCGACAGCGACCACTACCAATCGGAAGTCCCCGCTGGGCAGGGGCGTGGTGTCGCCAGCGGCTTCTGGTTCAACATCGGCGAGGCCTCGAGCGCGACGGTCAACCTGAACGAGAACGGCACCGCCACGGTGATCACCGGCAGTCCGGACATCGGCGGCAGCCGGGCATCCATGGCGCTGATGGCTGCCGAAGAGCTGGGCCTCGATGTGCATTTAATCCAGCCGGTCGTGGGCGATACCGAGGTCGTTGGATTCACCGATGTCACCGAGGGCAGCCGCGCCACATTCGCCACTGGCATGGCGGTCGTGGAGGCTTGCCGCGATCTCAAGGTGCAGCTGCGCAAGCGTGCGGCGAAGACCTGGGATTGCGACCTCGAAGAGGTCGAGTGGGTAGACGGCTCGGCCGTGCACGAACCGGGCGAGCAGGAACCGCTGACCATTGCGGCCATCACCGCTGGCGCGAAGCGCACGGGCGGACCGCTCGGCGCGACGGCGTCGCTGAACGCCCGCGGCGCCGGTCCCGCTTTCTCGGTCCAGGTGGCAGACATCTCTGTGGACTCCGAGACCGGCCGGGTCACCGTCGAGCGGTACACGACGGCGCAGGACGCCGGCACGGCGATCCACCCGAGCTACGTGGAAGGCCAGATGCAAGGCGGCGTTGTGCAGGGCATCGGCTGGGCGCTCAACGAGGAGTACATCTACTCAAGCGACGGCACGCTCGAGAACCCGGGCTTCTTGGACTACCGCGTCCCGGTGGCATCAGACCTGCCGATGATCGAAACGATCATCGTGGAAGTGCCGAACCCGTCGCATCCCTACGGCGTGCGTGGCGTGGGCGAGGTGGGCATCGTGCCGCCGCTGCCCGTGATGGCCAACGCAGTGGCCGGCGCCACGGGTGTGCGCATCAGCGACCTGCCGCTCTCACCACCGCGGGTGCTAGCGGCGCTGCTAGCCGAGAGCTGATCCGAGGGAAAGTCCCATGGCGGTCGTCCACTTCTCGACCGACCAACGCAAACACACCGGCGTCGCCGAAGTCACGATCGACGCAGCGAACGTGCGCGAACTGGTGCGCCAGCTCACCGAGTTCTACCCCTCGCTGAACGCACACCTCGTCGAGACATCCTCGACGGCAGTAGCCATCGACGGCGAAATCATCCCCGACCCGATGCTCGAAGAGCTCGCCGAAACCTCAGAGGTGCACTTAGTTCGCCCGCTCGCGGGCGGATAGAGCAGCACAACGCCCGCTCGCGGGCGATTTCGGGCTGATAGTGCAGATCATCCCCACGCCTACGATTTGGCGCATGGGCACGCGATTAGGGTGCTCGCCGTGTTGAGGAAGCTCGTTTTGGGCACCCTGATCGCGCTCATCGGTGCCGTAATCGGCGTAGTCGCTTTCAATGTGTGGAACCAGTGGCGGGGTGACAGTGACCCTTCTGTCAAAGCGGTCGGTGTTCCCGCTGTGCACTTGCCTCCGCTCACACCGCCGGAACTCGAGCCTTCTACTGCAGATCTCGATGACGGAATGACGGCCACGGTCACCTCGGAGATGGTAACTACGCCGACCGTTGGCGAGCAACAAATGCCGTCCAGCGCGCCGGACCCAGCGCTGCATCCGCAGGTTCAATTGCAGGCCATGGAAATTGTTGAGACCATCGTCGAGGAGCACACAGAGACTTGGAACTGGTTAGACCCGGCGCTGAATGCCGCCCAGTTGAACTTCTTCGAAGAGCTGCCAGCAAGTTGTGCAAGCGCTATTGGTTGCTACAACTATGCCACCGGCGAGGTTTGGCTCAGTCTGGACGCGCTACGAATTGAGCATAAGTCTTACAACCCTTACGAGGGCCCCAGCAGCAGCGACATCGTGTTGCATGAACTCGCCCACGCCTACACACGTTCCACATCCGAGGGCAGGCAGCTCCTGAGTCAGTTCATCGCCCACTACGCCGGGTGCCGCAGCGACCGCGACGGCCTCAGCACGGATCGGCTTGCCGTGGAGTTGATCGCTGACACGATGGCGATTGCGGCCATGCGGACAACAGAGGACCCGTCAAGGATGAGCATCATCAACACTCGCGCCCTTGGAGAGCTTGACTACGGCTATTTCCGCGAGGGCGGCTTCGATGGCTGTCTCACGGACTCACGCGAACCCGATCCGGCTCTTGTCGAAGGGATCTACGCGACCGCGTTCAACTGCGAGTCAGAACACGCACTCGACGTGTTCGAAGCCAATCACGAACTTGCGCTTGGCCTGTCCGTCAATGAACTGACCATCCTCAAGACCTGCTACGGCATTGAGTGTGACGCCAGCGGAGATTGCCAAGGATGGTCGGAGGCCGACCCACGGCAGACGGCAGCAGGCGAAATTATCCGACATCGCACCTGCGCCGACGGACTCATCCATCCCGGCACGTTTCTCGAACGACCTGGCTGGGAATCATTCTGCGGACGCGCCTACGTGCCGGACGACGTCGAGTGCGTTGGCGACCTGAATGGCAATGAACCGGATCCAGAGCAGGCTGGCCCCATCCTCCCCGGTACGCTCGGCACCGACGGAGGCTGTGTGGTGAACGGGTAGTAATTTTCACCACTGTCGGTTGTACTGCGCCGCGCATCCGGCAGCGAGTAAAATATGCGGTCTCCCACCAGTGTCGGAACGCCGCTGCTTGCGACACCGGGCGAACTACATGACTGCCATCGACGCAACACCTCCATCGGCGACCCACCGAATCATGCGCCAACGAACTCACTCGAAGCAGCAGCAATCAACAGAGCTGCGGTGTACAGACTTGGCATCGGTTGTGAACCGGTTCTGGCCCGCTCACTAGTCTCTGAGCGGATCCGTTCACTCCTGTAACCACCATCAAAGACCACCGACAGGGAGCAATCCGGGATGGCGAGCCGCTCTTCGAGCCTCTTCGAACCACTCAATCACACGTTCGATGAGAACGAGCGGGCGCTGTGCGAGCGGTTGATCAGAGCGGATACCGAGTCCGAGGTGGAAGCTGCGCTGCGGGAGGCTGGTTGCTGGGACGACATCGGAGCATGGAGCGTGTTCGGTGACAATCCGGCGAACGCTTCGATGATCGGCGGCCAGCAGGAAACGCCCGCCTATTCGCTCCTGAGCGCGTGACCCGCCCTCGCCCCGCACAACCGCCCGACCACGAGCCACCGCCCTACACGCGCGCGCCATCCGAAGGCCCGCTGCTGCGGCGCATCGCGGACGCCTTGCTCACCCACGACGCCAGCGCCCTGTTTCCCGGCGTCGCCCGCCGCATGGACGACGCACGAGCACGGGTCGCACGATCGCAGGTCGTGTGGTGCACTCGGTGCCTTGACTGCATCGGACACCACCCGCAGGCCCCACACGACGCCATCCACCACCCGCCGCCTACGACCAGCGAACTGTGCCACACCTGCGGCTGCAAGGCCCCGCCCGCCTGAGCGAGCCGCCGCGTGCTTCAGCTGATCGTCAGTTACTGCTGATCATCGTGGACTGCTCCAACATCCGCAGTACACACGAGAGCGCCTTAATCGGGACGGCTACTTCGACCGAGTCGACGCACCCGGCGCGAGATTCCTAGATCTCGCAGCCGACGATGGCGCTTGGGGTGACGCAGACCATCTCGTGGACGGATGGCACCTCAGCGATGGCACAGCCGAGATACGGCTCCTGCTGCCCGACACAGCCGCAGAGGGGGATGTGCTCCGCTTAAAATTCACGGTCGTCGACGACAACCACGAAACTTCCGAGTTCGTCAGCACCATCGAATTGCTGACCAAGCCTCCTAGGAGGCCCGGTCAGCCGGATGACACACCCCGCAGGCCGAAACTGCGGCCACCCGAGGGTGACACTCCCGAAATCAAAGAGGTCAGAGAAGAGCAATGGGATCAGCAGGTGCCCGAGCCATCCGACAGTAGCACCGCGCTTCGCAAGATTGACAGCGGCGCTACGGGCGCTCCATGCGGGGACACTTCTGGCATGGACCTACGCCGAGCAGGATCCGCCTACTCGGTGGCCTTCGGATGACCCACGCTGGCTGCGGTCATCCAGATCGTTCGCTTGGCGTCGTCGATGCAGTACCAGATGCGGCCACCTGAGGTGACCTCGTGCTGCCACTGCTCCATCTGGACGCCATTGACGACACATTGCCGATGTGGACCCCTCAGCGGATGCTGGCGCGTGTTCCGCCGACGCGGATCGCCGATGATCGAGTCCCAGGCAGTCCAAGAGTTGGATGGGGCATCTATACACATCTGATCCCATCCCTTTGCCGCATTGTTGTTCGCGAAGCGGAAATCCCAGCCACTCGGACGCGGTGGGGGCGCAACGCGTTCTCGACGCTTCGGCATGCTGCGGCGCAGATATTCTCAGCCGGGAGGGCGAGGTACGCGTCCGCCGTGCGTGATCTCGATCGGCCCTGAGAGGATGCGAAGCAGCTCAGGGTCGGTATACACCTCGGCGGTGGCCTTCCATTCGTGCAAGAACTGCGCAACAGGCTTGAATTCTCCGACCGATGCAGCTGCCGCGAGTTCCCGGGCGAACTCCTCGACGAACTGCGCAAGTTCTTCATCGGGCAAGTACTCCGTCCACGGGTATGCCTCGCGCAAGGACGTCCCGACCGCGGCCGGGTGGTGAAGAGACAAGTGGCGAAGCAAGCGGGTGATGCCGCTGAAGGCTTCTGACCGCGCGTCCTCTCGGTCGGCACGGCACAGGTGAAGCGCTGGCGCGCTCCGTCGGCGCAGCACCACGTCGCTGTTGTCGAGTTCGGCCACAATCTCCTTGGGGTGGCGCAAGAACTCCGACAACGTCCGCTCGATCACCTGCATGCCTACACCATAGCTGAACTACTTCAGATATCGAGCGCGACAGCCCATTCGGCGCCTGGGCGCGGGGCCATGTCGCTCCGCGCGGCCGCTGAAGCGAATGGGGGTACTCAGCGGTTAGCACTGGGGTGGCTGCCTCGGTACCAGATCACGGACGCAGTCGAGTCAGGAGCATCGTTGCGGCAAGTTCGTCGAGGGTCAAGCAGCACCTTGCGGCGGAGCAGGACTGACGAGCCACCCCTCGCCCAGCCCTTCGGCAAGTCGTTTCGCTTGAGTACCAGAGAGTCTCGACGCGCCATCAATACGGAAGACGACGACGTGCGACGCTTCTTCGTCGGTGGGCCAGAGTTGCGCTCCCAACGCCCCCTCGACCCTGATCCAATCCGTGGAGATGCGCGCAAGGCCGTAGCCGGGGTAGCGCTTCCCTAGCTCCTCCAGCTCTTCCTCTGAGGTCTGCAAGACGAATGACATATCTGGTCCGGGGCGTCCAAGTCGTTCGGCTTCGGCGTCACGGTGGAACTGCACCGCTTGGCGTGTGATGCGCGGATGTCCTTCACCATCCAGTTCATGCCAATCACAGAACTTCGGATTGATGCGGCGAATCAGAAACGAACCCGGTGGAACACCCTCGAGGTCGTTCGTGTACGGGCTGTCCGGCACAAGAGTCGGCGGTTGGCCCGCTCAGGTGCGATGTTTGGCGAGCAGGGGAAGCCATTCACCGGCCAACTCCGGGCGGCAGGGATCTGTTTCTTCCCGTTCAATTCCGGTTTCGAGGTCGTCAAAGCAGATTTCGATCTCGCCGGCGGCCTCGACCGTGAACGCGACGCTGCACTCGTCGCCATACCACTCGATGAACACACCGCCGTACGGCGTCGGTGTCACCGCAGGCGACCGTAGGTGGCCTTCTGCCGCCGAGAGTCGCTCGACCAACATCAGGGCCACGCGCTGAGCGCGGAGCGTCACGGCTGGTGAACCCGGACCGTCCCAATCAGGTCCGAGCCAACGCAAGTCGCGGATGCGGCGTTCGGCGTCATCGCGCCATGTTGACGATTGTGGAGGAGCCGTCAAGACAGTTGTTGGCGATGGAGCCGATACGTATGCGTCGTAGGGCCAAGATCTTGTCTCGTCCTCAGTTGCTAGCAAGGCAGCGGTCGGGTTCATCAGGTTGCGCTCTCCTTCATCAACTTGCCCCATCGTTCATGCATCGTCCCAGTCGTCAGTTCGTCGAATCCAGTCACGACCCACTCACGGCCATTGTCAAGAAACGCCAAGACGCCGTCCAAGTCGGGTGAGTGCGGCATGCCCCGAGCAGTCAGCGTCAGCAAGACGAACCTCGATGCATCGATCCGTCTGGTAGCTGTTCGGGCCGTGACATGCAGCCGCCCGCGCGTTTCGCCGAGCAGTCCCATGTCGTAGTGGCACGAGAACTCAATGTCGTCCGGCAGCGGCAGGTGCGTACCACCTTGTAGCGCGAGATCCCCGAGGACCGAGTCCAGCAGAGGCTCATCGACGCCAGCGACATCGATGTGGTTGACGTAGGTGACTTCGCACTGGGTTGGATGGAGTGATGTGCCTGCCTCTTCGGCCAGGAAGCCTTCCAGCATCTTGTAGTACTTCTCAAATCGAACTCGACCGGCTTCGTATCTCACGTAGGTCTGTCGCTCACTTGTCTTTCGCCAATTGAACGCGAACCAATCGCGCTGGACCTGAAGAAGATCGTTCCCGGCGGAGAAGAGAACGCGGCGAGGCGGCACGCCGACCCTGAGACTGAGCGCGGGACCCTCGGCACCAATCTCGGGGGCAAACCGTTCGACGGGCGCTTCGTAGGGAGGCGCCTCCTCGAACTTCGGAAAATCCTGCGCGAGATGTCGCTCCCAAAGACGGCCAAGCTGAATCGTGTCCAGCTCCGGCACCTCGTGGAAGCTGACGCCTAGAACGGTTTCGACAACCGGGGGCTGGGCGAAGTCAGGCAGCCCGGGCGGACGCGCGGAACCTGTGGGTGCATTCTGAGCGACCGGCATCGTCAGGCACCCGGCGTGGCCGAGGGCGTGAGCACGAGGTTCAGCGTAGCGTCGCGCACATCGCGCCGGCGGATTTGGCACTGCATCGCAGACCGTCGAGTCCTAGAGTTATCGCTGAAGGCCCCGGAAACGTCCCTGCTTCGGCAAACGTCCGGGGTTACGCCCTTTTTCGGGAGCACTCGCCAGCAAGGCACCAACGCCCTCCACAAGGGCGGAGCAGCTAGGGCTGGACCTTGAGCTCGATCTCGACGCCGGCGGGAAGGTCGAGACGTTGAAGCGAGTCGACCGTCTTGTCCGTCGGGTCGATCACGTCGATGAGGCGCTTGTGGATGCGCATCTCGAAGTGCTCGCGCGAGTCCTTGTCCTTGTGGGGTGACCGCACGACGGTGTAGCGGTGCTTTTCCGTCGGCAGTGGCACAGGCCCGCGGACCTTGGCATTGGTGCGCAGCACCGTTTCGGTGATCTTCTGTGCGGACTGGTCCACGATCTCGTGGTCGTAGGCCTTGAGCCGCATCCGGATCCGAGGTGCTGCCATGTGAACGCCTGACTTGTCGCTTCTGTTACTGAATGATCTTGGTGACCCGGCCGGCACCGACGGTGCGGCCGCCCTCGCGAATGGCGAAGCGCAAGCCCTCGTCCATCGCGATCGGGTTGATGAGCTCAACCGTCATCTCGGTGTTGTCGCCCGGCATGCACATCTCGGTGCCTGCAGGAAGCTCAACGACGCCGGTGATGTCGGTGGTACGGAAGTAGAACTGCGGCCGGTAGTTCGAGAAGAATGGCTTGTGACGACCGCCCTCGTCCTTGTTCAGCACGTACACCTGTGCCTCGAACTTGGTGTGCGGCGTGATCGCGCCCTTCTTGGTGCAAACCTGGCCGCGCTCGACGTCGTCCTTGCCGGTGCCTCGCAGCAGCAGCCCGACATTGTCGCCGGCCCGGCCCTCGTCGAGGATCTTGCGGAACATCTCGACACCGGTGACCGTCGTGGTCTGCGTGTTGCGGATACCGACGATCTCGATCTCTTCGCCGGTGTTGATGATGCCCTGCTCTATCTTGCCGGTCACCACGGTGCCGCGGCCAGTGATCGAGAACACGTCTTCGATCGGCATCAGGAATGGGCGGTCCGTGTCGCGCTCGGGTTCGGGCACGTAATCGTCTACCGCATTCATCAGCTCGATGACTTGCTCGCCAGCGGCCGCGTCGCCCTCGAGCGCGTTCAGCGCAGAGACCTGAATCACGGGCACGTCGTCGCCGGGGAATTCGTACTCGCTGAGGAGCTCGCGCACCTCCAGCTCGACGAGCTCGAGCAGCTCCTCGTCGTCGACCATGTCGACCTTGTTGAGTGCGACCACGATGTAAGGCACGCCGACCTGACGGGCCAGCAGCACGTGCTCACGGGTCTGGGGCATCGGGCCGTCGGCAGCAGACACGACCAGGATGGCTCCGTCCACCTGGGCGGCGCCGGTGATCATGTTCTTGATGTAGTCGGCGTGGCCGGGCATGTCGACGTGCGCATAGTGCCGGTTCGCCGTCTCGTACTCGACGTGAGCGATGGAAATCGTGATGCCGCGCTCGCGCTCTTCGGGCGCCTTGTCGATCTCGTCGAAGGCCGTTGCCTGGCCGCCGACCTGTTCAGCAAGGACACGCGTGATGGCAGCCGTCAAGGTTGTCTTGCCATGGTCGATGTGTCCCATCGTGCCCACGTTGATGTGAGGCTTCGTCCGCTCAAAACGCTCTTTGGCCATGTCGTACCCGCCTTTCGGGGTTCTGCTCGCCTAACGGAGGTGAGTGAGGTGCAGGGGATGTCTTTGTTTCTTCATCGTGTTGAACGGTGTGAGGTTAGAGACGCCGTGGCCCAGTTCCAATAAACCCAGCCAAATAACTCAGGAATCCGGACGGCTGTTGTGCCCACCAACGGCGGGCCGGATCATTCGCCGCGGATGCGTTTTATGATCTCCTCGGCAATGTTGGAGGGCACCTGTTCGTACTTGTCGAACTGCATGCTGTATGTGGCTCGGCCTTGGGTACGGGACCGCAGATCGTTGGCGTAGCCGAACATGTCCGACAGCGGCACCTTGGCGTCGATCACCTGGTTGACGCCACGCAGCTCCATCTGCCCGACACGGCCGCGCCGGGAGTTCAGGTCGCCGATGACATCTCCCATGTAGTCCTCGGGCGTCACGACCTCCACCGACATGACCGGTTCGAGCAGGACCGGCCGCGCCAGCCTGGCTGCGTCACGCATGGCCATCGTGCCGGCGATCTTGAACGCCATTTCCGAGGAGTCCACGTCGTGATGGTTGCCGTCGACGAGATCGACGGCCACGTCCACCAGCGGAAAGCCTGCCAGCGGGCCGTTCTCCAGCGACGACTGCAAGCCCGCGTTGACCGAGTTGATGTACTCACGCGGAATCACGCCGCCGCGAATGCGGTCCTCGAAGACGTATCCCTCGCCCGGCTCAGACGGTCGCAGATTGATGACCACCACCGCGTACTGGCCCGAACCACCGGTCTGCTTGATGTGGCGGTACTCGAACTTGTCGACCGGCACCGTGATCGTCTCGCGGTAGGCCACCTGTGGCTTGCCGATCGAGGCGTCGACCTTGAATTCCCGCAGCATCCGGTCGACGATCACCTCGAGATGCAGCTCGCCCATGCCCGAGATCACCGTCTGGCCGGTCTCGTGGTCGGTCTTGACCTGGAAGGTGGGATCTTCCTCGCTGAGAGCTGTGAGCGCCCTGCCCAGCTTGTCCTGGTCGCCTTTGGACTTCGGCTCGACAGCAACGTGCACGACTGGATCGGGGAAGTTGAGCTGTTCGAGCACGATCGGTTTCGAAGAATCGCACAGCGTGTCGCCAGTGCGGGTGTTCTTCAAACCGATGCCCGCGACGATGTCGCCGGTTGCGATGTCGTCACGGTCCTCGCGATTGTTGGCGTGCATCTGCAGGATGCGCCCTATGCGCTCGCGATTGCCCGTCGTGGTGTTGAGCACCTGGCCGCCACGCTCGAATCGGCCGCTGTACACCCGGAAATAGATGAGCTTGCCGACGTGGGGGTCGGTCATGATCTTGAACGCCAACGCCGAGAAGGGCTCGCTGTCATCAGGCTTGCGCTCCAGCGCATCTTTGCCATTCAGGGAGCTGCCCGAGATCGCAGGGATGTCCACGGGCGAGGGCAGGTACATCGTCACTGCGTCGAGCAGCGGCTGCACGCCCTTGTTCTTGAAGGCGCTGCCGGTGAGCACCGGGACGATCTGGCCGTCGATCGTGCCCTGCCGGATCGCCCGCCGCACCGTGGCAGCGTCGACGTCGTCGCCTTCGAGATAGGCCAGCATGATGTCCTCGTCGACATCCGCGAGCCGCTCGAGCAGCTTGCTGCGGTATTCCTGCGCCCGGTCGGCAAGATCGGCAGGGATGTCGACGGTGTCGTAAGTGGCGCCGAGATCGTCGCCCTTCCACACCACGGCGTTCATCTCGACGAGGTCCACCACCCCTTCGAAACCGGCCTCAAGTCCGATCGGCAGCTGCAGCACGGCGGTGTTGGGAGTCAGCCGGTCCTCGATGCTGGCCAGGGAGCCGAAGAACGAGGCGCCCGTGCGGTCCAGCTTGTTGATGAAGCACATCCGCGGCACGCCATAGCGGTCGGCTTGTCGCCACACCGTCTCGGTCTGGGGTTCCACGCCCGCCACGCCGTCGAACACCGCGACGGCGCCGTCGAGCACCCGCAGCGAGCGCTCCACCTCGACGGTGAAGTCGACGTGGCCCGGCGTGTCGATGATGTTAATGATGTGATCGTTCCAGTGGCAGGTGGTGGCAGCCGAGGTGATGGTGATTCCCCGCTCCTGCTCCAGCTCCATCCAGTCCATCGTGGCGGCGCCATCGTGGACCTCGCCGATCTTGTAGTTGACGCCGGTGTAGTAGAGGATCCGCTCTGTCACCGTTGTCTTGCCCGCGTCGATATGGGCCATGATCCCGATGTTGCGGACGCGGTCGAGAGGTTGCGTTCGAGCCATTGCAGCGCTGCCCCGGTAGCTCAGATCACCAGCGATAATGCGCGAAGGCCTTGTTGGCCTCCGCCATGCGGTGCGTGTCTTCGCGCCGCTTGGCAGCCGAGCCGGTGCCGTTGGAGGCATCCATCAGCTCGTTCGCGAGACGTTCCGACATTGTGCGCTCCCGGCGTTCGCGGGAGAAGCCCACGATCCAGCGGATCGCCAGCGCGGTGGCGCGGCGGGGTCGCACCTCGACGGGCACCTGGTAGGTGGCGCCGCCGACACGGCGGCTCTTCACCTCGACCTGCGGGCGGGTGTTGTCGACCGCTCGCTTCAGAATCTCGAGCGGCTCGCCGCCCGTCCGCTCGCCGACGAGATCCATCGCCTGGTACACGATGCGCTCGGCCAGCGACCGCTTGCCACGCCGCAGCACCTTGTTGATGAATTGGCTGACCAGCGTGGAGTCGTACACAGGGTCGGGAGCTATATCGCGGCGGGGCGCTGCGCCTCGGCGGGGCATGTCAGGACTCCCGCTTGGCGCCGTAGCGCGAGCGCGCCTGCCGGCGGGCGCTCACACCCGAAGCATCCAGCGCACCGCGGATGATCTTGTAGCGGACGCCGGGAAGATCTTTCACCCGGCCGCCGCGAACCAGAACGATGCTGTGCTCCTGGAGGTTGTGGCCCTCGCCCGGGATGTAGGCGGTCACCTCGACACCACTGGTGAGGCGCACGCGGGCAACTTTGCGCAAGGCGGAGTTTGGCTTCTTCGGCGTGTGCGTGTACACGCGCGTGCAGACCCCGCGCCGCTGCGGCGATCCCTTCAACGCAGGCGTGCGAACCTTCGTCGACTTCGACTTGCGGCCCTTGCGGACCAGTTGCTGGATCGTGGGCACCAAGACCTCTGTGGCTGGGGAAGCTGTAAGTGGGACAGGTTTGCGGACAGTGCTCGGCAAGTCTGTGGGGAGCCCCACCGGGAGCGAACCTGACTGAGAGAGCAGGCTAGGCAGCGCGTCCCGACACGACAACCGCCAGCGACGGGAGGACCAGGCCGCTCAGCTGGCGTCGGTGATCGACGCCACGTTCGCGTCGAGTCCCGTCTTGTCGAAATCGGTCTCGTCGCCGATCGAGGCCAGCCATGCGGCCGGATCCTCGGCGTCTTCGGACGACCAGAACTCCATCGGCTCGTACTCGGGGGCGACCGTCTCGATGTTGCGGTAGCAGTCCTGGCCCGTTCCCGCAGGAATGAGCTTGCCGATGATGATGTTCTCCTTGAGGCCCTTCAAGCCGTCGCGGCGCGACTCGATGGCAGCCTCGGTCAGCACGCGGGTCGTCTCCTGGAAGGAGGCAGCCGACAACCACGACTCGGTCGCCAGCGACGCCTTCGTGATGCCCATGATGATCGGGCGGCCTTCTGCGGGGCGGCTGCTCTGGGCCACCAGTTCGCGGTTGGCTTCGCGATAGATCCGCTGGTCGACCTGTTCGCCGGGCAGGAACGGCGAGTCGCCCTGCTCGCCTACGAGCACTCGCCGGGTCATCTGGCGGATGATCAACTCGATGTGCTTGTCGTGGATCGACACGCCCTGCTCGCGGTACACCTTCTGGACCTCGGAAACGAGGTACTGCTGGGTTTCGCGCACACCGCGGATCTCGATGAGCTCCTTGGGATCGCGTGGTCCGTCCACAAGCGGGTCGCCAGCGCGGATGTCCTGACCGTCGACGACCGCGAGGCGTGACATCGACGGGACGGTGTAGGTGTCCTCGGAGCCGTCGTCACCGATGACGTCGATCTGACGGCCCCGACCGTCGTCCTCGCCGATGCGCACCACGCCCGAGCGGCGGGCTAGGACAGCCTTGCCGCGCGGGGTGCGCGCCTCGAACAGCTCCACGACGCGGGGCAGACCGCCAGCGATGTTCTCGCCGCCGATGACACCGCCGGTGTGGAAGGTCCGCATGGTCAGCTGCGTGCCGGGCTCGCCGATGGACTGCGCGGCAATGACGCCGACCGCCTCGCCCACCTCGATTAGCTTGCCCGTTGCCAGCGATCCGCCATAGGCCGTGGCCGACACCCCGAATTCGGAGTCGTCGGTGAGGGGGGACAGCACACGCACCCCCGTGACCTCAGGATCGTCGCGCAGCGCAATCAGCTCGTCCTCGCCGATCAGCCTCCCGGCTTCGAACACAGTGCCATCACTGAGCGTCACCTCCGCCGCGAGGCAGCGACTGAACAGCCGCGTGTCAAGGTGCGTGCGCTTGTCCGGCCTGTCAGCGGCGATGTCATCGATCCACAGCCCGTTCACCGGACCAGGACGGTCGAAAGGATTCTCGCTGTTGATGATGAGCTCTTGAGCCACATCGACCAGACGGCGGGTGAGATAGCCCGAGTCTGCGGTTCGCAGCGCCGTGTCGACCAGACCCTTGCGGGCGCCTGGCGTGGAGATGAAGTACTCCAGTGTGGCGAGGCCTTCCCGGTACGAGGACTTGATCGGGCGCGGGATGATGTCGCCACGAGGGTTGGCCACCAGCCCGCGGATCGCCGCGATCTGGCGCACCTGCATCATGTTTCCGCGAGCACCTGAGCCGACCATCATGTCGATCGGGTTGAAGGTGGTCTTGGCCAATTCAGCCTCGAGCGAACGCCGCACTTCGTCGGTGGCGTCGGTCCAGATCTCCACTTCCTTCTGACGCCGCTCGCCATCGGTGATGATGCCGCGCCGGAATTGGGTCTCGACTCGCTCAGCCTCGCCTTCGTGTCGCTCGAGGATCTCGGCCTTGTCCGGCGGCGTGCGCACGTCGTCGACCGAGATCGTCAGACCTGAGCGGCTGGCGTAGGAGTAGCAGAGGTCCTTGATGTGGTCCAGGCTCGTCGCAATGTCGCTGGTGCTGTAGTTGTCCGAAAGCGCGCGAACGATCTGGCCCATTTCGCTCTTGCGAACAGCGCGATTGATGTACTCAAAGTCGTCGGGCAATGCGGCGTTGAACAGCGCACGGCCGGGCGTGGTCGGGATGAACCCGCCGTCGCCGTCGCTGAGCTGCGGGATGCGCCACTCGATGAACTGGTGCAACCCAACCTGAGACCCCTCGAGCGCCCGCTCGATCTGGTGCAGGTGACGGAAGATGGGCTTGTCAGCGTCGGGATCGTTGAGATCGTCCTCATTGCCGCGCGTACGCAACTCGGTCAGGTAGTAGCTGCCGATCAGCATGTCCTGACTGGGCACGGTCATGGGACGGCCGTCGGCCGGGCTCAGGATGTTGTTGGCCGACAGCATCAGGACCCGGGCTTCTGCCTGCGCCTCCGAGGACAGCGGCAGGTGAACGGCCATCTGGTCGCCGTCGAAGTCGGCGTTGAACGCGGCGCACACCAGCGGGTGGATCTGGACTGCCTTGCCTTCCACCAGCAGCGGTTCGAAGGCCTGGATGCCCAGCCGGTGCAGCGTTGGCGCCCGGTTCAGCAGCACCGGATGTTCCTTGATGACGTCCTCGAGCACGTCCCAGACGTCAGCGCGCCGGCGCTCCACCATCCGCTTGGCCGACTTGATGTTCTGGGCGATCTCCGAGTCGACCAGCCGCTTCATGACGAACGGCTTGAACAGCTCCAACGCCATCAGCTTGGGCAGCCCGCACTGGTGCAGGCGCAGCGTGGGCCCTGCAACGATGACCGACCGGCCCGAGTAGTCCACTCGCTTGCCGAGCAGGTTCTGGCGGAAACGGCCCTGCTTGCCCTTCAACATGTCCGACAGCGACTTCAGCGCCCGGTTGCCGGGACCTGTCACAGGACGGCCCCTTCGACCGTTATCGAACAGCGCATCCACCGCCTCTTGCAGCATGCGCTTCTCGTTGTTGACGATGATCTCGGGTGCCCGCAGATCCAGCAGACGCTTCAGCCGGTTGTTCCGGTTGATGACCCGGCGGTACAGGTCGTTGAGATCGGACGTCGCGAAGCGGCCGCCGTCAAGCTGGACCATCGGCCGCAGATCCGGCGGGATGCACGGTACGGCATCGAGAATCATCGCCCGGGGATCGTTGATGCGACGACCGTGCTCGTCACGCCGGTTGAAGGCGCTCAGGATTTTGAGACGCTTGATCGCCTTCTGCTTGCGCTGCGCGGACAGCGGACGGCGCCCGTCGGCGGCCTCGATGGCGGCTCGAAGCTCGGCCTCTTCAGTGTCGAAGTCCATGTTGGCCATGAGCTGCGCAATGGACTCGGCGCCCATGCCGCCTTCGAAGTACTGGCCGTAGCGATCCTCCAACTCGCGCCAGAGATCCTCGTCGTCGATGATCATTCGCTCGTGCAGATCTTTGAGCGCAGCAAACGCACGCTCGACGAGGTCTTTTTCTTCGTCGGCTGCTTCGTCGAGCGCCTCGAGATCGCGGTCGGCCTCACGCTGAGCCGACCTCAAGTCGCGTTCACGAGCGCCATCGGTCTCCAGCGATGCGAGCTCGCCTTCGAGCTGTCCAAGCCGTTCTGCCCGCCGCTCAGCGAGTTCCTCGTCAATGACGGCGATCTCCTCGGCCTTCTCGGCCTCGAGCCGCGGCAGGTCGGTGTGCAGCTTGTCGCTCTCGACCTTGGTGACGAGGTTCGCAGCAAAGTAGATGACACGTTCCAGCGCCTTGGCCTTGAGCTCCTGGCGGGGATCGAGGCCGGTCAGGAAGTACGCCAGCCACGAGCGAGTGCCGCGTAGGTACCAGATGTGCACGACCGGCGCTGCCAGCTCGATGTGGCCCATGCGCTCACGTCGCACCTTGGATCGGGTGACCTCGACGCCGCAGCGCTCGCAGATGATTCCCTTGAACCGGACGCGCTTGTACTTGCCGCAGCCGCACTCCCAGTCCTTGGTGGGACCGAAGATCTTCTCGCAGAACAAGCCGTCTTTCTCGGGCTTGAGCGTGCGGTAGTTGATGGTCTCCGGCTTGCGGACCTCGCCGTTGGACCATGTGCGGATGGCGTCGGCAGTCGCCAAGCCGATTCGGATGTCAGAGAAGTCGTTGACGTCGATCATGCTGTGTGTCTGGCCCTATGTGTCGTGCGAGTTCTTGCTGTTCGATTGCGCCGGTCAGATGCGCTGACGGCGTAGTTCGTCTTCTTCATCGGTGCCGCGCTCGGGCCGACTGATGTCGATGCCCAGCGATTCCTCGGCACGGAAGACGTCTTCGTCGAGACCCTGGATGTCGATCTGATGCCCTGCTGTCGACATGACCTCGACGTTGAGGCAGAGCGCCTGCATCTCCTTGATGAGCACCTTGAAGCTCTCAGGGATGCCGGGCTCTGGAATGTTCTCGCCCTTGACGATCGCCTCGTACACCCGAACCCGGCCCAGCACGTCGTCGGACTTGATCGTGAGCAGCTCCTGCAGGCAGTAGGCGGCGCCATAGGCCTCGAGCGCCCAGACTTCCATCTCGCCGAATCGCTGGCCGCCGAACTGCGCCTTGCCGCCCAGCGGCTGCTGGGTGATCATCGAGTACGGGCCGGTGGAGCGGGCGTGGATCTTGTCGTCGACGAGGTGCGCCAGCTTCAAGATGTAGCTGTAGCCCACCATGATCGGCTCGTCGTAGCGCTCGCCGGTGCGCCCGTTGTAGAGCGTCGTCTTGCCCGTACGGGTCATGAGTCGTTCGCCGGTGATCGACTCCGGCCGCAGGTTCTCGAGCGTCTGCTGGATCGTGGGATGCCGTCCAGCAGCCTCTTCCTCGTCCCAGCGTGCGCCGTCGAACACCGGGGTGGCGATGAACACCGACGGCTCGGTGGTGGGGCGGGTCTTGCGGGCGGTGTTGCTGACCGGCTCGGAACCGATCATCTGCTCATTGCCGCCCTCATCGGTGGCCTTCCAGCCCCAGCGGGCCGCGTAGCCCAAGTGCGCCTCGAGCACCTGGCCGACGTTCATGCGGCTCGGCACGCCGAGCGGGCTCAAGATGATGTCGACCGGCGTGCCATCGGCCAAGTACGGCATGTCCTCGACCGGGAGGATCTTCGAGATCACGCCCTTGTTGCCGTGGCGGCCGGCAAGCTTGTCGCCCACGCTGATCTTGCGCTTCTGGGCCACGTAGACACGCACCAGCTGGTTCACGCCAGGTGGCAGCTCGTCGTCCTTGTCGCGGCTGAACACCCGGATGTCGGTGACGACGCCGTTCTCGCCGTGGGGCACCTTGAGCGACGTGTCGCGCACCTCGCGGGCCTTCTCGCCGAAGATGGCACGCAACAGCCGTTCCTCAGGTGTGAGCTCGGTCTCGCCCTTGGGGGTGACCTTGCCCACCAGCACAGCGCCTGGCTCGACTTCGGCACCGATGCGCACAATGCCCTGCTCGTCGAGGTCGGCGAGGATGTCGTCGGCCAGATTGGGAATGTCCCGGGTGATCTCCTCGGGTCCCAGCTTGGTGTCGCGGGCGTCGATCTCGTACTCGTGAATGTGGATCGACGTGAGCACGTCGTCCTTCACGAGGCGCTCGGACAAGATGATGGCGTCCTCGAAGTTGTAGCCCTCCCAGGCCATGTAGGACACGAGGAGGTTCTTGCCCAGCGCCAGCTCGCCGTGATCAGTTGACGGCCCGTCGGCAATCACCTGACCGGCGGTCACCTTGTCACCGGGGCGCACGAGCGCCTTCTGGTTGATGCAGGTGTCCTGGTTGGAGCGTCGGAACTTGAGCAGCGGGAACACGTGCTCATAGCCGTCGTCGGATTCCAGGATGACCTGGTCGCCGGTTACCTCTGTCGCGACGCCGTCGATGTCGGACAGGACCATCTCGGCAGCGTCGGCCATGGCCAGACCCTCGATGCCGGTTCCGATGTAGGGGGCTTCGGCCCGCAGCAGAGGGACAGCTTGGCGCTGCATGTTGGCGCCCATGAGCGCTCGGTTTGCGTCGTCGTGCTCGAGGAACGGGATCAGCGCTGTGGCCACCGACACGATTTGCTTAGGCGACACGTCCATAAGCTGGACTTCGGACGCCGGCACGTAGCTGATCTCGGTGGTGGCAGCGAAGTAGGTGTCGCGCTCCATCTGCAGGCGCAAGTCTTCCAGGCTGGCGCCTTGGGGACTCTTGCGGACAAGCACGCGGGGATTGCGGAACGAACCGTCGGGATTGAGCGGCGCGTTGGCCTGCGCTACGACGTATTCCTCTTCCTCGTCGGCGGTCAGGTAACGCACCTCGCGGGTGGAGACACCGTCGCGGACGACGCGGTACGGCGACTCGATGAAGCCGAACTCGTTGACGCGGGCGAACGTCGCCAGCGCGCCGATCAGGCCGATGTTCGGGCCCTCGGGCGTCTCGATGGGGCACATGCGCCCGTAGTGGCTGAAGTGGACGTCACGTACCTCGAAACCGGCGCGCTCGCGTGACAGGCCACCGGGGCCGAGCGCGGACAGGCGACGGCGGTGGGTGAGGCCCGACAGCGGATTCACCTGGTCCATGAACTGGCTGAGCTGGCTGGTGCCGAAGAATTCCTTGGTGGCCGCCACGACCGGCCGGATGTTGATGAGCGTCTGCGGCGTGATCGCCTCGACGTCCTGTGTGGTCATGCGCTCGCGCACGACCCGCTCCATACGGCTCAGCCCGATGCGAACCTGGTTCTGAATCAGCTCGCCGACCGAGCGGATGCGGCGGTTGGCGAAATGGTCCTGGTCGTCGAGCCGGTAGCCGGGCTCGGCGTTTGCCAGGTGCAGCAGGTAGCTCGCTGTGGCCAGGACCTCGCTGCGGGTGAGCACCGTGGATTCTGGGTCGGGCCGGATGAGCTCGGGATGATCAAGCGCCCGCGGGTCGTCTCGGTCGACGAAGTCGAGGCCGAACAGCTCCGACACGCGATCCAGTTCGGGGCCAAGCTTGCGATTCAGCTTGTAACGGCCGACCTTGGATAGCGAGTACCGGCGATCGTCGAAGAAGGCGTTCTGGAAGTAGTTGTTGGCGGCGTCGGCCGTGGCCATCTCGCCAGGACGCACACGCTTGTACAGCTCGATGACCGACTGTTCCTGGGAGACCGCGACGTGGCGGTCCTTCTCCCACTGCGGCTCGAGAAAGTCGAAGTGCTCGACGAAGCGCTCGAGCAAGCCGGGATAGCGGTCTTCGCCGTAGCCCAGGGCTCGCAGCAGCGAGAAGATGCTGAGCCGGCGCTTTCGGGCCACACGGCTGCCGGCGGTCGGGTCCTTGCCGGGCTTGTGCTCGACGTCGAACTCGATCCACTCGCCGCGGTAGGGGTGAATGGTTGCGGTTACCAGCTGGTGCTTGGACATGTTCCGCAGCCGGTAGCGCTCACCGGGCTGGAAGATGACCCCGGGCGAACGGACAAGCTGACTGACCACGACCCGCTCGGTGCCATTGATGATGAACGTGCCCTTGGGGGTCATCATCGGGAAGTCGCCCATGAACACGGTCTGGGCCTTGACCTCACCGGTGTGGGCGTTCTTGAACTCGGCGCGCACGAAGATCGGCGCCGAGTACGTCATGTCGCGTTCCTTGCACTCCTCCACGGAGAACTTGGGCGGCGGACGAAGGTCCTCGTCGTGCGGGTCAAAAGAGAAGACCAGCTGCAGGTGCCCACCGAAGTCGCTGATGGGGCTGATGTCGGCGAACGTCTCAGCGAGGCCGACGTCGAGGAAGCGTTGGAAGGAGTCCTTTTGGATGGACACGAGGTCCGGGAGTTCCAGGACTTCGTCGAGGTTGCCGAACGAATAGCGTTCGCGGCCGACAAGAGACGACAACGGACTCTCCTAGCGGTTCAGTTGTGCGGGATGGGTCGCAGGCGACTGCCGACGGCCATTGACGATTGAGCACAAGCGCGCGCAGTCGCAGGTGTCCGCAGCAAACGGTGACCTCAACCCTGGGCCTCGATGCTGGGGACTGGTGGGGTGCGCGAAGGGAGAGGCCACCTGTGCCACGGCCAGAACGAGGCTACCCAGCCCTAGCGTGCGCCACAACCGTGACGCCGAGTTCGCGGCCAGTTGATGGCAGCGCGCGACTATGACAGCTCGACAGTGGCGCCGACAGCTTCGAGGGCCTCTTTGGCCTTGTCGGCGTCTACCTTCGGCACGCCCTCGAGCACGGCCTTCGGGGCGGCCTCCACGAGATCCTTGGCCTCCTTGAGACCCAGGCTCGTGAGCGAACGCACCTCCTTGATGACCTGCACCTTCTTGTCGCCGATGGCAGTCAGCATGACGGTGACCTCGTCGGCGGCTTCGGGGGCGGCTTCGCCGTCGCCGTCGGATCCTGCGGCAGCGGCAGCCACCATCATCGGTGCGGCCACAGCGGCAGTGACGTCGAAGCGCTCTTCGAACGCCTTCTTCAGCTCGACCAACTCGAGCACCGTCATGTTGCCGATGGCGTCGAGGATCTCTTCGGTGGATGTACTCACTGGTTGTTCTCCGTTTCTGTTGAGTTCTCCGTGGAGTTGCGGTCAATCAGCGCCTGGACAAGACCGGACACTTCGCCGATCAGGTTGTTCATCATCGAGGCGAGTGCATTGAGTGGCGCAGCGAATGCACCGAGCATCTGTGCCATCAGCTCGTCGCGTGACGGCAGGTCTGCAAGCTCACGCACCTGAGCATCGTTCAGCAGGGTGCCCGCCAGCACGCCGCCCTTGATGACGAGTGCTTCATGGGTGGTCGCGAACGTGCGGAGAGCTTTGGCGGCGGCGGAGGGATCCTTGCCACAGAAGGCAAGGGCTGTCGGTCCCCCGAGCAAGTCGAGCGTCCCGGGGGGCGCATTATCAGACAGCGCCCGGCGAACCAAAGTGTTCTTGTAGATCTTGTAGCGGCAGTCGGCATCGATGAGACGGCCACGCAAGTCGGCCATCGCGGCCACGTCGAGACCTCGGTACTCGGTGAACAGCACCGCTTCGGCCTCACCGAATCGTTCGCGGACCTCGTCCACCACGGCGACCTTGTCGGCCCGCGGCGTACGTTCCTCAGCCGCCGTTGCTGTTGGCCCGCTTGTTGCTGTAGGCACTGTGGGGATCTCCTGTGCTGCGGGATTCGCTGTCGTAGGGCTGGTTGATCGCTCCCGGTCCCGGATCGGGCACCGGTCCGCAGACCAGACAGAACCGCGCCCCAGCGCATCCGCGCACAGGAAGACAGTCCGCCTCATCAGGCCCGACCCGTGTGGCTTGCCCGTGTTGAGCAAGCCCCTGAAACACGTTCAGACGGGGCCGATTTCAGGCCGAAGCCACCGGAGTTCTACGGCGAGCAGGTTGTAGAACCCCACACGCTACCGGGAGCCCCGGACGCGTCCAACTGCCAGCGGTTAGTTGAAAATGGTGGGGTCGACGCGGATGCCAGGGCCCATCGTCGATGAGACCACCATCTTGCGGACGTATCGACCCTTGGCGCTGGCCGGCTTTGCCCTAGCCAGTTCGCCCATGACTGCATCAAGATTGGCGTTCAGATCCTCGGCGCTGAAGCTGACCTTGCCGATCGCCAGGTGCACGTTGCCGTATCGGTCGGTGCGGTACTCGACCTTGCCGCCCTTGAACTCGCCCACGGCCCTGCCGACATCGGGGGTCACCGTGCCGGACTTGGGGTTCGGCATCAGTCCACGCGGACCCAGCACCTTGCCCAGGCGACCGACCACGCCCATCATGTCGGGCGTCGCGATCGCCACGTCGAAATCGGTGAAGCCGCCCTCCACACGCTCCGCCAGATCGGCGCCGCCCACCACATCGGCACCTGCCTCGGAGGCTTCCGCGGCCGCCTCACCTTGCGCGAACACTGCAACTCGCACATCGCCGCCTGTGCCTGACGGCAGCGCAACTGTGCCCCGAACCATCTGGTCGGCCTTGCGCGGATCGACGCCGAGCCGGATCGACAGCTCGACCGACTCGTCGAACTTCGCCGTGGCGAAGCTTCGCACCATGTCGATTGCCTGGCTCGGCTCGTGCATCATCTGACGGTCAAAGCGACGGATGGTGTCGGCGTACTTCTTTCCTGACATATGGGGGTCTCCTGTGGTTCGCCTCAGCCGGTGACTTCGATGCCCATCGACTGCGCGGTGCCGATCACCTGCAGCTTGGCGGTCTCGAGGTCACGGGCGTTGAGGTCGGGCATCTTCGTGGTGGCGATCGCGGCGACCTGTGCCTCGGTGACCTGTGCCACCGTCTCCCGACCGGGATTGTTCGCGGCCTTCTCGAGCCCAGCCGCTTGACGCAGCAGAACCGATGTCGGCGGCGTCTTGGTCACGAACGTGAACGTCCGGTCCTCGAAGATCGTGATCTCGACGGGCACGATCGTGCCGCGCTGGCTCTCGGTCTTGGAGTTGTACTCCTTGCAGAAGTCCATGATTGCCACACCGTGCGGGCCCAGCGCGGTGCCCACCGGCGGTGCCGGCGAAGCCTGCCCGGCGGGAATCTGGATCTTCACGATCGCGGTGACTCTCTTGCGCCTCGATGACCTTGCTGGGTTTTCTGCCATGGGGTGTTCCTCGGAACTTGCCTGCGCAGATGCTCAGGTCTTTGACTGCCGCTGGCGCGGCTCAGATCTTTGCGACTTGGACGAAGTCGAGTTCGACGGGGGTCTCGCGGCCGAAGATGTTCACCAACACCTTCACCTTCAGCTGCTCCTCGTTGATCTCGATCACTTGACCCTGGAAGTCCGAGAACGGACCTTCCTTGATGCGCACGCTCTCGTCAATTTCGAAGATCATCGACGGCTTGGTGCGGCGCGGCATCTCGGGCCCGTCGTCGGGCTCGGCGAGGAAGGCCTCTACTTCCCGGCGGCGAAGCGACGACGGCTTGCCACCTGGGCCCGCATACCCGGTAACGCCGGGCGTGCTGCGGATCATGTGGTGCGCCTCGTCGCTGGGGCGGCAACGGATGAGCAGGTAGCCGGGGAAAACCTTCTTCTTCGCGACAACCTTGCGGCCGGCCTTGAACTCGATCACGTCCTCCATCGGGATCGCGACCTCGAGGATCTGTTCCTCCATGTCGAATGTGCCGATCCGGGCTTCGAGGTTCTGCTTGACCTTCTTCTCGTAGCCCGACTGTGTGTGCACGACGAACCAGCGGCCCGGCCGGTCATAGGGAGAGACACGCTTCGCCTCGGGCTCGTCGGCAGCGAGCAGGTCGTCCTCGGTGAGCACGTTGGCAAAGCCCGCCTCATCGGTGGCTCCCTCGACGGTGTCTGCGGTCTCAGTTGCCTCGGCGGTTTCGGGGCCCGGTCCCATCAGGGTCGTGGCCGTCTGTGAGCTCAGCAACCGGCGAGCGGTCGCCATCGGGTCGGTGTCGGGCTCTGCGGAGGTATCGGTCGGGTCACTCATGTTCGTCAGTTCAGATCTTCGTCAGTTCACGTCAAAAAGGCGGAGGACGCCTTCACCTAGAATCCAATCGAGGCCGGCAATGATCGCTGTCAGGATCACGATGGTGATGAACACGACAATCGAGTAGTTGACGATCTCGGCCCGAGTCGGCCAGATCACCTTCTTGAGCTCGGAACGAACCTCGCCCACGAACTGCGCAGGCCCGGCCCGTTCTGTGGTCGGCGACGCCGACGCAGGCTGACGCCGTTCACGCCTCGCCGCCGGCGCGCCGTCAGCCGTCATCTCGCCCTGACGCTGCAGGTGACGGCGTGTCCGTCGGTTCATGGCCATCGGGAAAGTCTCCGGCTCAGAATTTCAGGGGCTTGGGCATGGTCGGTCCGCCCGGCTGACGGTCAACAGGACGGCGGAAGCGCAGGGCAGGAGGGACTTGAACCCGCAACCGCCGGTTTTGGAGACCGGTGCTCTACCAAATTGAGCTACTGCCCTCAGCGAGGATGCGGGCCTTCTGGGCGAATGTCCGCCGCAACACGCTACCGGCAGCAATCTGGGTCGCGTCCAGATCCAGTAGCGGGACCGGGGCTCGAACCCGGGACCTCACGATTATGAGCCGTGCGCTCTGACCAACTGAGCTATCCCGCCAAAGTGTCTTGCGAAGCCTACTGATAGCACCGATATGCGCCCTAGCCGGGACCTCGCGCGGCGAGCCCCGTGCCGGAATCGAACCGGCGACACCAGCCTTACCATGGCTGTGCTCTACCTACTGAGCTAACGGGGCGACATCCGTACGCATCCCGAGCGATGTGCGCGGAAGTTTGTGGGGTCCGGAGTGTAGCTGTGGACCCCCGATAGCTTCGCTGCCATGCGAATCCGGCTGGCCACGATGGCCGATGCCGACGCGATCGCGGAGATCTACAACCGCGAGGTCAACGAGGGCACTGCGACGTTCGACATGGTGCCCCGCACGGCTGCCGAGCAGGCGGCCTGGATGCGAGACCATTCGGGTGCCTACCCGTGCATCGTGGCAGTCCCCGAGACAACTGACGACACTGTGCTGGGCTGGGCGTGCCTGTCGCCGTACCGGACTCGGCCGGCGTACTCGACCAGCGTCGAGGACTCCATCTACGTCCATCGCGACCACCAGGGACGCGGTGTGGGCGGCCTGCTGCTCGGCAAACTCGTCGCCCTCGCCGACGAGCACGGGTTTCACGCAATCTTCGCCCGCATCGCCGATGCCGGTGCGGCCTCAGTAGCGCTGCACGTCAAGCACGGCTTCGAGCTCATCGGCGTGGAGCGAGAAGTGGGTCGCAAGTTCGGCCGTTGGCTCGATGTGACGCTCATGCAGCGTCTGCGCCCTGCCTAAAGCGCGTTTGGAGCCCAACCCGCTCAGAAGTGCCAGGGGAACTGCTCGAATTCGGGGTCCCGCTTCTCCAGGAAGGCATCACGGCCCTCGGCGGCTTCGTCAGTGCCGTAGGCCAGCCGGGTGGCCTCCCCCGCGAACACTTGCTGGCCGACGAGCCCGTCGTCGATGAGGTTGAACGCGAACTTGGCCATCCGCTGTGCCGTCGGCGAACGGGAGACGATCTCGGCCGCCCACTCCAGCGCCACCGACTCCAGTTCGGCGTGGGGCGCCACCGCGTTCACATCGCCCATGTCGAAACGCTCCTGGGCGGAGTACGTGCGACCGAGGAAGAAGATCTCTCGAGCCTTCTTCTGGCCGATCTGGCGGGCCAGGTAGGCCGAGCCGAAGCCGCCGTCGAAGCTGGCGACGTTGGTGTCGGTCTGGCGGAAGCGGGCGTGCTCGGCCGAGGCGATGGTCAGGTCGCAGACGACGTGCAAGCTGTGCCCGCCGCCCACCGCCCAGCCGCTCGCCACGCAGATCACAACCTTGGGCATCATCCGGATGAGGCGCTGGCACTCCAGGATGTGCAGGCGCCCGGTGCGGGCCGGGTCGATGTCTGCAGCAGTCTCGCCGTCGGCATAGCGATACCCGTCCCGGCCACGGATGCGCTGGTCGCCTCCTGAGCAGAACGACCAACCCCCGTCGGCCGGCGCCGGACCGTTCCCGGTCAGCAGGATGCAACCCACATCGGGCGTCATGCGGGCATGGTCGAGCGCCCGGTACAGCTCGTCCACCGTGTGCGGGCGGAAGGCGTTGCGCACGTCGGGCCGGTCGAACGCGATGCGAACCGTCCCGTGTTCCGTGCTGCGATGGAACGTGATGTCGGTGAAGTCGAACCCGTCGACTGCCTCCCAGCGTGACGAGTCGAAGGTGTCCGAGACATGAGGCAAGAACGGCATGGGTGCTCCAAGGCCGGTGACGTGCAGGCACGGTATTGGCTCAGACCCGTCCTGAAACAGGACTGCGTGCGAAACTGCGAGCCGCAGCAGCAGCACAGACAAGGGGAACAGCAGCATGAAGTTCGGGCTCAGGTACTGCAACACCGGCAAGTTCGCCACCGACACGGCGCTGGCGGCAGAGCTCGTTCAGGCCGGCGAGGCCGCCGGATTCGAATCGGCGTGGACGGTGGAGCACACCGTGATTCCGTCGGGCTACCAGTCGCAGTACCCCTACAGCCCTGACGGCAAGATGGCCGGCGGCGTGGAGGATCTGCTGCTGCCCGATCCGCTGATGTGGATGGCCTACATGGCTGGCGTCACGTCCACCATCAACTTCGCCACCGGCATCCTGATCGTGCCCCAGCACAGCCCGGTCGTGTGCGCCAAGCAGATCGCCACGCTCGACCACATGTCCGGTGGACGCGTCCTGCTGGGCATCGGCGTGGGCTGGATGCGTGAGGAGTTCGAGGCGATCGGTGTGCCGTTCGATGATCGAGGGCGGCGCACCGATGAGTACGTGGCCGCCATGCGGGAGCTGTGGTCAGCCGATCGGCCTACGTTCGGGGGCGAGTTCGTGAACTTCGATGCCGCGTACTGCCGGCCGCAGCCGGTGAACGGCTCGGTGCCGATCATCGTGGGCGGCGATTCCAAAGTTGCTGCGCGACGGGCGGGGCGGCTCGGCGACGGCTACTTCCCCGCCCGCGGTGCGCCGTGGGACCTCATCGACTTGGCCCGCCAGACCGCCGTCGAGCACGGCCGGGATCCCGATGCGCTGGAGATCACGGTGTCGGTGCCTGCGGACCTCGACGAAATCCCGGAGCTGGCCCGTCGGGGGGTCAGCCGGATTGCGGTGCCAGTGTCACCAATGGCCGGTCTGCAGACCGTGATCGCCACGCCCGACGACGCCAGCTCGTGGGCCGAGACCATCGAGCGCTACGCCGACCTCTAGACGTCGGCTCGTCTGAGAAAGATTGAAATAAATCGAGATCTACCAAGAGCACTCGGGAACTACGTTGCGCGATCGGCGGGACGGACCCGGAAGACCTTGATGAGCCGTGCGCCCGGGTCCGTCCCGCTCGCATCGCGCGATGACGCCAGCGTATACGCGGCTGTCTCGCTAACAGAACTGGAATTCGACCAGGTCGTCGCGGGCGTACTGGTCGGGCAGGGCCACTTCCCAGTCGAGGTAGGCCTGCATGGCGGCTCGGGCCACTTCGGCGTCTTCGGGGTCGTGCGGCAGCGGCGGCTGACGTGAGCGGCGCGCTGCTTCAGCGTCGTCGTTGCCGCCGGTTACCAACCCTGGCTCGTCCAGCCAATCGGGCTCGAGCACCCAGGCGTCCCAGCCCATCTGGATGAGCCACGAGGCCGACATGGTGGCGCCGATGCTGTCGTGGTCAGCCAATACCACCCGCGCCCCTCGGGTCACCAGGTACTCATCGGTGGCCTGGACGAGTTGGCCGCCAGGTGCGCACAGCGCTCCCGCCAGGTGCCCGGCGGCGTAGTCCCCGGGTGTGCGTACATCCATGAAGTACGTCGTGCGGTCGCTCTCGGTCAGCCAGACCCCCAGCTGGTCGCGGTCAATCGTGCGCACGCCGCACCGTTCGGCCACTGCCCCAGCCGCTGCGAGCGCCTGCTGTCGCCCGCCAACGCCCGGCTCGGGAACCAACTCGTCGCAGCCATGCTCCAGCTGCAGCCCAGCCAGCTCCCATCCCATGGTGCCGTCCTTCAACGCCACGACTCGCTCCAGCCCAGCCGAGCGCAGCGATTGCGCTCCCATGATGCTGCGGGTCCGCCCGGCGCAATTCACAACGACCGTGGTGCCGTCGTCGACCAGTTCGTGGACCCGGCGCACCAATTCGCCGCCCGGGCACGACCGGCCGGTCGGGATGCTCATGCGATTGAACTCCCGGCGGGTGCGCGAATCCACCACCACCAAGTCCCGACCGTCGACCAGCCAGCCCGAGAGCTCCTCAGCGGTCACATGCGGCGTGCCGAAGTGTCCTTCGACCAACTCGCCGAACAGCTTCGACGGCACGTTGATGCCCGAGTACAGCTCGCCACCTGCAGCCGCCCAGGCGTCGATGCCGCCGTCGAGCACCGCGGTGTCGGTGTAACCGAGCACGGTGAGCTCCAGCGCCACCGCCGCGGCCTCGTCGCCTCCGTCATCGCACACCACCACCGGTGCGCCCGGACGCGGGATGCGCGCCGCAACTTCGAGCCCCACATGGCTCAGCGGCAGGTTGGCGGCATAGAGCAGGTGCCGGCGGGTGAACTCCGTGGGCTCGCGGGCATCCACCAGCGCCAACTCAGTGCCGTCGCGGCGCAGCAACCCGCGGTGCCGCTCCATCAGCTCAGCCGCCGTCACGGCGCGGACGTCAGCCATCAAGTTCTCCGGGTCGGGGCTGCGCCAGGGCGCAGGCGTACCTCAGGCAACGGCGGTCGACCGATGGCCCGGGCGGGCTTCGACGATGTGACCCACGTCGTAGTACTCACGCCACTCGCCCTCGTCGGCGTGCCAGAACCGTCGCCCCTTGAGCCGTTCCAGCGCCAAGCCGTAGCAGTGGAAGTTGGTCGACGCGCCCTCGATATGGATCGAGTGCAGATCGTGGCCCAGCATTGCCACGCCGGTGCAGCGTTCGACCATGACCTCACGGACGGCCTGCGGTTCTCCCTCGCCGGCGCACCGGTCGTAGAAGCGATTCAGCTCTTGGCCGCGCATGCCCACGATCACCGCCCACGTGGTGTGCTCGTGCGGCGGCGCGGCGGTGCCGTCGCGCACGCTTTGCACATACAGCGCCAGCTCGTCGTCGTCGTTCTGCGCGATCCGGTACATGCGCGTGCTGCGCTCGTCGACGGGCGGCGGGAAGTCCTCGAGCGGGAACAGATCGTCGCGCTCGGCCAGCTGCAGCAGCCGTTCGCGGATGCGCTCAACCCCGCCACGGTCGATACCGCCGTGCTCACGGCCGTGCGCGTCGATCTTCGCAATGTCCTCCATCGCGTCAGCGACCGCGACAGCGCGCTCGGCGGCCCGTTCTGCCGCCATATCTGTTGCGCTCATGGCTCCCCCTCTTAGAACAACGTGAGGTACTGGTCGACCTCTCCGGCGGTGACCACGCTGTGGTGAGCCAGGAATTCCTCCCGCTTTACCTTCACGAAATAGTCGCGATAGGGACCCTCGGCGGTGTCCCCCAGTCCGGCGCCGATGACGTCACAGGAAGCGAGTTCCTCGGCGGCGTGCAGCAGGGTGGGCGGCAGCACCTCGATCCCCTTGGCTGCCACCTCTTCGGCAGACAGGGCATGCAGGTTGTCGGTGTTCGGATCGCCCGGGTCGATGTCGTTGTCGATGCCGTCGAGCCCGCAGGCCAGGTACGTCGCGAACATCAGGTACGGGTTGGCGGCGCCGTCACCCAGACGTATCTCGATCCGGTCGGGCTCGGGGATGCGGATCATCTGCGTGCGGTTGTTTCCGCCGTACGCCGCGTACGCCGGTGCCCAGGTGGCTCCTGAGGTGGGCGCGCCCACCCCCATGCGCTTGTAGGAGTTAACGATCGGGCAGACCACCGCCACCAGCGAGCGGGCGTGGCGGGTGATCCCGCCCACGAACTTGTAGGCGAGGTCGCTCAGGCCCAGTCCCTTGGTGTCGGGCCCGCCGCCGCTGCCGCCGATGAACAGCGGTTCGTCGGTGTCGGCGGTCCACAGGCTCAGATGGGTGTGCAGTCCGTTGCCGGTCTTGTCAGCAAAGGGCTTAGGCATAAACGTGGCGTAGCGGCCATCGCGCTGAGCCAGGGTGTGCACCATCAGCCGGAACAGGATCAGCCGATCGGCAGTGGTGAGCGCGTCGGAGTACAGCCAATTCTGCTCGTACTGGCCGTTGGCGTCCTCGTGGTCGTTGGCGTAGTTGTCCCAGCCCATGGCATCGAGGTTCTTCGACACCGCCACCAGGTGCGGCAGCATCCGGGTGAGGCCCTTGGCGTCGTAGCACGGCAGCGTCATGTTGTCGCGTTCGTCGGCCACCGAGATGGAGCCGTCGTCGTTGCGCACCACCAGCGAGTACTCGGCCTCTACGCCGCACTTCAGCACGAGGTTGCGCTCGGTCGCGGCCTCGAGCGCCCGGCGCAGGATCACCCGGGGCGAATATGGCCACAGCTCGCCCTCCACGGTGGGATCGCACTGCATTGCGGCCACGTTCGGCTGCCATGGCAGCTGTGTATACGAGGCCGGATCGGGCAGGGCCAGGATGTCGGGGCTGGAGGGGTCCTGGCCCATCGGGCCAGCCGCAAAGCCTGCAAAGCCGGCGCCGTCGCTCATCAGACCGTCCAAGGCGCTGATCGGCACCAGCTTGGCGCACGGTTTTCCGTGCATCTCCACGAACATGGCGTAGATGAACTCCACGCCGTCAGCCTCGGCCCGGCTGCGGATCTCGTCGACTGCGTCAGTGCCGTTGCTCATGGCGTTCCCCCTGTGATCGTGCCCTCACTGTCCGAGCCCTCATCGGCCCGAAACGAGCGCTGTCCCCGCGCCGACAGTACTCAACGGCGTGGCCCAATTTGGCTGGGCGCTACGGTTCGGGGCTGGACTGACGGCGACGAGGACCGTCGGGCGGAGGATCGCCATGTGCGGCATCGTGGGCCTGTTCTGCAAGACCGAGACCCACCGGCACGAGCTGGGCCGGCTCACGGCAGTGATGCTGCGGGAGATGCGTGACCGCGGCCCTGACAGCGCCGGGTTCGCCGTGTACGACCCGGGCACCGACGGCCGCACTCGTGTCACCGTGCTGGCCGAGGGGCGCGAGGTGGACTGGGGCCCGATTGCCGCCGCGCTGGAAGAGGTGCTAGGCGCTGAGGTGACGGCGCGGGCGGTCCACGACCACGCCGTGTTCACCACCGGCGGCGCTGGCCGCACCGTCCGCCAATGGATCATCGACAATGTGGCGGGCGCGTCGGTGCTGAGCTACGGCGACCAGATCGAGCTGTACAAGGCGGTGGGCGACCCGGACCTGGTCGCCGAGCGTTACGACCTTGCGGGGCGCACCGGCACCCATGCCTTGGCCCACACCCGCATGGCCACCGAGTCGGCGGTGACCACCAACGGCTCGCACCCGTTCGTCACCGGCGCAGACACCTGCCTGGTGCACAACGGTTCGTTGTCGAACCACAATCGGTTGCGGCGATTCCTGGAGGCCCAGGGCGAATCGTTCCAGACCGAGAACGACTCCGAGGTGGCGGCCGGCTACCTGTCGTGGCGGATGCGCTCGGGCGACACCATCTCCGAGGCACTTGAGGGTGCGCTGGGCGACCTGGACGGCTTCTACACGTTTGCGATTGGCGTGGCCGACGGGTTCGCCATCCTGCGCGACCCCATTGCCTGCAAGCCTGCGGTGGTGGCCGAGACGGACGACTGGGTGGCCATGTCGTCGGAGTACCGAGCCATTGCGCGCCTGCCCGGCGCGACTGATGCCGAGATTTGGGAGCCGGAGCCGGCCCGTATCTACGCCTGGAGTCTGGCGGCGTGAGGGGCCGGGCGGCATGAGCGGGGCCGCGCGCGTCTTCGATCTCGCCGAGGTGGGCCGGCGAGAACTCAACCGGGCACTGCACGACGCCCCCGACGGTGAGTCCTTCGAGATTGCCAACCCCCGCGGCGCCCACGCCGTGGCCTGTGGCATCACTGCCGCGATCGACGTCGTGGTACGCGGCTCGGTGGGCTACTACTGCGCTGGTATGCACCAGCGAGGTCGTGTCCTGGTGGAGGGCAATGCCAGCACCGGGCTGGCCGAGAACATCATGTCCGGGGTGGTACACATCACCGGCAACGCCACGATGTCAGCGGGCGCGACGGGCTGCGGTGGCCTCCTGGTTGTGGGGGGCAATGCGGGCGCCCGGTGTGGCATCTCCATGAAGGGCGTCGACATCGTCGTAGGCGGCAACGTCGGCCACATGAGTGCGTTCATGGCCCAAGCCGGGAACCTGGTGGTGTGTGGCGATGCTGCGGCGGACTTGGGCGACTCCATCTACGAGGCGCAGATCTTCGTGCGGGGCGACGTGGAGTCGTTGGGCGCCGACTGTGTACCCAAGGAGATGCGGCCGGAACATCTCGACACGCTGAGGCTGCTGCTAGCAGCAGCCGACGGGGCAACCGGTGGGGCTGACGCCGGCGACTTTCGCCGCTACGCATCGGCGCGACGCCTCTACAACTTCACCATCGACGACGTCGACGCACTGCAAGCCGCCGCTCCAACCAATACGGAGGCCGCCATCCGATGACTGGGACACCGGCTGGGACACCGAACGGCGGCCCCACACCACCCAGCCACTCGGCGCCTCTCGCCAACACCGACCCTGACTACTGGCACCTGCGCGAGTCGTACACGTTCGATCGCAACGTGATCGCCGAGATCCGTCGGGCTGCCAACACTGGCATCTACCGCATCCGGGGATGGGGGGCCAAACGCCGCCTGCCCACGCTCGACGACCTGGTGTTCCTGGGGGCGTCGATGTCGCGCTACCCGCTGGAGGGATACCGGGAGGCCTGCGGCACCGATGTGGTGATCGGCGAGGACCGGGCCGAGCGGCCAGTGCACCTGAAGATCCCGGTCACCATCGCCGGCATGAGCTTCGGCTCGCTGTCGGCCCAAGCCAAAGAAGCGCTCGGCCGGGGCGCGTCGGCTGCGGGGACCTCCACCACCACCGGCGACGGCGGCATGACCACCGAGGAGCGCCAGCACTCCTCGGTGCTCGTCTACCAGTACCTGCCGTCTCGCTACGGCATGAACCCGGACGATCTGCGAGCGGCGGACGCCATCGAGGTAGTGGTGGGCCAAGGCGCCAAGCCGGGCGGCGGCGGGATGCTGCTCGGCCAGAAGATCACCGAGCGGGTAGCCGAGATGCGCACCCTGCCCACCGGGATCGACCAGCGCTCGGCGTGCCGCCATCCTGACTGGACCGGCCCCGACGACCTGGAGATCAAGATCGGCGAGCTGCGCGAGATCACCGACTGGCAGGTGCCGATCTACGTCAAGGTGGGCGCGGCCCGTCCCTACTACGACACGGCGCTTGCGGTGAAGGCCGGCGCCGACGCCGTGGTGGTCGACGGCATGCAGGGGGGCACCGCCGCGACCCAGGACGTGTTCATCGAGCACGTCGGCATCCCGACGGTGGCTGCCATTCCCGAAGCCGTACGGGCCTTGCGCGAGCTCGGCGTGCACCGTCGCGAGGTGAAGCTCATCGCCGCGGGCGGCTTTCGCTCGGGCGCAGACGTGGCCAAGGCGCTGGCGCTGGGCGCCGATGCTGCCTCGATCGGCACGGCCGCGCTGATCGCCATCGGCGACAACGACCCCGCCTATGAGGCCGAATACCGGTCATTGGGAACCTCAGCGGGATTCTGGGAGGATTTCCAAGCCGGCACCGACCCGGCCGGCATCACGACCCAGGACCCGGACCTGTCGGCCCGGCTGGACCCTGTTCTGGCTGGTCGGCGCCTGGCCAACTACCTGCAGGTGCTCACCATCGAGACCCAGATCTTGGCCCGGGCCAACGGCAAGTCGCACGTGCTGAACCTTGAACCCGAAGACCTGGCCGCGCTCACCGTGGAAGCTGCAGCGATGGCCAAGGTTCCCCTCGCCGGTACGAATTGGGTGCCTGGCGCCGATTGACCCATCGTTGATGGGCAGGTGGGGTGCTGCCTGCGGGCCCGGCACTGTCGGCGCGGCTGGACTGCGGCGACCAGTGGTCAGTTCGCTTTAGTGACTGTGACGGTGTAGGTGTTGGCGTTCTCACCGGTGACGGTAACGGTGTGTCCTCGCATGGTGACTGCTTCGTCGGGGGTGAGCATCGGGAATCCGTCGGTTCGGCTGTCGCTGCCAGCGCCGGCGATCGTGATGGACAGCTGACCGTTGTGCACACGGGAGTCCACCGTGTAGACGAGCACGCCCTCTTCGAGCAGGCCGTGGCGTGGAGGTGCGCCGCTCTGATGGGTCACGGGAGTAGTGGCGTCGAAACCGAGGCGGCGGCGATTCTCGATCACGATCATCTCGTACTCGTTCAGCGGCACCACCGCCATGACGGTCCCCGTGCCGGGCTGGGCGACTGGCTCCAGCCGCACCTCCGTGCCCGAGCGCACACCGCAGGCGACCTGTGCGGGCTCCAGCCACCCAAGCTGCCAGCGCGTCCACGCCAGCATCTCGACCGATGCAGCGAACCACAGCGTGTAGTCGGGGTCTGGATATCGGGCCTTCAGACCCATCAGTCCCAGCTCTACGAACACCCACGCAGAACCCTCTGGCGGGTCCCCGGCATCAAACACGTTCGCGTCGTACGGGTACAGGTCGACAAGCCCGAAATTGTGAGCGAGCTCGTGCGCTGCGGTCAGGCCCCAGTTCCACGGCACTCCCGCGCTCGTGCCTGGGTGCGTATTGATCCGCATGCCCGACAGGGCGGTTCGGTCAGCGAATGCCGACCCGTGAGCCAGGCCGCGCCCGAAGTGATCGCTGGGAAACACCGTCAGCACGATGTCGGTGTCAGAAAAGTCGTAGGCGTCGTCGGCTAGCCGTACCGACTCCGCGCCCGCCGACGGCCACAGACCCGTAGCGCCCGCCGCGTCATCAGCGAGGTAGGTGCGATAGGAGAGCAGCGACCGATACCACCTGTGCACGACGTCGATGCCGATGTCGAGTCTGCCGTAGCTCTGAGCCTCCAGGTACTCCTCCATGAGCGGCAGGCCAGACTCGATTTCCTCATGGGTCGTGTGGGTGGCCTGTGCATCGGGGAAGTCCATGAACAGCACAGTGATCTTCACCCGGCCCGAAGACGGATCAGCCGTCTCTGGCAGCGGGAAGCCCACCGTTGTCGAGACATCGCTGAGGCTCGGCGGGCGGCAGGCGTCGTGGCCGGCGACCGAGGCCACGGCAGCCAGGTATGCGTCGAGTGCCGACTGCGACACGGCTGCGTCGCCGCCGAACACACGCAAGCCAACTGTTGCGTTCGTTGCACGCGCCGCATCGAGGTATGTGGCTGTGTCGGCGGGGATCTGTTGGGGGTCGGCGAGCACCAGCGGGGCGCACAGTCGCGCCAGCAGCGGTGCGGCGCTGAACGAGTCGAACGGCACGCGTGCACGCGCCAACCCGATGGTGCTGGTAGCGAAACAGGGTCGCCCAGCGACGGTGCTGTACCGGTCGGCTACGAGCTCAGCGGCCTTGGCCGCGGTGTCGTAGCGAGTCTTGCCGGCGAGGCGGGTCACCGACGCCCCGAGCTCGGTGATCGCTGTCTCGACGGCTGCGCTGAGCGCTGCAGTGCCGCCCATGACCGCCACATGGTCGATGCCCGCAGTGTTCAGATACCGGGCCACATCAGGGTGCAGCTGATCGGGCGGCGACAGCAGGACCGGATGGGTGCCGAGGGCAGCGAACGGACCCGCCACCAGCGCGTCGGCAAAGACTTCGCCGCTGGCCACGATCGCCGTTCGGCCCAATCCGGGCATCACCCCCGGCTTGACCTGCCCCGCAGCAGCGACGCCGGTGCTGTATCGATTCGATCCTGTGATGCGTTCAGCTGTCATCCCTGCATCTGCCAGGGCGTCAATCACCGCGGCGCTGACCGCGCGCCCGGGGCCTTGCGTGGCTCCGCTGACGTCAGGGCCGATCACCACCGCATCGGTCACACCGACGCGCTGCAAGAACTCCAACGCATCAGATCGCAGCTCGCCAGGCGGGGTCATCAGCACCGGCGCGCCCAGCGCTCCAGCCACCGGAGCCGCGACGACGGCATCAGTCCAGCGTTCACCTGACACCAGCACCACCGACGACAGCGAACCCCCCGCGTCGGCTGCGACCGCCTTGGCGACCAGCAACGACGTCGCATAACGATCCGCGCCGCCATACCGAGCGATCGTCACATCCGAACCGTCGCCGACGGCCGCCGCGGCCGAGCCGGCGAGCAACACCAAAACGCCCCCCAGCCCCACGAGCGCAGCCAGCACCAGCACAGCCATACGCCGCACCCGCGGCACGATACTCACGGCACCTTCCGAGCATCGCCGCGGCCCAGCAAGGCGAACGGCTTCCTACGGGCTCATGGTGTCTCTCGATCAGAGAGCTGCTCGGTTCCTTTCCTGCGGTGGCAGTCGCGCCACCCGGCACGGTTCACACATGGTGGAGGTTCTCCTCGTCGGCACCAGCTGGATATCAGGCGCCGATTGAATCAACCTCAGACAGAACGACGATCCCCAGTCGAAGAAGTTACGAAGACTGCTAGCGGCCCTGCCACTGGGGCGGCCGCTTCTCGGAGAATGCCCGCGGCCCCTCGATGTAATCGGCGCTGTTGTTCATGGCGCGAACGGCCTCGTACCGGCCTTCGTGCGCTGCTCGCACGCTGGCCTCGTTGAGGCCCTGCATCGCGGCCTGCTTGGTGGCCCGGATCGACATCGGCGAGCATTCGAGGATCATCTCGGCCCAGCGACGGGCGCATGCCGGTGCCTCGCCTTTGGGGACCACCTCGGCGACGATGCCCAACTCCTTGGCCTCGGCTGCGGGCACGTGACGGCCGGTCAGCATCATGCTCATGGCCCGCTTCAGCCCGATGTGGCGCGGCAGCCGATGCACACCACCGGCCAGGGCAGCCAGGCCGACCTTCGGCTCGGGCAACGCCAGCAGCGCGTTCTCCGAGGCGACGATGATGTCGCAGGCCAGCGCGATCTCGAAGCCGCCGCCCATCGCCACGCCATTCACGGCTCCGATCACTGGCTTGTCGAGGTCCCAGCGCGAGGTCAATCCGCCGAAACCCGACGACGGCATAGCCGAACGATCGCCGCCCTCGGCCTGGTACCTCAAGTCGTTGCCTGCAGAGAACGCCCGGTCACCCTCGCCGGTCACAATCGCGACCCAGAGGTCCGGGTCGTTCTGGAATTCGTCGAACAGGTCCGACATCTCGGCATTGCCCGGCGGATGCAGCGCATTCATCCGCTCCGGCCGGTTGATCGTCACGACGAACAGGTGCCCGTCGCGTTCCGAATAACAGAATTCACCCATGCCGGGCGAACTTAGTAGTCCCCTCACCGCTTCGCTCAGCGTTGGCCGGCGCGTTCTCGGCGCGGGTCGGTTTGGTGGCGCTGCGGGGCACCGGCGCAATCAGTCGGCTGGCGAGTAGATGGGGTGGGTGCCGAACTGGTTCTTCGTGACGGGTGTGCCGGTCTCGGCATAGAACGCCGTGCCGCACACGACCGAGTCGAGATATGACGGCAGCGCTCGCCGGATCATGTGCTCGGCATAGTGCTCTCGCTCAGCGGCCGGCACGTCGTCGCGCAGCAATGCCACGACCTTGATGGTGAACTCGGACCCGGGTGATCCGGCGCTGTCCGCCGACGTCCTACTCTCCGCAGGCTTGGTGATGCGCCAACGGACGAGCGCTGTGCGGGCGTCGGGCGGGCCGAGCACCAAGTCGTAACCGGCGCCGTCGAACCAGTCGCGGAACTCGCGCTGGTAGTGAACGCCGCTGTAGTAGTAGACGTGATCGCGGCTGCGTGCACCGTCCCAGCGCTTCACCTCATTGCGCTCGCAGAACGGGTGAATGTTGGTGAGGTTGCCGGACTCGCTGATGGCCGCCCAGACGTCGGCAGGCGGGGCCACCACGGCAGCGCTGGCGATGATCGGTTCCATCGGCTCGATGCCGCGAGCCCCTAGTCGGTCGATCAGCGCCTCGTCGGACGGTGTCAGTGCACTGCTCGTCGCTTCATCCGCATCATCCATTTCGCCATTCTGGACCCTGTGAACAACGCGTGCCCGCGGACATGCTGAGCGGCATCGCGCCCGCACTTATGTCGGCCTCATACCCGTGATTACGGGGCCAAGGGGATCGATATGTTCGCCATGAGTGATGGTCTCGGTGAGAACTTCGCCGGCGGCAGCGACGCGGTGCTTCAGGTCGCCGTGACGATGCAGTCCGGCACCATCGGCAGCCACAACAACGCACTAGCCCTGATTTTTCATGAGTCTGGTGGGCTTGGGTGTGTGAGTCCGCGGAAAAGCCCCTCTGATCTGCGACGATGCGTGTTGTCGAGGCACGCGGTCGGCAGTTCAGGGGGGCATCTCCGAGGTGAAACTTAGCAGTGTGACAAACGCGCGTCTGGCAGGCGGCGGGGATCGGGTGGTGTGGGGTGCGGGGCTGTTCGCTTTGGGCGGTTTCGCGGACCGGGTCGGGCTGACCGAGGCGCTGTCGGCGGCGGTGCCGCGCCGCGGCGAGCGCGCCCCGGTCCATGACCGGGGCCGGCTGTTGACGCATTTGCTGTTGGTGCTCGCCGGCGGCGGTGAGGCGTGCACAGATATCGAGCATCTGCGGTCTCAGCGGGAGCTGTTCGGGGCGGTGGGGTCGGACTCGACGCTGTATCGGGCGCTGCGGGGCATCGACGCCTCGGCGCTGGGCGGGCTGTGGGCAGCCGCGGCCGAGGCGCGTGAGCGAGTGTGGTCCCAGCGCCGCGGTTCGGGTCCGTTGGTGGTCGACATCGACTCGACGCTGGTGGAGGTCCACTCGCCCAACAAGGCGGGTGCGGCGCCGCATTTCAAGGGCGGGTACGGGTTCCACCCGATGATCTGCTCGACCGCGGACGGGGAGCCGTTGTGGGCGAAGCTGCGCCCGGGCAACGCGGCCGCGAACAGCATCGCCGATCACGTCGAGGTGCTCGACGCTGCGATATCGGTGCTGCCCGACGCTGACGCGGCAGGCCATCGGGCAGGCGACGATCTGGCGCTCGCAGGACGCGAGATGGTGCTGCGCTTGGACTCAGGAGGCTGTTCGGCGCGTATCGCCGCGGCGTGCAGGGACCGCAACGTGACGTTTTTCATGTCCGCCCGGGCCACAGCAGGCATCGACGCCGCGATCGCTGCGGCCCGCTGCGACCCAGGGCGGTGGACGCCGGGGGTGCCGAACCCCAAACAGCGGCATCCCAAAGCGCACGTCGCCGAGCTCACCGACCTGGTGGACCTGTCGGGCTGGCCAGCGCGGACACGGCTGATCATCCGACGCGAGCCCTTGCATCCGGGCGCGCAGCGCAGCCTGTTCGCGTCCGAGAACTTCCGCTACTGGGGATTCCTCACCGACGCTGCGGGCAGCCCCGCCCGGCTCGACCGTCTCATGCGCAAGCACGCCGACGTCGAGGACGCCATAGCCCGCCTCAAAGACAGCGGACTGGCCCGCATGCCCTTCACAGCCTGGGACGCCAACTGTGCATGGGCAGCGCTGTGCATGATCAGCGCCGCGCTCGTGCACTGGTTCCAGACACAGCGCCTTGCCGGACCGCTCAAACGCGCGGCACCCAAACGGCTCCGCTGGCAGCTGTGGCACCTGCCCGCGCTCGTATGCGAAACCGGCCGACGCACCTGGCTGCGGCTCCCCACCGCACACCCCGGCACCCGAAGCCTGCTCGCCGCCCAGCACCCCAACTGAGCACCCCGCACCCCCAGCCGCCAACAGCGCCGCTCACGCGGCGGCCGACCCGTCGCGCCCACACACCCATGTCAGGGTCCAACACCGGCCCTGCGACCACCCCAGCGGCACCAAACAACACCCACCGGGTCCCGTCAAGCCGACAAACCCGCCCGACACACCAAAACACAACCCATAAACCCTGAACAGGCATTCTCGTGAATAATCAGGGCTAGTCAACGCGTAGCAGTCCGCATCGGCTGACAGACCAGGGTCGGCGGAGCTGCCGCCGCGTTCAGACCCTTGGCAGAAGCTGGGTGGTCTCGATGATGCGGGAATCTTCCAGCGCTGCCGCTCGGACAGGCGCGATGGCCAAGTAGTCAGGGTCGCGGAACATCGCAACGAACTGGGCGCGTGTGGGATAGCGAACCAGGATGGCAATGTCCCACTGCTCCGAGTTCGGGCCGATCGCCGTGTGCCCGGCACGCCCCATCCAGATCGGCTCGCCGCCGAATCGAGGGTGCAGCTCGGCAAAGCGGCGTCCATAATCCCGGTAGGCGGCCTCTCCGGACAGGCCGTCGACGCCATAGCCCGACTCGGCGGTCTCGCGGTAGCGCAGCAGGTTGAGCATCACGACCGGTTGGTCGGGGTCGCCTTCCGCAACGGCATCGATCTGGGCGGTCGAAGCGTGTTTGTGCACGAGAGCTCCTGTTCGGTTCGTGGAAGGGGTTGAGTCCGGCGGCTAGCCAGGGCTGCGCGGCAGCTCAGGCCGACCGGGGCCACACGATCGGGTAGTGGTCAGTCGCCATCGGCGAGCCGGGTTCCAGCTCGGCATAGTGCAGCGCGTCGGCCGTGCCGATGCGGGGGTCGTACCGGACGTCGTCGCCGATATAGCGCACGGCGTAGCCCCGGCGGGCGCGGCCGGGGTTCGAGTTGCCCCGCGAACCGTGCAGGATCATCGCCCAGAACGCGATGGCGTCACCCGGCTGAAGATCGAACGACACGATGTCGTAGGCGTCGCGGTCAGCCTCGACATCGGGCGCGGGCTCGTAGTCAGGGTTCTGCGTGTAGTCGTGAGCGTTGGTCGGTGCGAAGGTGCGGGGCTGGAACCAGCGGTCCCAGGCGTGCGAACCCCGCACGTACTCGACCCGGCCGCTGGTGGCGTCTACCTCGTCGAGGGCGATCCAGAACGACATCACCTGGCGTCCCGAGATCGGCCAGTAAGGCTGGTCGTTGTGCCACGGCACCGGCTGGCTGGCACCGGGCGCCTTGACGAAGAGTTGGTCGTAGTACATGCGAACCGTCGGCGAGCCGAACATGGCCGACGCGTACTCGCCGAGGCGCGAGTGGAGGACGAACTCTTCGAACACCGAATGGTTACGCCACAGGTCCAGCCCCCCGAAGAACCCGGTCGACTCATAGGCGTGTGCAGTCGGGCTCGGGCTCGCCATTTCGGCAGCCACACCCTCGCGCAACCGCTCAACCCACTCGGCGTCGACAACGTTGCGCAGCGCCACGACGCCATCAGCGCGAAAACGCTCGATGGTTTCTTCGTCGACGACCGGTTGTGCTGGTCGATCAAGCCTCGGTTGATCAAGCCCAGATCGATCAAGCACGGTGTCGCTCATCGTCGTCCCCTGTCGTCAGCACCAAGTCAACACGATGGGTGCACCGCACTGCCAGACACTGCACTGCCAGACTCAGGGCGAGGAGGCGACATGAGTGACGATCAGAGCAGCAGTGGTTCGGGGGCGATCCCCGGACTCCCGCCTCGGCCGCATCGGGGCTGGACCTTTAACGAGCAACCCGTCGGCAAGCGCTGGAGCACAAGCCGCCGAACCATCACCGAGACCGACCTGGTGGTATATGCCACGCAGTTCGGCTTCGCCGAGGGGCTCTTCCTGGATGCCACCGCCGCCGAGCGCGCCGGCTATGACGGGAGACTCGTGCCGGGCAGCCTGGTGATGTCGCTGGCTGAAGGGCTGATCATCAGCGGCGGCGCCATTGCCGGTACCGGCGTGGCCTACTTGGGCGCCACTGTCGAGGTGAAGGGGCCCACGTTCGTCGGTGACACCCTGCAGGTGGTCGCCGAGGTCACCGCGGCCCGACTCACCTCACGGGGCGACCGCGGCATCGTGACCACCCGCAACGAGGTCTTCAACCAGCACGGCAAGCTCGTGATGGTGTATTCCCCCACCCGCATGGTCCTCTGCCGTCACGCCGACTAGTGCTGTGTCCGCAAACGTTTGCGCGCTTTGGTCATGCGGCTGCTTTGGCGGGTCGGCCCCATCGTTGTTGTTTTTCGGCTCGGGTTCTGGCTCGTTCGCGCCGTTGGGCTGCGAGCAGTTCGGGTGAGCGTTTGTTGGCGTTGCGCCAGCGCAGGTAGGCGTGCAGGCGGCGGGTGAGCACGGTGTGGTTGGGGTGGTCGGAGTTGTTGAGCACGAATTCGCGCAGCGGCCCGAAGTGCGCTTCGATGGGGTTCGCCCATGAGCTGTAGGTCGGGGTGAAGCACAGCTCGACTTTGTTGCGCTTGGCCCATCTGGCGATGTCGGTGCCTTTGTGGGCGGACAGGTTGTCCAAGATCACATAGACCGGCTCGCCGTCAGGGCGCCGGGCGCGGATGGTCTTGAGCGCTGCGAGGGTGTTGGCTGCGGACTTGCGGCGCCGCACGACACCCCACAGCTCGTCGTCGCCGACGCTGTAGCAGCCGTGGAACTGGCGCACCCCGTGGAGCTTGTTGTAGTTCGCGCGCAGCCGCTGGGGACGCGACCGCGGCGCCCAGCACGCCCCGCCGGTCGGGTGAATGGCCAGCGGCCCGAACTCGTCGAACGCGAACACCCGGTCCGGTTGCTTGTCCGCCACATGCTCGATGCGGTCCAGCTTCGCGTCACGGTCAGGGTCGTTGGACTCCTTCCAGGTCTTGGTGCGCTGGAACGTGATGCCTGACTCGGTGAGGATCTCGTGCAGCCGCTGCCGGCCGACCTGCACCACCCGGGTCGGGTTGTCGGCCAGGTACGTCGCGAGCTTGCGGATGCTCCACCGAGTGAACGGCTGAGCCAGCTTGCGCGGGCGGGTGCGGGCCGTCTCGACGATGAACGCCTCATCGTCAGTCGTGATCCGGCGGGGACGGCCACCCGCCCACTGAGGGTCCAACGACACCATCCCCGACTCGTTGAACCTGTGGATCATCTCGCGCACCCGATCAGGCGACGTCGCCGCCAGCTGCGCGATCACCGGCACCGAGTTCCCGCCCGCCGACGCATGGATCACCACCGCACGCCGCCATCGCACATGAGACCCCGGCGACTTGTCGGCGCCGCGACGCACGATCCGCTGCAACGCCTGGCCTTCTTCATGGGTCAACCGACGGACCCGAACACGCTCACTCATACCCCCGACCAAACCACAAACCACACCCCGCCACGCGGACACCAACCCGACGAACGTTTGCGGACACAGCACTAGCCCGACGCGCTGTTAGGGAGAAACGACAAGACGCTAGGACGACAAGTCCAAACGCTCGCTGACGATGTGGTACTCGGCGGCGTCTGTCGCTACCTGTTGCAGCCGCTCGGACAGCCCACGCAAAGTGAGCCGTTCGCACTTGCGAGCCACCAGTGCTTCGTACACGAGTTCGTCGACGAACGAGATCGTGTACAGGGTGCGCTGCTCGAAGTCAACTACGAGTGCGGTGCCTGAGAGATCCTCAGGCCGGCCGCTGGCTTCAAACAGTTCGCGTGGCAGTTCCCGCCCGCCAATCCGAGGCGGCGCCGCCAGCGTCGTAGCCATCGCCGTGGCCCCTCCTGCTTGCTCTGTGGTCAACACGGTACCCAACCCGCTACCAAGGTGCCGTCTACCGCATCGACATGCGAGAACGTCGCACGCGGCATCGTCGAGTTTGGTTGATGGCGATACTCGATCGCCGCCCGCCCGGAACGAATCGTCAACCCGCCGCCCATCGCGGTCACCCACCCAAGGAGATTCGGCAATCCGACACCGCGTGGCTTGTCTCGGACCGATGTCACGCGTGGCTCTACGGACGCCTCGATCGCGCTCCGGTCGTCATCACGCTCGTGCTGAGTGCCAGCCAATGAAGCCCGAATACCGATGCCCACGTCGGAGAGGACTTCGCCGAGCGACATACGGCTCGCGTAGACGCACGGATCGCCCTTGTTCGGCAGCACAAAGCGCGGCGCATCGCCATGCTGATCACGATGCGCGGACGCCACTGCGGCTGCTGCGAAGAGCAGTGACGGCTTGACGAATTCCACCTCGCTCAAGTCGAGCGTCAGCTGGTTTGAATCGTCGTCCACACGGCTCAAGAGACTGTGCGCTTCCGGGTAGGGCTTGAATCGCAATTCCATGACGGGCGTGAAGCTAGCCCCGTGGACCTTGATGCCTTTCAAGAATTTCTCGAAGCCTGGAGTGGCGTGCCGGTTCGGCGGGTTTGCCTGCACCTCGCTACCGTCGTCGGGACTCTTGAATCGACGACATGGAGCGACTTGATGAGCAGGTTCACAGGGCGAGTGGCGATCATGACGGGGGCGGCCGGGGGAATCGGGCTGGCGGCCTGTGCCCGGTTTGCCTCAGAGGGGGCGTCGGTGGTTGCGGTGGACTTGGCGTCGGCCGACCTCGACGCCGCGGTAGCGGCCATCGAAGACGCGGGTGGCGCAGCGCTGGCCGTGCCCGCCGATGTCACCAATTCCGCCCAAGTCGCCGGCTACGTCGACGCTGCTCAGGAGGCTTTCGGACGCGTCGACGTCCTGTTCAACAACGCCGGCATCGAGGGCGCCTCCGCCCCGATGATCGAGTACTCCGAAGAGTCTTTTGACCAGGTCATTGCGGTCAACGTGCGCGGCGTGTGGCTCGGCATCAAGTACGCCGCCCCGGCCATGATCGCAAGCGGCGGTGGGGCCATCGTGAACACGGCATCGGTGGCTGGCCTGCTCGGCGCCCGAGGCATCTCTCCGTACTCGGCGAGCAAGCACGCCGTTGCGGGGCTCACGAAATCCGCAGCGCTGGAGCTCGCGACGTCAGGTGTGCGGGTCAACGCCGTGTGCCCTGGGCCCATTGAGACGCGCATGACGCGCCGGCTGGAGGCCTACATCGGTGGCGATGACGCCGACGAGATCCGTAAGAGGGCGAACTCCATCGGTGGTTGCAAGTGAACGGTCATGATGACCGTTGCCAACACGTGCAACCGACCGGTGGAGGTGTCCAGTATGGCAGCGAGGCTGAGTTTGGATGAGCGGGTGTTCATCGAGTCGTCGCTGGGGGCGGGCCGCAGCGTCGCGGACGCAGCGCAGCGGCTGGGCCGTGATCGGTCCACGGTGCATCGCGAGCTGGCCCGCTGCGGCGGGCGGGGGGCCTATGACGCCCGCGCGGCGCACGCGGCGGCATGCGCGAGGGCGCGACGAGAGCGAACGCCCAAGCTGGCGCGCGATCGGGTGCTGGCCGCCGCGGTCGATGAGCGCTTGAAGCTGAGGTGGTCCCCGCACGCGACGGCGGCGGACCTGCGCGAGGCGGGCATGAGCGTGTGCGCGGAGACCATCTACCGGGCGTGCTACGCGAACGACCCGCGCAGCGGCCTGCCCGCCGGCACCTGGGCGAAGCTGCCGCGGCGCTGCCGGCGCCGTCGGCCGCGCAGCGTCGCGCAGGCCCAAAAGCCCAGCCCGCTGGGGCAATACCGGCCGATAGCCGACCGGCCCGCCGACGTCGAGGACCGCACGCAGCCAGGCCACTGGGAAGGCGACCTCATCGTCGGCAAAGCGAACCTCACCGCTGCGGTCACGCTCGCCGAGCGCACCAGCCGCTACGCGGTCACCGCAGCGCTGCCCGACGGCTACAGCGCGCCCCAGGTCGCCGCCGCGGTCACCGCGGCGCTCGCTCGCCAGCCCCCCGCGCTCGTGCGCACCCTCACCTGGGACCAAGGTCGCGAGATGGCCCGCTGGGCCGACATCGAAGCCGCGCTCGGCATCGAAGTGTTCTTCTGCGAGCCGCGCTCGCCGTGGCAGCGACCCACCAACGAGCAGACCAACGCGCTGCTGCGCCGATGGCTCCCCAAAGGCACCAGCCTCGACATCGGGCAGCTGCGGCTCTCAGTCATCGAGGACAACCTCAACCACATGCCCCGCCGACTCCACAACTGGCAATCAGCCACCGACATCTACACTCAACTCACTTGCAACCACCGGTAGAGCTTGCCGAGGTTCACCGAACGCCTGCCCGTGCAGCGCTACGGCGAACCCCACGAAGTCGCTGCGCTGGTGGCGTTCCTGGCTTCCGACGAAGCCAGCTACATCACCGGCAGCCTCTACCCCATCGACGGCGGCTTCACCGCCGGCCGCTGAATCACACTGGTGGGCCGGGGAGGATTCGAACCTCCGTAGGCGTAGCCGACGGGTTTACAGCCCGCTCCCTTTGTCCGCTCGGGCACCGACCCCAGAAGTGGGCAGGCTACCGGCGCACGCGACACCGTCGGTAAGGCCCAGAGCACCACAAGACCCACGGTCTGCTGCCTGATTCGCGTCGGTAGCTTGCGCTTATGCCTTCATTCGACGTCGTTTCCAAAGTGGACATGCAGGAGATCCGCAACGCCGTGGATCAGGCTTCCCGCGAGGTCGCCAACCGGTACGACTTCCGCAACACCGGCAGTGCCGTGGAGCTGGGCGAAGGCGCTATCGCCATGCGCTCAAGCACTGAAGATCGGCTTACGGCGATGCGGGTCGTGCTCGAAGAGAAGCTCGTGCGCCGCCAGGTCAGCTTGAAGGCCGTCCACTACGGCAACGTCGAGGAGGCCTCCGGTGGGACAGTTCGCCAGGAAGCCGCTCTGCAAGCAGGCATCTCATCGGACCGGGCCCGGGAACTGAACAAGTTCATCAAGGGGCTGGGCATCAAGGGCGTGCAGTCGCAGACCCAAGGCGATCAGCTGCGGGTGATGTCGAAGAAGCGGGACGATCTGCAGGCGGTCATCGCCGAGTTCAAGGCTGGCGATTTCGACGTGCCGCTGCAGTTCGAGAACTTCCGGGACTGACGCCCGAGTTCAGCTCGCCGTCTCAGCTCGCCGTCTCAGCTCGCCGGTCGAGAAAGCCGATTCAGATCGCTTCCTGCCAGGTGCCGTCACGCAGGCGGCGGATGCGCTCCTCCATCGGCGGGTGCGTCGTGAACAGGCCCTTGAAGCCCATCCGGCGACTGGCCAACGGGTTCGCGATGTACATCTGAGCCTGATTGGGGTCAGCCAGGCTGGGGACCATTTTCGAGGCCACGTCCAGCTTCGCAAGCGCTTGCGCGAGTGGCTCCCCGTCGCCGATGAGCCGGGCTGCGGTGCGGTCTGCCTGGTACTCGCGGCTGCGGCTGATGGCCATCTGCAGCAGCATCGCGGCGATCGGCGCAAGGATGATGAGCAGGATTTCGCCGAACGGGTTGCGGTCGTTGTCGCGCCCGCCGCCCCCGAAGATCAAGGCGAATGACGCCATCCGGGCTGCGAACGTGATTGCAGTGGCGACTGCTGCCGCCACCGAGCCGATGAGGATGTCCCGGTTGCGGATGTGGGCCATTTCGTGGGCAAGCACGCCGCGGATCTCGTACCAGCTGAGGTGGCGGATGAGCCCTTCAGTGACGCACACCGCCGCGTTCTTCGGATTGCGGCCAGTGGCGAAGGCGTTGGGCTGCGGGTCGGGCGAGACATACAGCCGGGGCATGGGCAGGCCGGACAGCTCGGTGAGCTCGCGCATGATCGTCCAGTACTCAGGGAGCTGATGCGGCTGGACTTCCTGAGCCCGGGCGGAGCGGATCGCCAGCTTGTCGCTGAACCAGTAGCTGCCGCCCACCATGACCAGGGCGATGATGACCGCGATGGTGAGGCCGCTTTGGCCCCAGAAGCTGCCGATCCACAGGATCAGGCCGGCGAGACCTGCCAGAAGAACGGTGGTCTTGGCCGTGTTGCGCACTTTGTTCGCTGTCCCTTTTCCGTCGCTCCACAGTGGATGTGCCGGTCGGGATTCAGGCTAGTGACGACCAGCTTCGCGGTGGTCGCGAGCAACAGTGCCGGAGCCGCTGTGGGTGCTCGTCAGTTCTTGGCTTCGACGAGGCGCCAGTCGTCCGAGCCCGGGGCGTAGCGGTCCCGGAACTCGGGGTCATAGTCGGCTGCGAGTTCGCTGGCGCACCCGATCGCAGCCCGGTAGGCGTCAATGAGAGCGTCCTCGGCGTCATAGTCGAACGGGTCCTGCAGACGCATCTCGGTGATGCTGCCTCGCTCGATGGGGTTGTCGCGCAGGTACTGGGCCGTCACGCCGATCGCTTCGACGGCAGGCACGAGGTCGCGGTACCCGAGGTCGCTGATGAGCAGATCGGGGCCAGTCATCTGGTGAAGCGAGTGCTCGCCGCCCAGGAAGGGACGTACGGGAGTGGCGAGTTCTTCGGGCAGGTTCACGATGTCGAGTTCGACATCGAGCGCGGCGGCGATGATCTCGATCGTCTGACGAGCTGTGAGGACGTGCTCGTCGCTGATGTTGTACACCTTGCCGGCAGCCACCTCGGGACGGTCCACGGCCAGGGTGAGCGCATGTCCGGCGTTCGGGCCGTAGGCGACGGTGCGCAGCGTGAGTCCGCCGTCGGCGATGATGACCCGCCGGCGACCGTCGATGATGCGCCGCACGATCAGCCACTCTCGGGGGTTGATCTGGCCCGGTCCGTAGATGAGCGGGTAGCGGAAGATGGTGGCGCTGGGGTGATGGTCGAAGACGATGTCCTCAGTGGCGACGATCTTGGCCACTTTGTCGTTGGAATCGTCGACGGCGCGCTCGGCGGTCTCACGGATCGGCACGAGCATGCCGGGCGGCCAGTTGAGCTTGGGGCGGGCGAAGCCCTTGTAGGCCGGCACTCCTCCGACGGCAATGAACTGCCCACAGCGACCGGCGAAGAATGGCACCAAGTCGCGCAGCCGCCCGTACATCGCATAGACGACATCGAACGTGGCACCGTCGAGTGCTGCTTCGACCTCGGCGGCGCGGAATGGGTTCGTGTGGATGTGCTCCACGCTCGGCGGGATCGTGTCCACCTCGTGGCGCCCGGTGTGCAGGATCTTCGTCTCGTATCCGCGTTTGATCAGGCCATTGACGACGCCGGGACCCGTCGGCCCCGTGCCTCCGATCACCAACGCCGTAGATGCCATCGGCTCATGCTGTCAGGTCCGAGGCCGTCGTACCCGGGTCAGTGGGGGTGGTAGCCGCTGTCGATGTAGAGGGTCGGCAGATCAAGGTCGCGGTACATGCGCACGTTGCGCATGTCGTCGTCAATGGCAAGGCGGGGGGTGAAGCCTTGTTCCTGCAACGCAAGGGTTTGATCGCTCTTGAACATGGGCGACGGCCGGAAATCGCCCATGGGCCGCATGATGAGCAGGTCCCAGCGGAGCCCGTGCTTCACCAGCCAGGTGAGGGTGGCGTCGGACACCCACGTCGGCCGTGACGTGAGCGCCACCACCACCAGGTCGGGGGACAGCAGCACCAGCAACTCGGCCACCTCTTCGAGGACATCGTCGTCGCCCACGTCGGCGAAGAACGAGTCCCAGTCGCGCCAGGGGCCGTCCAGGTGATGCTGGCGGTGGGCAGCGTCTGCAAGCACGCCGTCGATGTCGACGATGACGCAGTCGCCGGGCGGCACCGGCCCGGCCCGCCACCACCAGTACGACGGCCAGTCGCCGTCGGAGGAAGCCAAGCTGGCTCAGTCTTCGCTCGGAGCTTCGGCTGCGCGGGTGCGTATCTCGTCCACCACGCCCGCGTCGGCCAGTGTGGTGGTGTCACCGAGCTGGCGTCCCTCGGCCACGTCGCGCAGCAGACGCCTCATGATCTTGCCCGAGCGGGTCTTGGGCAAGTCCGGCACCAGCACCACCGCCTTGGGCCGGGCGATGGCCCCCAGCTTGGTGGAGACGTGCTGTCGCACCTCTTCCCGCAACGCATCGGAGGCCTCGTGGCCGCCGCGCAGGATGACGTAGCCCACGATGGCCTGGCCGGTGGTGGCGTCGGTCGCGCCGACCACGGCGGCCTCGGCAACCGACGGATGGTCGACGAGCGCCGATTCCACCTCGGTCGTCGATATCCGGTGGCCAGAGACGTTCATCACGTCGTCGACACGCCCGAGCAGCCACAGGTAGCCGCCGCCGTCGATCTTTGCGCCGTCCCCGGCGAAGTAGCGGCCCTCATACGCGCTCCAGTAGGTCTCGCGGTAGCGCTCCGGGTCGCCCCAGATGCCTCGCAGCATCGAGGGCCACGGCTCTGTGATGGTCAGGTAGCCGCCGCCACGCTCCACGACATTGCCGGCATCGTCCACCAGCTCCACCGAGATGCCGGGCAGCGCATGAGTGGCTGAACCGGGTTTGGTGGTGGTGACGCCCGGCAGCGGGGTGATCATGTGGCCGCCGGTCTCGGTCTGCCACCAGGTGTCCACGATCGGGCAGGTGCCCCCGCCGATGTGGGTGTGGTACCACATCCAAGCCTCGGGATTGATCGGCTCGCCGACCGTGCCGAGCACCCGCAGGCTGGAGAGATCGTGCCGCTCGACCTCTGCTGAACCCCACTTCATGAACGTGCGGATGGCTGTCGGCGCTGTGTACAGCTGGGTCACCCCGTAGCGCTCGATGATGTCCCACAGCCGGTCCTTCGGCCACGCTGCCCGGTCGTCGTCGCGGAACTCCGGGCGCGGCGTGTCCGGCGTGCCCTCGTACATGACCGACGACGCACCGTTGGCGAGTGGTCCGTAGACGATGTAGCTGTGGCCGGTCACCCAGCCGATGTCGGCTGCGCACCAGAACACGTCGGCGTCGGGCTTGAGGTCGAACACGTAGCGATGCGTAAATGCCACCTGAGTGAGATAGCCCCCGGTGGTGTGCATGATGCCCTTCGGCTTGGCCGTGGTGCCCGAGGTGTACAGCAGGTACAGAAGATCCTCTGAGTCCATGTGCTCGGGCGGGCATTCGTCCCCCGCACCGGCCATCAGGTCGTGGTACCAGTGGTCGACGTCGCCGTTCCATGACACGTCCTGGCCGGTGCGCTGCACGACGACCACGTTCTCGATGGAGTTCGTCGCGGCCACCGAGGCGTCGGCAGTGTCCTTTAGTCCGAATGGCTCGCCGCGGCGGTAGCCGCCGTCGGCGGTGATGAGCAGCTTCGCCGAGGCGTCGTCGATCCGGTCCGACAGCGAGTCGGCCGAGAACCCGCCGAATACCACCGAGTGGGCGGCGCCGATGCGGGCGCACGCCAGCATCGCCACCGGCAGCTCGGGGATCATCGGCATGTAGATGCACACGCGATCGCCGCGCTCGACACCGAGGCCCTTCAACACGTTGGCGAACTTGCACACCTCGTCGAGCAGGTCGGCGTAGGTGATGGTGCGTGTATCCCCTGGCTCGCCCTCCCACCAGTAGGCCACCTTGTCGCCGCGGCCGGCGGTGACGTGACGGTCCAGGCAGTTGTACGAGACGTTCAGCGTGCCGCCGATGAACCACTTGGCGAAGGGCAGATCCCACTCGAGCACGGTGTCGAAGTCGCGGAACCAAGTGACGTGCTCGCGGGCCTGTCGAGCCCAGAACGCCAGCCGGTCCTCAGCTGCTTGGTCGTACAGCGACCGGTCTGCCACAAGCGCTGCGGATCGGAACTCGTCGGAGGGCTCGAAGACGCGGTCCTCGACGTAGTAGTCCTCGATCGTCGCTTGAGTCGTTGCGTCAGCCATCGGTACCCCTGTCTCGTCGTGCTGCAACCGAATGACCCGGATCGGCAACGCCCGGGCTGCGCAGCCAGATTCGCAGAGTAGTTGCCGCCCGCCAAGCGGCCCACAGCGAGACGCAACGCATGAGAGATATCCCAAATCTGGTCAGCCGGTGCGCCACTCAGCAACCCAGAAGGCGCCGAAGCGATCGGGATCGGTCAGCGCCGATGCCTCGTCAAGCAGGGCCCTCGCAGCAAGGGCTTCGGCTGTGGGGGCCGTCCGGCTGCGTTCCCACAGTGCCCGTACCCCTGCGGTCAGCGTGTCGATGCCGGCTGCGCTGAGCCAGTCGGCCTGAGAGCTCAATGCGGCACCGGGCGGCAATTGATCGAAGGCCACCTCGCAGGTGATGTCTGCAGTGCCGGGCTCGCGCAGCGGGTCGTGCCCTCGGCGTTGGGAGCGGTAGGTCCGCAGCCAGTCGACCGGCGGCCGCGCTGCCAGCTCGGCAGTCCTGCGCACCCCGTAGTCGAAGATCAACACGCGACCGCGACTCAGCAGGCCCAGCGCACGTCGCATCCACACAGCTGCCCGCAGCTGCAATGGGATTCGTGCGCCGACGCCCGCTTCGGGGGCCAGTGCGGCGGCCATGTTGACGGCGTCCGCCCCGGCGGCAACAAGCACCTCGACGGCAGCAGACTCGCTGCGCTGCACGTGCACTTCCTGCCAGCCGTCGTGGGATCGTTCGAGCAGGCGGAACGGCAGATTGTCGAGCAGCTCGTTGGCAAGCACCACACCCGCCAGCGGACCCGACGGAAGATCTGGCACTGCCGCTACTGGCTGCTCGACATCCTGGGCGGCGACCCGCGCCTGTGCCTCAGAATGCTGTGAAGCCACACGCTCGACCATCACGTAGCGCAGCGCGTCACGGCACTCGCCAAGATGGGCGAGCACATCGCTGCACAGCGTCCCGCGGCCGGCACCTCCCTCGACCACCACGAACGGGTCGGGGCGACCCAGCTCATGCCACGTGCGGTCCAAGTATCCAGCCAGGCACCGAGCAAACAGCGAGCCCAGTTCCACCGAGGTCGCGAAATCGCCGTCGCGCGCTCCGGGATGACCCCCTTGCACGTAGAAGCCAGAATCGCCATACAACGCTTCGTCCATGTACGCGTCGAAGCGCTGAGTCACAGCCATCCGCATCAGTCTGGAGGGCGGAGCATGGCGCTCCGCCAGCGCTCAGCCGCCGAAGTCGAATGTTGCGATATCGCCGAAGTGACTGACCAACCCGGGGAAGATCCCGAGCGCCAGTGTTGCGGCCGCGGTGATGGCAAGTGCTGCCGCCAAGGCCCCAGTCATCGGTATGGGACCTGGGGTGAACTTCACCATCGTGGCCGAGCGAGTCTCGACGGCAACAAGACCACCCTCGTCGGCACCTGCCTCGGCTGGCAACTCGACTGCCGGCTCGTCATGGGTGTCGTCTCGTGTGTCCACGCCGAGCTCCACCATCTCGGGCACCGGCTGAATCCACATCTGCACCAGCACCCGGGCGTAGTAGCCGAAGGCAATCACTGCGTTCACGGCCACGATCGCGGCGAGCACCCAGGCCGCGGGCGTGCTCGCATCAGCCAGCGCCCGGAACACGACGAACTTGGCGAACCACCCGCCTGTCGGCGGAATCCCGGCAAGGGCCGCCAGGAACAGCGTCATGAGCACCGCCATGCCGGGCGCATAGCGGAACAGTCCGGCGTAGCTGTCGATCACGCCAGAACGGGTGCGACGCGACACCGCCAGCACAACGCTGAACGCCCCCAGGTTCATGAAGGCATAGATGATGAGGTAGACGATCACGGCCTCTCGGGCGCTCGCCAGGGTGCCCGCGGTGCTCTCGGAGTAGGCAACCGCAAACGGCACGAGCATGAAGCCGCCCTGTGCCACGCCCGAGTACGCCAGCATGCGCACGATGTTGGTCTGGCGCAGCGCGATCAGGTTGCCCACCGTCATCGTCACCACAGCCAGCGCCCAGAAGAACGGCTGAACGACATCGGCAGCGCCCTCGAACGCCACAAACACCAGCCCGAGCAACGCCACCATGCCCGCCGCCTTGGAGGCCACCGACAGGAACGCCGTGACCGGCGTCGGAGCACCCTCATAGGTATCGGGCGCCCACGTGTGGAAGGGCACGGCCGACACCTTGAAAGCAAAGCCGATCAGCACGAACAGGACTGCCACGATGACGATCGGGCTCGAGCCCTCGCCCTTCAGCGCTGTTGCAATTGTCCCGAAGTCAGTGCCGCCGGCCACGCCGAACAGCAGCGACATGCCGTACAACATGACCGCCGAGGCGAACACACCCATCAGGTAGTACTTCAAACCGGCTTCGTTGGAGCGCGGGCCGCCTTTACGCCACGCCGCCAGCATGTACGCGGGGATCGACAGCAGCTCCAGCGCCACGAACACGCTCACCAGGTCGCGCGAGCTGGCCATCATCACCATGCCCAGCAGCGACGTCAGCAGCAGCGTGTAGTACTCGTTCTCGTAGTAGTCGCCGTCACGCACATAGTCGACTGACATCAGCACCACGATGTAGCCGGCCACGATGAACAGCGCCTTGAGCACGAGCGAGAAGTCATCGACGACGTACGCCCCGCCGAACATGGGCCGCTCGGCACCGTCGGCCGCGAGGGTCAGGATCGGTATCAGCGTGACCAGCAGTCCGACGCCGGCCAGCGTCGGCATGATCCGCTTGGCGCGATCGTCGAATGCGATGTCGGCCACTGTGACGAGCGTGCCGACGCCAAGCAGGGTCAGCTCGGGTGCAAGCGCGTGCCAGTCAAGTGCCGGTCGTACAAACGCGAGAACCGCCCCGAGGTCCATGGTCAGCGCCATCGTCAGCTCCGGCCCACGGCAGCTTCGATGCTCTCGGCGATGCCGGTCGACACGTCATCGACCATGCCGAAGATCAGGTTCGGGAAAATACCGAACAGCACCATGGCCACGATCAGCGGCGCCCACGCCATCCACTCGTAGCGGTTCACGTCTGCGATGACGTGGCCGTCCCACTCCGGGGGCGGCTCGCCGAACGCGCTGCGCTGGAAGAGCCACAGCAGGTAGCCGGCGGCGAACACCGTGCCCACCGCCGCGATCACCATGTAGGTGCGGAATGTCTCTTCTGGAAGACCAGCACCGGGGTTGTAGGCCGACAGGATGGCCGGGAACTCGCCCCAGAAACCAGCCAGGCCGGGCAGGCCCAGCGATGCCATTGCGGAGATGCCCAGGATCCAGCCCATCCGGGGCGCCGAGGAGAGCAACCCGCCCAGGCGGCTGATCTCCAGCGTGTGATAGCGCTCCTTGATCGAGCCGGCCAGGAAGAACAGCATCCCGGTGATGATCCCGTGTGCCACCATGCCGAACACTGCGGCGTTGATGCCGAAGTCGGTCAGCGTGGAGATGCCCAGCATCACGAACCCCATGTGGGCCACCGAGCTGAAGGCGATGAGGCGTTTCATGTCGGTCTGTGCGAGGCATCCCAACGCGCCGTAGATGATGCCGATCACCGCCAGCAGGCCGATCCACGGCGCCCACGCTGCTGCACCCTCGGGCAGGAACGGCAGTGCAATCCGCACGAAGCCGTAGGTGCCGAGTTTCAGCAAGATCGCCGCCAGGATCACCGAGCCCACCGTGGGTGCCTCAGTGTGCGCATCGGGCAGCCAGGTGTGGAAGGGGAACATCGGCACCTTGATGCCGAAGCCCATGAACAGGCCGGCGAAGATGATCGCCTGGGTGCCCCGGGCCAGATCGCCGCCAGCCGCTCTTGCCAGCACCCGCATGTCGAACGAGTTCAACACCAGCCCGTTGTCGCCGGTGGCCACGAAATACAGCGCCACGAAGCTGACGATCATCAGTGCCGAGCCGAACAGCGTGAACAGGAAGAACTTCAGCGAGGCGTAACGGCGGTTCTCGCCGCCCCACACGCCGATCATGAAGTACATCGGCAGCAGCACGACTTCGAACAAGACGAAGAACAGGATCAGGTCCTGCGCCACGAAGGTGCCGTTCATGCCCGACGCCAGAATCAGTATCAGAATCAGAAACGCCTTGGCGTTGCCCGGCTCGGGAATGTGCTCCCACGAGTAGATGACGCACAGCGGAATGATCACCATCGACAGGATCAGCAGCGGCATCGACAGCCCGTCGAGACCCAGGATGTAGTCGGCGTCGATCGCGTTGATCCATCCCTTTTCCACGACGAACTGCAGCGACCCCGCATTGCCGTAGTCGAAGGCGAACAGCAGGTACACCCCGACAGCCAGTGCTGCCAGCGACGAGATGAGCGCGATCAGCTTCAGCTCGACCTCGCGCGCACGCGGCACCAGCATCATCACGAGCGCGCCGACGACCGGCAGGAACACCGCGAGCGTCAGCGCCCAAGCGTCGAATCCAGTTGCGTCCACTACGAAGCTCCCTCTTGCTTACGACCCTGTTGCATGTCTCTGTGTCATTTCGCTGGTCACAGGACGATCACGAACACGATGGCAACCACGGCCGCGGTGCCGAACAGCAGCGAGCCGTAGTTCTGGACCTTGCCGGTCTGCATCACCCGCAGACCCTGACCGCCTGCATCGGCACCGGTGCCGAGCGCGTTGACGGTGTTGTCGATGGTGCCCTGGTCGATCCAGCGGTACACCCACTTGCCGCCGTCGCGGGCCGACTCGCCGGCGGTATTGACGACCTTGTCGATCACGTTGTCGTTGACCCAGTTGGCGGCACGAGCGATGGGCGCCTTGATCGAGCCCACCACGATGTCGGTGTAGAGGTGGTCGAGGTAGTACTTGTTCTCGAGGAACGTGTGCCCAGCCTTGGCGTAGCGGTTGCGCTCGGTCAGCCCGTGCGGTCCGGTGTTGCGCCAGTAGTACATGAACGTGATGGCGATGCCCGCGAGCGCCAGCACGAGGCCGACGAGCGCCATCATCAGCGACGGATCGGGATGCGACAGGCCGAGGGCATTCAGGTAATGCGACGGCTCGGCGTAGGTCTGGATGCGGTGCGCGAAGCCCTCGAGTCCGAACGGCGACAGCGCCCCGGTCGGCAGGTTGAACACACCGGCCACCACCGCCATGCCGGCAAGGATCCACAGCGGCACGGTCATCACCTTGGGTGATTCGTGCGGGTGGCCGTGACCCCGGTATTCGCCCCAGAACGTGTACCAGATGACCCGTGTCATGTAGGCGGCGGTGAGTAGCGCCACAACGCAGCCGAAGATCAGCATGAGCGGGTACGCGCGCTCTTGGCCGGCGAGCGCCCCCAGCAGGATCTCATCCTTCGACCAGAACCCCGCGAACGGGAAGATGCCCGCCAGCGCCAGTGTCGAGATCACGAACGTCCTGTAGGTGTGCGGCATGTACTTGCGAAGGCCGCCCATCTCGCGAATGTCGAAGGTGTGATGCGCTGCGTGGCTGACCGAGCCGGCTCCCAGGAACAGGCAGGCCTTGAAGAAGGCGTGGGTGAACAGGTGGAACATGGCGGCGGTCCAGGCGCCCACGCCGAGCGCCATCACCATGTAGCCGAGCTGGCTGACCGTCGAGTAGGCCAGTACCTTCTTGATGTCCCACTGGGCGAAGGCCAGCCCCGCACCGATCAGGGCCGTGAAGCCGCCGATGAACGCCATCAAGTTGATCGCCGAGGAGCCGATGGCAAAGCCCTCGTAGAAGACCGGGTACAGGCGGCCGATCATGAACACACCGGCCACGACCATGGTCGCCGCGTGGATCAGGGCTGAGACAGGAGTGGGTCCGGCCATGGCGTCAGGCAGCCACGTATGTAGCGGGAACTGGCCCGACTTGGAGCACACCGCTGCCATGAGCGCGATCGACGCCATCAACAGGGCAAAGTGGTACGGGTTGGCGGTCCCGGTTTCACTCGCGTCGCGACTCGCCTCGCCGATCTTCACGTTGATGTCGTGAATGCCGAACGTGCCGAACGTGCCGAACAGGATGATCACGCCGACGATCAGGCCGATATCGCCGACCCGGTTGGTCAGGAAGGCCTTCACCGCGGCATCGGAGTTTGGACGTTCCTCCCACCAATGTCCGATGAGCACGAAGCTGCAGACGCCCACCAGCTCCCAACCCACGATCATCTGGATCAGGTTCTGGGCCATGACGAAGATGAGCATCGCGGCGGTGAACAGGCTCAAAAAGGCGAAGTAGTGGACGAAGCGCCTGTCGCCCTTCACGTACTCGCTGGAGTAGATGTGCACGAGCAGTGAGATAGACGTGACCACCACCAGCAGCAGCACGGTCTGGCCGTCGACGAGCGTGCCCACGGCGAAGTCGATACCGCCAGTCGACCACCAGCTGCCGAACTTGGAGATGACCGGATCGGGGCCGGCCGCGGCGTGACCATCGTCTTCGGCGTGACCATCGTCTTCGGCGGCGAGGTACAGATCGCCGTCAACGGCTGCGCCCGCGCTCGTCGCATTCAGCCCCTCGTTGACTTCGACGAGTGCGTGGTCCTCCGGGCCGCCCGATGATGCGCTGTCTTCCACCTGGGTGATCCACGACACTGCCGCGATCATTGAAAGCACCCACACGATGCCCACGGCGGTGATGCCCACCTTCTGGACCCGCTCGATGCCGATGATGCTGCGGCCGAACAGCAAGATGACGACGAAGGAGATCGCCGGGATCAGCGGGATGAGGTAGGCGTTCTCAAGGATCCACATGCGCGTGCGATCAGCCCTTCATCAGGTCGAACTCGTCGACCGCGATCGATCGGCGGTTGCGGTACAACAGCAGCACGATGGCCAGGCCCACGCCGACCTCGGCGGCTGCGACCGCAATGATGAACAGGGCGAAGACCTGCCCGGACACGACATCGTGCTGCAGCCCGAACGCCACGAGGTTGAGGTTCACGGCGTTCAGCATCAGCTCAATCGACATCAGCACCATGACGCCGTTGCGGCGTGCAAGCGCGCCGTATACGCCCACGGCGAACAGCAGCGCGCCCAGGAGCAGGAACTGGTTCAGCAGCATCGACCCGCCTCCTGCCTCAGTCCCTGCGCGCCAGAACGACGGCACCGATCAACGCGGCGAGCAGCAGCACTGAGATGGCTTCGAACGGGATGATGTACTGCGAGAAGACCGAGTCCGACACGTCGGCTGTCCGGAAGACCTGGCTGTCTTGCGCCAGCGAGTCGGTGCCGAAGCGGTCAATGAGGGCGTATACGGTGACCCCGCCCAGTGCCAGCGCCGACAGGGCCGCTACCGGCCACGTGGCCCCGGTCATCTGGGGTATTCGCCCGATCGGCGCCCGGGTGAGCATGATGCCGAACAGGAACAGCACCATCACGGCGCCGATGTAGACGAGCACCTGCGTCGTGGCGATGAACTCGGCCGCCAGCAGTATGTAGTTCGCCGCCAAACCGCCCAGCACGGCCACCAGGAACAGGGCCGCATGCACGATGTTGCGCGTCGTCACCATCCCGAGCGCGGCCAGCACGGTGGCGGCCGCGATGATGCCGAAGGCGATGTTCTGCGCAACCATGGTGCCCGCCTAGCCGCCAGCTCCGCCAGCGGCGCTGGCCTCATCGGCGCCGAGCTTGCGCACCGGCGCCATGTCGTCGGGGCCGAAGTCGGGCACCGTGCGCACCTTCTGCTCAGAGCCCGGCTCGTAGGCCAGGAACTCGGGCACGGTCTCCATCCACTCGCCGAGCCGGATCCGGTCGTGCAGCAGGTCGGCGATGTGCGGTTCGGAATACTCGTACTCGGGCGTCCAGAACAGTGCGTCGAACGGGCACACGTCCACGCAGATGCCGCAGTACATGCACAGCGCGTAGTCGATGTCGAACCGATCGACCACGTTGACCGTGCGGGCCTTGCCGCCGGCCCGTCGAGGCGGAGCCTTCACCTTGTGGCCCTCGATGTAAATGCACCAGTCGGGGCACGACCTCGAGCACAGCATGCAGGCGGTGCAGTTCTCCTCGTGCAGTGCGATCACGCCCCGGGAGCGGTCGGGCGGGGCTTCCTTCTCGTGTGGGTACTGCACGGTGACCGAGCCCTGCTGCGGCGCGGGGATGAGCGTGCGCATGCCTCGCTTGGGGAACAGCGTGCGCACTGCGGTGCGCGCTGTCACTCCAAGGCCTTTCAGCAATCCGGGGAGCTGCGGCATCTAGAGCACCACCTTGAAGATTCCGGTCACGACGATGTTGGCGAGCGACAGCGGGATGAGGACCTTCCAGGCGAACTTCTGGAGTTGGTCCTCACGCAGGCGGGGGTAGGTGAAGCGGATCCAGAAGATGACGAAGGCCACCAGCAGGATCTTGACGAGCATCACGACCGGGCCGAGAACATTGAGTATCGGAGCGTCGATGTCGAACCCAGGAATCCACCAGCCGCCCAGGAACATGACGGTGGCGAGCGCCGAGAACGCGAAGGCCGTGGCCAATTCGGCCATGAAGAACAGCAGGAAGCGGAAGCCCGTGTATTCGACGTGGAAGCCGCCGACCAGTTCGGTCTCGGCCACTGGCATGTCGAACGGCGTCTGGGTCAGCTCGGCCTGGGCAGAGACCATGAAGATCAAGAAGCCGATGAACTGGGTCAGGATGAACGGGTTTCCGATGAGGCCGAAGCCGAAGATCTCGCCGGTGGCCTGTGCCCGCACGATCTCTTGCAGGTTGAGAGAGTTGGCTTGGATGACCACGCCCATGACGGCGAGGATCAGCGGCAGCTCATAGGCGATGAGCTGGCCAGCAGCTCGCAGGCCACCGAGCAGTGCGTACTTGCTGGCTGAGGCCCAGCCGGCCATCAGCACGCCCAGCACCGACAGCGACGAGACCGCCAGCGCGTAGAAGATGCCCGTGTCGAGGCTTTCCACGACAGCGTCGGGGCCGGTGGGCAGCACGACGAAGAGCAGGAACGACGAGGCAAGCACCACCACCGGTGCTGCACGGAAAACGCGCCGGTCGGCGGCGGCGGGGTGAATGTCTTCCTTTTGGAGGAACTTGATCGCGTCCGCGATGAGCTGCAGCGAGCCGGAAGGGCCCACGTCCTGGGGACCCAGCCGGCTCTGCATGAAGGCCATCATCTTGAGCAGAAACAGGTAGCCGAGCATCAGCGCAGCCGTCGGGATGACGATGAGCGCGACGCCGAGCTTGATGCTGGTCTCCGCCCAGTACGCCAATCCCAGCAGGGCGCTCAGGTCTCCCATCGCGCTCACCGGTCGATGTCCCCGAGGATGAAGTACAGCGAGCCCAAGATGGTGATGATGTCGGGCACGTAGGTGCCCCGCATGACCCAGGGCACGATCGAGATGTTGCTGAAGCTGGGCGTGCGGATCTTCACCCGGAACGGCCCCAGGCCGCCCTTGGAGATCACGTAGTAGCCCATCTCGCCCAGCGGGTTCTCGGTGGAGACGTAGGCCTCGCCGGCTGGCACCTTGATGATGAGCGGCACCTTGGCCATGATCGGCCCCGACGGGATGGCGTCGAGCAGTTGGTCGACGATCTTGGTGGCCTCGCGGGTTTCCTGCATCCGCACCCAGTAGCGGGCGAATGAGTCGCCGTCGGGGTGCGTCCACACCCGCCAGTCGATCTGATCCCAGGCAAGGCCCGGGTTGGCGTCGCGACGCAGGTCCCAGTCGACGCCACTGGCTCGTAGGTTGGGGCCCGAGAGGCCATAGCCCAGAGCCACATCTTTGGGGATCACGCCGACGCCTCGACAGCGAGTCTGGAAGATCTCGTTGCCCATGAGCAGGTCTTCCATTTCGTCACAGAAACCGCGCATCTTGGCCATGACGGCATGAGTTTCGGCGATCCAGCCCCGTGGCAGGTCGTCCTTGAGGCCGCCGATGCGGTCGAAGTTGGGATGGAAGCGACCGCCGGTCACTTCTTCGATCTGGTTGAGCACCCGCTCGCGGTCGCGGAAGGCGAAGAACACCGGGGTGAGGGCACCGATCTGCACACCCATGTCGCCGAGGAACAGCGACACATTCGCGATGCGGCTCAGCTCGAACAGGATGGTTCGGATCCACTGCGCACGCGGCGGGGCCTCGACGCCCATCAGCTGCTCCGCGGCCAGGATGAACGGCACCTCGTTCGCGAAGCTGCCCAGCCAGTCGATGCGGTTGATCAGCGTGGTGCACTGCGGGTAGGTACGGACCTCGCAGAGCTTCTCGTAGCCGCGGTGCATGTAGCCCATCAACGGCTCGGCTGCGATGACCTGCTCGCCGTCGAGCCGGCAGGCGATGCGCAGCGTCCCGTGGGTGGCGGGGTGCTGCGGTCCGATGTTCAGCGTCATGTCGCCCGTGTCGAGTTCGACGTTGACACGAGCATCGGCAGCCTGCCCTGCCACGTAGGCCTGCTGTTCGCGCAGCGCGGCGGCTCCGGATGCGAACCTGCGAGCACCATCGGACGCAGTTGCGGGACTCATGCGCCCGCTCCCGACGCCTCGAATTCGGCCATCACCTCGGCCTCGAGCTGGGCTTCGAGCTCCGGCGGGATCTCTTCGATGTCGACCACACCGGGCCACGGCTTGACCGCACGCGCCAGCAGGGGGAAGTCCTTGCGGAGCGGATGGCCCTCGAACTCGCTCGGCAGGTAGATGTGCTCCAGGTTCGGATGGCCCTCGAAGCGGATGCCGAACATCTCGTGGGCTTCACGCTCGTGCCAGTCGGCACCGGCGAAGACGTCGATGATGGACGGCACGGATGCCGGGGCGCCGTCGACGTCGGCCACGTCGGCCTTGAGGATGACGGCGGCGTGCCGTGCAGGGGCGTGCAGATGTGCGAGCAGCTGGAAGCGAGTGTCGCCGCCGCCTAGGCGCACCGTTTCGGAGGCGGTGGCGCTCGTGGCCTCTTCGAGGTCCTGGCCGACACCGGCGGAATCAAACTTGCCGCCGCCGCTTGCGGTGGCGGAATCAAACTCGGTGTCCTCGTAGCGGCCTTCAGGCGCATCTGTCCAGTCGATGGCCGACAGGAAGCCGAAATAGACGAAGCCGGCGTCGCGCAGCGCAGTGATCGCAGTGCGCCAGTGCTCGATCTCGATGCGCAGCCAGAGGTTCTGGCCCGCTTCGATGTGAGTCTCGACCACGGCATCACCCAGCAGTTCTGCCAGCTCAGCCACAAGGGCTTCACGAGCCTCGTCGCCGGGCGTTTCGGTGCCGTCGTCCATGTCGTCCGCCATGGCTACGCCGGCACCCGTGTCGACGCTGGTGCCGAGGGCGGCACCACGATGGGCTCACCTCGCCAGCGTTCTTGAATGTCCTCGCGCTGGATGCGCTCCTGCAGCAGCACGATGCCCTCAAGCAGTGCCTCGGGCCGGGGTGGGCAGCCGGGCACGTACACGTCGACGGGGATGATCTGATCGACGCCCTTCGTGACGGAGTAGCTGTCCCAGTACGGACCGCCGCAGTTCGCGCACGAGCCCATCGAGATCACGTACTTGGGCTCGGGCATCTGCTCATACAGGCGTCGGATGACTGGCGCCATCTTGTCGGTGACCGTGCCCGAGATCACCACCAGATCGGCCTGGCGGGGGCTGGCGGGGAACGGGATGACGCCCAGGCGCATGACGTCGTAGCGGGGCGAGCCGAACGCGGCACCCATCTCGATGGCGCAGCAAGCCAAGCCCCACTGGTACACCCACAGTGAGCGGGCCCGGCCGAAGTTCAGCAGCCAGGTGAGCGGCTTGGGCAGTTTGACCTTGTCGACCAGTGCCATTACGCGCTCCCCCTCACACCCAGCGCAAGACGCCTTTGCGCCATGCGTAGAACAGGCCCAGGATCAGGATGAAGATGAAGATCGCCATCTCAACCAGGCCGAACAGGGCGTAGACGTCGAGCCGCGTCGCCCAGGGGAAAATGAACACGGCCTCCACGTCGAACAAGACGAAGAGAACCGCGAAGACGTAGTAGCGGATCTGGCTTTGAGTCCAGTCGCTGCCGACCGGGTCGACGCCGCTCTCATACGCGATCAGCTTCTGAGGTGTCGGTCGTTGCGGCCGCAGGATCCGGGCGACGCCGAACATCGCCCCGGCCATCAGGACTGCCGCTGCGCCGAAGATTGCGACAGTCAGATAGCTCCGCAAGAGATCGGACACGGACCGCAACGCTAGCGACTTCGGGACCGCCTGCGCCGAATCACCGAGCCGGTTGTCGAGTGCAGGTCAGACGGCTGAGCGGGGCGCTAGCAAGGCTCGACAGCGATGACTCCGATGCGCCGGTCGACGGGCTCAGCTCACACAGTCAGGATGCTCACTTGGGCATTCAATGCTGAGGTCAAAGTTCCGATGTCGTCGGGGTCCGACGTTGCGATGACGGTGTGAGTGTGATGCGCGAACTCTGCAGCCGCTACGGCTACTGAGGCATCGATCACGTCGGCTGTGCCGGTGCCTGCACAGAGCCGACCACAGGCGCGGGCAATGGGGCCATCGAGAGCGATCTCATCGCAGTGCATCAGGGCGCGAGACAGCAGCGCCTGACGTCGGCCGCCACGCCACGTCTGGGCGATGGCACCTGCCGGAGTTGCCACGATGTCGCCGGCCTTGTCTGCCGCATACAGCCGTGCCCACATGTCGCGATTGTTTCGATCGAGCGCGATGAGCGCCCCGGCGTCAAGCACCAGAGCGGTCAATGACCCAGCTCTGCTCGCGCTTGGGCCAATTCAGCCTCCGTGAACGCGCCGTGCGTGGCCTCCCAGTCGGCAATCACGTCGCGCAGGCCCCGCGTGACAAGCCGGCGGCGTGCCGCATCAGCCAGCCAAGCAGACATGTTCTGATCATCTGCCGCGGCGGCCTTACGAACGGCGCCCGCGAGACCCGCCTCGAGCGAGATCGTCAGTCGTTCGGTCGTCACGGTTCGGATCATACTTCTTCATAAGAGTCGACGACACCCATTTCTCTGGCCCTCGGCGACGCAGCAGATTCCTGAACCGGCGGCTCGCTACGGGATGATCGACACGACGGCGTCAGCGCTCCACTCGAGGAGCGTCTGGGGAAGGACGCCGACAACCAAGGTCACTGCCACGGCAAGTGTGATGGCCAACACCGATGTGAGGGGCAGGCCTCCCCAGCGCGGTCGGGTGGCGCGGGCGGTGGGAGCGCTGTCGCCGTCGTCGGCCGGTCCTTCAGGGGCGTACATGGTCAGCACGACGCGCAGGTAGGCAAATGCGCCGACCACAGCGGTGACCATCGCAACCGCAGCCAGGATGTAGCCGCGGGCACCGACTGCTGCACGGATGACCTCGAACTTCGCCACGAAGCCCGCAGTCAGCGGCACACCTGCCTGTGCCAGCAACAACACCGCAAAAGCGAGCGCCAGAACAGGTCGGCGACGTGCCAGCCCGCTGTAGTGGCTGAGGGAATGGGGGCTCCCATCGGGTTCGGGCGATCGGGGCTCAGTACCCATCACCGACAGCACGGCAAAGCTGCCCATCGCCATGAACGAATAGGCGACCAGGTAGAAGACGGCCGACGAGACCCCATTTCCCGAATCGACTGCTGACAATCCGACGAGCACGAATCCGGCATGGCTGATCGAGCTGAACGCCAGCATGCGCTTGACGTCGGCCTGGCAGATGGCCATGACCGCGCCGACCGCCAGCGTGGCGAACGCCAGCCCGACGAGGATCGGCGTCCAAGCGGTGCTCTGCTCCGCGACGGCCACGTACAGCACGCGCGCTAGCGCGGCGAAACCCGCTGCTTTGGCAATCGACGCCAGGTAGCCGGTGACCGGGCTTGGCGCACCCTCGTACACGTCGGGGGCCCAGAAATGGAACGGGACAACGGCCACCTTGAACCCCAGGCCGACCAGCAACAACGCGACGCCAACCAGCAGCAAGTAGTCGGTTTGTCGGATAGTTCCGAAGAGGAAGTCTCCAATGCCGCTGAGATTCGTGCTGCCGGTGGCGCCGTAGACCAGCGCGACGCCGTACAGGAAGAACGCTGAGCTGAACGCCCCTAGGACGAAGTACTTCATGGCCGACTCGCGTGCGCTAGCTCGCCGGCCCGCCAGCGCGATCAGCACGTAGAGGGCGATCGACAGCGACTCAAGGCCCAGAAACAGCACGATGAGATCGTTTGCGCCAGCCATCACGACGGCACCGGCAGCAGACGCCAGCAGCAGCGCTGCGAACTCCGGTGGCGCCATGCCGTAGCGGTCGAGGGCTGAATGCGCGACCAGTGCAGTCATGACCACGCCTGCGCCGATCAGCACGGTGAGCAGCAGGCTGAAGCCATCGCTCACGAATGCACCCGCCAACGTGGGGCGAGGCGTGGCGCCCCACGTAGCCCATTGGACGGCCGCCACTATGGCTGCGGCGGCACCGGTGGCGATCGAGGCGATGGTGGACACCCAGCCGGGCAGCGAGCGTGGCGACAGCGAGGCCACCAGCAGCAGTCCGAGCGCGGCGCCGACGAGGATGATCTGCGGGACGAGCACCCACCAGTCGACCGCCGGAGAGACGAACGGCTCTTCGAGCGACGTCATCAGTGACGGTCCTCGTCGTGGGGAGCATCGGAATGCTCAGCATCGGAGTGCTCGCTTGAAGCAAGTACCTCGACTGGGTCATCGGGCGCAGGCAACTCAAACCCGCTGTGCTCGGCGAAGTGCTCGAGCAGGTTGTCGGCCGCCGGCTCCACGGCGCTGAGCAACGGCTTCGGGTACACGCCGAGGGCCACCACGGCGATGACAAACGGTGCAAGCGTCAGCAACTCGCCCCGGCGCAGGTCGGCTGTCGTGCGATCGGCCGCGGCGGGCGGGCCGTGGAACACCCGCTGGTAGGCCCACAGCAGGTACAGCGCCGCGAGAATCACTCCCGTCGCAGCGACGACCGTCCACCAGCGCCGCGTCTCGAACGAGCCGATCAGGATCAAGAATTCGCCGACGAAGCCGTTCAGGCCCGGCACGCCGACTGATGACAGCATCATCAGCGTGAACACACCGGCATAGACCGGAGCGGCCGATTGGATGCCCGCCAGCTCGTCGATCTGCCGGGTGTGGCGCCGCTCATACAGCATCCCGACCAGCAGGAACAAGGCGCCGGTGCTGATGCCGTGGTTGACCATCAAGATGACCCCACCGCCGACTGCCTGGGTAGTGAAGGCAAAGATGCCCAGGACGATGAAGCCCATGTGCGCCACTGAGGAATACGCCACGAGCCGCTTGAGGTCACGCTGCATGGCAGCGGTGATCGCACCCCAAATGACACCCACCACGCCGACAGTGACCAGCACGGGCGCCGCCCAGTGGGAGGCCTCTGGGAACAGATACAGGCCGAACCGCAGCAGGCCGTAGGTGCCCAGCTTCAGCAGCACGGCCGCCAGCACGACCGATCCGGCCGTGGGTGCTTCGGTGTGCGCATCGGGCAGCCAGGTGTGCAGCGGCACCACCGGCACCTTCACCAGGAAGGCGAGCGCGAACGCCACGAAACACCAGCGTGCCGCGTTCTCAGTCAGATGCTGCCCTTCGGCGAGTGTCTGGATATCGAACGTGATGCCGCTGTCGGGCTTGCCGAGCACGGCAGTCGCCACGATGGCCACGAGCAGCAGCGCCGAGCCCGCCATCGTGTAGATGAAGAACTTCGTGGCGGCGTAGCGGCGCCCCTCGTAGCCCCAGCCTGCGATGAGCAGGTACATGGGCACCAGCACCACTTCGAACATGACGAAGAACAGGAACAGGTCAAGCGCCACGAAAGCACCGACCGAACCTGCTTGCAGCAGCAGCATCCACGCCGTGTAGGGCTTGGGATCGTGGTGCGGATCGACGCCCGCCAGCACGATCGGCACGATCACGCTGGTCAGCACCACGAGCCACAGCGAGATGCCGTCGATGCCGACCTTCCACGAAATGCCGAGCGCTGGAATCCACGACACAGTGCTCTCGAACTGGAACCCAGGGTTGGCAGTGTCAAACTGCCACGCCAACGCCAGCGCCAGCGCCCCGCCGATCGCAGCGAAGAGCGTGCCCAACGGTCGGGCGAGATCGGGCCGATTGCGCGGCAACAGCGCAACCACCAACGCGCCCACAACGGGCACGAAAATAAGTGCGTTGAGAATCGGGAACCCAGGTGCCACCTCGGCGGCCGCAAGCAGGGGGCCTGCGCTCATGAGACGCCCCGAAGCGCCAGCCAGACAACAAGGATGATCGCGCCGACCGCCACGCCCGACGCGTAGTGCCGCAGGTAGCCCGACTGCAGGGGCCGTACCGACTGACCTAGCTGCCGCACGAGCTTGGCAATGCCGTTGACGGCGCCGTCGACGACGTTCCGGTCAACAGTGGCCGCGGCCTCGAACGCAGCGGTACCGGGCCCACCCACGAAGTTCGAGATGGTGGCGTCGACATAGAAGACGTTCTCGAGCAGCGCAGGCTCGAGCCGGTCCGTCGGGATGCGCGATCGCAACCACGCCCCCACCGCTACGGCAATACCGCCGAGCGCCATAACAGTGGCGACGAGCGCCAAGATCAGCTTGGTAGCGGTACCCGAGGTGAAGTGAAGCGGGTGGGCCAGCACCGGCTCCAAGAAGTGCTCGAGCACCAGCCAGTCGCCCACCAGCGGCAGGTTCACGACACCGCCGATGGCCGCCGCACCGGCCAGCATCACGAGCGGCAGCGTCATGGTCGCCGGTGACTCGTGCGGGTGGGCGCCGTCGTCCCAGCGCTGGCCGCCGAAGAACACCAGGAAGGTCTGACGGCTCATGTAATAGGCAGTCAGCAGGGCGGTGACCAGGCCCACAACCCACAGCAGGGGCCCGATGTCGGGCTGCTCCCACGCGGCAAGCAGGATCTCGTCCTTCGACCAGAAGCCCGACAGCGGCGGCACACCGGCAATCGCCAGCCAGCCCACGATGAACGTGACCGCGGTGATGGGCATGGCTAACCGCAGGCCGCCCATGCGGCGCATGTCCTGCTCGTCTCCGAGGCCATGGATGACCGAGCCGGAGCCCAGGAACAGCAGCCCCTTGAAGAACGCATGCGTGACCACGTGGAAGATCGCCGCCACGTACGCGCCCGAGCCGATCGCCAGGAACATGTAGCCCAGCTGGCTGATGGTGGAGTACGCCAGCACCTTCTTGATGTCGTGCTGAGCCACGGCGGCCAGCGCAGCAAAGAGCGCTGTGGCCGCACCCACGATGGCGATGATGAGCAGTGCCGTATCGGTCAGCACCGGGTTGAGCCGCACCAGCAGGTACACGCCGGCGGTCACCATCGTGGCGGCATGCACCATCGCGGAGACCGGTGTGGGGCCTTCCATGGCATCGGGCAGCCAGACGTACAGCGGCAGCTGCGCCGACTTGCCCGCAGCGGCCAGCAACAGCAGCAGCGACACAGCGGTAGCGGTTCCAGTGGCCAGCCCTGGCGCGGCGGCCGCCAGCCCGGCGTAGGACACCGTTCCGAGCGTGGTCCACAGCAGGAACGTGGCGACCATGAAGCCGAAGTCGCCGATGCGGTTGGTGACGAATGCCTTCTTGCCAGCGGTTGCCGCGGTGGGCCGCTCGTGCCAGAACGAGATCAGCAAGTACGAACAGGTGCCGACCCCTTCCCAGCCCAGGAAGGTAACGACGAGATTCTCGCCCAGCACCAGCATGAGCATCGAGAACAGGAACAGGTTCAGGTACAGGAAAAACTTGGAGTACTTCGGGTCGCCCGCCATGTAGCCGACCGAGTAGAGGTGGATGAGCGTTCCGACGCCGGTCACGAACAGCGCCATCGTCATCGACAGCGGGTCCACCAGCAGCGCTGCGTCTACCTCGAGACCCCCGATCGGCATCCACTCGAACAGCGTCGAGATGAACCAGCGCCCGCCGTGCCCGCCGGCACCGCCCTTAGCCGCTGAATCGAGACCGAGCAGCCCGCCGAACGTGATGAGGGTGAGCAGGAATGACCCAGCACTGGCTGCAGTGGCCAGCCAGCCAGCCCGAGGCTCGCCGAGGCGCGGACCTGCCAGCAGGAGAACCGCGAACCCCGCGAGGGGCAGCGCGGGGATAAGCCACACCAACGAGACCATTGCCTTAGCCCCTCAAAGCCGACAGATCGTCCGCCGTCGCGCGTGGGGAGGCTCGCAGCACCGCAACCACCAAGCCGAGACCCACGACGATCTCGGCGGCAGCGACGACCAGAACGAACAGCACCACCGTGTGCCCATGCACGTCGCCGAAACGATCGGCGAAAGCGATGAAGCTGAGGTTGACACCGTTCAGCATCAGCTCGACGCACATGAGCATGATCAGCGGGTTGCGTCGTAGCAGCAGACCGGTGCCCCCGATGATGAAGAGCATCGCGCCGAGAACCAAGTACCAGCTGGTCGTCACCTCGAGGCCATTCATCGACGAGCCTCCTGCGACGTCTCGGCGCTCTCGAAGTTCGCCGTGTCGCCATACGAGCTGCGCCGAGCCAAGATCACCGTGCCGATGACGGCCACGATGAGCAACAGCGACGTCAGCTCGAACGCGTACACGTAATCGGAGAACAGTGACCGGGCAATGTCGCCGACGTCGGCGGCGTAGCTCGTAGGAGCTGGCTCAGCGACACCGCCGAGCTGGCCCGCTGATTCGCGAGCGAGCGAGGTGGCACCCTTGAACATCCGGTCGACTGCTGCCACCATCCAGACCAATACCGCTGCGCCACCGATGCCGAATGCAGCTGCAGTCCAGCGTTGGGCAGGCAGTGCCCCCAACGACAGCCCGGCGGCCTTGTCGACGCCGAGCAGCATGATGACGAAGAGGAACAGGACCACGATGGCGCCCGCGTAGACGATGACCTGCACGGCGGCAATGAAGTGCGCCTGCTGGGCGACGAACAGCACCGCTATGCCGAACAGCGTCATCACCAGCATCAGCGCCGCATGCACCGGGTTGCGCGACAGCACCACGCCGATCGCGCCGATGAGGCACGCGGCAGCAGCCACCGCGAACACGACCACTTCAACCATCAGTGGTGAGTCCCCGGTGCATGGGTTTGACTGTGCCCGTCGGTGTCGGAGGGCCCGTCGTCTTCGCAGGGTTCGTTGTCGGGATCGATCGAGTCGTCATCGACGTCGTCGTATTCGGCGTGCTGGCCCTGCTCGGGAGCCCTCACGCCGTAACCCAGCTCACCGCTCCACCCGACGCGCCCCTCGTATTCGGGTTGGCCCGAAGGGGACGTGGCGCGCATCCAGCCGGAGGTGTGCTCGTCTTCCCCGTCGTGCCACAGCTCCCACGGCTGGCGGCGGGGCCGACCGTCGTCGTCGGTGAGCAGTTCGTCCTTCGTGTAGATGGCGTCGCGCCGGGTGGGGAAGCTGAACTCGAAGACCTTTGTCTCGGTGATCGCTTCGGTCGGGCAAGCCTCTACGCACAAGTCGCAGTGGATGCATCGCAGGTAGTTGATCTCGTAGACGTAGCCGTAGCGCTCTCCCGGGGACACCGGGTCATCGGGCGAGTTGTCGGCGCCGCGGACGTAGATGCACCGAGCGGGGCACACACCAGCGCATAGCTCGCACCCGATGCACTTCTCCATGCCGTCTGGATAGCGGTTGAGCACATGACGCCCGTGGAAGCGCGGCGGCTTCGGTCGCTTCTCGTGTGGGTACTCGGTGGTGACCCGCTCACCGAAGAGCTTGCCGAACGTGACGATGAAACCGTCGAGGTAGCCCATCAGCCTCTCCCTGCCGTGTTGGTTGGCGCGCCGTCCTGCGGCGCCGAGCCGACGTCGACGTCGAAGGGTTCATCGACGTCGCCGACTCTGCGTTTGGCGGCCCGCAGTGCCGCCGACAGCAACGCCCACCCGATCGCGAATCCGATCGCACCCGCGATCAATGTCCAGACCTGGTTCCAGCCCTCGACGCTCGCCAGCTGTCGCAGACCCAGGAACATCAGCCAGAAGAGCATCACGGGGATGAGCACCTTCCACCCCAGCGACATCAGCTGGTCGTAACGCAGCCTCGGCAGCGTGGCTCGGAACCAGACGAACATGAACAGGAACGCCAGCACCTTGACCAAGAACCACACTGTCGGCCACAGCCAGGTCCAGCCGAAGAAGACGGGTCCGGCCGGTCCGCCGAAGAACAGCGTCACCATGATCGCCGACATCGTGATGACGTTCATGAACTCGGCAAGGAAGAACAGGGCGAATCGGATCGACGAGTACTCAGTGTGGAATCCGCCGACGAGTTCCTGCTCGGCTTCGACCAAGTCAAACGGCGGGCGGTTCAGCTCTGCAGTTGCAGCAATCAGGAACACCACGAACGGCACGATGCCGCTGGAGATCACGAACCAGGTGTTCACACCACCGGCTTGTTCCGCCACGATTCCCTGGGTGGAGAGCGTCCCCGCCCCGATCACCACCGCCACCACCGCCATGCCCAGCGCCGCCTCGTAGGAGATGGCTTGCGCCGAAGCGCGAACTGAGCCGATGAGCGGGTACTTCGATCCCGACGACCAGCCCGCCAGCATCACGCCATAGACGGCGACCGAGGACATCGCAAGCAACAGCAGGATGCCGATCGGCGGGTCGGCCACCTGCAGGATCGTTTCCTTGCCGAACAGCGTGACCGTGCCGGTGCGGACCTCACCTGGCGAAGATCCAGTGTCAACGAACACGCCGCCAACGGGCACGATCGCGAACGCAACGAACGCCGTGACCGCCGAAATGTAGGGCGCCAGCCGGAAGACGAGCGGGTCTGCGTTGGCCGGCCGGAGGTCTTCCTTGAAGAAGAACTTGACACCGTCGGCGAAGGCCTGCAGCAGGCCCCACGGTCCGGCCACATTGGGACCGATGCGATGCTGCATGTCCGAGATCAGCTTGCGCTCGAACCAGATCATGAACATGGTGGCGACCAGCAGGGCACCGAAGGCCACCAGGACCTTGACGCCCATGACGGCGATGTCGCCCCAGTCGACGCCATCGGCAAAGAGCGGGTCACCCGTCATCGCAACGCCCCACCGCCGGCTCGGGTCTCGACCCGCACGTCGGTGACCGGTGCAGTCGCGTCGATCAGAGCGCCCACGTCGATATCAGACGAGGGGAACAGCAGCACGACGTTCCCACGGGCGACGCCGGAATCAGCCACGATCGGCAACCGCAGCGCACCGCGCTCAGAGTGAACTTCGACCTCAGTTCCCGAGTCGACGCCGACTCGCTCCAAGTCGACCGGGTGCACTCGCAGGACAGTCTCGGCTTGCAACGACGCCAACGCCGGCGTCTGATTGACAGCCACCCCTCCGTCGTAGAGCTTGCGACCGCACACCAACCGGAGGCCATATGCGTCTCGAGGTGGTGCGACGTGTTCAGCCGGGAACTCGGGCTCGAAAGCCGCTCCCGATGCAACCACGCCATTAGCCCCAAGCTCAGCGCCGGTCGCTCCAGCGTGCGTAGCGCACAAGGCGGCAATCTCGGCGGTGATTTCCTCTGTGGACTCAAAGCCCAGGTCCCCCCCGCAGAGCACCGCCAGCTCGGCCGCGATCATCCAGTCGGGACGGGCTGAGCCGGGGGCAGTCACCAACTCGCCGACGGCCGAGACGCGTCCCTCCAGGTTGGTCGTAGTGCCTGACTTCTCTCCGAACACAGCGGCAGGCAGAACGATGTCGGCTTCTGCTACGGACTGGTTCACAAACGAATCCACCGCCACGACCGTGCCCGCGCCCGCCACGCCGAGGCGCGCCAGCATGCTGTCGGGGAAATCGGTCAGGGGATCCGCGCCGAGCAGGAAGAGCACGTCGATCTCCCCGGAAGCGGCCGCCGCGAGGATCCCCGCTGCGTCGTGCCCGCGTTCAGTGGGCAGCTCGCCCCACGCCGCCGTCAAAGTCGGCGACGGGCTGGTGCTCAGCGTGCGCCCCGGAAGCAGCCCTGGCGCCAGGCCCATGTCGAGCGCGCCACGAACATTCCCGCGGCGTGCAGCAACGAGAAAGCGGGAGTGGGGGACGCGAGCACTGATGACTGAAGCCGCCTCGGCCGTTGCCTCGGCGGACTCTGCGACCGACGAGCGGCCCAGCACCACCACCACCGATCCCGACGCCAGCTCGGCAGCCAACGGATCGTCGCCGTCGAGCAAGTCCCGCAGCACCGACGCGGCCTCACCGCCGCGGCACTGCTCGCTCCGCGCTGCATTGCGGGTCAGACCAGTTTCGGTCGGAGAAATCTCGACCAGGCGAGTCGTGCCCGCTCGTGCTGCGCCGCGCAACCGCAAGTGCAGCACCGGCAGCTCCTCGCGGAGGTCGCCGCACACCAGCAGCGTGGTGTCAGCGCTGCATGCGTCGTCGATCGTCGCGCCCGGCAGGCCTACGACAAGCTCCGCTGGCAAACCGTCGCCCAGCTGAGCGTCGACGTGATCGGTGCGCAGTACTGTGCGTGCCAGCTTCGACCATGCGTACGCGTCCTCGTTGGTGCCGCGGGCTCCGCCGAGAACGGCAATCGTTCCGGGACGGGCGGCGGCCACAGCGGCGGCCACAGCGCCAAGGGCACTCGCCCAGTCGGTCGGCTGAAAGCGACGCAGCGGCTCAGCATCGGCAAGTTCGGAAGTACCGGCAGCCGATGGAGCACGGGCCTGCAGTGGCGTCGTCACCCGATCGGAGCTTGCGACCGAGCCATAGCCGAACCTGCCCTTGTCGCACAGCCAGCCATGGTTGACCGGGTCGATGTCAACCCCCAGATAGCGCACCAGTTCATTTCGCGACGACTGGATCGCAATCCGGCAGCCGACTGCGCACGTCGTGCAGGTGGACTCGGTTTGGACCAGATCCCACGGCCGCGCCTTGAAGCGGTACGGCGCCGCGGTGAGCGCGCCGACGGGACAGATCTGCACCGTGTTGCCCGAGAAGTACGACGAGAAGGGCTCGCCGGGGAACGTGAGCACCTGGGTCTCGTTGCCACGCTCGGTGAAATCGATGAGCGGTTCGCCCGCCACCTCGTCTGCGAAGCGGGTACAGCGGTCGCACAGGATGCAGCGTTCCCGGTCCAGGTGCACCAGGTCGGAGATAGGGATCGGCTTTTCGAAGTGTCGCTTTTCCTCAACAAAGCGGGACTCGCCCGGGCCGTAGGCCATGGTCTGGTCCTGTAACGGGCATTCGCCGCCCTTGTCGCAGACCGGGCAGTCCAGCGGGTGATTGATGAGCAGCAGCTCCAGTACGCCTTCTTGCGCTCGCTGCGTGCGCTCGCTGGTGGTGTCGACCACCATCTGTGGCGAGACCGGGACCATGCAGGAGGCCTGCAGCTGGGGCCCACGACCGGTGTCGATCTCGACGAGGCACATGCGGCACATGCCCACCGGGCTCATCCGCTCGTGGTAACAGAACCGCGGGATGCGCACCCCGGCGCGGTCCGCAGCCGCAATGACGAGTTCGCCGGGCCGCGCGTCGACGGCGATGCCGTTGATCGTCACCTCGACCGTGCTCGGTGCCGCTTGGGCAGCAGTGGCGTCAGACACGGATGGCCACCTCCGAGACTGAGTTCGATTGCGGGCTGCCCGACAACTCAGCGTCGAGGTGAGCGTTCGGCGCCACCCGGGCCTCGAATTCCTCCGGGAACAGCGTCATCGCCGAGTGCACCGGTGCGAATGCCGACGGGCCCACGAAACAGATGGTCGTCATCTGGTACGGGAACGGCTTCGGTTCGAGGCCGCGTTCGGGCACGGCGGCGTGCGGGAAGTCGCCGGGGCAGATCGAGGCCCCGATCTCGAACAGCAAGTCGAGATCGCGCGGCGTGCCGGTGCCGTCGCAGACTCGCCGCAGCACCCGCTGCAACCAGGTCGCACCTTCCCGGCACGGCACGCACTTGCCGCATGACTCATGGGCATAGAACTTCGTCAGCGTGAGCGCCGCGGCACAGATGTCGGTGGTGTCGTCCATCACCATCACCGCTCCCGAACCCAGCATCGATCCCTGCGGACCCACTTCGGACGCCTCGAAGGGCAGGTCCAGCTGTGCGGGCGTGAACCACGGCGCGGAACCGCCGCCGGGCACAAAGGCTTTCAGTTCCCTGCCCGGGCGCAGACCGCCGCAGTAGTCGGGGCCATAGATCAGATCGCGGAACGTGGTGGTGCCGTTGGTGATCTCGTAGACGCCGGGGCGCTGGACGTGCCCGCTCACGGCCACCATCCGTGTGCCGGGCGAGGTGCGGGTGCCGATGGCGGTGAAAGCCGCCGCTCCATTGCGCAGGATCCACGGCAGATTCGCGAGGGTTTCGACGTTGTTGACGATGGTGGGTTGGCCGTACAGCCCGATCGCGGCCGGGAAGTACGGGGGCTTCAGCCGCGGCATGCCCCGCTTGCCTTCGAGGCTCTCGATGAGAGCGGTTTCTTCGCCCACGACGTACGCGCCGGCGCCGGAGTGCAGCACGATGTCCACCGAGAAATCGGTGCCGCAGATGTTGCGGCCCACCCAGCCGGCGTCATAGGCCTCGTTGAGAGCCCGCGCGACACGTTCTTGCGCCAGCGCCATCTCGCCGCGGATGTACAGGAAGCACTGCGACAGTCCCACCGCGTAGCAGGCAATCAAGCAACCTTCGATGAGCTGGTGCGGATCGAGCTCCATGAGCAGGCGGTCCTTGTAGGTGCCTGGCTCGGACTCGTCGCCGTTCACGACGAGGTAGCGGGGCCACACGCCTGGCGGGCAAAAGCCCCACTTCACCCCCGCAGGGAAGCCGGCACCGCCACGGCCCAGCAAGGTCGCGTCGCGTACCTCGCTGTGGACATCGGCCGGCGCGCGCTCCAGAGCAGCACGCAAACCTTCGTAGCCGCCGGTGGCCAGGTAGCGCTCGAGCGTGTAGCTGTCGGGATGGTCGAAGCGCTCGGTGACGATGCGCGGCGCGTCGTTCGCCACGAATCCGGGTGCATGAGGAATCGTGTACGACGCCATCAGCCCGTTCCCCCGCCGGACGCTCCGTTTGCTGCTGAAGGCGCCAGCCATACGGGTGCTTCGTGGACTTCGTCTGGCGGCATGGCCCCGACCGCTCGCTCGGCCGGGATGCGCTGCGGAATGCGTGCGGTGATGCCGTGCGACGGGATCTCGTCTTCAAGGGCACCCGACGCCAAATCGTCGATGAGCTCATCGAACTGCGCCGTGTCGACCCGGTAGCGGTACCGGTAGTTCACCTGCAGGCATGGGGCCTCGGTGCAGGCGGCCTGGCATTCCGCAGACGCCAGCGTGAACATGCCGTCGGGAGTGGTGCCGCCGACCCGCACGCCCAAGCGTTCCTCCGCGTGTTCCATGAGATCGGCAGCACCGGCGAGTGCGCACGACATCGTGGCGCAGATGTTCACGAGGTACTTGCCGACCGGATCTCGTTTGAACATCTCGTAGAACGAGCAGGTGCCGAGCACCTCGGCCGGCGTGGTGTCGACGAGTTCAGCGACTTCGACCATTGCCTCTTCGGAGACCCAGCCGGCCTGTGCCTGCGCGACATGCAGGAGCGGGATCATCGCCGAGCGACGCTTCGGGTAGCGGCCGATGATTTCGCGCGCCAGCGAGCGATTCTCCTCCGAAAAGAAACCCATCTATCTGTCGACCTCCCCACTTCCGTCGGACGGGGAACCCTGAACAACGCGGCGGTCGCGAACCCTCACCGGTCGCTCCCCACCGTTGGACGTGGGGTGAACAACTACGCGGCGGTCGCGAACCCTCACCGGTCGCTCCCCACCGTTGGACGTGGGGTGAACAACTACGCGGCGGTCGCGAACCCTCACCGGTCGACCTCCCCCATGATCGGGTCGATTGAGGAGATGACGGCGATGGCGTCGGCGAGCAGGCCGCCGTACATGAGATGCGGGAGGCTCTGCAGGTTGACGAACGAAGGGGCCCGGATGTGTACCCGCTGCGGCTTGGGCCCGCCGTCGGACACCAGATAGCAGCCCAGCTCGCCGCGCGGCGACTCGACCGCCACATAGGTCTCACCGGGCGGCACCTTGAAGCCCTCGGTGAAGATCTTGAAGTGGTGGATCAGCGCTTCCATGGACTCGTCGATACGAGCCCGAGGCGGCGGCGTGATCTTGCGGTCCTCGGTGCGGTAGGGACCCTTCGGCATCTTGTCGAGGCACTGCTCGACGATGCGCATCGACTCGCGGATCTCGTTCAGGCGGATCGAAAAGCGGTCGAACGTATCGCCGTAGGCACCTACGACGACGTCGAACTCCACCTCGTCGTACGCCAGGTACGGCATGGTGTGGCGCAGATCCCACGCCTCGCCGGTGCTGCGCAGCAGCGGCCCCGTGGCCGACATGGCGATGGCCTCGTCGGCAGTGATGACGCCGACGCCTTGAGTGCGGTCTCGCCAGATCGGCTGGCCGGTCATCAACGTGTCGAACTCCAAGAGCCGTCCGGGCAGCACCGCCAAGATGTGCTCCACATCGTCCTGCCAGCCATCGGGCAGGTCAGCCGCCACGCCGCCAGGGCGGATGTAGTTGTGGTTCATCCGCAAGCCGGTGACGCTCTCGAAGAATCGAAGGATCTCCTCGCGCTCTCGCCAGCCGTAGAGCATCATGCCGAGTGCGCCGAGGTCCATGCCGTTCGTCGCGAGGAACAGTAGGTGCGAGCTCATGCGGTTCAGCTCGCACATGAGCATGCGGATCCAGGTGGCTCGCGGCGGGATCTCCGTTCCCAGCAGATCCTCGACCGCGAGACAGAACACCAACTCGTTGAACAGCGGCGAGGCGTAGTCCATGCGGGTGACGTTCGTCGGCCCCTGCAGGTACGTGAGGTCCTCGGCGGTCTTCTCCATCCCGGTGTGCAGGTAGCCGATGATCGGCTTGGACCGCAGCACGGTCTCTCCCTGCAGTTCCATCGCGATGCGCAGCACGCCATGAGTGGACGGATGTTGCGGGCCCATGTTGATGAGCATCGGCTCGTCGCCGCTCTGGGCAGCAACAGTGCCCTCGTCAACATCGGCTGTGCTTGCCTGCGCCGATGAAACATCGGCGGCAGCCAGAGCGGCGTCCTCGGAGATGCGCAGCACTGCATCGGCCGGCCGGCGGATGGCGGTCTCCGTCGTGGCGCTCATCGGCCTTCGACCGCTTTGAACTGCACCGGGATGGCGCCGATGGCGTAGTCCTTGCGCAGCGGGTGGCCTTCCCAGTCCGGCGGCATAAGGATGCGGCTGGGATCGGGGTGGTCGCTGAAGCTGATGCCGAACAAGTCGGCAGCTTCTCGCTCGGGAGCCTCGGCCCCCGGGTACAGACCGACCACCGAGGGCACCTGCGGGTCGTCTGCAGGCACTTGGGTGCGAACGCGCAACCGGCGACGGCCCCGGAGATCCAGCAGGTTCACCACGACCTCGAAACGCTCCGGTTCAATGCCCGGCGGCAGGGTCCGGCTGCGGTTCGTGAGCCCATCGGTGGCGCACACGTCGACGCACAGCTCGAAACCGTCGGCAGCGGCCATGCCCATTACATCGAGGTACTCGTCACGGCTCGGATGCACGACCTGCTGGCCGCGCTCGTCAGTGCGCGGCACGCCGAACATCGTCGGCTGCTCAGCCGCTTCTGCGGGCGGCGCGGTGTCGTCGGCTTCTACGCCTTCGTCTGCCATCAGCGCGTCACCACGGAGCTCGACTGGCCAACCCCATGCGCCTGCGCCGATTGCGGCACTCCATGTGCCGCCGCAGCCGATTGCGGCACTCCATGTGCCGCCAGGGCCACTGCAGCTCCGCCACCGCGCTCGGCGCGTCGCTGGGTCAGCTCGCCGGTGCGAATCTTCTCATGAAGGGCAAGGATGGCGTGCAGCAGCGTTTCAGGACCCGGCGGGCAGCCGGGCACGTATATGTCGACCGGCACGACTTGGTCGACGCCCTGCACGATGGCGTAGTTGTTGAACATCCCGCCGCTGGATGCGCACACACCCATCGACAGCACCCACTTGGGCTCCATCATCTGGTCGTAGATCTGCCGCAGCACCGGTGCCATCTTCTGGCTGACGCGTCCGGCCACGATCATGAGGTCGGCTTGGCGGGGCGACGCTCGGAACGTTTCCATGCCGAAGCGAGCCAGGTCGTAGTGAGCCGTACCGGTCGCCATCATCTCGATCGCGCAGCACGCCAGCCCGAAGGTGGCGGGCATGAGGCTGCGGCGCCGCGCCCACTTCACCAGTTCTTCCACCGGTGCGGTGAAGACGTTGTGCCCGAGTCCTGCCAGGCCGTCGTCGATGCCAAGTTTCGCCTTGAGGTCGTCGATGCCCGCCATCAGCCCGCTCCCGTCCCGCTGCCGTGCTGCGGGGCGCCGCTCCATGCGGCGCCAGCTGGCACGTGCTCACGTCCCGTCAGCCCGACGGTGCGCACGGCGGTCACCCCGCTGCGAGTGGCAGGGGGCAGAGGAAGGACGCGGCGTCTGCGTGGGCCCCATTCCAGCCCGCCCATCGCTAGCTCGTAGACGAACGACAGGAAGAAAATCACGACGAAGATCAGCATCGCTACAAAGCCGAAGAGACCGAGACTGGCGTTCGCGACCGCCCACGGGTACAGGAAGACGATCTCGATGTCGAACATGATGAACAGCATCGCCACGAGGTAGAAGCGGACGGGAAATCGCTCCGGGATGGCGGCCTGGTCGACGATGCCGCACTCGTACGGCGCCAGCTTGGCTTTGGTGCTGCGCTGCGGTGCCAGCAAGCGCGACGCAACGATGCTGAGCAGCACGAACAAGACAGCGAGCACGCCGAGCACCAACACCGGCAGGTATTCCGCCAAGCCGCTGTTCATGCCCCTGACCCCCTCAGCGTGTCGTCGATTCGATGCCGGTCCCAGTCTGGCCCAAGAAAGGCCAGTCGGTCACTGGCCCGCAGCTTCGCGCACCGCCCAGATCGCCTGGTCCCGTCGATGCAGGTGATAGCAGCCCAAGCCGAACAGCAGCGCAGCGAAGATCGACAGCAAGGCCGGGCGGAGCCGGACACTGCCGTGATCGCGCACCATCACGACCGAGTACACCGGCGCGTCGTCGTCAATCTCGGCTTGCGGCAGGATGACCTCGCCCTCTTCGTCGAGCTGGTTCGGGTCGATGTCGGCGACCGGCGCGAATGGCTGGATCTGCACGACCGCGTAGTTGGGCCGTCCACGACTCGGGAAGAAGTACTGCGTGATCACGTTGTCCGGAATGCTGAGCGGGCGATACCGCTCGCCCCCGGTCACGACTACCCGGTGGGTGAAGTAGTCGGTGGCGGCAGAGAAGAGGCACGAGTTCACGGCCAGCAAGCGCCGAGGGTCGGCGTCGTTACAGACGACGTGGCTGTCGGCCGTCGAGCGGGCGTCGGCTTCGTCGACCACGGTCCAGTCGGGGGGTATCTGATCGAGCCCGTACGCCGACAACTGCTGCACCTCTTCGGTGGGCACGACGGCTGGATTGGTCGCCACCTGCAGGACATTCCAGCCCGGCTGGCTGCCGATCCACCCAATGCCGAACACCCACCACACGATGGACATCAGCAGCATCCAGCCCCACAGGCCGGTCCACGCCACGAGGAATCCGAGACGTACGCCGAGGTTGGTGGCCAGCAGCAGGTACACCGAACCGCACAGCACGGACACGGCGAGGATGACGGCCAGGTAGCCGGTGAGAACCGGATCCCAGCGGACGATCCCGAGAAGGTTCGAGGCGATCATTCGTCATCTCCCGCTTCGTCCAACAGCTCGAAGCCGATTACAGCCTGGCTCTCTTGGTCGAGGCTGCGCTCGTATTCCGCGATGGCCCGGATCTCGTCTTCATCCAGTACCCGTCGGAAGCCCGGCATGCCGTAATTCCCCAGCCGAGCAAACTCGCCGAAGGGCACATTGTCGGCTGCGCCGTCGGAAATGAACGAGATGTGGTCTTCTATTTCGGGGAACAGCCGTTCCAGGCTCACGCCGTTGAGCGACGGGCCGTAGCGACCGGCGCCGTCGGGGCCGGGCTTCACCTCGATCAGTCCGCCGTTGTTCGGAAGCTGCGCGGGACCGCGGCCAGGCCAGCGAGGCGTGTGACATCGCGCGCAATGCAAATCGAACAGGATCGCACCCTTGGACGTGTCGGGGTTCGCTGCCGACTCGATGGCTAGGCGCGCCCTAGCGCGCTCTTGCGCCTCTTCGTCGGTGATGCGCTCCCGCCACAGCCAGGCCACCAAGTCGTCGATCTCCTGGTCGTTGAGGGGGCCACCGCCGTCGAGGCCCCACGCCGGCATCACGCCGCGGCCGTACACGAGGATCTGCCGCACCTCGCTGACCTCGTCGAGCGTCTCGGCATCAGTGTCGAATCGAGTGAAGACGTCGTCGAGCGACGGAGCCTCCCACGTCGTGTTGATGACGTAGGACTTCTTGTCCGAGAACTGGTGGCCGATGTCGAGCACCACCGGTGCGAAACGCGCGCCGCCCAGGTCGGCGCCATGGCAGTCGGTGCACGCCTGCTCGGCTGCCAGTGCTTCACCGCGGTTCTCGGCGGCCTCGGAAAATGCCGTCTCGGCACCCGAACGGCGACCGCCTTCGAGCATCCAGTACACCGGGAGCACCAGCGCCATGATGAGCAGCATCAGCACACCCAAGGCCTGCACCTTCTCCAGCCGGCGGCCCTCGAGTTCCTCGTCGTCGGGCATGACGCCGCGGTTCGGCGCCAGCTCGATCTCGCTGCCCACCTCCGCCTTTGCCTGACGGATGTTGACGAAGACATAGATCGCCCAGCCGATCACCACGATGGCCATGAGCACGATTGCGATGGACCGCTCCGTACTGGCGGCCAGCAACTGAAGGGCTCCGGGCCCGCTCACGTCAAGCACAATGCGGCCCCTCGAGGCCTTGCCCCGTGGTGTCGGTGCCGATTGCAGGTCCTTGCGACACGCTCCCGGTGTCCACGTACACGTTGCCCCCCTCGATGGTCACCGGGAACCGATCCATGCCACGAGGCGCTGGGCCAGACTTCTTCTCGCCGACGCGGTTGTACTTCGAGCCGTGGCAGGGGCACTCGAACCACTGCGAGCTGCCGCACACCGGCACCTTGCAGCCGAGATGCGGACACTTCTGCCAAAGTGCGACGTACCCCAGCCTTATGCCCTCGAGCACCACACCCCCATAGGTCGCCTCGGCATTGGACTGCGTTGCGGAGTCGGTCGGATACGGCTGGATGTAGCTCTGCGCCTCGGAGAAGTACGAGAAGTTGGCCGCCGGGGTCGACGAGGCGATGGCCTCGTCCACCGATGCAATCGTGCCGATCTTGACCTTCGCGCCGAAGCCGCGCGTCGGACGAGGCCACAGAAAGGCAATCATGGCGGCGTTGAAGGTGCCCAGACCGGTCGCCATCAAAATGACCGAGGACCGGTTCAGGAACTGCCGGCGCGTGACGCCCACCTCGTTGGGAGGCGGCGGTGCCCAGTCCTGCGGCAGCTCAGGCTCGTCGACCGCCACGGGTGCCGGGCGGCGCTCCAGTGCAACTGAGCGTTCCAGCTCCCGGGCTTGTGAGCTGACTCCGAACGCGCCGGCGTCATCGCCCGCAGCGGCCTCACCCGCCGCGGCGGCCGCCAGCTCGTCGCGCCGACGTGTCTCGCGCGACAGGTGCCCCAGTCCGGTGGCATCCCGGCGACGCAGGGAGACGAACGCGACCACCGCACCCAGCACGACGATGACCGGGATGGCAATCGCGAGAATCGTTCCGGTGGACATGCCGACGTGCTCCTACAGGTGGAAGATGCCGTGCAGACCGGTGTCCCACGGGTAGGTGAAGTTGAAACCCTGCCCCCTGAAGAACGAGCCGATGATCACCAGCACCGCCCAGAACATGAGATGGATCGTCTGGATAGAGATGGCGAACTTGCGGTCCTCCGGCCGCATGGACGGGTTCTTGTCGATGTAAGGAGCGAAGGCCAGCAGCACGAGAGCGACGCCGGGAATCGTCACACCGGCGATCATCGGATCGAACATCGTGAGCAGTTCCTGCAGGCCCAGGAAGTACCAGGGGGCCTTAGAGGGATTGGGTGTCTCGTTGTGGTTGGCGAGTTCCAGCAGCGGCGCGTTGATGAACAGCGAGAAGACCAGCGTGAAGGCCGTGATGAACAGCGCGGCGGTGAATTCTGCTGCCAGCAAGTGCGGCCAGACATGGACCTTGTCGCCCGGGCTGGCCTTGACATCCTGGATCGAGCCCGACTTGACCACCGTCAGCAAGCGGTGGGTGTTACCCGCCGGCCCCGCCATGAGCGGCGGCAGCGTGGTGGCCACACCCCCGCCGCCAGCTGCTGGGCCGCCCGCGGCCATGCCCGCAACAGCGGGCGCGCCGCCGGGCTGCTGGCTGGCTTCCAGCAGTGTGCGCGGGATCGTGACACCGTCGTCGTCATCGGGCTGCGCGGCAGCCGAGGACGCGGCGTCGCCAGGCGCGGGCGCGCCGGTGGCGCGTGCCTTGGCTTCGGCGCTGCGCCTCAGGAGGTGTTCCGGGATCTCGGTCATGGCGTTCGTTGCGGGACGTTCAGGGTTCCTACAGGGGTCCCGATATACCTCCGTCCTTTCTCACTCTCCAGAAATGGATCGCCATGAAGATGACGATCACAAAAGGAAGCATCAAGACGTGCAGCACGTACCACCGCAGCAGCGTCTCCGCTCCGATCTGCTGGCCCCCCAGCAGCACGAAGCGCACTTGATCACCGAAAACGGGCGTGAACCCCATCATGTTCGTGCCCACCGTCACCGCCCACAGCGAGAGCTGATCCCACGGAAGCAGGTAGCCCGTGAAGCTGAGCAGCAGCGTCAGTTGCAGCAGCATCACGCCGACGACCCAGTTGAACTCCCGTGGCGCCTTATAGGCGCCGTGGTAGAAGACCCGGGCCATGTGCAAGAAGACGGTGAGCACCATGAGGTGCGCAGCCCATCGGTGCATGTTTCGTACGAGCAAGCCGAACGCAACCTGCGTGTGGAGGCTCTCGATGTCCGCCCAAGCCGCCGTGTCGGTGGGTCGGTAGAAGAACATCAGGAAGATGCCCGTGATCGTCAGCAGGATGAACAGGAAGAAGCTGAGACCGCCCAGACACAGCGTGTAGCTGACCTTCACCGCGTGCCGCTTCACCTTTACCGGGTGAAGGTGGTACAGGACGCTGTTCATGATGACGTAGGAGCGGTTCCGGGGGCTGTCGGTGTAGCCCTTGCGGAAGATCGAACCGGGGCGGAAGACCGACGTCCAGAACTGGCTGTCCTGCATCCAATCGGCCGCCTGCGATTGCGCGTTCTGGAGACGCTGCGGCAGGTTCGGCTTGGTTTTGGGGGACTCGAGAGCGTTCGCCATATCTGTTCGATCTAGGTCGACCGGGTACTTTGCTGTCGCAGCAGTTCAAGCATCGGGGCTGGCGCTACAGACGCATTCCGTAGGCGTAGCCGTGGGTGTGGGTCCGGCCGTGGACATCGCCTGACGGCGGAGGGTTGTTGCTGACCCTGCCGAGCGTGATCACGCCGGTCGGGCAGCGGTCGACGCACAGCGCGCAGCGGGTGCACACGTCGTCGTCGATAATGAAGATGGCGTTGTCGGTGGGATCCAGCCCCGGCAGTTCCACGCCGACGGCCTCGTCGACCGCCTCGGTGGACACGTACCAGATGCACTTCCATGGGCAGATGTCCACGCAGCCCTCGCACTGGATGCACTCGGACTGGTCGATATTGATGAACTGCTTCGGCTTGACCGCCGCGTCGAGATACGTGGCATCGACCTGATGCAGGACGTAATCGTCCCGGAACTTGGGCATCGGCGGATTTGCGTCGTTCGCAGCCATGGGTTCGCGCTTTCAGTTGCCCTTGATGAGGGGACGGCCGTAGTCCGAGGTCGCCTCGGCGGTGGGCTGGGCCCTGTCGCGCCGCCGCCACCACTTTGACAGCAGCGGAATGGCGACGAGGGCCACAAGGTGCTCGATCACGACCACGGTGTCGCTGACCTTCTTGAGGTCGATGCGCATCGGCGGGAACGTGATCGGAGACGTCATGAACTGCCCCTCAGTGACCAGGAAACGCTCGACCGACCAGCCCCATTCGTTGTCGGTGAGGCGGACCCAGCGGTCGGGAACGATCCCGAAGACCAGCAGCAGCATCATGAACACGTAGGCCGCCCCCAACATGGCCTCGCCCCAGGTGGTGGGACGGCCAGTGGGACGGCGCTTGCCGTACCACATGAAGCCTGCAACCATCAGCGCGGTGACGAGGATCGAGGTGAGGAGTGCAACCACTCTTTCGTTCCTCCCGCGTTCGGTCGTCGGCGTGTCAGGACTGTTGCAAGCTGGCGCTTTCGATGCTGTACCGAGTGCGTCAGCCGCAACGAGACCGGGGCAAAGATTACCGGCGCCCCGGCTATGGCGCGTGATGTTCTAGCACGACGGCCTGCGGTCGCCACCATGTCACCGCAATCCGTCATCGCAATTCGAGTTGACTTCTACTGCGCCATTGGAGTGACTGCGTGGCAGACTTGCGCCTCGGTGCGCTCGGGCGCGTATCGTGCCCTGCGAACTTGGCCCCGACGGCCGTGCCAGAACCCCTGGGGGAAACCCCGCGGAGGATCCCGTGACCGATGTTCCCGAGTACCTGCTGGAGCGCTCGCGACAACGTCGCATTGCCTTAGGGGTGCTCGAGGACGACGGCAGCGAGGACGGTGGCGCCGCTGCTGCGGCGGCGCCGGCGGCCGGTGGAGCTCCGACGGCAACGCCAGGCCAGGCTGAGATGATCGCTGCGGCGCGCGAAGCGGCGAAGCTCGAAATCGAACCCGCACCGCCGCCTGACGCTGCATGGGTGGTTGCGGCCCAGACCCGTCACCGGATTCCGATCTGGGTGCTGCCCGTGCTGTTCTGCCTGCCGCTGTGGGCGTTCGTGTACGTGAAGCTGACCGAGCCGCCCCCCGAGCCGATCACGGCGATTACCGAAGGCGCGACCACATTCTCAGTGCGTTGCGCAAGCTGTCATGGCGGCGATGGCTCCGGTTCCGAAGGCGGTGCCGTGGGCCGACCGCTGTGGAACGGCGAGGTGCTGCTGACGTTCCCCAGCCTGGACGATTCGTTCATCGAGTGGATCTCGGTCGGCTCTGAGGGGATCGGCTTGGGGCAGGCCTATGGCGACCCGAACCGCCCCGGCGGCGCACACATCGCCGGCGGCAGCGACAACGCCGCCAACATGCCCGCATTTGGCGAAGTGCTCAGCGAGCACCAGCTGTACTCGGTCGCGCGCTACGTCCGCGAGGTCATCGGCGGTGAAGAAATCAGCGATGAAGTCGCGGCTGAGCGTGACGCCGAGTGGGAACACCGCGGCGGCGGCTCCGATTCCGGTGAGGGCGGCGGCCACTGAGGCCCAGTTCCCAGCGCTGCGGCGCGCCTGCCGGGCCCCGTTCCGCCGGGCACCGTGGCCGTGACCCAAACACCGTGACGCAGACACCTTGACCCAGACACCGTGACCCAATCACTGGCGTGCGACGTGCTCGTCGTCGGAGGCGGGCCTGCCGGCTGTGCTGCCGCCTACTGGTCGGCGCGCGCGGGGCGTGACGTCGTGCTCATCGAACGCGCGAGCCATCCACGCGAGCGCGTGTGCGGCGATGCGCTGACTCCGGTCGCAGTGGGTGAGCTCATCGACATGGGCTGCGATCCCAGCGCCGCGCGCTGGCACCGGCACCGTGGGCTGCGCATCACCGCCCACGGTCAGAGTCTCGAGGTGACGTGGCCCAAAGGGGGCCCGTCGCCTGGCTATGGCATCGTCGTGCGCCGGCCGAGATTGGATGCGCTGATGTCGGTCCGTGCACAATCGGCGGGGGCACGCGTGCTGACGGGTACAGAGGTCACGGCTCCGCTGATAACCGATGGTCACCTGCGGGGATGCACTGCGATCGCCACCGGCGCGGGCAGTGTGCCCGAAGGGCCGGTAGTCGCGCATGCCCGCTATGTGGTGATCGCTGACGGGCCGCGCTCGAACTTCGGCCGGGCGCTCGGAACCGTGCGAACCCGGACCTACGCGCAGGGCTTGGCGATGCGCGCGTATTACCCCACGCCGCGCCATGCCGAGCCGTGGATCGAGTCGGTCTTCGCACTCACCGATCATGCAGGCAGCCAATTGCCGGGCTATGGCTGGGTGTTCCCGGTCGGCGATGGCACCGCGAATGTGGGCGTGGGTCTGCTCAGCCATCACTACGGCAACGAGGCCATCTCGCTCGAACGCCTCTTTGAGCAATGGACCACCCAGATTCCTGATCGTTGGGAGATCGACCGCGCTGGACCGCATTCCGCGCCGGCGGGTGGCCGGCTCCCAATGGGAGGATCGGTGCGCCCGCGCTCGGGGCCGAATTGGGTGGTGGTCGGCGATGCGGCTGGCAGCGTCAACCCTTGGAACGGCGATGGCATCGGTCCGGCGCTGACAACGGGTCGGCTGGCTGCTGAGGTGATCGGACGAGCACTCGACGCCGACGACGGTCTCGAGCTGCGGCACTACGAGGCCGCGCTGGCTGCCCGTTGGCAGCGGTACCACCACCTCGGACGGCTGACGACGCGCGCGCTCGGCCAGCCCGGTTTGATGCGGAAGCTGACGCAGCTGGCGATCCGCTCCCCCCGGATGGGGAACCTGGCCATGCGCGTCTCGACCGACCTGCTGGCGAGCAAGGCTGGTCCCATCGGCCCCCGCGGCATCTACCGGGCGGCCTCGGGGGTGGCGCGACTCTGGCGACACCGCACCTAAAGCACTAGCGGATAGGGGCCCCGGGCTTTTCATCCGTCGCGATAGTCGATGGATGTCTGATGGCGGTCACCGTTGGTGCCGACTGTCAAGGGCCAGTGGGATCTGCCCAGTGGCGGACAGCAGGACTGCCCGTTGGTGGCCAACAGAACTGCCCGGTGGTGGCCAGGTGTTCTGCCCGTGGGTCAGTTGGTCAGTGGCGTCACCCCCTTGCCGGCGGTGGCTTGGGTGAGGCGGATGCTGTCGCCGGCGGTCATGACGACGTGGGCGTGGTGGAGCAGCCGGTCGACGGTGGCGTTGGCGATGGTCTTGGGCATGAGTTCGTCGAACCCGGCGGGGTGAAGGTTGCTCGACAGGGCGATGGAGCGTTTCTCGTAAGCGGCGTCGACGACCCGGTAGAGCGCCTCGGCGGTCTCGGTGGTGACTGGGAGCAGGCCGATGTCGTCGATCACGATGACGTCGGAGCGCATGATCCGCCGGATGGCCTTGGCGGCGGTGTCGTCGGCGCTGTGGCGGCGCACGAGCGCGCCGAGGTGCTCGAGACTGAACCAGGACACCTTGTGGCCGGCATCGACGGCGGCCTGGCCGAGCGCTTCAAGGAAGTGCGTCTTGCCTGTGCCTGATGGTCCGCACACGACGAGGTTCTCGTGGCGGTGGATCCACTCCAGGGTGCGTAGCGCCCGCTGGGTCGGCGCCGGGATCGAGCTGACGGTTCCGTCCCAGATGTCGAAGGTCTTGCCGGTGGGGAACCCGGCCGCTTTGCGCCGGGCCCGGATTGAGGATGCTTGGCGGCCGGCGAGCTCCTCGGCCAGCAGTGCCCTCATTGCTTCGGCCGGTTCCCAGCGTTGTGCCTTGGCGGTGGCCAACAGGTCCGGTGCTGCGGCGCGCATGTGGGGTAGGCGCAGGGCGCGGAGCAAGTCGACGACCTCGTCGATCGGCGCTGGGTTCATCGGTCGCCTCCGAGGCGACCCCAAGCGGCGGTGCCGGGCTGCAGCGAGTGCGCGTCATCGGCGCGCCGGGGTTGTCCGGGCGGGTCAGCAGCCAGGATCGAGGCCAGGTCGCCGTCTGCGAAGCGGCCGAACATCGCGGAGTGGCCGAGCGCCCAATCAACGCGGACCTGGCCGTGGAGGCGGGCAAGGGTGACGGCTTGGGCCATCTTGACCTTCATGCGGGTCGTGCCCGCGGCGGCTGCTTCAACGAGCCAGGTGCGGGCGCCGTCTCCGATGGCGAGGAACTCGGTCTCGGCCGCGCTCGTCGGCTTCGGACGCCGCGCCAGTGGCCCAGCCGGGCGTGGCGGGTAGTGGGCGTCGTCGATCATCGGATGCCCGGGTGTCGAACTCTGGTGGCGGGCGACCTCGATTGGGCCTGACGGTGCGCAGTGGGTGACGACGACCTGGTCACCGTCGACGCGCACCCACACCGTCTCATCGGCGAGGGTGTGCGGGACCGAGTAGGTCACGCCGCCGAAGCTGACCGTGGAGCTCCAAGAGACTTTCCGGGTCTCCCCGAGCGCTGCCGTGTATGGGCGTTCGGGCAGCGCGTGCAGCCGGTGCCGTTCCTCGGTGAGCATCTCCACCGGCGCCCGCCGGGTCACCCGATGGACCCGCTCGTTCACCTCAGCGGTGAACGCCTCGCAGGCCTCGACCAGCTCGGCCCAACTGGCGTAGTCGCCGCGCAGGTTCGCGTCGGTTGGCACCAAGTCGGCCTTGGCGACCCGCACCGTCGCCTCGCTGCCGCCTTTGGATTCAGGGTCCGCCGGCACACACGTCGCGACCGTCACGCCGTAGTGGCCGCCGACCGCAACGATCTCCGGATGGCGCACGGCGATCCCGGCGACGTGGTCGATCGTGACCGTGCGCTCGTTGTCGGTGAGCCAATACGTCGCAGCGCCGCCAAAGGCTCGCATCGCCCGATCCACACAGGCGATCACCGTGGGCAGGGTGCGGTCCCAGGTCGCGATCACCACCCGGAACCTCGACCACGCCAGCCACGCGCAAAACAGATTCGTCCGCCGCCCGGCGATGACCGGGCCCGCGCCCCAGTCCCACTGCGCCCACATGCCCGGCTCGGGGATCCACGGCCGATACACCCGCCGCCGACCCGCCCGGAAGCTCTTCTTGGCCTCCGCCACTGCTCGGCGCACCGTGCGATCCGAACCCTCGAACCCCAACGCTTTCAGCTTGGCGTGGCAACGATCGGCGCGGATCTTGCCACAGGAGCGCTCCACCCACTCCTCGATCTTCGGCAGCCACGGATCGATGATCCGTTTCCGCCGCACCGGGCCCACACCCCCCAGCCGACCCTCGTCGCGCTCAGCCACATACGCGGCGACGGTGTGATGCGAACAACCGGCCAGCTCGCCGGCATCCCGGAACGACCCAGTCAGGTCGAACGCTTCCAACATGTTCATGATTTCCTCGCGAGACTTCACTTGCTCCTCCTGCTCGATGGTCACGGTTGTGGTGACCGGCTATTCGAGTAGGAGGAGCACCCCGCCGCGGTGCACCCCGACGGGAAATGGACTTCAACGCGGGCAGTTCTGTTGGCCGCCGCTGGGCAGAACCGTCGGCCGCCAGCGGGCAGCTACATGGCCGCCACTGGGCAGGATCTCATGGCCGCCGACAGCCGACCACCGCGACTTGGCGGAATCGTGAGCCCTCCTGGTCGTCGATTCGCGGCGTACCGAGGGATTCCGCAATGAATCAATCTCATGCTGATAGACATTTGCATTCATGTTTGCCGCGCGGTGCGCAGAGGAGTTCATCATGCAGAGGATTTGTCTGTCAGACCCCCCCCCCCCCTCGCATGAGGCGCGCATGTGGCGCAGTGCTGACCATCGCATTCCTGTTCTCGAGTCTGGTACTGATCCCGGCCGTCGCAGCGCAAACCGCGACCGTGCCGTCCGAGCCGTACGCAGCGCGGATGTTCGCGAACCACAGCACGATCACCGTGCTGTGGGGGGCACCTGACGACAGCAGCGCATCGTCGGTCACGAAGTACAGGGTGCAATGGCGCAACCTGACCGCGAGTGAGGGCTGGCCGACCGGCAACGACTTTGGCGATGCACACCGGCAAGTCGAGATCACTGATCTGTCGAACCTGTGGTATCGGATCACCGGACTCACCAGCGGTGCCGATTACCACGCGCGTGTTGCAGCAGTAAGTGATGACGGCATGGGACCGTGGGCTGAGTCCTCGAATTTCAGCGACTTCGGAAAGCTGAGGGCCCCCGACACGGTCTCCACGCTGTCGATGCCGCCGACTGATTTCACGCTGGCGCCAGGTGATGGGACAATCACCGCGACGTGGGGCGCGCCGAGCGACGGCGGCGGCGGCGAGTCTGACAGCTACCGGCTGGAATGGCAGGAGCTGAACGGTGCCGGTGAGCCGGTTGATCTAACGGACCTTGAGGATCGGATCTCCAGTCTGTCCCACACCATCTCCGGCCTGACGAACGGGACCTCCTACCGGGTGCGGGTTGCCGCATTCCACACCCGACTGAATGCGGGTCGCTTCACACCGTGGCTGTCAGCATCGCCGACGGATGCAGCCTCGCCGCCGTCAGTGACGTATTCCGCGCCCGCCGATCCATCGCCGTCAGTGGCGCCACAACCGCCGGATACCTACCGATCAGCAGGAGGTCACGGCGTCGGCATCGTCTGGTGGTATGAGCCGCCGGACACTGACACGGTTCCCGGAGACGGCGGCAGCCCGGTCACGAGCTACACCTTGCAGTGGAAAACGGGCACGGACGCCTGGCCGACGGGCAGCAGCTACGGCATCGCCGATCGGCAAGTCCGGATCGACGTGCCGGCATCGCTTGTGGACAGCCAGGCCGGCTCCGTGCTCGACTACCTCATTCCGGGACTAGACGACGGTGCGGCCTACACGGTGCGGGTCGCGGCAACAAACAGCGCCGGCCAGAGCGACTCGGACGAGCAGACCATCCGGTTGCGAAGCCATCCGCCCTCGGAACCTCGAGAATTCTGCCTGGAGGTCAACGATGGCGGCATATCTGTGCTGTGGGACGCGCCGGTCGATCGTGGCGGAGATCGCGTCACGGGATACGACGTCTCCTGGAAGCCGCTCGGCGCAGCCGGGTATCAAGACCAAGACCGCGATTCCGTCAGTGGGAGCAGTACTCAGCACACGATCGATTCGACCTCAGAAATGCTGGTGACGGGCGAGTCCTACGCCGTGCGCGTTCGTGCCAAGAACCGCTATGGGGCGTGCCGCCACGTCGACGAGCTGACGATTGCGTATGAAACTGGCGCCAAGGCAGGCACCTGCCCGACCGCACCGCCATCCACGTCGCCAACTACATCGAATCGAGATGTTCGCCAGATTCCAGCGCCACAGAATCTTCGCCCGACAATCACGCGCTTCAGCGGCCCAGATCGCTATGCGACCTCGTTGGCGATAGCGCGAAGGGTGGCGCGCGACACCAGCGGAAGCACCGTTGTGCTGGTGTCGGGCGAAAGCTGGGCTGACGCGATGGCTGCTGCAGGGTTGGCGGGACGGCTGCGCGCGTCGATTGTGCTCGTCCCCAAGGATGGACTCGGCAGCGACGCGCTGAAATTCTTGTCCCAGACCGGTGCCAGAAGGGTCGTGGTCGGCGGCGGCGAAGCGGCCGTGCTGGCCTCGACCTTGGCAGGTTTAAGCCCCGGCGTCACTGTGGAACGCGTCTCTGGCTCTGACCGCTACGCGACCTCCGCGGCAGCGGCCCGCCGTCTCGGATCCGGGGGCTGGCTCAGGGGCTTCGGCCGGGTCGCATTCGTGATCAGCGGCGTGTCGCACGAACACGGCATCTCGATTGGCCCGGTCGCAGCGCGCGGCGGACACCCAGTCCTGTTGACGCGCTCCGATCGCCTGCATCCCGATGTCGAGGCGTATCTGGCCTCGGGCGCGGTCACCCATGCCATCTTGGTGGGCAACGAGGCTGCCGTGGACGCCGGTACAGCCCAGACCATCGCCGATCTGGGGCTTCAGGTCACTCGTCTGGCCGGAACAGATCCATATGCGACCGCGATCGCCGTGGCGAAGTTCGCCATTGGCGGGTCCGAAGCCGGGCCAGGCGCGCAGTGTCACGGCACCCCGGTGGTCGGTCTCGCGGCGTTGGCGAGCTCGATGGATGCGTTGAGCGCAGCACCGATGCTTGGCAAGTCATGCGCTCCGCTGCTGCTGAGCTCGCCTGAGGGGCTGACGCAAGCCACCAAGAAGTACCTGCTCGCGCTGATTCGAGAGTACGGCGTCGCCGTGCATGTCATTGGAGGTCAGGCTGCCATTCCGGCATCCGTCGTCGCCTCGTTCCGATGACCTCGGTCGTGTGGGCGAGGCTGACGAACATCGCTTCGTAGGCACCAGGCGCGAATGCCACCCCACGAGCCAGCAGCTCGGCGTGCAGGCGGGCGTAGGCCTGCTCGTCGGTCGTGCGGGCGTCGTCGTAGTCCGCCGGCACCCAGCCTGGTTCAGGACCCCAACCGCAGTACAGGCCGACGAGGGTGCCGACCTGGCAGACGATCGCGTCGAACCCAGCGTCCGCAAGGACGTCATTGGGTCGTGGTTGGCGATGCGGCCGGCAGCATCAACCCTTGGAACGGCGATGGCATCGGTCCGGCGCTGACAACGGGTCGGCTGGCTGCTGAAATGATCGGACGAGCACCCGACGCCGACGACGGTCTCGAGCTGCGGCACTACGAGGCCGCGCTGGCTGCCCGTTGGCAGCGGTACGACCACCTCGGCCGGCTGACGACGCGCGCTCGGCCAGCCCGGGCTGATGCGGCAGTTGACGCAGCTCGCGATTCGCTCCCCCCTGATGGGGAACCTGGCCATGCGCGTCTCGACCGACCTGCTGGCGAGCCCCGATGGCCCCCGCACGGACCGGCAGATTTACCGACTCGCCTCCTCGGTCGCGCGGCTCTGGCGCGACCGCACCTGAGAGACCGCGCGGAGAGGTGACGTCTCGGAAAGTTGCTGTCACGCTTTCTGTGTGCAAATTTGCCGTCTGTGGCGGCATTTCTGCGCAGAGTCGAGACAGTCGGGGCCGCCGGGCATCGCCGCCTACCCGCTAAGCCTCTAAGAGCGTTCCGAGACAAGCCGAAACCCAAGATGCGGCCAACCGGCTCTTTCTTGCGGCATCTGAAAGGTATTTTCTGCGGTATCAATGAGGTATATTTTGCAGTATGACTATGGGCGGCCTCGGGCCTCAGGGCTACATCCCGCGAGTTGTCGATCAGCAAATGCAGCGATTGCTGCGAACGGCACCCGCCCTGGTGGTCGAGGGTCCCCGTGCGTGTGGCAAGACGTGGACCGGTCGGATGTTTGCCAACAGCATGGTGCGATTCGACGAACTCGATTCGACCCGTCGACAGCTCGAGGTGAACCCGGCCTCATTCCTCGTCGGTGACACGCCAAGGCTGCTAGACGAATGGCACGTCGCCGATGGCCTGTGGAATGCAATGCGCCACGCCTGCGATGACCGGGGGGTCAACGGTCAATTCATCTTGACGGGCTCGGTGAAGCCCGCCTTCACCGCCACCGATCACAGCGGGGCCGGTCGTGTCGCTCGGCTCCGGATGCGCCCGATGTCGCTGTGGGAATCGGGTGACTCGTCTGGCGCAATCTCGCTTGCGAGACTGCTAAACCGCGACCCCTGCGCAGCAGATCCCGCTGGGCCAGATCTTGAGAGCGTCGCACGACTGATCTGCCGCGGCGGCTTTCCGCGGTTCATCACAATGGACCACGCCGACGCCCGGGAGCGCCTGCGTGACTACCTGCGCGACGTCTCGCAGATCGACCTGGCGACCGGGGAGTCCGCTAGACACGACCCGCGGAAGATGTTGGCGTTGATTGCGTCACTCGCCCGCAACGAAGCTACGTCTGCCTCGCTGCGAACGTTGATTGACGACACCGCAGGCTTCGGGGGCCCATCTGACCGCGACACAGTTCGGCGGTATCTCGACCGGCTGACCGATGCGTTCGTCATCGAACCACTCCCAGCATGGTCGACACACCTCCGTGGCACAGCGACGTTGCGCTCCACACCGAAGCGGTACTTCGTGGATCCGTCACTCGCGACGGCAGCGCTGCGAGCATCACCAGAAGGACTGGTCGCCGACCTCGAGGCGCTCGGCTTCCTCTTCGAATCGCTGGTAATCCGTGACCTCCGTATCTACTCCCAGACCTTCGACGCCGAGGTCATGCACTACCGGGACAGCAAGGAGCTGGAAGTCGACGCAATCATCACCCGAGGCGCCGGCGATTGGACCGCAGTCGAGATCAAGCTTGGCGGAGCGGCAGCCATCGAGGCGGCAATTGCATCACTGCGTCGCCTGCGCGCCAAGGTCGACACCCAACGCGCCGGCGAGCAATCACGCTTGATCGTCATCACCGCGGCCGGCAGGGCCTTCGAGACCGACGACGGCATAGCCGTCGTCCCCATCACCCACCTCCGCCCCTGAACTGTCCACCATCGGTCCCGATGTGCGCTCGCATCTTGGGCCTCAGAATGGCGGGCCAGCGGCGGGACTTCCGGTTGTGACCGGCGAGATGCCCGGACGCAAGGACGCGCTGTCGGGGAGGTCGCGGTTACCGCCGATTCCGCGTCGGGATCAACTCTCCACGAGCGCTATGTTCAACACAAACGGCCAGCTGGGAGATGTGGGCGTGCGGACCACGAAGATCGTCTACTAGCAAGAGGACGAGTGGTGGCTCGGCTACCTCGAGGAATTCCCTGACTATTGGACGCAAGGCAAGACGTTGGAGGACCTCGAAGAGCATCTGCGCGATCTCCACGCAGATCTGACGAGCGGTGAACTACCGGGAGTCCGCCACGTCGCCGACCTCACGCTGGCGTGAAGCGGGCTGAACTGATCAGGCGAATCCGCGCGACAGGGTCGGTCTTGGTTCGGCACGGCTCAAAACACGACTGGTATCGCGCCCCAATATCGGCGCGTATCAGGCGGTGCGCGCCATAACGAGATCAATGAGCGACTAGCCAGACAGATCATCAAACAGCTCAGCCTGCCAAGCGATTGACAGCTCAGTTTCTAGGTGGCCGGGACGCGGATGGTCTCGAAGTGATCGCGGCCTGCGTCGATCAGCGAGTGAGGCTTCTCGCTGCACACGACGTAGAGCGCGTCGCGGGCACGGGTCATGGCGACGAAGAGCTTGGTGGCGGCGAGCGCCTCTGCATCGGCGCGCTCGGCGGGAGGGAACTTGTTGGAGGCCGTGAACGGCCATGCGCCGTGCGACACACCGAGCAGAAAGACGACCTTGAACTCCAGGCCCTTCGCCCGATCGAAGGTCCCCACCTTGACCTCTTCGGACGCCTTGCCGGCGAAGTCCTTCAGGTTGACACAGCTCAGGCCGGCCTGCTCCAGTACTGAGATCGCGGCGTCGACCTGGCTGTTCGTGACCGCAAAGACGCCGAAGTCACCCAGACTCAGCGCTGGGTTCGTTGCGGCGAGCAAGGTGATTTCTTCCACCACGTACCGGCGCTCATCGCCTTGATCTGCGGCGATCACGAGGCGCGGCGTCACACCGTCACGGCGAGTTTCCCATTGCGCATCAGCGCGTCGCCGCGGCCGCGCTGATGTCGGCACCGCAGATGCTGAGCCAGACGGTTCGTCGTCTGTCTCGTCGCTGAGATCGCCAATTTCCTGCGCGCCGGTACAGGCCATGGCTGCCTCGATGATCTGACGCGTGTTTCGGTAGTTGACGACCAGCACTTCGCTGCGGCCTCGAACTTCAATGCCCGCATCACTCAGTGCGAAGCCTCCGGGATAGACACGCTGGGCGGCATCGCCGACAATCAGCAGCGAGTTGTGGCCAAGCACGAAGCCGTGCCCTTCGCCGGTCTCGTAAGGGACGCGTTCGGCCACCAACGCGCTCAGCAGCTCTAGGCCAATCTGGGTCAGGTCCTGCGATTCGTCGACAAGCACGGCGCGGTATCGAGGCTGCGGGAGCGATCGCACGTAGTCACGCGCTCGGCGGATGCGGTCATCGAAGTGTTCGAGGCCCTTATCCGCCATCACTTCGCGCCATGCGAGATGGAGGTCCCACATCTGGTCGCGCACGGGTTGCTGGAACGCAACTTCGCGGCCGTGGCGCCTGATCTTGCGATAGGTCTCCAAGTCTCCGATGTCACGCCCGATGATGACCTTGGTCACCTCGTCGATGAGGTAGTCGTCGGAGAGTCCCAGCGCGTGCAACGGCGAACCGGGGCGAACCACGTCGCGCTTCGCCCGCGCGAACGTGCTCTTCGACTGCGCTACGTTGACGCTCGCCTGAGGGCCACCGCGATACTCGTCGATCACTTGGCACAGGCGGTCCGCGAGTTGGTCAATATTCGTGAACTCGACCGATCCCGAGACGGACGTGGGCAACCTCGAATACAGACTCTCGAGCACGGGCGGCAGACTTCGGATGAAGGTCGTGAAGAGGATCGGCCGGGGTTCCTCGCCGAATATCTCTTCTTGCAACGGGCGCTTGGCCAGCCAGGCCGCTCGATGCAGTGCCACGGTGGTCTTGCCGGTACCCGCTGAGCCGCTTACCCGGGCAGGGCCAGTGAAGTCGCGTTCGACGATGTCGCGCTGCGAGGGGTGCAGGAAGATCATCCAGTCCTCGATCGGAGCTTCGGCGAGGCGCTTGACTTCGTCGGCGTTTAGCGTGATCGAAAGCGCGGCCGCGGCACCACGCTCGGTGATGTCTCGAGCGAACTGCTCGACAGCCGCTTGCTCTGCCGCGGTTAGCTGATCGCTGCGCCATTGGTCAGGATGAACATCGTGCAGTTCAAACAAGAGTTCGAGCAGCGAGAGTCGCAAGGCGATGTTGTCGTCGCCCGGCCAATGACGCAGCAGCACGTCGTCCCCGTCAAGATCGGTCGCACGAACCAGCGCCTCCACCTGATCGGCGCTCACGCCACCGAATTCGTCTCGCACCTTGAACATGTCGAGCACGTCTGCGGCAGACCACATCCACAGCAGCGGTCGTTGCGGCTCGTCCTTCGTCGACAGGTGCTCCCGGCGCTCGTGGACGTACGAGTCTGGCTTGGAGTGGCGTTCTGTCGACGGAAGGCCGTCTTCAGCCGGCTCGCTTGCAGGCATCACCTCGCTCGGTGGCGGCGCAGTCGGCAGGGTTCTGATGCGCTCGGCCCGCTCATAGACCGCGTCGTGATGACCGGCGTGAACCAGCTCGCTTATTGCTCCGAGGCGCCGGAGCAAAATGCGCAGATCCTTAGATGCCCGCGCGGACCACAGCCAACCGACTGAACTCCTGAAGTTCAGCTTCTTGAGGTTCAATCCGGGATGCGATGGGTCCTCAGCGAGCTGCCCCACTGCATCCCAGACGCTGATCTGCTCGTTCCTGGCGAGTTCGTGCACCGAGTTTCGAAACCCGGGCGCGAGTCGCAGATCGCGGGCGACATGCACCGTCGTGCTCGACACGAGCGATGAGATTAGCCCACCCATTGTTGCCAGCCGTGCTCGATGCGGCAAGGATTTCGGTTCGTGGGCTCAGGCCCCGATCAGCAGCGTCGCGTCGGGGCGGAGCAGCGCGAGGCCGCGATCAAGGGTCGCGACAACGCCACCGTGGTGCTCGGCCAGCGCCGCAAGGTAGGCGTCGGTGACTTGCCGGTGGCCGATGACCCCACGCAGTGACGCATCCCCGTAGCCGAGGTTGTCGGGCCAGAAGACATGATTCGGTTGCCGTGAGATAGCTTCGAGTGCCGTGAGAGCAGCTTCTGCGGATCTGCCTTCTCGGATCAACAGTCGCAACAGCGCTCCCTGGGTAATCGGGCATGTGGCAACCACACCTTGATGCTGCGCGAGCCACGAGTGCGCCATGCCGTGATGCACATGACTCGGCACCGTCAGTGCGATCAGCAGATTGCTGTCCGCCAGCGCCACGTTCACCATTCGTCCTCGAGCGACCTGACGTCCTCGATGGTGATCGGTCGGTCGAGGTTTACCGTGGGCCACCCAGTTTCGTGGGATGAGTCACGGGTGGCGCTTCCGGTACCGGTGGCCTTACGGAGCATCTCCACGATGACCCCGCTGAGGGTCTTGTGCTGCTGATGGGCCAGCTCGCGGGCGAGAGCGTGCAGGTCGTCGGGCAAATCGACGGTGGTGCGCATCACCGCATCATAACATCGATGTGCAATGATACGCAAGGCCGCGGCGCAACAGCGACGGACAGCCACCCTGCTCCCCGCCACGAGCGTCACAGGCTCGCCCGTCACGACTGAGAAGGTAACGACCTCGAAGCGGGCGCCATTGTCGAGCGACACGGGGACTGGTAAATCAGAACGGGTCGGCGGACGCCAATGCTGACGCATCACCACCATCTGTTGACGACCAGATGCGCCTGTTGGTCTCGTCGTACACCTCAATGATCACGTTGCCGTCGTTCCACGGGGCCTTATCGATCCAGTCAAGCGTCACCTCTTCAGCAGGCATCACACTTGACCAGTGGCTTAGCTGGGAGTCAGAGCCAGGGACAAAGGTGAAGTCCTCTTTCTTCAAGAGTTCCCGGACTTCGTATGAGTTGAGGACTCGCACCTCGTAGCGATGCGAGTCATTCCGTATCACGGGGGGCAGTTCGTTGACGTCGAGCGTCGGGAAGTCACACACCGATTGGATCGTGTCAAGAAATGAGCTTCGCTTGGAGTCTTGTGTGCAAATAATCAATCGATCTCTTGCGCGGCTGACTGCCACATAGAAGAGACGCAGTTCAGCCGCTTCGATAGACTTCAATGTGTCTCCGAATATCTGGCCGAAGATCCAATGCGGATGGATGAGGGGATAGTGATTCGCAACAGCGTCCAATATAACCACCGCGTCACGTTCGAGCCCCTTGTAGCTGTGCGCCGTGTCAACGGCAACGTTCTCACGCAGCTCTTCGCCTAACAACTCTCGAAGAGCTGTCTGCGCGGCTTTCGGAGTCGAGCCGGCAACTACGTCGGGGTCCCGAGTCCGATTGAGAAACGCGACTTCTCCCTTTCTTGCGACTTCTTGCGCTATTCGCGCCACAGCGATCTCATATTCGTCAGAGTCCGAATAGCCACCGCTCTTCCGAGCACCGAGGATCTCTCGCTCCAGCCGCGTCGGATCAAACTCATCCAGGGTGCAAACTTGAACGACTCCGTCCTCTTCGTTGACCGCCTTGGCGAATTCGTCATCTTCAGTCAAGAGCGCGTTCGAGGCGTCGACGATTCTCTTATGCGACCGATAGTTTCGGGTGATCGACAGATGCCGTGTATTGGGGAAGTGCTCATCGAAGTCATGGAAGTAGGTGAGATCAGATCCGGCAAAGCCATTGATCGCTTGCCAGTCATCACCTACCGCGAAGACGTTCATTTTGGGATTGGTCATTCGCATCGCAGACGTGAGGTCGTAGAATGATCGCGAGAAGTCTTGGTACTCATCAATATGCAGGTAGTCGATATCTCTGATATCGCCAGGATCACCCTTGCGCATGAAAGTGGTTGTACCATCCCTGACGGTATGAGCAGCCCTTAGCATGAGGCCATTAAAGTCCTCAAGATTAGCCTGGTGAAGCCTCCCCAGGTATTCCTTGTACACGGAATTGCCAATGCGGTAGAATTCAATTTCATGGTGTGTGACATCGGGACTCGCCTTTCGTTGTATGGCAGCTTGCTCTAGGTCATGGTTTGTCCAAGCGCGCTGTCGACACCGGCCGACGAAATTGGCCATCGCTTTGGTGAACCGGTCTACCGCTCTGTCCCTCACCTTAAGCCAAAGCTTGTCTTGGTTCAAATGTCGCGGCCGCAATCCGTACTCTCGCAAGTCGGACAACAGCAACTGAGCGAAGGCATCCTTGCCGAGCTCCCTAAGGGTTTCGTAATGGTATTCCAATAGATGACCCTTGAACTTCTTGGCCGCTATCGACGACTTGAGCTTCTCCCATCCTTCAGAGTCGTCTCCTCCACCTTCTTCAATGTAGCGAACGAAGAGGGGATCTCTTCCGTCCTTGTAATTTACGAAATCTGCAGAAAGCTGCCGCTGTCCCCATCGTATTCTAGCTCTAGGGCCAAACGTATATGGAATGTCGTACTCGACGAGGAGATTCGCAATGGCCTTCTGGCCAAAATTATGAACACGTTCACCGTTCAGGGTTTCAGACTGAAGGGAATATCGAAAGTCGAGGAACTCTTGGCCTGACAGGTTGTAGCCGCCCGTCTCGATCCGATTCCAATCGGCCTCGAAATGCTCAAGCATCAAACTCTTGATTCGGTTGGCCCATCGCTCGCTGCGTACGTGTTCATCTATGATCTGCTGCGTAACCTCACTGAGATGCTGTTTGCCTTCGTCTTTGTCGTCATACAGCAACCCTTGCGGAGGGTGCACCAAGGCGTACGCAAGCGCATGAAACGTCATCACATATGGAATGTCATCGCCAAGCCGCTCTCGCAGGCGGCTTTCCATTTCCGATGCGGCACGACGATTGAAGGCCAACAGCATGATGCGATGCGCGGGTATGCGACAGTGTTTGTGTAGAAATAACGCGCGGGCGGTCAATACCCGTGTCTTGCCGGAGCCCGCCCGTGCTGTCACCAACACATTGCGATTGACTGCACCGACGGCCGCCGCTTGCTCCTGGTCTAGAGGCAGTCCGTAACGCTCAGCGGCCCAATGGGAAACGAATTTCATCTTTTGATGCTCGTAGAAGCCAGTAGCCCGCACCAATGACAACCATTTTGCAGCTATGTGCCGGTCGAATCGCAGAAAGTCCTCATGCAGCCGTTCGTGGATTCTGCTGTTCGGCTTGGTGTTGTGAAGATCGAGGCGGTCTTTTAGCCGTTGCAATCGCTCACGATCACTTTGCAGTCTTGCCAACTCCGCGTCATAGATGGCCTGTCTGCGCTGCCTCTCCGCTTCGCGCTCGCGCCTCAACGCCTCAGCCTTCCGGCGCTGTTCAATCGACCGCTGGCGTTCCCGCTCTCGATTCTCACGGAAGCGCTGTAGCTCACGACGGCGCTCCTCCTCGCGACGAGACTGCTCGGCTTCTCGTTGACGTTCGGCCTGCTGCCGAGCCTCGTATTGCTGCTTCCTCTCTTCATCGCTGGAAAACGTGATCGAAGCGCCGCGTAGAACTTCGTGCGCCGTCTGTGGGAGGTTTGCGAACTCCTCCGAAGTCAAGTTCGTCCGAAGGCGTACGAACAGACGGCCGGTCTCGTAATCTTGGCTGTAATCGCCCACATGACGGACCAGCTGTTCAATGAGGCGCTCTCGGGCTGAGGCTGATCTGGGTTCTACGTATCGCTTGACCCAAGACTCGAACAATCTCGCAAAGGAGACGTGCGCATCTTCGACCATCGGTTCGTCAGCCTCGATGTCCGTCACGTCGTGCCAGCCATAGCTGGTCGATCCAAGCATGCGAAGAGGGCTTCGTTGGCGCAATGAGCAAGGGCGAAGTCATGGAAGCGGACTTCCAGAGCGGGCGGGCGCCGGATTGCTCATCTGTTCGCAGTGGGCACAGGTTCATTCAAGGATTCCGTCTGTCGCCGGAAGGTCGTGAAGCGGATTCAGTCTCAATCAGATTCGGGAGCATATGAGGAAACTGAATTCTTTGCTTGATGTGTCCCGGACGACGAGGTCCGAGTAGCAACCTCTCAGAAAGCCGTGCACGCCTTGGCGGCGTCGGCGATGGCAGCGAGGGTTTCATCGATGACGTCGGGCGTGTGGGCGAGGCTGACGAACATCGCTTCGTAGGCACCAGGCGCGAACGCCACGCCACGGGCCAGCAGCTCGGCGTGCAGTCGGGCGTAGGCCTGCTCGTCGGTGGTGCGGGCATCGTCGTAGTCCGCCGGCACCCAGCCTGAGGTGGAGCCTGAAGTGGGACCCGCGCCGCAGTACAGGCCGACGAGGGTGCCTACCTGGCAGACGATCGCGTCGAACCCGGCGCCCGCGAGGACGCCGCGCATGCCGTCGGCGAACTGGCTGGCCCGGGCTTCGAGCTCTGCGTAGGCCTCAGGCGAGAGCTGGTCCAGCGCGGCGAGACCCGCTGCGGTGGCGAGCGGGTTTCCCGAGAGCGTCCCGGCTTGGTACACGGGACCGGTCGGTGCCAGCGTCTCCATGATCTCGGTGCGTGCGCCGAGCGCGCCGATGGGCAAGCCGCCGCCGATCACCTTGCCGAAGCAGGAGATGTCGGCCGTCACCCCGTACCGCTGGGCGGCGCCGCCCGGGCCGAGGCGGAATCCGGTGATGACCTCGTCGAAGATGAGCAGCGCGCCCGCTTCGTCGCAGGCCTGTCGCAGGCCCTCCAGAAAGCCGGGCGCCGGCGGCACCAGACCCATGTTCGCCGCCACCGGCTCGACGACCACCGCTGCAATCTGGTCGTCGAGTTCGGGCACCACGTTGTAGGGCGCGACGACCGTGTCGGCCACCGCGCTCGGCGGGACTCCGGCTGAACCCGACAGCCCGAGCGTCGCGACCCCGCTGCCGCCCGCCGCCAACAGCGAGTCGGCATGGCCGTGATAGCAGCCGGCGAACTTCACAATGCGCGGCCGGCCGGTGAAGCCACGACCCAGCCGCACGGCAGTCATGGTGGCCTCGGTGCCGCTGTTGACCAAGCGCACTTGCTCAACCCCAGGTGCGGCCTCAGCGATCAGAGTCGCCAGTGCCACCTCTCGCTGCGTGGGCGCTCCGTAGGACGTCCCCTGCGCCGCCGCGGCCGCTATTGCCTCGGTGACGGCGGGGTGGGCGTGACCCAGGATCACTGCGCCGTAGGACTGCACGAAATCGATGTAGCGGCGGCATTCGACGTCGGTGACATAGGGACCGCTTGCGGAGGCCACGAAGTACGGCGTGCCGCCGACCGAGCCGAAGGCCCGCACAGGTGAGTTGACACCGCCGGGAATCACCCGCTGCGCGGCCTCGAACAACCCCGCATTGGTCGGCTGGGGCCCGGTCACGGTCGGCAGCGTAGGCGAAGTCCGCGCGAGCGACGGCTTGCTGGGGCCGGCTTCGGCCCCAATGCGGGACAGTGCCGTTGTTGGTGTCAACAGCATCGTGCGCAGCGCACGGACTCAGGCAAGCCGCGCGCGGATGCTGGCAAGAATCAGGCAGTCGCGAAGGGTTTGAGCCTGACCGCGGACAGCCGCTTCAACTGCTCGTTGCGCGGGTCCACCTCAATACCCGCCGACTCCAGTGCTGTAACGCCAAGCAACGGCTCGGCGTCATCGTCAGCGAAGATAACCGTTCCCCCGACGGTCTCGTTCATGAACTCGAACTGAGCAACTGCGATATCGAACGCCCTCTTCGTGCCGTCCGCCAGCTCGTAGGTGCGGGTGCCCCCTGGCCGAATGCCGATGGATTCCAGCCGTATACGCGGGACAAGGGAATCGACGGCCCCGGTGTCCACCAAGAACTCGCCGTCCCAGACGCGGTCCGGTGCTGCCGGATTCCTGACGATGACGGAAACATGAGTTACGCCCATCGGGAGCCTCCTACGGTCTGCTCTGCGCAGTGACCCCATTCGGCCGCCGCGACCGCAAGCGTCGCGCGCAACTGCGTCCGCGCTGCCCCGATTTTCGGCGCTACGAATCACTACCTCAGTCTCTCATAGCCCTGACGACCGCATCGACGAGTCCGTCGTCGGACGGCTGCGCGGCGATTGCCGCCACCGTCAGGCCAGCCTCGGTGCATGCAACGGCAGTCGTGCGGCCGATGCACACCACCGCACCGCTCACCGGCCCACCGCCGATCTGGGTCAGGTGGCCCTGGACCGCAGACGGCGAGGCGAAGATCACCGCATCTGCGGTGGCCACATCGGCGATGAGGTGGTCCGACAGGGTCGGTGTGACCGTGCGGTACGCACTCACTGCCGTGACGTTCCAGCCGCGGGCCGTCAAGCCGTCGACGAGTTCAGGGCGGGCCTGCGCGGAGTGCGGCACGAAGCACGCATCGCCCGGGCGTGGATCTCCAAAGGCCGCGGCAAGCCCGACGGCGTCGTTGCGGTCGGGCACGAGGTTGGCCGGACGGTCCAGCTCGGCCTCGATGCGCGCTGCCGTTGAGGGTCCGACCGCCGCGACGCGGATCCGTGCGAAACGCTTCCGCACACCGCGACGATCGGCACGGGCGAGCGTGGCCGCTACCGCATTCGGTGACGTGAAAGCGACCCAGCTGAATTGCTCGAGCCGCAGCAGAGCGTCGTCCAGCGGCTGGCCGCCATCGAGCGGCGGCACCACCGCTATGGCTGGGGCAACCACCGGACGTGCGCCGTGACGGCGCAGGACTTCAACCAATGGGCTGGCCTGGTGCGACGCCCGCGTCACGACGACCGTGCGGTCGGCAAGCACGTCGAGGCGCTTCTCAGTCACCGCTTGTCCCTGTCCGAGCGAGCAGATCGCGTGCGAGCGCCTCGCCGAGCGCCTCGCCGTCGAGGTCATTGCCAGAGGCGCGCGCAATCTCGGAGTGGTCGGGTGTTGCCAGCAGTGCCGTCATCTCGATGCTCCCGTCAGCGCCGAGGGTGGCGTAGGCCCCGGTGGGCAGCTCGCAACCGCCGCCGAGCGTTCGCAGAAAGGAGCGTTCTGCATGCACGCAACGTGTCGTGATCTGGTCGATGATCCCCGCAACTACGGCAGCGGTGGCAGCGTCGCCGTCCCGATGCTCGATTGCAATGGCGCCCTGCCCGACTTGGGGAACGAGCTCATCGGGACTGAATCGCTGCGCAATGCGGTGTGACTCGCCGAGACGCTCCAGCGCCACTGCGGCAACGATCACGGCGTCGATGTCTGGATTCTCCGCGGCGGCGATGCGGCGGGCCATGTTCCCGCGCAGGCCGGCGAAACGCAGATCGGGCCGCAGCGTCGCCAGTTGGCACTCGCGTCGTTGTGATCCGGTCGCGACGACTCCCCCGCGGGGAATCGCGTCGAGAGCCAGACCCACGAGCGCATCGCGCACGTCGCCTCGGCCAAGACAGCCCGCCAGCGTCAAGCCCGGGGTCGGCTCTGAGCGCATGTCCTTCGCACTGTGCACCGCCACGTCGGCCCGGCCGTCAAGCACAGCCGCCTGCACTTCGGTCACGAACACTCCCCGGCCAGACATTTGCGAGATCGGCGTGGACAGGTCCAGATCACCGCTCGTAGAGACCGGCACGAGCTCGATGTCGGAAGGGGACGGTCCGGCCGCTGCCAGCGCTGTCGCGACGGCGCGCGCCTGCCACGTTGCCAGCGGGCTCGATCGTGTCGCGATCCTCACGCGGTCAGGTTCTACAGATCGAACAGGTCGCGCACTGAGTCGGCGAGCCGGTCGCCCTTGGCCCTGCCCGCCGCAGACCGCAGGGCGACGGTGGGCTGATGCAGCAGCTTGTTGACGAGGGCCGTTGTCGCACGTTCGAGCGCTTCGCGAGCGTCGTCGTCGATTTCGGGGTGCGCGGCCAGCGCACGTTCGATTTCCCGCTTGCGCACCGCTTCTGCCTTGCCGCGCAGCGATTCGATGAGCGGTGCCATCTCTCGGGCGGTGCGATCCCCCGAGAAGCGCTCCGTCTCGGCGGCCAGGATGGACTCGACCGCCGCCACCTCCGCTTGCCTGCCGATCTGGCCCGCGTCGGCGAAGCGTGACAGGTCGTCCATGTCGAGCAGGGTGACACCCGGAATGCGAGCCACGGCCGGGTCGACATCGCGTGGCACGGCAATGTCGACGATCAGCAGGGGGCGTCCGGCACGTCGCTCGATGACCTCTCCCACGCTGGCGTGGTCCACGATGACCGACGTCGCTCCGGTCGAGGTCAGCAGCAGATCGACCTCGACGAGGGCGTCTTCGAGGTTCCCGAGCGGCAGATGGTGACCGCCGACACGCGCGGCCAGGGCCTCGGCGTGCGACGGGGTTCGATTTGCCACCTGCACCGCCGCCGGGCCCGCGGCTGCGACGGCAACGATCATCCCCTCGGCCATCTCGCCCGCTCCCACGACGAGCACCCGGCAGTCCTCGAGCGTGCCGAGGTATTCGATGGCCATGCTCACCGCTGCGTGACTGACCGAAGCGGTGCCCCGTGCGATCCCGGTCTCGGTGCGTGCACGCTTGCCGGCGCTGATGCCATGACGGAACAGCTGGTTGAGCACCGTGCCTGCGGTGCCCTCAGCACGCGCCGTGTCCCACGCAGTGCGTACCTGACCCAAGATCTCGTGCTCGCCAAGCACCGCCGACTCCAAGCCGCTGGCCACCCGGAAGAGGTGTCGCGCTGCGTCGTCGTCGTAGAGGACATAAAGATGGTCGGACATCTCGGCTGGCGCCGCGCCCGACAGCGTGCAGAAGAAGTCGCGCAGTTCCCCGAAGGCCGCATGGAACTTCTCGGCAACGACGTAGGCCTCGGTGCGGTTGCAGGTGGACACCACGACGGCTTCGCTGACGTTGGGGCAACCGGCGAGATCGCCAAGTCGTTTCGGCACGTCGGCGGTGGCAACCGTGCACCGCTCCAACAATTCGAGCGGTGCGCTGCGGTGGCTCACGCCCATGACAACGATGGACACGAGGACTACCCCGGGGTCGGGAATGCGGCCCACACAGTCTCGCCGATCAGACACCCCGTTTCCACGCGATCGGGCAAATGTCGCGTAAGAAATATGGATCTGGGGCGCTCAGGCAAAGAAAAAGACCAACCGGATCGTGGCCGTGAGCAGGATGAGTGCAGCGAGCATGGCCAGCACGAGGGCGGTGCGGGGTCTCATGTCACCCTCCGCAGACGCACTTCGGTTCCCACATCGAAGCCGAGATGGTGTGCGCTCCCGCCCGCGACGGTGAACTCGAGCAGGCCGTAGGGATCATCCGACAGTGCAAGGCTGCCCGTGCCTGCGGTGCCCGGCTCAGCCAGCTGGACCGATTGGGAGTTGGCCGCCGCCGAAACCCCGACGCTGGCGCTGGCAATCCATTCCGCGACGAGTTGCTGGCCGAGGGGTGCCAGAGTGTCGCGGTCCACGTTGAGCTGCACCGTGCCCCAGCGCGTCACCGCGAGGACCTCTGCGGCCACCGAGCCGTCGTCGGAGATGCGTGGCACGGCGACCAGCGAGGGCAGCAACGACGCCGGGTCGACCGGTGATCCCAGTGCCTCGATGGGCTCCCCTGCTGCGAGCCGGCCCGCTGCGGGTGCAAGCACGTCACGGGCCGGGTGCAGCACCGTTTGGTGGTCCGCGTCGCCGCCATCGGAGATCCGGACTGCTGCGTCCGCGCCACCCACCGCTGCAGTGGCTGCAGCCAGCACGCCATTGTCAGGGCCGACCAGCATCGACTGACCGCCGCCGACCGATACCGCTATTGCGGGTCGGTCCAGCAGCCGGCCCACAGATGCCAGCACAACGCCCGGGGCGAGATGCTGCACGCTGCGCACCAGCATCAACGCCGCCGTGCGCGTGTCGCCCGGGTCGATCTCGTGGCACAGGTCGATGACAGCCGCATGAGGCGCGGCCTGGCGCAGGATCGAGTGGATGACGCCCACCGATTCGTCTGCGGTACCCAGATCGCTCAGGCAGGTGACGGTGTCGAAGCCCGTCATCTCGGGTCGCCGGTCCTCGTTCGGCCTTCGATCACGCTTTGCCGAGTTCGGCCGACCGGCGGGTCGCCGCCTCGACGGCCGCAGCAAACGCGGCCCGTACGCCATGGCGTTCCAGTTCCCGGAGCCCGGCCGCGGTCGTGCCGCCAGGCGAGGTCACGTCGGCCCGCAGGTCGGCAGGCGAACGCCCTTCGGCCAGCAACGTCGCAGCGCCCAGCAAGGTCTGGTTGGCCAGCTCGGCCGCCACCGGGCGGGTCAGGCCCATGAGCACGCCCGCTTCGATCATCGCCTCGGCGACAAGGAACACGTACGCCGGACCGGAGCCAGACAGGCCAGTGACGGCGTCCATCAAGTGCTCGGAAACTCGCACGACGCTGCCCACTGAGCCGAGGATCTCGGCGGCCCATGCGAAGTCCGCATCGGTTGCCTGGTCGTTCCCGCAGACTGCCGCCGCGCCTTGCGACACCAGCGCTGGCGTGTTGGGCATGGCACGCACGATGGGGGTGCCGCCGCCAGCAGCATTGCCCAGTGTTGTCAGAGTGACCCCGGCGGCAATCGAGAGGATGCGATCGGTGCCGGCGGCAGTGACGGCACCCGCGACAGCCGGGATCACGTCGGGCTTGGTTGCCAGAATGGCACCGGTCGAAGCCACGACGTCGTCCGAGGTCGACACGCCGTAGCGGCCGGCCAGTTCATCCCGGCGAGCCGAGATCGGTTCGGCTACGCAGATTGTCTCAGCGCTGCGACCAGCCGCGAGCAGTCCGCCGAGCAGCGCCTCCCCCATCTTGCCGCCGCCCACGATGAGCAGTTCGACCACCTCAGCCATGGGATCAAGGTACCGGACCGCATCCGAACCTCTTCCGCCGAGGTTTCCGATGTCGTCACCATCGAATGTCGGGCTCGGGCGATCCCCTGGATCTCGCGAGGCGACTGAACGTGCCGTGCCGGGGCACTCGCCGTGAGTGGGGCACTTCCCTGCATGCCTGCTGGCGAATGCCCCGGCGAGCACTGAATCAATCAGAAGACAATGAAAGCCGTCAAATGAATTTCGGGATCTACTTCCCGAAGCCCAGGCGAAGCAGCGTCGTGAAGTCGCGCTCGATGTACGCCCAGAGCGACCCGACGATCCGATCCAGTTCGTCCTCGTCGACGCAATGCGTCGGCAGCTCGCCCGTCAGGTACAGCGCATCTTCGGGGCCGATGCCGTACTGGGCGCCCACAAGCGCGTAATTGCGGCGCAGGACGAAGTCGGCCACCTGGTCTGGTCGCTGCGGAGGAACTGGGAGCACGTAGGACTCGTAGGCCAACGTGCGTTGACGCAGCGTCAGCCAAATGGCAATCACGTCGCGGGACTCCCCCGCCAGGCGCACGTACCAGCGGCGCGGCACTGCATCGTCCCGGGTCACGTCAATCAACATGGGGCGCTCGTCGGGAGCGCCTTCGGCCTGTGAGCGAGCCCACTGCGCCAGCCAGGCATCCATGCGAGCTTCGAGCTGATCAAGTTCGGCGTCGGTGGCCGGGCGACGGGTCATGAGTTGGTGCCCGGGTGACTCACACGCAGGCAACGAGTTCGCGGCGCGCCGCGGTGTCAAGTGCTTCGAGAGCCGCAGTCGCGCTCGCGCGCCAGCTGAAGCGTTCCGCGCGGCGAGAGCCGGCATCGCCGAGGCGCAGCGCCAGCAGTGGATCGGTGAGGATGTCGGTGACCCGGCGGGCGTACGCGTCGGCGTCACGGCCGGCGATGAGATACCCGGTCTGGCTCTCGACGACGTTGTCGCGCAGGCCGCCCACATCGGACGCGACCACGGGTGTCCCGCAGGCAGCGGCCTCGAGCGCAACCAGGCCGAACGATTCCGAGCGGCTCGGCACCAGGCATACATCGGCCGCGCGGTAGTAGGTCGACAGCAGGTGATGCGGGAGCGGCTCTACGAACCGCACATGGTCGGCGACCGCCAGGTCGGCAGCCATGACCCTCAACCGGGCCAGCGTGGATTCGCCTTGCGGACCGCTGGGTCCTCCCACGATGACCAGCTGGGCCTGGGCTCCGTCGGAAGAAGCGACTCTTGTGGCTGCAAGGGTCTCGACGGCCAGTTCGGCGCCCTTGAGCGGCTGGAGACGGCCGACGAACAGGAGCACCGGTCCGGGCGGAAGCCTGATCGCCGCCCGCGCCGCGTGGCGCTGACCGGGCGCGAACATGGCCCGGTTTACGCCGGGGGTCAGCACATGGACCCGTTCAAACGGAACGTCGTACAGCGACTGCAGCTGGCTGGCCTCGGCGTCTCCCGAGGTGAACACGGCGTCGGCACAGTCGATGATGCGCTGTTCCGCATCGCCGCGGTGGCGCGGTTCGGCATCACCGGTGCTCGTCTTGACGCGCCCCAATGTGTGAAAGGTGACCGCGAGGGGCACGTCGAGGCGGTGCTTCAATTCGTGTCCCGCCATGCCACTCAGCCAGTAGTGCGCGTGGATGGCGTCGACCGGTCGACGAACGAGATGCTCGGCGATTTGGTCAACAAACGTTGCGACCACCGCTGGCAGGTCGTCCTTGTCGAGCGAGGGAGCGCCAGCATCGACATGGGTGACGCGCACCCCGGGTTCCACATCCACCGCATCGGGCTGTGACGGATCGGTGCGCCGGGTGTAGATGTCACACTCGACGCCGAGATGCGCCAACGCCGCGGTGAGTTCACGCACGTAGACGTTCAAACCGCCGCCATCGCCGCTGCCGGGCTGGTGCAACGGCGAGGTGTGCATGCACAGCACCGCTACCGATGAGACGCGTCCAGGTTCGCGAGATACCCGCCGATCCGGGGCATCGCTGCGGGGTAGCCGAGTCGCCGGATACCCGGAATCGTCCGATGCGGTGGGGGCCACAGCCGACAACGCTACGCAGATCGCCCGTCCAGCACTAACGGGTCGGCAGTGTTAGCGGTCTCGCCCGGTTCGCGCCGATTCGAATGCTCAGATGGCAAGCAGACCCAGCCCCCACATCCAAACCAGCGCGGTCACGCTCAGCGAATCGATCCTGCGCACTGCCCACTCCCCACTCAGTCGCAGCCACGCCCGTTCACGCGCTCGGGGGCGCTGGCCTGCTCGGGAATCGGCCGGTGCTTGGTTCGCGGAGTTCGGCGAATCCGCCAGCCGGCGCCGCGGCCGCGCCGCGAAGGCCGTCATGGGCCGGGCTACGGCGGGTCCGATCGCCAGTGTCAGCGCGGCAAGCGCACCGAACTCGATGACGTCAGAGGGTGCGAACGGCGGCACGCTCAGACCGGTCAGCGCAAAGATGGTGATCACGGCTCCGACCAGTCCCACAAACGGGCCCCGCACTCCCGGTGGCCGCCCCGCCGCTGTGAGGTGAGCGCCCGCGTCGTAGGCAGCCGCAGCAGTTACCAGCACCAGGGTCGCACCGAGCGAGTACCGAGCAATCGCTGCCGAGCACGCGGCGGCGACCCCGACGTGCATCCAGGTGCGAATCAACAGTCCTGCACGAGCCAGAACAGCCGGTGGCAGTGCATGTGCTCTGGCGGTCGCGCCGGCGCTGCCGCGGCTGGCTCGCAACGCCCCAACCACGATGAAGCTGGCAATGACCGCCGCGCCGAGCACCGCGCCCGCGAGCCGTGTGTCGAGGACGCCCGCGAATCCAACTGCGCCAGCGAGCGCGGCAGCCGGCAATCGATGGTTTACCTCGAGCGTGGCCGGCGCGGCAGGTTTGTCATCGCCGTGCCGCTGGGACATTGCGTCGGCGCGGCCGCGAACGCTCGCTGCTTGCCAGGCACCAAGCACGGCAATCGCCGTCATGAACAGCCCAAACGTCAACGCCCCTGCCCAGATGGCTGCCACTTGCGCGGCGTACCACAGGATTCCCGCACCGATGCTGGCGTCACGCAACGCCACTGCGGGACCGAGCCACAGCACGGCTGGCGGGATGTGCGCCGGTGCTCGGGGAGGCGCCGCCACCGTGCCGCCGCTGCTCAACCGCCCGAAACCGGCGGCAGAACGGCGATCTCGTCGCCGGTGCTGAGCCGCGAGTCGGGATCTGCGGGTTCGCCGTTCAGCCAGACGCGGCTGGCGGCCAATACGGCGCTGAAACCATCGCCGAAGTTCGCCTTGGCCCAGTCGAGCGCGTCGGCGACCGATGACGCCTCGGTCTGGGTGCTGCCGACGCCGGCCGTCTCACGCGCCCCCGCAAAAAGGCGGATCGTCACCGTCGGCATCGCCGCGATGCTACCGATCGACTTTATGACAGTCGGAGGCAACAGTGTCAACGGCGGGGCCGGAGCGCCCGCTTCGGTCAGAAACCTCGGGCGTGCCAAGGCGCTCGAGCATCAGCCGTATGCGGACAGCTGGCTGTCCAGGCTCCAGACCTTGACACTGACGTACGCAGTAGCTCGCTCAAATTGGTCCCGATCCACGAGGATCGCGACATCACCAGTACCCAGACGCCCATTTCCGACGAGGTCGACGAGAGTGGAACCGGTCGCGTTGCCATCCAGGAGTTCCTGAACGAATTCCTCATTCCAGACCGTGGCACGGAGTATCCACGGCAGCACACCCGACTGAACCGCCTCCAACACGCCCGCGAGTTTTTCAGCGAAGCGGCGGCGATCGCTGGGTAGCTGGGCGATGCGGTTGCCGGTCTCAACGATTGCCGTCACGGGAATCTCGAACTGCTGACCCGCACTTGTCCTTTGGTCGAACTCCGCGGCGATCTCGCGAGCAGCTTCGTCGCCGTCTATGCCGATCAAGCGAAGGAGCACGGACGTGTCGACAAAGACAGCCTTGCGGGGATCCATCGGCAATCAAAATCCGAGGACATCCACGAGGGAACGTTGCTCGGTCGCCAATTGTTCCTGTGGCCTCAATCGGTCCCTCACAGCCGCAGAGCCCAAGGGACCGCGCCCAACCACCTCGAAATAATCGGGAAAGTCAGTCAGCTTCGTGGGTTGGCTCCAGCCGTCGTCATCGCGACTGCACACGATGACGCCCCGGTGATCCTCTCCGAGCAGCGCGTCGAGAATCGCCGGACTGTGCGTCGTTGCCAAGGTCCGTACACCTGATTCGGCAGACTCCTTCAGCCGATCAAGGAGCAGCGCTGCTTGTGACGGGTGCAGGCCATTCTCAATCTCTTCAACAACCAGCAGTCGTTCGGCGCGCGCCACCTCGTCCTCATCGCCAACACTCTGTGGCCGGTCGAGCAGCGCCGCGGCTATAGCCAAGAATCTGAGCGTGCCGTCGCTCATCAATCGTGCCGGGACGGAACGGACCGTGGAACCAATCTCCTCCTGAATGGTCGCCATCACGTCGCCGAGTTCGCTGCGCACGGTACCGAGTTCGGAAACCTGAGCTTCAGAAAGCGATTCGGTCATTTCGCGCAGTATCAACTGCGTCGAAGGATCGAGCGACAATTCGGCAAGCACTGCTGAGAGGTTGTCAGCGTTCCTGCGCAGATTGATGTCCTTCTCGGGGACGTACTCACGCATCTGGTGGGGCACAGGGTCGAGAATGAAGACCCCAGACATCGCTTCAAGCATCTGCTCGGCGATGTTCCGAACGTGTCGCCCTGCCTGTGAAGTTGCAGGCACTCGGGTCGCCGCCTGCGCAGTGAGCAGTTGCGTGGCACGAAACGTGACCGCTGGATTCGGCCCCTGCTTGCGATTGTCCCAGCGTGCGACGATGTCCCCAGAATCAGGTCGCGGAGGATCCGTTTTCAACAGATCCTGTAGTTCGCCCTTGCGCGGACCGCCCCGCCGCCTAGTCCAAAGATTCTCGCTGACAACTTGAACGGTGGGACGTACTGCGACCTCGAGATCCAAGTAGTACGCGACTCGGTCAATGATCGCGGCGCACCCAATTCGAAAGGAATCCTCACCCACTGGCGCGCAGCCCTCAGAGCCCCCGCGTACAAGAGGCCCGTCGCGCGTGCCGTCGAGTGCCTCCCGGATGGGAACACCACTAGCAAGCGCTGACAGAACGGCCAAGGCATCGATGACGTTTGACTTTCCGCTTCCGTTGCGACCGACAAGCAAGGTGAGCGGACCCAACTGCACGTAAGAGTCACGGACGCTCTTGAACGCCGGGATTCGAAGCTGCGCGAGCCTGGCGGCCATGCAAAGAAGCGTACCGACGTCTCGGTAGGCAACTTTGAGCGCTGACGGGACTGATGAGGCCGGCAGCACGACTGCCGGTTGTCCACGGATGGCATCGCGGCCGCCGCTACGGTCAGGCGCCGTGACACAGCATTCAGAGTTGCTGGCGGTGCGCCATGGCCAGTCCGAGTGGAATCTGCGCGGCCGCTGGCAGGGACAGGCCGACCCACCTCTGACAGGTCTCGGAGAACGGCAAGCGGAGATTGCCGCCGACGCCCTGGCAACAGCGCTCGCAGCTGCGGACGACAGTTGGCGCACCCCCGTGATGGGTGGTCGCGACCTGCACACCGGTCGAGGGGCCTTCGATCGGCCGACATTCGACCTCATCGTGTCCAGCGACCTACAGCGGGCACGCCGGACCGCCGAGATCATCGCGAAGCAGCTCGGCGTCAGCGACGTCGTGGCCGACGAATCATTGCGTGAGCGCAGCGCGGGTCCCTGGGAGGGCCTCACCCGGGCCGAGATCGACGAGGGCTGGCCGGGCGACGTCGCTGCCCGGCGGTGGCCGCCCGGTTTCGAGTCAGAAGACAGCATTGCCCGACGCCTGCTGCCCGCGCTGCAGCGACACCTGTCGGTCTGCGGCCCGGTGCTGCTCGTCGGACATGCCGGCGTGCTCAAGACCATCGATGCCCGCGTCGGTCTCGGCGACGAGCGGGTGCCGAACCTGGCAGGACGGTGGTTCTGGCTTGACGGAGCCGCTGCAGATGCGAAGTGGTCGTGGGATCAGCTTGAGCCCCGCAACAGAGTCGAGTTGGTGTCCTCCGACGTCGACCTCATGATCGAGTAGCTGCGCCCATTTGCTTCGGCGCGCGCTCGGGACCTGTCGTCAGCGCTCAACAAGCCAGGACGTTGCAGCTGCGGGGTCGACATTGGCGTCCGCCAGCAGGCCCAAGGTCCGTTCAGCTCGTGCAAGGTCGTCCTCCATGGCGTCGAGCTCAGCGTCGTTCAGCAGCTCCGACCCCGTCGGCGAAGTTTGCGCAGAGACCAGTGGAGACGACTCTTCGGGCACCGACGTCAGGCTAGAGCGAGAATCCTCGCCAGTAGCCTCGACACGAGTGCCGGAGCGCCGCATCGGTGCCTGCGGACGTCGGGCCGCTAGCTCATCGGGTAGAGCAGGGGACTTTTAATCCCAAGGTGCCGGGTTCGAGCCCCGGGCGGCCTACCGTCGACAAGAGCGTCATGACATCGAGCCGCTAACCCATCGGGTAGAGCAGGCCCCTACCAACCCCAAGATGCCGGGTTCGAGCCCCGGGCGGCCTACCGTCGACAAGAGCGTCATGACATCGAGCCGCTAACCCATCGGGTAGAGCAGGCCCCTACCAACCCCAAGATGCCGGGTTCGAGCCCCGGGCGGCCTACCGTCGACAAGAGCGTCATGACATCGAGCCGCTAACCCATCGGGTAGAGCAGGCCCCTACCAACCCCAAGATGCCGGGTTCGAGCCCCGGGCGGCCTACCGCAACGACCACGGCAGTAGCTGGAGCCTCACCTACAGTGCTCGCCGTGGTGGCTGTGCCGATTCGACGCCTCGACCCCGACCTTCCGCTGCCGGCCTATGCCAAGCCGGGTGACGCGGGATGCGACCTGCTTGCCGCCGAGACGGTCACGCTCGCTCCGGGCGGGGGCCGGGCCATGGTCCCGACGGGCATCGCCGTGGCGATCCCGCCCGGTTATGCGGGCTTCGTGCAGCCCCGAAGCGGGCTGGCGATGCGGCACGGGGTCACATGCGTGAACTCGCCCGGCCTGATCGACAGCGGCTACCGCGATGAGCTGCGCGTGTTGCTGCTGAACACCGATCCCACCGAGCCGTACGAGATCCAGCGCGGCGATCGGATCGCGCAGCTGGTCATCCAGCGCGTCGAGAGGGCCGAGTGGGAAGAGGTGGAGGCACTCGACGAGACCGAGCGGGGTCTCGAAGGCTTCGGACACTCGGGACGCTGAGCCTGGCCGCTGACCCTCCCATCATGACTGTCACACCCCCTCAGTAGTCATGACGCCATGACGACGAAGCCACCGACACAGCCGCCGCTCACGCTGTTCGATGTCTCGCAGTTCAAGTTCGAGGCCGATCCCGACACGAAGACGCCGACTCGTCACGCCGCACGGGGGCCGCACGCCCGTGTGTTCGCCTCCGCGATTGCCGCCAGGAGTATCGCTGTCGACGCCGATGCGGCGAAGGCCCGCAGGCGGCGCGCTCGGGCACGGCTTGCGAAGCGTCGCTATCTCGCAGACAGCGAGAGCTACGAGCGCATCGAGCAGGCCCGCCGGGGGCTGCACCTCGTGGCCGATTGAGCCAAGCCGATTGAGTCGGCATCGTTTGTCGAGCACACTGGTTCGGGGACTTGGAGGGTCAATGCGCGGCCGGCGTGACCGTCAGGCGCCTGGCGGCGATTCGTTCTCAAACAGCGCAAGCGCCAAGCTGAGCTGCTCGTCCGTGCCCAGCATGACCAGCTCGTCGTTCACCGCGAGTTGATGGCCGCCCTGGGGGTTGGTGAGCCAGCGGCCGCCACGATGGATTGCCAGCATGCCGCAGCCCGTGCGCTGCGTCAGCTGGAGTTCTGACAGGGGCCGGCCCACGAAGCGGCTGTCCTCGGGAATTCGGTGCTCGAGCAGACGTACGTCCTGGTCGGTCCGGCGGAGGACTTCTTCGAAATAACCGGCCACGCCAGGCCGCAAGGCAATCGCGGCCATGCGCGAACCGCCGATCTGGTGCGGGTTGATCACGCGGTTCGCTCCCGCCTGGCGCAGTTTCGGCACCGCACCCGCCGAGTTCGCCCGGGCCACGATGAACAGCCCCGGGCACAGCGAGCGGGCACTCAAGGCAACGTAGAGATTGTCGACGTCGGAATCGAGCGCCAGCACCATCGACCTGGCGCGCTCGATGCCCGCGTCATGCAAGGTGCGGTCGTTCGTGGCGTCGCCGAGTACGAGAACGCGATCCTCATCGCTGATGTCGGGATCCCGATCGATGATCACGACTTCTGTGCCGCCGTCGTCCATGGCCGCAGCAATTGCCCGGCCTACTTGGCCATAGCCGCAGATGACCGAATGACCGGAGAGATTGTCAATGGAGCGCTGCATGCGCCGCCTCCTGAACTGGTCGTCGAGCCGTCCCTCGAACAGCATTTCAATGACGACACCAATCGTGTACAGCGAGGTGCCGGTGCCGAGCAGGATGAGAGCGATCGTGAACAGCTGGTAGCGACCGCCCACGTTTTCGGGGTCGCCGTAGCCCACCGTCGAGATCGTGATGACCGTCTGGTAGAGCGCGTCCAGCACGTCGAGCCCCAGCAGCACATAGCCCGTCGTGCCGGCCACCAAGATGATGAAGAGGACGGCGAGGCCTGCGAGGAGCCGCTGACTGGGCTCAAGCCCGGACGACGTGAGCCGTCGCCCTGGGCCCTGGCGCGACAGTCTCGTGCGAGACAGGCCCTTCATCGCCTGCACGCTAGAACGGCCAGCACCCTCCGTCGTGCCTACGATGCAGCCGTGCTGGTCTGGCTGGACCTCGAGATGACCGGGCTGGATCATCGCCGCCATCGCATCGTGGAGATCGCGACGGTCATCACCGATGACTCGCTCGAGGTCGTTGCCACGGGCCCGTCGCTGGTGATCGGAGCATCGCGGGCAGACCTGGAGGCGATGGACCCTGAGGTGCACAAGATGCACACGGCCACTGGGCTGCTCGATGAGATCGGGGCCTCGCAGCTCACCGTGGCCGAAGCACAAGAACGAACGCTCGCATTCGTGACCGAGCACGTTCCCGAGCCCCGCACAGCGCCGCTGTGCGGCAACTCGATCGGGACCGACCGGCGCTTCTTGGACCAGTACATGCCGGCGCTGGAAGAGCACCTGCACTACCGGGTCATCGACGTGTCGTCGGTCAAGGAGCTCGCCAAGCGCTGGCAGCCCGAGGTGGCCGAGGCGTGGGCCGATCTGAGCAGGTCTCGTGCCAGCACCACCAAGCATCGAGCCCTCGACGATGTGCTCGAGAGCATTGACGAGCTTCGCTTCTACCGCGAGCAGTGGCTGAGATCGAACGTGACCGAGCCTGCCGCCGGATCAGTTGCCGGACCTGACACCGGGTCCTGACCCAGAATCGAACGCTCGTTAGAAGGATCAAGTGGCTCGCTAGCCTGCAGCCCGTGTCGCGTCCCACCCGCGAGGAGCAGCTGCCGCCCGACGGAAAGATCACTGAGCTCGCTCCGGACGTGCGCCGGCTGCAGCTGCCCATGACGATGCCGGGCCTCGGGCACGTCAACTGCTACATCCTCGACGACGACCGCGGCGTCGCCCTCGTCGATCCGGGCCTGCCCGGTCCGGCGAGCTGGAAGGCACTGATGGCTGGGCTGGCTAAAGCCGAAGTTCCGCCCGAGAGAGTCCACTCGATCATCGTCACCCACAGCCACCCGGACCACTTCGGAGCAGCGGGGCGCTTCGCTCGCGAGTTCGGCGCGGACCTGGTGACCCATCGACGGTTCCGGCTGTGGTGGGACACGGCCGATGAGGACGAGGAAGCGCTCGAAACGGTGTCGTCCGACGGCGAGAACAACGAACTGGTCGCCGACCCGGTGTACAGCGGGCGCGATACCGGTCCGGGCGGACCCACACCTTGGGGCGGTCAGCGCTACAAGATGCCGCTGCGCGCCAAGGTCGGGTATTTCGCGATGCGCAACGGCTGGGGCGGTCGCTGGTTCGCCACGCCGCATCCCACCCATCGCGTGGAGGACGCCGACCGAATCAAGCTGGCGCGGCGCGAATTCGTGGCGATCCACACGCCCGGGCACACCATCGACCATCTGTGCCTGTTCGATCCTGAGGGTGGGCTGATGATCTGCGGCGACCATGTGCTGCCGACGATCACACCGCACATCTCAGGCATCACGACGGCGCGTGACCCGCTGAAGGACTTCTTCTCCAGCCTCGATCGAGTCGCCACCTTCGACGGCGTCACGATGGGCTTGCCGGCTCACGGCCAGCCCTTCACCGATCTCGTGGGTCGCGTTGGCGACATCAAGCGCCACCACAACGAGCGCCTGGACCTGCTTCGCTCCTCATCTGACCGGCTCGGACGTGCCCCCGTGCAGGACTACATGAAGCAGCTGTTCAAGGAGCGCTCGTGGGGTCCGATGGCCGAGTCAGAGACGTTCGCCCATCTCGAGCACCTCCGCTACATCGGCGAAGTCAACGTTTCCCGCCGGCCCGACAACGTCCTCGAATACGAGTTCAGCTGAGCGCCCGCGCATGGCGAAGCCCCGCTCCGCGCGGGCGACGCTGCGCGACGGGCCGAAAATAACTTGACACGACCCGCAGCGACGTGGTGATCTTGGCGGCGCTGCGGCGTATCGTCGGGTGACCGCAGCTGATCACCTGCCCCGACCATTGGCTCGATTGGATCTCCGGATGTCCGACTTCGGCACCTACAACACGGCGCGTGCCTGTAACGGCCGCGTACGGGTGCCTGCACTCGGCGCGCGCTGCGACCAGCAGCCCGTCATGTGGTGTTACGAGCGCGGCATGCCCATCTGCGGCCGCACTGCGACGGGCCCTATGCCGACGGTGTTCCGGCACGCCGTGCGCGTTTTCGGTACCCACCCGACGGCAACCATCAAGCGCCACCGCCTGCGGCCTTCGGAGTGTCTGATGTAGTCCATTGAGACACCAGAACTCTCCGAACGGCCGCCGGGACAACCCGGGGGCCGTTCTGCGTTCTCGGCGCAAGCGCGAAGACCACCACCGACCACCACACCAAACCGGCATCACAGAGGAGCACACACATGCTGGAACTCATCATCGACAACCCACCGAGCCTCACCAATGAGGCCTGGCGCGCTCGGGGCCGCTGCCGCGACCTCGTGGGAACCCTGACGCCGCTGTTCTTCTCGGAGAACTTCTACGAGATCGCTCGGGCCAAGGCCATCTGCTCGGCCTGCCCAGTAATGAACGAGTGCTTCGAGGCCGCCAAGGCGCGCTACGAGCCATGGGGCGTGTGGGGCGGCGAGCTCTTCGAGAACGGCCGAGTTTGCAGAGACAAACGCCCACGCGGCAGACCGCCCAAACGGCCGCGGCCGCCGCTGATCATCGAGGAGGTGCCACTGCCTCCCGACCTGGTTCGCGCCTGAGTCTTCCCCCGCTCAGGCGCGTCCTCGAGAGGGCCTGTCCCCAGACAGGCCCATCAGACACGGCCTGCCCCGGTGGACTGAGGTTGCCCGAAATGGGCGGCTGGCAGCCACGGGGCGGGTCGTCAGGGCGTTGGCAGCCCTGAAACGGGCGTCACATGAAGCGCAAGTAGCCTCGCCGCTGCATGGATGCACAGCGAGCGGCGCGCTGGCGAACGCAGCTATCAGGTTGGCGCGGTGGGCTGTTCGCCCTGCTTGGCCTGTACGCGCTTGGGGCAACAGTGTTCCTGCTGGCGGGCGGCGGCCAGCCTGCGATGACGTCGTTGGTGGCAATGGAAGCCGAAGTGGGCAGCGGCGGGGTCGACGTCGACTCCGACCCGGCCAGCACCCCCAATTCGACTGTGTCCGCTTCGGCTGTGCCCGCCTCAACGGTTGTGGCCGCGGCTCCCGAACCGCCTCCTCTGTGCAGCGATATCGACCCTTCAGAACACAGTGTCGACTCGAGCCTGGGCGCCGTGCACGCCTTGGCTTTCGTGACGCTCGATGAACGACCGGCCGCCTTCGCTGGCTATGTGGGCTGCCCGCTCATCGTGAACTTCTTCGCATCGTGGTGTGCGCCGTGCGTGACCGAGATGCCCGACTTCGAACGCTTCTGGAATACCCACGGGGCCACGGTTGCGGTGCTGGGCCTTGCGGCGAACGATCGGCTCGAAGACGCCATCGCCACAGTGGCCGAACGCGGCGTGACCTATCCCACCGGGCTCGATGAGGGCGAGCTGTTCATCGACTTCGGCGGGCTGGGCATGCCCACGACGGTCTTTGTGTCGCCCGACGGTGAGATTCTCGAGACTCACAGCGGCCTGCTGACCCTCGACGACATCACCAGCCGTGCCGAAGAGCACTTCGGGCTATGAGGATGCCGTGAGGGGCGCAATGATGAGTCGGATGGCAGAAGTGACACCAGTCGGGTCTCTCCCGCGCAGGGGCGGCTTGTGAACGGCGCACGCCTCACCTTCGCCTTCACGGCCGGCATCGTCGCGACGGTCAACCCGTGCGGCTTCGCGATGCTGCCCGCCTACTTGTCGTTCTTCTTGGGGATCGACCGCCGAGCCTCCGAAGGCAATTCCCGCGCCGGCGTCGGGCGGGCGCTGGCAACCGGCGCCGTCGTCACCACCGGCATCGTCGCAGTGTTCGGCATCGTCGGCATCGCGCTGTCGGCCGGGCTGAGCGCCCTGCGCGACTACGTGCCGTGGGCGGCCATTGTCATCGGCGTGGGGCTCATCGCACTCGGCGTCGCGATACTCGCCGGATTCCGATTGACGGCGTATCTGCCCAAATTCGAGCGCGGCGCCTCCGGTCGGGACGTGCGCTCGCTGTTCCTGTTCGGCGTCAGCTACGCCGTGGCCTCAGTGTCGTGCGGGCTGGCGACGTTCCTGGTCGTGGTCACCGCATCGGCTGGCAACGACGGCTTCGTGGGCGGAATCGTGTCGTTCGTGCTCTATGCGCTGGGCATGGGCATGGTGCTCACTTCGCTGGCAGTCAGCCTGGCGCTGGCTCGCGGCTGGCTGCTCGGCAAGCTGCGCGTGCTGATGCGCCACACCGACAACATCGCCGCGGTGCTGATGATTGCAGCAGGTGCTTTCACGATCTGGTACTGGATCAACGATCTGACTGACCGCAGCGGTGACGGACTGGTGGTGACCGTCGAGCGCTGGAGCAGCAGCCTGAGCAACTGGGTCGCCTCGGTGGGCGGCGTGCGACTGGGCCTTGTCATGAGCATCGTGCTCGCGGTCGGTGGCATGACGATGCTGGTAGCGGGTCGTGGCGACGGCGCTGAGACGGCGACCGCTGACGTTGATGAACTGTCTGGGACGGACCAAGCGGACAGTGCCGCCGAGATGCTGAACTGAGCCACTGTGGCACTGCACCTGACGGACCGCACGCTCCTCGACGCCGAGCGGCCATTTGCCGAACTCCTCGGCCGGTCTGGTGTGACCGAGGTGCTGCAACTGCGCTCGCGCTTCGGCTTCATGGCTTTTCATGGCGGCTGGCTCGAGGAGGTCACCGACGACATCGCCACGGCGGCTGCCGAACGCAGCGGCGCTTCGGTGTATGCCTGCCTTCAAGGCCCCGATGACCAGTGGCACTTGCCCAGCCACTGCTTCGATCCAACCGACTCCCCGGTGCTGCGCCAGTTCCTCGACCATGTCGACGTGGTGGTCGCGGTCCATGGATTCGGCAGCCCCCGCCTACTGCGAGCGGTGCTGCTGGGCGGCCGCAATCGCACGCTGGCGTCCCACGTCGCCGTGCACTTGATCAGGCGGCTGCCGCACTACGAGATCCTTCACCGTCTCGACGACATCCCCCGCTCGCTGGCGGGCCAGCACCCGCGCAACCCCTGCAACCTGCCGCGAAGCGGTGGTGTGCAGATCGAGCTGCCCCCGCGCATCCGCGGCAAGAGCCCGATGTGGACGGGGTTCGGTGGGCCCGGCCGGGTACCCCATCACGAGGCGCTCATCGAAGGTCTGGCGGCTGCGGCTCGCGCATGGACGCCTGAGGAGGATTCGGCAGGCGATAGTCGCGGGCTGGTCCCCGAGCCCTCGATCGCCGGCTGAGAGATCCCCGATGCCGTCGCGCATCGCAGCCACAGTCGCGGTGGCTGGAATCGCCGGCGCTGCCGTCAGGTGGGGCGTCGCCGCACAGATCGACGACAACTGGGCGCTGCTCATTGTCAACGTCGTCGGCTGTGGCATCGTCGGCTGGGCCACCGCTCGCCACGAGCGCATCCGCCTTGACAGGCGTAGCCAGCCTCGCTCCCCCAGCGTCGTCGGGAGCGACGCTGGCCCGTCTCCCTGGCTGACGGCCGGTTTCTGTGGGGCGCTCACCAGCATGTCGGCACTCGCCCTGCAACTCGCCAGGTACCTCGACGACGGCCGCATCGGGACCGCAGGAGCATGGCTGGGCCTGACCATTGCTGCCTGCACTGCAGCTTTCGTGGGGAGCCGCACCGCTGTTCTCGCTTACTGGAGACGAGCATGACGACGGCAGCAGTGATGCTCGGCTTTGGTGTCGCAGCCGCGGTCGGCACTACGCTCCGCTGGCGAGCGAGCACCACACTCGGGCCGGGCGGGACGCTGATCGTCAACGTCGCGGGAGCTTTCGCCTTGGGCCTGCTCGCGAGCACATCTGGCGCCGCCGCAACCATCGTTGGCACCGCGGGTCTCGGCGCCCTGACCACCGTGTCGGGCATCTTCCCCGAGAGCGCCCGCCTCGGCCGGGCCAGCCCCGTGCTCGCGCTCGGCTACGTCTCGCTGACGATCACGGGCGCAACGGCCGCCGCCTACGTCGGCCTCTCCCTCACCTAGCCCAATCAATCAACTGAGGACGCACGCCTAGTCTCGAACGCATGGCCGACAACACGGCCGATGAAGTGTCCGACGTCGCCAGCGAATCGCCGCGGCCGCCGAAGCGGTCGTGGCGCCCGCAAACCATCATCGCCGCGGTCATCGTCGCTGCCGCCGTCATAGGTGCCACCGTGCTGGCTGCAGGCGACGATGCATTCGAGTTGTTCGATTCGTCGCCGAATTCGTGCGGAGTCGAAGCGCCGGCTGGATCCGTCGAGACCGCAACGGCTCCAACAGTGGCTGCAACCCTGTCATCCCCGCCGGTCCTGCAGTGGACGCGAGTCGATCCGCCCATCAAGGAGTTCTACCGAACGCGTACATCCAGCGAGACGGTCGTAGAAGACGACGGCACGGTGAGCATCTTCGCCAGCCTCGACGTTGTCGTGGAGAGCTATGGCCTCGTTCCTGGATTCGCGACGATGCCTGACGGCTCCGTCCTGGTCCGGGCAAACGACAACGGACGCCAACGCTTGCGGGTCACTTCAAACGGCGTCGACTGGGACGAACTGCCCATTCCGTCGCACGTCTACCCCACACTTGTGCGCTCTGCTGACGGCCGCTGGGTTATCGCAGGTCCCAGGATTGATGACGACTTCGACCGCGAGGACCGGTGGGATCTCGACCTCGTCATCACCTCCACCGATGATGGTGCCACTTGGACTGACGTGCCCATCCATCCGCCCGCGCCGTCGCTGTTCTGGGACCGTAACCTCTTCACATCCGATCTCATGGTGTCGCGTCACCGCATCGTGCTGATCACCCGTATTCCATTGGAGATACGCCCCACCGACCCCCGCAGCCAGCAACGCATGGTCGAGATCGAACCCGAGAGTGCCTACCTCGGCTATCGGGGCGGAACGGTGATCGTCGGCGCGATTATCTCGGATTCCGAAGACGACATCACCTTCAGCGAAATCCCGCTCGAAGGGCTTGATTTGACTGAACGAGAGCAGCGGCTGCTGGGCGACAAACATCGGATCCATTTCGACGATGCCCACTACACCCGGATCTACGCCGGCAATGAGAACGGTCTTGAGGTTGCCGCCGAGTTCCCCAACGCATGGGCCAAGGGACTGGCTACCGCGGACGGTTTCATGCTTGCTCTCGATCGCGACGACCCAGATGGCTGGCAATATTCCGCTTCGACTGACGGGCACGAGTGGGGCGAGGTGTACTCGCTCAGCCCGAGACACGGCCCTGCATTCTCTGGCATCGATGCCGACGGCGAGGCGTGGGCCGTGATCTCAGATCCCCCTGTGCGCAACGCTCTGACAACGTTGCGATGCGGCGAGGCGCCTGCTCCTGTGGCGAACCTCGACGAGTTTGTACTCGAATACCCAAGCAACTCCGAGTCTCAGGTCGGACCTGCCGGATTCGTCTTTCTGGCAGAACCCCTCGACGAGTTCCGATCGCGATTCGATCCCGAGCTGGGGGAGCACTTGGAGAACGAGCTAGGCAGGAGCTTCGAAGGCACCGTCAGCTTGGCGCGAAGCACGACTTCTCTGTGGGTGGGTTGGTCCCGCGATGGTGTCGATTGGAGCTGGCAGGACACCGAAGATGTGTTCGGAGTCGATGTCTTGGCGTCGAGCATCGCACTCGCGCCGGGCTCCGATTTCTTCATCGCCTCAGTGCAGCCACGTGATGAGGATCCCATCTGGTTCGTCGCTGAGGTCCCCTGAGGGTTGCGGCTGGCTGGAGGCTCAGGCTGGCGCACCGATCTCGGTGAAATTGAGCCAGGGGTGGAGCACTTCGGGCACGGCAATGGAGCCGTCGGGGCGCTGGTGATTCTCCATGATGAACACGAGGGTGCGGCCGATGGCGCAGGCCGTGCCGTTGAGCGTGTGGATCAGGCCAGTGCCGTCGTCATCGATCCAGCGGGTGCCAAGGCGACGAGCCGAGTAGTCGGTGTAGTTCGAGCACGACGTGACCTCGCGGTACGCCCGCTCCGATGGCAACCAGACCTCGAGGTCGTACTTCTTGGCCGCTGCTGCACCCAGATCGCCGGCCGCCACGTTGATGACCCGGTAGGGCAAATCGAGCGAACCGACAATCTCCTCCTGGATGGTGCGCAAGGCCTCCAGCTCGTCCCAGCTCGTGTCCGGATCGCAGAACGAGAACATCTCGACCTTGTCGAACTGGTGCACCCGGAAGATGCCGCGGGTGTCCTTGCCGTAGGTGCCGGCCTCGCGGCGGAAGCATGACGAGAACCCGGCATAGCGCAGCGGCAGCTCAGCCCGGCCCAGGCGCTCGCCCCGGTGCAGGCCAGCCAACGCAACCTCAGATGTCCCGATGAGAAACAGATCATCGCCGGCGATCTCGTACACCTGGTGACGGTCTGCGGGGAAGAACCCGGCCTCGACCATCATCTCCTCGCGCACGAGCACCGGCGGCGCGACCGGGACGAAGCCGTCTCGCTCCAGCAAGTCCATCGTCCACTGCACGAGGGCGAACTCCAACCGCACTGCGGCACCCTTGAGGTAGGCGAACCGCGAGCCGCTGTTGCGGGCCCCGCTCTCCGAGTCGACGAGGCCGGTCAGTGCTCCGATCTCGGCGTGATCGTGGGCAGGCGGCTCGCCGCACTCCCCCACCTCGTGCACCGTCTCGAAATCCTCCTCACCACCCGACGGCACGTCGGCCGCCGCAGGGTTCGGAGCCTGCAGCGCCAATTCGGTGCGCCGCTCCGCGGCTACGCGCTCTTCGGTCTCAAGGCGCTCCACCTCTTCCTTGAAGCGTCCCGCCTCGGCGATCTTGGCCGGGCGATCGTCGGGTGCCGCACGGCCGATCTCGCGCGAGGCGGCGTTCTGGGCGGCACGCGCCTGCTCGGCCTGATGGGTCACCGACCGCCATGTCTCGTCTGCCGCGAGCACTTCGTCGATGAGACTGGGCTCGGTGCCCTTGCGAATCGCGCCGTCGCGATACGCAGCGTCGTCACGGAGCCGCCGAAGATCGATCACGCCGGGTGAAGCTACCCAGGGACGCAAGACCCCACGACATCGACAGCCGATCGTCCATTTTCGAGGATCAGTTCGCAGTGCTGGCCGACCACGCCACGGGACGGCCCACCGAGCGCGACCTGTCGCTGCGGATGCTCCGGCACCACGCGTCCTCTGTGCTTCACCACCAGTATCACGGGCTGGATATCGTGACCCTCCACGTCGATGCGCCCGCATCTGTGAGTCCCGAGGTGCCATGACCACTGAACCCGCCTACGACGTCGTCTGGCCTGGATCCCGTTCGGGAATCGAACACCGGGAACTGGCGCCGCGGCTCGACACGCTGGCCGGCAAGCGAATCGGGTTCCTGTGGGACTACCTGTTCCGGGGCGACGAGCTGTTCCCGATCCTCGAGCGCGAACTCGCCAACCGGTTCGAGAACGTGGAGTTCATCGGCTACGACACGTTCGGCAACACCCACGGCCCCGATGAAGCCGAAGTGATCGACCGCCTGCCCGATTCGCTGCGTTCACGAGCCGTGGACGCGGTGGTGTCGGGCATGGGCTGCTGAGGCAGCTGCACGCCCGCCGTGGCGCGGGCAGCAGTGGTGGCCGAGACCGCCGGAGTGCCGTCGGTCTCGGTCGTGTGCGAGAGCTTCGACGGCCAGGCCATCGCCACCGCACGAGGACACGGCTTCGATGGACTGCCAGTGGCTCTCACCGTAGGGCATGTCGATGCCCAGTCCGCCGCCGAGATGGCGGCCAACTTCGTTTCTCACACCGTCGACGCAGTCATCGAGGGCCTCACCGGCGAGTCGGCGGTCAGCAACGGCACGAACGGCGCTGCCTCCCGCATCGATCCGCTCCCTTACGACCCAGCGCCTGACGACCCAGCTCCCTACGACCCAGTGGCCAGCGGATCCATCGACGAGATCAACGATGTCTTTGCCAGCCGAGGCTGGTCCGACGGCCTGCCGATCGTGCCGCCGACACGCGACCGTGTCGAGGCATTCCTGGCCGGCTCTGGCCTCGATCCGCAGCAGTCGCTGGGTCTCGCTCGCACGACCGGCCGTGACATGACCGTGTGGTCGGTGACGACCAACGCCGTCATGGCGGGCTGCGAAGCGCGGCACCTTCCGGTGCTGCTCGCCGCGGCCCGCATCCTGGCCGACCCGCACTACGGCGCCGAGCACTCCGGCAACACCACCGGCGCCGATGCCCTGATGATCCTCGACGGGCCGCGGGCGGCAGAACTCGGCTTCAACTCCGGCGTCGGGGCGCTGCGCGACGGCGTGCGCTCCAACACCAGCGTCGGACGGTGGCTGCGGCTGTACCAGCGCAACGTCTTCGGCTTCACCGCCACCGAACACGACAAGTCCACGTTCGGGAACACATTCCGCGTCGTGCTGTGCGAGGACGCCGCGACGCTGGCGGACATCGGCTGGGAACCCGTCAGCTCCGAGTTCGGCTTTGGCCCCGACGACGACGTGCTGACCATGGCCCGCTTCAACAGCGGCGCGATCGTCGGCAGTGTGTTCGGCTCGACACCGGACGAGATCGTGCCCTACCTGAGCGACGGACTGGCTCGCATCACCGGCTGGGATCTCGGCCACCTGTACGGCCTTGGCCACCTGCACTACCGGCCGTTGCTGGTGCTGTCGCCGATCCTGGCACGCACCTGCGCTGCGGCAGGGTGGACGAAGGCGCGCTTGGCGGAGGCCTTGTTCGAACACGCGCGCATCCCGGCGTGGCGCTTCGAGAAGCTCATCGGCGAATGGACGAACCTGACGGCGGGTCGTCCCCGGCTCACCGATGTCGTCGCCGCCGGCAAGCTGCCGCAGCAGTTCGCAACCTCCAACGATCCAGACCGACTGGTGCCGATCGTGTCCGAGCCGTCGAAGTTCGTGATTGCCGTGGCGGGCGATGCGAACCGCACGAACGCGTACGTGTTCAGCCACGACGGGCCCCATGGCGACTACACCGCTTCGGCGATAGAGCGGCTCAACCGCGTCTGAAGAGGCGGCTGTACTCGGGAACCGCGTCGATGGACGACGATCAGCAGTTCAGGTTGGGGCTGAGGTCGCAGCCCGCTGGGTCGGTCCAGAACACCATCGAGGTGCCCAACGCCGCGTAGACGGCGACGGCGAGCACCAAGCCACCCACGAACAGCCACGTGAAGAGCTTGTTGTCGAACCGCAGGTGCATGAAATAAGCGACGACAATCAGGAATTTCACCACCATCAGGATGAGCAGCGCCGGAACCTCCACCGGACCGAAGTCCACGAAGTACGTCATCACCTCCGCTGCTGTCAGCGCACCCAGCAGCAGGGCGACCTTGATGTAGCCGAAGTCGCTCAGGCCGTGTTCGTGGTCGCCGTGGTCGTCGTGAACCTCTTCGGGGGCGGTTTCGGTGGCGGTGCTCATCGCTGCACTCCCTACGGGATCAAGTAGACGACCGCGAAGATCACGATCCACACGATGTCGACGAAGTGCCAGTACAGGCCGATGATCTCGACGGTTTCCGCCCGTTCAGGCCCGAGAATTCCACGGTTCACCAGCATCCACAGCGTGACGAGCATGACGATGCCCAGCGACACGTGTACGCCGTGGAAACCGGTCAGCGTGTAGAAGGCCGACGACGAGATGCTGACCGTGTACCCGAGTCCCTCCCGGTAGAAGCTCGTGAACTCGTACACCTGCCCGGCGATGAACACCGCGCCCAGCGCGGCAGTGCTCAGCAACCACAGCTTGCAGCGTTCCATTTCGCGACGGGTAATCGACGACACCGCCAGCACCATCGTGAGCGAGCTCATCAGCAGCACAAACGAACTCACCGATGTGAACGGGATGTCGAACAGATCAGCCGCCGCCAACGGCTCCTCGCCCGATGGCGGCTTGCGGTTGCGCAGCAGCAGGTACGTCGAGATCAGCGCGCCGAAGAGCAGACAATCTGAGCCCAGGAAGGCCCACATCGTCATCTTCTCGTTGGACAGGCTCGTGGTGGGCGGCACCATCTCGTAGTCGTCCCACGAGGTGCGCGGGTACGCGAATTGCGGCTCGTCCGGATCGACTGGTTCGACGGCGGCTTCAGCGGTCTCAGTCACCGGTGGCCTCCCCATTCGGCGTGCTGGCCGCCAGCACGCCATTCCCGTCAGCGTGGCCGTTGGGGCCGCCGTCATGATCGTCGTCGTGACCGTCATGGCCGTGGTCGTCGTGGCCGTGGCCATGCCCCGCGTCGGGATCGGTGGGCGGCTCGAGAGTCCAGCCGAACATCGAGCCGACCAGCAGCAGCAGGCCGATGCCGGTGATCCACAAGTTGTAGATGAGCCCGAACCCGATGAGCGGCAGGCCCATGGCCAGCACGATGGGCCAGTACGACGGCGACGGCAGGTGCGGGTGCTGGTCGCCAAGCTGGGCGATGTCGTTGCCATAGGCGACCCGGCGCAACTTGCCGTTCTCGTCGTGTTGGTACTTCTTGTGCCAGAAGTCGTCGACGTCGGTCACCACGGGCACGTAGTCGAAGTTGTGCTCGGGTGCCGGCGAAGGAATCGCCCATTCGAGCGTGCGGCCGTCCCACGGGTCGGCCTCGGCCTTCGGCTCGAGGCCCCGGCGGAAGCGGCCCCACGTCCCGAAGATGTTGACGGCGAAGATCACCATGGAAATGAAGATGATGAAGTAGCCGATCGTGGCGACCTTGTTCCAGAATTCGAATCCGTCGAATTCCCCGTAGACGCTGTGGCGCCGAGCCATGCCCTGCAAGCCCACGATGTGCATCGGCCCGAACGTGAGGTTAAAGCCCAGCAGCACCAGCCAGAAGTGCCAGCGTCCGAGCCGCTCATTCAGGTGGAAGCCGAATGCCTTGGGCCACCAGTAGTACATGCCGGCGAACAGGCCCATGAGCGCGCCGCCGAAGAGCACGTAGTGGAAGTGCGCCACGATGAAGTACGTGTCGGTCTGCTGGGTGTCGGCGGGCGCAATGGCGTGCATGACGCCGGACAGGCCGCCGATGGTGAACATCGAGACCAGCGATACCGAGAACATCATCGGCACCGTGAAGCGGACCTTCCCACCCCACATGGTTGCGATCCAGTTCAGGATCTTCACGCCGGTGGGCACAGCGATGAACATGGTCGTCGCTGAGAACGCCGCTACCGACACCGGCCCCATGCCGGAGGTGAACATGTGGTGCGCCCACACGCCCCAGCCCATGAAGCCGATGGCGGCACCCGACAACACCACGATCGGATAGCCGAACAGCGGCTTGCGGCTGAACACCGGCAGCGTCTCAGACACGATGCCGAACGACGGCAGGACGAGGATGTACACCTCGGGATGGCCGAATATCCAGAACAGGTGCTGCCACAGCAGCGGATCGGCGCCCGCGGTCACGTCGAAGAAGTTCGAATCGAAGGTGCGGTCGAAGGTCAGCAGCACGAGTGCCACAGTGATGACCGGCAGTGCGAAGACCAGCAGGAACTGCACCACCAGGATCATCCAGGTGAACACCGGCATGCGCAGCAGCGACATGCCCGGGCAGCGCATGTTGAGGATGGTCACGAGCAGGTTGAGCGCGCCCAGCAGCGAGGCGATGCCGACGATCTGCAAGCCGATCGCGTAGAAGTCCATGCCGTTGCCGGGGCTGAACGCCAGCCCGGTATTGGGTGCGTAGGCAAACCAGCCGCCGTCAGCGCCACCGCCGAGGAACCAGCTGAGATTCAAGAAAATTCCGCCGAAGGCGAAAATCCACAATCCGAGGGCATTCATCCGGGGGAAGGCCACGTCTCGGGCGCCGATCTGCAGCGGCACCAGATAGTTCGCGAACGCGTTCGCGAGCGGCATGATCACCAGGAAGACCATGGTGACGCCGTGCATGGTGAAGAGCTGGTTGTAGGAGTCGGCGCTCAACACCCCGGCGTCCGGCCCCCACAGCTGCAGGCGGACGAGCCCGGCCTCGATGCCACCCACGAGGAACCAGAACATGGCGGCAGCGCCGTACATGATTCCGATCTTCTTGTGGTCCACCGTGAACAGCCACGAGCGCCAGCCCATCGCTTGAGTGGGGCGTGCAAAGACGCCGGTGCGTGGCGAGTCGTCGGTGACGTGGGGGGCATCGCCGGCTACCTCGAGCTCGGTGCCGAATGCTTCGCCTTCTGGGCGATCGGTGATGATTGCCATCGGGTCGTCCCCCTAAGTCCGGGCCGTGCTCATTGGGGCAGCACGGGCGGGCTGCCGAGGGTCTTCAGGTACGCCATGAGGTTGTCGAGGTCCTGATCGGTCAGCACTTCGGAGAAGTCCAGCATGCCCTGCTGGTTGTCCGCGCGGGCCGGCTTCATGTTCGGCGCATTGCGCACCCACTCACGAAGCTTGGCGATGTTGAGGCTGCCGTCGGGCAGGTACGTGTCGTACAGCGCCCCGGCGAACGCCGTGCGGCCCATCAGGTTGGTGAGGTTCGGCGCGAGGCCTGAGAGGAGGTTCGCGTTGCCGGCGGCGGCGCTCTCGTACGCACCGTCGACGACGTGGCAGCTGATGCAGTGGGTCTCGAACAGCGTCGCTCCGGCGGCTTCGGGCGTCCCCTCAGCGGGTGCGACGTCTCGGGCCTGTGTCTGTCCGTCGTACTGCTGCTGCACCCAGCGATCGAAATCGTCGGGGTCGAGCGCAATGGCCCGCATCTGCATGTTGGCGTGGCTCAGGCCGCAGAACTCCACGCACTCTCCGTAGAAGATGCCCGGCTCGTTGGAGCTGATCCGCCAATCGTGCACACGCCCGGGCACAGCGTCTTTCTTGCCGTTCAGCCGGGGGATCCAGAACGAGTGGATGACGTCGTTGGAATGGATTTCGAGGTTGATCTCTTCGCCGGTGGGGATGACCAGATCGTTCGCAGTGACGATGTCGTACTGGCCGTTCTCGTCGATGTCGTAGCTGAACTGCCACCACCACTGCTGGCCCTCAACCTTGATCGTGATTCCGTCACCTTCTTTGGCGAGCGCGAACACCGTCGGCAAGGTGATCACGGTCAGGAAGATCAGCAAGATCGTCGGGATGATCGTCCACGTAAGTTCGGCTTTGCGGTTGCCGTGGATCTGCGGGGGCAGGTCGTCGGGGTCGTCGGTGGGCTTGGCCCGGAACTTCACGATGATCGTGGCAACCGCAGCCGCCACGAAGATGCCGACACCGACTGCCATCCAGCCCGACAGGCGCATGAGGCCGTCGATTTTCTGCGCGTTCTCCCCGACCGGTTTGGTGGCATCGAGGCGACCGGTGGCACAGCCTGCTGCAATCAACCCCAGCAGGGCCAACGCGACCAGGCGCCAGCGTCGAGCGAAACCGGTGCCCATCACTCGTGTCCCCCGCCGGTTTCGCCAGACTCGTCCGATTCGCCTGAGCCCTCCTCGCCAGGTTCGCCGTGATCGCCAGCGATCTCGGCGCCGCCCTCCGGGTGAAACTCGCGCTCACCCCTCACCCCAAAAGCGATGCCCGCCACGATGAGTGCAACGCCACCCAGTACCAGCGTCGAGGCCATCACCGAACGCCTGATCTGGGGCTTGGCGTACACCACGAACGCGAACGCCAGGATCATCGCTGCAATCACGATTGCCGCCAAGCTCGCCTTGGTCTTGCTCACCGACAGGAAGATCCGGGAGGCCAGCACCACCGGCACACCGATGCCCAGCACGCCATAGAGCGAGATCTCGAAGGGCCGCAGCAACCGGGCCCGCTCGACCGCATTCGATGCTGCGTCAGTGGAGAGGTGCTCGGCCCACGCGCTCATCGTCCACTCGACAGCGGAAATGAGCAGCAGCGCCACGCCTGCAATGGTCAGCAGGGAGCCCGTCACCAAGCCGACCATGAGCACGCCCATGCCCACCGCCGCCATGATCGGCCAGTAGGCCGGTGTCGGTCGGTAGTCGTGCGAATGCTCCCGGTCGGGCGAGTCGCCGTCGCCCACCGTCAGTGCCAGGGCGAACAGCAGCGCAAATGCCGCAGCAGCGACACCCAGCACGATGGTGGCGTACATGACCACATGGCCCGTGTCGTCCATACCGGTGAGCACGCCGACAACCACCGCGGCTGCGGCGGCCAGCGCGATGCGACCGGCGAAGTACCTGCTGGCGATGCCGACCATCGATCCCTACTTCACCACGTACACGACGTACCAGGTGGCTGCCCACGCAAGCACGGCGAAGTCCCAGAAGAAGACCGCTGAGCCCAGCGGCGTCGAACGGTCGCGGCCGACGCCGCCGCCGAGCGACCGGAGCGTCATGAGGCCGAGGTAGAACATTCCGACGATCAGGATCGCCAGTGAAAGCCCAGTCACCGCGAACGCGAGATTGGCCCACTCGCCCGAACCGAGCTCTACCTCCATGCGGTTCAGGCTGAACATCACCATGTTGAAGAAGGCGAAGCCCATCACCAGCGTGATGGCCATGCCCACCCAGGTATGACCGCGTTCGCCGCGGCCGCTTGCCCACACGGCCCAGTGCGCAGTCACCACCGAGACGAGCAGCGTGATGAGGGCATAGACGAGCTGCGGACTCGGTACAGCGTGGCCGGCCAGCCATTCGTGGCCCGGGTCCATGCCCGAGGCGTGCCGGCGGGCCATGTAGTGGCCCAGCGCTCCGGCGACTGCCATGGCCCCGGCTGCAATCGCAAAGCCCGTGCCGACCAGCTGGCTACGCGGGCGCGGCGGCGGGCCTGGAACGACGTAGCGGCCTGGTTGGGGGACATCGACGGTGCTGGCCGTGGTGGCTGGGCTGGCGACAGACGCTGGCATCAGGCTGGCACCTCGGTCGCTTCCCGCTCGGTTGCGGCAACGCTGCCGTTGAGCTCAGCGTCCAGCAGCGGTGTTCCAGAGGTGAGCTCGGGCAGGGAATCGGCGGGACCGAGCGGGGGTGGCGAGTCGAGCAGCCACTCGGGTGTGAGACCGCCCCATGGGTCTGCTTCGGCCTCGGCGCCTTTGCCCATGGCCACTGAGACCAAGAGGTTCAGCACCACGAGCGCCAGGCCGGCCAGCACGATCAGCACACCGACCGCGCCGAGCGCCGAGAGGCCCTCCGCGCCGGAGGTGTCGACGAGGTGGGCATAGTCAGTGGTCTCGTTCGGCGCGTGATACACAAACTGCGGCTGCTCGGTGAAGGCGCCCGACAGCGTCGGACCGAGCCACGCCAGGAAGGCGCCACCTCCGATCGCCGCGAAGCTGGCCCAGCCAGCGAGTTCAGACAAGCGCCGGCCCCAGATCTTGGGCGCCCACCAGTGCAGCGCAGCCAGCGCGCCGAGCAGTCCTGCCCCGTAGATGAGCAGGCTCTGCTGGCCCGTGATCCAAGTTGTAGAGCGCAGTGGGGCATTCCCGTCAATGCCTCGGCCAGCGATTTGCAGCCAATCCACAGCCGCACCGATCAGTCCGATGAGCGCGGCGACCGCCACGAGATTGCCGGCGACGAATGCAGCCAGCACAGCCGTGTTGGGGCGCGGCCACTTGCGGCTCTGCCACACGGTGAAGCCCAGCAGTGCTAGCAACCCAGAGACACCCGCCAGCGCACCGGCGTACAGGCCGACCAGCACGATGCCTTCGAGGCCATCGACGATGTCGGCGCCCTCGTTGGTGATGCCGAAGTTGGCCCAGGCGCCGAATCCGAAGAGCCCGACGAGGCCCATCGTGAAGTAGAGCGCCAGCGGTTCGAAGACCCAGCGCCGGGCTGCGGCGAGCATGATCTCGGCGGCCACGCCCAGAACCGGCACGACGTAGATGAACAACTGCGGCGTCCGGTACATCCAGTCGATACGGGACCAGATGCCGTAGTTGCCTTCGAGGAACACGCGGCCGTAGCGGTGGTCGATGTAGAGAATGACGATCTGGCCGAGCACCACGCCGAGGCTGACCACCAGCATCGACGCCGTTACGAGCGCCGACCACGCGAATGGGGGCGTGCGGTCCATGTACATGCCCGGGGCACGCATGGTGAGCGTGGTGACGGCAACGCAAATGGCGCCGGTGAGCAGCGACATCACGAGCCCGGCAACCGCCAGCAAGTGCAGGTCGACGCCGTCGTCCCAGCCCCCACCGGGCCCGCCGTTGGCGATGTACGCGCCAACGAGGATGCCGAACGAGACCAGCCAGCCCCAGAACGACAGAGCTGCTGCCCGGCCGAATGCCACGTTGGGGGCACCCACCTGCAGCGGGACCACATACATCGCAATGCCCAGGAACAGCGGGATGAGCATGCCGAACACCAAAGCGTCCCGCGTGAACGTGAACGCCTGCACGAAGGTGTCGGAATTCAGAACGGTGTGGCCGTTTGCTGAGGCCAGATCGAAGCGCACCAGCAGGTCGGTGACCGCACCAGCCAGAGCGAACAGCAGGGAACAGGCGATGAACAGGCGACCGATGCGCTTGTGGTCGGTGGTATTGAGCCAGCCGAACGCCGTTGGGTCTTCTGCCTGTGAAGCCACGGCAGATCCTTCCGAATGCTCAGCTTCGGTAGTGGCGTCGGTCATGCGGCGAAGTGATTCCCGGACTCGGCTGGCAGCGCCGCTTTGGGGCGACACCAACGGGGCACTCTAGCGACCCGCGGGCTCCTCAACCAGATTGTCTGCGACCAAATCGCGGCGGTCTTCCGCACTGGCTGAACGCCGGTGCCCCACCACAACCCCGTCACCAGCCGAACCGCACAATCACGTCGGCTGCCATCGCCACGAACAGCAGGCCGAGGTATGCGATGGAGCTGTGGAAGACGCGCATTGCGGTACCAGGGTTCAGAGAGCGCCAGAGCGCCAGCAGTTGCCACCCGAATGCTGCACCCCCAGACACCGCTGCCACCAAGTACAGCGCTCCTGTTTCGGCGGCCACGGCGAACCACAGCGACAGCGCGATCACCGCGACCGTGTGCAGCGTCATCTGCACCAGCACCGAGCGCTCGCTCGCTACCGACGGCAGCATCGGCACGTCGGCAGCGCCGTAGTCGTCGGCATAGCGAATTGCCAGCGCCCAGAAGTGCGGCGGCGTCCAGAAGAAGACGATAGCGAAAGCGATCCAGGCCTCAAGCGACAGCGAGCCCGTCACGGCCGCCCAGCCGACGAGCACCGGCGCCGCGCCCGCCGCCCCGCCGATGACGATGTTCTGGGCGGACGTCCGCTTCAGCCACAGCGTGTACACGAACACGTAGAACAGGCAGGCCGCCAGCGCCAGCAGCGCTGCCAGCAGATTGGCGCCCCACCACAGAATCCCGAAGGCCAACACCTCGAGCACCACGCCGTAGATCAGGGCCGCGCGGGGCGTCACGGTGCCGACGACCAGCGGTCGATGCGCCGTCCGAGCCATCGTGGCATCGATGTCGCGATCGATGTACATGTTGAAGGTGTTGGCACCTGCCGCGGACAGCGTGCCGCCGACGACGGTGAGCACCACAAGCGCCAGGCTGGGCACGCCACCTTCGGCGACAAACATCGGCGGCACCGTTGTCACCAGCAGCAGCTCGATGATGCGCGGCTTCGTGAGCGCGACATACCCCCGCAATGTTGATCCAAACAGTGTTGGGCGCAGCGTCGCCAGCATTGCTGTGAGCGTACGTGTCGCCTCTAGCGTTTCGGCGTGAGCTTGCTGCGTCAGGCGCGTGTCGGGGAGGGCAGGCTGGACCTGATGCGCCTGCGGGGGCGCAGGCCGTATGTAACGCCGAGGCGGTTCGCACTGGTAGCCCGTTGGGCGCTCTGGGCGCTCGTGGCAATTGTGATTACCGGCGCGCTGGTGCGACTCACTGGCAGCGGGCTGGGGTGCAGCGATTGGCCGAACTGCGAGCCCGGCGAGTTCGTGCCGGCTGCGGACTTCCACGGCTGGGTGGAGTTCGGCAACCGCATCGTGACCGGTTTGGTGTCGGTGGCGGTTGTCTTGGCCGTCGGCGCGTCGTTGTGGCGGGATCCCCGGCGGGCTGACCTGATGTGGTGGTCGCTTGCGCTGGTTGTGGGCGTCGCATTTCAGATCGGCCTCGGTGCGGTCACCGTGCTGACGCACCTGTCGCCGCCGATCGTCATGTCGCATTTCTTGGCATCGCAGGTGCTGGTGGCGGCAGCGGTCGTGCTGCAACACCGGGCAGGCATCGAGCCGCGGGCTGGCGGGAACACGAGCGCTGCGCTTGGGACGCCGATCCGGGCGCACGCCTGGCTCGCGGCGGCGTTGACCGCGGCAGCGCTGTGGACCGGGACGGTGGTGACCGGCACGGGCCCCCACGGCGGTGACGAGCACGTCGAGCGATTGCAGTTCGCGCTGCCGTCGGTAGCGCGCATCCACGGCATCACTGTGGTGATCCTGGCTGTCGTCACCTTGGTGCTCGGCGCTCGCGTGCGGCGCGTGGCCATCGCGCATCGCGGTAGTGCGTTCGGTACATGTGCGTCGCAACTGGGGCGGAGGGTGCGCACGGTGATCGGTGTCATGGCCGTACAGGCCGCCATCGGCTATGTGCAGTACTTCACCGAACTGCCAGTGCTGCTCGTTGCGCTGCATGTCGCTGGCGCCACACTGGCAACCATCGCCATGACCCGCTTGGTGCTGGCAACCGGGATCCATTCAACACAGCCTGCGGCCACGCAAACCCTCTCAGCGCAGCCGCCGGTCGACGAATCGGTTGGCATCGCGTCCCGCGGCTTCGCAAAATGATGCCGTGAGCCCGCCTGCACCGGCCGTCGCCGACCCTGAGGTCATCCGCGATCCGACGACCGAGGACGAACACAGCACCGATGTGCCATGGGTGGTTCTGGTCTGGAACGACCCGATCAACCTGATGAGCTACGTCGTGTATGTGTTCCAGAAGCTGTTCGGGTACAGCGAGGCCAAGGCGACCGAGCTGATGCTGGACGTGCACAACAAGGGTCGTGCGGCGGTGGCCTGGGGGACGCGCGAGAAGGCCGAGCTCGATGTCTTTCGCCTGCACGAGTACGGCCTGTGGGCCACCATGCAGAAGGACACCTGAGCGGTGTCCGCTGCACGCTGCTGTCGGCCGACTGTCGGTGGCTCGACAAAGGTGGCCTCGTGACCGGGACGCGCTTCGGAGCTCGAGGATCCATGGTGAGCGTGCATCTCGCCGATTGGGAGCGGCGACTCCTTGCCGAGATGGTGGGAGAGCTGCGCAGAAACTTGCTGGATCACACGCCAGCACGCGACGGCGGGGACGGCTTGGATCCCTCGCTCCGGCGCCTGTTCCCGCCGGCTTACCTGAGTGATCCCGATCGCGACACCGACTACCAGCGCCTCATGCGCGACGAACTGCTGGCCGAGCGGCTCGATCACCTCGATCTGCTTGATGGCACGCTCAAAGCTGATCACCTCGACGACTCTCAGGTGACCGCCTGGATCCAGGGTCTGAATGAGCTGCGCCTGGTCCTCGGCACCCAGCTCAACATCTCCGAGCAAGATGACTCGACTGATGTCGACCCGCACGATCCCGGCCAGCGGCCGCGCCTGCGGTACCACTACCTCGGGGGCCTGCTCGCCGAACTCATTGACGCCGCGCACCGCTGATCCCGGCACTGTCATTGCCGTGTCGTCGCAGCGTCGTCGCGGCGGCGTCGCAGTGTCACGGCGGTCGTGGCCCCCAGACGGCTCCGGCCTAGCCTGAGATGCCCTGCCCCCATCGTCTAGCGGCCTAGGACACCGGCCTTTCACGCCGGCGGCACGGGTTCAAATCCCGTTGGGGGTGCTGCGAATCCGCGACCACTTCAGTCGCGCTCGGCCAGCGGCAGACGCAGTTCGACAGTGGCTCCCGGGCCTTCGGTGTCGATGACGGCCGTGGAGCCGTCGTGGGTGCGAGCGACGTAGTCGACAATGGACAGCCCGAGGCCCGAACCGGGCTGCGAGCGGGCCTCGGGAGCCCGGTAGAAGCGTTCGAAGACCACCTCCCGCAGGGCGGGGTCGATTCCGGGACCGCGGTCGTGCACCTGAACGATCGCCAGTCCTTCGCGATGGGCAACGCTGATCTCGATGGCTTCGCCGGGCGGTGACCACTTCAGGGCGTTGTCGACGAGGTTGCTGATGGCACGCTCCACCAACGCCACGTTGACCACCACCTCACACGACTCAAAGTCGGTCACGAAGTCGACCTCGGCGCGACGACGGTGCCGGTCCACCACCGATGCCGCAATGTCGACCAGATCGACTGGCGTCGGCTCGCCCTGGGCACGCTGATCACTGGCCAACTCGACGAGCTCGCCCACCAGCTCGGTGAGCTGGTCCAGCTCGAATTGGACATCGTCAAGCATCCGGCGGCGCTCGCCGGCATCGAGCACCGAGGCGGCCCCGTCGGAGTCTTCTGTGGCTTCAGCACGCGACAGCAACTCGATGTTGGTGCGGATGCTGGTAAGCGGCGTCCGAAGTTCGTGGCCGGCGTCGGTCACCAACCGCTGTTGTTGGGCGCGCGACAGGGCAAGTGCTTCGAGCATCGCGTTGAAGCTGCGCGCCAGCTCGCCCAGCTCGTCGTCACGCTCGGGCTCGATGGGCTGGTCGAGATCCTGGGTTTGTGCGACGTTCTGTGCCGCGGCCGTCAGTCGACGGACCGGGCCCATTGCGCGGCCAGCTACAAGGAAGCCCAGCAAGCCCGCGAGAGCCACGCCGGCGACCGCCACTACTGCGAGCGCCTCACGCACTCCGTGGGCGTAGTGGTCGAACTCGCTCAACGGCCGGGCGATCATGAGTGCTCCTCGTGGTCCGAGCGAGACCGTCAACACCCGGAGCCTCACCGTGTCGGTGGCGACATCGGCGGAGTGAGTCGTCGCGTGGCCCGAGGCGACCTCAAGGTCGCCGGGCGAGACCGGAATCACGTCGTCGGAGATGTATCTCACCGTTCCCTTGGGACCGATCACCTGGACCAGCACGTCATAGGGGACGTGCTTGCCAAACGCGCGAACCCCGACGCTCTGGCGAAAGCGGCCGTCAGCAGTCACCAGGACCTGCGCACGTTCCTCGAGCTGCTCGTCAATCGCCGAGCGGGCCTCGCTGCGCGCGATCCACAACATGACCCCCAACACCGCCAACACTGCGACCGCTACCGAAGCGGCCACCAGCAGACCCAGGCGTGTTCGGAAGCTCACGAGTTCCTCAGGACGTATCCCACGCCGCGCACGGTGCGAATGGGTCCGCGTCCATCAGTGCCAGTGTTCGCTGCTGGCAGCTTGCGGCGCAGGTAGCCGACGTACACCTCCAGCGAGTTCGAAGCGAGCGAGGCGTCGTAACCCCAGACCGTGTCGTAGATCTCCTCACGGTGGAGGACGCGACCTGGGTTGCGCAGGAACAGTTCCAGCAGCCGATGCTCGGTGTGCGTCAGTGTCACCGGCTCGCCGGCACACGTCACCTCGTAGCTGGCCGTGTCCATGACGATGTCGCCACAGGCCAGCCGCTTATCGCCTCCAGAGGCCTCCGTGGCAGCACCCCGGCGTAGCAGCGCCCGCAGCCGTGCCAGCAGCTCGTCGAGCGCGAACGGCTTCGGCAGGTAGTCGTCGGCGCCGGCATCGAGGCCTTCCACCCGGTCGACGGTCGAGCCCCGGGCCGTCAGCAGCAGGATCGGCAACCGGCTCCCAGCAGCACGCAAGCGGCGGCACAGCTCGAAGCCGCCCAGGTTCGGCATGGTGGCATCGAGCACCATCACGTCAGCTCTGCCGGCCAATGCCTCTCCCTCGAGGCCATCGCGACCCTCGAGCACCGAATAGCCCTCGATCTGCAGGGCGCGACGCAATGCCGCGCGGATCCGCTGATCGTCGTCGACGACGGCTACCGCTGGACCGTTGCCGCCCGGCCGGTCGAGGTCCACAGCCTCATTCTGGAATCCAGACGGTGAGAATCCCATGAGAATGCCGCCGGGCCCTAGCGGTGGCTGCCTATCCGGCGGTGGAATTGCGGCGACGCAGGTGCGGGATCGTGAGCGCTGAGCAAGCGTCGCGCTCGATCTCGTAGCTCAGCGCCCGAACAGCATCAGCGATGTCCCACCAGGCCACCTCGTCCACCTCGCCGGGATCGCCCTTGAGCCGTTTCGGCATCTTCGCCGGCGACATTGCGTAGAACAGCACCACCTTCGGCACCTGATCGCCAATCAGATAGCTGACCGGATATGGCGCCGAGGTGATCACGCAGCGCACTCCGGTCTCCTCACGGACTTCTCGCAGCGCCGCCTCGGCCCAGGTCTCGCCGCGCTTGAGGTGGCCCTTGGGCAGCGACCAGTCGTCGTAGCGAGGGCGGTGCACCACCAGCACTGAGCCCTCGTGGCACACAACGCCACCGGCTGCCCGGTCCATGGGAGCGTTGGAATAGCGACCCCACTCGACGTGACGGCGGCGAGGCTTTGCCGACGCCTCGGAGGGGATGTTCTTCTGGTCCTTCCTTGCGGACCCCTTCTTCGAAGACCCCTTCTCCGAAGACCCCTCCTTCGAACACGCAGCCCTGTCCTGTGCCACGGTTCGTGTCTAGCGTGTCTGCGCCACCCGCGGCGTGCTTGTCGGGCCAACAGAACTCACTACGAGGATTCATCATGGACTTGGGGATTTGCATCGCATCGCACATCGGCGACCTGCAGTACGTCACGCGTGCTGAAGAACTCGGCTACACCCATGCCTGGTTCGCTGACAGCCACATGCTGTGGTCGGACTGCTACGCCACGCTGGCACTCGCGGCCGAGCGGACCAGCACAATGCAACTCGGCACCGGCGTATCGGTCTCCGGCACTCGTCCCGCACCTGTGACGGCCGCTTCGATCGCCACCATCAACGCGCTGGCTCCGGGCCGGACGTTCCTGGGCATCGGCACGGGCAACACAGCGATGCGGATCATGGGGCACAAGCCGCAGCGCATCGCCGAGTTCGACCGGTATCTCGCGGCGCTGCGGCCGCTGCTGCGCGGCGAGGAGGCCATTCACCACTTCGGCGGCACCGCCGAGCCGATCCGCCACATCATGCCCGACGCAGGATTCGTCAACTTCGACGACCCGATCCCGCTGTACATCTCGGGATTCGGGCCGCGTTCGCTGGGTCTCGCGGGCCAGTACGGTGACGGCGCAGTCCTGTCGGTGCCGCCCGACGGATCAGCCACCGCACGTGTGTGGGAGCACATCGAAGCCGGCGCCGCCGAGGCGGGCCGCACGATTGACCGCAGCGACTACCTGATGTGCTCGCTCACCACCATCGTGGTGCTGGACGACGGCGAGACGCTGGCCAGCCAGCGCGAGCGCGTGTACCACGAGGCCGGAGCGTTCGCGATGGCCTCGGTGCATTATTCCTACGACCAGTACCGCCAATACGGGCGTGCTCCCGGCGCCCGGCTGGAAGCCATCTGGGACGAGTACTGCGCCATGCTCGACGACACCGACCCCGAACGCATCCACCAGCGGATCCACGCCGGCCACAACTGCTGGGTGCTGCAAGAGGAAACGCGGTTCCTGACCGACGAGCTCATCGACGCCACCTGCATTGTGGGCACGGCGGACCAGGTCACCGAGCGCCTGCTGGACCTGGGCGAGCGCGGGCTCGACCAGATCATGATCCTGCCGAACTTCGACCCCCGCTACGAAGTACTCGAACGCGTCGGCCGCGAGATCCTCCCCCAACTACAGGCCAGCTAGCACGACGATGCGCGCTGGGAGCTCGCTAGCCTTGTGCGCTGCTGTCAAGCCCACCCGCCTGGAGATGCTGGGAATGAGCAACATCTGCCAAGTCACCGGTCGTCGGCCGCATTCGGGCTTCAACGTGTCCCACTCGCACCGTCGCACGAAGCGCTGGTTCAAGCCGAACATTCAGCGGAAGCGTTTCTGGGTGCCCAACGAGCACCGCTGGGTGACCTTGACGGTCAGCGCCAAGGGCATCAAGACCATCAACAAGCGCGGCATCGAGTCGGTGGTTGCTGATCTGCGCCGGCGCGGGGAGAAGATCTGATGCCTAAGAGCGACAAGCGGCCGGTCATCAAGCTGAAGTCCACCGAGGGCAGCGGCTACACGTACACGACGCGCAAGAATAAGACGAACACCCGCGACCGCATCGAGTTGCGCAAGTACGACCCGGTGCTTCGTCGCCACGTCATCTTCAGAGAAGAACGCTGAGCGGCGCCGGAGATTCCTGACTGCGCGCATCGTCGTGCGATGCGCCGACCGGCCTCGAATGACACGAGCGCGGCCGGCGCGCCTGAGCCTGCGGGCAGCGCGGCGCCTCGCCATTGGCGCCCAGGGGTTGGCGGCACCGCTGCCAGCCGGCCGTGGAGATGTGCGGCACCTGCGCACGGCCATGAACCGCATGGGTCTGCTGCAGATCGACGCCGTCAGCGTGCTGGCTCGCTCGCACCTGCTGGTGTTGCGGGCCCGGCTCGGCGGCAGCCATGACGCCGCACTGGGGCTGCTGGAAAGAGCGGCATACCCACGCCAGCCCGAGCGGCGCGAGCTCACGGAGTACTGGGGCCATGAGGCCTCGTTCGTGCGGGCCTGCGACTGGCCGCTGTACCGCTGGCGCATGCGGCGGGGCTCCGAGGGCGAGATGTGGCCCCTGTACGTCCGGTTCGAGCGCGACGAGCGAGCGCGCATCGACGACGCCATCGCATGGCTCGACAGCAACGGGCCTGCCATGTCTTCTGAGCTGGACACGGCAATGGGCTGGGGTCCCGGCGTGCGCGGTCCTTGGGGCACGCGCAGCAACGCCAAGTTGGCGCTGGGATGGCTGTTCTGGGCTGGCCACGTGGGGGTGGCAGCGCGTGCCGGTTTCACACGGCGCTACGACCTGATCGAACGAGTGCTGCCTGGTGATGTGCTGGCGCTCGACATCGACGAACCGGACGCCCATCGGGCGTTGCTGTGTCAGGCGGCGGCGTGTCTGGGCATTGCGACCGCCGATGATCTGATCGACTACCACCGGCTGCCCAAGCGCATTGCGCGAGCGCGTCTGGGTGAATTGACCGAAGACGGTGCCTTGTGCGAAACGGCGGTCGAGGGCTGGGACGTTCCCGCGTACGTTCCCGCAGACGTTCATCTCGCCCGCAAGCGTTCCCGTTCTGTGCTGCTCAGCCCCTTCGATCCCCTGGTGTGGTACCGCCCGCGCGCTGAACGGCTCTTCGGGTTCCACTACCGGATCGAGATCTACACGCCCAAGGCGAAGCGTCAGTACGGATATTTCGTACTGCCGTTCCTGCACGACGACGCCCTCGTTGCACGGCTTGACCTGCGCTTCGACCGCGAGCGCGGACGGCTCGAGGTACCCGCCGCTTGGGCCGAGCCAGGGTGGTGGCCCACCGGCGATGCGGCGGAGACAGACGCTCTCGCGGCGCTGGCAACGGAACTGAATGCGCTGTCAGCGTGGTGCGGCGGCGAGGGAGTCGTCATCGGATCGCTTGGCAATCTCGCTGGTCGCCTCCGCCGCGCGATCGCGTAGGGTGCACGGCGACCAGAGGCGCCCGAGCCTCGAAAGGCAGCACAACCGATGAACCCCAACGTTGCGGGCCGAGACATCACCGAGCCGGAGAATCAGACCCCGGGCGAAGCACCAGCTCACTCGGGATACGTGTATGTCGCGACCAACCCTGCGATGCCCGGAGTCGTCAAGATCGGCAGGACCACCCAGGATGATCCGCAGAGTCGCATCAGTTCGCTCTTCAACACAAGCGTGCCCGTACCCTTCGAGATGGAGTACGCCGCCTCTGTAAACAACGACCCCGCAGCGGTGGAACAGGCACTTCACAAGGCATTCGCTCCTCAGCGCGTACATCCGAAGCGAGAGTTCTTCGAGATTGCTCCTGAGCAGCCCATCGCCATCCTGCAGCTCATCAACGCGATGGACATCACCGAGGACGTGCGTGCTGAAGTGGATGCGGAACAATCTCCGGCTGATAGACGAGCGCGTGAGCGACTTCGACGCCCTCGACTCGATTTTGTCCAACTTGGCCTCGCTCCTGGAACACGCCTCGTGTACGTCAACGATGATGGCGTGCAAGTGGAAGTTGCCGATGAGCGTCAGGTGCGGCTATTGCGCATCCCCGACGATGGCTACGACGGCCTGCGTGCGGGCGATGATTTGTGGCACTTGTCGCCTTTGACCTCACGGCTGCTCGGCCTGGATCGAAACGTCGCCCCAACGCGCTACTGGCGCAGCGAGGACGGACGAATGTTCAACGACATCTACAACGAGGTGCACGGGCCGGCGAATTGAGCCTCACGGCAGCGTCGCAGCGGCCAACGCATCTTGTCGAGAGTCTCAGTCGGCATCAAGCAGCGAAGTCAGGCGGCGAAGGGTGGAGAGGACCTCCTCAGTGCGTGCTGCGCTGCCACCGGCAAGAACTTCGACGGCCTCTGCACTCAGGATGGACCACACGGTTTCTGGATCGCTGTCGTCGGTGTGCTTTCGCAGGAACGCTGTCCAGTCTCGTGCAGGTATCCCTGCCAAGGGTCGACGAATGGCGTCGTCAATCCAGTCGTCCATGATGCCGATTCTGGCGATCCGGCCGAAGTTGCGGCCGCTGTCGGAGACCGGTTCGTCAACCGTGTGGTCCCGTCCGCTGTACGGCTCAACTCCTGCTGGAATGCGGATTGTCATGTCGCTACGCGCATGTCGGATGTTCTGCCACCAGTAGTTGCGATATTCCGCGGCATAACGGGCTGACCAGATGCCAGGGCCAAGTACGCGCGGCTTGCCCGACACCACATTCGACAAGCACCACGGCACCACGACGAGCAGATCCCACTGACTGCACGCCATCGGTGTGACTGTGTACCGGAAGCTCGGTACCGCCTCCTTCGCGAGCAAGTACCAGCCCTTGAGCTCGATTCCCATTGCCACGTCGTCGATGCCCTGAGTGCTGCGGCGACGCAAGAGGACATCGGGAAACGTTTGCGCCTGCCGGACGAATTCATGCAGCGGCCACTCGCCCTCAGGATCCCAGACCTCGCGCATTCGATTCAGCGCTTCCACGACCTGCACCTCGATGGTCGCGCCGAGGACTGTGTTCAACGCAAACAGATCGGTCGCATCGAGGCCCTCCATGACCGTCGGCGACTGGAAGTGAATTGGCAATGCGGTGAGCGCATCCCGAACCCGGTTGGCGAGAGACGTAATTCGATGGTCGGGATCCGGCTCAGGTGGGGTCGGTTCGTCGATGCGCGGGGCACGGCCGTCGCTGGGCATCACAAGTTCTCGTGCGGAGCAGCTGATGCCTCCAAGAGCCGCTGTTCGGCGACATCGGCAAAGTGATGTACCTGCTCAGCTGCACATGCGTGCCGTCTGGACGCGATTGCTGCAACAGCGGCGCTGCACAAACCGCCGAACGGCTCCCAGACGACGTCGCCTGGACGCGTAGCCGCCGTGATGATGCGCCGCATGAACTCGATCGGCTTCTGATTGAGGTGGACGGCCGCGTGACGACCTGGATTGTGGACACGTGGTGCGGAACGGATGCCATTGCCCTTGTAGCGCTCGTCGCTGTGCAACGCCGGTCGGGGCCACACATTCGTCAGGCCGTGGGCGTGAGTCCAGACGTGGCGCAGACGCGACCACTCCGATGCTGTGAGAGGCAAAGCCCCGTCGACGGAGTAGTAGGGAGCGCCCTGCGGGTCGCCATGGCGATTCGCGTAAATGACCAATCGCTCCAGCATCTCGGGCGGCGGGAAGTACCAGAGCCAATCCTGGGTCAGGTACTTGCGAGTCGCTGCGTTTGCAACGCCGCAGGCCTCGTTTGCGCGATACAGCGGCAAGCCGGCTCGCCGCCACTCATGGCGAAGCCACTGCTTGGCGGACATGACGCCCTCGGCCGTCTCGAATTCAAGTCGCCGACGGTAGAACACGCAGACTTCGGTGGTCACCGGAAACTGACGAATCGTGTCACCATTCACATTGCCAGCGATGTGACTGATTCCCTTGTCCCAGACGATGCTCTGGACGTAGTCCCATCCGGCCGCCGCCAGCAGCGGGTGCACATTCGCCCAACCGATCTCCGTATTCCAGAACCACAGCGTCGTAGCCGGGTGAGCGAACTTGGACCAATTCTCGATATGTGGCGCGTACCAGTTCGCTAGTTCTGAGGCCGTGCGCGGATCGCCGGGAAACCCGCCGACACCGTACGCACCATCGGACATGATCAGTGAAGGCTGTGGCCATTCAACGTAGACATCCAGGACATCGCCGCGGTGCAGCGACCAACGCGGCTGCGATTCGTCGGACCCGGCAGGAGCGCGCGTTTGTTCGGTCGCCATGCCACCAGAATAGGCAGGGGGTGTCACCAACTCATTGCTCATTGTCAGAGGTCGCCGATGATCGCACACCGGCCACACGACGGTTGGACGACCGCATCGAAATCGGCGCTGATTGATGACCGAGGTGGCTATCGTTGCTGCTCTTGCACCAGCAGGGACCTCGGCCCCAACGCCGGTGCAAGCACACAGCAATACAGCTGGTCCCGTGGTGAAGTCTGGAGTTCACGCTGGCCTGTCAAGCCAGAGGTCGCGGGTTCAAATCCCGTCGGGACCGCGGTCGGGTAGCTCAGTTGGCAGAGCGCGCGCCTGAAAAGCGTGAGGTCACCGGATCGACGCCGGTCCCGACCACTTTTTGCGAGTGCAAGGCTTCGCCGCACTCGCGACAATAGAAAAACGCAAGGCTTCGCCGCACTCGCGACAATAGAAAAACGCAAGGCTTCGCCGCACTCGCGAGCCTCAGCTGGTGTTGCGTGTTACGCCGTCGCTGATTGCGGCCGTGGCTACCGCGTTTGCAACTGCCGGAACGACTGAGCGGTCGAATGCGGTGGGGATGACGAGATCGGGGCTGAGATCGTCACTGGACACCGCTGCCGCGATGGCCTCAGCGGCCGCGATCTTCATGTTCTCGGTGATGTCCGTGGCGTCAGCGTCGAATGCGCCGCGGAAGATGCCCGGGAATGCGAGCACGTTGTTGATCTGGTTGGGATAGTCGCTGCGACCCGTCGCCATGACTCCGACGATGTCGGCGATGGCGTCGGGCAGGATCTCGGGATCCGGATTGGCCATCGCGAACACGATCGGCCGATCGGCCATCGTCTCGACGTCGGCGCGCGCGATGAGGCCGGGGCCGCTCAGGCCCAGGAACACATCAGCGCCCGCCATCGCGTCGGACACCGACCCCGCCACGCGATCGACGTTCGTGTTGTTCGCCAGCCACGCCTTGGAGTGATTCAAGTCAGCGCGTCCGGGATGGATGGTGCCCTTGCGGTCGCACGCGATCACGTCGCCGATGCCCGCACCGAGCAGGATCTTGGCCGTCGCAACGCCCGCGGCGCCCGCGCCCAGGATGACGCAGCGCAGATTCGCCATCTCCTTGCCGACGATGCGCGCCGAGTTCTCGAGCGCGGCCAGCGCCACCACGGCAGTGCCGTGCTGGTCGTCATGGAACACGGGGATGTCAAGCGCAGCGCGCAGCGCCTCTTCCACCTCGAAGGCTCCGGGCGCAGCGATGTCCTCAAGGTTGATGCCGCCGAAGGTCGGTGCGAGCCGGATGACCGTCTCGACGATCTCGGCGGGCTCGTTGACGTCGAGGCAGATCGGGAAGGCGTCCACTCCGGCGAATTCCTTGAACAGAAGCGCCTTGCCTTCCATCACCGGCATCGCCGCGGCGGGACCGATATCGCCGAGACCAAGCACCGCTGTGCCGTCGGTGACGATCGCCACCGTGTTGCCCTTGATGGTCAGGTCGTGGACGCGCTCGGGTTCGTCCACGATTGCCCGGCACACCCGGGCCACACCGGGTGTGTAGGCCATGGAGAGGTCGTCGGCATTTCGCAGCGGGATGCGGCTGACCGTCTCGAGCTTGCCGTCGGCGTGGAGTTCGAAGGTGCGGTCGAGGGCTGAGATGACCGTGATGCCTTCGAGGCCGTTCACCGCCGCGCAGATCTGGGCGATGTGGGCCTCGCTGGAAGCGTCCACGACGATGTGCTGGGTCAGGGTTCCTTGCATGATGGTGAAGCCGTCGAGGCTTTGGATGTTGCCCCCGACGTCACCGATGGCCATGCACAGCCGGCCGAGTGTGCCCGGTACGTGGGCAAGCTCGACCTCGAGCGTGGCGGAGAAGGCGGCGGTGGGTCGAGACCCTGCGGTGGCAGTCATCAGTGCTCCTGGCGCGGCTGCAGCGCTGGCAGGGTATTGGGCGCCGGCTAGGTATCAGGGTTGACAAGGCAGGCGGTGCCGGTACCGGGCCCGACTTCGCCGATCATCCAAGCCTCGTAGCCCGCAGCGTGAGCCGTGGCGACCGCAGCATCTGCTTGTGAAGGCGGCACAGCAACCACCATGCCGATCCCCAGGTTGAAGACGCGTTCCATCTCCGACGGCATCACCGGTCCAGTGCTGGCGATGTGGCTGAAAATGGTCGGCACCGGCCAGGTGCCGCGCTGGATCACGGCGTCGGCGGCGGGTCCCAGCATGCGCGCCACGTTTGGCGCCAGTCCCCCGCCCGTGATGTGGGCGGCCCCGCGTGCATCGCACTTGGCAAAGAGCGCTAGCACTGTCGGGGCGTAGATCACCGACGGCGCCAGCAGCTCGTCGCCCAGCGTGCGATCGGCACCTGGCCATGCCGGCGCATCGAGCAGGTCCGGTTCTGGCGAGCTGCCGAGCAGGACGCGGCGGGCGAGGCTGTAGCCGTTGCATCGCAACCCGCCCGATGCCAGCCCAACGAGCACAACGGGTTCCCCGGTGAGCGGTCGAGGCAGCCGCGCGCGCTCGGCTACGCCCACAGCGAAGCCGGCGATGTCAACCTCTCCAGGTGCGAGCGCATCGGGATGCTCCGCTAGCTCGCCACCGACCAGGGCACAGCCGGCGCTGCGGCAGCCGGCCGCCAAGCCGGACACAATCGCCTCGACGACATCGGGCTCGAGTCGCCCCGCAGTGATCTGATCGTGGAACAGCAAGGGCTGCGCGCCGAGCGTGACGATGTCGTCGACGCACATGGCCACCACATCGATCCCGATGGTGTCCCAGCGGCCAAGCGCCGCGGCGATGAGCGGCTTGGTGCCGGCACCGTCGTTCGCACTCACCAGCACCGGTTCGGTGAAGCCGTCCGGCAGCGCCGTGACCGCGCCGAAGGCCCCGATGTCGCTCAGCACTTCTGGCCGGAACGTGCTGCGAGCGTGCGGCGCCAATCGGCGGACCGCTTCGTCGCCGGCTGCGATGCTCACCCCTGCTGTCTCATACGTCAACGGCCCCGTGTCGCTGGCCGCGGTGATGCCGGCAGGCGTGGCGACAGGTTCGTCTGTCATCCCGCGACGGATCCCGCGACGGCAGCCGGTTGTACGCTGCCCGTCGCGATGAGCGAGCGGCTGGGCTCGCTGGCGCCGCCGCCGAAGACTTCCGCTCGTGCCTGAGCGCCAATCTCGACCGGGTATGCGCCTGTCAGGCATGCATGGCAGAAACCGCCGCCCGGCACGCCGGTTGCTTCGATGAGCTGGTCGAGGCTGAGGTAGGACAGCGAGTCGACCCCCAGGAACGCCTCGATCTGTTCCAGATCGCGGTTCGCCGCCAGCAGCTCATCGGACGTGCCCGTGTCCATGCCGTAGAAGCACGGCCAGCGGTACGGGGGCGAGGAGATGCGCAGGTGCACCTCGGTGGCGCCAGCCCCGCGCAGCAGGTCCACTATGGATCGAGTGGTGGTGCCCCGCACGATCGAATCGTCGACCACCACGAGCCGGCGCCCGTCGATGTTGGAGCTGATCGGATTCAGCTTCGTTCGTACACCCAGCGACCGGACGAGCGGGTTCGGAGTGATGAACGTGCGACCGATGTAGCGGTTCTTGACCAGTCCGTCGCCGTAGGCAATTCCGCTGGCGCGTGCGTAGCCCTGTGCTGCGGGAATGCCCGATTCGGGTACAGGCATGACCAAGTCGGCCTCGACTGGCGCATTGGTCGCCAGGTGGGCCCCCATGCGCTGGCGTGCAGCGTGGACGTTCTGTCCGGCCAGGGTGGTGTCGGGACGCGAGAAATACACGAATTCGAAGACGCACAGGCGCGAGGGCGCGCCTTCGCCAGCCCTTCCGCCGCCTGCGAAGGGCCACAGTGAGCGGCACCCGGCTGCGTCGATGATGATCATCTCGCCCGGCTGAATCTCGCGCTCGAACGATGCCCCGACAACCTCCAGCGCGGGATTTTCCGAAGCCAGCACCCAACCGCCGTCAAGGCGCCCGACGCACAACGGCCAGATGCCGTGCGGATCGCGAACCCCAATCAGGCGGTCGCGGTCGGCAACCACGAACGTGAATCCGCCGCGCAGGCTGGGCAGCACGTGTGCCAGCGCCTCGGCCACCGCCTCGCGCGGCCGGGTGCGGGTTGTCTGCGGGGTAGCGGTGACGCGCTGCGCTATCAGCTCGGCGACCAAGTCGCTGTCGCTGGTGACGACGCCGTCCAGCATCCCTGACGAGGTCGCCAGCTCAGCCGTGTTGGTGAGGTTTCCGTTGTGACCCAGGGCGAACTCGGTTCCATCGAGACAGCGGTAGAACGGCTGCGCCGCCCGCCACGAGCTTGAACCCGTCGTGGAGTAGCGGGTGTGACCGATGGCGAGGTCGCCTTCGAGTCCCGCCAGCACGCGGTCGTCGAAGACGCTGGCCACCAGGCCCATGTCCTTCACCACCGTGATGTGCGTGCCATCGGACACTGCGATGCCGGCCGATTCCTGCCCACGGTGCTGCAGTGCGTACAGCCCGAGGTAGCACAGGTGAGCGACCGGTCCACCCGGCAGGTACACGCCGAAGACACCGCAGGCCTCGCGCGGCTTGATGAGATCCACGCCTTCGTTGGGAGCCTCGCTCATGCCGCTGCTCCATCGATCGGCCCCGCGAACGATTGGGGCAAGGCGCCGCGCCACCGGGCGACGGTGTCGGCGAGCGCAAGGTCGATGTCGTAGCCGGGCTCCCCACGGCGGCCGATCTGCACCCTCGATCCGCCGAACCGGCCAAGGCGGCGGCACTCGACGCCCACCGACGAAGCCACACGCGCAAGGCGTTCGACGTCACCAGGTTCGACGGCCGCCAGGACGCGACCCGGTGGCTCTGCGAACAACGTACGGACCGCGGGCGCAGATGCTCCAAGCGGCGGGATCCGGGCTTGCACGCCCGCGCCCCCGCGGCAGCACATCTCTGCAATGGCCAACCCAATCCCCCCGTCAGAGACATCGTGGGCGAACTGGACGAGCTTGTCCCGCACCGCTGCGGCCACGAAGCGGGCGGTTGCGACCGCACCGGGGAGGTCGATCACCGGCAACGCCCCGTCTCGGCAGTGGCGGCGTTCCCATGCCCACCGGCTGCCGCCGAGCGGGACCGGCTGCGCCGAGGGGGCTTGCGGCCCGCGAATGTTGCCGGGCGCAACCTCGGGCGCAGCCAGGAGCACGAGTTCGGTCCCAGCTCGCAAGCTGTCGGGGACCGGCCGCCGCACGAGTTCAGGGTGGATACCGATCATGCAGACCACCGGCGTCGGAGCGATATTGATGCCGTTGGTCTCGTTGTAGAGGCTGACGTTGCCTCCGACGACCGGTATACCCAGCGCATCGCAGGCTTCGGTCATGCCGTCAATGGTCTCTGACAGCTGCCACATCACCTCGGGATGCGTCGGATTGCCGAAATTGAGGCAGTTCACGAGTGCGAGCGGATCAGCCCCGACGCAGGCAAGGTTCATCGCCGATTCGATCACGACCATGGCAGTGCCCCGGCCAGGATCAGCATCGCACCAGCGATGATTGCCGTCGACCGAGACCGCCAGGCCCCGGCCCGTGGGCGTGCCGGAGCGGGGGTCGCGCAATCGCAGCAGCGTGGCATCGTGGCCGGGACCGACGACCGTGTTGCAGAACAGCTGATGGTCGTACTGCCGGTACACCCAGAGCGGATCCGCCAGCATCGCCAGCAGATCCCCCGCACACTCGCCCGGGCTGACGTCGCCCGAGCCGGTGGCTGGGTCGACGTCCCGGCGTGCCGCCATGTCGGCGGGCGGCCGCATGGGCCGGTCATACGTCGGTGCGTCGTCGTGCAATGTGGCGGCAGGAATCTCGGCGAGAACCTCGCCGTCGGCACCGTCGCGCACACGCAGCATCCCGTCGCCAGTCACACGCCCAACGACCGTTGCCGTCACTTCCCACGCTTCGCAGATCGCGCGCACCTGATCAACGTTGCCCGGCGAGACAATCGCCAGCATTCGCTCCTGAGATTCCGACGTCATGATTTCGAACGGGACCATGCCGACTTGGCGCAACGGCACCGCGGTGACATCAACCTCCATGCCGGTCCCGCCCCGTGAAGCTGTCTCGCTCGCGGCGCAGGTCAACCCGGCTCCACCAAGGTCTTGGATTCCGCTGACGAGTCCTGCATCGAGCATCTCCAAGCACGCCTCGATGAGACGCTTCTCCTCAAAGGGATCGCCGACCTGAACGCTCGGCCGTTTGGCTGCGTCGTCGACTCCTTCGTCGAAGCCCGCAGACGCCAGCACGCTGACGCCCCCAATTCCATCGCGACCCGTGCTCGCGCCCATCAGGACAGCCAAGCTGCCCACTTCGGTCGCACGACCCAAGACAAGACGCTCCGTCGGCATGATCCCGAGTGCGGCCACATTGACGAGCGGATTGTCGCGATAGGTCTCACACGACACGAACTCGCCCACAATGGTGGGAACACCGACGCTATTGCCATAACCAGATATCCCGCTGACGATTCCCTCAGCAATCCAATTGCTTCGTGGCTCGTCAAGTGGTCCGACGCGCAAGGGATCGGCTAAGGCAATAGGTCGCGCGCCCATGGTGAAGATGTCGCGCAAGATGCCCCCGACTCCGGTCGCCGCACCTTGATACGGCTCGATAGCCGAGGGGTGGTTATGGCTCTCGATGCGCAATGCAACGGCGATCCCGTCGCCCACATCGACTACCCCCGCGTTCTCACCGGGACCGACGAGCACACACGGCGCCTCAGTTGGCAAACGAGCAAGATGCCGACGCGATGACTTGTACGAACAATGTTCCGACCACATGACTGCATACATCGCGAGCTCAAGATGATTTGGCTCGCGGTCCAGAAGTTCGCAGATGCGGTTGTATTCAGGGTCAGTGAGACCGAGCGCCACATGAATGCTCGAAGAAGTGGGAGACACTGCAGTCACATCAACCGGTCACATCGACTCTGGGACATACAACTGGGTTGCGAACGTGCTATACAAGCACCATGAGCGAACGAACAATGTCCGACGAGCACAAGGCTGCAATTGCTGCTGGGCGCATCGAAGCCGCTGCAGTGCGCGACTATCTTGAGGCCCTCGAAACGCATCGGCCGCGGCCGGGTCGCCGGCAGAGCACCGAGTCGTTGAATGCCAAGAAGGACGCAATTGATACCCAGATTGCCGAGGCAAAGCCGATCAAGCGCCTGCTCTTGATGCAAGAACGCCGGGACGTTGAAGCGGCTATTGAGGCGTTGCAGGTCGAACCCGATATGGCTTCCGTCGAAGAGGGCTTTGTCACCCACGCCGTCAACTACGGGCAACGCAAGGGAATCCAGTACGCCACTTGGCGTGAATTCGGCGTCCCAGCAGAAATGCTGGCCCGTGCGGGAATCACACGGGGCGGCTGACACTTCAGACCATCCCAGCCACAGCGCAAGAAGCTTGGATCATAGTACCTATTTCTCCTTCAAGCCGTGTGGCGCTCGTCAGTTGGCAGGTGCTTGCCGCGTGCAGCAACGCTTCGAGCAGTCTGGTCCCATCTGTTGAGCCCAATAGCTCGGACGTAGCGCGTTCTGGGTGGGGCATGAGGCCCACGACATTGCGAGATTCGCTGCAGATTCCGGCGATATCGTCCACCGATCCATTCGGGTTGCCGATGTATCGCATCACTACTTGGTCATTGTCGTGCAAACGCTGCAAAGTCTCGGGATCACACACGTAGTTGCCTTCGAAGTGGTTGATCGGAATGCTCAGTTCTTCCGACAGTGCCAACCCATGCCCGAGCACATGGTTCACGGAAGCCATGGCGACCTGCTGCGGTTGACACAGAAAGGAGAGCCCGGCATTCGGACGCAGAGCCCCGGGGAGTAGGCCTGCTTCGGTCAACACTTGGAATCCATTGCAGATGCCGACGACGGGACCACCAGCGCTCGCGAACAACGCCACAGCGTCCATAATCGGCGAGAATCGAGCGATTGCTCCGGTTCGGAGGTAATCGCCGTGCGCGAATCCTCCTGGTATCACGACTGCGTCAACACCTTGCAGCGACGTGTCGTCACTCCGCAGCAATTCGGTCTTCGTCCCCAACTCCTCCAACGCATCGAGTGTGTCGAGATCGCAATTCGTGCCGGGAAATCGGACGACGCCGACGGTGACGCTCACGTGCCGTGATCCTGCTCCGCGGCACGCAATTCGATACGGGCATCTTCGATCACCGGATTCGCCAGCAGGCGGTCGCACATCTGCTCCGTCACCATCCGCGCCTCGACCGCGTCTGCCGCCAAGAGCTCCATGCGGATGGCCTTGCCGACCCTGACGCCGCTGACGCCGCCAAAACCCAGCGCCGCCAATGCGCGTTCGATCGTGGATCCGGCCGGGTCGGCGATCTCAGCTCGAGGCGATACCTCTACCAAGACGTCCCAGCGCTTCATGAAGCGGTGGCTTCCGCCAAGACGCCTGGCTGTGCCACCCAGTCCTCGAATGACTCGCCGGTCAATGTCTCGTACGCCTCGATGTACCGAGCGCGTGTGGCAGCGACCACATCGTCGGGCAGCGGCGGGGGCGGTGGCTCCTTGTTCCAGCCGGTGGCCTCGGTGGCATCCCGAACCGGCTGCTTGTCGAGCGACGGGGGCGTTGCACCGGGCTTGTGGTGGGCCTTGGGCCAGAAACGAGACGAATCGGGTGTCAGCCACTCGTCGGCGATGACCAGCGAGCCGTCGACAAAGCCCAACTCGAACTTGGTGTCGGCGATGATGATGTCTCGCTCGAACGCATGGGCGGCCGCAGTGCTGTACGCATCGACGCATATCCGGCGCGCGGCCTCAGCCGCTTCGGCTCCGACCAAGTCGGCGGCCGCGGCAAACGAGATGTTGACGTCATGCCCATCAGTGGCCTTGGTCGATGGTGTGAAGACTGGTTCGGGAAGCTGTTGCGATTCGAGCAACCCAGCCGGCAACGGCTCATCGTGCATCGTGCCGTGCTCCCGGTATTCCTTCCACGCCGAACCTGTGATGTAGCCGCGCACAATGCACTCGATCGGCAGCATCTCCGCCCGGCGGACCAGGAGCGAGCGGCCGATCCACTCGCTCCGACGTGCGGCCGCCGGAAAGTCGGCCGGGTCGCTGGAGACCACGTGGGTCGGCGCTATGTCACCGAGCCAGTACGACCACCAGGCCGTCATGGCGGTTAGCACGCGGCCCTTGTCGGGCACTGGTTCTGTGAACACGACATCAAATGCCGAAATGCGATCGCTTGCGACCATCAAGAGGTGCCTGTCGTCGACGAAGTACATCTCGCGCACCTTGCCGCGGTGGACCAACTCAAGCTCGCTCACTGTGCTCCCTTCGAGATCCAACTGTTCGGTGCGCTCAGTGCTGCGAGGCTCACAGCACCTCGCCCCCTGTGTAGGTCACAGCAGCGGGGTATCGCTCCGCTACTTCGCTGGCAGCTGCCACAAAGGCATCGACCTGGTCGACAGCGCGGCCGCTGAACGAGGCCGGATCGGCGAGCGCCGCTGCGACGTCGTCGGCGTCGAGCGCCAGGGAGGGATCGGCGACGATGCGTTCGGCAAGATCGTTGTGGTCGACCGTTCCCTCGCGTAGCGCCAGTGCTGCAGCGGTCGCGTGGGCGCCGATGCGCTCGTGCGCTTGCTCCCGGCCAGCACCTGCCGCGACCGCCGCGGCCAGCAGGCGAGTCGTCGCGAGGAACGGCAGATACTCGTCCAGTTCGGCTGAGACGCGTCCGGGAAACACGCGAAAGCCGGCCAGGACGCTGAACGCTGTCTCAAGTGCCCCGTCGAGTGCGAAGAAAGCGTCGGGAAGGACCACGCGCCGGACCACCGAACAGCTGACGTCGCCCTCGTTCCACTGGTCGCCCGCCAATTGCGATGCCATCGTCAGGTGTCCTCGAAGGATGGTCACGAGACCGTTGATGCGTTCGCTCGAGCGGGTGTTCATCTTGTGCGGCATCGCCGACGATCCCACCTGACCCGCTGCGAAGCCCTCGGTCACCAGCTCGTGTCCGACCATCAGGCGCACGCTGAGCGCCAGATTGCCCAGCGGGGCGGCGGCGCCCACGAGTGCAGCGACGACGTCCAGGTCGAGCGAGCGGGGATAGACCTGACCAGCCGAGCCCAGCACACGGGCGAAGCCCAGCTCGTCGGCGATGCGGCGCTCCAGATGGTCGACTGCTTCGGCGTCGCCGCCCAGCAGCTCGAGCAGGTCCTGTTGCGTTCCCACAGGGCCACGCAGGCCGCGAAGCGGGTAGCGGGCTGTCAGATCTTCGAGGCGTTCGGTGGCCACCAGCGCCTCAGTGCCGACGTTGGCCCATCGTTTGCCCAGCGTGGTGGCCTGCGCAGGCACATTGTGGGTGCGGGCGGTCATCACGAGATCGCGGTGGGCGGTCGCCAGAGCGGCAACGCGCATGATGAACGCCGCCATCCTCTCGGTGACCAGCTGCAGCGCTTCACGCACCTGGCACTGCTCGACGTTCTCGGTGAGATCCCGCGAGGTCATGGCGCGATGGATCTGTTCGTGGCCGGCCAGCGCGCAGAACTCCTCGATGCGCGCCTTCACGTCGTGTCGCGTGACCCGCTCGCGCTCGTTGATGGACTCGAGGTCAACCTGGTCGGCCACCTCGCGATAGGCCTCCAGAGCGCCATCGGGAACGTCGACTCCGGCATCGCGCTGGGCTTCGAGCACAGCGATCCACAGCCAGCGTTCAAGAATGACCTTGTGCCTGGGCGACCACAGCTCGGCCATCTCCGCAGAGGCGTAACGCGTCGCCAGATAGTTGGGGACCTCGGCTCGGCTCACGTCAGCCTCACCGTGCACCCGCGCCGCGGAACTCTGCCAAGCGGGCGGCGAGCTGCTCATCGTTCACTGCCATGATCTCGGTGGCGAGCACCGCAGCGTTGGCTGCCCCGTTGACTGCGACTGTCGCGACAGGAATGCCCTTCGGCATCTGCACGGTGGACAGCAGCGCGTCGAGGCCGTCGGCGAGGCCGCCGCTGAGCGGCACGCCAATCACCGGCAGAGTCGTGTGTGCGGCCACGACCCCAGCAAGATGAGCCGCCATTCCCGCGCCGCAGATGACGGCAGCGAAGCCAGCGTCCCGTGCTCCCGAAGCAAACGCCGCCACGGCTGCTGGCGTGCGATGGGCGCTCATCACTTCAATCACGTGGCCAATGCCGAACCGGTCGAGCATCTCGGCAGCGGCTTCCATCTTCGGCGCATCGCTCGGCGAACCCATCAAGATTGCGACCTTCATCGATGTGCTCCCCTGACGTGTCCTGCGCGGCGGTGGGCCCGCTGCCTGCCGACGAATGAGCCAATGAGTGAGATAGCGAATGAAACAGTGTCGGGTCGATCCAAGTCTCGCCGCCCGGAGTACCCAAGAGGGAGATACCCGAGTCCGTGCTCGCAGCGCCGAAACACACCCGCGTGCACAGCCATCAGCGGTCGCCAGCGACGAGCAGGGTTTCGGCTGCAGCGATGTCAGTGCGGTAGGTCATGCCGGGCCAGCTGATGCATCGAACAGCTTCGTACGCCCGGTCACGCGCCGTCGCCACGTCGGCTCCACGTCCGCACACGTTCACCACCCGGCCGCCTCCTGTCACCAGAGTTCCCCCCGGGGAAGCCCGGCCGTCCACCTCCGCGACTCCTGCGCACAACACCGTCACGCCGGGGACCTCGCGCGCTCGCTGGAGGCCTTCGATGACGTCGCCGGTACGGGGTGCGACCGGGTAGCCCGCAGCGGCGCAGACGACGCACACCATGGCGTCGTCGGACACGACGACCTCGTCGGTCAGCTCACCCGCTGCAGCCGACGCCAGCAGTCCAGCGAGATCGTTCTCGATGCGCGGCAACGTGACCTGAGCCTCGGGATCGCCGAACCGAACGTTGAACTCCAGCAGGCGCGGCCCGGCGGGCGTCAGCATGAAGCCCGCGTACAGCACACCGCGGTAGTCGACGCCCCGCTGGGTCAGTTCGGCCAGCGTCGGCTCGAAGGCCATCGCGGACAGCTCCTCGCAGGCTGCCCGATCGACATCTGCCAGCGGCGAGACGCAGCCCATGCCGCCGGTGTTCGGCCCCGTGTCGCCGTCACCGATGCGCTTGTGGTCGCGCACGGCTGTGGGCAGCAGCACCGCACGGCGGCCATCGCAGAGTGCGAACAGCGACACCTCGGGACCTCGCAGTCCCTCCTCGATGACGATGCGACGGCCGGCATCCCCGAACGCAGTGCCGTCGAGCTTGGCGTCGACGTCAGCGTGGGCCTCCGCCAGCTCTTCGGTGACCAGCACGCCCTTGCCTGCGGCGAGCCCACTGGTCTTGATGACGTATGGCGGGGACAGCGTCTCCAGGTAGGCATGCGCTGCTCGGCGCTGCTCCGGCTCGCCGTTGAAGGTGGCGTAGGCCGCGGTCGGCACGCCCGCAGCGCTGACGACTTCCTTCATCCACGCCTTGGATCCCTCCAGCGCGGCACCGTCGGCACCTGGTCCGAATACCAGGTGGCCGTCTGCACGCAGGCGATCCGCCAGGCCATCTGCCAGCGGACCCTCCGGCCCGATGACGTAGAGGTCCGCATCGATCTCGGTCGGGGGTGTCCCGGTACTCGCCGGGATGCCGGGATTCCCGGGCGTGACGACCACCTCGGCCGTTCTCCCCAAGGTGGTCGCGAACGCGTGCTCACGCCCACCTTGGCCAACCACACAGACCTTCATCGACGCTCCCCGACTCAGGCCGCGAAGCGGATGTACTGCTCGCGGCCCGGGCCGACGCAGACGTACCGGATCGGCAAGCCGAGGTGGCGTTCGAGGAAAACGATGTAGTCCACGGCCTGCCGGGGCAGCTGCCACCGCTCAGTCACCTTGTCGAGCGGTGTCTTCCAGCCAGGCAGCGTTGCATAGACCGGTTCAGCACGGTCGCACAGCGACCGCAGGTGCGGCAGGTAGTCGTAGCGGCGACCGTCTACTTCGTAGGCCACGCACACCTTGATCGTGTCGATCTCGTCGAGCACGTCGAGCTTCGTGAGCGCGATCTCGGTGCAGGCGTTGAGCCGCACTGCTTGACGACCCATGACGGCGTCGAACCAGCCGCAACGGCGGCGCCGACCGGTGTTGGTGCCGAACTCGGCACCACGCTCGACCAATTCGTCGCCCATCTCATCGTGCAGTTCGGTCACGAACGGTCCCGAGCCGACCCGGGTGGTGTACGCCTTTGCGATGCCGATGACCTGGTCGATGGCGCCAGGACCGATGCCCGAGCCGACCAGCGCGAATCCCGCCACCGGGTTCGAGGACGTGACGAAGGGGTAGGTGCCGTGGTCGAGGTCCAAGAACGTGGCCTGGGCGCCCTCGAACAGCACGCGCTCACCCGCATGCAGCGCCTCGTGCAGCCAACCCACGGTGTCGCCCACCAGCGGCGTAAGTCGGGGCGCCACCTCGGTGATGAGCTGATCGGCCAGCTCATCGGGATCGACGCCGGGATGGTCGAACACCCGCTGCAAGTAGGAGTTGCGATCGGCGAGCACGCTGAGCAGTCGCTCGCGTAGTGCCTTCGGCTCGAGCAGATCCTCGACGCGCAATCCGACCCGTGCCGCCTTGTCGGCGTACGCAGGCCCGATGCCGCGCTTGGTGGTGCCGAGTTTGGCGTCGCCGCGCTGGGCTTCGGCGAGTTCGTCGGCGATCTGGTGGTACGGCAGCACGAGGTGCGCAGCGGGGCTCAGCATGAGCCGGCCGCAGTCGACGCCTCGGCGCTGCAGCATGTCGATCTCGTCGATCAGCACCCACGGGTTGACGACCACGCCGTTGCCGATGATCGGCGTCACATGGTCGTACAGCACCCCGCTGGGAATGAGCTGCAGGGCGAAGGTCTCGCCGTCGACGACGATCGTGTGCCCGGCGTTGTGGCCGCCCTGGTAGCGAACGACGTGCTGGCATTCCTTGGCGACGATGTCAACGATGCGGCCCTTGCCCTCATCGCCCCACTGCGTTCCTACGACGATCGAGCCAGGCACTGCTTACCTCGCCAGGGTGTCCGCAAGCCCGGTCGCCGTTGCGGGCGCAAGTCGGCGAGTCGCCACCAAGCCAGTCACTGAGCCAGCCTACGAGCGCGCACCCGTCGTCAGCCGGTTCTTGCTGTCGATAGGGTCCTTCAGGAGGCTTGTAACAGCGGCGGTGCGTCTTCGGGGGCCTCCGAAGCGGCGGCAGCCGCCTGCCCAACCGTCCTCAGGCCAAATGAGCCCTCGACGTTGTCGACGACAACCCTGTCGCCGCCGGCCAACGTGCCGTCGAGCAGGCCAGCCGCGAGCGGGTCGGTCAACTCGCGCTGGATCAGCCGTCGAAGCGGTCGGGCGCCGTAGGCGGGGTCGTACCCACGGCCCGACAGCAGCTCGGCCGCGGCTTTCGTCACTTGCAACGTGATCTCGCGATCGGCGAGGCGAGTGCGCAGGATCTCCAGTTGCAGTTCGGCAATGGCAGCCACATCGCGGCGGCTGAGCGCATCGAACCGCAGAATCTCGTCGACGCGATTGATGAACTCCGGGGCGAAGAACTCGGCGGGGTCGACTGCCAGGTTCGAGGTCATGATGAGCACCACGTTGGAGAAGTCCACGGTGCGGCCTTGACCGTCGGTGAGCCGCCCGTCGTCGAGCACCTGCAGCAGCACGCCGAACACATCGGCATGCGCTTTCTCGATTTCATCGAGCAGGACCACCGAATAGGGGCGGCGCCGTACCGCCTCGGTCAGCTGGCCGCCGTCGTCATGGCCGATGTAGCCGGGCGGCGCGCCGATCAGTCGGCTCACAGAGTGCCGTTCGAGGTACTCGGACATGTCGATGCGGACCATCGCACGCTCGTCGTCGAACAGTGCCTCGGCCAGCGCTCGCGCCAGCTCGGTCTTCCCGACGCCGGTCGGGCCCAGGAACAGGAAACTGCCGATGGGCCGATCCGGTTCGCTCAGCCCGGCGCGGCTGCGGCGGATGGCGTTCGAGACTGCGGCGACTGCATGGCGCTGGCCCACGACCCGGCGGGCGAGCGTGGATTCGAGGTGAGTCAGCCCGTGCGCCTCGCCTTCGAGCAGCCGGCTGGTGGCGACGCCGGTCCAGCGCGAGACGACCTCGGCAATGTCGCTCGCGTCCACTTCTTCGCGCAGGATTCGCTTTTCGGCCTGCAGCCGTGCGAGCTCGTCGGCGGCCTCGTCGAGCCGGCGATTCACTTCGGGCAGCTGACCGAAACGGATCTCCGCCGCCCGTTCGAGGTTGGTTTCTCGATCCACCTGGGCAGCGAGCGACTCCGCCTCGGATTTCAGCGCGCGGATCTCGCCGATGGCTTCCTTTTCTGCCTGCCAGTGCGCCTTGAGCGCAGCCACCCGCTCGCGCTCAGATGCCAGCTCCTCCGCAATGTCGTTTCTGCGCTGGTTGTCGCGGCGCCGGGCGCCGCCGGGCTGGTTCGACTTCTCGTCGCCGCTTAACGCCAGCTCTTCGATTTCCAGCTGACGGATGCGCCGCTCGCACACGTCGATTTCGAGCGGCACCGAGTCGATCTCGATGCGCAAGCGGCTGGCGGCCTCGTCCATGAGGTCGATTGCCTTGTCGGGAAGGAAGCGCTCCCGCAGGTATCGATCCGACAGGGCGACCGCCGCTACCAGCGCTGCATCGGTGATGCGCACACCGTGGTACACCTCGTAGCGCTCCTTCAGCCCACGCAGGATCGCCACTGCGTCGGTCACCGACGGCTCGCCCACGTAGACGGGCGCGAAGCGCCGCTCAAGTGCCCCGTCATCCTCAATGTGCTGGCGGTACTCGTCCAGCGTCGTCGCGCCGACAAGACGCAGCTGGCCCCGCGCCAGCATGGGCTTTGCCATGTTGGCGGCGTCGAGCGAGCTGTCGCCGCCGGCGCCGGCGCCCACCAGCGTGTGCACTTCGTCGAGGAACGTGATGATCTCACCGTCGGATTCGACGATCTCGTTGAGCACGGCTTCGAGCCGTTCCTCGAACTCGCCGCGGTACTTGGCCCCCGCCACTATGGCGGCCAGATCGAGGGCCACGACCCGCTTGTCTCGCAAACCCTCGGGCACGTCGCCTTCGGCGATGCGACGGGCCAAACCCTCCACGATGGCCGTCTTGCCGACGCCCGGCTCGCCGATGAGCACTGGGTTGTTCTTGGTACGCCTCGACAGCACCCCGATGACCCGGCGGATCTCGTCGTCGCGACCGATGACCGGATCGAGCTTGTCATCGCGAGCATCTGCGGTGAGGTCGCGCCCGAACCGCTCGAGCGCGGCATAGGAATTCTCGGGAGTCGGCGACGTCACCCGCGTGCTGCCGCGCAACTCGCCGACCAGGTTCGCCAGCACGTCACGATCTGCTTCGAGATCGTCAGCGAGCGCCAGCAACAGGTGCTCGGTGGACAGGTAGTCGTCGCCCATCTGGGCGCGTTCCGCGTCGGCTGCCTGCAGCGTCTCAGCCAGCTCGCGGGCAAGTCCGGGCGGCGACTGCGGCTGCGTGCTGAAGCTGCGCGGCAGACGCCCGAGCGCCTCGGTCGCACGGGCACGCACGGCGACCGGCTCGATGCCGGCGCGGGTGAGCAACGGGAGCACCAGGCCTTCGGGTTGAGAGACCAGAGCTGCCATCAGGTGTGCGCTCGTGACCTCCGGGTGGCCCTGGCTCTGTGCGCTAGCAACTGCGCCAGCCAGTGCCTCCTGGCACTTGTGCGTCAGCGGGCTAGACGGCAGAGGGCGGTTACGAGGATCTGCGTCGTGATTCATGACTTCTAGGCTAGCAGATTAATTGATATATATCCACTCAACTTTGTTGACTCGACAAGTGATGCATCGGGGACAGCTCCGGTGCAGCCTCAGGTGGATGCGGCCGGCCCCGGACCGGGCCGCCGCATGAGATCGGTCGGCGGCAGCGGCACCAGGTCACGCCGGTAATGGCGGTGTGTCTCGGCCACGAGGGCCGCTGTCTCGGCTTGAGCTTCGGCCAGCCGGCGTTCCAGCAACGCCACACGCTCCTCCAGCTCCAGCACTCGCTTGACACCAGCCAGGTTGAGACCCTCGCTGGTGAGCTGGCTGATTCGGTCGAGCATGGCGATATCGCGGTCGCTGTAGCGGCGGCTGCCGCCCGAGGTGCGCGCCGGCGCCAGCAGACCCTTTCGCTCGTAGATCCGCAGCGTCTGAGCATGCACCCCGGCGAGTTCGGCCGCTACCGAGATGACGTACAGCGCCCGGTTGCGTTCCGATGCCGATGGCTTGCGGCTTGGTTGGTTGGGGCGGGGTTGGTTGCTCATGGCAGCTTTCCTTGAGGCCTGAGTCCTACGGCGTGACTCCAGCGGTATCGGAGTTCGTGTCGGTCGTCCCAGCAGCGTTGCTGTCGCCGCTGGCGACGTGACTGTTGGAGCGGTTGGCTGACGGCTCGCCATCTGCGAGCGTGGCCGGTTCCGGATCTGCATTGCGCTGACGCCGGCCCGAGGCTCCCTCGAAGTCGGTGACGTCGCGCAGCGCCTCGACGGCAGCCTGCTCGGCGCCAGACAGCTTCGTCGGCACCGCGATCTCGACGCTCACCAGCAGATCGCCGGTGCCACGGCGCGTCTTGACGCCGCGGCCGCGCACCCGGAAGGTCTTTCCCGACGGTGCCCCCGGCGGGATGCGCAACGTGACCGAGTCTCCGCTGAAATCCAGCACTCGCACGTCCGCGCCGAACACTGCTTCTGGAAAGGTTATCGGCACGCTGACGGTCAAGTTGCGACCGTCCCGGCCGAAATCGGCATCGGGCGCGACGTCGACGATCACGAAGAGATCGCCATTCGGTCCGCCGCCTGAACCCGGCGATCCATTGCCGGCCAGCCGGATCCTGTCGCCATCGTCGACGCCGGCAGGGATGCGTACCTTCACCTTGCGCATGCCGCCCGACGACGGGTCCGGCACGGCGACCTCGGTGATCGCGCCTTCGACTGCGTCGCGGAACGAGACGCCAACGCGCGTCTCAAGATCCTGTCCCCGCATCGGCACCGGTCCGCCGCGGCCCGTTCGCCCGCGGCCGTCGCCGAACAGGTGGCCGAAGATGCCGCCCAGGTCGCCCAAGTCCTCGATTCGGATGCTGAAGCCGCCGGGCCCCGATGCGAAGCCGCCCATCTGGGGACCGAACCCTGCGGGACCCATGCGACGGGCCTCGTCGTAGGCGGCCCGCTTCGAGGAGTCCCCGATGACGTCGTACGCCGCGGAGATCTGCTTGAAGCGCTCTTCGTCGCCATCGCTCGAATCAGGGTGGTGCTTGCGTGCGAGCTTCCGGTAGGCCTTGGTGATGTCCTTATCCGACGCATCAGGCGAGACTCCCAAGAGCGCGTAGTAGTCGGTCTCGAACCACTCGCGTCGTGGGTCCATCGTCGTCCCCTACGCCGTGCGCACCTTGACCATGGCGGCACGCAGCACGCGACCGTCGAAACGGAACCCGCTGCGCAACTCCTCGGTCACTACCTGGTAGTGGTCGTTGCGATCGTCGGATGCGGTCGGATCCGCACCATCGGGCCCCGCTGTCTCACCGGATGTCTCGCCATTGCCGGAGCCGTCCTCGTCGGGATCAGGATCTGGGTCGGGTGCCACCTCGATGGTCACGGCCTCATGCTGGGTGGGATCGAACGGCTCCCCGACTGCATCGATGCGTTCGAGACCTGCCTTGCCCAAAGCCACCATGAGCGCCTGACCCACGGCTGCCACTTCGCTGTGGCCCTGCGCGGTGGCCGCGGCGCACCCGTCGAGCACTGGCAGCAGCGATTCGACCAGACGACTGACTCCAGCAGACACCTGTTGGCGTCGCTCTGCTTCGACCCGTCGTCGGAAGTTCTGGAACTCCGCTCGCTGGCGTTGCAGCTGATCCAGATAGTCGTTGCGCTCAGCCGTCGCGGCCTCGAGCTGGGCGGCCAAATCGGGGGCCTCCGCATCGATGCGCGCGGGTTCATCGGCAACGTCATCGTTCGGCATCTCGTGCTCGCTGCCGTCAAGATGCGGCGCGGGCTCATCGGCGGCCGGAGCCGGCTGGGACGTTGAGGGGCTCACTTCTCCTCGTCAACGATCTCCGCGTCAACGACATCGTCGTCGGATCCGGCACCGTCAGCGCCCCCAGAGGCGGTCGCGGCCGCTGCCTCGTACAGCTTCTGGCTGAAGGCGCCGCTGGCGGCAGCAAGCGCCTCGGTTGCCGACCGGATCGCGTCGAGGTCGTCGCTCTCCAGCACCTCGTTGGCAGCCGCCAGAGCGGACTCCACTGGTTCTTTGTCCTGCGCAGCAATGCTGTCACCTTGCTCATCGAGCAGCTTGCGAGTCTGGTACACGAGCGTGTCCGCGTTGTTGCGCACCTCGGCCTCTTCACGTCGGCGAGCGTCCTCGGCGGCATGCGCTTCGGCGTCGGACACCATCCGCTCAATCTCGTCGGGCGACATGGCCGACTGCCCAGTGATGGTGATCGACTGCTCCTTGCTGGTTGCGCTGTCCTTCGCAGAGACGTGGACAATGCCGTTCGCATCAATGTCGAATGCCACCTCGATCTGCGGCACGCCCCGCGGTGCCGGCGGCAGGCCCACAAGCTGGAACTTGCCCAGCGTCTTGTTGCCCGCGGCCATCTCCCGCTCGCCCTGCAACACGTGGATCTCCACCGACGGCTGGCCGTCTTCGGCGGTGGTGAACATCTCCGACCGGCGCGTGGGGATCGTGGTGTTGCGTTCGATGAGCCGCGTCATCACACCGCCCTTGGTCTCGATGCCGAGGCTCAGCGGCGTGACGTCGAGCAGCAGAACATCAGTGACCTCGCCCTTCAGCACCCCGGCCTGGATCGCTGCGCCAACCGAGACCACCTCGTCGGGGTTCACTCCCTTGTGGGGCTCGCGGCCAGTGAGCTCAGTCACCAGCTTCTGCACGGCAGGCATGCGCGTGGAGCCGCCCACCAGGATCACGTGGTCGATGTCGGTCTTTGCGAGGCCTGCGTCGGTGATGGCCTGCTCGAACGGCGACCGGCAGCGCTTCAGCAGGTCGAAGGTCAGCTCTTCGAACTTGGCTCGGGTCAGCTCGTAATCGAGGTGGAGCGGACCGCTGTCGGTTGCGGTGATGAACGGCAGGTTGATCTGGGTGGTCTGCTTGGACGACAGGTCCTTCTTGGCCTGCTCGGCTGCCTCCCGCAGCCGCTGGCATGCCATGGCATCGGTACTCAGGTCGACCCCGTGATCGCCCTTGAACGACACCACCAGCCACGCCACCACCGCAGCATCCCAGTCGTCGCCGCCGAGGTGGGTGTCGCCTGCGGTGGACTTCACCTCGAAGACGCCGTCGCCGATCTCCAGCACTGACACGTCGAAGGTGCCGCCGCCGAGGTCGAACACCAGGATCGTCTGGTCGTCGGTCTCCTTGTCGAGGCCGTACGCCAGCGCGGCAGCCGTGGGCTCGTTGATGATGCGCAGTACGTCGAGCCCGGCGATCTTGCCGGCCTCGGTAGTGGCGGTCCGCTGCGCGTCGTCGAAGTACGCCGGCACCGTGATCACCGCCTCGGTCACGGTGTCGCCGAGGTACTGCTCGGCGTCGCGCTTCAGCTTCTGCAGTACGCGGGCCGAGATCTCCTGCGGTGTGTAGTTCTTGTCATCGATGTTCTTGCCCCACGTGGTGCCCATGTGCCGCTTGACCGACGCCACGGTCCGGTCGGGGTTCGTGACCGCCTGCCGCTTGGCAACCTCGCCGGTCAACACCTCGCCGTTGCGGGCAAAGGCCACAACGGATGGCGTCGTGCGATCACCCTCGGCGTTGGCGATGACGGCAGGCTCGCCGCCCTCCATCGCAGCCACCACCGAGTTCGTGGTTCCCAGGTCGATTCCGACAGCCTTGGGCATCGTTGTGCCTTTCCTAATGAGTCATCCCAGCGCCGGTTCGGGCCGGAATATCGATAAGTTGACTACGGCAAGCATATAACTTGAGTGTACCATTAGCAACTTCCTTAAGTGACGCTTTGGACTCGGGGCTCCCGAAGGCTGCCGAGGAGCGTCGCGTCGGGGCATTTCCCTGGACACGGCTGCGGGCTACCGTGCACGCCCATGGCATCGGCACCCGGCGAACCCGTCGATCAGCACGCCTCACGCGGACCGGGCGCCCTCACGCACACGCTCGTACTCGTGCGCCACGGCCAGAGCGCTTGGAACCTCGCGAATCGCTTTACCGGCTGGTGGGATGTCGGTTTGACCGACGAAGGCCAGGCCGAGGCTTGCGCCGCCGGTGCCGCGCTCGCGTCAGCTGGCATCGAGCCCGACGTCGTCCACACGTCGCTCTTGCGGCGCGCCATCCAGACCGCCAATACGACGCTCGACGTGATGGGCCGAGGCTGGCTGCCGGTACGTCGTCATTGGCGCCTGAATGAGCGTCACTACGGAACGCTCACGGGGCTGAACAAGTCAGAGATGGCGGCTCGGCATGGCGCCGACCAAGTCCATCTCTGGCGCCGCAGTTACGACGTGCCTCCCCCGCCGATGCCCGCCGGCCATGAATTCGATGTCGCCGGCGACCCGCGCTACGCAGGCTTGGCTGCGGGCGACGTGCCGCGCACCGAGTGCCTCGCCGACGTCGTGAAGCGGTTGCTGCCCTACTGGTACGACGGCATCGCCCCCGACCTGCAGTCGGGACATACCGTGCTCGTGGCCGCCCATGGCAACAGCCTGCGGGCTCTGGTCAAGCACCTCGACGGGATCGGCGACGCCGAGATCGCCGAACTCAACATCCCAACCGGGGTTCCTCTGGTGTACGAACTCGGCGCCGACCTCAAGGTCAAGACAGTGCGCTCGGTCGAAGACCGCTACCTGCGCTAAGCGGCAACGTTCCCAGTCATCACGGCTAGAGGGCGTCGATGCCCCTTTCACCGGTGCGAATGCGCACGACGCCGTTCACCGACGTGACCCACACTTTGCCGTCGCCGATGCGCTCGGTACGGGTGGATTCCACGATGGCATCCACGACCCGGTCCGCCAGCTCGGTGGCAACAAGCACCTCGATCCGAACTTTCGGAATGAAGTCGACGTGGTACTCGGTGCCCCGATAGGTCTCGGTGTGCCCACCCTGACGGCCGAAACCCCGTACTTCTGATGCCGTAAGTCCTGTGATGTCGAGATCCCGGAGTGCCTCGAGCACCATCTCCAGACGGTGCGGCTTGATGACTGCCGTCACCATTGCGACCGACGCCTCAACCATTGGCCCTCCCGACTGCGCCCTTCGGTTGGGCCGTCTACCCCAAGGGTCGCACGCCGCGTGCCCGATTGCACGCAACCTGTTCAACAGCGCGCATGCGCAAGCAATCCCCAACGTCAGACCCGATACCAACCAGAATCGTGGCGAGGCTTTCCTTTGAACTTGGGACGCAAGCGCTAACCTCTGGCGCGTCGTGGGGGCCGGGCGAGTGCTACGGTCCGGCGCTTGCAGGGCCTAAGGGTCCCGGCGCAATCGGCCACTCTGGCAAGGAGCGGGATATGTCTGTGGCGAATCGTGTGGAGAGTCTGCGTGAGATCGATCTGTTCTCCGACTGCAGCAAGAAGGAACTCCAGCACATCGCACGTGCCGCCGAGCAGGTCGACTACACCGCCGGCGACAACATTGTCGAGGAGGGCAGCGGAGGTGCCGCTGCCAGCTATGCCTACGTAATCGTGCACGGCACCGCTGTGGTTCGCCGCAACGGTCGGAAGGTTGCCGAGATTGGCGAAGGCGAGACCATCGGAGAGATGGCGCTGTTCGACGACGGGCCGCGCACTGCATCGGTGGTGGCTGCCACCGACATGGAGACGATCATGCTGTCGCGCCGAGCGCTGAAGGGCATCATCGACAGCGCCCCGTCGGTTGCGCACAAGCTGCTGTCGGAGCTCGCTGCCCGCCTGCGCAAGGCAAACCGCAAGCTCTACGGCTGAGCCGCCCCAGTATTCACAACGTTCTTGCGGCCTCGTGAGTCCTTCGACGCCGCAGGCGTCTATGGCTCCCGGTACCCGCGGGGGCGTCAACTAGCTTCGCCAGCGTGAGCAAGCCACCCCTCCGGCCGCACCAGCTCGTGCTGGGCATCGGCATCGCATTCGCTGCGATCACCGCTGCCTCGGGCATTGCGGCGGCAACCCTTGGATTCCACGAAGACACCGACGCCGCGCATCGCGAGGTGTTCGGCAACGTGCCGGGCGGGGTCAAGTTCGCGTTCTACGTCTTGACGTGTGTGCTGATCATCTACGGGGCGTGGAACTTCGCGCAACGCACGCGGAACTGGCAGCGCGGCGCACCCGACCGTCGCCCCACCACGGTGGCCAACGCCCGCCGTCGACTGCATGACTACCGCGGCGGCGTGCTCATGCAGACGCTGCTGCGCGACCCGGCGGCAGGCGTTATGCACGCGCTGCTCTACTACGGCTTCCTCGTGCTGCTGGCCGTCACCACCACGCTCGAGATCAATCACCAGCTGCCAACGGCAGCCAAGTTCCTCATCGGCCCCACATACCAAGGATTCAGCTTCGTCGGCGATCTGGCCGGGCTGATCTTCTTGGTCGGCGCAGTGTGGGCGATCGTTCGCCGGTACGCGGCTCGGCCGTATCGCATCCGGATCAAGTCCCGGCCCGAGCACATGGTCATCCTGATCGTGCTCGCTGCGCTGGGCGCAACCGGGTTCGTGGCCGAGGCCATGCGGATCGTCATCGACGGCCGGCCCGCCTACGAGCAGTGGTCGTTCATCGGCTACCCGCTGTCGGCGGCATTTGAGAGCATCGGCCCCATCGCCGGGTGGCACCAAGCTCTGTGGATCGCCCACGTGGGCTGCTTCATGGCGTTCCTGGCGATTCTGCCCATCACCATGCTGCGGCACATGTTCACGTCGCCGCTCAACATGTACCTGCGCGACCGCGAGCGGCCCAAGGGCGCCATGCGCATGGTCCCCGACCTCATGGAGGCCGAAGACATCGAGACCATCGGTGTGTCGGTGATCAACGAGTTCACGTGGAAGCAGCTGCTCGACACCGACGCGTGCACCATGTGCGGCCGATGCACCGCCGTCTGCCCGGCTCACGCCACGGGCAAGCCGCTCGATCCCCGCGAGATCGTGCTCAAGACCGGCGAGATCATGGCGGCAACTGGCTCTCACGGCACGGTGACACCGCCCATCGGCACCGATGCCGAGATCACGGTGTCAGCCGATTCGATGTTCGAGCGGATCACCCATGACGAGCTCTGGGCGTGCACGACCTGTCGGGCGTGCGACGAGGCCTGCCCGGTGAATATCGAGATCCTGGACAAGATCCTCGACATGCGGCGCTACCTCACGCTGATGGAAAGCGACTTCCCCGCCGAGCTGGGCAGCGCGTTCCGCGGCATGGAGAACAACGCCAATCCGTGGAACCTGAACAATGGCGAGCGGGCTGACTGGGCCGATGGGCTCGACGTCGAGGTGGTCAATCCCGACGACGCGTTCGACCACGAGTACCTGTACTGGGTCGGCTGCGCAGGATCATTCGACGACAAGAACCGTCGCGTTTCGGTGGCCACGGCGAAGCTGCTGAATCGCGCCGGGGTCGACTTCGCCATCCTGGGGCCGGGCGAGAACTGCACTGGCGACAGCGCCCGGCGGTCCGGCAACGAGTATCTCTTCCAGATGCTCGCATCGGAGAACATCGCTGCGCTCAACGGCATGGGCGTCCGCAAGATCCTCACGCAGTGCCCGCACTGCTTCAACACCCTGCGAAACGAGTACCCGCAATACGGCGGCAGCTGGGAGGTCATCCACCACGCGCAATTCCTGGAGCAGCTCGTCGCCGACGGCCGCTTGGACCTCTCAGGCGCGCGGCTGGACGAGCGGATCGTCTACCACGACTCGTGCTACCTGGGCCGCCACAACGACATCTACCTGGCACCCCGCAATGTCATCGGCAGCCTGGGCGGCGTCGAAATCGTGGAAGCACCCCGCAACGGCACCATGGGCATGTGCTGCGGTGCGGGCGGCGCTCGCATGTGGATGGAAGAGACCATCGGCACCAAGGTGAACGACGAGCGCTCGCGCGAACTGCTCGACACCGGCGCCGATCGCATCGCGACGGCGTGCCCGTTCTGCTTCATCATGATCGACGACGGAGTGAAGGGTCACGGGGTCGAGGACGACCAGGTCAAGGTCGCCGACATCTCCATCCACCTCATCGACGCCCTCGAAGCCGGCGAGGGCTGAGCCCCGCGGTGTCCGCCAACGCTTACAACAGGCGGCGGGAGCGGAAGTTCTCGTGGTAACGGCTGGGGGTCGGGCCGCGTTGGCCCCGGTACTTGGACCCCAGCAGCTCGGCGCCGTATGGGTGCTCGGCCGGTGTGGTCATCTCCATGAAGCTGATCTGGCAGATCTTCATGCTGGGGTACAGCGTGATCGGCAGGTTGGCCACGTTGGACAATTCGAGGGTCAGGTAGCCGTCCCAGCCAGGATCGACGAATCCCGCTGTGGTGTGAATGAGCAGGCCGAGACGCCCGAGTGACGACTTGCCTTCGATGCGCCCGACGAGGTCGTCTGGCACCGCCACCCGCTCGAGGGTGGAGCCCAGCGCGAACTCGCCGGGATGGAGGATGAACGCGTCACCCGCAGCGACTTCGACCTCCTCGGTCAGGTCCGTCTGGTCCTCGATGACGTCGATGACCCGGCGAGTGTGGTTGCGGAAGACCCGGAAGCTGGCATCCAGCCGCAGGTCCACCGATGAGGGCTGCACTGCTGCATCGCCCAGCGGTTCAATGACGATACGGCCGGTCTCCAAGGCTTCACGGATGCTCCGGTCCGACAGGATCACCGCAGTCCCCCTCTGCCGCACGCTCCCGGCGCCACTCCTGCGGTGGGCCGACGGGCGACGCTAGCGCCGCCGAGCCCTTCAGGACGCCTGTCAAGATGCCCGTACTGAATAGGCTCTGGCGTCGGTCCGCGGGTGTAGTTCAATGGCAGAACTTCAGCTTCCCAAGCTGATAATGGGGGTTCGATTCCCCTCACCCGCTCACTCACCCCCACAGGAGGGTCGCGAGCCCCCAGATGGCCGCGACGAGTCCCACGAGCGCGAGCGGCACGGCGCGTCGCGCGGGCGCTCGTACCAGCTCTCCTCCTTCGCCGGCACGCCGCGGCCGCGCCATGGCTGCCACGTTGCCGACGAACAGCGCGCCACCCAGCGCCAAGACCAGGTACGGGATGAGATCTTCGCCAAGAAACACGGTGTTCAGTTCTCGTGGGCCATGTCGGCAAAGAGCGTGTACTGCGGCATGAACGCCAACCGCGCCGTGCCCGTCGGTCCGTTGCGGTGCTTCGCAACGATGATCTCGGCCATGCCTCGCTCAGCGGTTTCTTCGTTGTAGACCTCGTCGCGGTAGATGAACATCACGATGTCGGCGTCCTGCTCGATCGAGCCTGATTCGCGCAGGTCAGACAGCATCGGCCGCTTGTCGCCGCGGGATTCCAGGTTGCGGCTCAGCTGCGAGAGCGCCACGATCGGCGTCTCGAGCTCTCGGGCCAGGATCTTCAAGCCGCGTGAGATCTCTGCAATCTCCACTTGGCGGTTCTCGGCGTTCGCTCGGCCGCTCATGAGTTGCAGGTAGTCGACCACGATGAGTCCCAAGCCGCCCAGGCGGCTGCGCAGCCGGCGGGCCTTGGCACGGATCTCGGTGACGGTCACGTTCGGGTTGTCGTCGATCCACATCTGCGCGTCACCCAAGCGGCCCACGCTGCGCGTGATGCGGTTCCACTCGTCGGCGCGCAGCTGGCCCGTACGCACGCGGGTGGCATCGACGCGGGCATCGGAGGCCAACAGCCGGCCCGTCAGCTCAGCATGGTTCATCTCCAGCGAGAACAGCAGCACTGGCTCCCGCAGTTCGAGAGCCACGCTGGAAGCCATCGTCAGTGCGAACGCTGTCTTGCCCATCGAGGGCCGGCCGCCCACGACCACAAATGACGACGGCTGGATGCCAGCCAGAATGCGGTCCAGCGAGTTGAAACCGGTCGCCAGGCCGGAGAATGCATCGCCCCGTTCGTACAGTTCCTCCAGCCGATCCAGGCTCTCGTCCAACAAGTCGTGCAACGACTGGGTGGAGTCGATGATGCGGCGCTCGGCCACGCTGAACACCAAGGATTCCGCTTGGTCGATGGCCGCGGCTGTGTCACCGGGCCGGCTGTAGGCCAATTCAGAAATTTCCGATGAGACAGCGATCAGGCGCCGTAGAAGTGCTGTGTCCTCCACGATGCGCGCGTAACGGTCGACGTGGGTCAGCGTCGGCGTTGCCGCTTCGAGTGTCAGCAGGCGCTCGGGGCCTCCGGCGGCGGCGAGGTTGCCGGTGCGTTCGAGCTGATCGGCGACGGTCAGGCAGTCGACAGGCTCGGAGGTGACATAGAGCGCCTCGATCGCCTCGAAGACGAGACCGTTCGCCGGCACGTAGAAATGGTCGGCACCGAGGCGCTCGACCGCAGCGCCGATGGCATCGCTCGAGAGCAGCATCGCGCCGAGCACGGACTCCTCAGCATCGACGTTCTGCGGCGGGACCCGCCCGCCCGGTCGGCGCCCGACATCGATCTGCAGCTCGGCGAGACTCATTGCCAGTGACTCTCTCGCGCATTGCATGGGGACCGACAGTCCCACTTCCGGTGGAAATCTCGGCCCCAAGGTGTGGACAAACAGCCGCTTGTCCACATGTCCTGCGCACCCGATGAGATCACACCCCCATCAAACAGAGGGGGTGTGACGCCAAAACTGGCGAACCCCTCGTCGGAGGAACCAGCCGGCGCAGCGCTAGCTGAGCGCGACGACCTCGACGTTGAACGTGAACGCCACCGCGGGATGCAACTGCGCCGAGACTTCGTGCGAACCCACGGTCCGGATCGGCGCGGGCAGCGTCAGCTTGCGCCGATCGACCTCGACGCCCGTACGGGCAGTCATCGCAACGGCAATTTCGCTGGTGGTGACCGATCCGTACAGGTGCGAACCCGATCCCGCCCGGGCAGCGATCGTCACACCGTCCGCGGCCAGCTGCTGTGCGACACGCTCGGCCGTCTCGCGCTCGCGCAGGTCACGCACCGAGCGTGCCCGAGCCATGGCAGCAGCCTGGCTGACAGTGCCATCCGTCGCTCGCAAGGCCAGCCCACGAGGTATCAGGTGATTCCGGGCGAACCCGTCGGCGACGTCGATGACAGAACCTGCGGTGCCGACACCGTCGACGTCGCTGCGCAGCACGACCTTCATGCTTGCTCTCCGTCAACCGCCGCTGGCAGTTGTTCAACGACGTCGTCGAGGAGCTCTGCAACCCCGTTGTCGTGGTCTTCCTGCTCGTCGCCCACAGGCCCATCTGCCCGGTCGGGGGGCGGCCGGCGGTCGTCGCCCGAGCGTTGACCGCGTCGCTTGTCACCGCGTCGCTGCGTCATCGGCCGGCGCGCGTATTCGATCAACGCCATCTCCCGAGCGGTCTTGATGGCACGCGCCACCTCGCGCTGCTGCTGGCGATTGTTCCCAGAGACTCGCTGGGCGCGGATCTTGGCTCGCTCCGAGATGAAGGACCGGAGCAGTTCGGCGTCCTTGTAGTCGACGTAGGTCGCACCAGACGTCGTGAGCGGGCTGACCTTGCGCCGGCGCGGACGATTGCGCAGATCCTTGGTGCGCGCTCGACCGGTTCGCTTGCGTGGTGGCATTAGAAGGGCTCCTCCTCAGGTGAGTGCTGCGGTGGCCCGTCGCTGGCCTCCGAAGCGGGGGCGCCGCCGCGGCGTTCGCGGGTTCCGCCAGCTTCGCCTGCCGGTCCCCGTGGGATTCGTGTGATTTCGGCAGTCGCCCAGCGCAGCGATGGTGCAATCTCGTCGGCGACGATCTCGACGACGCTGCGCTGCTCGCCGTCCGGTGTCTCCCAGCTGCGCTGCTCGAGCCGACCGGTGACGACCACGCGGTTGCCCTTGGCCAGAGACTCGCTGACGTTCTCGGCAAGTTCGGCCCAGCAGACGACGTTGAAGAAGCTGACTTGCTCCTCCCGGTCGTTGGTCTGGCGGTTCATCCACCGCCGGTTCACGGCCATGCCGAGAACTGCCCGGGCGCGGCCGGTCTGAGTGAATCGAAGTTCGGGATCGCGGGTGAGATTTCCCACCACGGTGATGGTGTTGTCAGCCATGACGCCTCCGCTTATTGGCTGTTGGTCGACCCCGCGTCGATCAATCCGCGTCGCTGCGCTTCGTCGTCGGGGAGTCGGATGAGCTTGTGGCGGACGACTTCGTCCGCGATCCGCAGGTATCGCTCTACCGGGTCCATCGCTCCGGGCTCAGCCCGCAGCTCGATGACCGAGTAATAGCCGCGTGTCTTGTGGTTGATCTCGTACGCAAAATCGCGCAGACCCCAGAAGTCGAACGAGGCAACCTCGCCGATCTCCGAAATCCGGCCTTGGACATCATCCATGGCCTTGCGGGCTTCAGCGTTTTCCAGGTCACCATCGCAGATGACCATTAGCTCGTATACGCGCAATTGGGGGCGACCTCCTGTGGACCCGCCGGGGCGGGGCCCCTTTCGGGGCAGGGACTGGTTGATGCACCCACCTTGCGAGCCCGGCCCCAATGAGCGGACTTGCGGCAAGCGTCACTGACGCCTGTGGCCGAACGGGCACGCAGTGCCCGTGGTGCGCTCGCAACGCTAGGCCCGGCGCTCATCGATCACACCTGCATTTTCTATCGAGACTGTGGCTTCGACCCGTTGCCCCTCATGCCGGGCGGCAGTCCTGCGACGCAGCGAGACCACGTTCAGCCTGAGTCTCCAGGCGTCCCGGACGGGTACTGCAAGGGATCCAAAACTGCCGCGAACAGCTGGCTCGCCCGCTCCGCAGCATCGACCGGTTTGTGTGGCGGGCTCAACGTGATGCGCACCGCAGCGGTGTAGTGGGAGGTCCACCCCGCGAACCATGCATCGCCGGTTTCCGGTGAGATTCCCGCTCGGCCGAGCGCTGTGACACCCGACGGCAGAATGATCCTGTCCATGTCCGCACGCAGCTGCGAGACCACGGCCGCCTCGAAGACGGTCCGGCGGTTCATCAGCCAACGGTCGGTGTCGCGGTCTCGCAGCGATCGACTCGGTGCTGCGTCACCTGCCTCCAGCACGATCCGAGAGGTGCGTTCCTCCCCGCCGGTGGCGACAACGCTGAACGCTGCTGCAACCTGGGCGACGTCGGCAACTTGGGGGACGACGTCGGAGGAGATGTCCGGAGCGATCCACGGACCCAGGGCGCTCGCGGCCGAGACGAGGAGATCACCGAGTGGCCGTGGGCGCAATCTGGACACAACATCGACGTCGCTTGCCGGCCCGGCGGCAGCGATACTCACGAGCACGCGCACGTCACCGCTGTGGTCCAGCACGACGACGTCGGCGCCGGCTGCGGGACCGAGCTGATTGCGAACCGTCTCAACAGCGGCACGCTGGGCAGGCAGGTCAAGGCTGGTCGTGACATGCAGGCCGGCAGTGACGATCCGATGAATGCCGTACCGCTCGACCAGCTGCAAGTACGCCTCCCCCACCGCCGTCACGAGGCCGGCGTCGGCGACGAGCATCCGGACGTACCCGCCAGCTGCCTCCCCCAGTGCGTCGGAGCCAGCCGCTCGGACGTCAGACTCGACCGGCACCGATCGCCCGGCTGCCAGCTCGTCGGAGGTGAGAACCCCGTGCTCGTACATGGCCACCAGTACCCGGTCACGACCGAGTCGGGCCGGTCGGTACGGGTCGTCGGGACGATCCGATGTCGCGTCGACACCCCAGGGAGCGTCAATGAGCGAAGCGATGTAGGCCGCTTGGGTCACCGTGAGATCGGACGCCGGGACGCCGTACCAAACAGTGGCGGCGGCATGCACGCCGTAGGAGCCACGGCCTAGGTACGCGACGTTCGCAAAGCGTTCAAGGATTTCTGGTCGGCTGAGCTGGCGACCCAGCCGCAGCTCTGCCAACAACATGCGCGCCTCGGTGACCGCGCCGGTGTCATCGTCATGGACGGTGTCGAGATACCTGCGCATGACCCCGTCACCGGAACCGTCACCGTCACCCGGAGCGTCCGGCTCATCCCAGACCCGCCGCAGCGAAGCTGCATATGACGTGGCATCGACGCCATCGCGCTCCAAGAAGCTCGGGTCGAGCACCGCAACGATGGCGTCGACAAGTGCAGGTGCCATGTCCTCGAGGCCCAGCGAAGCGTGCGCGACGCTCGGGCCGATCTCGGCAATCGGCGTGCCGTAGCGGTCATACAGCACGCTCGGCACCACCTCCGTATGGGCAGGTGGCGAGGGCAGGCTGTCAAACACTCGACTGCCGACGCCTACCGCGATCGCCAACGCCAATATCAGCCACAACAGCCGCCGCGCCCAGCGCTGAGAGGCCGGCGTCGCCCGAGCACCTCGGCCCGACCGGACCGGCTCACGGGCGGCTCCTGGGGGGGCGCCCGAGGTCGGCGACCCTGATGAGGTGGGCGTGCCAGAAGGGCTGGGGCGGTCCATGTCGCTCGCGCGGCGCAGAGTACAGCGAACGTGCGGGCCAACATGGTTGCCAACATGGGCGCGGTCGATTTGTACCCTCGGAGTGGTGGGATCGACCCCGGCCCGAGCACCCCCGCCGGGCACACCAGCGCTGAGCGACGATGACCGGCGAGAGCTGAGCGGGCGGATCGGTCCGCTTGCAGCGGCCTTCACCCGCGCAGGGCACCGCTTCTTCCTCGTTGGCGGGCTTGTGCGTGACACGCTGCTCGGTCACGGGCTCACCGGCGACATCGACATCACGACCGACGCGATTCCCGACCAGATCGCGCAACTGGTCGCCGGCTGGGCGGACACGGTGTGGGAACAGGGAAAGGCCTTCGGCACCATCGGTGCGCGCCGCAAAGACACCGCAGTCGAGATCACCACGCATCGAGCCGAGTCCTACGACAGCGGTTCGCGTAAGCCGCACGTGCGCTTCTCCGACGACATCGTGACCGATCTGGGGCGGCGCGATTTCACCGTCAACGCCATGGCCATCGAGGTGCCGGGCTGGACGTTGTACGACCCGTTCGGCGGATTAGCGGATCTGGCGAACGGTGTCCTGCGCACGCCGTCGGAACCAGAGGGACTGTTCTCCGATGATCCGCTGCGGATGCTGCGGGCGGCTCGATTCAGCGCGCAGCTCGCGCTCGCCCCGACGCAGGAATTGGTCACGGCAATCCGCGGCATGCGTCCCCGGTTGGCCATCGTGTCGCGTGAGCGCATCGGAACAGAACTCACCAAGCTGCTGGAGCTGCCGCGGCCGTCCGCCGGAGTGAGATTCCTCGCCGACACGGGCCTGCTGGGCGACCTGTTGCCGCCGTGGCAGCAGTCCGGCACTGCCGTTCCGGCTCCGGGGTTCGACGCCGTCGGCGACCTTGACGAGCGCGTCGAGATTCGCTGGGCGATCCTGCTGGGACTCGTCTGCGACGACGAGGCCACCGCGGCACGCTGCCTGTCTGCGCTTCGTATCAGGGGCGCGACAATCCAGGGGGTCATCGCGATCGGGCGGGCTGCGCGTGCGCTCCAGACGGCTTCCGCCGACGCGGCGGCGTCAGGTGGCGGCGGACCCGACACAGGGCGACCGGTTGCGCGTCGACTGGTCGCGGATCATGGCCCGCAGCTGGACGCTGCCACCGCCACCGTGACCGCTTGGGACGGCTCGCTGAGCGAGACGTTCGTCAGGTTGCTGGCGGAGGTCCAAACAGCCGAAGGCGAAGCCCTCAGGCGCCTCCCCGTGGACGGCCACCGCGTCATGGAGGTGCTTGGGAGGTCGGGTCCCGTGGTGGGTGAAGCTCTGGCATGGCTGCGCAACCAGCAGATCGAACACGGCCCGTTGAGTTCCGAACGTGCCTGCGCGCTGCTCGCGGAATGGGATCGACGCCGGCCGCAATCGGGGACGGGTGCATTTGAAGCCGCGCACTAGCGTGAGCCGCGTGACGCTTCAGCCTCACATTGCACCCGAGCCCGCTCCGGCCGTTCCCGGATCGGTCGACTACCGCCTCAGGCGGCGGCGCCTGCTTGCCGATGTGGAGGCGGGGGTGATCTCACGTGCCGAGGCCTGCGATGCGCACCCCGACCTGTTGCGGGCTGCTCGCAATGCAGCACCGCCGCTGGGCCGCAGCTGCCCACTGTGCCCCGACGGTGACCTCCGCATCGTCGGCTATGTCTTCGGGCCCCGGATGGGCAGCGGGGGCAAGTGCGTGCTCTCGGATGTAGAACTCCAACGCGTCGCACAGCGAAACGGGAACTTCGTGGCCTACGAGGTGGAGGTTTGTCCCAAGTGCGGCTGGAACCACCTCATCCGGCGCTATCCGCTGGGCCCCAGCTGATCAGGGGACACACCTGGGCAGCCTGAATGCCGTCCGCTCAGTGAGTCGGGCCCGGCAGTGGCAGCAGTGGGAGTTTCTGGCATCCTTCTAGCTGTCCGGCGCGGGCCTCTACGGGCTCCCGCAGCAGCCGGCGGCGGAGCAGGTGACGATGAAGTTTGAGCTTGGCGACCGCGTGATCTACCCCCACCACGGTGCAGCGGAGATCACAGCCCGGGAGGAGCGCGACGAATTCGGCGAAGCCCGCGAGTACTTGGTGCTCAAGACCGCTCACGGCGATCTGACCGTCAAGGTCCCCACCGACATGGTGGACGAAGTCGGCATGCGGCCGCCGATCGACACCGACGACGTCGAGGATCTCTTCGAGCTACTCGCCAAGAAGGACGTGCGTGAGCCGGCCAACTGGAGTCGGCGCTTCAAGAATCACCAGGAGAAGTTGAAGTCCGGCGACATCTACCAAGTCGCCGAGGTGGTGCGGAACCTCGCGCTTCGTGAGAACGCCAAGGGTCTCTCGGCCGGCGAGAAGTCGATGCTCGAGAAGTCCCGGCAGATCCTCGTGTCGGAGCTGTCCATCAGCATGGACGTCACTGAGGACGAGGCTCGCCAACAGGTGGAACTGCGGCTCGCCGGCTGAGCGGGCAGCGAACGGGCGCGAAGATGCGCCGACCGCAGGGCGCCGGGGCAGCTGCCGCTGGCATCGGCGTCTCTCGCCTGTCAGGTCTCGCACGCACGGCGCTCATCACCAACGTCCTCGGGATCGGCACCATCGGCGATGCCTTCGCTGCCGCCATGCGCATCCCGAACTTCCTGCAGAACCTTCTGGGCGAAGGTGCACTGTCGGGGGCATTCGTCCCGGCGTATAGCTCGCTGACCGAACGCGATGAGCGTGCGGCGGGAAGGCTCGCCGGCGCGATCGCAACCTTCCTGGTGGCGATCACGGCCACCGCAGCGCTGATCAGCATCTTCGCCGCACGGCCGTTGGTGCGGCTCATCGCCTGGGGCTTTGTCGGTGAACGCTTCGAGCTGACCGTCACCCTGGTGCGCATCACGGTGTGCGGGACGGCGCTGGCGGTGCTGAGCGCGTGGTGCTTGGGCGTGCTCAACAGCCATCGACGCTTCTTCCTGTCCTATGTGGCGCCGGTGGTGTGGAACGCCACCCAGATTGCGGTACTCGTCGGCGTGCTCGCGTGGGGGGTCGCGGGCGCCGACCGCGCAACAGCGCTGGCCTGGGGCGTGACCGCTGGCGCGGCCGCCCAAGTCCTGGTGCAGCTGCGGGGCGTCTGGCGGGCAGACCCCCAGATCGCGTTGAACTTCGGCTGGCGCGAGCGGGTGTCGGCAGGTGTCATCAAGCGATTCGGTCCTGCGGTGGCTGGACGGGGCGTGCTGCAGATCTCCGCATTCTTGGATCTCGCCCTGGCTTCGTTGCTCAGCGTGGGGGCAGCGGCAGCAATGGCCGCTGCACAGACGCTGTACCTGCTGCCGTTGAGCCTGATCGGCACCAGCATCGCCGCGGCTGAGCTGACCGAATTGAGCCGGGTCCGCGATCCCGCAGCCATTGCAGAGCGCACAACTCGACGCCTGTGCGCCACTGCCTTCGCTGTCTCGGGCGCGGTGGCGATCTACTTCGCAGCCGGAGGACCCCTCACCGACACGGTGTTCAATCTGGCCGGCCTCCGCAACGCGATCGCAAATGACGACATCACCCTGATCGCCTTGGTGCTCGGCGCCTACTCAGTGGGTCTGGTGCCGTTGGTGGCTTCGCGGCTCTGCCAGAACGTCCTGTTTGCTGCCCGCGACACTCGCACGGCCGCCACCATCGCAGCAATCCGGCTGGCAGTATCGCTGGCCATCGGCGCTGCGCTGATGCTGCCGCTGGACCGGGTGCTCGTCGTCGACGGTGCCCTCACCGGGTTCGGCGACATCGATCTGTTCTCGCTGGAGTCCACCTGGTCGTTGCTGGACTCGAAGATTCGCTCCAATCCCGCGCTGCCAGCCCGCCTAGGCGCCGTGGGTCTGGCCATCGGCGCAGCAGTCGGCGCTTGGGTCGAATTGGGATTGCTGCGCCGAGCTCTCCTGCAACGCCGTTCCGCGCGAACTGGACTGCCACGGCAAGCTGACTGGCCGAACCAGCGGCTGTTCGGGGGCGCGCTCGGCCGTCATTTGGTGCCGGCCGCTGTGGCATTCGTCGTCGGCCTCCCTACAGCGCTGGTGCTGGAGGTCCTGCCCTCGGTACTGCGAGCTGCCGTCGCGGTGCTAGTCATGGCAGGTTTCCACCTCGGCTGCGGGCTCGCACTCCGGCTGCCCGCGGCCAGAGCACTAACTTCGCAACTGTCCCGACTCGTACTGAACCGGCGGCAGCGCCCGCACGACAACGCGGGCGGCACCACGGGCGACGACACAGTTCAGTCGCCTACTGACGACAACGAAGGAGGCGTGACGCAATGACAGCGCAAGCCCCGGTTCACATCATCACTGACAGCTCCTGCGACCTCAGCGACGACGTAGCCACAGAACTCGGCATCACGATCGTCCCGCTGGAAATCCGGTTTGGCATGCAGACGTTCACCGACCGCGTCGAGCTGAGCACGGCCGATTTCTGGGAACGGTGCAGAGCAAGCGATGATCTGCCGTCCACTGCCGCGCCCTCTCCCGGTGCCTTCACCGACGCGTATCAACGCGCTGCAGACGCCGGCGCGAGCGAGGTCGTCGTCATCACGCTGAGCGGCGATCTCTCCGCCACGATCGAAGCAGCACAGCAAGCTGCGTCGCAGCCTCCCGACGGCATCACGTGCCACGTTGTCGACAGCCGCTCCGTGAGCGCAGGCCTTGGCTTGCTCGTCATCGGCGCGGCGGAGCTCGCCTCGGGTGGCGCCAGCGGGGCCGAGATTGCCGAAGTTGTGCGCGCGGCCGCGCAGCGGGTCCGCGTTCACGCCGCCCTGGACACCTTGGAGAACCTGCGCAAGGGCGGCCGCATCGGCGCGGCGCAGTCACTGCTCGGTTCGGTGCTGTCGATCAAGCCGCTGATCACGGTCACGGACGGCTGCGTCGAACCTGCGGGCAAGCAGCGGACGCGCACTCGGGCACTTACGCACCTGGTCGACTTGGTGTCGGCGCAAAGCGCCAACATTTCCCAGCTCGCCGTGATGCATGCGGACTGCGCTGACATCGACGATTTCGTGGCACGGGTCGCGCCGCTCACAGACATTGAGCCCATGGTGATGCTGATCGGCCCCGTGGTCGGCGCGCACGCGGGTGTCGGCACCATCGGTGTGGTCTTCATCGAGCGAGAGTCCGCTCCGCGCCAGGAGTGACCAACACCGCCTCGAGCGAACGGTACGAACGGCGCGAGCTGCTGCAGCCGGGGGCCGTCGAGACGTGGTCGGGGCTCGACCGCACGCTCAACCGACCCGTCACCATTCGCCGCGCCGATGCCGACAGCGAGATCGGGCACCGGCTGCGCCTGCAGGCCAAGGCGCTTGCGCGGGTGGAGCACCACGGCCTCTTGCACATCCTCGACACCTACGACGAAGCAGACCACTTCGCGATCGTCACCGAGCAGTTGCCCACGAGGTTGCTCGTCGACGAGCTCACGGCACCCAACGGAGACACGAGACGGCTCACCGCGCCCGAAGCAGTCCGCATCGTCATTGCAGTGACGGAGGCGCTGGCCGTCCTGCACAGCGCGGGCTTCGCTCACGGCGGCGTCGACGCGGACTACATCGGGTGGCGCGCCGAGGTGGGATGGGTCATTCTCAATGGCCCGCCGACCGACGACGCCGTGACGATCCCGGCCACTCGGCGAGCCGATCTGGTGTCGCTCGCTGTGCTCGCACATCGCCTGATCGTCGGGGCGCTGCCCCAGCGGCGTCCCGACGGGACGTGGGAGCTCGACTCCGTCATTCCTGACGTTGTGGCACCTGTGCTGGCACGGGCAATGAGTGCGTCTGATCCGTGGCCCGACGTACCGTCGATGCTGCTCGCGCTGCGGTCGATTGTGGACGACTTGCCGATATCCGACGGCGTGCGCACGGACCGGAGGTCGGTGTGGCAGGCGGAGCGGCACTGGTTGGCCCCTGTTGGCGTGCTCGTAGCCGCTGCTGCGACGCTGGTTGGCATTGCAGTGCTCATCGAGGAGCCGGCTGATCGCAGCAGCGAAAACGCCACACCATCAGTCGAGACCACAGTCCCGGATCCTGATGCACCGGAGGTCCTCACGGTTGCCCCGACCGCGACCGCGACCGTCGCGCCGCAGACGACGCCTGCAATTGTGCCCGCACCGACAACGACCCAAGTCCGTCGCGCGCCGATCCTGCTCGAATCCATCACCGACTTCGATCCAGCCGGTGACGATCGGGTCGAGCATCCCGAACGGCTGATCTTCATCAACGACGGCGACCCGACGACCGGATGGAGCACGGCGCGCTACAGCTCGCGCGACTTCGGCGGCCTCAAAGACGGTGTCGGACTCATTGTCGTGCTCGCGGGCGACGAGCCGCGCCGGATCGAGCGCGTGGCGGTCGACTCCCCCACTGTGGGCTGGTCCTTCGAGGTGTACGCATCGGGCGAACGCAATCGCACGCTGATCGACTGGGGCCGCCCCCTGGCCGCCGCGCAGGACATCACCGGTTCGATTGCACTGGACGTGCCCACCACCGACGCCGCGGCGGTGCTCGTGTGGATCACCGATCTCGGTAATGAACTGCCCAGCGGCGGGCACCGGGTGACCATTTCCCGGATCGAAATCGGCACCACAGCCGACGCCGCCGAGGCGCCACCCAGCACCGATGCCGTCACGCCCTAGCGACCGAGCGGCGAGACCGGGGCCCGAGCGGCCCGCCAGCGCAGCGAGCAAGAGCGGGCAACACGGGCCCGAGCGGCCCGCCAGCGCATTCTCGTAGGCTTCCGCCGATGATCTCCAAGCGGGGGCGGCGCAGCTCGACGGCGGACGCTCACGAGGCGGACAATGACAACGTGGACGCAGCGATCGCTCGCTTCGTGGACGTGGTCGAGGCCGTGCGCGCCCGCACCAGCGGACCGCTGGTCACGGCTGGTCGAGCGCTGGTGTACGGCCTCGTCATCGCCACCGCAGCCGTCGGCGTCCTGGTGCTCGTGGCAATCGCGGCCATCCGAGCGCTCGACATCGTCGTGCCGGGCGAGGTGTGGTCGGCGTACCTGATTGGGAGTGGCGCGTTCGGCCTCGCTGGTGCATGGGCGTGGTCCAAGCGGCGGCCACGCACGGCGAGGGGGACATGAGCAGCAACGGCGCCGAGCCGCGCGACGTCATCATCGTCGGAAGCGGACCGGCTGGCCTGACCGCTGCCATCTACACCGCTCGCGCCCGACTGGCGCCCCTCGTCATCGAGGGCGAGCCGTCCTCCACCAGCGACCAGCCAGGAGGCCAGCTCATGCTGACCACCGACGTGGAGAACTACCCCGGATTCCCCGATGGCGTCATGGGTCCCGACTTGATGGTGAGCTTCCGGGCCCAGGCGGAGCGCTTCGGTGCCGAGTTCATCACTGCCAAGGCCACCAATGTGGACTTTAGCGAACGACCGTTCTCAGTCTGGGTAGGTGACGACTGCTACCAAAGCCGCACGGTGATTGTGTCGACCGGAGCGCAGAGCCTGCTGCTCGGGCTACCGAATGAGGAACGCCTCATCGGCCACGGAGTATCCACCTGTGCCACGTGCGACGGCTTTTTCTTCCGGGGACAGGAGATTGCAGTGGTGGGAGGCGGCGACAGCGCACTCGAGGAGGCCACGTTCCTAACCCGATTCGCCTCCAAGGTGTACGTCGTGCACCGACGCGACCAGCTGCGGGCTTCGAAGATCATGCAGGACCGGGCGTTCGCCAACGAGCGCATCGAGTTCTTGTGGAATCGTCAGGTGGTGGAGATCCGGGGTGATGAGCAGCTCGCAGGCGTCACGCTGGTGGACACTGCGACCCAGGAGCGTTCCGCGCTCGATGTGACCGGCCTGTTCATCGCGATCGGACATCAGCCGAATACGGAGTTGTTCGCGGACTGGCTCGACCTCAAGCCCAACGGCTATCTCGTGACCGAGGCCGGCAGCGCGCGCACCAACATCGCCGGCGTCTTTGCCTGCGGCGACGTGCAAGACGACTACTACCGTCAGGCGGTAACGGCCGCCGGCTCGGGATGCCAGGCGGCCATCGACGCCGAGCGCTGGCTGGAAGCCCAAGGCCACTGACGACCGCCGGTCCAACCGCCGTCGAGCCAGACCGAGAGGTAGCCTCGCGGCAATCACGAGATGAGGAGCCGGCGATGGCCGAAGGCATTTCCACCTTGGACGACAGCACATTCGACGAGACCGTCGGCAGCGCCGACAGCCCCGTGTTGGTGGACTTCTGGGCCGAATGGTGCGGGCCGTGCAAGATGATCGCCCCCATCCTCGAAGAAATCGCCGCTGAGAACGACAACATCCGCATCGCGAAGGTCAACGTCGACGAGAGTCCTGACTTGGCGATGCGCTATCAGGTGATGAGCATTCCCACGCTCATCATGTTCACCGACGGCGAACCGGCAAAGCGTCTCGTGGGCGCCAAGCCGAAGAACGCCCTGCTTGCTGAGATCGGCGAATTCCTCTGATCCGACCGTTCGGCATCGCCGCAGCAGGTCCGCATGTACGAGACCTCCAGCACCGGCTGAACGCGACGGGCCATTGGCATGGCCCCATCACCGGAACATTCGATTCGGCGACCGCCGCGGCCGTCCAGGCATTCCAGGCTCAGCGCTCCATCGATATCGACGGCATCTGCGGTCCTGAGACGTGGTCACTGCTGATCGAGGCAGGTCAGCGGCTCGGAGATCGCCTGCTGTACCTGTGCACCCCGCACCTGCGCGGTGACGACGTTGCTGAAGTGCAGCGCATGCTCAGCACACTGGGTTTCACAGTCGGGCGGATCGATGGAATCTGGGGCCCGCTGACCGCTGCAGCGCTTGCGGACTTCCAGCTCAACATGGGTCTCGGAGGCGACAGCGTCTGCGGCGGGCAGACCTTGCAGACGCTGCAACGGTTGGTGCGTCCGCTCGGCGACGCGTCGGTCGTAGCGCATATCACTGAGACCCAGCGCCTGGAGTCCGCCGGCGGCCAGCTGGCGGGACGTCGCATCGCTGTGGGAGAAGCCGGCGGGCTCGAACCGGTCACGGCGTCGGTGAGGCGCGAGATCGGTCGCAACGGCGCCGAGGTGCTGACCGTTCACCATCCCGACTGGTCGGCGCAAGCCGCGCAGGTCAACCGGTTCGGTGCAGCTGTCTACATCGGTTTCGAAGTGAAGTCTGCGGCTCCCTCGATCAGCTTCTTCCAGGGTCGTCACTTTGTGAGCCGCGCAGGTCAGAAACTCGCTGCTGACATCGCGCACAGGCTCAAACCAATGTTCGGTGCCATCCCGACCAACGGCATGGGCCTCCCGATGCTGCGTGAGAGTGCCATGCCAGCAGTGCTGTGCAGGTTCGAGCGGATTGACGTCTTGCTCGAGCGAAACCGGGAGGTTGCCGACGTCGTTGCTCAGTCGACTCGCGACCTGCTCGCCGACCTGCACGTCGCCTAGGCGTTACGCGAGTAGCCCCTTGTCCCCAGGTTGTCCACAGTTAGTGGACAACAAGTTCAGATTGAGGCTACGAATCTGGGTGACAGCGCCCGTCCGACCTGAAGTCTGAACTCGGCGACCCGGATCACTCAACTTTCGAGTGATACTTGAAGGTTATCCCTCATCGCCTCGTAGAGCCGGGCAAGATCGGTCAAATCAGCGAATCTGATGACAATCTGACCCCCTCGGCGCCCAAGTTGGACCTCGACAGAGGTTGCCAAGGCGACGGACAGGGCAGTCTCGACCTCCAGCACCGCAGCTGGGCGGTCGGCGCCGGCTGCGGGCTCCGGTTCGCCGGCTTCTGCGGCTGGCGGCTCCGGCGAGGATTCAGATTCAGGCGCCGCGCTGAGGGATCGGACCGCTTCCTCGACGGTGCGCACCGACCAGCCCTCATCCACCGCTCGCTCTGCCAACAGCTCAAGATCGATTGGATCGTCGCATCCCAGCAACGCTCGGGCGTGGCCAGCTGAGAGCTCGCCGTCCAGGAGGTAGCGCTGCACGGTCACCGGCAAGGACAGGAGCCGGAGCGAGTTGGTGACTGCTGCTCGGCTGCGGCCCATGCGGCGGCCGAGCTCGTCGTGAGTGACCCCGAAATCATCGATGAGCTGCCGGTATGCAGCCGCCTCTTCCAAGGGATTGAGATCTGCCCGGTGGACGTTCTCAATCAGGGCATGAGTCAGGCTGGTCTCGTCGTCGGCAGCTCGTATGACAACCGGAATGGTGTCCAAGCCTGCGCTGCGCGCTGCTCGCCAGCGGCGTTCGCCCGCGATGATCTCGAAGCGTCCGACGATGCCGGTCTCTCGCACGACGATCGGCTGGAGGACCCCAATCTGACGAATCGAGTCCGAGAGCGCCTCGAGGGACGCAGCTTCGAAATGCTGCCGGGGCTGCAGGGGATTGACTTCGACAGCCGAGAGCGGAACCTCACGGTACACCGACTGTCCGGTCGGAATCAGCGCGCCGAGCCCTCGTCCAAGTCCTCGCTGGGCGTTCATGTCGGCGCTCCTTCGGCGATTCGATACTGCTCGGTGACCTCTCTCCGATCACTGAGTCCATCGGCATGCCCGTCACCAGCGCGGTCCGCTGCAGCTTGGTGAGGGTCGCCGCGTTCATGGATCTCTCGGGCAAGTTCCTGGTAGGCAATGGCGCCTCGGCTCTTGGGTGCGTACACCGTCACCGGTTGCCCGACACTCGGGGCTTCCGACAAGCGCACAGTCCGAGGGACGACAACCCGGCACACTCGGTCCCCGAAGTGCCGGCGAACGTCGGAGACCACCTCTGCAGCGAGTCGCGTTCGAGCGTCGTACATGACCATGACGATGGCACTGATGACGAGGGCCGAGTTCAGTCCTTCCCGCACCATCTCCACGTTGTGGAGCAGCTGACCGAGTCCCTCGAGCGCGTAGTACTCGCACTGGACCGGCACCAGGACTTCGGTGGCCGCGCTCAACGCGTTGACGGTCAAGAGCCCAAGCGACGGCGGGCAGTCGATGAAGATGTAGTCGTAGTTGTCGGCAATCGGCGCGAGTGCGTGCCGAAGCTTCAACTCGCGACTGAATGCTGAGACGAGTTCGATCTCCGCGCCAGACATTTCCAAGCGTGCCGGTGCTACGTCGAAGCCGTCAATCCCGGTGGGCCGGATGCACTCAGTGAGTGCTGCAGTACCAAGAAGGACCTGGTACATCGAGATTTCGAACACGCGTGGATCGATGCCTGCGCCGGTAGCCGCATTTCCCTGCGGATCCATGTCGACGAGCAGTATGTTGTGACCAAGTTCAGCGAGTACTGCGCACAAGTTGACCGCCGTGGTGGTCTTGCCAACGCCGCCTTTTTGGTTCGTCACCGCAATGATCCGACCCATCCGGTCTCCATTCGCCGACAATTGGAGATCAGGGTACGCCAGTTGGCCCCATTCGCAAGGTCTGAGGTCGGCAATGTTTCACGTGAAACGTCCCAGGGGCGCGAGAGGCCCGTGAGCGCAGCGAACAAGAGGGGGAAACGAACGGTGCCGCAGCGGGATGCCTCACAGATTCACGCAATCTCCGAAGTACCGTGGCTCGTGTCATGTCACCAGTCGATGAACGTCTCTTGAGCATCCTTGCTCGCAGCCAGCAACAGGGCTTCCTCGGCCCGGGCGATCTTCTCACGCACGTGGAACATGCACGAGCGCACGCCGAAGCAGCTAAACCCGAGCTCGGTCAACGCTGGTGCGATCTGGGAACCGGTGGGGGAGTGCCGGGCCTGGTGATGGCTCTCGAGCAACCCGGCGTCGAATTCGTGCTCCTGGACCGCTCACAGAGCCGCATTGACTTCCTCGACACGGCGATTGGCGACCTCGACATCGGTGATCGGGTCACCCTCGCACTCGGAGATGCCGCAGAACTCGCCCATCGTCCCGAGCACCGTCATGCCTATGACGGTGTGGTGAGCAGGGCTTTCGGTCCCCCGGCTGCGGTTGCGGAATGCAGCGTCGGCCTGCTGCGTCACGGGGGCAGGCTTGTCGTCAGCGAGCCGCCCGACAGCAACGATCAGCGTTGGCCGGCCGAATCCCTTGCCCAACTCGGGTTGCACTTCGTGCGGCATACCAACACGACGCCGGCGTTCGCCGTGATGGAACGCCAGTCGCCGCCGAGCGCGGCGTATCCCCGGACGTGGAAGCAGATCCGAAAGCGGCCGTTGTTCTGATCGGTGAGTGCTGATCGGTGAGTGCAACTACTCCGCGTTGCCCGAGCTGGTGGGCACCAGCACGACGCGCCGCCTCGGCTCGTCGCCCACCGAGATGGTGCCGACGCCGGGGATCTCATTGACGGTGTCGTGAACGACCTTGCGATCGGCCGCGTTCATTGGCTCCAGTCCGCGCTCAGTGCCAGCCTCCGCCACAGCTCCGGCGAGTTCACGAACGTACGCCTCGAGCGCTTCGCGGCGCCGCTGGCGGTAGCCGCCCACATCAACCCTCACCCGGGCCCGGCGCTCGCCTGGCAGCCGGCGCTGCAGCATGGTCTTGGCGACTTCCTGCAGCGCGACCACATGGCGCCCTTGTGGGCCGATGAGCAGTCCCAACGACTCATTCGAACCTTCGAGATTGATCTCGAAGCTGTCGTCATCTGCCGCAACTGGCACTGCGGTGGCATCGATACCGAAGGCGTTGACCAAGCCATCCAGGAACTCCTGCACCATGACTTGTTGTTCTGTTGTCGTTGTCTCGACTGTCATCTTCGTCTCCTCTGGTGGGGCCCTCGACATCTGGCCCGATGCACTGCTGGAGTGCTTGCTCGCGGGCGTTTCACTGGAATCGTTGTCGCGCCCTCAGGAACGCTCAGCCTACGGGCACGCGTCAGCGAGCCGTCGACTCACACTGGCGCAGATCAGGGTAGAACTGGGCGCAGTACGCCCGGTACTTCATCACCTCGCCGTCAGAACGAACAAGCTTCGGGCGTGGCACGTACTGCTTGCGGCTCCAGACGACGACATCCTGCTGCACGTCCTGGATCTGCAGGTCCGCAACGAACTTATTCATGATGGGTGCGCGCATTCGCCGTGGCAGGAATCCCAAGCCGGCAATTCGTCGCTTCGGGCTGCGCATCTCACGCACCTGCGAGATGATCGACATGTCGATCAGCGTGCCGTCCACAGGCGTGGCCAATATCCACAGTCGTGCATCCATGCCGATGGAGAGCTCCTGGAACTCCACATACGAGTAGCCCAGGCCAGTGACCCACGCAACGGCTGCTACCTCGAGGTTGAGTCTCGCAATCTTGGCGATCTTGCGGGTGGTCGAGAAGCCGAAACGGCTCTCGAGGTACGGACCGTCGATCGACACCGGTGTCTCGTTCGTCACATTGCCGTAGCCGTGGACATGGCTCATGTGGGCGATGTCCACCGAGTTCTCGCTCGTCTCTTGGGGATGACCCGGGAAACGCACTGTCCGGATTTGGATGTTGCTGCACTCACCTGCATCCGGCGGCTCGGCGGGGAGGTGCCATTGCGGGGGACGTCCGCCCATCCCCCACCAGGCGAAGATCAGGCCGTTGAGCTCCCGAGTCTCGAAGACGCTCAGCTGCGCGGATCGAGCGGGAGCCGCAGATGGTGTAGCGACGCACTTCCCGTCTGCGTCGTACTGAAAACCATGGAAGGGACACACGAGCCGGCCATCGACCACACGTCCCCCTGCAGCCGGACCCAGTTGCGATCCAAGACGGGGCACACCGACTTGGCCACGCTGATACGGCCGCTCTCGTCGCACCAGATGATGATGTTCTGGTCCATCCACGTCTGCTTGACGAGCTTCGACTTCTCCACTGCTTGCCGCGTGGCAAGGAAGTACCAACCCTCGGGAAACGGTTGAAGCAAACTAATGTTCGCTAGCTCGCGGCCTTCGGTCGGCACAACTCCATACTCCTCGCCTATTTCGACGATTGCCGGTTTCCTCAGTAATTATGGGCTTGGGCAGGATAACGTGTGTTATCACCACTGGTGCACAGGGTTCTATAACTTGCAGACGTTGTAGCAAACGCACGTACCACAGATTACCGCAATCACCCACGGGAAGCGCAACGTGACCATCCATTCCACCGAGGCTGCCGCGACGCGAACGCTCAGCTTGCCTGAAGAACTCGTCCTGATGCTTCTCAACGAGGAGAGCGGCTATTTCCACCAAGTTCCTGGCTGGAGCTTGAACTGTGCCGTTGCTGGCGCCGCGCTCGCAGAACTCTCCTTACAAACGCGCGTCGATACTGACATGGAATCGCTGATTCTGTTGGATGAGACTCCGACAGGAAGCCCGGTCCTGGATCTCGTCCTGCTTCAGATCGCAAACGAAACCCAGCAACATAGCGCTCAGTACTGGGTCGAAAAACTCGCGTCACGTGCCGAGATGATGATCGACCTGACATTGGATCGGCTCACTTCTCTCGGAGTGCTTGAGTACCATGAAGGAGATTTCTGGACGCTAGCGCATAGAGCTCGGCAATCCGAGTTGTTCGCTGGAGGCGACGAGGACACAGTAGTCGAATTTATTAAGCCCCGTATCGAGAAATCGATCTTTGGTGATGACATTCCTCATCCGCGGGATACCATCATTATCGCTCTGGTCAATACCTGTGATGTCTTGCGGTTCGTTTTTGACCTTGACGAGAAAGCCGAACAAAGAATCCAGCTCCTCTCTCATATGGACCTCATTGGCAGAGCAATCGCAGATGCGGTTTCGCAGAATTTAGTCAGTCCAAGGTCGCAGGCATCGTCTCTAACCAAGGCGATTCCGAATTTGCCACTCCGACGAATGCTAGCGAATCGGCATCTGCGAAAGGGAAATATTCCAGCTGCGTTTGCCGATTTCGCCGAAGAGTGCGGCCCTGTTTTTCAGGTCAAGGCTCCTCTCTATGGGGGAGCTATGACCTTTATCGTTGGTCCTCAGGTCAATCGCTGGGTACACCGATATGGACGAATGTACCTCCGGTCGGGTGACTACCTTCGGGGTTTGGAGAGCGCATACCATGCCTCTGGCCTCTTGCCAGCGCTTGATGGCGCGGATCACTTCCGCATGCGGCGAGCCCTCCGATCGAGCTATTCCCGTGCACGACTGGAGCAACGCATCGGCGAAGTGTGCAATGACATACGCAACCATATGAATAGCTGGAACGACGGTGATTCTTGGCACGCCGTGACAATGTGTCGTCGTCTCGTCAATGCGCACTTGACGCCGCTACTCATAAGCGTGCAAGCGGAGGACCTCTTTGACGATTTGGTTGCCTATAAGATTCGAGCGCTCAAGACCCAAGTCATCAACGTCATGCCGAAATTCCTACTCAAGACTCGCGGTATGAAGAAAAAGGCGAAGGCCATCGGCGTACTTCGTGACCGCGTACTGGATTCTCATACAGCCGCTCAGCGTGACGGGTGTCCGCGAGACCATGCCGATGATGTGCTTAGTCTACACCAAAGCGATCCAGTTTTCCTGCCCGAATCAAACCTGCGCTTTATCTTCTCGGCACCATTGTTGGCAAGCACGTACAGCGGTGATCAGTTGTGTTTCATGGTCTACAGTATGATTTCTCATCCAGATATCTATGCAAAGATTCGAGCAGAGGCAGACACGCTCTTTGAGCACGGCGATCCAAATCCGGAGGATGTTAACCCATCCACGATCGATGTTACTCACCGCTTCATTATGGAGTGCTTCCGGCTGTATCCAATCGTTCCGATGTCGATTCGGAATGTCATGAATTCCTGCGTCGTAGAAGACTATAAATTGCCAATCGGATCGAGAGTTTTCATCGCCCAGACGGCCTCCCATTACATGAGTGAGGTGTTTCCCGACCCTCACACATTTGACATTGACCGATATCTGCCATCACGCGGTGAGCATCGGACGCCAGCGTATGCCCCATTTGGTCTTGGTACGCACGGCTGTCTCGGCTCCCATCTTGTTGAGATGCAGCTCGCGCTCGCTCTCTTGATGCTCGCACACTATTTCGAGCTTGAAGTGGCACCGGCGCGCTACAAGCTCAAGATCAGCGCATTCCCGTCGATGTCGCCGAACAAGAAGCTCAAGTTCACGATCGCCAATCGGCGGCACGAACTGGCCGTCTGACAGACGGCGGCCTGCAGGCCGGCAGTCGCTACGAAGCCGAGCTCGCCGGCTTCGACGCGTTGCCGCGGTTGCCTGATCGGGATCGCCGTCGAGATGATCGGCCGCCGCGCTTCTGGCCTTGACCTTGGCCCTTCCCCCGTTGCCGGGGACGTTGTCCACCACCGGATCGGCGGCGCGGCCGGCGGCGATCTCGCCGGGCGGCGCCCAAGCGCGGCGGTGGACCGGTCGGGCGCACCCGCACTCGGACGCGAGCGGGCTGGCGCCGAAATCCCCAGCGAGTTCGCGTTGGCTCCGCCAAAATCTCGATGTCAACGTCCTCGGCGGCGACCGAGAGCGCGTCGAGGGCACGCTCACGCGCCTCGTCAACGGTGGGGCCCGTCATCACGATCCACTCCATGACGCAGCCCTAGCTCCCCGCAGAAATCGCCGTCGCACTCATCGCTTGCGTCGATTGCGCGTCCTGCCGTCTCCTGAGGTGCGGCGACTCTGGATGGGCTTCGACTCTGGTTCGGACTGGCCCCGACGGCGCTTGCGGCCACGTTCAGAGGTCTGGTACCGACGCGAACCGGTTCCGCCCCGGCGTGAACGCTTGCGGGCATCGGTGACCCGCTCCTCCGACGAACGGGTTCGTCGGACCGAAGGAGTCTCCGAAGGTTCCGGCAGCGCGGGTTCCGGCAGCGCGGGTTCCGGCAGCGCGGGTTCCGGCAGCGCGGGTTCCGGCAGCGCGGGTTCCGGCAGCGCGGGTTCCGGCAGCGCGGGTTCCGGCAGCGCGGGTTCTGGCGCGCTCTCGTGCGACGAGTTGCGTGAGCCTGACCGCCGTGCTGCGCGGCGTTGCTCGCGAGCCACTCGACGGGCCGCTTCAGCGTCAAGCGCCTTGCGTGATCGCTGATTCGGCACTTGTCGCGGCGGCTCAGGCTCCGACACCGTCTCGACCTCGATGACATCGTCAGAGGACTCGGGCGTGACCAGCGGTTTCGCCGGCTTCATCGTGGCGTGGATGAAGGCCTGGGTCAGCATCCGGTAGACGCTCGACACGATGAAGTAGGGCACCAACGCCGCCGGTACGAAGAAGCTGAACACCGGCAGCATGAAGGGCATGTACTTCATCATGATTTCCATCTGACGGTTCGGCATGGCCGTGTTGCCACGCCGAGCCGCCATCTGGCGTTGTTGGAGCCAGGCCAGCAGAAAGGTCACTGCCACGAGACCCAGATAGGGGAGTCCCTCGACGAAATCAGACTGGATTACGTCCTTCGCTGCCTCCGACAAGTCCATCCCCAGGGACCGCATTTCGCCGCCCGCGTTGACGATGTCCTGGTAAAGCTGCGAATCAGGACTCAGATTTCGGGGAAAAGGTTTGTCGATTGGATTCTGTTCGGGTATGCGCAGGTTCCAAATGACTCGGTACAGCACGATGAAGATGGGGATCTGGGCCAGATTCGGCAGGCACCCGCCCAGGGGGCTCACCCCGTTCGCCTGGTAGAGCTTCATCGTTTCTTCGTTGAGCTTCTGGCGGTCGCCGGTGTGCTTCTTGCGCAGCTGAGCCAGCTCCGGCTGCAGTGCCTGGGTCTTGGTCATCGTCCGGGCACCGCGCAAGGTGAGCGGGGTGAACAGCAGCATGATCGCCAGGGTCAGCATGCAGATGGCGAACGTGTAGTCGGGGACGAGCGAGTAGAACCATGCCAGCACACCGGCGATGCCGTCAAATATCGGATCAGCCCAATCGAACATCAGTGCTCCCAGGATCCAGTAGCGGCATCCGCACGGCGATCCCGGCCGCTCCTCCCCGGTACCGGGTCGTAGCCCCAGCCGCCCCACGGATGGCAGCGGCAGAAGCGCCGAATGGCCAGCCAACCACCGCGTGCCGCACCCCAGGTCCGCACGGCATCGAGTGCGTACTGCGAACACGTCGGATCGAAGCGGCACGACGGCGGCCTCGAGCGGGGGAGTGCGCGGTAGAACCTGACCACAGCGACCAGCGCTCGTGCGACGGGCCTCATCCTCATTTCGGCGTGCTCTTGGTTCTCGGAAAGGCCCCCGCCATCTCCAGCAACCTCGCCAGCTCGGCTCGGGCGCGCCGGTAGGTCACCGCCGAGACTGCTCCGCGCGTGCCGACGAGATAGCGGCCCGGCGCCAAGTCGTCCGCGTGTTCGCGAAACAGCGCCCGCAGGCGTCGACGCACCCGGTTGCGCGCCACCGCGGTGCCAGCGTGCCGGCTGAGCGCAAACGCCACACGGGGCCGTGCCAGCCCGGCGTCGGCTGCGAAGGACATCCACAGCAGCTCGCTGTCGAAGCGACGACCGCGTCGCAGCGCTGCGAAGTCGGCCTTGCTGTGGCACGAATCGATCAGGCGCTCAGCCGTTGCCGGCCCTTGTGTCGGCGAGAATTCACAATTGCCCGGCCCGCGCGGGTGGACATGCGATGGCGGAAGCCGTGTCGGCGTGCCCGTCTGCGGCTGTGGGGTTGGTACGTGCGCTTCACGCTGCAGCCTCCTGGAGGTTCAGGCCGCGGGCAGGTCCGCGAAATGCGGTGCGGCGACCGGAGCGTGCCCGGGTGTCGACCCGAGAGCGCTGACAGCCTACGGGTGCTGGCACAAGGCGGCACCGGGGTACGGGGAACACGAAGACGCGCGTGTCGACGCGGGTGTTGCGCGCGCATTCGCGCGCGTTATTCGCGCGCAACACCTTGTGCCGATCCATCACCGGCTGCGGTCGGGCAGATTGCCGGGACAGCAAACACCCATGTCACCTGCCTGTTTGCGGGAGTTATGGGCCTGTCGATGAACTGTCGAGCCCGCGCCATCTCGGACATCATGGTGGTGCACCAACGCGCGCTTGCGACAGTGGGTGCGCGGCCATAAGTTCCTTTCACGAATGCCGCTTGGTGGCTCGCAGGAGAACAACGGGTTCCCCGGGTGCACTACGGCCGCAGGCGAACGAGGTTGTTGTGGTGAGTTCTCCGCAGGCGGGTGCCACAGCACACGAGCCTGACGACGAACCCCACATCTCACAGCAGTCGGCCCCATTCGAGCAATCTCATGCGACTTCACAGGAGCCATCAGAAACGGCCGAACACGCGCGGGCGAATACTGACGAGTTGTGGTCGCAGTGCCGTGAGATCCTCCGCACGACCGTCTCGGACGCACTCTGGTTGGGCTACTTCCGCCACTTGCAGGCGCTGCACATCGACGGCGAGCTGGCCGTGCTGATCGCGCCGAGCAACATGATCCGGGATCGCATCCAGCGCCGATATATCCCCATACTCCACGCCGCCTTCGAACGGCTGCCTGTCCGCCCTCAGACCTACGAGATCGAGACCCGTCCCGAACTCGGAGATCTTGACAGCGCCAACGGCACCGACGCGGACCCACACGACGTCGATGCAATCCCCGACGACGATGCCTCCGTCCTGAGCGAGGATGAGACATGGCACCCAGCGGGCGGCTCTGCCCAGCCTGCACCGGTCGCCGAGAGCGCCGTCCGTGACGCTGCGTCACCCGGTGTCGCCGGAACGCCGCGCAAGGTGTCGGGCGTCGACATCACCAATCCCCGCTACACCTTCGAGAGCTTCGTCACCGGCAGCAGCAACCGGTTCGCCCAAGCCGCGGCGCTCGCGGTAGCTGAGACTCCGGGAATCGCGTACAACCCGCTGTTCATTCATGGCAGCACGGGCCTGGGCAAGACCCACCTGCTGCAGGCCATTGTGAACTTCCTGGGCACGACCCTGCCCGAGCATCGTGTCCGGTACGTCTCGACCGAGACCTTCCTCTCAGAGTTCATCGAAGCAATCCGTACGAACACGACGCCGGCGTTCAAGCGGCGTTACCGCGAACTCGACGTGCTGCTGCTCGATGACATCCAGTTCATGGAAGGCAAGGAAGGCCTGCAAGAAGAGCTGTTCCACACCTTCAACTCGCTCCACGTGGCGGGCCGGCAGATCGTTATCTCCTCAGATCGCCCGCCTCGCAGCATCGCCACGCTGTCAGACCGGCTGCGCAGCCGATTTGAGTGGGGCCTGATCACCGACATTCAACCGCCCGATCTTGAGACTCGGGTGGCCATCTTGCGCAAGAAAACCGAGCACAGACATGTGCCCGACGAGGTCCTCGAGCACATCGCCTACATCATCATCAACAACATCCGTGAACTCGAGGGCGCGCTGATTCGCGTCACCGCCTACGCCAGTCTCACCCGCAACACCGTCACGCTCGAGATGGCACAGCAGATCCTCAGCGATGTCCGCGAACCGCAGGAGAAACCCATCACGACCGAGCGGATCTTGCACATGACCGCCGACATGTTCGGCTACGGCGTAATCGAACTCACCAGCCAAGGCCGCCAGCAGGGCCTGGTCAAAGCACGCCAGATCAGCATGTACGTGATGCGCGAACTCACCGACCTGAGCTACCCCGCCATTGGGAGCGTGTTCGGCGGCCGCGATCACACCACGATCATGCACGCTGTCAAGAAGATCAACAGCCTCCTGCCTTCAGAACGCAAGGTGTACGACCAAGTAGCACAGCTCATCGCGCGGGTCCGAGCCGCCTGAGGCTGACTCGACATCGGCTGTCCGCTATGCGGCCGACAAGTGGATCTAGGGTGTCTCCACACGTTGTGGATAATGAGTGGAAAAGTTCTCGACAAAGCTCGGGAAAAGTCGTGCTTTTCCACCGCTGCGCCAGCGATACAGGAAAAGGGAGGGTGTAGCTGTGGACGCGGCAAGCAAGACTGTTGACGGCCACATGGCGCTGATCTGCGAAAACGGCTCGCCGTCCACAATTCACAGCCCCTATAACCACTACTGAATAAGTCTCAACCATCACATTGAAAATTGTCTGTCTCATCGGTCTCGTACGGCCAAGGAGAACCGCCCGTGAAATTGCGCATTGAACGAGATGCACTGGTCGACCAGCTGACCTTGGCGAGCCGTGGGGTCAATGCGCGCGGTGGCGGGTTGTTCGTACTCACCGGATTGCATCTGCGTGCTGACGGCGAAGGCCTCACGGTCACGGGAACCGACTTGGACCTGACCGTGCGGACCCAGCTGCGGACTCCGGTAGAGACCGAAGGCGAGACGGTCGTCCCAGCTCGCCTCCTGACCGATATCGCCCGAGCGTTGCCTGCCGGCGAGATCAGCCTGGAAGTGACCGACGACGAAGTGCAGATCACCGGGGCACGTGCGCAGTTCTCCGTACGGACCCTGCCGACAGCCGATTTCCCGGCACTGCCTCAGCCGGCTGGAGACAGCGTGACCGTTCCTGCTGGCGACTTGGCGCAAGCCTTCCGGCAGGTTGTCCGCGCTGCAAGTTCCGACGACGCCCGACCGATTCTGACTGGTGTGCTCATGGCAGCTCGCGGAGACGGACTGCGCCTCGTAGCCACCGACTCCTACCGTCTGGCACTGCGTGACCTGCCCGAGGCGCAAGTCTTGGCGCCAGGGCAACAAGTGCTGGTTCCGTCGCGAGCACTCGAGGAGCTCGGACGGATCTTGGACTCCAGCAAGGACGTGACCATGCGGCTGGGCGAACGTGAAGTCACCTTCGAAGTCTCCGACGAGTCTCAAACCGCCCAGGTGACCTGTCGTCTCATTGCGGGCGACTTCCCGAGCTATGAACCGCTGATCCCCGACTCGCACGACAACCGCTTGGAGGTGGACCGTGCCGCGTTGCTCGACGGGGCTCGCCGGCTCCGCTTGCTGGCACGCGACACGAATGCGCCGCTGCGAATGGAGTTGCGCGAAAACAGCATCGAACTCACGGTCATCTCCCAGGACGTCGGGAGCGCGAGCGAGGAAATCGATGCCACGTACGAGGGAACGCCGACCACAGTCGCTTTCAACCCCGACTACCTGATCGAAGGCCTCGATGCTGCCGGCGGCGACACCGTCGAGTTGGTGCGGCTCGATGCCCTCAAGCCCGCCGTGCTTCGAACGCCTGGCCACGGCGAGTTCCTGTACCTGCTGATGCCAGTGCGGGTGTCGTAGTCAGCTGAACCGCCGCCGCCAGAGCCAGCTCTTGTGATCGTTGCCTGGCTGAGTATCGAGAATTTTCGGAACCATCGATCTACCCAGCTGTCGCTTGACGAGGCCCGGACGCTCGTGGTCGGGCCCAACGGGCACGGCAAGACGAACCTGCTCGAGGCCATCGCGATGCTGGATGGGTCGGGTTCGTTCCGCGGGGCGAGCGCGGAGACTGTTGTGCGGGCCGGTTGCGAGCGGGCCTACGTGCGCGCCGAGATCCGCCGGGAGCGCCGCAAGTACCTGGTGGAGATGGAGATTGCCGCGGCTGGCCGTTCCCGGGCCCAGGTGAACGGCCAGCGTGTGCGGTCGCTGCGCGATCTTGCCGAGGTGGTCAGCGCCGTGGTGTTCTGCCCAGCGGACCTGTCGATCCCTGCGGGCGGCCCAGCCGTGCGGCGGGAGCTGCTCGACGACATTCTGTCCGCCACCGATCGCGAGTACCGCGCGGCGCGACTCGATTTCGAACGGATCCTGCGCCAGCGCAACAACCTGTTGAAGCAGGCGGGCACGCGTCTCGACGACGAAGCCCTGACCACGCTGGAGGTCTGGGATGCACAATTCGCTGCTGCTGGCGAGACGGTTGCGACCCGCCGCGCCGCCCTGTGCACTGCACTGGCGCCTCCTGCACAGGACGCCTACTACCGACTTGCCGGGACCACAGTTCAGTTGGAGTTGTCCTACGCAGCCCCGTGGCGCGACGGCACGCTCGCCGTCGCCTTGGATCAGGCGCGTTCGGACGATCTGCGGCGCGGTACCACCACAGTGGGCCCACACCGCGACGACATGGAGATCTTCCTGGACGGGCTGCCGGCACGGACGCACGCCTCGCAGGGAGAACAGCGGAGCATTGCGCTGGCGCTGCGACTGGCGCAGCACCGCTACACAGCCGAGATCGGCGGTATCGAGCCGGTCATCCTGCTCGACGATGTTTTCTCCGAGCTCGATGAGGGCCGCGCTCAACGTCTCGTCGGCTGCCTTCCTTCCGCACAGACCGTGGTGACGTCGGCCACTGGGCACGTGCCGCCGGGAATCGAGATTCGCCGCCACATCCAGATCCGCGACGGCGAGGCGACCCCTGAAGACGCTCAGGTCAGCGAGAGCACCGACTGACCGGTTTGCGTCATGAGGCGTGCGAGCATGGGCATCCGATGAAGAGACGTCGCCACGGCACAACTGGGCGCGAGCCTCGGCCGATCAAGGACTCGCTGCGGGCCGTCACCTCTGGTTTCGGTTCGCGGGGTCGGGCGATCGACCTGGGCGAGCGTTGGGCCCAAGCCGTGGGCGAGGCGATTGCGGCCCACGCGCAGCCCGAGCGGCTCGAAGCCGGCCGCTTGATCGTTGTTGTCGACGACCCCGCTTGGGCGACGGAATTGCGCTATCACTCCAGCCGGATTCTGGCTGCATTGAACGCTGAAACCGGTGCTGCGACCATCTCAGAACTGCACCTGCGTGTGCGTCCTGCCGGATAACGTAAAAAACCCAGTGTGACCTGCGGTTTTGTTTCCCTTTCCGCGAGCGTTTTGGCACCGAAAATGGTTCGCTCTCCGGTAGACTGAAGCGCTAGGAAGAGTGCCGTTGGACACCAGGACCCGGACTTGGAGACAGAGCTGATCCATGCCGCGCCGGAGACCCCGACTCGCACAGTGACTGACGCCACCTTGGCGCCGACCGCGGCGATCCCAGTCGACGGCACAGATGCGCCTAGTAGCAGCGCGCCAGCACCCAACAACCCAGTCGTAGGCGACTACAACGCCGATGCCATCACGGTGCTCGAAGGCCTCGAGCCCGTGCGTGAACGGCCCGGGTTGTTCATTGGCTCGACCGGTCCGGGCGGCCTGCACCACCTCGTCTACGAAGTGGTGGACAACGCCGTCGATGAGGCCATGGCAGGGCACTGCACCTCCATCGAGGTGACCCTGCAGGCAGACGGAACATGCAGTGTCTTCGACAACGGTCGAGGCATTCCCGTTGAGGCCCATCCGCAGTATCCCGACAAGTCGGCTGCCGAGGTCGTGTTGACCGTGCTGCACGCAGGAGGCAAGTTCGGCGGCGCCGGTTACAAGGTGTCCGGCGGACTGCATGGGGTCGGCGTGTCGGTCGTCAACGCCCTGTCCTCGGAGCTGGAGGCCATCATCGACCGCGAGGGTCGGCGTTGGCGTCTGCAGTTCCGCGACGGCGGCGAGCCTGTCGGCAAGCTGACCGACATCGGCCCCTCGCCCGATGCCAACACTGGCACCACCATCACCTTCCAGCCCGACTCCACGGTGTTCGATCACGTCGAGTTCCGGGCGCAGACGCTCACCGAGCGGCTGCAGATGATGGCGTTCCTGAACGCGGGTCTGCGCATCGGATTCACCGACGAGCGGCGGGCCGAGCCCGCCCGCCACGAGTTCTGTTACCCCGGTGGCATTCGCGACTTCGTGCGGCACCTGAACGAAACGTCCGAGGCGTTGTTCGACGGTGTCGGCTACCTGTCAGCGGCAGAAGCTGGCGACGAGGTGGAGATCGCTTTCCAGTGGAACAACGGCTTTAACACCGATGGCATTCACAGCTTCGCCAACGGCATCAACACGATCGAGGGAGGCATGCACGCTGAGGGGTTCCGCTCTGCGCTGACCTCGGCCGTGAACGCCTACGCCCGCGATCGCAAGATGCTGCGCCCCGACGATGGGAACCTCCAGGGCGACGACATCCGCGAGGGGCTGACTGCGGTGGTGAGCGTCCGCATGGAGTCGCCGCAATTCGAAGGCCAGACCAAGGCCAAGCTGGGCAATACCGCAATGCGCAGCCTGGTGCAGAAGGCTGCCTACATTGGGCTCGGCGAATGGTTCGAGGAACACCCGAGCGAGGCCAAGCTGGTTGTGGGCAAGGCGGTCGACGCTCGCCGGGCCCGAATTGCCGCTCAGAAGGCACGCAACACCGTGCGCAAGTCGGCGCTGCGGGGCGCCGGTCTTCCCGGCAAGCTCACCGACTGCTCATCCAGCGATCCCGACGAGTCCGAGCTGTACATCGTCGAGGGCGACTCGGCTGGGGGATCGGCCAAGGAGGCACGCGACCCCGCCACCATGGCAATCCTGCCGATTCGGGGGAAGATCCTCAACGTTCAGCGCAGCCGCCCCGAGCGCATCTTCGACAACAACGAGATCGGCGCGCTGATCTCGGCAATCGGTGCTGGCGTCGACGGCGCGACCGGTGAAGGCGGATTCGACGTCGAACGGGTGCGGTACCGCAAGGTGATCCTGCTATGCGACGCCGACGTCGACGGCAGTCACATCCGCACATTGCTGCTGACGTTCTTCTTCCATCGCATGCGCGATCTGCTGCAGTTCGGCTGCGTGTACATCGCGCAGCCACCGCTGTACTCCACCAAGGTCGGGTCCGAGACGGTGTACCTCAAGGACGACCGCGCAAAGACGGCATTCCTTTCCGAGCGGACCAACCACCGCAACGAGTTCCAGCGCCTGAAGGGCCTCGGTGAGATGGACGCCCAAGAGTTGTGGGACACCACGATGGATCCGGCTCGCCGGACCCTGCTGCGCGTCACGCTCTCCGAGGCCGCCACAGCGGATCTCATCTTCAGCGTCCTCATGGGTGACGACGTGGAAGCCCGCCGGGGTTTCATCCAGAACAACGCCAGCGACGTCCGGTTCCTGGACGTCTAGGCCCAGCACAACGATGGATCACCGGCCCGATACCCCATGAGCGACGACCAACCCGACAGCGGTGACACCGGCGCTGGAACCGGCGTGGTGGATATCGAGATCCAGACCGAGATGGAGCAGTCCTTCTTGGACTACGCCATGTCAGTTATCACGTCCCGGGCACTGCCCGATGCGCGTGACGGCCTGAAACCGGTGCATCGCAGGATCCTCTGGTCGATGTTCGACACCGGCCTGCGACCGGACCGTCCCCACAAGAAGTGCGCCACCGTGGTCGGCGATGTCATCGCCAACTACCACCCCCACGGCGACGGCTCGATCTATGACGCACTCGTTCGGATGGGCCAGTCGTTCAGCCTGGCGAACAAGCTGATCGACCCGCACGGCAACTTTGGCTCGCCGTCGGACCCGCCCGCCGCCTACCGCTACACCGAGTGCCGCCTGACGAACCTGGCCATGACAATGGCGGAGGGCATCGACGAGCAGACGGTGGACTTTGCCGCCAACTTCGACGGCTCCCGCACTGAGCCGTTGGTGATGCCGTCACGGTTCCCGAACCTGCTGGTCAACGGCAGTCAGGGTATCGCGGTCGGCATGGCGACCAACATCCCCACGCACAACCTCGGCGAGATCATCGACGCCACGATTCATCTCATCTCCCATCCCGACGCCACCGTCGAGGATTTGATGGCGTTCGTGCACGGACCCGACTTCCCGACGGGTGGCCGGATGCTGGGTCGAGCCGGCGCACGGGAGGCGATGACGACCGGCCGCGGCTCGGTGAAGATGCGCGCCCGGGCCGAGATCGTCGAAGACGGCAGGCGGTCGAGCATCGTGGTGACCGAGATCCCGTACCAGACCTCCGTCGAGGGCATCGAACGCAAGATTGCCGATGCGGTGAACCGCAAGGTCATCGACGGCATCACCGAGCTGCGCAACGAGTCCGCAAAAGGCAAGACGCGCTTCGTGATCGAGATGCGGCCGTCAGCGCCGGCCAATGTGGTGCTCAACAACCTGTGGAAGCACACGCCGCTGCAGTCCAGCTTTGCGGTGAACATGGTGGCGCTCGTCGACGGGGTGCCGCGCACGCTGAACCTTCGGAGTGCGTTGGTCGCCTATGTCGGCCACCAGATCGAGGTGGTGACGCGGCGCAGTCAGCATCGCCTGGACGTGGCGCGTGCTCGGTCGCACATCGTGGAAGGCCTGCTGCGAGCGCTGGACCTGATCGACGAGATCATCGCCCTGATACGCGCTTGTGCAGATCGCGCTGCAGCGCTCGAGGGCCTGTGCGCTGAGCCGATGTCGTTCAGTGGCGAGCAGGCGAACCACATTCTCGACATGCAGCTGAGCCGCCTCACCCGGCTGGCCCGCACCCGATTGACTGACGAACTGGCTGAGCTGACACGCACCATTGCCGAACTGGAAGCCATCCTCGGCGACGATGCGCGGCTGCGGCAGGTGATCATCGACGAGCTGAGCGCGCTGCGTTCAGATCACGCAATTCCCCGGCGCACCGAGATCGTCACCGATCCGGGCGAGATGGACGCCGAAGACCTGATCGACGACGAGCCGCTGGTGGTGACGCTCACCCGCGAGGGCTATGTGAAGGCCACTTCGCCTGACATGTTCCGCACTCAGGGTCGTGGCGGGCGTGGCGTGCAAGGCGCCCGGCTCAAGGACGACGACGTCGTGGACCGTGTGATGCTCACTACGGCACACGCATGGCTGCTGTGCTTCACCAACCGCGGCCGGGTGCACCGGCTGAAGGCCTACGAGGTGCCGCTCACGAACCGCACCGCGCGCGGAACCGCGCTGGTGAACCTGCTGCAGTTGGCCGCTGGCGAGCGCGTCGAGGCGGTGGTGGAGGCGCGGGAGTTCCCCTCGGACCGGTACCTGATGTTCATCACGCGCCAAGGTCTGGCCAAGAAGACTGCGCTGAGCGCGTACGAGAACATCCGCTCCAATGGCCTCATTGCGTTGAGCCTGCGCGACGGCGACGAGTTGGTCCGTGTGCTCGAGACTTCGGGCAACGACGACGTGATGATCGTGTCGCGAGCGGGGCGGGCTATCCGGTTCTCAGAAGACGATGTGCGTTCGATGGGCCGAGTTGCAGCTGGCGTTCGGGGCATGCGCCTGCGCGGTGACGACACGGTGGCTGCTGCTGATGCGCTGTCGCCCGACGACGAGCGTGACCTGCTGGTCGTGGCGAGCACCGGGACAGCCAAGCGCACCGCTGCGGCGCTGTTCGGGTGCAAGGGACGCGGCGGTCTCGGCATGATCGCTGTGAAGCTGCCGGACGCGAAGGCTCATGTCGTGGGTGCGCGGCTGGTCGGCCCCGACGATGAGGTGCTGCTGGTGTCGTCGAGCGGTGTGCTCATCCGGACTCGCGTCGTGGATATTTCTCGGCAGGGCCGCGCAGCTTCCGGCGTGCGGGCAATGGCCCTGGGCGACGGCGAGACCGTGGTGGCGATTGCCCCTGTCGACCTTGAGGTCGACGTGCCCGAACCCGATGATGCCGACACGCAACCTGGCGAAATCTCTTCGGCCGAGGAGAGCTCACGGGCGTAACGTCGCTCGATGACGTCGGCTGTGCTCGTTCAAGCCCCGCCGGTCGCGCCGGTCGCGCCGGTCGCGCCTTTCCGGCAGAGCCAGTGCGGTCAGACCGCGTTGCCGGTGGCGCTGCTGGCGCTTGGACTGCTGGTCGGATTGGGCCTCGTCGCTCGCTGGGGTCATGCTGCGCTGGCGAGTTCGCGTGCCCAGACCGCTGCTGACGCCGCAGCCCTGGCGACGCTGGCCGGGGCGGATCTCAGCCAGGTCCCCCAAGGTGTGCTGCCCGATGCCGGCGCGGCAGCTGCCGCCGTTCGCGATGCCGGCGGGACGCTGCTCGCCTTTGATCTCCACATCGGTGACGGCACCGTGCAGGTCGAAGTCGTCGTGGAGCTCGACGGCCAGCGCGCCTCGGCAGCCGCGGCGGCACAAGTACCGCTGTCGTTGCCGCTGGGCCCGCTGCCCGGCCTGGTGCCCGGCTCCCCTGACGGGCTGTCTGGCGGCTGACTCCTACACTGCGAAGCGTGGCCGAGGGGACATCCGGTGGGGCGCCGCCGTCGCCGGAGCCGAGCGGACCAACTCCCACCGACGAGCTGTTTGCTGAAGCGCTGGGCATCACCCCAGCGGGTCGCTCCCGTCGCCGCCGCGCTCCGGTGCCCGACGGGCCGCTGGCCGGCCCCGATGCCCCGCCCCAGATTCCGCACGCGCCGCCGGGCCCCGATGCCCCGCCCCCTGCAGAGGAAATGGAGCCCGTCCGCTGGAAATGGCTCAGCCAGCGCCGGGCCCGAGTGCGGCGGACGCACCGGATCCTTCGCCACATCGATCCCTGGTCGGTCTTCAAGGTGTCGGTGCTGCTCTATGCCTGCCTGTATGTCGCGGTGCTGGCCGCGGGCGTGCTGCTGTGGAATGCGGCTCAGCGGTCAGGTCTGGTCGACAAGGTCGAATCGTTCATCACCGAAGTGGGCTCGTACGAGAGCTGGATGATCGACGGCATGGTCATTTACCAGCGCGCCCGGATCATCGGTCTCATCGTCGCCACCGTCGGTGTCGCCTTCAACGTGGTGATGGCGATCATGTTCAATCTGATCAGCGATCTCACCGGCGGCGTGCGTGTCACGGTGCTGGAGGACGAGCGCCGTCCGCCCGCCCGCTGAGCGCTCGACCAGAATTCGCACTTGGATGTGCCCGCAGGCGGGCTGTAGTGTGAGCAACTTCGCGGGGCTATAGCTCAGTCGGTTAGAGCGCACCCCTGATAAGGGTGAGGTCGTTGGTTCGATTCCATCTAGCCCCACACAGACCAAAGCAGTCATGGTGAGTTTTCTTCGGCGGGTGCTGCTCGCCAGCGTTGTCGGCGGGTTGGTCACCTTCATCTTGCGCCTGCGTTCTTCCCAAGACGTGCCTCGCCGCGAGGGCAGCTGGCGTGAGCTATCAGGGCCCGACCTGCGGTGATCAGGTGATCTCCCGATGAGTTCGGCAGCAGTCATTGGCGCGGGAGCGGTCGGTCGGCGCATCGCCCGGCAGCTGGCCTCACGAGAGGATGTGGATCGCCTGGTGCTGGGCTCGCGCCACACCGACCGGCTGCGTGGGCTTGCCTCGCAATTGCTCGACGTGGATGTCGAGGTCGTGGAACCGGGCTCGTTGCCCGAAGTCGATGTAGTGATACTCAGCCTGCCGAGCGGTGGCCACACTGCGCTGGCGGAGAAGGCCCTCGAGCGCGGCGCCCACGTGGTGTCGCTGTCAGGCGCCGTCAGCGATGTGGAGCAACTGCTTGCACTCGACAAGCGGGCCAAGAACGCCAAGAAGTCCGTCGTGGTCGGGGCGGGATTCTCGCCCGGGTACAGCTGCTTGCTGGCACGCCACGGTGCTGCGCAATTCGACATGGTGACCGAGATTCACATTGCTCGTGTGGGCACGGGAGGTCCTGCCTCCCAGCGCCAACTGCACCGTGCCCGGACCGGGACCTCGATCGATTGGCGGGACGGGGATTGGCGCCGCCGGCGGGGCGGCTCGGGCCGGGAACTGGTGTGGTTTCCTGATCCGCTCGGTGCGCGCGACTGCTACCGGGCTGCGCTCGCGGACGCGCTGCTGCTGGTGCCGGCATTCAACGACATCGAACGGGTGACGGCGCGTGTTGCGGGAACCCGCCGCGATCGCCTGACTGCGATGCTGCCGATGCTGCGCCCACCCCATCCCGAAGGCGGGCCTGGGGGAGTGCGCGTCGAGCTGCGAGGCATGCGGGACGGCCGTCACTGCACCGATGTGCTCGGCGTGATCGACCATCCGAGCGCGGCGGCTGCCGCCGTGGCCGCTACTGCCACGGGATGGGCACTAGCCGACGAGCTGCCTTCGGGGGCGTGGGGGCTCGGGATGCTCGACGACCCGCTGCCGTGGCTAGCGGAGTTGGCGGAACGGGGCGTGCGCGCCGCTGCCTACGAGGGCGCCCGCCTGTAGCTCGGCCGCAATTGCAACCGAACAGCTGCGCCGGGTCAGCCCAGCGAGCTCAGCCGGTCAGATGCGCACTTCGCGCTGCCAGTCTTCGAGCAGTTCGTAGTTGCCGAACGTCTCGAGTGTCTCGGGACCGATGCGGCCCCACACGAACAGCATCAAATCCTGTGCTGGCCCCCGGACGGCCACATCCGACTTGCGGTGCACATGCTCCACCTCAAGGCCTTCGGATGTCCGAGTGATGACCCATTCACCGTCGGCATCAGTGGCGTGCAGGTGGATGGTCTCGCCGTTGCCGGCGAAGACCGTCGGTTGACGCACCGGCAGGAAGAAGTCGAAGACTTCGTCGATGCCGTCGACGGCCGCGGCGGGATCGATCGGATTCGGCGTGCCGTCGAACGCGGATTCGGCGTCCCAGCGGTGCATCACGGCTTCGTTGGCCATGCGTCGCTGCCAGAACCCGATGGTCTGGTCTCGGGGGCTGAAGCTCCAGTAGGGATCACTGGGGTTCCGGGCGGCGAGTTCGGCTGTGAGGCGGGCGAGGGCGTCGGCATGCCACTGCGACAGCGTGCAGTCGGGCTGGATGATGCTGTCGCGGTCTACGGGGCCGGCTGCGGCGATGCTGGAGCCGACGAACGTCCACACGCCGGCACAGTGACCGATCAGCCCCTCGAGGTCCCAACCGGGGCACTCCGGGATGGGCCGCTGCCAGTCGCCGGGCGTGCTCTCGGCCCGGGCGGCGATCTCATTGAGCCGCCGACCCTCTGCTTCCAGCCACTGTGCGTACCCTTGCTGCGTCATGGCTGTTGGCCCCCTCTTTCCGATCGCAGATGCACTCGCGGCGATCCCGAGCCCATCGCGCAGCTACATCTCGCTCGGACCGCTCGACATTCGAGCCTATGGCGTTGCCATTGGCTTGTCCGTGCTGGTTGCGGTGTGGATCACCAGCCGCCGCTGGCGCCGGGCCATCGCTGGCCAGGACGCTTCGTACATGGCCGGAGCGAGCGACCTCGTCGGGACGATCGCGATCTGGGTTGTGCCGGCCGGCCTCCTCGGCGCCCGGCTGTATCACGTCATCACCGACTTCGATCGCTATCGGAACAACCTCGGCGACATTCCCAAGATCTGGCAGGGCGGCCTGGGCATCTGGGGCGGGATCTCCGCTGGCGTCCTGCTAGCGGTGTGGATGCTGCGCCGCGGCGGGCACAGCACCCCGACGATGCTCGACGCACTGGCACCGGCGCTCGCGGTGGCCCAGGCCATCGGCCGGCTGGGGAACTGGTTCAACCAGGAGCTGTACGGGCGCCCCACCGATCTTCCGTGGGCACTTGAGATCGACCAGGCACATCGTGTCGCCGGTTACGGCCTTGAAGAGACGTTTCATCCGACGTTCGCCTACGAAGCCCTGTGGAACCTGGCGCTGGCAGCGACGCTCGTCTGGCTGGTTCCCAAAGCGCTGCCCCGCCTGCGCACCGGCTACCTGTTCGCGGCATACGTGTTCGGCTACACCGCCGGACGAGTCTGGATCGAACTGCTCCGCATCGACAACGCCACCGAGCTAGGCGGCCTGCGCATCAACGTGTGGACCAGCATCGTGGTGGGCCTAGCAGCCCTAGCCGCAGTATTCGTAGGCCTGCGCCCCGCCCCCGAAGCCACAAGCGAGAGCGACGCCGTCCGTCAGTGATTAGCTGAGCAGGCCGATGAGGGTGTCGCGGGTGTCGGCCTGCTCGTCGAGGGTGCCGAAGGCCGAGCCGGAGAATGAGGTCACGCCGCAGTCCGCCATGGCGCTGATGCGGTCGGAGACCTCCGTGGCGCTGCCGATGATGGCGATGTCCTCGGGCCCGCCGAGACCCTCCCGATCGAGCATTGCCCGGTAGCTCGGCAGGGTGCCGTACACCACTAGGTCCTTGGCAGCCCGCGCCCGGGCGGTGTCGACGTCGTCGGTAACGCACACCGGGAAGCCAGCCACGACCTGCGGCGCGGCGCGACCGGCCTCGGCGGCCGCTTCGTTGATGGTCGGCGCCGTGTGATTCCGCAGCGTCGCCGGACCGGTCATCCAGGTGAACGTGCCGTCGGCCATGCGGCCGGTCAGGCGCAGCATCTGGCTGCCGAGCGCAGCGACGAACACGGGCGGCGCGTCCGCAGCCGGGGGAGTGATCTCGCCACGCCCAACCACGGCATCGCCGCCGTGGGAGACGCGTCGGTCCGTGAGCAGCTTGGTCAGGATCGTCAGGTAATCGCGCATGTGCGCAATCGGCCGGTCGAACGAGTAGCCCCACATGCCCTCCACCACGGGCTTGTGCGACGGGCCGATGCCCAGGTCCAACCGCCCACCGACGACGGCCTGGGTGGTGAGCGCCTGCTGGGCCAGCATCATCGGGTGGCGCGGGTACGTGGGCACCACGGCAGTCCCCATGCGGATGTCCGGCACATCACGGCCGGCCACGGCAATGGTGGTCAGCGCGTCGTGGCCGAAGATCTGCGGGGTCCAGTAGCGCCTGAAGCCCTGCTCCGCGGCGTCGCGGATGCTGGCCTCGAAACGCGCAGGGCTCGTGTCGAATCCGAACAGCTCAATGTGCATGCCCCGCAGCGTAACTGCGCGCTGCGCGACGTTTCCGGGCCCGCTGTCGTGCGCTGTACTGATCCCGGCGGCGATGCCGCGCCCGCGGCTCACGCAAACGCGTCGAACATCTCCTCGAGCGCCTTGAGCTGGCCGCCGCTCGTGCTCGACGGCACGAGGATCGGGGTCTTGCACCCGGCGTCGAACCACGCCTCGACCCCGTCCCGCACCTCAGAAGCTGAGCCGTACAGCGTCGCATTTGACAGCCAGTCGTCGGTCATCGCCCGATGCAACGCCTCCGTATCGCCGGCGGCAGCAGCGGCCTCCGCACCTTCCATCTCATCGACCCAGCCGGCCTGCTTCCAGTAGTTCCGGTAGTTCGGCAGCGCCACATAACCGGCCAGCGTCTTGCGATTGCGAGCCGCCCCGGCAGCCCGGTCGTCGTCAATGACGGTCGGAATCATGTTCCCCACAAAGAAATCGTCCCGCTCGCTGGCGTCGCCGAGGTGCGCCACCGAGTTGGCGAAATCGTTGCAGCTTGCATTCGCCCACACCGCACCCGAGCTGATCTCGGCTGACAACTCGGCCATGCGCTGGCGCAGCGTGGCCAGCATGATCGGCGGCAGCTCGCCGTGCTGCTGTGAAGCAGCCTCCATGGCGGCGATGTAGTCCCGTGTGTCCGCAAGCGGCTTGCCGGGCGTGATGCCCAGACGATCGTGCACCGGCCCGTGCGTCACGCCGATGCCCAGCCGGAATCGCCCGCCGGAGATCTCGTGAATGAACGCCGCAGTCGACGCCATGTCGACGGGGTTGCGGAAGTAGATCGGCTGCACCGACGTCCCAAAGACGATTTCGTTCGTGACGTGGGCGATCGACTGGCACAGCGCCACGGGGTCGCCCATCGACGGGCAGAAAATCCCGCTGAAGCCGCGCTGCTCGATCTCAGCGGCAATCTCGAGGGTGCGCTCACGACGGCCGCGCACTGCGGCCAGGGAAATGGCAGGCATGTTCATGCGGGGTTTCCTAGCAGACCGGTCTCAGTCGAGCCGCTTGGCGCGGTGCCCGACGCAGCGTGCGGCCGTGCCGCTCAGGCCTCAAGTTCGACTGGAGCTTGCAACCGCCCCGTCGCGCATCGGCAGCGTCAGCAGGCCCAGTGCAATCAGGCTGGTGACGGTGACCAGCGCAATGGCGGGCCCGAAACCGGCGGCGTCAATCACGAATCCACACACCGCTGGGCCGACCAGCCCGCCGACCCCCAGGCCCGTGTAGTAGATGCCGATGACACCGCCGAGGTTCTCCACGCCGTACCACTCAGCCAGCACCGACGGCGTGGCGGTCACCCACACCGCCCACCCCACACCGTGGGTGACGGCACTGATGACCAGCACCGCTGCACTGCCACCGGAAACCCACCAGATCGCCAGCGCAGCAGTCAGGCAGGCGAACGCGGCCCGGCACAGCCACATGGGATCAACCCGGCCGCCCAGCGCGCCACACGCCAGACGGGCGACAACGCTCGTGGCCCCGGAAATGCCAATCAGCCCGGCGGCCAGACCCGGCGCCACGCCGGCGTCGACCGCGTAGTCGTTGTAGAACGCGACCGGCGCATAGAAACCCGGCCCGATCGCAACAACGGCCGCGAAGAACAGCAGGAAGCGGCGCGACCGTGCCAGCAACGAGATGCGCATCAGCCGGGCGCCCGACGTGCGAACCCGGTCGCCCCGTGTGGCGGCCCAGCCGATGACCACGAGCGCCACCGCAGCCAGCACCGCATACGTCTGCCGCCACCCGATCGCCGAGATCAGCTGGTGTCCCAGCCACGGCATCACCAACGTCCCCGCACCGACGCCGACGAGCAGGAACCCCATCGCCGCCGGACGCTGCCGCTCGCTGAAGCTGCGCCCGATCAGGCCGATCATCGAGGGATAGCAGAACCCCGTGGCGAGCCCGACAAGCACGCCGAAGGCCGCGTAGGTCTGCCATAGCGCCGACGACCAGGCCGTCCCGAGCAAACCGCCCGACATGGCCAGCGCGGCCACCGCCACCAGCGGTCGAGCGCCGAAACGATCGCCGATCCGACCCCCGATGGCACCGCCGAGGTAGTAGGTGCTGATGGCCGTGGAGAACAGCGCGGCCACAGGCCCGGTGGTGGTGCCGAAGTCGTCGGCGATCGGCGTCAGGAACACCCCGAACGAGAAGAGAATCCCGAACGTCACGAAGTTCGCAGCGAACGCCGCCGCCGCGACCGACCACGGGGCTGCGGGGTCCGCAGATTCCCCGGAGGGCGTCAGATCTGATGTGTCGGGCACCAACCCTCAAGCCTGCCCCGCGGCGGCACAGCGCGTCGGGTTCGACGGTATTCACCCAAATGAAGGCCCGGTACCCTCAGATGCCTTCGATCCTTCGGGGCTGTAGCTCAGATGGCAAGAGCACCTGCTTTGCAAGCAGGGGGTCACGGGTTCGAGTCCCGTCAGCTCCACCAGATCAACAGGGCGTAACGTTGCACTGCCCGACGGCCGGAGCACAGCATGGGCGCGAACAGGAACCTCGGTCTAGGCATCGCAATAGGAGTTGGAGCAGGCGTAGGCCTAGGCGCGCTAATGGGCAACATCGGCGCCGGCATAGCAATAGGAATCGCCGTAGGCATCGTTCTCGCTGTCAGTTTGAGCCGACGTCGTCGCGATGGCCAATAGTTGGCACCCCTTCGTCCAACGCACCCTCGCCGAATCTCTGCTGCAGAACCTCTCGCAGGTCAGCACAGCTCGAAACCAGCGACCGGGCGTGTGGGGCGGCGGTCGACCACGCGCTCACAGAACGCTCGTGCCTCGTCGATGCGCCCGCTCCTGACGTATGCGGCGAGCAGCGTGTTGGTCATCAGGTCCCGCTGGGCCCGGCTGCCCCCGATGCGGACGACTTGCGGGATCAACGGCTCAAGAACCTCGACAACCGTCGACCACTGCTCGTCGACGAAGGCGCCGTAGGCCCGGGCCAGCGTCGCCCCGGTGGTCTCCGCGGGCAGGCGGCCGGTCGCGCCGAGCTCCTGCAGCACCGAGATGCTGGCCTGCAACTGCTCGGTGTCGCCCAATGCTGCGTAGACGAGACCGACATGTGCGTCGACGAACACGATGGGCTGGGCAAAGTGCTCCTCATAGAACTCACGCACCCTGTCCCAGGTGGTGCGTTCGCGCGGGTTGCCCGCCAGCTCGAAGCGCCACAGAAACGACGAGGAATCGGAGAACACGGTGATCGGCGGGCTGGTTGTCGCTCCGGGCAGGCAGTTGTGGCGAACGGCCTGCAACGCCGCGTCGTCGCGCCCGATCGCCAAGAGCGCCAGCGCGTAGTGCCACCAGATGTGGCAATGCAGCACGCTCGCCCGGTCGGAGGCGGGAAGCCAGCCGTCGAGAAAATCGACCGCTTCGCTATCATCGCCGGCCTCGAAGAGCGCGTGTATCAGCGTGTGGGCGCCATGGGGATTGGTCGGCCGTTGCCGCAGCGAGCGCTCGGCCAGCTCTCGACCGCGGTCCCAGCGGCCGGTCTCGATGAGCGCGAACGCATGCACGGTCGCGAACCACCAGTCGTCGCCGTAATGGGTGGCGAGCGGTTCGAGAAATGCGAGCAGCTCGGCTTCCCTGCCGATGCGACCGCTGAAGCCGATGGCACCGAACACGCCGCATGCGGGCGACAAGGCGAACGCGTCGCGGGGGTAGTCGTCGACGTGCTGGCGGATGAGGTCGAGCCCTTGGGGGACCTTGCCGCTGACGAGGCGATTGATGATCTCGACGTGTTGTTGCTCCCTCGCTGTCGCCGCCTCGCTCAGCGCAATAGCGGTTTCCACTGCGGCTCGCGCCTGCGGTATTCGCACGTTGAGTTGATGCTGGCGGGCCTCCGCGGCGTGGGCGAGGGCAAAGCTCGGGTCGGCTGCAATGGCTGCGGCCAAGCAATCTTCGACGTGGCCGTCAGCAGCGAGCATCCGATCGATGGCTTCGACGTAGGCGTCGCGTGCTTCTGCCGATGAGGTGCTGAGCTCGAGACCGAAGCGGTCCTCCACCCTCAAACCGCCGTCAGCGACCAGACGAGGGGAAGGCCCGACCCGAGTGCGGTCCACTGGGCATCGTTGGACACCCGCCACACCTCGCCGGTGTCGGTGCCGACCAGGACGCCACCGGTGTTATCGGGGTCCACGGTCAGGCCATGGAAGTTGGCGTGCGACGGGGAATGGGCCGGGTCGCACAGGGATCGCCACGACCGACTCTGGTCATCAGAGCGGTACAGGGCTGCGCCGGCCCCGCCGTCATCGCGGTAGTGCGAGAACGCGGTGGGAGCGCTGGCGACAGTGACGCTGTAGGGGCTGCGACGGTCGATGCACATCGGCCGTGAGTAGCGGGGGGTGATGCCCTTCCAGGCGTACTCCCAGGTCCGGCCGTAGTCGTCCGACCGGAAGACGCCGGCGTTGCCCTCGATCTCTTCGGCGATGCCGTCAAAGCGTCCGTAGCCGGTGGTGATGAACAGCACGCCCGCCTCGGCGGGGTGGGGGAACATCATGTGGAGGTCAGGGTTGCCGCCGGGCAGGTCGACCGTCCAGGTCTGGCCTCCGTCGGTGGTGCGTGCCACCCCTCCGACCTCGACGCCGACCCAGATGCGGTTCGGATCGTCCTCGTCGATGGCGAGAGCCCGGGCCCGCCCCGGCATGGGCGGCTCGACGGGCACGCACCAGGCAGCCGCTTCAGGAAGGTTGGCGAACGACTCGATCTCGGTCCAGGTCTCCCCTAGGTCGTCGCTTCGGAACAGATGGGCTGGCTCGGTGCTGGCGTAGAGCAGACCGTTGCTAGCGGCCCGGACCTGCCATACGTCGTAGTCGGTGAGCTGGGTCACCGACCACGTGCGACCCCCGTCGTCACTGGCGAACAGGCCAGGGGCTGCCGCTGCGAAGAGGCGGCCGCCGACCATCGTGAGGTCGCGGACGTGCCGAGCCTCGAGCGTCTGTTGCGACCCCGCGCCGTCGACAATGAAGACGCCTTTGGTGGTACCCGCGAGCAGCTGACCGTTCATGTCGCCACCCTAGATCGCGTCCTACGCGGGCGCCGCCTGAGGTTCGCGGGGATCGTCCAGGGTGATGGTCCAGTTGGGGCCGAGCTCGGCTTCAATGCGGTTGCGGAACATGGGTGCCAGCACTGATGCGGGCATGACGCACTCGGCGCAGGCGGCATCGGGAATGTGGAGCTGCAGATGGATGTCGCGCCCGGTCACTGAGGCGGTGAGATCGGCACCGTCGGTTCGCAAACCTTGCGCGAGCCCCTCGACGACGTCGTGCAGATCTGTCGCTGTGTCGCCGGTTTCGTTCGAGGTGCCGTCGGCTGTGCCGGTGAGCAGGTCAAGCACCATCGGCGTCACTGCGTCAGCGAGCATCATTGCCCCTGAAACCGTGAGGCTGCCGATGGGGTGCGGCACCGTGGCGAACGGGTAGTCGGCGAAGCCTGCGAGTTCGGCGATCGCCTGGCCGGTGCTGGCGAACGGCTCGGTCAGGATGGCCACGGCGGGCACACCACGCTCCTCGAAATGCACGGCGTCAAGCACACTGCTCGACGAGCAGCTACCTCAGTCGCCGATGGCGGCGATGATCGCCGTGACGTCGGCGGCCAGCGCCTCGACTTCCTCGGGGGCGGCCGGCAGGTTGGCGGTGGGCTTGCGCATCAGCACCGCAGCGTGTGCGCCGTGGCCGTCGATCAGGTTCAGGGCCACCCGCTCGAGAATCCCCGGGCCGTGCGTCTTGCCGTTGCTCACCAGCCCCACCACGACGCCCTCCAGCGAGGCGGGACGCGGAGCGAGGCCCGCGCCGGCGCCAGCGCCAGACAGCGTCGGGTCAACCAGGGTGACGGTCATGGCGTGAAGATCTCCTGGGTGATGAGCGGGACGCTGCGGTCCCGGCTCCAAGTGGGAAAGAACGACGAGTGCCCGCCAGCATCGCCGCCGCCCACCATGAGCGCAATGTCGCCAGGGCAGGTGCCACGAGGGACCGGGATGTCCTCGTCGCCCGGCTGCACCACCGGGTCAGTCTCCATCCACTGGGTGGGATGGAACCCGGCCACGTTGCCAGCGCCCTCGACCTTGCCGCCCCGCTTCACTTCGGCATAGCTCCGGGTGGCGTGGGCGAACAGGTACTCCTGCACCTGGCCCCGGCTCCAGCCAGCCGCCCCGATCTTGCGGGCGTGCTCCGGTGCGAACACCACCAGCGAACGTCCCGAGCTGAGCGAGCCGAACGCCGACATCGTGTCGGCGAACGTGTCCAGCAAACCCTCGGGATCGGGCGACGCATGGTTGAGCACGTTGTGGCCCGACTCGGCAGCCATCACCGTGACCGTGCTGGCCGACGGCGAGTAGCCGAGCGAGACGTGGTACGGCTCCCACGGGCTCGTTGCCTCGTCCTCCCCGAAGCACATCGCGTACTTGCCGGCCCACCCCTGAGTGCTCTTGTCGAGCTTGCCGGGGATGGCCGCAAGGCAATTCCGCAGCACCAGCCGCACGGTGCGGCCGATCGTGGCGTTGGCCCGGAAGCCCGGACCGAACAGGTTCTCCTTGTAGTGGATGCCGATCTCGTCACGGATCGGCCCGTTGACGGCAATGAGAATGGCCGCCCCGCCCGTACTGGCCGCCACAGCATGCAATTCGAACTCCGGGGCGCCCATCGCGACGAGCGCAGCGCCCGCCACCGAGAAATACTCCGGCAGGCACCCGGCCATCACCGCATTGGCGGCGGCCTTGCGGGCGCTCACCCCCAGGCCTCGCGCCGGCTCGCGCAACAGCACCTCGTCGCCGCCCCAGACACCCCCGGCCAGCATGTCGTCCACCAACCGCTCGGTCGGCGGCACCACCGGCAGCCCGTCAGTCCAGCCGGCGTCGTAGCAGGCCTCGATGGCCTGCCACAGATCGTCAACCTCAAGATCACTGTCTTTGGTCATTGCATGTACGGGTCTTGCATGTGCGGGAATCGACCGGCTACTTCGTTCGGCTTCTTCGCCGGGGTGTGACTACGCGCTCCGACGCCTCCGGTTGCGGCGACGGGCCAGGCGGTTCTCGATGACGGTGCCGGGGTCAGGCGTTGGCGCAACTTCCGGCGGGGGCTCGTTTCCGGCAAGGACAGCGACGATCTTGGCGGTGTGCTCCGCCGTGCTGCCACAGCAGGTGCCGATCACGGTCACGCCTGCAAGCCGGGCCCGGTGTGCGTGGGCAGCCAGCATCTCGGGCGTGCCGTTGTAGACGAATCCATGCCCGCTCCAGACCGGAACACCCGCATTCGGCTTGGAGACGACAGGGGTTGCATGGTCAGCCCCGGCAATGGCGACCACCGCTGCCTCGGTGTCGGGCACGTTGTTGCCGCAGTTGGCGCCGATGGCGGCCAGATCCAGCTGCGCCAGCCGCTCGGCTAGCTCATTGCCGGTCACGCCCATCATCGTGCAACCCGCGGTGTCGAAGCTCATGGTTGCGGCGACCGGCAGATCGCACGCCGACCGCGCCCCCCGCACAGCGGCTTCCACCTCGTCGAGGGCGCTCATCGTCTCGATCCACAGCAGGTCGGCCCCGCCGGCCGCCAGGGCCGTCGCCTGCACCGCGAACGCAGCTTCGCAAGCCCCGGCCGTCATGTTGCCGAGCGGTGCCAGCAGCTCACCCGTCGGCCCCATCGAACCCGCCACCAGCACCGGCCGCCCGGCCCGCTCGGATTCTGCGTCAGCTTCGAAGCGTGCGATGCGGGCGGCGGCTCCGTTGAGCTCGCACACTCGGTCTTCGAGGCCGTGCAGCGCCATGCGAAAGTGGGTGCCCCCGAAGCTGTTCGTCACGACCAGGTCGGCCCCGGCCTGCAGGTACGACCGCTGGATCGCACGCACCTCGGCCTCGTGGCTGATGTTCCATTCCTCAGGCGAATCGCCGGAGCTGAGACCTACGGCGAACAGCCGGGTGCCCATTGCCCCGTCGGCGACGACGTACCCCTTGTCCGCTATGAGATCGGCGATGCTCACTGCGGCGATGCTCACCGAAGTGCCTGCCGTTGTTGGCCCCACACCGACATCATGCATGCCCTCCGAGTGGCCGCGACCGCGCGCCCGGTTCGACGTGCGGTGCCACTCGGATCGTACGACGGGACCCGGCCGTCGCTGAACCGGTGTTCTGGTGCTGCCCAAGCCCCGGCGGCGCCGCACTGCTCGAAGCCGACACCGATCCGGCGGTGCGGTGCGGTGCGGTGCGTGATCGTCACCGGGACCGGCCGGGCGTTCACGTCGGGCCACGATCTCGGCGAGTTCGCCGACCGGACTGCATGGATGCCGTGGCGCCCTGACCGCTTCGACGTCGGGCTCGAGACCGCCAAGCCCACGATCGCCGCGGTCCGCCCGCGTGGACATGCGCTAGAGGTTGCCGAGGATGCGGCGAGCGACGGCCGCTGCGGTGTGGGTGCGTGTGGAGCCGCTGTAGCGGGGTGCGCTGGCGCCGGGCACCACGGCGCGGGCTTGTTCTTTGGTTTCGTTGGTGATCGCTGCGGGACCGCCGACGAAAACCAGCCTCGCAGGACGGTAAGCGCGCAGCACCGCCTCAGCCTCGGGCGGCAGGTGCCGCGCTTGGGTGTACAGCACAACGGAGCCTTCGATACGCGCCGACAGCGCTGCGGCCACGCCGATGTCGGGCGGGCTCCACCCATTCACCACAATCAGCACCGCTGTGCTCTCAGCAGCGCCGCCACCACCAGCGCCGGTGGTGGGCCTCAAGGCCGGGAGGCCGACGACCGCTGACGCCTGAACAGCGCTGACAGTCTCTACCGATGCTGACTGGCCTGGTCCGAACTTGTCGGAGTACGTGACCGTGGGCCGGAGCCGGCAGCCCAGATCGTCGGCGCTCGGCCGGTAGCTCGACGACGTCGCGCTGTCGATCAGCGTCCAGTCGGTCCCATCTTTGGAGCGCTCCCAGGACCACGCGTCGTCGGCTACACCTGCGTCGGGTTCCGACAAGAACGCGTCCAGCCTCGAATTCACTCCAGGCAGCGTGTGAGACAGCTCTAGCGACCCCTCCTCATTCTCATCTGCGACGGTCACGATGACCGCAAAGGTGCCGCACTGTTCGCCGTCAAAAGCACACACGATGACCTGGTAGTCGTTTCGCAGATCTGCGTCAGCGGGGTGCTCGAAGTCGGGTGCCTCGACGAAGCTCAGGCTGCCGTCGTCGCCGATCCTCACGTCGCCGCTGTCTGTGCTCATGAGCGACCAAGTCACCGACTGTCCCTCGGGATCGTCCGCCTCGAAGCTCCCGACGGTGCCGGTGTCGTTCTCGACCCAAGCGATCTCAGCCTCGTCGCCTCGGGTCCGCGTCACCGTCGGCGGCTCGTTCACCGGAGTCACTCGCACCGTCACCGGGTAGCGAGCGGTCAACTTCCCGTCGTCAGCCTTGACGACGATCCCGTAGACGTTGTCGCTGTCCTGGTCTGCCGGGGTGTCATGGTCTGGCTGGAAGAGGTGCCCGAAGCTCAGCTCTCCCGTGTCCTCGTCGATCTGGAAGCGGCCGGCGTCGGCGCCTCCCAGGCTCCACTTGACGTTGTCGTCTTCAGGATCCGCCGCCGTGTACTGCGCAACCGCATCAGTGCGACTCTCGGCGTAGCCCGGCACAGCGGGGCCGAAGACGGTCGGCGCTTCATTCACATCGTCCACCTGGATCGTCACCGGCTGCGATGCAGACAGACGCGAGGGACCACGGACTGTCACGCTGATCTGGTATGCGGCCTTGTCCTCGTAATCCAATGCCGCTTTGGTCAGCAGCTGACCGGTATCGGCGTCGATGTCGAAGGATGCCGCGTCGGCGCCCGCGAGCGAGTAAGTCAGGTCGTCACCGTCGGGGTCATCAGCAGCAACGGCTGCGCCGATGTCGGTGCCGATGACGAAGTCTTCCTCGACACTGCGCAATCCCGTCTCAGAAGTCGGGAACTCGGGTGCCCGGTTGCTTGCGGGCGCTGCGCGAACTGCATGGTCGGACTCGGCGCTGATCGTTGTCCATCCCGACCTCGAGCCCACCTGCGAACGCTTCCAATCCCACGTCGTGTCGCGCACTCCCCCATCAGGATCGCTCAGTGTCACCTCCAGCACTGTGCCGACCTGGGGTTGGGGTAACTCCTGCTCGAACATGCCGGGTTCGTCCTCGTTGGTGACCGTCACGCTCAGCGACCGGGAAGCCGTCAGCCACCCGTCGGAAGCTTGCACGGTGACCACGTAGGAGTTGTCGGCACCCGAATCGTCGGGATGCTCAAAGTCGGGCGTGCCGGCAAACGAGACGATGCCGTCCATGCGCCCGATCGTGAGGTCCGCCCGATCGACACCGAGCAGCTCCCAGGCAACGCCCTCGGTTTCGGGATCTTCCGCCTCGAACCGGGCCACTTCGCCCGTGTGGCCCTCGACGACGCTCGCAGTGGTCGGCCCCGCTGTGATCGTCGGCGCTTCGTCTTCGTCTGCATCCTTGCCGTCGGAGGCCTCCACCCGCACGTCGTACACGTTTCCTCGTGCGGCCTCACGATCGGGCGGGTCAAGGGATCGCTCGAACCGCAGCACCCCGTTCGAGTCGATCTCGAAGAACCCGGAATCGTCGCCCGACAGCGACCACGTCACCTGTTCCTGCTGCTCCGGGTCGTTCAGGCTGTAGTCCGCGACGCTTCCGGTGCCGTTCTCGACAAAGTTGTTCGACGCGTCGCCCGTGATCTCCGAAGGCTCATTCACGTCGGAGACCGTCACTGTCACGGTCACCGTGGCAGCCATCTGGTCCACATCGGATGCGATGACGATGATCTCATGCGACGTGTCCGTCTCATAGTCGAGCGCGGCAGCGAGTTCGATGTCGCCTGTTGCACTGTCGGAGATGCGGAACAGCGCAGCGCCGGTGCCGCTCAGCGAGTACGTGAACGGGTCGTCGTTCAAATCTTGTGCGCTGACACTGGCAACGACGCTTCCGATTGCGGTGTCCTCAGCAACGCTGACGGCGTAGGAGGCCTCGTCGAAGCTGGGTGCCTGCTTCGGTGTGATCCGCAGGATCTTGTCGTTGCCGCTGCCGTTCGACGTGGTGATGTACAACGCCCCGCCTGGTCCCAGCACCGGTGTCCGCAGACGGCCGTATGTGTTGCGCAGAGCGCTCGGAGACGTCTGGCTCACGAATGCGCCGTCATCGCCGAACTCGAACAGCCTGAGTCTGCGGTCCTTGAGCGTGGCAACAGCCAGCCGACCCTCCCACGCTCCCCAGATGTCACCGTCGAGGAAGACTCCGCCGCTGGTGGCGAGTGTGCTGTTCCCCGACGACCGTTTGGCCTCGACGGCGCTCGGGAACTTGGCGAAGTCGGTCATCGAGACCCGCTCGTTGTAGTCCGGAATTGGATCCCAGCCGTAGTTGCCGCCTGCGACGAGCAGGTTGATCTCGTCGTCGAACGTGGGGCCGTGCTCGACTGACCACATCTCACCGGTGCCAGGACGCAGCGCGAGTCCTTGCACGTTGCGGTGGCCGAAGGAGTAGACGAGCGAACCGGCGGTCGGGTTCCCCGCTGCGGCGCTGCCTGTGGCGGCGCTGACGCGCAGCACTTTGCCGCCCAGCGTGGACTGGTCTTGGGGGTGAGTGCCGACGGTGGCATCGCCGGTGGCTATCCACAGGTTGTTCGCGGGGCCGAACCGCAACCGGCAGCCGCCATGGCGGCCATATGTTGGGTCCGCCGGTATGCCGCCCACGAGCGGATCGTTGGCGCGGGTGGCCATGGTGTAGTCATCGTTCAAGGTCCATGCGATCACCTGTATTTCGGGACCCGTATGGCCCTGGCAGGTGTAGATGCGGCGATTGCTCTCGAAGGCGGGATCGACGGCGATCGCCATCAGCCCGGTTTCGCCGCGGGCGAACAGGTCGCTCATGTCCGCCGTGATCGTGGTGGTGGTTCCATCGGCCAGCTTGGCAGTAAACACCCCGGATCGCTGCGTGTACAGCATGGTCCCGTCAGGGGCGAACGCTATGTCCCATGGGATCGTCAGTCCCGAGACCACGGTGCGAACCTTGAGCTCGGGAACTGTCTCGCTCTCTGAACGCGTGGAAACAGACGGCGTGCCGTTGTCGGGGAGCTGCTCGGCCGCTGCGGGACCACGGCCTGTGCACAGCATCTCGGCGTCAGCGCTCGCGCTCAGATCGACGTCGGTCGGCAGCACATCCATTGCGGCCCGCCGCCTGACAGGCAGTTCCCTCGATGTCACAACGGAATGGGCATTGCCCGCCGACGGTCGCGACCTGCTCATGCAGCCAAAGTATGACCTGGATTTGATAAAGTATGAGATAGAAGCATATTTTCCATTGAAACGGGCCCGTGACGCTCCTGCTTGACTCGTCACGACGCTGTGCTTCGTTGTCGAGTCCGTCAACCAGACCCTCAAAGGCGAGTTCGGCCTCCAACGCCACAACGACCGCACCCGCCCCAGCCGCTCAGTCGCCCTTTGCGACCACAAACCCCTCGGAACTACTGACCTAATGTCGGCGTGGATCCAAGACCGACCAGCACAGTCGGGCGGCACAGGGGGAACGCAATGGACGAGGTGACCTACGACGTCGACGGGCACGTGGCCACGATCACGTTGAATCGACCGGACAAGCTCAACGCGATGACCGACGAGATGTATCACGGCATCGGCGTCGCGCTGGGAGAAGCGGACGCCGATCCGGCGGTGCGGTGCATGATCGTCACCGGGACCGGCCGGGCGTTCACGTCGGGCCACGATCTCGGCGAGTTCGCCGACCGGACGGCGTGGATGCCGTGGCGCCCGGACCGCTTCGACGTCGGGCTGGAGACCGCCAAGCCCGCGATCGCCGCGGTCCAGGGCTACTGCCTGGCTGGCGGGCTCGAGCTGGCGCTGTTCTGTGACATCCGGGTCTGCGACAACACCGCGCAGTTCGGCTGTCCGGAGGTGCGCTGGGCGATCCTGCACGGCTACGGGGCGCTGCGGCTACCCGGCCTGATCGGTTCGTCGGATGCGATGCGGCTGCTGCTGACCGGCGCGTTCATCGACGCCGCCGAAGCGCTGCGGGTCGGCCTGGTCAGCGAGATGACCGCCCCGGAGGACCTGCAGTCGACCGCCCGCAGCATCGCCGACCAGATCGCAGCGAACGGCCCGGCCGCTATCCGGATGACGAAGGAACTGGCACTGCGCGGCAACGAGATGTCCCTGCCCGACGGCCTGCGCCTCTACCAGGAATACACCCGGGCCGCTTTCGCCTCCCCCGACGCCAAGGAGGGCCTCCGCGCCTTCGCCGAACGCCGAGACCCTAACTACGGCAGCTAAGAGCCTGAGCGAATAGGCAGCGATGCCCGCCAGCCCCGACGTTCTCGACTCTGCGCAGAAATGCCGCCACAGACGGCAAATTTGCACACAGAAAGCGTGACAGCAGCTTTCTGAGGCGTCACCTATCCACTCGGCAGCTCAGCGAGCTCTTCGCAGCCTGGCCCAGTGCAAACATCTTGACATCACAATTGGAGAGCATCAAGATGTGCCTATGAGGACCACCTTGACGCTCGATGACGATGTGGCCGACGCCCTCCGTGAAGGCGCGCGCCGACTCGGGGTGCCTTTCAAACAGATCGTCAACGACACGCTTCGTCGCGGCCTGAGCCCTGCGCGCCGCCGCGCGAGGCTCGTCTACCAAGTACAGGCACACCAGAGCGGTTTCCGCGCCGGCATTGATCCCCTGCGTCTCAACCAGCTCAATGACGCTCTCGAAGCCGGCGCGATCGTCACTCAGGATTCCGAGTGATCATTCCCGATCTCAACCTTCTCATCTACGCGCACAGCGCGGGCACCCCGCTGCATGAACGCGCATGCCTGTGGTGGGAGAACCTGGTCAATGGCATCAACCGCGTCGGGATGCCGTGGATCGTCGTGACCGGGTTCGTCCGACTGCTGACGCATCCGAGCGTCCTTGTCGATCCCGCCACGCCTGAGGCGGCTGTGGACTACGTGGCACAGTGGTTCGAATTTCCCAATGTCTCGGTGCTGAACCCCGGTGCACAGCATCTTGAGATTTTCCGGAACGCTCTGGCCGCAGCGGGTGTCGGCGCCAACCTTGTCACCGATGCGCACATTGCCGCGCTGGCGATTGAGCATCAGGCCGAAGTCCATTCGAACGACGCCGACTTTGGCCGCTTCGAGGGACTTCGCTGGACCAATCCCTTGTGATCGGCTCCGAGGGCTTGGGTACGCTCCGGGGCCGTCGGGCTGTCGGTGACTCAGGGGCGATGTGCGAGGCGTACGAGTACTGGATCCGAGTGACGGCCGGGCAGGTGCGTGAGCCACGGCCGCCATCGGCACTCAGACAGCGCTCGTCAACGCCGTCCAGTTAGGCCCGTCTAGCTAGGCCATCGTCAGGCCGCCGCTGACCGACAGCGTCTGGCCGGTGATGAACCCGGCCTCCTCGCTGCACAGGTAGATGACGGCCGAAGCCACCTCGTGCGGCTGGCCGATGCGCTTCATCGGCACCGCTCGGGCCATTGCGCCGATGATCTTGTCGCTCGTGTCGGTGGCCGAGGCGATCTCTTCCAACAGCGGCGTGTCGGTCGGCCCGGGGCACACCACGTTCGCGGTAATGCCGCGGCGCGCCACCTCGCGGGCAATGGTCTTCGTGAAGGCGATGACGCCGCCCTTGGCACCGGCATAGACGGCCTCGCCCGACGAGCCCACCCGTCCGGCGTCGGATCCGATGTTCACGATCCGGCCGAAGCCCGCCTCGATCATGGCGGCAGGCATCCATGCGTCGTCCGCAGCGGACCCTTGTAGTTGATCTCGATGATGCGGTCCCAGAACGCCTCGTCGGTCGTTCCGAACGGCTTCAGCTCGTCCCAGCCGGCGCAGTTCACGAGGACCTCGACCGGGCCGAGCTCGTCGGCCACCGCCAGCAGTCCCTGTGCCACCGAATCAGAATCAGCGACGTCCATCGCCACGGCAATTGCTCTGTTCGATTCGTCGCCGCCATGGCGACCGCTGCCGCTCTCGGCGTTGATCGCCGCGGCTGTGTCGGTGGCCTCGGGCACCCGCAGGTCGGCTACGGCAACCCGTCGCCCGGCGCGGGCCAATCCCAGGCAGATCTCCCGCCCGATGCCCCGGCCGCCGCCGGTCACCAGAGCCACCCGGTCCACGTTGCCATCGTCAGTCACGTCATCTCCTGTCGCCAAACGCTGCGTTGTAGGTGCGTTCAGGAGCGTGTGGCCTGCGCCACAGCGCCCCACTTGTGAACCATGTCGGGGTCCTTGCGGATCTGCTCCTCGGCCAAGTACATGACCACCCGGGCCGCAGTGCCGCGGTACCGGTCTTTCAGCCGGTCGCCCATCTCGTTCCACGGTGCGACCAGGGCGAAGTGCTCCAGCATGTCGTCGGTGATGACCTCGGCCATGCCGGCGATGTCGCCCGTGCGCATCAGGTCGCGCAGCTTCTTGGTGACGCCCTCGTACCCCAGATCGGTGAACTGGAACGAGTAGTTCGGCGTGGTGCCGTAGAAGGCGATCTGCGTCTTGGCACGCCGGATCAGCGGTGCCAGCTCTTCGGTCGAGTTGCCCGGCGCGGCAAAGACCGGAACGATCAGGTCGATCTCCGTGACATCACGGCCGGCCCGCTCGGCGCCCTGGGCCACCTCGGGCAGCAGCCGTTCGCGGATGTAGTGCATCGTGTGCATCGGGTGGACATGCACCCCGTCGGCGACTTCGCCCGCCACCCGGTTCATGATCGGCCCCACCGACGAGATGTCGACCTTGACGTCGCCGTAGTCGTGGCTGCGTGGCATCCATTGGGCCGGCAGCAGGCTGAGGTTGAAGAACTCGCCCTCGTGGCTGAGCTTCTCGTCCCGCCGGAACGCCCGCAGGCACGCCCTCACTGCCAGCACGTAGTCGCGCATGCGCGCCGCAGGGCGATCGAATTCCGACGAATAACGCCGTACCACGTGGCCCTTGACCTGGCTGCCAAGCCCCAGCCGGAAACGGCCGCGGGTCTCACCGGCCAGCTCCCAGGCGAGCTGGGCCGACACCATCGGGCTGCGTGGGAACGCAACCGCGATGCCCGTGGTGAAGGTCAGGCTCGGGGCTGCCATGGCGGCCGCGGCGAGCTGCATCCACGGCACCTGCCCGGTCTCGGTGTACAGCATTCCCGAGAAACCGGCGCCCTCGACCGCTTGCGCCAACTCGGCGGCCTCACCCCACGTTGAGGACCCCGTCATCAGGTCGAATTCCACGGCGGCACCACTCCTTCGGGCTGCAGGTGGCTCGGCCCACCAGTGCCCACGAACGCACGAACCCGCTCAACGTACCGCCCGCCCGCCCGCCCGCTGCGCCGCCGAGACCCCCAGACCCGGGCTGCTGATCCCTGCGATCACGTGACCGAGCCGGCGTAGGCCGCAGCAACCGACATCAGGACCACGGAGTGATCACCTAGCCGTCCCTTCCGCAGCCGAATGACGTCGTGACCTACGCTGCGGCGATGGCTGAGGGTGCGAAATACGACTGGTTGCTGCTGGGCGACGCCGTCGACCATGCGGCCCGCATGTGGGGGGACCGCCCGGCGGCGGTCTTCGGTTCGCAGTGCTGGGACTACACCGACTTCGCCGCCGAGGTGGACCGGGCGGCCAAGGGGCTGATGGCGCTGGGCGCGCAGCGAGGCGACCACGTGGCCGTCTGGATGACCAACCTGCCCGAGTGGCTGTGGCTCCAGTACGCGATCCCCAAAGTGGGGTGTTGCATCGTGCCGTTGAACACCCGCTACCGCACCGACGATGTCGCCTACACGGTGGCGCAGTCGCAGAGCCGGTTCATGATCTCGATCGACCGGTCGGGGCCGATCGACTACCGCGAGATGCTCTGCGAGGCCTACCCCGGGATCGTTGAGGCAGGGCACCTGGAGCGACTCGTGTTCACCGGAGAGCCCCGCGATGACAGCCTTGCGGACACTCTGAGCTGGGGCGACCTGCTGGTCGCCGGCGAGAGCGTTTCCGACGCCGAGCTGGCCGAACGGGCCGCCAGCGTGACCGTCGACGACCGCATGATGCTGGCGTACACCTCGGGCACGACAGGGCACCCCAAGGGCGTCGTGCACACCCACCGCCCCCTCCGCAACAGCCGAGAGCGAGCCATGTTGCTGGGCCACACGGCCAACGACATTCACATGAGCTACCTGCCGCTGTTCCACCTGTTCGGCTTCGGCGAGGTGTCGATCCAAGCGGTGCTCTCCGGTGGCTGCCAGGTGCTGTTCGACATCTTCGACCCTGCGGCGGTCCTGGCAGAAGTCGAGTCACGCGGCGGCACGGTCATGCACGGGTTCGACTCGCACTGGGGCGACCTGCTGCGGGCTCAGGAAGAGCAACCCCGCGACGTGTCCAGCCTGCGGATGGGAACGCTGGCTGCAGGCATGGAGTCGTCCACCCCCGTAGCCCGCCGGGCACAAGAAGTGTTCTGCCCGACCATCTCGGGCTGGGGCATGAGCGAGTCGTGGGCGTTCGTGAGCTGCAGCCACCCCACCCACAGCGTCGAGCAGCGCACCGAGGCCTCGGGCTACCCGATGGACGGCATCGAGTTCCAGATCCGCGACCCCGACACCGGCGACGAATGCCCGCCCGACGTTCCTGGGGCGCTGTTCGTCCGGGGCTACACGGTGATGGAGGAGTACTGGCGCCGCCCCGAAGCCACCGCCGAAGTGCTCGACGACGACGGCTGGCTCGACACCGGCGACATCGCCCGGATGCGGCCCGACGGCCACGCGGTCTTCATCGGCCGCCACAAGGACATGCTGAAAGTGGGCGGCGAGAACGTCTCACCCGCCGAAGTCGAGGGCTACTTGCTTGACGTCGAGGGCGTCGAACAGATCGCCGTCGTCGGCTACCCCGATCCCCGCCTCGTCGAGGTGCCGGTGGCCTTCGTGCAACGCACCGCCGCAGCCCCGACTGACCTCACTGAGGATGCCCTCCTCGAACGCTGCCGCGGCCGCATAGCCAGCTTCAAGATCCCGCGCCACGTCGTGTTCGTGGACGAGATGCCCACCACGCCCTCGGGCAAGATCCGAAAAGTAGAACTCCGCGACTGGGCGCTGCGAGACCTCGGCGACCCCGCCCACGCCTAAGACCCCTCATGGCCCCGGGCGAACGTCCGGAAACGTGTGGCGGCTACGGCCCCGAGAACGCCATGGCGGGCTGGCGCGGCCCGTCCAGCGTGTGCTCGGCAGCGAGACCCATGGACCGCTCTGACTCGCGAGTACGCACTTCGGCGCGGGCCACCATGTGGTGATGCACCTCGTCGGGACCATCAGCCAAACGCAACGTGCGCTGCCTATGCCACATTTCCGCCAGCGGGAACCACTGCGACACGCCAGCGGCGCCGTGCATCTGGATGGCCTCGTTGATGATGTCGCAGCACTTCTCGGGCACCATCGCCTTGACGGCGCTCACCCAGACTCGTGCTTCGGCATTGCCCAGGGTGTCCATGGCTTTCGCGGCACGCAGCACCATGAGGCGCATCGCCTCCACTTCGATGCGCGACCGCGAAACGATTTCCATGTTCTTGCCGAGGTTGATGAGCTTCTTCCCGAAGCCCTCGCGGCTCATGCCCCGGTCAACCATCATCTCGATGGCCTTCTCGGCAGCACCGATGGAGCGCATGCAGTGATGGATGCGTCCCGGGCCGAGCCGCAGCTGGCTGATCTCGAAGCCCCGGCCCTCACCGAGCAGCACGTTGTCTCTCGGCACGCGCACGTCGTTGAACAGGATGTGCATGTGCCCATGCGGAGCGTCGTCGGCGCCGAACACATGCATGGGCCCCAGAATCTCGACACCCGGTGTGTCGATCGGCACGAGGATCTGCGACTGCTGCTTGTAGGTGTCCGCATCGGGGTTGGTGCGGACCATGGTGATCATGATCTTGCAGCGCGGGTCGCCCGCCCCTGAGATGTAGAACTTCTCGCCGTTGATGAGCCACTCTTCGCCGTCGAGCACAGCATTGGTCTGCACCTGCTTGGCGTCCGAGCTCATCACGGCCGGCTCGGTCATGGCATATGCAGAGCGGATCTTGCCCTCGAGCAGCGGTTCAAGCCACTGCTGTTTCTGTTCGGCGGTGCCGACACGCTCCAGCACTTCCATGTTGCCGGTGTCAGGCGCGGAGCAGTTCAGGCACTCCGAGGCCAGCCGGTTCTTGCCGAGCTCGTTGGCGATGTAGGCGTAATCGAGGTTGCTGAGGCCCTGGCCGGTCTCGGCGTCGGGCAGGAAGAAGTTCCACAGGTCCTGCTCGCGTGCCTTGGTCTTGGCAACTTCCAGCAGTTCGAGCTGCCCGTCCCCCCAGCTCCAGCGCTCTTCACGGTTCTCGCCGAGGCGATGGAACTCTTCGGTGATGGGATCGACCTCGTCGCGGATGAACGTCTTCACGGCTTCATACAGCGGCTCGACCCCAGTCGACATCCGCAGGTCGAAATCGTCCATGCTCGCTGACTTCAATGCTCCGCCAACCACAGCAGCTCCCCTCGTGTGCTTGCCAGCTGCGTGCCTGCTCCTGGCGCAGAGAACCCTACCGAGATCGCATGTTCGGCACCGGATCGACGTCCCTATCCCCGACCCGTTGGGGGAGCGCCGGTACCTTGAAATGCCATGTTGCAGTGTGTTCGAGGGATGTGCACCGAGACGGCCACCGCGGGGCTGGGCTACGAGGTGCCCCAGACAAGAGCGTGGCTCTACGACCTCGATGCCGCCACGATCGCTGGCACGTCTCGCCAGCGCGACGTCATCGTCCCGCTGTGCCGGGCCCATGCGGACCGGATCAAAGTTCCGGTCGGTTGGGAGTTCGTGGATCGTCGGGCACCCGAGCCCGAACCGGTCATGGAGCGATCCAGCCCAAGCGCAAGAACCCCCGAGAGCGCTGCCGCCTCGCCGCTCTTCGAGCCCCGGTCACGCCCCGAACCGGTTGAAATGCCCGAGCCCGAGCCGGCGCCGGCCCCGGCATCACTGCTCGAACGAGCCTTCCGAGCCGCCCCCACCCGCTAGAGCAGGCTCGCTCCCCGCGCTGCGGTGAGCACGAGCCGGCCATGGTGATTCAGAGTCGCCCGGTAGCGCACCCCTTCGGCGTCGACCAGCACCAGTTCGTTGCCCTCGCTGGCAACCTGCAGCTCGATGCCGAGTTCCGCCGACAGCTCGGCCCGGCTGGCCTCGAGCGCAGCACGCATGGCGCTGCGGCGCTGCGCCTCGTAGAGGTCCATGTCGTACTCGACAAAGTCCCCAGGCTCAGTCCCACTAGGCCGCATAGGGACACTTTCGCATAAGCGCCAGTAGCTTGACAGCGTGAGCCTGTGGGTGGCTGTGCCGCTGTCGCTGGTGTTCATCTACATCGTGTACCGGCTCGGCTTGCGGATGATGGCGACGTTCTCACGGCCGATCCCGCCGCCGCCCCCGCCGGGGGAGCTGCGCCGTGTGCGGCTCACCTTCCGATGCAGCCTATGCGGCACCGAGATGCGCATGACTCGCGCCCCGGTGCAGAACCCGGATCCGCCTCGCTGCTGCAGCGAGGAAATGGATCTCATTGCCAACGCGGACGAGTAGCGCCCCAGTTCACAGGTTTTCCACAAACTGGGGAAAGTCACATCGATGTAATTCACCGTCTTGCGGCCTTGGCGCCTTGGCGACAGACCTGACGGCAGTCGATCAGCGCCAGCGCGTCGCGAGCAGGATGCCCACCAGGACGATGCCAAGGCCGACGGCGATCCACGCGCTCGTGGGGCTGCCGGGCAACCAGCTGAGGTAGTTCGCCACGATCACCGCCGTGCCAGCCCCGAGCAGCGCCACGATCAGCCAGCCAAACCACGAGCCGCTCGGTTCGCCATGGCTGCTCGCGCTGTGCTGCTGGGCGGGCGCGTTCTGAGGTCGCGTTCCCTTGGGAGTGATGCGGCTGGTCTTGCGTGGCCGGGCCATGGCCGATCAACCTAGTGGTCTGTCTGGGAGAACATGGAGAGGTGTACTGCCTGCCAGCGGCGCGGCCGAGCCGTGACTATGAGTCGTTTGAGTCACCGTTCGGCAATTGCTCGTCATTGTCGGGCGACACTTCGGGCGCACTGATCGTCGCTTCCCCAACTACAAGCGTCACCGTGTCGAAGTGAATCTTGATGTCGGTGCCCGAGGCGGGTTCGAATGCGATGACCTGACCGTCAGCCGGGTCGCCTTGGGTGACCGGCTGCGTTCGCTGATCGACGGTGAAACCTAACTCGGCCATGGCGGCGGCCACCTTGTCGGGCTCGAATGTTCCGATCGCCTGCAAGCTCGGCACGACGGCAATGACCGGCGGCTTCGCCAGAAACATGATGATCTCAGATCCGGCGATCTGTCGGGTTCCGGGCATGGGGTCGAGTTCCTGAACAATCATTGGATTCACGTCAGGGTTCTCGCTCTCGCGTTCCGCTCGCCGCACTCGGAACCCGAGTGTCTCGAGCGCCGCTTGAACGGCACTCACATCGGTGGTGCCCAACTCGTCCAGCGACGGCACGACCAGTTCTTCAGGTCCAGCGGAGACGACAAGCGTGATGACGCTGCCCCGTTCCACCGACTGGACGGCTTCGGGACTGCTGCGGATGACGATCCCCTCGCTGAACTCGGTGGAGAACTCCCGCTCGACCCGGTCGACGAGCCCCAGGCGGGCCAATGTGATCCTGGCGTCGTCGATCGTCTGCCCGATCAGGCGCGGCACCTCCACCTCGCCCCGGCCTGCTGAAACCGTCAGCGTCACGATCGTGCCTGCCGGGCGCTGTTCGGTGCTCGGAATGCTCTGCTCGGTCACGAGACCGATTGCCAGGTTGTCGTTGCGCACGTCGATGCGCTCGACGCTGAAGCCGGCCGCCACCAGCAGCGCCTCAGCCTCTTCGTACGTTCGCCCGACCACATTGGGCAACAGGACCAGGGTGCGCGGCGCGGCGACGAACAGGGTGATCGGGTTGTCGGGATCGTTCGGCTCTGCGAGCAGCAGCCCAGCGCGGGGGTTCTGCTGGAAGACGACGTTCTCGTCGACGTCGTCGCGTTCGGAGAACTCGATGCTGACGTGATCGAAGCCGACGTCGGCGAGCTCGCGCTCGGCCTCGGCGAAATGCAGGCCCACCACGTTGGGCACTCGCAACCGCACGTCGGAAGTGCGCTCGGGCTCGGTCACGACTCCCGATTCGCCCCGGTCGTTGACCAGCAGGAACACCAGCCCTGCGATGACCAGCAGCAACACGACGAGCAGCGTGATCCACATCGGCGTGCGGTCCGGCGGCTCGACGGCGCTGGGCGGCGGGCCCTGCGGGTACTGCGGCGGATACTGCGTGTGGCCGTAAGGGGGAGCAGGCGGGGGAGCGGGCGGCTGCGGGTAGGCGGGCGGTGCGCCCTGAGCGGACGCGGGTGCTTGTTGTGCCGCCGCCGGCGTGGCGGCCGGCACCACAGGGAAATATGCCGTGACATCGACCGCTGAGGCATGAGTCGGCTGGCCTGCCCGGAACCGCAGCAGGTCGTTGCGCATCTCGGCGGCTGAGCCGTAGCGGGCATCGGGATCCTTGGCGAGCCCGCGCAGGCAGATGGCTTCGAGCTCGTGGGGAACGTCGGCGTTGTAGCGCGACGGCGGGACCGGAACCTCCTGCACGTGCTTGTAGGCGATGGCCACCGGACTGTCGCCGGTGAACGGCGGCCCCGCCGCGAGCACCTCATAGAGCACGACGGCCAGCGAGTACACGTCGCTGCGCGGGTCCGCGTCCTGCCCCTGGGCCTGCTCGGGCGACAGGTACGTGGCTGTGCCCATCACCGAACCGGTGCGTGTCAGGTCGTCAGAACTGCCGCCGAGCGCCCGTGCGATGCCAAAGTCGGCCACTTTGACCTGGCCGGACTGGGTGATCATGACGTTGCCCGGTTTGATGTCGCGGTGCACGACGCCGTTGCTGTGAGCGAACGCCAGCGCCGCGGCAATGTCAATGGTGATGTCGGCGGCGCGATCGGGGTGCAGCGGACCCTCACTGCGGATGACCTCAGCCAGGCTCCGTCCCTCGACGTACTCCATCACGATGAAGTAGGTGCCCTCGTGGTTGCCCCAGTCGTACACGCCGACCACGTTCGGCTGGCTCAGGTTCGCTGCGGCTTGGGCCTCGCGCCGGAACCGCTCGACAAACGACGAATCGGTCGCGAACTCGGGGAACAGCACCTTGACGGCGACAGGCCGATCGAGCAGGCGGTCGCGGCCCAGGAACACCTCGGACATCCCGCCCCGGGCGATACGGCTGAACAGCTCGTAGCGGCCGCCGAAGATTGGATTGTCGGTGTCTGCCATGGGCACAGGGCATTTGCTGCCAGGTCGGGCCGTCGCGCCGGCGGTGTGACTGCAGGGTTCGGGCTACGGGCCGTCTTCGAATGAGGTCGGGACTGCCCGCAGCGCTAGGGCGGCTTCCGCTGCGGTCGCAGCGATCATCGTTGCCAAGGTACCGCCGGCCTGCGGGTCGCCCACGTCAAGACCGGTGTCGGGTTCGATGAGCACCGCGACGGCGACCGTGGGTGCATCGGCTGGGGCGAGCAGCACCGCCCAACTGCCGGTTCGTTCGCGGTCGCTGTTTGGATCAAGCAGTTGGCCGGTCGCGACCGCTGCGGGAAGCTCGACGCCATCGGTCGGTGCGAGGCTGATCGAAGCGACCTGCGCCTGTGCTGCCATGTGCGCCAGCAGCCCAGCCGCATCAGCGATCTCGAAGATGCGACCGGCGTCGCGTGGCGTTGTCTGTGCGGATGCATCCGGGGTGGGCGGCTCGCCCTCGCCCGAGCGGGAGGCCGAGCGCGCATCAACACGGTGCACCAAGTAGGGGCGCATCCTCACCCCGTCATTGGCGATCGCAGCAGCGGCCAGGGCCAGCTGCAGCGGTGTCAGAGGTACACCTTCGCCGAAGACGGCGCCGTCGGGTTCGCCGGGCAGATCGATGCCTGTCAAACCCAGCTGCCGGCGCGCCCCGCGCAGCAATTCGTCCCCGGTCGCATCGAGCGCGGCGTCGGCGATGAGGGCGTAGTGGCGTTGGTAGGCGCGTGCCACCGGCTGCGAGGCACTGGCTGTAGCCGCATCGGGTGCCAGCACGACTTGCGCGTTGGGGTCGAAACTGGGACGCGACCACATCGCCACAATGGCGCCGGTCGCGGGGTCCACGACAACGATGGCGCCGTCACGGTCCCCGAGCGCGGCGCGGGCGGTGAGCTGCACACCGTGGCGCACCGTCAAGATCACGTCGCCGACTCGACCGCTGTCGGCGAACAGGTCGGCCAGTTGTGTCACGGCGACATCAAGGGCGCTTCCTGACAGCTCGGCATCCCAGCTGCGCTCGAGACCGCTAGCGCCCGCAGCGGGTGAGAGGTAGCCCGCGATGTGGGCGTAGAGCGAGCCGTGCGGGTAGGAGCGCACCTGCAGCGCGCCGGAGTCGTCTGGGCCGATGCCGGGCGCGATCGTCTCGCCGTCCGCGCTGATGATCGCACCGCGCGCCGAACCGATGGCGGCCGCCGCTGCACGTGTGTTGAGTTCGTGACGGCGCAGCTCGTCGGCGCCCAGGAAGCCGATGTTGGTGAGCTGCACCAGGAGCACAGCGAAACTCACTGCAAGCGCGACGGCCAACCGTGTGATGCGCCGGTTCACGGGTCACCCAGTGGAAGCTGTTGAGGCTCGCCTTGGGAGGGATCGCTCGCGGGTCGGCGTCTGCGACGCGCTGGCTTGGCGATGGCAGCACGGAGTTCGCCCGTCGGAGCGTCCCCCGCCGCTGAGTCGTCGTCCAGACGGCGGGGCATACGGAGTTGCGTCGGCTCGGACGCCCTCGGCGCGCTCTGCTCGAGTCGCAAGCTGCCGCTGACATCCGAAATTGCCAGGAGCATCGCGACGGCGATGCAGTTGCCGACCAGTGCCACAGGTCCATGGGCCACGAACGGCAGGGCGCCGACGGTGTGCGGGAGCAGCCGCAACACCCCTGCGATGGTGGCAAGCGCCTGCAGCCCGATCACGGCGGTCGCCGTGGCAGCGAGCAGGCGATGGGTGTTCCGTGCCCGCTGGGCGATTCCAGCGCCGACCCCGATGAGCAGCATGAACGCAGCCAGCAGCGCTGCGCCGCCCAGAATGCCGAGTTCCTCGGTGATGACGGCGAAGACGAAATCGCTGTGTACCGCCGCGATCCGTTGCGGAGCGCCGAGGCCGGGGCCCACGCCGCTGATCCCGCCGGCGCTGATCGCGAACGCCGCCTCGACAGTGGATGCCACCTCGCCCACGGTCCACGGGTCCTGCCAGTGGCGCATCTGTGCGGACAGCCAGTCGTACACAGAGGCGAGCACGATGACGCCGACTCCGTAGGTGGCGATCACGCCGCCGAGTGCGCGCGTGCGCGTCGACCGGGCGACCGTCGGCAGCTCGCTGCCGACGAGATCGTCGCCGTCAAGCCACAGCGGCAACCATGCCGCTGCGAAGATCAACACCGACGACGAGAGGTCGCCTTGGGCGAGGAGCAGCGTCCACGCTCCGACCGCAGCGACGATTGCGCCCACGGCATGGCGGTGAGGCACCAAGCGAGCCGGCAGCCACCGCGGGGCGGTGACCGTGAGCCCGCAGGCCGCCAGGATCACGCCGAGTTTGGCCACGCCGTATGGCTGCACGTTGAGCGATCCGAGACTCAGCCACTGCCGGGCCGGGTCGTAGGCGCCGCCGGACACATCGATCCCGCTGGCGAAGCTGCCGAGCCCAGCCAGCACTGCGGCGATGAGACCGCAGGCGCCTGGGTGTTGCATGAACCAGTCGAGGCGCGCCATGGCGACCAAGGTCCCCACGAGGGCCGCGAACCCCGCCAGCACCGCGAACGTGTGGCCCTGTGCCAGTGCCGGATCGATCCGGACCACGAAAACCCAACCGATGCCGATGAGCAAACCGACGACGCCGAAGAGAATCTCATTGCTGTTCGGAGCCCATCGCCTGATCGCGACACGCGTCGCCGCGGCGCCGAGGAGGACGATTCCCAGCCAGACAGCCGTGTCCCACAGCGATCCCATGTCGCCGTTGCGCGACACTCCGATGCCGGCGACCGCGAAGGCAGCACAGACCACCACACTCGCCATTGCTGCGAGCGCAGACTCGGTGCGGCGTCGCGCGCGCAGCGGTGGCCTCAGCGTGAGCGAGAACGCCGCCAGCCGCGCCGTTTGGGCGTGCTTTCGGTGCTGTCGCCCGTCCGTGTGACTTCGGCGTCGGGAGCGGTCGTGGCGATCTCGATCCCTTCGATGTCGACGTCCACCACCAGCGCCGTGGAGTTGTCGCGTCCCCCGCAGTCGTTGGCCTGACGCACAAGCGCGCGTGCCACGTCTGATGGATGCTCATCGGAATCCAGCAGCTCGGCGATTTCGTCTTCGTCCAGTTCGTTGGTGACGCCGTCGGTGCACAGCAGGAAGCGGTCGTTGCCGGTGAGGTCGAGGATCCAGTCGTCGATCAGCACCTCTGGCTCCACGCCGATGGCTCGAGTGAGCGTGTTGCGCCGGGGATGGTCGGTGGCCTGTTCGACCGTGAGATCGCCGGCCCGGATCATCTCGGCAACGAAGTTGTGGTCGACGGTCAGCTGGGAGAGCTCGCCCCCTTGGAAGCGGTAGACACGTGAATCACCGACGTTGACCAAGCACCACACCCGGCTGTCGTCGCTTTGCACCACGGCGATGGCACACAACGTGGTGCCCATGCCTGCGAGATCTGGATGGGCTGTCGAGCGATGGTGCACGACTTGGTTGGCGTGGCGGACGGCCGCCAGCAGCTCCGGTGGTGTTGAAGGGGAGTTGGCTGCAACGGTCTTCACTGCGAGGCTGGATGCGACGCTGCCGCCGAGGTGGCCGCCCATTCCGTCGGCCACCACGAACAGACCGATGTCGGCGTACATGGCGTCTTGGTTCTCGGCTCGGCGCAGGCCCCGGTCGGACGCTCCGCCCCAGCGGATGCGCATCTGGCGGGCGGGGGCACTCATAGCGGACCAGTCTCGCGGCTTTGCCGGGCAGCGGTACAGCCGAGTGCAGCGCACGCAGGGCGCGGCCAGTCCGCGATGTGGGCGCAGCGGAGTTCTGTCATGCGCTGACCTCGAAGACGGTGGAGCCCACTTGCACGTAGTCGCCGATGCGCACAACGGTGGCGTTGGCGACCTTCTGGCGATTCAGGTAGGTCCCGTTCGTCGATCCCAGGTCCTCCAGCAGGTGCTGGGCGCCGTTGCGGTACAGGCGGGCATGAGACTGCGATGAGTAGCTGTCGGAGATGATCACGTCACACTCGGCACTGCGCCCGATGGTCAGCGTGTCGGCCAGCAGGTGCCGTTCGCCCTGGGCGCTCAACGGCGAGCGCACGACGAGCGCCACTGGCTGCGGGGCGGCGTTGCCGTTGGGGGGCCCGTCGCCTCGCAACGCAAGCAGCGATCTCCAGCTGAGGTGATTGCGGGGTGTCGCCACACCGGCCCACACCGCGCGCATGACCCGGAAGAAGAACAGGTAGAGCAGGACAAGCACGCCCAGCGCGAGCAGCCGCACCAGCTGCTCGGACATCAGCTCAGCTCCAGCCGCAGTTCGTGGGTGCCGATCGTGACGACATCACCGTGCGCGAGACGTTCGCTGGTCATCTCGATCCCGTTCAGCAACGTCCCATTGACACTGGCCAGGTCCACCAGGAGCAGACGATCTGCGTCCTGGCATATCTGAGCGTGTCGTCGTGAGACCTTTGGGCCGTCAAGCACGATGTCGCAGTCGTCGCGCCGCCCGATGACGGTCGAATGCCCCAGTTCGTGGCACTGTCCGTCGCTTCCGACCAAGCTGGCGCCAACCACGACGGCCCAGTGTAGGAGCGCAGGTTCGCGGGCTAGCCTGATCGCCCCACGCGCGAGTGGCGGAATTGGCAGACGCGCAGGCTTCAGGTGCCTGTGCCCGCAAGGGTGTGAGGGTTCAAGTCCCTCCTCGCGCACTGCGGCGACGACGTGGTGGCAGCTGTTGCGGGGTGTGGTCAGCGGACTGCTGTTCAGCCGATCTGTTCAGTCGAGTGCGCCCTCGTGTTCGAGTAATTGCGTCTTGAGGTCGAGGCCGCCACCGAAGCCCACGAGCGAGCCGTTGGCGCCGATGACCCGGTGGCACGGCAGCACGATCGGCACCGGGTTGCGGCCGTTCGCCTGGCCCACGGCCCGCACGGCCTTCGGCCTGCCGATCAGCGACGCCTGCTCGCCGTAACTGCGGGTGCTGCCGTAGGGGATGTCACCGAGCGCCCGCCACGCCGCCACTTGAAACCGAGTACCCCGCAAGTCGAGCGGCAGATCGAAGCTGGTGCGCTTCCCGTCGAAGTACTCATCGAGCTGCTGCGCGGCCTGGTGCAGGATCGGGTGGTCGGGATCTTCGACCATGTTGTCTGGCAGCTTGACGGAGGTCTCGTCGCCCCGCCACGACACCGCGCGCAACCCCTGTTCGGTTGCCACCAAGCCCAACGGTCCGATCGGGCTGTCGATGGTCGTGTGCCAGTGCATGTCTGCGCTGCCGGCTGCCGCGTCGACGGTGTCGGTGTTGCTAGGGCGGGAATGCGATGGGTTCATGAGGGTCCTTCCTGGGTCCGGACTGAGGTCAGCGAGGGGTCGGGCCGGGCTGGGTTGGACCGGACCCCGCAGCGGCGTGCCAGAGATGCTGTGCGGCCCACGCACGGTAGGGGCGCCAGCGTTCTGCCAGCGAGTCGATTTCCCGTGGTTGCATCGGGTGACCCACCAGGCGTTCTATCGCCCGGCGCAGGCCCAGGTCGGAGGCGGGGAATGCGTCGTCGTGGCCGAACACCCGCATCCCGATGAGATGCGCGGTCCAGGGCCCGATGCCGGGCAGTTCGCAGAGCTGGGCCACGGTGGTTTCGAGCGTGTCGGTGGCGCTCAGATCCACGTCGCCGCTGGCGACTGCACGGGAGATGCCGACAATGGTGTCGATTCGTCGCTGGGTGAACCCCAGCCCCGCGAACCCTGCCGGTCCGGCATCAGCGAGCTTCGCTGCGTCCGGGAAGAGGTGAGTCAGTGGCACCGAAACGTCTTCGCCGTGCTCGATGCGCGCAGGTGAACCTGCGCAGCATTCCAATAGCGCATCAATCGGTGTGCCGAAGCGCTGGGCGATCCGGCCGCACAACGTGGACGCCGCGGCGAGCGAGATCTGCTGCCCGACGACGATGCGGATGGCGGTCTCGAAGCGGTCCCACGAGCGCGGCACGCGCAAGCCCGGTGCGCCCCGGACAAGCGGCCCGATGAGCGGGTCGTCGGCGAGCGCAGCTGCAGCCGGCGAAGGATTGGTGTCGGTGCCCAACAGTGCCCGGCAGCGGCTCACGGCGTCGATGATTGAATCGTACGTCGGCAGGTGGAGCCGCAGCTGCAGCTGTTCGCCGTTGCCTGGCACGGCCGCCATGGGGGCGGCGTTTGTTGGCACGGCCGCCATGGGGGCGGCGTTTGTTGGCACGGCCACCTCGACGATGCCGGCATGCCCGTACGCGCTGAAGCTGCGGACATAAACGGCTGAGCCGTCAGCACCGGTAACGGCCTCGACGCCCGGTATGGCTCTGGAGGCCTGGTGCGAGATGAACGCCTCGAAGTCGAATGGCGCCAGGTACGGCAATGCGAGCACGAGGCCGCCGTCGAGGCGAGGCCGTTCGCCTCGGCGCCGCTTCGACCGCAACTCCGTAGGGGTGAAACAGAACACCGAGGTAATGGCCCTGTGCAGCTGGCGCGGCCCGCCGAAGCCCGCAGCACGGGCGATCTCGGCGAACGTCAGATCGGTGTCGTCGATCAGGCAGCGGGCGAAGTGCGCCCTGCGCGACCGGGCGATGGTTGTGGGAGTCGCGCCGACATGGTGCTCGAACAGTCGCCGCAGTTGACGGGTGCTGTAGCCGACGTGGGCCGCCAATGCTTCTTCGTCGTGGTGATCGAGAAAGCCGTCGTTGATGCGCAGCAGTGCCGCTCCGACCGGCGTGGGCACGTCCAGATCGGCCAGTGAGCCGGCGCGGCGTTCTGGATGGCAACGCAGGCATGGACGGAAGCCAGCCACCTCGGCGGCCACCGGGTTGGAGTAGTGCGTCACGTTGTGCGGCAGTGGCTGTGCCGAGCAGTCTGCCCGGCAGTAGATGCCCGTGGTGAGAACGGCTTCTACCTGCATGCAGCGAGTCTGGCCCGTGACGATCGGACATAAACGGACATCACGAAGGACGTCCGAATTTGTCCGATAGCGGTCTCGGCCGTTGACGGTTCCTGCGAAGGATCAGGCCTCGTCGGAGTTGCTTGTCGTGACAGCTCGGCGGGCTCGACGGCGACGCAGCCACCACCACGCCACCCAGAGCGCGATCGCGATGACCGGCAGGAACGGCAGCAGAGCGCCGATGATCAGCAGGACGCCGTTGCCCACGGCCACGAGCGCATCCCAACCGCCGCTCAGTGCATCGCCGAAGCCCGGTGGCGAGTCGTCCTCGGTAATCAAGAGCTGGAGCGTGTGGCTGCGAGCCAGGCGCGGCCCCTCTTGACCGCTGTCGGTCACGGGCACGGCGCTCAGCCGGACATCAACCGAGAGGCCCCGGGTGGCCACCCGCCCGGCAATGCGGCCGTCTTCGACCGTTTCGTGCAGCGTGGCGACGGCGCGTTCGCCGGGTTCGATCCTCTCGAGGTTCATGCCTTCGGGAACCGTCAGGTCGTCGTTTCCGAACCGCAGCGCATTCGAGCTGAGGGTCACCTCGGTGAGGGTGGTCTCGCCGTCGTTCTCCAGCTCGATGCAGAAGCTCACCTCGCCCTCGGGCGGTGCGACGAGGTCGGTGAATCCCAGGCAGGGGTCGTCGTCGCCGGAGGTCAGCCAGGCACGCAGAATCACCGACGTCGGCGGCACCGCCTCGACCGACTCGGTGATCATCAGCGTGATCGTGGCCAGGTCGACTCGGTCTCGCAACGAGCGCAGCTGGCCTCGGAGCCGCTCCAGGTTCGTCTCCCGCTGGGCGAGTTCGCGTTCCAGCTCGGCCACGCCTTCCACATCGGTGGCACGGCTGAGGAATTCACGAAGCCGCTCGACGCTGGTCTCGGCGGTGGAGATGCGACTGGTGAGGTCGACGACGATGTCGGTGACGTCTTCGGCCCTGACGCTCTGTTCCACGAGTTCGCCGACGTTCGACAGGCGCTCCAGCGCCACCGAGAACTGTTCGGGCCGGACCTTGAACGTCAGCGTGGTGTGGGCCCGACCCTGGGTGTAGGTCTCCTGGCCGAACGTGAGACCGCCCAGTCCTTGAATGATCGAGGTGGCCTGCGCAGCCGCGGCGGCCACGTCGGCAGCTTCGACCGAGATCCAGGCCGTGTAGATGATGTCGCGGCCCAGATCGGCGGGTACAACCGGCGGTGCCCCCGCCAAGGAGTCTGAGCCCGAATCTTCTTGGGCAGCTCCAACGAGCGAGGCGGGAGTGGACTCTTCGGCCGTTTCCTCCTCCATGGCCATTTCCTCCACGGCCATCTCATCATCGGCCATGTCCAATGCACCGTCGGTGTCCGCAGAGACCGCGAACTGCTGCTCGGTGTAGGCGTCCTCACTGTCATCGCTGCCGCCGACGCACGCTGCCGTCAGAAGCACCAGCACAAGTGCTGCTGACAGCGGTCGCAGCAGGGCGCCCCGGTGCCGTTGGGATCGGGATGGTCGGTGCGTTGCGGCGGTCATGGCGTGCTCCCTATGTCAGCGTTGGTATCAGCGGAAGGCTGGGATGTTGGTGATCTGCTGGCCGAGGATCAGTCCGTGGATCTCCTCGGTGCCCTCGTAGGTCATGACCGATTCCATGTTCGCCGCGTGGCGCATCGGCGCATATTCGGTGGAGACCCCGTTGGCGCCCATCATCGCCCGGGCCGTGCGGGCCACATCAATGGCCACTCGGCAGTTGTGCCGCTTCGCCATCGAGATGTGATGCGGTCGCAGCCGGCGCTGTTCCTTCAGCTGCCCGAGCCGCATTGCCTGCAGGTTGGCGTTGGTGATCGACGTGAGCATGTCGGCGAACTTGATCTGGCTGATCTGGAAGCTGGCCAGCGGCTTGCCGAATTGGGGACGTTCGAGCTGGTAGTCCAGCGCCGCCTCGTAGCAGCAGCGGGCCACGCCCACGGCCCCGAAGGCAATGCCGAAACGGGCTTCTGACAGGCAGCTCAGCGGCGCGCCGATGCTCAGCGCATCTCCCAGCCGCATCGACTCGGGCACCTCGACGTCGTCCATGTAGAACTCGCCGGTCACCGAGGCCCGCAGCGAGAGCTTGTTCTGGATCTTGCGGGCCTCAAAGCCGGGCGAGTCGGTGGGCACGAGGAAGCCCCGGAAGCCGTCGTCGGTGTTGGCCCACACAATGGCGAGGTCGGCCAGCCCGGCGTTGGTGATCCACCGCTTGGACCCGTTGAGGATCCAGGTGTCGCCGCTGCGCACCGCCCGAGTGGTCATCGAGACCGGGTCGGAGCCGTGGTCGGGCTCGGTCAGCCCGAAGCAGCCGATGATCTCGCCGGCGGCCATACGCGGCAGCCACGCCTCCTTTTGCTCGGTCGAGCCGTAACGCCAGATGGGGAACATGCACAGCGACCCCTGCACCGACACGAAACTGCGCAGCCCGCTGTCGCCCGCTTCCAACTCCCGGCAGGCCACGCCGTACGCCATGGCCGAGGCGCCCGCACAGCCGTAACCGTCGAGGTGCATGCCGAGCAGGCCCATGTCGGCGATCGTCGGGATCAGCTCCATGGGGAAGGTGCCCGCCTCGAAGTGGTCGCCCACGATCGGATCCCACTCCTTGGCCACGAAGGTGGCGACGGTGTCGCGAATCATGGCCTCCTCGTCGGTGAGGAACTCGTCCATTTCGTAGAAGTCCGACAGCGGGGCAGGCGTTTGACTCATGGGCGAATACTGCCGCGCTGGCGGCAGGCGGGCCAGCCAGCCGCCCGGATCGTCGCCGAACAGACACGCATCCGACATCGGGCAACTCTCGGTGCGATGCCCGTCGCCGCAGACGATTCGTGGCCTGCCGCAGTACTGTGCGCTGCTATGTCCGAGGACTCGCAGGTGACGCCGCCGCCCGCCGAGAGCAGGCTCTATTTCCGCCAGCTGCTGTCGGGTCAGGATTTCGCCGTCAGCGACCCGATCGCCCGCCAGATGGTGAATTTCTCCTACCTGATCGGTGATCGGGAGACCCGCGAGGCCGTCGTGGTGGACCCGGCCTACGCCGTGGATGACCTGCTCGACATGCTCGCCGAAGACGACATGGAGCTCACCGGTGTGCTGGCCACGCACTTCCACGCTGACCACGTCGGTGGGAACATGATGGGCTACAGCATCGAAGGCGTGGCCCAACTGCTGGAGCGCCAGGGCACCAAGATCCACTTGCAGGCGCCCGAGGCCGAACTGGTGCGCAAGACCACGGGCATCTCGGTGAATGACATGGAGCTGCACGCGCCGGGCGACGTCGTGTCGGTGGGAGCCATCGACATCGAGCTGCTGCACACGCCTGGGCATACGCCCGGCAGCCAGTGCTTCTTGGTGGCAGGGGCGCTCGTTGCCGGCGACACGCTGTTCCTCGACGGCTGCGGCCGCATGGACTTGCCCGGCAGCGACCCCGCTGCGATGTATCGCTCGCTGCACGACACGCTCGCCAAGGTGCCCGATGAGACCGTGCTGTTTCCCGGGCACCGGTACTCGCACGAGCCCAGCGCCACGATGGGTCAGACACGCCAGATGAACTACGTCTTCAAGCCGCGCAGCGAGGCGCAGTGGCTGATGATGTTCGGGCAGGGCTGACGTGATGTGTTCTGCGCCGAAGGTGTGATGGTGGCGCAGTGGCTGATGATGTTCGGGCAGGGCTGATGGCTGGGTTTGCTGCGCCGCTGCCGCCCATTGTCGATGCGTCCCAGATTGCAGGCCGCGATGACGTCGTGCTGTGCGATGTGCGCTGGTATCTCGATGGCCGCTCAGGGCTCGACGCCTACCTGGAGGGCCACATTGCCGGAGCGATTTGGGTGGACCTGAACGCTCACCTGTCGGCGCACGGTGCGCCAGAACATGGCCGCCATCCGCTGCCGAGTGCGCAGAGCTTCGCTGACTCGCTCGGCGAGCTTGGCATCGGCCCCGATAACCCGGTTGTGGCGTACGACGATCAGAACGGGGTGCCCGCCAGCCGGCTCGTGTGGATGCTGCGCGTGCTCGGCCACGACGCAGTGTTGCTCAACGGCGGTCTGCAGGCGTGGCCCGGACCCACGGCAACCGAGCCGAGCCATCGTGCGCCGGTGACGTGCCCGGTGCGCGACTGGCCCGATGGCGCGTTCGTTGACATCGACGCAGCAGCGGCAGCCGGTACCGGCACCAGCAGCGTTCTCATCGATGCCCGCGGTGCAGACCGCTACCGCGGCGAGACCGAACCGATCGACGCCCGGCCTGGGCACATCCCCGGCGCGGCCAACGTGCCGTTCGCCGACAACTTCGACGCTGGCGGCTTCTTTGCTGACTTGGCGACGCTGCGGGCCCGCTACGAATCCGAAGGCGTCGCGGACGCCGACGAGACGATCATGTATTGCGGATCGGGTGTCAGTGCCTGTACGAACGCGCTCGCCATGGAGCACAGCGGTCTGGGCAGCCCGAGGGTCTACATCGGGTCGTGGTCGCAGTGGAGCCACACCGACCGCCCCGCAGCGACTTCCTGAACCGCCTGGCTTTCCCGCCGCGACTGCTGCCAGGATCGCTCTGCCTCATCTGTGTGCAAGAAAGCCGCCTCAGTCGGCATTTTTGCGCACAGAATGGGCGCCGCCGCCTCAGACCGGTGAGCCGGGCGGCGGACCTGCCGAAGTGAAGCGGGTGTCGGGCGGGTCGACGGCCCACGGCGCATCCTGCTCCCAGCGGTCCTCGTAGACGAGTTCGCGCAGCGGGCGTCGCCGCACCGGGCCGTGGCGTCCAGCGGGCCGGCCGAGCGGGATGGTCACGTGGATCGCCACGCCCTCGGGAATGCCGAGCAGCTCGCACAGTTCGTCTTCGACCGCGCGGTGCCAGCCGGTGATGACGCCGCCGTAGCCCAGCGCCCGTGCCGCCAGCATGAGGTTCTGCACGGCGGGATACACCGATGCGCCCTCGGCGTAGGTGGGTTTCCGGTAGCGCACCAGGCACGCCAGGATCACCACTGGCGTCTCCTCGAAGTGGTCGACGAAGTGCTGCATGGTTCGGGCCATGCGGGCCTTGGGCGAGTTGTCGGCGGCGCCGGAGCCTTCCGTGTAGCCGTCGCCGGAGCGCTTCGAGTTCCAGCCTTCCCGGAAGCACCGGCCCAGCAGTGCTTTCGCTTGACGCGCAACCGGGCCGTCGCGCAGCACGACGAAGCGAAACATCTGCCGGTTGGAGCCGCTGGGTGCTCGGCTCGCGTGCCACATGATTGATGCCAGGTCTTCGTCGGGGATCGGGTCGGGCAGGTAGCGACGGATGGAGCGGGTGGTCGCCAGACCTTCCAGCAGCCCGATCGGCCCAGGCTCAGCCCCGGATTCAGCCCCAGTGTCGGACCCGGATTCGGACCCAGTGTTAGCCCCAGTGTCAGACTCAGCTTCACTCGTCATCTGCCGCCCTGTGTCTCGTTGAGGAAGTCCACCAGCTTGACGATGGCATTCTCGGTGACAACGCCCGCGATCCGTCCACCGCTGTCGATGACGGGGTACAGCTCGATCTCCGCATCAGCCATCGCTTCGGTGACCTCACGCAGGGTCCACGACGGGCGTGCCGGCTCGATGTCGGTCGTCATCACCTCGCCGCACGTGACCGACATCCAGTCATTGCGATCCACATGGCGGGAATCGCTGAGCCGGATAACACCGAGGAAGTTCCGTTCGGGCCCCACCACGACGGCTTCGAGCTGCTTGCGAGGCAGCGCGATGCCCCACACGAAATCAGAGAGCGGGGCGTCGGCACTCACCGTGGGCACATCGGTTGACATCGCTGAATTGACCGGCATCTCCAGGCGACGCTCCAGGTGCCCGGTGCGGCTGTCCCGCTGGTACTGCGAAACCGAGGAGTTGCCGATGAGCACCTGCGACACGGCCACCGCCACCAAGGCGGGCACGACAAATGCCGGAGCACCCGTCGACTCAGCCACGAACATCACCGCTGCCAGCGGGGTGCGGTAGCCCGCCGCCAGGAAGGCGGCCACGCCAATAAAGGGGAAGAACGCCAGCGATTCAGGCCCCAGCTCAATCCAGCCGCCGACCAGGCGCCCGACGATCAACCCGAACACGGCCAGCGGGATGAACACGCCGCCCACGCCGCCCGATGCGAGCACCGTCGATGTGGCCATCACGCGCACCGCCAGCAGTGCCCCGAGCAGCACCAGCGATTGTTCGGGATCGAGCGACCAGCTCACCAGCTGACCCTCGGCGGTCGGGCCCAGCGACAGCGGCGCCTCGAACAGGAACTCGCAGAGCACGGCGAGGCCCACCAGGATCCCGCCGCCGCACAATGCCACCAGCCACCAGGGCCGGTCGGACTCTTGAATCCGCTTGGCGGCTCCCAGAATTCGGCAGAACGCTGACGCTGCAAGCCCGCACAGGGCGCCCACGACGGCTGCTCCCAGCAGTTCCTGGCGGCCGAATCCGACTCTCACCATTTCGGTGCTGATTTCGAATGGGCGGTCGTCGAAGCCGGTGACCAGCACGTACACGACGTAGCTGGAGGCGCTCGAGAGCAGTGCGGGAAGCAGGGCCCGGCGGCCCAGGTCACTTTTGTAGGGCGCTTCGAGGGCGAACAGCACTCCGGTGGCGGGCGCTTGGAAGATGGCGCTGACGCCAGCCGCAGCGCCGGCCACCAGCAGTGCGTAGCCCTCCCGGTTGCGGAACAGACGCCGGGCGACACGCTGTATAGCGCTCCCCGTCGTGGCACCCGCATAGATCGACGGGCCTTCAAGCCCGACTGCGCCTCCGGACCCGATTGTGACGATGCCGGCTGCCAGCCGGAAAGGCAGGTCGCGGAACCGCATCGGGTAGGTGCGGTCGTGGAAGGCCCGGATGTACTCCTCCGAGGTGGACGGCGAGAGTCGGCGACCGGCATCGGCCCAGCGCAGCATCAGCACCGCAGCCCACAGTCCGAGCGCCGGCGCCAGCACTCGCTGCCACGGCGGCAGGTTCAGCACCCGTTCGAGCAGCACCTTCTCGCTCAGCACGGCAACGGCGGCCACGATCAGGCCGGTGACGACGCCGACGGCGATGTACGCCGCAAAGCGGAGCAGCCGGTTTCTCATGCCGGTGCATGTCTACAAGGATCAACCGGCCGTCGCCGTACGAGTCCTGGACCAGCGAGCTCCCCGCCGAGAACTCGGAGCGTGTAGGCGTATCGAAAAACCGTGTCATAGCGTTCGCTCGCCTACGGAAAACAATGACGGGTGACGACAATGGAGCTATGGATTCACGCCTTTCCAGCGACGCTCCCGCCCGAGTTCATTGACCGGTTTGGCGTGGTCGGCCTACCGGACCGCTGCATAGCGAAGCTCTCCGAGTTGCGTTCCCTGGGTATCGACAAGGTCCTCCTCTCCGGCCAGTTCAACGAAAACGTCTACGGCTCCCCCGAGGGCACAGCTGCACGCCGGCTCATGGAGGCCGAAGTTCTGCCCGTGATGCAAGCCGGCTAGCGAGCGGGCGCACGACCTCCCGACGACGAAATCACAGGTGCGGAGAGGGTGGGATTCGAACCCACGAACCACCTTGCGGCAGTTACTTCCTTAGCAGGGAAGCGCCTTCAACCGGACTCGGCCACCTCTCCATGAGCAACCAGCCGCTAGCGGCAGGCGCACCGCCACAAGATAGCCCCGAGCAGAAAGCTTCCGCGATGGCCGCGCCGGTAAGTTGGCCTGCGGAGGGGTGGCAGAGTGGACGATTGCGACGGTCTTGAAAACCGTTGAGGCGCAAGCCTCCGGGGGTTCGAATCCCCCTCCCTCCGCAGAGGTGTCCTAGGCCAAGGGGCCGGTGGTTGTTTCTACCGCGGTCACCAGAGCCTCGTCGGCGAGCATCTGTTCGGCTGCGGCGAGCTCGGGTGACAGCCAGCGGTCGGGACCCGGGCCGGGCACCTTGTTCCGCAGCAAGTTGAGCGCGGCACCAGTCCCCGCCGCGGGCTGCAAGGGCGCTCGCAGCTCGATGCCGCGGGCAGCCGCCACCCATTCGACGGCCAGTATGCGGCGCAGGTTGGCGACGACTAGGCGCAGCTTGCGAGCCGCGCCCCAGCCCATGGACACGTGGTCCTCCTGCATGGCGGAGGTGGGCAGCGAGTCCACCGCAGCCGGCGCGGCCAGGCGCCGGTTCTCAGCGCACAGGGCGGCCGCGGTGTACTGGCCGATCATCAAACCGCTGTCCACGCCCGGATCGTCGGCCAGGAACGGGGGCAAGCCATGGGACCGATTGGAGTCGAGCAGCCGGTCGATGCGGCGTTCAGCAATAGCGCCGACCTCGGCCGCGGCGATGGCGAGGTAATCGGCTGCCAGGGCGACCGGCGCGCCATGGAAGTTGCCGCACGACTCGACGCGGCCGTCGGGCAGCACCATCGGATTGTCGATGGCCGAGGCCAGTTCCCCGTCCGTGACGCCTGCTGCGAAGTCGAGGGTGTCGCGGGCCGCTCCGTGCACCTGGGGCGTGCACCTGATGGAGTAGGCATCCTGCACCCGGTCGTCACCAAAGCGGTGGCTCGCCACGATCGGCGAGCCAGCCAGCACGGCCCGGAGGTTGGCCGCGCAGACCTGCTGGCCGGGATGGGGCCGCAGTGCCAGCAGGTCGGCGGCGAAGGCCCGATCGGTGGCCAGCAGAGCCTCGACGCTGCAGGCGGCCACGATGTCGGCGACGGTCAGCAGGCCGGCGAGATCGTGGACGGCCAGGCAGAGCATTCCCAGGATCCCGTCGGTGCCGTTGGTAAGGGCCAGGCCCTCCTTCTCAGCGAGGACCAAGGGTTCGATGCCCGCTGCCGAGAGCGCCTCGGCACCGTCAATCGTGCCCCCGTCGTCGGTCAGGACTTCGCCTTCGCCGATCAGCACGAGCGCAGCATGGGCAAGCGGCGCCAGGTCGCCGCTGGCTCCCAGTGAGCCGTGTTCGGGCACGGCGGGCACCACGCCCGCGTTGATGAGACGCACCAGCGACTCCGCAACCTGTGGCCTCGACCCCGAGGCCCCGAAGGCGAGCGTGCGGGCCCGCAGAAACATCATGGCCCTGACCACTTCGGTCTCGACCGCCGGGCCCATCCCGGCGGCATGGGAGCGGATCAAGGACTGCTGCTGGGCGGCCCGGCGGCTGGCGGGAATGGTGGTGTTGGCCAAGGCGCCGAAGCCGGTGGAGATCCCGTAGGCCGGCTCGCCTTCGACCAGGGCCTCGACGATGCTGCGGGCTGCGGCCATGCGCGACAGGGCGGCGTCGCTGAGGCGAACCTCCTCATGGTGGCGGGCAACCGCGACGACATCGGAAACGGTGACGCCTGCGCCGTCGAGTTCCACCGTCACGTCAAGACTGCCTCGACGGACGAGAACGCGGCGGAGGTGGCAACGGCCGCTTCGATCACGGCGTCGGACGCGGTCCGCAGGCGGGCACCGACGAGCCGGTCCGCCGGACCCAGCACCGACAGAGCCGCTACCGGGCCGGCGAAACCGTGGACCGGCGCGCAGACCGCGGTGACGTCGGACTCGATGGCGCCGGTATTGATGACGGGAGCGGGGCGGGCACCGCGCGCGAGCGGGGCGGCGAGCAGTGCCGTGCCTACCGCGGTGCCCTCGATGGGAACGGACCGGCCCACCCAGCCGACGTGGCGGATGGCCCGACGGCCCTCGACTGTGGCGATGTAGACGGCGGAATCGCCGTCGCGCACGGCAAGATACGCGGATTCCTCGGTGGCCTCGACCAGTCGTTCGAGCTCTGGCTGGGCTGCCGCCCTGAGCCGGGCGTATGGGCCGGACTGCAACGACGCCAAGGCGGTGCGCACGAACGCTGGACCTACGGAATACGACCCGGATCTGTCCTTGACGAGATAGCCGCGGTCGGTCAGAACTCGCAGATGTCGCAGCGCCGTGCTAGCTGGCATGTCCGTCAGGGCAGCGGCTGCAGTCAGGCTGAGTTCGCCGCTGGTGACGACGGTGTCAAGCAATGCCAGCACCCGCTCCGCCGAGCGCGATCTATGCAGCGGAGCAGCAGGGGTAATTTCACTACTTGAAATCTCTTGCTGCATATTGACAGCATAGGCCGACTCTCGGTAACGTGTGGCACACCGCACACCCCGCATCCCGAGGTCCTCTATGGCCCCCAGCACACAGCACAGCGCCAGCGCCCCTCCAGGTGGAGTGAGAGCTCCCACCGGTACTGCCCTGACCTGCCGCAGCTGGCCCCAGGAGGCCGCGTTCCGGATGCTGCAGAACAATCTCGATCCCGACGTGGCCGAGCGCCCCGACGACCTGGTCGTGTACGGGGGCACCGGTCGGGCGGCGCGGTCGTGGCCGGCGTTTCACGCCATGATCGCGGCGCTGACCGATCTCGCCGACGACGAGACCATGCTGGTGCAGTCGGGCAAGCCGGTCGGAGTGCTCCGCACCCACGAATGGGCACCCAGGGTGCTCATCGCCAACTCCAACCTTGTCCCCGATTGGGGCACCTGGGACGAGTTCCGCCGACTGGAGCATCTCGGCCTGACCATGTTCGGCCAGATGACGGCGGGGTCGTGGATCTACATCGGCACCCAGGGAATCCTGCAAGGCACCTACGAGTGCTTCGGGGCCATCGCCCGCAAACGCTTCGGGGGGTCGCTGGCAGGGACCCTCACCGTCACCGCGGGGCTGGGCGGGATGGGCGGCGCTCAGCCGCTGGCGATCACCATGAACGACGGGGTTGCCTTGTGCATTGAGGTCGACCCCGAACGGGCCGCTCGCCGGGTGGAGACCCGCTATCTCGACGTGGTCGCTGACGACTACGCCGATGCGCTGCGTCGCTGCGAAGAGGCCGTGAAGGCCCGCCGCCCGCTGTCGGTGGGACTGGTCGGCAACGCGGCCGACCTGGTGCCGCGCCTTCTGGCCGACGGCGTCGCTGCCGACATCGTCACCGACCAGACCTCCGCGCACGACCCGCTGACCTATGTTCCCAACGACCTGTCGCCTGAGGCGTCGGACGAGCTGCGGCGCAACCAGCCCGACGAGTTCGTGCGCCGGTCCCGGGCGGCCATGGCCGCCCACGTGGAGGCCATGGTGGGCTTCCTCGACGCCGGCAGCGAGGTGTTCGACTATGGCAACAGCCTGCGGGCCGAGGCCGCTCTCGGCGGCTGCGAGCGGGCCTTCGACTATCCGGGCTTCCTTCCCGCCTACATCCGGCCCCTGTTCTGTGAGGGCAAGGGACCGTTCCGCTGGGTTGCGCTGTCGGGCGACCCGGCCGACATCGCCGCCACCGACCGGGCCGTACTCGACGAGTTCCCCGATGACGAGGGCCTCAAGCGATGGATCACCCTGGCCCGCGAGCGTGTCGCGTTCCAGGGCCTGCCGGCCCGGATCTGTTGGCTCGGCTACGGGGAGCGCCACCGGCTGGGGCTGCGGTTCAACGAGATGGTCCGGTCCGGCGAACTGGCCGCGCCGATCGTCATCGGACGCGACCATCTCGACTCGGGCTCGGTGGCCTCTCCTTACCGCGAGACCGAGGACATGGCAGACGGCAGCGACGCCATCGCCGACTGGCCACTGCTCAACGCGCTCGTCAACACGTCGTCGGGAGCGTCGTGGGTGAGCATCCACCATGGCGGCGGGGTGGGCATCGGCCGGTCGATCCATGCCGGCCAGGTGAGCGTGGCTGACGGAACCGACCTGGCCGCTCAGAAGCTGGAGCGGGTGCTGCTCAACGATCCGGGCACCGGCGTGATGCGCCATGCCGACGCCGGTTACGACAGGGCTTGGGAAGTGGCCGCCGAGCGCGGCGTACACATACCGGTCGCTCCGGCGGCCGCGCAGTAGGCCCCGGGCTGCGAAGGCGGGGGACATGACCGTCCGGGACATCCTCTCCATCGGCCATCCGGCCCTGCGCAGGACGGCCGCGGTCGTGCCGCAGGCGGAGATCGCCAGCGAGCGAACCCAGGGCATCGTCGACGACCTCATCGACACCATGCGCCACGCCAACGGGGCAGGCCTGGCCGCCAATCAGATCGGCGAAACGGCCCGGATCGTCGTCATCGAAGTGAACGACAACCCTCGCTACCCCTACAAGCCGCCCATTGAGCTGACCGTTGCCATCAACCCGGAGTTCGAGGTGCTCGACGACGAGACCGTGGTCATCAACGAGGGCTGCCTCTCGGTACCGCTGCGGGGCGATGTGGTCCGCTCAGTCAATCTTGGGGTCCGCTACTTCGACCGTGAAGGCACTGAGCACTGCACCCGAGCACGGGGTCTGACGGCGGGAACCTGGCAGCACGAGTGCGACCACCTCGACGGTGTCCTGATCACCGACCGGGCCGACCCTTCCACGCTGTGTACCTGGGATGAGTTTGAACGGCACCACCGCGACGCGTTCATCGAGCGCATCTCCCGGTTCACCGAGCGCGTCGGCTCATGACCGCTCAATACTGGTGCGAGCTGGCCTGGCTCGGTGGGTCCGGGGCCGCAGACAGCGTGGTGATCACCATCGACGGGGATCGCATCGCCTCGGTCCGTGCCGGTGTGCCGGTCCGCCCCCCCGCAGCCGTGCCACTGGCGGGCCTTACCCTGCCGGCGCTGGCCAATGCGCACAGCCACGCCTTCCACCGAGCCCTGCGGGGCCGAACCCACGCCGGTCGGGGCAACTTCTGGACTTGGCGCGACCTGATGTACCGGGTGGCGGCCCGGCTCGACCCCGACTGCTACCACAGGCTGGCCCGGGCGGTGTTCGCGGAGATGGCCCTGGCCGGCATCGGTGTCGTCGGCGAGTTCCACTATGTCCATCACTGCCCCGGCGGGGGCAACTATGACGACCCCGACGCCATGGGCGCAGCGGTGGTGGCCGCGGCCCGCGACGCCGGCATCCGCCTGACCCTGCTCGACACGCTGTATCTCCATGGCGGGCTCGACCCCGCGCGCGACGGCGGCTACGAGCCGCTGCGGCCGTCCCAGGCCCGGTTCAGCGACGGCAGCGCCGACCGGTGGGCCGATCGGGTCGAGGGCCTGACCTCGACGGTATCGGGACCGATGGTGAGGGTCGGAGCGGCCGTGCACTCGGTGAGGGCTGTCGATCCGCCGTCCATCAAGGTGGTCGCGGACTGGGCCAAAGAGAGCGGCGCCCCGCTGCACTTCCACGCCTCCGAGCAGCCGGCGGAGAACCAGCAGTGCCTCGGCGTCTGGGGTCTGACTCCCATTGACGTGATCGCCCAGGCCGGAGGGCTGGAGGGGGGCACGACCCTGGTGCACGCCACCCATGCCAGCGGGCGCGACCAGGCGATGATCGGCGAGGCCGGCGCGTACTGCTGCCTGTGCCCTACGACCGAGCGGGATCTGGCCGACGGCACCGGACCTAGCGTCGGCTTGGCCCGAGCAGGGGCCGAACTGTGCCTGGGCTCGGACTCCCACGCCACCGTCGACATCCTCTCCGAGGCCCGCATGGTCGAGCTCGACCAGCGGGCGGCCACCAACGAACGCGGCGTGTTCGGTGTGGACGCCCTGGCCTCGATGGCCACCTCCGGCGGCTACCGGTCTGTCGGTTGGCCGGAGGGAGGCACGCTGGAGGCGGGCGCGCTGGCCGACTTCGCGACGGTGGGGCTCGACTCTGTGCGGATGGCCGGAGCTGACGCCGATACCGCGCTGGCCGCGACGATCTTCGCGGCCACCAGTGCCGATGTGCACCACCTGGTGGTGGGCGGCAGGACTGTCGTGCGCGACGGACAGCACACGACCGTCGACGTCGCGGCCGATCTGGCTTCGGCCATCACGGAGGTCACCGCGCCATGACCCTGGTGATCGACAACATCTCCGAGCTGATCACCAACGACCCCGAGCTGGGGGACGGCCCGCTCGGCGTGGTGACCGATGCGTCGGTGGTCATCGACGACGACACGGTGCTGGCGGTGGGCCCGTCCGGGGCTGTCGCCGATGAGCGCCTCGACGTCAGCGGCCGGTGCGTGCTGCCCGGATTCGTCGACTCCCACACCCACCTGGTGTTCGCGGGCGACCGGGCCGAGGAGTTCACCCGGCGGATGGCGGGCGAGCCCTACGACGGGGGCGGGATCCGGGTCACCACCGACGCCACGCGCAACGCTGGCCGGGACGCTTTGGCGGCCTCGCTCGGCCAGCGGCTGGTCGAGGTGCACCGGGCCGGCACCACCACGGTGGAGATCAAGACCGGTTACGGGCTGTCGGTGCGCTCCGAGGCCGAGTTGGCCTCCCTGGCCGCCGAGGCCAGCGCGGAGGCCACGTTCTTGGGCGCCCACCTGCCGCCCAGCGAGTACCAGGGGCGGGTCGATTCCTACGTCGAACTGGTGTGCGGGCCGATGCTGGACGCGGTCCGGGACCGCGTCCGCTGGATCGACGTGTTCTGCGAGACCGGCGCGTTCGACGCCGACCAGTCCCGGGCCGTGCTCGAGGCGGGTCGGACCGCCGGACTGGGCCTGCGTCTACACGCCAACCAGCTTGGCCACGGGCCGGGCGTACAGCTCGGCGTCGAGATGGGCTGCTCGTCGGTGGACCACTGCACCTACCTCTCCGACGACGACATCGAGGCCCTGGCCGCCAGCGACACCGTCGCCACATTCCTGCCGGCCACCGACTTCTCCACCCGCCAGCCCTACCCGGACGCTCGGCGAGCCATCGACGCCGGGGTCAAGGTGGCAATCGCCTCGAACTGCAACCCCGGCTCGAGCTACACCACATCGCTGTCGTTCTGCATCGCCATGGCCGTGCGCGACATGGGCATGACGATCGATGAGGCCGTCGCCGCGGTGACGGTTGGAGGGGCGACCGCGCTGGGTCGGACCGACGTCGGGCGGATCGCCCCCGGCGGTCCTGCCCACATGACCATTCTCGACGCGCCCAGCCGCCACCACCTCGCCTACCGGCCCGGCGTCCCACTGATCTGGCGGACCTTGGGCGCCGACTACCGGCTCTCGCCCGCCGCCGACCCGACTTGACCTTCGATTGCAACTGGAGAAGACATGACCAATACCGTCCCCAACCCCACTGGGCACAACCAGTGGTATCCGTTCGCCAACCGGCCCCTGCCGCCAGAGGTGGACGGGCAAGTGGTCAACCCGGCCGTCATCCCGGTGTTCGACGCCGCCCCTTTGCCGCGCCACGCGCGGTTTGTGGTGGTCGGCGCGGGCGTGCACGGGCTGTCGAGCGCCTACCACCTGGCCATGTACCTCGAGCGCACTGGCAAGGGCTCGGGCAGTGACGTGGTGCTGATCGACAAGCAGGGCCCGGGCGCGGGCGCTACCGGGCTGGCCTGCGGCTGCATCCGCAACATGTACATGACCGGGCCGCTGCACGCCATCCTGCGAGCCAGCGTGGAGGTGTGGGAGTCCGACCCCGTCAACCTCGGCTTCCAGCAGGTCGGGTACGTGTCGGTGGGCGAGTCGAACCAGACCGAGGACTATCTCAAGCTCCAGGCGTCGCAGCTAGCCAGTGGATATCCCTCCGACGTCTACACCGGTGCGGAGGCCCGCGCCTTCCTCACCAACCTGTGGCCCGACTTCAAGACCGAGAACTGCGACGTGGTCCTGCACGAGCACCGCTCCGGGTACGCCGGCACCCACATGGCGGTGTGGGGCCTGGACCAGAAGTGCCGACAGTGGGGCGTGCAGCGGACCTACGGCGCCACCGTGACCGGCTACCAGCTCGACAACTCAGGCGCGGTCACCGCGGTGGACACCGACCAGGGGTCGATCACCTGCGAGCAGGTCGTGGTGGGCGCAGGTGCGTGGACGCCGGTGCACTGGGAGTGGCTCGGCGGCCCCTCGCAGGTCGACGTGCTGTACCCCGACGGCCATGTCGAAGAGCAGATGGACATGTGGACCTACTGGCGATTGCTGGAAGGCGAGGTCCTGCTGCCCCCCGGAGTCGACTTCCGCACCGCCCAGCACCGGGACTCCCCGGTGCTGCACGTTGAGCTCATGAACACGCCGGTGTATTCCGACGACGGCCGATTCCTCAAGGACCACTTCTACTCGTACACGCGTTATGCCGCGGAGCGGGTGGGCGCGCCCGGTCTGCAGGGTGGAACGATCCCGATCAAGATCGGGCCGCGAGCGGCGGTGGAGCCCTACGGCCACCTGAACGACGAATACCAGGCAGAGGAATGGTTCGCCGACTACTACTGCGCGACGTTGGGCATGCTGTTCAAGCGCCTGGAGAACGTGCGGCCGTTCTTCAAGGAGCGCCGCAATAGCGGCATCGGCGCGTTCACACCAGACAACGTGCCGGTGTTCGACTACGTGGCCGACAACGCCTGGGTGATCGCCGACTCCAACCACGGGTTCAAGATGATCGGGGTGGGCAAGCTGACCGCCCAGATGATGGTGCACGGCGTCAAGCCCACCGAACTCGAGCCGTTCACGCTTGACCGCTACCGCACCGGCGCCACCTTCGGCGACCGCAACTCCAACTGCCCCTGGGTGTAGTTCGCCGTCGGCCTCGAGTAGTTCTCCCAACGCGCCGGTGACGCTGGCGTTGCTTACGTCATCATCCTTCGCAGCTGGCCGAGCCAAGCCACCGCGTTGGCCCATGCCTCATCGCTGACCAGATCACGGTTACTCGTGGAATCCTTGGCTGCGGGATACGAGCCGAGGAACTTGACGTCGCGCTGTTTCATCTTGAGCGCTCGCAGGCAATCGCCGATGGCGTAGTCGCAGAGATGGCCTTCGAAGTCCACCAAGAAGCAGTAGGCGCCGAGCCCGCCGCCGGCCGGGCGCGAGTGCAGGCTGGTGAGATCGATGCGCCTCGACTCGAACTCCATGAGGATGTTCATCAGGCTGCCGGGCTCATTGTGATGCTGGAACACCACGATGCTCGTCTTGTCGTTGTCGGTAGGCGGCGGGATCTCACCCTTGCCGACAAGCAGGAATCGAGTCTGATTGTCGGGGTTGTCGTGCACAGACGGTGCCACGATCTCCAATTCGTAAAGGTCGGCGGCCGCCCGGCTCGCAATCGCCGCCACACCGGCTTGCTCTTCGGTGCGGATCTCGTGCGCAGCAAGGGCAGTCGAGGCGGTCTCTTCGATGTGCACCGCGGGCAGCTCATGGCGCAAGAATTTCTGGCACTGCGCGAGTGCGACTGGGAAGGACTTCACGGTATGGATCCCAGACAAATCGTCTGCTGTGGCGCTGCCAGGCAGTGCCATCAGGTCAAGCTGCACGTCCACCACAACTTCACGTTGGATGAGGAAATCGAAATCGAACGCCAGAGAGTCCTGCGCGATGTTGACGCTGCCCTCGATGGCGTTCTCGATCGGGATGAATCCGAAGTCCACTGAGCCGGTCTCGAGGGCGTCAAGGACGTGCGGGATCGACATCAGCGGAACCAATGTGGCTCGTACGAGGTCGCTTTGAGTTTGGAGGGCGGTCAGGGTAAACGTGCCGGGAGGACCCATGTAGGCAATGCGCGTCGAAGGCGGCAGGGTCGTGGCACCCGTTGAAGAACCGGCTGTAGCCATCGAGGCAGGATACGCATCGCGCCGCGGGCAACGAACCCTTCGCTGCAGCGGGTAGAACGGCAGCCGATGGACGCACAACAGCTCGCCGATCTGCTGGCAGACGTGCGTGACGGTTCGCTGGCGCCCGACGAGGCGCTGAGTCGCCTGCGTCGGCTGCCCTATGCAGACGTCGCCGGAGCGCGCATCGACCATCACCGTTTGCTGCGGACCGGCCATCCCGAGGCCGTCTATGGACCAGGAAAGTCGCCCACCCAGTGCGCCCGGATCGTGGCGGAGATGCTGAGCGGGGGCTCCGGCCCCGTGCTGCTGACGCGTGCGCAGCCACAGCAGGTGACCGCCGTGCTGGCGGCATGCCCAGGCGCGACGGTGCACCGGCCGGCCGATCGGGGACCAGATTCCGCAGACAGCGAGGAATTGGCGACGGTGGTGTGGCGTGCGGGGAACCCTCGCAACGAGCAGGTGGTGGTGGCCTCAGCCGGCACGGCAGACGGCCCGGTGGCACACGAGGCGGCGGCAGTGCTCTGTGCCTTCGGTATCAGCGCCACGCCCCGCAGCGACATCGGTCTGGCGGGGATGCACCGCTTCCTTGCCGAGATCGACACCTTGGCTGCGGCTGACGTGGTCATCGTCGTTGCCGGGATGGAAGGAGCGCTGGCCACCGCAGTCGCAGGTGTCACGCCTGCACCGGTGATCGCGGTGCCGACCAGTGCCGGCTACGGCGCCGCACTTGAGGGTGTGACAGCGCTGCTGGCCATGCATGCATCGTGCGCTGCAGGCATCACCGTGGTGGGCATCGACAACGGCTTCGGTGCCGCCATGGCTGCGATGCGAATCTTGGATCTGGCCGCCCGCTCCCACGGCGGATCCGAGTGATGCACGACAACCCGTCGGCCAGCCCGCCGATTGCCGAGGCGCGTGAGCCGGCGAGCGTCGAGGCCATCACTGCCGACAGCACTGAATCGCCCGCGTCGGGAGGCATGGTGGCGTGGTTCAACCCGGTCTCGGGCATTGCGGGCGACATGGCGCTGGGAGCGCTGCTCGATGCCGGTGCTGACCTGGGGTATGTGGTTGCCCAACTGCAGACGCTGGGCCTCGACGGCTGGCAGCTGGATACCGAACGGGTCAGGCGGAACGAGCTCGCCGCAACGCGGGCAATCGTCGACGCTCCCGAGGGGCATCATCACCGTCGCTGGCGTGACATCCGGGAGCTGCTGACCGCAGCACCACTCGCCGAGCGTGTCAGGCAGCGGGCTCTGGCAGTGTTTGGGGCGCTAGCCGAAGCTGAAGGCCAGGTGCACGGCATGGCGGCCGAAGAGGTGCACTTCCACGAAGTCGGGGCCCTTGACGCCATCGTGGACATCGTCGGCGTGTGCGCGGCCCTCGAATCGCTCGAAGTGGACTCCGTGCGCTGCGGCCCCGTCGCGGTAGGGAAGGGCACGATCAACGCAGCCCACGGGGTGCTGCCGAACCCTCCGCCCGCGGTGGTGAACCTGCTGGCAGGTCGCCCGATCGTGGGCGTCGACATCGACATGGAGCTCACCACCCCCACCGGCGCCGCCATCGTCGTCGCTCTCGCTGAGCACTTCGGGCCAGCACCGGCCATGACGCTTGTCAGCGCCGGCTTCGGTGCAGGCACCCGGGATTTGCCGGGACGCCCCAACGTCACCGGCGTGCTCATCGGTACCGAGTCCCCCGCCGAGGCCGTCCAGACATCGCCGCAGCTCAGCGCTGCGATGGGAGCCCTCGAGGGAGCCGACACCACCGAAGAGCTGGTCGAGCTGGCCGCCAACCTCGACGACGTCTCGGGCGAGGTGCTGAGCCATGCGCTCACCGAACTGCTGGCCGCTGGAGCGCTTGACGCCTGGGCCGTCCCAATCGTGATGAAGAAGGGCCGCCCGGCGCACACGCTGATGGCGCTGTGCCGACCCGGCGACGTGACCCGCCTGGCCGACCTGATCACCCGGCTCACCGGCACGCTGGGTCTTCGCGCACGCCCGGTGGTGCGCACAGCGCTCGAACGGCACACATCGACCGTGCACGTCGAGGGGCACGCCGTCAGCGTCAAGCACGGCCCTCACCGCAGCAAACCGGAGTGGTCTGACGTGGTAGCCACTGCCGAGGCCCTTGGCCGCACGCCAGCCGAAGTCGCACGGGCGGCTGGGCTGCTGGCCGCTGCTGATCCGCCCGACCGTGACGACCTCCCGGCCTGAGGGGAAACCTCTTGAAGCCCTACAGGTACCGTCTCCTAGACTGTCTGGGCGCCATCGGGCCATCCGACCCGGTTCCGGCGAGGATCAGCGCTTGTAGCTCAATTGGATAGAGCATCTGACTACGGATCAGAAGGTTGGGGGTTCGAGTCCCTCCAAGCGCGCTGAGGGGCATGGCAGCTAGCCCGCGGCATGCTGACCGGCGGAGCATGATGATGCAGCACAGAATCGCAATTGTCGGCGGCGGCATGTCGGGGCTGGGGGCTGCGTGGGCCTTGCACCACCACCCGGACCGTTTCGATTTCCGGCTGTTCGAGGCCAACGAACACGTCGGCGGCAACGCAGTCACGGCCGATATGCCGCAGGCCGACGGCAGCTCCATCCCCTTCGACATCTCCGTCACCGCGTGCATCCCGTAGGTGTACGACCACGTCGTGCTGTTGCTGGAGCGTTTCGGCATCGATCTCGTGGACACCGAGTTCAACTACAGCGTGAGATACCGCGGTGGCATCTACGCCCACGACTTCGACTCCGATATCAGGGATCAGCTGCAACCCGAGATAGCGAAGTTCCAGCGCCTGCTGACGCGCCTGCATTCATTCGGTCGTCTGACCCGCGCGAGGTCGAAGTTCGCGAACGCGCTCAACCCGTTCAACTACATCAGCATGCGGACTGTGCTGAACATGGGCGGGTTTTCCGCCGACTTCAGGTACAAGATCCTCAAGCCGATGTTCGTCAACTTCCTGATGGCGACGAACGTGTTCGATATGCCGGCGGCGCTCTTCGCGCGGTATCTCGAGTTCTTCGACATCGAGACGGCAACGCCCATGCAGACCTGGGACCAGGGAACGCGGCGCATCTACGAGAACCTGTCGGCTGATTTCGGCGACAAGATCTACCTGAATCGGCCGGTGCGCAAGGTGTACCGGCAGCCGTCCGGCGTCGAGGTCGAGGACGAGGCCGGTGCCCGCGAGACCTTCGACGAGGTGATCTTCGCTTGCAATGCGAACCAGACGCTGATGATGCTGGACAAGCCCACGATGCTGGAGCGCTACCTGCTGTCATCGATTCGCTACGAGAGCGAGCTCCACAACCATGTGGTGGTGCATTCAGACTCGGCAGTGCTGCCCGACGACGAGGTAGAAGTGCTGCGTACACGCAGCAACCACATCGTCCAGTACGGCGCCAGACCGGACAACTACGAGATCACCTACATCATGCATAACCAGCAGCCGTGGGCCCAAGAATCCGAGCGGCCCTGCTTGGTGACGTACAACCCGATCACCCGCATCGATGACGAGCAGATCGTCAAGCGCTGGTGGTTCCAGCACATCGTGCACGACGTTCGCCATGTGGCACTGCTCGTCCCGCTGTTCCGCTTCATCCAGGGCAAGCGGCGGAGCTGGTATTGCGGTGCCCACACGCTGGTCAACCGTCAGGAGACCTGCTTCGTGACCGGGCTCGCCGCTGCAACTCAGATCGGTGCGGACTACCCGTTCGATGAGCCCACCGCACGGCAGGCGTTCAACTACTACGGCGGCATCATTCACGGCACCCGCTTCCGCAAGGCCAAGGCGAAGGCCGAGGCCGAGGCCTAACGGGCCGAACACCTTCCCGCTGGCCGCGAATCCGGCCTGAATTGCTTGCGCGGAGCGTCTCCCAGATATAGCGTGCGATTGGTGATCGTCACGTCAACGGTATTTTGCGGTTGGAGATGAGCACCGAGACCGCGCACGTCGACCGGTTCGTACTCAATGGCCTGCCGCCGGCTGAACAGTGGCCCGAGATCACCTTGTCCGAGCCGCTCTTCTTGTACCCGAGCCGACTGAATGCTGCAGCAGTCCTGCTCGACGGCGCGATCGCCCAGGGGTGGGGCCAACGGCCCTGCATGGGACTCGGCGACGACATGTGGACCTACGCTGACGTGTACCACTGCGCCAACCGGATCGCCGCAGTGCTCGTGGAGGACTACGAGATCGTGCCGGGGAATCGGGTCCTGCTTCGAGGGGCCAACGCTCCCTGGATGGTGGCTGCCTGGTTCGCCGTGCTGAAGGCCGGTGCCGTCGCGGTCACGACGATGCCGCTGCTGCGCGCCCAGGAGCTTGCGCAGGTGTGCGCTAAGTGCGATCCGTCGGTCGGCTTGTGCGCGCAGGGTCTGGAAGCAGAGCTGCAGGAGGTGACCGATGGCCCGATCGCCATCTGGGGGCCGGCAGGCGATCTGGCGGCGGCGGCTGCAACCAAGTCGGCGGAGTTCACTGCGATAGACACCGCGGCGACGGACCCCGCGCTGCTGGCGTGCACCTCGGGCACTACCGGCGTCCCCAAGGTGGCCGCGCATTTCCACCGGGACCTGTTGGTGATCGCAGACGCATTCGCGCCGCTGCTGAAAGCACTACCCGACGATGTCTTCGTCGGCAGCCCGCCGCTCGCATTCACCTTCGGGCTGGGAGGAGAAGTCGTCTTCCCGATGCGAGTAGGAGCGTGCACCTGGTTCTGCGAGGAACCAGGCCCCGCAGCCTTGGCGAATCTGATCGCCGAGCGGCGAGCCACCGTGTGCTTCAGCTCCCCGACTGCGTACCGGGCGATGCTGGCGCTGGAGCCTCGCCCGGACCTGTCGTCTCTTCGGCGGGCCGTCTCGGCCGGCGAGTGGCTCCCGCGGGCGACGTTCGAACAGGTCCAAGCGGAGCTTGGCCTGCGGCTGATCGATGGAATCGGCTCGACCGAACTGCTGCACATCTTCATCTCGGCATCTGACGACGACATCCGGCCGGGTGCCACGGGCAAGCCGCTGCCCGGGTGGGAGGCAGCGATCTTCGACAAGGACTGCAATCCGGTGCCGCCAGGCGAGCCCGGGAGGCTTGCAGTCAAGGGACCGATCGGCTGCCGGTACCTCAATGACGCGCGCCAGTCCACCTATGTGCAGAACGGCTGGAATTTCACCGGCGACGTCTACACCTGCGATGCCGACGGCTACTTCTGGTACCAAGCCCGCGCCGACGACATGATCGTCAGCTCGGGCTACAACATCGCCGCCCCAGAGGTGGAGGAAGCGTTGCTGAGCCACGGGGCTGTCGCGGAGGCAGGCGTGATCGGCACGCCCGACACGGAACGGGGCATGGTCGTGCACGCATTCGTCCATCTGTGCGACCCATCGGCAGCCACCGAGGCACTCGCGGGCGAACTGCAGGACCACACCAAGGCCACCATCGCCCCCTACAAGTACCCTCGCCGGATCACGTTCTGCGCTGAGCCACTGCCCAAGACGCCGACAGGAAAGCTCCAGCGGCGGGCGCTGGCCAAGCTGACAGAGCTGACAGAGCTGGCTGAGCTGGCTGAGCTGGCCGGCGCCTAGCGTCCAGATTCGACGACGATGTCACCCCGAGACCGGATCCTCGACACCTACGGGCTGTTCGCTCGGGAGTACGGGGGCCCGATAGCGGTCGGCGGGCTCATCGCGTTGATGCGTGAGCTCGGGATCGACGCGCAGGCCGTGCGGTCCGCCGCGTCTCGCATGAAGCGTTCAGGCCTGCTGGTGCCTGAGCGAGTGGATGGCAAGGCCGGCTACGCGTTGAGCGCCGACGGGCGCGAGATCCTCGAAGCAGGCGATCTGCGCATCTTCGGCAGCGGAGCCAGACGTAACGACGCCTCGTGGCTGCTGGTGCTGTTCTCGATTCCTGAGTCCGAACGCCGCAAGCGGTACCTGATCCGGTCGAGGCTCGCCCGTCTCGGGTTCGCACCGGGCCCCGCTGCGTCGTGGATCGCCCCAGCTTCGCTGCTGGAAGAGGCCCGCACGATGCTCAAGCGGAGCGAGCTGGATGGCTACGTGTCGTTCTTCGAAGGCGAATTCCGAGCCGACGCGAACAGCGAGCACATTGCGGCATCGGCGTGGGATCTCGACCTCATCAACAAGCTGTACGGGGAGTATCTGACCGCTCAGCGACCCATCTCGGAGTCGTGGGTCGCATCACCTGGGGGGGACCGCGACGCGTTCGTGGCTCACATGAACAACATCAGCGCCTGGCGGCCGCTGCCGTACGCCGACCCCGGGCTGCCTCGCTCGGTCACATCCCCGGACTGGCTCGCGGAACAAGCGCGTGAGGTGTTCATGCGACTCCATCGGCAGCTTCGGCCCGGCGCGCACCGCTTCTACCTGGAAACGCTCGACGCAGCTGCACGCCGCTAGCCCGCGGCCCGAGCGGCCCGTCAGCCCGTCAGCCCGTCTCGAATAGGGACTGGGAACAAGAGCGGGAAACATCGCCGTCAGCGCAGGTCGCGGTCGATGAGTGCGTCTGGCACCTGTTCTCGGCGGCGGCTCGTGCGGCCGGGCCAGTACTGGATGGGCCACGGCTGCTCGCTGCGCCCGAGATCGATCGCGGCGTTGAGGGTCCAGTAGGGGTCGACGAGATGCCCGCGGGCGATGAGGCAGATGTCGGCCCTGCCGGCCATGAGCACGGTGTTGACGTCATCGATGCTGGAGATGGCACCCACTGCCATCGTCGGGATGCCGACCGCGTTGCGGATCGCCTCGGCAAACGGCGTCTGATACAGGCGCCCATACGCCGGCTCGCCGTCGGGATCAACCTGACCGGTCGAGACGTCGATGATGTCCACGCCGCAGTCCTTTGCCATGTGACTCAGCTCGATGGCCTCGGAGCGGCTGAACCCGCCCTCCACCCAGTCGGTGGCCGAGATCCGCACCGACAGCGGCTTGCTGTGGGGCCAGGCCTCCCGCACCGCTTCGATGACACGCAGCGGGAACCGCGCCCGATTTTCGAGCGTGCCGCCGTGATCGTCGCCGCGCCGGTTCGTCGCTGGCGACAGGAACGACGACAGGAGATAGCCGTGCGCAGCATGGACTTCCACCAAGTCGAAGTCGGCGTCGGCCGCTCGATGGGTTGTCGCCACGAAGTCGTCGAGTACGGCGTCCATCTGCTCATACGACATCTCCGCTGGCATCTGGCTGCCGCCGCGGTACCGCAGCGGAGAGGCTGACACCAGCGGCCAGTTGCCGGAATCGAGCGGTACGTCTTCGCCCTCCCACGGCACCTTTGTTGAACCCTTGCGGCCGGCGTGGCCGATCTGCATGCCGATCTTGGCTTCGGTGAAGGTGTGTACGAACCTGGTTATCCCGGCCCAGGCCTCGGCCTGGGGGGTGTTCCAGATCCCGGTGCATCCAGGCGTGATGCGGGCCTCTGGCGACGTGCAGGTCATCTCGGTCATCACCAGAGCGGCGCCTCCGACAGCGCGGCTGCCCAGGTGCACCTTGTGCCAGTCGTTCGGCATGCCATCGACAGCGCTGTATTGCGCCATCGGCGACACGCCGATGCGGTTTCCGAAAGTCACGTCACGCAGCGCGAACGGGTAGAAGATCGGCGGTGTGTCCGGCGTCGACGGCTGGGCGGAGCGCGGCTGCTGGGATGCGAACCAACGCAAGGTCTCGTCGAGGTAGCCGGCGTCTCGCTCACGCAGGTTGTCGTAAGTGACCCGCTGCGACCTCGTGAACAGCGAGAACGCAAACTGCTCGAAGGGACGCTGGCGGTGGTGGTCGACGTGTGCGAACCAGTCCTCGCTGGTCGCCGCGGCCCGCTGCAAGCTTTCGATCTGGGGCCGTCGCTCCGCCTCGAAGTTCTTGAGCGCTGTGGACACATCGCCGGCTGCGGCCATGGCGTCGGCGAGTGCGATGGCGTCTTCCAGCGCCATCTTGGTGCCGCTGCCGACCGAATAGTGAGCCGTGTGGGCGGCGTCGCCCAGCAGCACGACGTTGTTCACCACCCACGACTCGCACGAGATTCGGGGGAAGCTGATCCATCTCGAGTTGTTGCCGATGAGCGGGCGTCCGCCGAGGTGGCGGGCGAAGAGCCGGCTGCACCACCCCAGGGCATGTTGGTCAGATTCGCCAGGGGCCAACCCGGCGTCGTGGCCGCTGAGCTGTGCCCGGTTCCAGGTTGCTTCGGCCATCTCGACGATGAACGTCGAACGCCTGTCGTTGTAGGGATAGATGTGCGCCTGTACGGCGCCGTTGCCAGTGTCTTCGCTGTGTCCAGTGTCTTCGCTGTGTCCAGTGTCTTCGAAGATGAAGGTGAAGCGGTCGAAGGGCGCGTCGGTTGCTGTCCAGATGTACTTCGCCGATCCGTAGCTGATCGTGGGCCGCAGCTGGGTCGCGTAGCGGGCGCGGATGCCGCTGTTGACGCCATCGCCGGCAACCACGAGGTCGACGTCGTCTCCTAAGGCGTCGACGTCAGCCTCGGTTTCAAACTCGACGGACACGCCGAGCTCGGTCGCCCGGCAGGTCAGGATCTCGAGCAGGCGCACCCGAGAAATCGCGGCGAAGCCGTGGCCGTCGGAGGAGATGGTCCGGCCGCAGTAGCGGACATCCATCGCACCCCAATGACGGAACTCCGATTCGATTGCTGCAATGGCATCTGGGTCGGACTCGGCAATGTTGGCCAAGGTCTCGTCGGAGAACACCACGCCGAACCCGAACGTGTCGCCACGGCGGTTGCGCTCGTACACGGTGATGTCATGGTTCGGATCCTGCTGCTTCATCAGGATGCTGAAGAACAGGCTGGCCGGGCCTCCGCCGATGCACGCGATCTTCATCGGGGTGTCCGCTCCCGGTTCGCCGACATTCGTCGGATCGGTTCAAGCGAGGTCACAGTTGCCACATCAACTGCTTTCGAGCACAACATCAGCGCATACGAATTCGAGGCATTTGGGCAATTGCCGGAATTTTGCGATAGTCAAAAGAGTAGTATAGTTCTGACGATGCTCGACATCGCCGCCAACCGCCGGGGCGAGCCTGGTCGACTGAATCGCAGCGGGGCCACGGCATGAGTACGGCCGTGGTCACTGGCGGCACACGCGGCATCGGTCGAGCCGTCGGCCTGCGGCTCGCCGCTGCTGGCCACGATGTCACCGCGCTGGCGACGTCGGAGGCCGCGGAGCCGCTGCCGGGTATCGCGGCCCGCATCTGCGACGTGACCGATGAAGAGCAGGTCGCCTCGACGTTCTCAGACATCGGCCCAGTCGACATCCTCGTCAACAACGCCGGCATCTCGTCGTCGAATCGGCTGGGGCGCACCACGCTCGCACAGTGGAACCACAGCCTGGCTGTCAACGCGACCGGGGCGTTCCTGTGCACCCGAGCGATCATCGACGGGATGCTGGAGCGCGGCACAGGCCGGATCGTGACCGTTGCGTCGATCGCCGGCGTCGAGGGCGACAAGTACATCGCCGCCTACGCAGCGTCCAAGCACGCCGTCATGGGCCTGATGCGGGTTGTTGCGGCTGAGGCTGCGGGAACCGGTGTCACGGCCAACACGGTGTGCCCGACGTTCGTCCGCACCGAGATGACCATTGCCACCATCGCGAACATCGCGGAAAAGACCGGCAAGAACCTCGCGGATGCTGAGGCGGCACTTGCCAAGGCCACACCCCATGGACGGATCATCGAAATTGCCGAGGTGGTCGACGCAGTGATGGCGCTTGTGGAGTCAGACCGCAACGGTCAAGAGATCGTGCTCGACGGAGCGCCGACATGACGTTCCGCGCATCTGCTGGGTTCACCGACGACTGGGAGCACTTCGACGTCTCTGTGGATGATCGGGTCGCCACGATCACGCTCCAGCGCCCGGAAACGCTCAACTCGCTCACCTTCGATGTGTACGCCGACCTGCGCGATCTGTTCCGTGAGGCGCCGCTGCGCGGCGACATCGACGCCATCGTCATCACCGGTCAGGGACGGGGCTTCTGCTCTGGCGGCGACGTCGACGAGATCATCGGCGAATTGGTGAGGTTCGATCCCGCCCGCCTGCTCGAGTTCACTCACATGACCGGTGCAGTCGTTCAGAACATGCGCGAGTGCCCGATCCCGATCATTGCGGCCGTCAACGGCACTGCCGCCGGGGCCGGCGCGGTGATCGCGCTGGCGTCGGACTTCCGCATCTGTGTGCGGGGGACCACGTTCCGCTTCCTGTTCACCAAGGTCGGCCTCTCCGGAGGCGACATGGGCTCGGCCTACCTGCTGCCCCGGCTGGTCGGCCACGGCCGCGCCACCGAGATCCTCATGTTCGGCGATCCTGTCTCTGCTGCCGATGCAGTCGAAATCGGGCTTGCGAACCGGGTGGTCGATCCCGACGACCTGCTCGAGGAGTGCACGGCGCTCGCCCGGCGGCTCGCAGACGGGCCTCGGCTCGCGTACCGGGCCACGAAGCTGCTGATCAGCCGCGAGGCCGACATGAGCCTCGCTGCAGCGATCGAGTTCGAAGCCATGACCCAGGCGCTGCTGATGCGCACCGAGGATCATGCCGAGTTCCACCGTGCGTTCGGGGCCTCGGAAACGCCGAACTGGAAGGGACGATGACATGACCACAACGCACCGGCTGATCAGTCCGGATTCCATGGCGCCGGCCCCCGGCTTCGCTCACGCCGTCGTCCCCGCGGACGGGCGAACCGTGTACATCGCCGGGCAGATTTCTTCTGACCCGACCGGAGCCGTCGTCGGGGACACATTCGCCGAGCAGTACGACGTGGCGCTGGGCAACGTCGTCGAGGCGCTGGCACACGCCGGTGGCGAACCCCACCACATCGTGTCGCTCGTCGTGTATGCAACCGACGTGCAGGCGTACCGCGACGACCGCCGCGGCGTGGGCGGCGCCCATCGCAAGCATCTGGACCGCCACTTCCCGGCCATGGCAGTGCTCGGCACCACCGCCCTGTTCGAGCCCGACGCCCTGGTCGAGATCATCGCTACAGCGGTCATTCCCAGCTGAGCGAGACACGAGCCGTGCCGCGGACCGCTGAGGTGACGACATCTAGGGTCAACAGATGAGCCAATCGCCGGATGGCTGGGACTTCTGGGTCGACCGTGGGGGCACGTTCACCGACGTCGTGGCCCGCCGTCCCGACGGAAGCCTGGTCACGCACAAGCTGCTGAGCGAGGACTCGCGCCGCTACGACGACGCTGCCACCACTGCCATCGCGGACCTGCTCGGCGTGCCGCGGGGCGAACCGCTGCCACCTGAGCGGATCAGGTCCGTGAAGATGGGCACCACGGTTGCCACCAATGCGCTCCTGCAACGGCGTGGCGTGCCGACGCTGTTCGTGACGACCGCAGGATTCGGCGACGTGCTGCGCATCGGGTACCAGACCCGCCCGCACCTGTTCAAGCTCGACATCGTCCTGCCCGAGATGCTCTACGCCGAGGTGCTTGAGGTCTCTGAGCGCATCGCTGCGGACGGCACGGTGCTGCGAGAGTTGGACCTGCCCGCTGCCGTCGTGGGCATGGCTGCGGCACGTGAGCGCGGCATGACTGCAGTCGCGATCGTGCTGGTACACGGCTACCGCTACCCCGATCATGAAGCGGCCTTAGCCGCTGCAGCCCGCGAAATCGGCTTCGAGCAGGTCTCGGTCAGTCACGAGGTGGACCCACTCGTCAAGATCGTTCCCCGGGGCGACACCACCGTTGCGGACGCCTACCTGTCCCCGATCCTGCGCAGTTACGTCGACGCTGTGGCGTCGAGAATCGGAAACAGCGACGCTGTTGCGTCGGCGGAGGGTCCGCAGCTGCAGTTCATGCAGTCGAATGGCGGCCTGGCCGATGCCCGGCGATTCACCGGCCGCGATGCGCTGCTGTCGGGACCAGCCGGTGGTGTCGTAGGCATGGCGCGCACCGCCGGGGCGGCGGGCTTCTCCCAGCTCATCGGCTTCGACATGGGCGGCACGTCAACCGACGTCTCGCACTTTGCCGGCGAGTTCGAGCGGGCCAACGAGACCGAGGTGGCGGGCATCCGCGTGCGCACTCCCATCATCGACATGCACACGGTGGCGGCCGGAGGCGGGTCGCTGCTCACCTTCGACGGTAGCCGCTTGCGTGTCGGTCCCGAGTCGGCCGGCGCCGACCCCGGACCCGCGAGCTACGGCAACGGCGGCCCGCTTGCCCTCACCGACGCCAACGTCACCCTGGGCGTGATCCGGCCCGAGTTCTTCCCGTCGCTGTTCGGCCCCGACGGGACCCAGCCGCTCGATGTCGATGCTGCCACCTATGGCATTGCCGAGCTGGCCGCTCAGATCGCGCAGGCCACTGGCGTGCAGCGCAGTGCGGCCGAGGTGGCCTTCGGGTACGGCGAGATCGCGGCGGAGAACATGTCCAACGCGATCCGCAAGATCAGCACCGAGCGGGGCCACGACATCACCGCCTACACGCTGGTCTGCTTCGGCGGTGCCGGCGGCCAGCATGCCTGCCGGGTGGCAGACCGGCTCGGCATCACCACGATCCTCATCCATCCCCACGCTGGGGTGCTGTCCGCGCTGGGCATCGGGCTGGCTGACGTCACCGAGTTGCGCGCTGCACCGATCGAGGCCCCGCTAGACAGCGAGCTCATCGACGCGCTGCATCGGCGGCTCGCCGCAGCCAGCCCGACCGCAGTCGAGGCCGTGGCCGCTGCGGGGGTGTCGCAGGACCGCATTGATGTCACCGGGCGTCTGGCAGTTCGCTACCGCGGTTCTGACACGACGCTCGAAGTGCTTCTGGGCTCAGCCGACGAGGTAGCGAGCGAATTCGCAGCAGCACACCGGACGAGATTCGGGTTCAGCGCACCAGATCAGGCGTTGGTGGTTGACGCACTGCACATCGAAGCCCGCGGCCAGGCAGTCGATCCGCCTCCGGCGACTCCGCCCGAGGGTGACCGTGAGGCGCTATTGGCCACGCACCCCACCTACATGAGCGCGGAAGCCCCGCCGGGCTGCGCGCCCTACGGCACACCGTTTTGGGATCGCACTGCGCTGGCACCAGGAGCAGTCATGGCTGGCCCCGCAGTCATCGTCGAACCGAACGCCACCACCGTGATCGAACCGGGCTGGCAGGGCACGATCACCGACCGCGGCGATCTCGTGCTCGAACGTGTCGTGGCTCGACCGTCACGGGTCGCGATCGGCACCAGCGTCGATCCGGTGCAGCTCGAGATCTTCAACAACCTGTTCATGAACATCGCCGAGCAGATGGGCGTTGTGCTCGAGCACACCGCGGTGTCGGTCAACATCAAGGAGCGGCGCGACTTCAGCTGCGCGCTCTTCGACACCGCTGGCCAGCTCGTTGCCAACGCGCCGCACCTGCCGGTGCACCTGGGCTCGATGAGCGAGTCCATCCGCACGGTCATCACCCAGAACCCGACGATGTCGCCCGGTGACGTGTACGTCCTGAACAACCCGTACAACGGCGGCACCCACCTGCCCGACGTGACCGTCGTGCGGCCCGTGTTCGATGCCTCAGGCACGGATCGGATCTTCTACGTGGCCTCCCGCGGCCACCATGCCGACATCGGCGGCTGCGTGCCCGGTTCGGCGCCCGCCGACTCGACCACCATCGACGAGGAAGGGCTCGTCCTCGACAACCTCCAGATCGTGGCCGGGGGCCGCTTTCTCGAAGAGCAGGTCCGCGACGTGCTCGGAAGCGGCCCGTGGCCGGCCCGCAACCCCGATCAGAACATCGCCGACCTGCGAGCCCAGGTCGCCGCCTGCGAGCGCGGCGCCGCCGAGCTGGCACGCATCGTCGACTACTACGGGCTCGAGGTCGTGCACGCCTATATGAGCCACGTCGCCGACAACGCCGAAGAGATGGTGCGGCGGGTGATCGACGCTCTAGGCAATAGCAACTATCGGGGCAGCTATCAGCTCGAACTCGATGACGGCAGCGTCATCTGCGTTCGCATCTCGGTGGATCGCTCGGCGCGGGGAGCTGTCGTCGACTTCACCGGGACCAGCGGGCAGCACCCTGGCAACTTCAATGCACCCACGGCGGTTTGCCGGTCGGCGGTGTTGTACGTGTTCCGCTGCATGGTCGACGACGCCATTCCGCTCAATGCGGGCTGCCTGCGGCCTTTGGAACTCGTTGTGCCTGATCCTTCGATGCTGTCACCGCACCCACCTGCAGCGGTCATCGCCGGCAACGTCGAGACCTCCCAGCAGATCACCGACGCGCTGTTCGGCGCCCTGGGCGTGGTGGCGGCCTCGCAGGGCACGATGAACAACTTCATCTGGGGCAATGCGGAGCACCAGTACTACGAGACGATCTGCGGGGGAGCCGGCGCGACAGCTCGCCGACCCGGCGCCGACGCGGTGCACACGCACATGACCAACACCCGCCTCACCGACCCTGAGATCCTCGAGCAGCGCCACCCGGTGCTGCTGGAGCGGTTTGAGGTGCGGCGGGGCTCGGGCGGCGCTGGGGCGAACCGGGGCGGCGACGGCGTGGTGCGCCGGCTGCGCTTCGGCGAGGCAATGACGGTGAACCTGCTCAGCTCGCGCCGGCGGATCGAGCCGTTTGGTGTCGCCGGCGGCCGGCCCGGCGCCCTCGGCCGGAATCTGCTGGAGCGATCCGATGGCGCCGTGATCGAGCTGGCTGGGTGCGCCCGCACCGAAGTTGCCGCGGGCGATGTCATTGAGATCCACACTCCGGGCGGCGGGGGCTACGGCCCACCTCCGCTTGGGAGCAAACGCTGACAAGTGCAAGGGTGAGAGCGATGAGTGACGAACTGCTGACGCCCGAACGGGCGGATTTGGCCGCCCGGATGGCGGAACTGGGTCCTGCGTTTGGCGAGCGTGCCCCAGAGCACGATCGCGACGCCAGCTTCCCGCATCGCAACTGGGACGACTTGGCCGAAGCCGGGTTCTTGGGCCTGTGCGTCCCGAAGTCCGCCGGCGGCCTCGGCGCGGACTTCGTGGGCTACGCGCTGGTGGCCGAGGAGATGGGACGGCACTGCGCAACGACCGCGCTGACGTTCAACATGCATACCGCGACGGCGCTGCTGGCCGGACCGATTGCGGAATCGCTGCTCGCCGGCCCCAACGGCCGCGCGTTGGATCCCGACGGGCGGATGGCTGCCCACCTCGAAGCGAATCGGCCGCAGTTGTGGCACGGCATGATCCACGACGGCACCATCCACTCCCAGCCTTTCTCCGAGGGACAGGCACCGGGGGCTCGCGCAGGTTTCAGCACCATTGCTGTGGTGACCGACGGCGGCTATGTGGTGACCGGCCGCAAGATCTTCGCCTCGCTGAGCGGCGCGGCACACCGGCACAACGTGCTCGCCGTGGTGGAGGGCGATCCCCACGTTCGCCTGCTGGGCGTGCCTGCCGACTCCGACGGTGTCGAGATCGTGGGCGACTGGGATCCGCTGGGGATGCGCGGCACCGACTCGCGCACGCTGCTGATGGACAACGTGTTCGTGCCGGCTGCGAATGAGGTGTTGCCGCCCGGGATGTTCAACGCGATGGTGTCGCGCTTCCCACAATTCTACATGAGCCTGTCGTTCAGCTACCTGGGGCTGATGCGAGCCATCTTGGACACGACGCGGACGTACTTGCGCGGCGAGTCCGGTGTGAAGGCGTCTCGGGATCACCCCATCAAGCAGACCGGCTGGGCGCAGCTGCAGCTCATCTACGACCGGGCGCAGGCGATGACGTATCGCGTGCTCGGCGAGATCTGCGCGGACCCCGATCCGCAGCAGCTGCGCCGTGCCCAAGTGGCGACGATCACCACGATGGAGAGCGCCCCCGAGATGGCGTCGCTGGCGCTGCGCACCTGCGGCGGCCGGTCGTTGCTGCGACCGGGCAGGCTCGAACAGCACTACCGAGATGCCCGCTGCGGCGCCACGATGCTGCCGTGGAGCACCGAGGAACTGCTCGTACGGCTCGGCCGCAACGGCCTCTATGACGCCGACGGCAACGACCCTGCCCCGGCCTGATCACTCAGCGGGACGTCGCTGCGTCCGGATCGCTGACACCGGACTGTAACGATGGCGTCGGAACGTCAATCTGCCGCAACGACTCTGTCTATGTGATGAGCCACTCGAAGATGCGTCATGCATCGAAGCCGATGTCTGGCCGACTGCTGGTCATACTGCTCGCCGCGGGGCTGTTTGCGGCCGCTTGCACCAGCGACTCCGCCGATGCTCCGGCCGGAGATTCCGCTGCGCCCATAACGAGCCCGTCGGTAGCAACCGACGGTGAGCAACCTGACACTCCCACCAGCCAAGACCCTGGCGCCGAGCCGTCGAGTGACGACGATGAGGACACTGCTGCGAGGGACGCCGACGTCGATGGTGACTCGGCTGGCGAGGTTTCCGAGCAGGAACGCATTGCGGCTGAAGAAGAGCGACAACGCGTCGAAGAGGAACGAAGGCGTCGCGAGGCGGAGGAACGGCTGAGGCGCCAGCGCGAGGCGGACGGCGCACAGACCGCTGCGCTGGAGCGGTTCAGCGACTGTGGCGCTGTGCTCGGCTATGTCCATGCGAACGCGGCAGGAGTCGTTGGCCCGTGGGGTCTCGTCGGCGGCCAGCGCCTCAAAGGGGATGTCATCGAGGAAGGCGCGATTGTCGCTGACTCTGCAGCATCGGGTGACTTCGCGTCGTTGCAGGCGGGCGTCGACTACAGCACCTCTAACGTGCAGGAAGCGGGCATCGACGAGCCTGACGTGATCAAGACCGACGGTGAGCGGATCATCGTCGCCACACAGAACCGGGTCCAGATCGTCGACGTGACTGGGCCGGAACCGTCGCTGGCAGCCACGCTCGATCTCGACGACTTGTGGGGCTGGAGACTGCTGCTGCACGGCGATCGAGTGCTTGCGTTCGCAACGCGATGGGACGTCATCGTTCCCTTCGAGGTGTCCGATAACGACGGCACAGCAGATGTCATCGAACCGGAACCCGGCTGGGGACCCACGACCGAGATCGTCGAGATCGACCTTGCTCAGGCAGTTCCTGCGGTCGCGCGACGGCTGAGCATCGAAGGCAACTACGTCAGCGCTCGCATGACCGACGGCGTGGTCCGCATTGTCACGAGTTCGAGGCCGCGTGCCATCGGTTGGACCGTTCCGGAGGCGGCTGGCATAGCCGCTGAGGAGCAGGCAACCGAGGCAAACCGGGAGATCGTCGCCAGCACGACGGTCGATCATTGGCTCCCGCGCTACGAGTTGACCGATACCGCCGGCACAACCGTCGACGGGGGACGCCTCGTCGATTGCGACCGCGTCTGGGCTCCCGCTCACTATTCAGGTCCGGGCACGCTCAGCGTCACCACCATCGACATCGCTGCAGACGGCCTGGCGGGATCGTTGGACACCACGTCGATCATGTCGGACGGCAGCACCGTGTACGCCTCGCCGGCGCACCTGTACGTGACGACAACCCGATGGTTCAACTGGCATACCCAACCAGAGGGTCCCGATGACGGCACGCTCGCCGAGTCCGAGATCCACATGTTCGACACCGGCGACGCGCTCTCGAGCCCCTACGTCGGGTCGGCGACGGTGACCGGCACCGTGCTGAACCAGTACTCGATGTCCTCCCACGAGGGCCACCTGAGGATCGCGACCACAACGGTCCCGCCGTGGCGCTTCGAGGGTGGGCCCGACTCTGAGAGTCTCGTGACGGTGTTCGAAGTTAACGCCGGCGGCCTGTCAGAGGTCGGCCAGATCGGCGGGCTCGGTGTCGGCGAGCGGATCTTTGCGGTGCGGTACCTGGGTGACATCGCTGCGGTGGTGACGTTCCGCCAGACGGATCCGCTGTACATCATCGACCTGACTGATCCAGCTTCGCCGACGGTGCGGGGCGAGCTCAAGATTCACGGCTATTCGGCCTATCTGCATCCGGTCGGCGCCGACCGGTTGCTCGGCGTCGGCCAGGACGCCGACGAAGAAGGCCGGACACTCGGCACCCAGGTGTCGCTGTTCGATATTTCTGATTTGGATCGGCCCGAACGCATCGCCCAGTGGACAGCGCCGGGTGGCCGCAGCCAGGTGGAGTTCGATGCGCTCGCGTTCCTGTACTGGCCCCCAACCGGTCTCGCGGTGCTGCCCATGAACCAGTACCCGAGCGACGAGAACGAAGGTGATCCTCCGTTCCTCGGTGCCGTGGCGCTCACAACTGTTGACGACGAGCTGTCTGAACTCGGCCGCTTCAGTCATGCGGACCCGCCGCTGCGCAAGTGCCGCGAATCCCGGGAGATCACGGTCCGCCCCGACGGCACTGAGGAAGTCGGCCCCTTCGAACGCTATTGCTGGTACGACGTCGACTACGAGGCGCGAGTTGCCGGTAGCGCAGTGATCGCCGGCCGGCTGTACCTCGCATCGAACAAGGCACTCGAATCAATCGAGCTGGGATCAACCGAGCGCATCTCGCTGCTCCGGTGGGCTGACTGAGCGCGAATTCCTGGCGCGATCGGGTCGATTATGGGCCATAGTGATGCCATGGGTCACAGTGATGCCACCGATGGGGCTGATCACGCCGCGAAGCGGCAGATAGTCGTCTGGGATGGCGCGCCAAAGCTGGCTAATCCGCTTCTGCTGGTGGCCTTCGAGGGCTGGTTCGACGCCGGTGAGTGCGCCACTGGCGCGCTGTCGTGGATCCGCGACCGCAGCGAAGCCCGGCGCGTCTGCCACATCGACCCAGAAGAATTCTTCGACTTTCAGGAAAGCCGACCCCACATCGAGATCACTCCCGAGGGAGAGCGCCGTATCAGCTGGCCGGAGATCGAGTGCCATGTTGTGCCGGCAGCCCCGCCGCACGATCTCGTGCTCCTGTCGGGCATCGAGCCGCGCATGCGCTGGCGCACGTTTTGCACCGGTGTCGTGGAGATCGCCAGCGAGCTGGGTTGCGAGATGGTGGTGACGCTCGGGGCGATGGTCGCGGGCGTGGCGCATTCGCGGACCGCGTCGGTGAAGGGCAGCGCGGCCAATGCCGAGCTGGCCGCCCGGCTGGGTTTGGACCGGCCCACCTACCAAGGTCCAACCGGCATCATCGGCACGCTGCATGACGTGCTCGACCAGGCGTCGCTGCCGGTGGTGTCGCTACGCGTGGGAGTGCCGCACTATGTGGCCGGGCCGCCGAACCCGAAGGGCACGAGAGCGCTGCTGGCCCATGTGGAGACGGTCACCGGCGTGAAGACTGGTTACAGCGAACTGGACTCCAGCGTGCAGGCTTGGGAGCAGCGGGTCAACGAGGCAGTGGCGCGTGACCCTGAGATCGTGTCGTACATCCAGCAGCTGGAAGCCGAAGCGGATCGCACTGCCGAAGAAAACCTGCCCAGCGGCGACGATCTGGCACAGGAGTTCCAGAGGTTCCTGGCCGAGCAGCGCCAGTCGGGGCCCAGCGATGGCGACAGCGACTCCGACGAGGCGGGCTGAGCGGCACACGCCCAGGTTGCACGGGAAAAAGAACGGCGTCGGGCGCCAACCGCCGCCGTAGGGTTCTGCCATGGGCGGCAGCACGTTCGGGGAGCGTTTCGCGGTCACCACCTTCGGCGAATCCCATGGCGGAGCGCTGGGAGTGATCATCGACGGCTGCCCCGCGCGCATTGAGCTGAACGAAGCCGATGTGCAGGTCGATCTGGATCGCCGCCGTCCCGGCCAGAGCCGCCTGGTCACCCAGCGCGATGAAGCCGACAGGGTCACGATCCACTCGGGTGTCTTCGAGGGCCTGACGCTGGGGACGCCGATCGGCATGACGGTGGCGAACACCGATGCCCGGCCGGGTGCCTATGCGGACATGGCAGCCGTGTACCGGCCCAGCCACGCCGACTTCACCACCGAGGCCAAGTACGGGATCCGCAATTGGCAGGGGGGCGGCCGGGCTTCTGCTCGCGAGACCGTCGGCCGGGTGGCGGCAGGCGCCGTCGCCCGCAGGATTCTCTCGACGGTCGGCACCGAGGTGCTGGGCTGGGTCAGCTCGGTGCGCGACATCAACGCCGACGTTGATCCCGCGGCGCTGATGCGTGACGACGTCGAGGCCGACCCGACCCGATGCCCCGATCCCGCCGCTGCGGTCCCGATGACCGAGGCCATCGAGGCGGCCCGGCGCGACGGCGACTCGCTGGGAGGCGTCGTGGCCTGTGTGGCGCGTGGGGTTCCGGCTGGGCTGGGAGAGCCCGTGTTCGACAAGCTCGACGCCGAGCTGGCCGGCGCGGTGATGTCACTGCCGGCGGCGAAGGGCGTCGAGATCGGCAGCGGGTTCGCCGGGACGCTGATGACCGGACGACAGCACAACGATGAATTCGCACCGGGGCCCGACGGGCGACCGGTCACCGTCACCAATCGCAGCGGCGGCATCCAGGGCGGCATCAGCAACGGGGCCGACATCGTGCTGCGCGTCGCCTTCAAGCCCACCGCCACCATCGCGAGCGAGCAGAAGACCGTGACCAGCGCCGGTGAGCCCACGGTGCTGGCGGCTCGGGGCCGCCACGATCCGTGTGTGCTGCCCCGGGCGGTGCCGATGGTGGAGGCGATGGTCTGCCTCGTGCTGGCCGACCACCTGTTGCGACAGCAGACAACCCAGCTGGCACCCGGACCCGCAGCACAGACGCAGGGCTGATGGGCTCGTCCTGATGGACAGTCTGCAAATTGCGCTCGTGGCTGGTGCGGGCGTGGTGGCCGGCGTGGTGAACGCCATGGCGGGCGGCGGGTCGTTGTTGACCGTGAGCCTGCTGACGGTGGTGGGCGACCTCGGTGGGTTGGTCGCGAACGGCACGAATCGCATCGGCGTCCTGACTCAGAACGTGGCCTCCGTGGCCGGTTTCCGCCGTGAGGGCGTATCGGGTCTGCGCCGAGCCGTGCCGGTGCTCGTACCGAGCCTGGTCGGCTCCTTGATTGGTGCATACGCGGTCTCGAACCTGCTCAGCGACACGGCATTCGAGCGCATCTTCGGGATCCTGATGGTGCCGTTGCTGATCCTGAGCCTGCGTCCGCCGAAGGCGCGTGGCGACGACATCGTGTGGCCGAGGGCGCTGACCGTTGTGGTGTTCTTCGCGATCGGCCTCTATGGCGGCGCATTCCAGGCGGGCGTCGGCCTCATCTTGGTGCTTGCGCTGTCGCACGCCGGCCTGGACCTGGTGAATGCCAACGCGGTCAAGGTGGTGGTGATCGCCGTGCTGACTGCCGTGGCGGTTCCGGTGTTCATCCTGAACGACCAGGTGCACTGGGGTTTCGCCGTCATCGTTGCCGTGGGCTTCGCTGTCGGCGGCTGGCTGGGCGCCCGCTTGGCCGTACGCGGCGGGGAGCGGGTGATCCGCCCTGTCCTCGTCCTGGCCGTCGTCGGTCTGGCCGGCCGCATGCTCGGGCTCTATTGAGCCCGAGGTCGAACGCAGGGGGCTCTATTGAGCCCGAGATCCCCCACAGGCGGCTCTCGTAGGCCCCGGCCGCGCTTCGCCGCGTAGGGTCGCCCCGTGATCTTCGACTTGGACGCTGACCGAGTTCGCAACCGCCCGGGAATCAAGTGGGGCCGGCAGGGTCCTGACGTGCTGGCGGCCTGGGTTGCCGACATGGACTTGGAGCTGCCCGACGTTGTGCTGGACGCCGTCAAGGCACGCGTCGACACCGGCGGGCTGGGCTACGACTTCTACGACAAGCCGATCCCGGTGCTCGACGTGTTTGCGAAGCGCATGGGCGAGGCGTTCGGCTGGCAGGTCGAGGGGGCCGACACGGTGCGCGTGCACGACGTCATCCAGGGTCTCGAGCTGGCGATCACCTACTGCACGAAACCAGGTGACGGGATCATCTTCCAGACCCCGGCCTACCCGCCGTTCTTCTCCAGCGTGGAGGGACACGGCCGCCGGGTGGTGCCCGACCCGCTGATCTGCGATGACGACGGCTGGCATCTCGACCTCAACCACTTGGAATCAGCGGCGAGCGCCCCCGATGTGACCGCAGTCATCCTGTGCCAGCCCCACAACCCGTGCGGCATGGTGCTGGACGCCGACGACATTGCCGCCGTGGTCGATATCGCCGAACGTCACGACCTGGTCGTGATCTCCGACGAGATCCACTGCGACTTGGTGTATGCGCCCAGACGCCACATTCCGGTGGCGTCGGTCAGCGAGCTGGCGTCTGAGCGAACGGTGACCGTGACGGCGGCCACCAAGTCGTTCAACATGGCGGGACTGCGGATGGCGTTCTTGCATTCGGCGTCATCGCGCTACGGCCCGGTGATAACGGGCATCCCGAAGCGACTCATCGGCGGCATCGGGATTCTGGGCCAAGTGGCCACGGTGGCTGGCTGGACCGAGGCGCTCGACTGGCTCGACGAGTTGGTCGCCGGTCTTGACCGCAACCGCCACCTGCTGGCGGATCTGCTGGCTGAGCGTCTGCCCGAAGTTCGCTACCGCCCACCCGACGCCACCTACCTGGCCTGGTTTGACTGCAGCGAGCTCGGGCTCGGCGACGATCCGTCCGCGGTGTTCCTGGATAAGGGCGGGGTGTACCTGAACTCGGGCCTGGACTTCGGACCCGGGGGCGCAGGCCATGTGCGCCTCAACTTCGCCACCTCGCCAGCGATGCTCGACGAAGCCACCGCCCGAATGGCCAAAGCCATCGACCGCTAGCTGCGTTGAGTGGCCTTGGCCGAACGCCCTCCCCGCTAGCACTGTGGAGCGATGATGGGCAGCCGCCTGCTCTGCCTACCCGGCGACTCCCAAGCTCTCGGCCATGGCAAGCCTCGCCTGCTGTCCGACGATGCGCAGGAAGGTGTCGAGAGGCAGGGTGCCGATGCCCGATGTGCTCGAACCGGCGGGGAGCACTGGAGCTTGCGGGGCAACGAGGTAGCTGTGCCCGCGGAATTGCTCGAAGCGATCAATCAGTGCCGCGAGGCCCTTGCGATGATGACCGGGCGACGAAGCGATCTCGAAGGCGACTGGCTGACGCGGATCGTCGTAGATCAGGTCGACTTCTGAAGACCCGTCACGCCAGTGGTGCAGTCGCACGTCTGAGTGCCACGCGAGCACCCTGACTGACGCCGCGACAAGGTTCTCCAGCAGCACGCCCTGCTCTTCGGGGTTCTGCAGCGGCGCGAGGCCGCGTTGCAGCGCTGCGTTTCGCACGGCGCAGTCGGTGAAGTACACCTTGCGTCCTCGCCGCTGAATGGAGTGTTCTGAGCTCGAGTAGTTGGACAGCGTGAAGATGAGATACGCCTGTTCAAGAAACGAGACATAGCGTTCGAGCGTTGGCTGAGCGATGCCGAGTTCTCTGCTGAGCCTGGTGGGAGAGAGAATCCCGGTCACATCGCTCGCGAGCAGGTAGAGCAACCGCTCCAGGTTCATCGGGTTGTCGACGCCGGCTGCTTGGGGGATGTCCTGGTACACGGCACGGGCAACAGCATCGCCACGCAAGATCCGCTGAGACTCAAGCACCTGGTCCTCGAAATCGGCGGGCCCGCTTTCATTCCACAGCGGCCGACTTCTGATCAGCAACTCAGGAAACCCGCCCACCATGATCAAGAACCTCCGCATTTCCGTGACGCTGCCGTCGAGCACTGGTCCAGGCAACAGGGAGCCGAGTGTCTCGCCGAGTGTGGGGCCTGGGTCGGGCAGCGCCGGCTCAGCGGATGGGGCGATTCCGGTGAGCAGGTATGCCTCATCGAGCAGGCACGGCATCAGATGATGTAGTTCCCATCGGCCGATGCCGCTTTCGTGACGCTGTTTGCGCAACGCAGCAGTGCCGCTTGAGGTTGCTGCGATGCGTACCGGCCAGTGCTCGTCGTAGAACGTCTTCAGCCACAAGTTCCAGCTGTCGGCATAGACGATCTCGTCCAGCAGCAAGAACAGGGGATCATGTGCCGTCGCCCGAGAGCCCTCCAGCAAGCCACGTACGAGATCGCCGAGGCTCGCTTGAACTAACAACGGGTGGTCCAAGCGGAGCCACCAGATCTTTCCCGCCGGTACGCCAGCACCGATGAGGCGCCGGACGGTCTGGTAGAGCACGGTTGTCTTGCCGACGCGACGTGGCCCCAGCACCACGTGGTGCCTCCGTGGGTCGTCGGAGAGCAGTCTTTTCCAGAGCCCACCGGCGAGGAATCGTTCTGTCGACGGCGCGAACGCAGGAGGCACCATTCCGCTGCGATGCCAAGGATTCTGCTCGTTGAAGATCTCGTGGAAGTCTTGTTGCGTCGGCTGCCAGGTAACCATCACTGGTCCGTTCCGATATCCGTTGCTTGCAGAATAACCTATAGCTAGAGTTTGTTATTTGCAAGATAGCCAATAACCATGCCGGACCGGATGGCTTCGATGTCACGCTCGCGAAACGCTCCGACGTGCAATGTCTGGTCATTCGCCAGGCTGCCCTGACCCGCGGACCAAGCCGTCATCACCCGGTCGCGTCATGTCCTCAGACGCCGACACTGACAGGCTCAGTCGTCGGCGATCTGCTCCGACTCGCCCCTGCGGGCTTGGTGGCGCAGCACGAGCGTGTAGCCCACGATGGCGACAAGGGCGAAGCTAAACCATTGCAGCGTGTAGCCCAAGTGGGGGCCGGCGTCGAGTTCAGGCGGCGGCAAGGGCACGGGCGTGAGCATTATCAGGTCCGGAGCTGTGTCCTCACCCCAAGCGAGCGTTTCCCCAGTCGGGGTCATTGCGTTCACGTCCTCGAATCGCACCGGTGCGATGTCGACTGCATCTCGGTGGTCGATGCGCTCGACATAGACAGGAACGAGATCCAGTGTCGTCTGACGCTCGATGCGTTCCACATCGACCCGAGCCAGCGAGCTCAGCTGACCTTCGGCAGGATCGGTCGGTCCAAGAAGGCCGCGTTCTTGGCTTGTACGGATCCGACCTGTGATCGGCGTCGGCGTGGCGAGTCGAATGGCAATGACGTCGGTGGACCCCGCCTCACTTCCGCGCGTCGTCCCGCATCCCGGTTCTGGCAGCCAGCCCGCAACCACCAGCACCCCGTACGACTCGTCGCTGTTGGTCGAGGCTGTCTCGGCGGGCAGCGCCAAATGGCAACCCGCGACCCCGCCGAGGCTGCGGTTGCGGATCAGGACCGATTCGTCCCAGTCGAAGTCCACCATTGCAAGGCTCACCGAGCGGTACTCCAATTGATCGATGGTCTCGGTGTCCGACATGGCGTCGAAGAACCGGTCTTCGTCGAGTGGCGGCATAGCTTGACGTTCGGCGATCACGCTGTTGCGCTCACGCACCTCGTTGTGGCGACTGAGCTGCCAGAAACCGGCGATCAGGAAGATCACCAGCAGCACGCCAGCGAGCGCATGACCCGCCAGCCAGCGCGGCGTGCGCGCGAAGTGGTACATGTCACGACCTCTTTGGCGACGCTACCGGTGGCCCTTGAGCACCTCGACGCGGGGGATGTCGCCTGCGGGTTCGAAGCCCAGCACTTGGCCGAGGAACGACAGCTCGGCTTCGAGCGCAGCCACGATGTTGGGTCCGCGGCGGAAGCCGTGCCCCTCGCCTTCGAACACCACGTAGGCGTGCGGCACGCCCGCGTCTGCCAGGGCCGCCACCACCTGCTCGGACTGGCTCTGGGGCACCACCCGGTCCTCGGTGCCCTGCAGCACGATCATCGGAGTACGCAGCTGGCCAGTTCGCCAGATCGGCGAGCGCTCCCGGTACAGCTCGGCCTCTAGCGGATATGGGCCGATCAGCCCGTCGAGGTAGCGGGCCTCGAACTTGTGGGTGTCGCGAGCCAACGCTTCGAGATCCGCCACGCCGTACCGGGAGATGCCGGCCGCGAACACGTCGCTGCCCGTGAGCGCGCACAGCGTGGTGTAGCCGCCCGCCGAGCCACCTTTGATGACCAGGCGCTGCAGGTCAACGTTGCCCTCGCCGGCAAGATGAAGCGCTGCAGCGATGCAGTCCTGCGTGTCGACGATGCCCCACTGGCCGGCCAGCAGGTTGCGATAGTCGGTGCCGTAGCCAGTGCTGCCGCCGTAGTTCACGTCCACGACGGCGATGCCGCGGGTGGTCCAGTACTGGATGCCCAAGTCGAGCGAGCTGCGGGCCGAACCCGTGGGCCCGCCGTGGCTCAACACGATGAGCGGCGGCTCACCCGTTTGATCGGCGACCGCCGAGTTCTTGGGCCGGAAGAAGAACGCGTGCGCCTGGCGGCCGTCATCGCTGTCGAAGGTGAACGCCCGCGGGACCGAGACGTCGCCGGGTTCGAGCGCCGACTGCTCGGCGTCACTGAGCTGACGATGCCCGCCGTCGGGTGAGATTTCCACGATCGCGGCTCGGCGGGTCCAGCTGGCGGCCACGGTGACGACCGTGCCGCCCGGGGTCACCGCCAGCCTCCCAAATTCTGTGAACCCGCTCGGGATCTCTTCGAGGTGACCGCCGCGGATGACGCCGAGGTGCCTGACACCGCCGGACGTCCAGGTGCACCACAGCGTGCCGCCGCCATCCCAGCCGTAGGTGGCCTGCGCGAACACCCACGCCGGCACCCCGAATTCACGGCGGCTTTCCCCGGGGGCTGCGTCACCCAGCACCGGTTCGGTGGCGCCCGTGTGGGTATCCACGCGGTGAATCGACCACCACCCATCGACATCGGTGACGACATGGAGGTCGCCGTTTGGGCTCCAGGCCGGCTGGGCCAGTGCAGGGCCGTCGACCAGCACCCGATCGCTGCCCGGCACCGGGCTGCCGTCACGCAGGTCGACGAGATGCAGGCGGACGTGGTCCCACGGCATGTTCGGGTGGTCCCAGCTGAGATACGCGAGCGCGCTGCCGTCGGGCGCCGGCCTAGGTGAGGAATAGAAGTCGGCACCCGTCGCTACGACGCTCACCATTCCGTCGAGGCGAACCGCGACGAGTTCGTTGCGGGGTTCGTGACCGCCGTCGGTGTGGGCCTCGCGCACCCACACGCTGACCGGATCGAAGCTGCCGCCCTCAGCGTTGCCCTGGGGCTCTGGAACGAGTGCCGGATCGGCGTAGCGCAGACCCCTGGGAGTGTCCGGCTCAGGGGTCACTGCCTGCGGCTCGCTGCGACCCGTCACGTCGAACAGCCGGATCCGATGATCGCTCATGCAACTGCCGAGCACGAAATGGCCGCCATGAGGCGCCGTGAACGGCAGCCAAGCCCCGCCGCCGTATTCGTGGACGGAAGTGCGGATGTCCGCCTCCGCCGTATGGGGCACGTCGGCGGGCTGAGCGCCGGACTCGTCGAGCCGGACCCGGACCACGGCGCCTCGCCCGCGCTCGAGAGGCCGCTCTTCCACCCAGTAGGCCCAGCCGCCAGCGATGCGTGATTCGGTCCTTCGCACCGCGCCCGCGGCAACGTCAGCCGCCCGCAGCGGCGACGGCCACGCACCATGTCGAAATTCCCTGGAAATACTGGGACTTCGGCCGCCGTTATCTTGACAACGCGATGGTGAACTCATAGGTTCCTCGTTGGTTTCGACACATCGCTGCGGTCACTCATTCTGAGCAGATCCTGCAGCGGCACCAGCGTGCGCTCCGGGTCTTCCACCGGCCCGTGACGCGCAGGTGGACCGGGGGAGCGCCCACCAACTCCCTCGGTCCACACATGCCTGCAACGCCTTGCGGCCGTTCAAGGGCCGTCGCTGTCCGACGGCGTCGATTCGTGCTGAGCCAGGATCGTCTGCAACGACAGCTCGGTGGCCCGCAACCGCTGCTCGCAGTGCGCGATCAGCAGCGAGGCTCGTTCGACCTTCGATGCCAGCGTGTCGATGTCGACGTCGTCGTCCTCGAGGCTGGCCAGGATCGATTCGATCTCGGCTATGGACTCGGCGTAGCCGCCGAACTCGCCTTCATCTGTCACAGGGTCTGTCATGGGTTGTCTGTCCCCCGGTCGGTCGGGTCGATAGCCGGTGCGTTCACGGTGCTGGCGAACACCGCATCCAATGTCTGGGTGGTAATCGTGGCTCCGGCAGCGGGCATCGAACGCACGACGGTGCCGTCGGCTGCACGCGTGATCGAAAAGCCGCGAGCCAACGTCCGCTGTGGCGCGAGTGCGGCAATCACGGCCGCAGCTGAACGCAGTTGGGCGTGCGCCTCCGATACTCGCCGTTCAGCGCGGTGTGTGAGCCGCAGCCGTGCCTGGCCCAGGCGAGCACGCGGCCGGCCCAGGCGACGCTCGGTCAGCAGGCCGAGCGCTCCACGAGCTGCTGCCAAGCGAGCTGCTGCGGCGGCTGCCCGGGAGCGGGCAGTGCGATGGAGTTCGCGCCGTGCCTGGACCAGGCGTTCGTCAAAGTTGGCGACATGGGCGACGAGGGCGGCGGCGCACGCGGTCGGCGTCTTGGCAGCCGTGTGCGCCACCTGGTCCGCCACCGAGGTGTCGATTTCATGGCCGATCCCGCAGTACACCGGCAGCGGGCACGTCGCAATGGCCTTCGCAACGCTGGCGAGGTCGAATGCCAGCAGGTCGGTGCGGTCGCCGCCGCCGCGCACCACGGCAATGACGTCAACATCGGCGCTCCCGAGCGTGCGCAGCGCCGCGACAAGGTCGGCTTCGGCGGTGACGCCTTGCACCCGGGCGTCGCACAGCAACACCTCGAAGGCGTAGCCGCTCGCCGTTAGCTCATGGACGAAGTCAGCGTGTGCTGCACTGCCGGCGGCCGTGATGAGGCCGACGCGCAGCGGCACCAGCGGCAGCGGCACAGCGGCATTGCGCCGCAACAGCCCCGAGGCAGCCAGTTCGGCCAGCGTGCGCTCGCGGTCGGCGGCCAGCACACCGAGTGTGAAGTGCGGGTCGACGCCGCTCATGATGAGCTGCACCTGCCCGCTGCCTGCGTAGTACTCGACCTCGGCGCGGATCCGCACCTCGATGCCGTCGTCGAGCGTCAGCCCGCCTCCGGCAGCGAGATCCCGGTTCACGAATCGTTGGCGTCCCTTGAACAGCGCCACCCGCATGCGTGCGCCGCGGCGGTCCTTGCCCGTGCCCGGCTCGATCAGATTGAAGTAGATGTGGCCGCTCGCCGCCTGCGAGTAGCCGATGATCTCGCCGCGCACCCAGACCTCGGAGCTGAAGACCCGCCGGATCGTCTCTTCGATGGCGGCCGCGAGGTCCGACACCGACCAGGTGCCGTCGGGTTGCGGAGCATCGCCGCCGCCTACGGCTTCGAAGCTTTCAACAGCGCTGCTCACGGCCCTGAGGCTGTCACGAAATCACCCTTGCCGCGACCGAATTAAGACTCGAGAGCCGGGCGGCGGGCCGGGCGGTCACCGTGGTCAGCGTCGATAGGGTGCGCTGCGGAAGGTTGCCAGAGCGGACGAATGGGGCGGTCTCGAAAACCGTTGTGGCCTTCGGGTCACCGTGGGTTCGAATCCCACACCTTCCGCCCAACCAGTCCCAATAAAGCGCCTTGACTGAACCTCACCGGGTTTCACGCACGCTGCCAGCGCGCCAGTTGCCCGTGCGGTGCTCGTTTATGTGCCGAGTGTGAACGGGTTGAGGAATTGGCGTTCCCATAGCTGCTCGCGATCCGCTGCGGCCAATTGCGCCAGATCGCAGACCTCTTCCCAGTCGTCGCGTATCACTTCGATGTGATGATTGACGATCTCGTTGGCTTCGCTGACGCTGAGGTGATAAGTGCTCGCGTGTTCGACGCAGCGTGCGGCCTGGCTGAGGCGTTCGCCGTCGGCGCCGTACGCCATCGCTTGGGCGGTTTCTCTTCCTGTGCGCAATTGTGGGCAGATGTCATATGCGGGGGTGAGCGTCAGCATGTTGCCGTCCCAGAACGCCGAGTGGTTCTTGGCGTGGTCGTCGGTGTTGCTGACGAGCATGTTGAACACGATGCGCGAGAACAACTCGCGCAGCGTCGCGTCCGGGTTCACGAAACGCGTCCGAATCTGCTCCGCGAGGTCGGAGTAGGTCGCGTGGCGGCCTGCCATGCCCCAGGCGTCGTGCAGGTCCAGGATGGTGAGCGCCGAGACCATCATGCGACGGAGCCCTCGTTGGGTGCGGTCGAAGCGGTCTACCAGTAACACGGCTTTGCCTGCGGCGGTACTCAGCTCGACCGGTGCGACATCGATGCCTGCTCGGCGCGCTAGCTCCATCGCTGCGTACTCGGCCTTGACCACGGGGTAGCGGTCCGTCGACGAGCTGAACTTTGCGATCAGGTGCCGTGATCGGTCGCTGAGCGTGACTTTGGGGCGCGCTCCGCCAACTGAGGTGCCGTGCAGCAATGCTCTGTCCAATGCTGGTGGCAGGGGGAGACCTTCCTCCACATGGCGGGCCGCGTCGTAGAGCTCGTCGAGTGTGGCGTCGTCGCCGCTGCGAGCGACGTACTCGGTGGGTGACGCCTGGAAGTCGAGCGCTCCGATGCGGTCAGAGCCCGAGTTGAGCAGATATCCGAGTTCAGGCACATTGCTGTCGGTGCGGCGGTGCTGGTGCTCGATCACCTTGCGCCCCCACGAATCAGGCGCAGCGTCGGCGATGCAACCATGCAGGTTCCCCGAACTCGGCGACATGGTGCCTTCCGTAAGAGGAAGATCGGGCAGGTACAGCGCAATCGCGTCAGGGTTGGCCAGGTAGCGGCGGCCATAGGCGAACGTCGCGACCTCGCCTTGTTCATCGAGACGCCCTGCCACAACCGGCTCGGAGGCATCGGGCAGCCATACCCACACGAAGACTGTGCTTGGATTCAGCCGCGGACTAGAAGTCGTCATCGACGACACGGTGACGCACTCTCTGGGGCAGCACGGCCAGGCGAGCGTCGACGAGTTCGGACTCCCGTGTCCGCGTTGCGGCGTCTTCGCTGAACAGACGCACACCCACCAGCGAGGCTGCCTCGAAGACCGTGCCCAACGCGACCGATGGGTCGCCCCGCTCGACCTTTCGCATGGTGCCCTCGCAGGAACCGACGCGTTCCGCGAGCTGCGCGATGGTCCATCTGCGCTCCCGTCGGGCAAGCGCGATGCTGCGCCCCAGCAGGCGCGCAGCATCCGTCGCAATCCGACTCCTTGGAACACCTGCTCTCATGTCAACAGTCTATTGACAGTTAAGTATTTTAAGCAACAAAATAATGACGGTCGACCCGATACTGCAACCGTCCCGCCTTCAAGGGCGAGACGGTTGTCGTGGTGGGTTGGCTGCGGTCGGGCGTGCTATTCGAGCATGGGGCATGGGAGTACGTCGGGTCCCGTCGTCATGGTCCCGGTTGAGTTCCAGCGGATCTTGATGGGGGCGCTCACGTTCACCACCGCGGGGAAGCCGACTCCGTCGGGGGTGACGGCGGCGACGTAGTAGGTGAAGGTGTGGCCGTTGGCGCCGGGCCGGAGCGGTTCGTGGACGTAGGAGCGGTCGCCGGCGGCGAGGGTGGCGATGTCGTAGCCGTAGCGGCGGTAGTCGGTGTTGGGGTTGGCGCGGCTGATCACGGGGTGGCCGTAGTGGGTGCGCATGATCTTGTAGCCGGTGATGCCGGCGGCGCCAGCGGGGGCGGCCCAGTTGAGGGTGACTGTCTTGCAGAATCTGGTTTTCTCGCCTGTGAGGCGGCCCCTGTCGTCTCTGGCCCTGACGATGATCGATCCGGCGATGTCGCTGATGGTGGCTGTCAGGTTCTGGGGCGCGGCGATGGGTCGGGCATAGGGCTGGGTGTTGTAGGTGACCAGGCTGGTCATGGGCGCCAGCGCCAGGGGGGCGCCCAGGTGGGGCGTGCTGGGCCGCACGTCGAGTTCGCGCAGGTTGGCGAGGCCGTCGAAGAGGCCGTTGTAGAAGTCGTTGTTGACGAACTTGATGCTCCGTCCCCTGTAGGACATGTTGGCGAGACGCAGGGTCTCCAGGCTGTCGAGGCCGTCGAAGGTGTCCGCGGGCCAGTCGCCCGCTCTCAGGTGGCGGTTGTCGCTGAGGTCCAGTTCGGCGATGGCCGCCATGTCCTGCCACGAGATCGAATCGCAGGAGTCGGCACCGGGGGTGGCCGCCAGGATCGCCCCGATCACCTGTGCGGTGCGTCCGCAGATGTCGTACAGGGCCGGGCTCGACTTCGAGTAGGCGCCGGTGCCCTCGCCGTTGGTGGCGCGCACCTGCACTGCCACGTCGTCGATGTTGGCGGCGCTCAGGCCGGTGACGGCGGCGGTGCGGGCGGTGCCGGTGTGGGACACGTCGTTCCACGCCCCGCTGTCGCTGAGCCTGTATTGCACGTCGTAGTCGGTGATTGGTGGGCCGCTGTTGGCCGGGGCGGTCCAGTGAACGGCCAGCCTGTCGGTCATCGCCGCGACGGTGCGCGCCCTGGGCGCGGCGGGCGCCCTCGGCGGCTCGGCCGCGTCGGTCACGGTGATGGTCACCGCGATGGCGGCGGTGTTGGTGGCGGTGTGGGTGCCGTCGCTGGCGCGCACCTGCACCGAGTAGCCGGGCTTGGCCTCGAAGTCATAGCCGACCCCGGACCTGGTCCGGATCTGGCCGCTGGTCGGGTCGATCGCGAACGACCCCGCGTCGGCGCCGCCCAGGCTGTAGCGCACCGTGTCGCCGGCGTCCGCGTCGCTGGCCGCCACCGCAGCGCCGACGTTTGCGCCGCCGCCGGGATTCTCGGCCACGCTGCGCGCCGCGGGGTCCGAATCGGTGAACACCGGCACGCTGCCGCCCACCGTGAACACCCCGGACAGGGCGTAATAGCGGTGATTTGAATTCGGTGTAAAAAGTGAGTAATTGCCTACAGAGTTAGCTGCGCAATCGATGGGACCGCCCACAAAGTTGAGGCATCCGAGAGCGATGGTGGAGCTGCCCAAGGCCTGCGAGTTGCCGTTAGCTATCGCTTCAATCCCGTTGCTGTTGCTTCCGGTCCAGATAAGGGTGTTGTTGGAGCCGACTTTGTTGCCGTTGCGGCCCCGGGGGTTGGCCTCGTCGTCCCAGGAGCCGTCGTGGAAGTCCTCGTAGTCGTCGGCGACCTTGGAGCCGTTCAGCCAGTAGATCGGGAGGCCCTTGGCTGTGCTGGTGTAGGCGGTCGAGGCGTTGTCGCGGGCGTCGTCGTCGGCGGTGCTGCCGACGACGCGGAAACCCGAGGCGTAGGGCTTGATGGCGGAGTGGGCGTTGGAGGCGTTGGCCTGGGACTGGACGTAAGCGTTGCAGTCCTCAATGTCAGTGGAGGTCGGGGCGTGGCCTGCGTAGGTGATGAACAACAGCCGGAACCGGTCGCCGGCGGCCAGGCCGCTGGGCGTCAGGGCCCAGTTCAGGGGCACGACCGAGTCGGCATCGGTGAACACCGCGAGTCTGGGCACCACCTGCACGAACTCCGACGCTCCCTCCTTTTGGTCCTCTTGATCGGCTGTTGCGGGCTCCGGTGCGGCCGGGGTGTCGGCTCTGACGTAGCCGGACCACTGACTGACGCCGGTGGGGCTGACCGCCTTCGCCCGGTAGACGTAGGTGCTCGACGCCGATACCGAACTGTCGGTGTAGCTGGTCTCGGGACCGGCGTTGGCCTCGATCACGTGGAAGACGCCCACTGCGTCCACGTCGCGGTTGCGGCGAAGGATCGCGTAGTGGGTGACGGTCTGGTCCGTTGAGGCCGTCCAGGTGAGGGTGACCTCATCGTGCTCGGCCGAGGCCCCGAGGTTGTGGGGCTTGGCCGGGGGGTCGGCGCCGACCGCAGCCGGAGTCGGGGCCACCTCCTGGTTCTGGGCCCAGGCGGGGACAGCCACGACGGCGGTGGCCACCAGCGCCACAGCAGCGCCCACCAGAATGGCGCGCCTCACGGCGCTAGGCGGGCTCATGGACCCGGGTTCGCCGGGGTTGCGGGAACGGCGCGATCTACGGGGGGGGGGGGGGTCTGCGACACGGCTACAACCACCTTCGGATTTTTCGTTGTGCAGCGCTTGTGCTCAGCGCGTGGCCAGTTGTGAGGCATCAACATATAGATATGAGACGTAAAGATACTGTAGTGCAGGCCCGCGAGCAGGCCGTTCGGGAGCGAACCCGCGCCGGACGCCGCGTCTCGCAGGGCCAGCACTTCGGCATGGGCGGTGGGGTCGTTTGTGGTCTTGCGTTCGTTGTGGCGCGCCGCGACGATCTCGTCGCCTTCGAAAGCGACATGGGAAAGTTCGAGCGTCGGTTAGTCCGCATCAGTCAGCTCCCCGATGACGCAGTAGCCGAGACCCGGGTGCTGCTAGCCGAAATCAAGACGATTTCAGAGCACGCATGACGAGCCTGAGGAGGCATACTCTGCGGTATGCCTGATTCGACTACCATCAAGGTCTCGGCCCGGACCCGGGACGCCTTGCGTCAGCTTGCCGATCGTGAGGGGCTCACGTTCGACGCGCAGATCGAGAAGCTGATCCGGCGCGAACGTCGTCGCATCATCGGGGCTCAGCTCGCGAGTGCCCCGCTCGATACCGCCGATGAGGCTGTGCTCGATGCGTCTGCGAGCGATGTCGCTCATGCAAGCGGGTGATGTCGTCCGCTGCGATTTCGGGACGCCGGCGAGGGGCGAGCCAGGGTTCGTCCGACCGGCCATCGTCGTCACCGCCGATGATGTGCTCGAGTTCCGTCAACACGCGATCGTGGTCGTACCTTGTACGACGACCAGGCGAGGTTGGTTGAGCGAGGTTGAGATCGCTGGCTTCGGTGTCGCCCAAGCGCACCTGCCCACCACCCTCAGCGTCGACCGCGTCGTCGAGACGACGGGCACCAACACCGGGCCCGTCGCGCTGCAACAGATTCGAGAACTCATCGCTGACCTGCTCGGACTCTGACCCAGCCATCCGGTGACGCACAACCGCAGGCCCACCGTGACGCTCGCTTCCGGTGCCGCCGGGTGACTTGAGGGGAAGGGTTCCTCCGACTCCTGCATGGTGCTGCGCACTCAGCGGTGATTGCTGAAGAACTCGCTGAGCAGCTCGCCGCACTCCGCCTCGCGTACTCCGCCAATCAACTCAGAGTTGTGGTTGAAGCGGGGGTCCACGAGCAGGTTGTAGAGCGTGGCAGCAGCGCCGGCCTTGGGGTCATACGCCCCGAAGACCACCCGGGCCACCCGGGCCGACAGGGCTGCCCCGGCGCACATCGGGCACGGTTCGAGCGTCACCGCCAGCGTTGCGTCTGACAGTCGCCAGTCTCCGACGGCGGCGGCTGCGTCGCGCAGCGCCAGCACTTCGGCATGCGCTGTGGGGTCCTTCGTCGTCTCGCGCTCGTTGTGGCGCGCCGCGACGACCTCGCCGCCGACGATCACCACAGCACCGACGGGCACCTCGCCAGCCGCCGCAGCCCGCCGGGCCTGCTCCAATGCCAGCTCCATGGCTGCTTCGTCTGTCACACCGAGAGTGTGCCGCTATTTCGGGGCGTCATGCAGTCGTTATGCCGCGGCGGGCTTTGGCTCGCTCTCGCATCCGGGCGTGGGCCTCGGGCGTGCCGTCGTGGAAGGTGCCGAACAGCTTGTCGAGCGGCACGGGCCGATTGCCGTAGTTGCACTCGAAGTAACGGTGATGCAGGTGGTGGAAGTAGTCGGCTCCAGCCATGGTGGGCCCGGAGCGCTTGCCGATCTCGAAGCGCTCGAAACCCGAGTGGGAGAACGCCGTTGCGACGCTGTTTGACAGCAAGGTGAGGATCAAGATGAACGGGTGAGCGGGCACCACCCACCACAGCACGATCATGCTGAGGTACATCATGTGCTCGACCGGGTGCATCGACAGCCCGCTCCACGGACCTGTGTTCACATTGTGGTGGTGCAGGTAGTGCACGTGGTCATAGACCCAGCGCATGTGCAGCACCCGGTGTATGCAATAGAAGTGAGTCACCGACCACAGAGACGCAATCACGGTCAGCGCGCAGATGTACGGCCACCATGTGCCCCACTCCACCGACGGGATCCAGTCGTTGGCGTAGAACCACAAGGTGAGTGCCTCATAGGCCGACCAGACGCCACAGCCGCTGACCAAGCACCAGAACATGTTGTCCCGGGTCTGGTTATTCCACAGGAACGACCGGTTCGTGGTGCTGAGCCATCGGCGGTTGTACTTGTAGCGCTGCTGCTGGACCCGCCGGACGTACAGGGCCACATGCAGCGTTCCCGCGACCAGCGTGAACACCACCACGTTGCGGAGGTAAATCTCGAGAATCCACCTGGGGCTCGGGCTCTCCATGCGCTCCATGGATGGCGTGAAGAAGTTCCACACCACCGCGGACATCGCCACCCAGAGCATTCCCTGCGGGAGCATCATCAACGCAATGTGCCGCAGCGTCGCTATCGGCCGCGGCGGCCAGTCCAGAATCGACGACACCGAGATGGGCAAGTCCGGCTCGTAACCCTTGGTCTCGATGCCGCGCGACCTGCTGTCGGTCATGAATTCTGAGTCTGACACGCGGAGAGTGTGGGATTCGAACCCACGGAGGCCGATGAAAACCTCACACGCTTTCCAAGCGAGCCCATTCGTCCACTCTGGCAACTCTCCAACAAAAGATGTGTCGCCGTCTGGCGAGGCGGCCAGGTGATCTGCGGCACACAACGAGGTCCGCTGAGAGCTGCTGCCTCCCGGCCCTGACTCGGTTCACGGGTCGCCGTTGCACAGGACCCGGCCGCCACGTCAGACGGCGACACACGCCAAACGCTAACCAATGAATCTGCTGATCCGCCACCCTCAGAGATCGTCCGTCCGAATCGCTTCGTCACGTCTCCGCTGTAGCTCTTAGGATCGCTGCGAGATGCCGCACCAGTCGCTCTACCGGAGGTTCCGACCTCAGCGGTTTGCAGAGGTAGTCGGACAGCCTCACCTGGTCCGGGCCTTGAGCAATGCCGTCCGCGAGGACCGCGTCGGTCACGCGTACCTGCTGAGCGGCCCCCGCGGCACCGGCAAGACCTCCACCGCACGCATCCTGGCCAAAGCGCTCAACTGCGAGGCGCTCGGCGACGACGGGGAACCGTGCGGCACGTGCCACAGCTGCACCGCAGTTGCCGCGGGCACCTCGCTGGACCTCATCGAGCTTGACGCAGCGTCCAACAACTCGGTCAACCACATCCGCGACATGACCGAGAAGGCAGCCCTCGTCAGCTCCGGGCGCCGCAAGGTGTACCTGCTCGACGAGGTGCACATGCTGTCCACGGCGGCCTCGAATGCGCTGCTCAAGACCTTGGAAGAACCGCCGTCGCACGTCGTGTTCATCCTGGCCACCACCGATCCACAGAAGGTGCTGCCTACCATCCGCAGCCGCACCCAGCAGTTCGAGCTCTCGCTGGTCGGCGCGGACGAGATGGTCCCGCACGTGCGAGCCATCGCCGAGGCGGCCGGAGCGCCTGTCGACGACGCGGTCGTGGATTACGTGACCGATCGCGGCGGCGGATCCGTGCGTGACGCGCTCTCAGCGCTCGACACCGTGCTGGCGGCCGGGGGCATCCCCGACGACCGCACCGACGTGAACGCACTGGTGCAGGCACTGGCGAATGCCGATCTCGCGGCGACGCTGATCGCGGTGGCCCAAGCGACGTCGGCGGGTGTCGACGCCCGGGACCTCGCCGAGCGCACGGCGCGCCGCCTGCGCGACATGTTCCTGGTGGGTGCCGGTGTGGAGCCAGCGGAACTGCCTTCCGCCGAGGTCGCGTCGGCGCGTGAGCTGAGCGATGCGATGGGTCGCCGAGCCAACGTGCGAGCCCTCGAGGCCCTCGGCAATGCGCTGGCACAGATGCCCCAATCAGCCGACCGCCGCTTGACGCTGGAGACTGCGCTGGTGGGCCTGCTCGCCGACGAGTTGCTGGGTTCGGGCGCACCATCGGCGGCTGCGCCTGCGTCCGCGGCACCGGCATCGAGTGCGACAGGCCGAGCAACGCCAACCGGCGGTGGTCCAGCCGCCGCCCGGGCTGCAATGGCCGCAACCAAGGCGCCGCCTTCCCTCGACGCCCCTCGGATCGCTGCACAGCCTCCGCCGCCCCCGCCGCCGCCAGCTCCTCCAGCGCCTCCAGCCCCGGCACCGCCCGCGCCGCCAATCGAAGCCGCACCGCAACCCGATGCGACGGCTGAGCGCACACCGGGGTCAGCGATGACGGCTGCGGATCTGCAGCGGATCTGGGAGACGCAGATCGTTGAGCGGCTGCGACCCGTTGCCGCGGGGCTGTTCCGCGAGGCCGAGGTCCTTGCCCACGACCGCAACGTGGTGACCGTCCGGCTCAGCGAAGGCGTACCGCTCGATCAGGCCCAGCGCCGGGGCAACGAGGCGGAAGCGGTCCTGTCGGAAGTGCTCGACCAGACGATCCGCCTCGAGGTGAGCAGATCGGGCAACGTGGCCGGTCCGGCCTCGACGGCGCACGACGAGGCTCCGCCGCCACCGCCCGCGCCGGTCGCGCCGGCCGAAGTCGCCTCGCCTGCGCCCTTCCACGACGCTGCTCCGGCTGCGAGTGCACCCGAGGGAGGCACCGCGCAGCAGTCCGAGACCGGCAGCGCAAGCGCATCAACGGTATCGCAGGAGTCCGTGTCGCAGGAGTCCGTGTCGCAGGAGACTGGCTTATCGGCCTCCTCGCGGGAGTCCAAGGTGCGCCAGATCGTGGACCGTTTTCCCGGCTCGGTCGTGGTCCACGTCGACGAGGGCACAACCTGACAGCCTTGACCGGCAGCGGGCGACGTCCACTTCACGCACGGTGGCGGGAACCACGCTGGCGACACACCACCAGCAGCAGGGACTGACGTGTACGACGACGCGGTCGAAGACCTGATCGACGAGCTCAGCCGCTTGCCCGGCATCGGTCCCAAGGGTGCGCAGCGCATCACCTTCTGGCTGCTGAAGCGGCCCGCGGCCGACGCCCACCGCCTCGCGGCAGCCATCACCGCAGCCAAGGACCGTGTCGGATTCTGCGGCAAGTGCTGGAACCTCAGCGAAACCGACCCGTGCGCCTATTGCGACGACCTGGCCCGACGCAACGGCATGGTCTGCGTGGTTGAGGAACCACGTGACGTGATTGCCATGGAGAAAGCCGGCTTCCGAGGCCGCTACCACGTGCTCGGCGGGGCGCTCAACCCGCTCGAAGGCGTCGGCCCCGAGCAACTGCGCATCCGCGAACTGCTCGCACGACTCGACAGCGAGTCGGTCACCGAGCTGATCGTGTGCACCAACCCCAACATCGAGGGCGACACCACCGCCATGTACCTGGCCCGACAGCTCGAACCACTCGGCGTGGCTGTGACCCGACTCGCCAGCGGCTTGCCCGTCGGCGGCGACCTCGAGTACGCCGACGAACTCACGCTCGAACGAGCGCTGCGCAACCGCCGCACCATCACTCCGTAGATCTCGACGTAAATCGCTGGACGGGATCGCGGCAGCAGCGCTCGGCCATCGAAACGAAATCTGCCCCCTACCGCATCACCCGGCGGACCGGGGAGAGGCTGAAGGGGGCGTACATGACAACAATACAGCGGCGCAATGTGGATCGTCAGCCTTTCGCCTTCAGTGACGTGGACGGCCTTGTCTCGGCTGTGTCGAAGACCCGTTTTGCTACCTACCGGCAGTCGACTGACAGCGATAAAGGAGCGCTGCAGCTCTACACGTGGAACACCGCTGTTGCTGCGTCTTTCCACGGTCGCTTCAGACACTTGAAATCACACTTCGCAACGCGATCCACGATGTGATGAGCACGGCCCACGGCACCCGATGGTTCGGCACTGCACGGCTGCTTCGGCCAGCCCAGGTAAGCACGCTGGAGCGAGCAGTTGAGCATCTCCGCAGGGTCGGCAAGCAGCCGACTGCCAACCGCGTCGTTTCGGAACTTCCCTTCGGATTCTGGGTGGCGCTGTTCGCCAATGCCTACGACACGACGATTTGGCGTTCCGATCTCTACAGGATCTTTGCGAGACGTATCAAGAATCGCCAAGGACTTCATGAAACTCTCGACCGCCTGCGTACTCTGAGGAACAGGATTGCCCACCACAAGCCCATCTTCCAACGCAATCTCAAGGACGACTATCGACGGATCCGCGATGTCGTCGAGTTGTTGAGCGAGCCAGCACTCTTGTGGCTCGACCATCACAGCAGCACGCTGGATGCACTTGATGTCAAGCCGGATGCGGTGCTCGGATCTTGATTGCATTCCTCGCCGGGAAATTCATCTCCGCCATGTCGAGCTGATCGACCCACGAGTTCAGGCACCTTTCCGGCCAGGCAATAAATCGCTGGACGGGCTGGCGGTAGCTGCATAGGTTTCGGACGGCACTTCCCCGGCGGCCTGCACATTCGAACTGCGCGTTCGAGGAGTGTCATGGCTGCCCACAACCCCAACGACCGAGCTGCCCCGGACCTGCCCGTGGCGGTGTTCCGACCGTCGCCCGATGAGCGCGTGATGGTGGCCGGACCGTGCCACGCCCGGGCACTGTGTCTAAGCGCCGGCGCTAACCCGGGGGGCGTCGCTGCGGTGTTTGTGGATCCGTGCGGCGTGCTGCTGGCCATTGCCACCGCCCCCGCAGCCGTCGTGGGGGCGATGCTCGTCGACCCGGCCCCGTTCGCCCGACTCACCGAACTGCTCGGAGCCAGCCGCATCTACCTCGAGGTTCCCGGCGCCGACGCACCGGCAGTTACCGATGCCGTCGAAGCCGCGATGTGGCCGCTGTGCGTCGCGACCAAGGTGCTGCCGCGGCTCAGCCTCTAGGCAGCCCGCAGGATGACGGCGTCGCCTTGGCCGCCGCCCCCGCACAGCGCCGCGGCGCCGAGCCCGCCGCCGCGACGGCGCAGCTCACCGATGAGCGTGAGTGCCAGGCGGGCACCCGACATGCCAATGGGGTGTCCGAGCGCCACCGCACCGCCGTTGGGGTTCACGATTTCGGGCGACACGCCCAGATCAGCCGTCGACGCCACGGCTACCGCGGCGAAAGCCTCGTTGATCTCGAACAAGGACAGGTCCTCGACATCTAGCTCGGTGCGCTGCAGCGCCCGACGGATGGCATTCGCCGGCTGGTTCAGCAGGCAGGTGTCAGGCCCAGCCACCATGCCGTACGTGAGGACCTCAGCCAGCGGTTCGACGCCGTGCCGTTCGGCTGCTTCGGCAGACATGACCACGACTGCGCAGCCGCCGTCGGAGATCTGTGATGCGTTGCCGGCCGTGACCGCGCCCTCTGCCGCAAAAGCGGGACGTAGCGCCGCCAAGCTTTCCGAGGTCGTCCCCGGCCGAATGCCTTCGTCATCGAGCACTGCCAGCGGCTCGCCCCGCCGTTGAGGGATGTTGACCGTGACGATCTCGTCGTCGAAGCGGCCTTCCTTCTGAGCCGACGCGGCACGCTCGTGCGACTGCGCCGAGAACTCGTCCATAGCGCTGCGTGAGATCCCCGCACCAGCGGCATCCCGCTCGGTGCCGTCGCCCATGTGCCGGTCGTCGAAGGCACACCACAGGCCATCGTGGATCATCGCGTCCAGCACGGTGCCTGATCCCATGCGCATGCCGTTGCGACCATCGGGCAGCAGGTACGGGGCATTCGTCATCGATTCCATGCCACCTGCCACGACGACGTCAGCGTCGCCCGCCGCGACCATCTGGTCGGCCATGTAGATGGCGTTCAGGCCGGACAGGCAGACCTTGTTGACCGTGATGGCCGGCACCTCCATCGAAATGCCCGCTGCGGTCGCCGCCTGCCGGGCCGTGATCTGCCCTTGGCCCGCCTGCAACACCTGCCCCATCACGACGTAGTCGACATCTGCAGCAGCAATGCCTGAGCGCTCAAGCGCTCCTTCGATGGCAACGCCGCCGAGCTGGGCGCCCGTCAGGCCGGCCAACGCGCCGTTGAACCTGCCGATTGGCGTCCGAGCGCCCCCGACGATCACAGAACCAGCCATCGCGACCCCTTCGCTTCTGCCCGCGCTCACAGCCCCTCTGTCGAGACACGGATGTATGAACGGCGAGTATACGAAACGGCTCTAGACGCTACCGTTGCGAGGAGTTGGCGGCGGCTCCCGACGTCGCGCCGCACGATTAGCGTTCGGGCTCGTGAAGCAGTTCGCTGATGCCATCGCCGCCGGTGCGTCCGGTTCCGATCTTGAGGCAATGCCGATCCCGGAGAGCTTCAGGGCGGCGCACGTACTGCGCAATGAGCAAACGATGTTTGAGGGCCGCGCCTCAGCCGAAAAGGACCCTCGCGAGGCCATGCACATCGGCGAGGTCGCGACGCCCGGGCTGGCTCCTGACGAGGTGTACCTGGCGGTGATGGCCAGCTCGATCAACTTCAACACCGTGTGGAGCTCGATCTTCGAACCGCTGCCGACGTTCGGCTTCCTGGACCGTCTCGGCCGCGAGAGCCCCTGGGGCGCCCGTCACGCGCTCGACTACCACGTGCTGGGCTCCGACGCCTCGGGCGTGGTGCTGCAGGTCGGCTCGGCGGTGCGCAACTGGCGTCCCGGCGACCGGGTCGTCGTGCACTGCAACTACGTCGACGACCAGGACCCAGCCGCTCACGAGGACTCGATGATGGCCTCCAACCAGCGGATCTGGGGCTTCGAGAGCAACTTCGGCGGTCTCGCCGACCTCTCGATGGTGAAGGCCAACCAGCTCATGCCCAAGCCGACGCATCTCAGCTGGGAAGAAGCGGCCGTGAATGCGCTGTGCGCATCCACCTCGTACCGGATGCTGGTCGGCGACAACGCTGCTCGCATGAAACAGGGCGACTCGGTGCTCGTCTGGGGCGCCTCGGGTGGGCTCGGCGGCTATGCCTGCCAGCTCGTGCTCAACGGCGGCGGCGTGCCGATCGGCGTGGTCAGCTCACCCGACAAAGCCGAGTTGCTCCACCAGCTCGGCGTCGACCACGTCATCGACCGCAGCGCCGACGGCTACCGCTTCTGGGCCGACGAGAACACCCAGGACGAGCGCGAATGGCGCCGCCTCGGAAAGACGGTGCGGGGCCTCATCGGCGACGACCCCGACATCGTGTTCGAGCATCCCGGCCGATCCACGATGGGCGCTTCGGTGTTCGTCGCCAAGCGCGGCGGCAAGATCGTGACGTGTGCCGCCACCAGCGGCTACATGATCGAGTACGACAACCGTCACCTGTGGATGCGGCTCAAGCGGATCGTCGCGAGTCACTTCGCCAACTACGCCGAGGCATGGGCGATGAACCGCCTCATCGGACAGGGCCGCATCCAGCCGACCCTGTCCAAGACGTACACGCTGGACGAGACCGGTCTTGCGGCGTGGCAAGTGCATGGCAACTTGCACGAGGGCAAGCTCGGCGTGCTGTGCCTGGCGTCCGGGCCCGGGCAGGGCATCACCGATCCGGACAAGCGCGAACAGATCGGCGAAGAGAAGATCACGCTATTCGCGCGCCACGCTGCATCGCTGGAAGCCGCCAACGCCTGAAGCCGCCGACAAGAAAGTGCCGAACCGATGATCCTGACCGAGATCGACCATGTCGCCATCGCCGTAAAGGACCTTGATGCGGCAGTCGCCTACTACGCCGAGGCATTCGGAGCCGAGGTCGCCCACCGTGAGACTGTCGACTCTGACGGTGTCGAAGAAGCCCTGATCAAGGTGGCTGACAGCTACATCCAGCTCACCGCCGCGACCCGTCCCGATTCGCCGATTGCCAAGTTCCTCGAGCGTCGGGGCGAAGGCCTCCACCACATCGGCTACCGGGTGGACGATTGTGCAGCGGCCCTCGGAGCGATGATTGACGCCGGCGCCGTACCCATCGACACAGCCCCCCGTCCGGGCTCGCGCGGCACAACCGTTGCGTTCGTGCACCCGAAGGGGAACCTCGGCACGCTGGTCGAACTCGTCGAGGAATAGGCTCCCCGACACGGGGGCGGGGCCGCGCAGGACCGGATCGCGCCACCTGTGCCACTGGGAGGACCGACATGACCACATTCACCAGACGACTGGCCATTGTGCTTGCCGTCGTCGCGATGCTTGCTGCAGGGTGCACTGGCAGCGACGACAGCGAGGCGTTCAAGATCGGCCTGGTCACCGACACCGGCAAGGTTGACGACAAGAGCTTCAACCAATCGGCGTGGGAAGGCGCACAGGAAGCCGCCGCCGCGCTGGGTGTAGAGGCCAACTACATCGAGACCGAAGAGGCCAAGGACTACGAGAACAACATCGGCTTGTTCGTCGAGGACGGCGCGAACGTCATCATCACCGTCGGCTTCGGTCTCGGCGACGCCACGATCGCCGCCGCCAAGGCGAACCCGGGCATCTTCTTCATCGGCGTCGACCAGTTCCAAGGCGAAACGCTGCCCAACCTGGCCGGGTTGATCTTCCCCGAGGACAAGTCGGGCTTCTTGGCCGGAGCGCTCGCGGGCATGCTCACCGAGACCGACATCGTGGGTGCGGTGCTGGGCACCGACCTGGTCCCGCCAGTGGTGGCCTTCAAGGAAGGCTGGGAGCATGGTGCGCGCTACACCAACGCAGGCGTGCAGACGATCTCCACGTACCACCCTGGCGGCCTTGACGTGGCCTTCGGCGACCCCGACTGGGGTGCCGCCACTGCACGCCAGGCACTTGACCAAGGCGCGGACATCATCTTCGGCGCAGGCGGTGCCACCGGCAACGGGGCGCTCATCGAGATCGCCTCGCAAGACGGCGCGTACTGCGTGGGCGTCGACACCGACCAGTGGAACACCGTGCCCGAAGCGCAGCCGTGCTTGTTGACGAGCGCCATGAAGCTCATCACCCCCGGTGTGGCCGATCTGGTCGCCCAAGCCAACGCAGGTGAGTTCGCTGGTGGCAACTACCTCGGAGAGGTCGGACTGGCTCCGTTCCATGACTTCGACGATGTCGTCACCGATGACATGCGTGCCACGCTCGACGACGTGCTGGTGGGCCTGAACGACGGCAGCATCAACACCGGCTGGCCACCGGGCTGATCCAGCGAGGCACGAACTGAGTCGGTCGCCGTGGGCCGCGGACACCTCACCTCGCCGTGAGCGCGTCCGCTGGCTCATCGGCGCCCGCTGAGACAGATCAGACAACCGGCTCCGGTGACGTCGCGGCCCGGCGGGCTCCAGCCTCCCGGGTCACGGCTCGCGCGGTCCTGCGCGCCGCAGCGGTACCGCTGGCATCAGTCGTGCTCGGGCTGGTGCTGGGAGCGGTGCTCATCACAGTGCAGGGCCATTCGGTCCTCAGTGCCTACGGGGCACTGGTTCTCGGCGGGCTGGGAGACGCCGATGCGGTGCTGCGCACGCTGCAGAAGGCCACGCCGCTCATCTTCGGCGGCTTGGCGGTCGCGTTTGCCTTCAAGGCGGGCCTGTTCAACATCGGCGGCCAGGGCCAGCTGCTGGTAGGCGCTGCATTCGCGGCGGGTATCGGATTTGGCATCGACGGGCTGCCGCTGGTGATTCACCTGCCCCTAGCGCTGCTCGTTGGCGGCGCTGCGGGAGCGGCGTGGGGTGCGATCGCGGGCGTGCTGAAGGCCACCTCGGGAGCACACGAGGTGATCGTCACGATCATGCTCAACTTCGTCGCCGGCAATCTCACCGATTGGCTGGCGGCGAATCCTTGGCAGGACACGTCGGGTTCGAACATCATTGCCCGCACCCCGCTCGTGGAGGACTCTGCTGTCATCCCCACCTGGGGCTGGCTGCCTGCGGGGTTCTTGCTGGCCGTGGCCGCCGCGGTGGTGTGCTGGTTCTTGCTGGAGCGCACGACGTACGGCTTCGAGGTGCGCAGCGTCGGGGCCAACCGTCACGCTGCCCGATACGCAGGCATCTCGGTGGGGTGGATCATCGCGTCGGTCATGGCGGTGTCGGGGCTGTTGGCCGGCCTCGGCGGCGCTGTCGAGTCGCTGGGTGTGGACGGGCGGTTCGAAGCGGGCGTGAACGTGGGCCTCGGCTTCGAGGGCATCACCATCGCACTGCTGGCGCGGACACATCCGGTGGCCGTGATCCCCGCGGGCCTGCTCGTAGGGGTGATGGAAGCCGGTGCAGCCAAGATGCAGTTCGAGTCGGGTGTTGCACCCGAGATCATCGATGTCATTCAGGCGCTGATCCTGCTGTTCGTCGCTGCGCCGATGATTGTGCGCTGGCTGCTGCGGTTGCGCGACGCGGATGACCGCCGTCTCACCCTGGGCGCTGGCTGGGGCCGATGACGGTGATCGAGGCGTCGTCGGGGGCCGCTGTGCAGCGGTACTGGAGTCCGGCGCGCATCTGGACTGTGGCGGGAACAGTTGCGGTCGTCGTATGCGTGTGGGGCTTTTACGCCTGGAACGGTGCACAGACCACCGCTGTGCTGTCGGGCACCGTGCGTGCGGCCACGCTGCTAGTGCTCGGAGCGATGTGCGGGATGATTGGCGAGCGCTCAGGAATCGTCAACATCGGGATCGAGGGGCAGTTCCTGATGTCGGCGTTCGCGGCGTTCACGGTGGCGTCGGTCGTCGGATCGCTCGCTGCGGGCGTGGTGGCCGGCGTGGCCATGGGGCTCGCGATGGGCTGGATGCTGGCCGCGATGTCGATCGGGCTGCGCACCGACCAGATCATCGCCGGCACGGTGTTGAACATCGCCGCGCTCGGCCTCACGTCGTTCTTCTACGACCGCGGGCGCTCGCTCGGCCAGCTCAAGTACCAGGCGATCGAACTCGGGCCGCTGGCCGACCTGCCGGTCGTCGGCAGGGCGCTGTTCAACCGCCCGCCGCTCACCTACATCGCGCTCGTGCTGGTTGTCGTGCTGCACGTGCTGCTGCTGCGGTCGGTGTGGGGGATGCGCACCACTGCCATCGGCGAGCACCCCGGCGCCGCCGCCACGGTCGGCGTCGACGTGATCCGCCTGCGGTACCTGAACGTGACGCTGGCGGGAGGGCTGGCCGGTCTCGGCGGTGCCTACCTTGCCCTCGAGGCCGTCGGCACGTTCAGCCGTGCAATGTCGGGCGGCCGCGGCTTCCTGGCGCTTGCCGTCATGATCTTCGGCCGCCGCACGCCGCTCGGTGCCTATGCCGCGGCCCTGTTCTTCGGTTTCACCACGGCTTTGCAGAACCAGTTCCAGCTGAACGACACCTTCGATATTCCGGCGCAATTCGTGGGGATGCTGCCGTTTGTGGTGACGATCATCGTGGTGGCAGCTGCAGGTCTGTTCGGACACATGCGCGACCCCGCCGCGCTCGGCCAGCCGTACGAGGTTCGGTGATGGCTGCATCTCCCGCCAACGGCGCGCAGCCTGTGTCTGATGCCGCTGCTGCGCAGCGCGTGCCCCAGGTACTGCTGGCAGGGCGGGGGATCACCAAGCGCTTCGGTGCCGTGGTGGCAAACGACGACGTGTCGGTCGAACTGCGACCGGGACGCATCCTGGCGCTGCTGGGCGAGAACGGTGCCGGCAAGAGCACCCTCGTGAACGTGCTGTTCGGGCTGCACCGGCCCGATGCGGGCGAGGTGGTGATTGCCGACGAGAAGGTGGAGCTGTCGAGCCCGCACGACGCCATCGCCCGCGGCGTCGGCATGGTGCACCAGCACTTCCAGCTGGTGCCCCCGATGAGCGTCGTGCGCAACATCGTGCTGGGTGCCGAACCGCACCGGTTCGGGATGATTGACCTCTCCCAGGCCCGCCGACGCGTCCTGGAGCTGGCGGAGCGCTTCGGCCTGCACGTCGACCCCGACGCCGCGGTGGAGGACCTGCCGGTGGGTGCGCAGCAACGGGTCGAGATTCTCAAGGCGCTGTATCGCGACGCTCGAGTGCTGATTGCCGATGAGCCCACTGCGGTGCTCACCCCGCAGGAGACCGACCACCTGCTCGGTGTGCTGCGCGGGCTGACCGACCAAGGCGTCGGCATCGTGTTCATCACCCACAAACTGCGCGAGGTCATGGCTGCAGCCGACGACATCGTCGTGCTGCGCGAGGGACGGGTGGTGGGCACCACGACGCCGGCGGACACCAGCGAAGCAGCGCTGGCGGAGCTGATGGTCGGTCGGGCTGTGGACCTCCACGGAGACCGGCTTGAGTCGAGTGCCGCTGGCGGTGCCGCGGTCGTCATGACAGCGCCGACCCCCGAAGAACGCTCGAGCGCCGCCGCGCAGCAACCGGTGGTCTTACACATCGATGGCCTCTGCGCCGACGACGACCGCGGCCAGCGCGCTCTCGACGAGTTGTCGCTCTCGGTGCGTGCGGGCGAGATCGTTGGTGTCGCCGGTGTGGAAGGCAACGGCCAGCGGGAGCTGGTGGAAGCCATCACCGGCCTGCGCCACGCGACTTCTGGCACCGTTTCGATCAACGATCAGGATGCCTCGGGAGCACGACCGCGCCGGGTCACGGTCATCGGCGTGGGTCACATTCCCGAGGACCGGGCCAAGCACGGCCTCATCGGCTCCTACTCGGTGGCCGACAACTCGGTGTTGAACCGCTACTTCAGGCGGCCGTTCTCGGCGGGCGGCATGCTGCGCCGGGATCGCATCGATGCCCATGCGCACGATGTCGTGGCCACATTTGACGTGCGTACACCCAGCGTGGAATCGTCAGCCGACAGCTTGTCGGGCGGCAACAAGCAGAAGCTCATCGTGGGCCGCGAGTTCTCCGACGAGATCGACCTGCTGATCGCCGCGCAGCCCACCCGCGGCATCGACATCGGCGCCATCGAGTTCATTTGGCGCCGTATCCGCGAGCGCCGCGACGAGGGCACGGCGGTGCTGCTGGTGTCAGCCGAGCTCGACGAGGTGATGGCCCTCAGCGACCGGATTGCCGTCATGTACGAGGGCCGCATTGTGGCCACCGTCGAACCCCGCACCACCACCCGCGAGGAGATCGGCCTGCTCATGGCCGGCGCCACCCCAGCGGTTGCTGCAACCGGCAGCTAGATGACGCGGTCGCTGCCGCCGTCTTGGGGGATCTGGGCGCCGGTGGTGTGGGCAAAGGCGGGACCGCACATCTGGGCAATGAGCGCACCGACATCGGCTGAGGCCAGCTCGCGGCCCAGCAGGTTGCGCCGCCGGTACTGCTCCGCCGTCAACCCGTAGGCGGCAGCTCGCTCGGCGATGAGCGCATCAGACCACAGTCCCGTGTCGAACACGCCGTCGGGATGCACGACGTTGACCGTGATGCCGTCGGCCGCCCACTCGAGTGCTGCGACTCGGGCGAGTTGGGTGAGCGCAGCCTTTGATGCCGAGTAGGCCGCGGCTCCCTTGCCCGGTGCGGGCACGTTCTTCGAGCCGACGATCACGACACGGCCGCCAGCGGGCGAGTGCCGCAGGACGCGGTGAGCCGCCGCCAGGGTGTTCGCCGCCCCGCTCACGTTGACGTCGAAGGTCTGCTGCCAGGCAGTGCCCAGCCCGGCTTCGTCGGCGAGGCTGCCCAGCGGTGCCGAAGGGCCGAAGATGCCAGCCGCTGCCACGACGATGTCGATGCCCCCGAAAAGCTCCACGGCGCCGGCCACCGCTGCCGCAACAGCGCCAGGATCGGTGATGTCGGTGACGGCGTGATGTCGCGCCGTCCCGGTGCTTCGGTCCGGTGCTTCGGCCAGGTCGATGCCGACCACCGCAGCGCCGCCGGCCGCTAGTGCGTCCGCTGCGGCGCGCCCGATGCCTGAAGCGGCGCCCGTCACCAGCGCCACTTGGCCCGCCAGGGCCGCCGGCGTTCCGGAGCGAGCCAGCTTGGCCTGCTCGAGCTCCCAGTACTCCACATCGAACAAGTCGCCTTCGCTGAGCGCCACGTAACCACCCAGCGCTTCAGCGGCACAGATCACATCGATGGTGTGCAGGTAGATGTCGGCGGCAATGTCGCAGTCGACAGCTCGCCGGCCCGCCGTCCACAGCCCGAGCCGAGGGTCCAGCACCACCCGCGGCGCAGGGTCCAGCATCGTGAGCGTGGTGTGTGCGCCGGGTTGGTCATGGCGTGCACGGTTGCGTTCGAAATACTCGCGATAGTCGGCCGCGAACGCGCCGACGTCGCGGCCCACCATCGGGAACTGCTTGGTGCGGATGATGTGATCCGGCGTCGCCGGTCCCCGGCGCGCCACCGATGCCACGTCGTCTCTGGCACAGAACGCTTCGGCACGCTCATCGCGCACGGCGCGCAGCAGCATCGGCGTTCCCGCCGCAGCTGAGATCGCTGCTCGCAGCTCTGCTACCGCCTCGACCGTGTCAGGGCTGATGCCACGCGCCCTGCCGGCACCCGTCCCGCCCGCATCGCTGCCGCCGAACGAAGGCGCCCCGGCATCGGCGAGGCACTGCTCGGCCTCGCTGATGAGGGCGATCATCGAGTCGTAGGCAGCGCGCACCGTCGCACCGAAAGTGAAGATCCCATGGTTCGCCAGGACCATGGCCTCGGTGCCGTCGTGCGCCTGCGCGGCCCATTCGACGGCGCAGCGACGGGCAAGGTCGAACCCCGGCATGACGTATGGCACCACCACGATCCGGTCGCCCCAGAGATCGCGCACTCGGGCATCGCCGTCGGCAGTGTTGGTAAGCGCCAGAACGGCGTCGGCGTGACTGTGCAGGACCGCTCGCTGTGGCAGCAGCGCGTGCAGGATGGCTTCGACCGATGGATTCGGCGCCGATGCGTCGAGGAGGTGGATCCGCAGCTGGTTCACCATCTCGGTATCGCTCAGCTGCGACAGTTCCGCCAGTCGCTGTACAGGCTCGAGTCGCAACGGCGCGAAGCCGGGCGGTTCGATGGTGGCAAGGTCCCAGCCGCTGCCCTTCACCCACAGCGTCGGCACCGGCTCACCCCAGGCGTCGCGGCTGGTGCCCTTGATCGACGTGTTGCCGCCGCCATGGAGCACGAGCGCCGGGTCGGCGCCGACCAAGCGTGACCCGAAGGTGATTTCGCCGAGATCGCCCAATGCGGCCCAGCGCTCTGCTTCGGAAGCGTCCCAACGGTTCTGCATCAGTCGGCTCCCCCTCCGGAACCTCGGGACGCTGCCAGGGCCGCGGCGATGGAGGGGCCATACGGCGGTCGCAGGATTCCGGCATCGGTGATGATCGCCGTGATGAGGCGAGCCGGCGTCACATCGAAGGCCGGGTTGACCGCCCCCGCCCCCGCAGGCGTAAGGCGTCTGCCGCCAGCGCTGTGCACCTCGTCGGGGTTCCGCTGTTCGATGACGATGCAGTTGCCCGACGGGATCGTCGGGTCGATCGTGGTGGTCGGGGCAGCGATGTAGAACCCGATGCCTGCATCGGCGGCGGCGAGTGCATGGGCGAAGGTGCCGACCTTGTTGGCGGTGTCGCCATTGGCGACGATGCGGTCTGCGCCGACGATCACCGCGTCGACATCGCCAGCGGCGATCAGCGACGCCATCGCGCTGTCCGCCACCACCGACACGTCGATACCGGCATCAGCGAGCTCCCACGCCGTCAGTCGTGCACCCTGTAACAGAGGCCGCGTCTCTGACGCCAGCACCCGAACCGGCTCGCCAGCTGCGGCCTTGGCGTACACGGTGGCCAGCGCAGTGCCGATTCCAGCGGTGGCCAGCCGGCCTGCGTTGCAATGCGTCGCGATGTTGGTCGCGTCAGCCAGGACCTCGCGCCCGAGGCGTCCGATCTCTGCACACGCCTCGGCGTCCTCGGCGCCGACGGCCTGCGCTTCGACAAGCAATCGGTCTCGCAAGGTCGCTGTGTCTGCCGCGGCGGGGGTGCCGAGTGCTGCGTCGATCGTGCGGTCGACCGCCCAGCGCAGGTTTACAGCCGTCGGACGGGCATTGCCGATCTGAGTGCGCAGACGCTCGAGTACCGATCGAGCCTCGTCGAGCGAGCGAGGTGCCGCTTCGTCGAATCCGACGACGACGGCGAGAGCGCCGAACGCACCGAGTGCGGGTGCGCCCCGGATGGCGAGCCGCTCGATGGCGTCCACTGCTGTCTCCGTGTCTCGCACATCGATCAAGGCCAGCTCTGCGGGCAGCCGCGTCTGGTCGATGATCTCAACGCTGTCGCCCGTCCAGCGCAGCGTCGGTGTCGGCGATGGGATTGGCCCACCGACATCGGATCCAGCCATGTCGGGCCCAGTCTCGCGGGAGAAATCCAGCGGACGCACCCGACACCCGCCGGTAGCGTCCGCGCTGTGCATCGACTGGTGGCCCTGTCGCTGGGCGGAGGCGATCGCTTCGTGACCGAATTGCAGCGCGCCTGGGACGCCGGCGACGCCGTGTTGCCGGTTGACCAGCGCTTGCCAACCGTGGCACAGCATTCGCTCGTCGAGCGCATGGGTGCGAGCTACGTGGTGGACGACACGGGTCGCCACCGCCGACGCGGCGGCTGGCCCGTCGAACCCGGCGACGCTGCGGTGATGGTCACCAGCGGCAGTACCGGCGAGCCGAAGGGAGCGGTCCTCACGCACGACGCGATCGCCGCGAATGCCATGGCCACCAGTTCGTTCCTCGAAGTCGACCCCAGTACCGACCGCTGGCTGGCATGCCTGCCCCTCAGCCATGTTGGCGGGCTGGCCGTCGTGGTGCGGGCGCTGCTGACCGACACGCCGCTGGAGGTGCACGACGGCTTCGACGCCGCAGCGGTCGCCAACGCCACCCGGCGGGGAGCAACGCTGACGTCACTCGTGCCAACAGCGCTGCAACGCACCGAAGCGTCAGCCTTCCGAGCCATCTTGCTCGGCGGTTCCGCCATGCCCGCCCAGCGACCCCAGAACACCGTCGCCACCTACGGCCTGACCGAGACGTTTAGCGGCGTGGTCTACGAGGGCTGGCCTCTGCGCGATGTCGAGCTGCGCACCGTCGACGACGAGGTCCAACTGCGATGCCCGATGCTGCTGCGCTGCTACCGCGACGGCACCGATCCCCGTACCGACGATGGCTGGTTCAACACCGGCGACGCCGGAGCCGTCGCTGACGACGGCCGCCTCTCAGTCTTCGGCAGAGTCGACGACATGATCACCAGCGGTGCGGAGAAGGTCTGGCCGGTCGCAGTCGAGCGGATTCTGGCCCAGCACCCCGGTGTCGCCGAAGTCGCCGTCGTCGGTCGCCCCGAACCCGAATGGGTCCAAGCGGTGACCGCGGTGATCGTCCCCGCTGACCCCGCCAATCCTCCATCGGTCGACGAGCTCCGCGACGCCGTCAAGTCTCAGCTTCCCGCCTACTGCGCACCGCGCGCGATCGAATTGGTCGACAAGCTGCCCAAGACCCCGCTAGGCAAGACCCAACGCTGGCGCATCTAGCGAGGGTTCAAGCGGCGCCGGCAGAGGCCTCGGTGGGCACGGGCAGGTAGCCGCCAGCAGGCGTGACATCTTCGGGCAGCGGGTCGGCGAACAGCGTCGCGGTGCCAATGCCGTGCACGCCGTGTGGATCGACAGCAACCGCCGTGTCGCGGGCGATCCGCAAACCGGCAGGACCGCAGATGAATGACGACACCACCGAACGCACGCCGCGCATCGACGCCCGGCGGGCCAGGTCGTAGGTGGCGTGCGGCCCACCCAGCACGGCAGGCTTGAGGACCGCCACCTCGATAGCGCCCACCTCGACGAGCCGGTCGAGCGCATCCGGGTCTCGCAGGTGTTCATCGGCCGCCACGGGCAGCCCGACGGTGCGGCTGATCTGCGCCCAGTCCGCAGGCTGCGGCGTGGGTTCTTCCACGAACTCGATGTCGAGGTAGCCGACGCGGCGCAGCACCTTGATCGCGGTTGAACGGTCCCAGCCCCCGTTCGCATCCAATCGCAGCGCCACACCGGCCGGCAGCGCACGGCGCACGGCGGCGATGCGCGCAGACTCGTCCGCGGCCGATGCGACGGACACCCCGTTACCGCTCGGATTGCTCGCCGCAACCTTGAGCTTCACGGCCACATGACCAGCCGCTGCTGCGCGCGCGGCCCGCTGCGCGGCGGCTTCGGGATCCAGGTCAGCGACGAGGGCGTGCGTGGCGATGCGTCGCTGGGGAGGCGTCTTTCCGGCAAGAAGCGTGGCCAAGGTCACACCCTCGATCTCGGCATCGAGCTGTGTCAGTGCAGACTCGACCGCAGCCGCAGCGCATGGTTCGTTTGGCGGATCGCCCTCGGGATCGGCCGCCCATCGTTCGAGCGCTGCGAGCGCTTCGTCGTAGGTCTCTACGCCGAATCCAGGCAGCGGCGCTGCCTCGCCTCGACCCACGCAGGCGTCGTCGCCCACGTGCACCTCGATGCCACGGCGAACGGTGATCGGGCCGTGAGCCGTCAGCAACGGCCGTGCGAGCGCCAGCTCGAATTCCTGCAAGGTCGACTGCACCGGGTTGAAGCTATTGGGCTCAAGCCATTGGGCAAACAGCACCGTCGCCCCTCTGCTTTCTGCGAGGCATACCCTCATCGACCATCCGAGGGGGGAGGCGCACCACCGATGCCGAGAGAAATCGACGTCCCGTGGGCTGAGTTGCGTACCGCAGCCCAAGACGCGTCCCGCATGGCGTACGCGCCGTATTCGAACTTCTCTGTAGGAGCGGCCGGTCTCGTCGACGATGGGCGAATCGTGTCCGGATGCAACGTCGAGAACGCGTCCTATGGGCTGACACTGTGCGCGGAATGCGGCATGGTCAGCGACCTGCATCGCAGCGGTGGCGGTCGCCTTGTCGCGGTGATGGTGACCGATCCTGACGGCAACTTGCTTGCCCCCTGCGGCCGCTGCCGGCAGCTGCTGCACGAGGCCGGTGGTCCAGATTGCGTCGTGAACGAGCACACCACAGCCGGTGAGCTGTTGCCCGGCGCCTTTGAGTTGCCCGCTCCCCTTGCAGTGCCCGGGGTCAGTGAGCGTCGAGGTGCTGGCGGATAGCCGCTGCGCAGCGATCAGGGTCTTCGAGATGGACGGCATGCCCTGCGCCATCCAGCACGACGAGTTCACTGTCGGGAAGCAGGCTGGCCAGCTTGCGGCCGGTCGTGACGAACTTGGCGTCCAGTTTGCCGCACACCACCAGTGTCGGTACCGCAATGCCAACCAACTGATCCCACAGCGGCGTCATCGAGCCGGTTCCCGCCGCGCGCAGCGAGTTCGCCAGACCCGCGGGGTTGCTCTGTCGGCGCTGGCGGATCGAGGCGTCCCACTCGTCGAGGTCGAGGCGAGCGCGCAGCGTGTGCCACATCGGCAGGGCAACCCAGTCGTCCACGAACCGGGTCAGGCCGTGCTGGCCGATCCGGTCGGCGAGATCGGCGTCAGCCTCGCGGCGCTGAGCGCGTTCGCCGGCATCGGCGAGCCCTGCGGTGGCACTGATGAGGCTGAGCGAGCGGCACACCTCCGGGTGCGAACGGGCCAGCGCGAGTGCCGCTCGGCCGCCCATCGAGTAGCCGACGAAGTGGCACGGTCCATCGGGCGCCGCGGCCGCCAGTTCGGCGAGCGATTCGGCCGTGGCCTCAAGGCTGTAGGGCGGCAGATCTGGCGGTGATGGGCTGCGGCCGTGCCCGACGAGGTCCACCGCGACGCGCCGGTAGCCCTCAAGCCGGTCCACCAATGGCGCCATCGCAGCGGCACTGCCGGTGAATCCGTGAATCACGATGACTGGTGCCCCGCTGCCGGCGACCGTGGTGGCGAGCTGCAGCGCTCTGGGCGCAGATGTCACTGCGAACCCGGTTCGGCGCCCGCCGCAGCCACATCGACGGCAGCAGCGAGGCGACGGTGCTGGTCGCGGTTGGCGTCTGGGTCGATGTCGATCGTGATGACGCGTACGCCGCGGCCCGACTGGGTCGCAGCCAGCAGGTCATGCAGCTGAGCACATGACGCAACGTGGTGGTGCTCGAAGCCCACGGCGGCTGCCAGCCCGCCGGCGAGTTCTGCACTGCGACGAGCGGGCGTCGTCGTCATCAGACGATCAAATGCGTCAGCGTCGACAACCCCGTACGCGGGCAGGAACGAAAAGATCGTCCCGCCGCCGTTGTCGACCACAATGACCGTGAGGTCGATCGGCGCGGGCGCTGGATCGAACGCTCCCACCAGGCCGCCGAGATCGTGACGGAATGCCAGATCCCCGACCAGCACGGTGGTGGGCGTGCCCGACGCCGCCACCCCGGACGCTGCCGAGATCACGCCGTCGATGCCGCTGGCGCCCCGGCTGGCGTGCACTGCCAACGGTTCGGGGCGAGCACGCAGGTAGGTGTCGACGTCTCGAACCGGCATCGAGTTCGACACGTACAGCGCATGGCCCGCGGGCAGGCTCCGTCCCAGTTGCCGAGCCACGCCCGCTTCCAGCAAGGGTTCAGCATCGAGCACGCCGTCAATCGCAGCGGCTGCGCGTGCGTCGGCGTCGGCCCATCGCCGCGCCCACCCGGACCCGAACCCGGACAGCTGTCCGGCCGCTTCGGCCAATACGTCGGGCCCCACCCCCAGGTGCAACGAGACGCTGAAGCTGGCATCGGTCCAGCTGCGCGCCGGGTCAACCAGTGCAAGCGCCGGACGATGCCGCTCAATCCACAGCCGCAACGGCTTGCATGTGGGCGCTCCGCCGACGCGCAGCACTGCTCCGGGCGGCTCGGCCTCAGCCCATGTCGTCCGGAGCAACACGTCGTGATGATTCGTGACGACGACGCCGGGCAGCTCCCGGCGCAACTGCGAGCACGGCTCGGCCAGCAGGGGCCATCCGCTGCGCCTGCAGAACTCCGCGACCGCATCAGCCCAAAGAGCGCCGTCATGCATCGGCCCTGCTACCACGACCCCGCGCTCGTGCGCGTCAGCGAAATCCACGAGCGCGTCAGTACCGGCTGATGACGTCGCGGAGACGTCCCGGGGAGAGCGCACGACGTAGTCCTGCGCCGTTTCCAGGCCTTCGCTCGGCGCAACCGCAATCGCAACCGGCTCCGGCTCCAGCGGTTCCCGGAACGGCACGTTGAGGTGTACCGGGCCGGGGCTCAGCCCGGTTGCCTGTTCTGCCGCCCGGGCTGCGGCCAGCGCGAACCAGCGCTGGGCTTGGGACGGCGGCAACTCCGAAGGTACCGGGGTCTCGCAGAACCAGCGCACATGGCTGCCATACAGCGAGTGCTGGTCAATGGTCTGATCGGCTCCCCAGCCGCGCAGCTCCGGCGGCCGATCGGCGGTCAGCACCACCAGCGGCACACCCGAGTAGTGCGCCTCGACGGCCGCCGGCAGGTAGTTGGCCGCTGCGGTGCCCGACGTGCACACCAGCACCGTCGGTTTCCCGGAGCCCTTCGCCAGCCCGAGCGCGAAGAAGCCAGCTGAACGTTCGTCGATCCTGACCCAGGTTCGCAACCCGGCAGTGGCGTCGACGGTGAGCGCCAGCGGCATCGACCGCGAACCCGGGCACACCACCGCATCGGTGACGCCGGCTGCGACCAGCCCCTCGCACAGCGAGCGGCAGGCCACGTACGCAGAATCGTGCTCGGAGATCCGCATACCGCGGTTCAGTCGCCTTCGAGCGCGTACAGGAGGGCTTCGAGCTTGGTAGCGGTCTCGGCCAGTTCAGCGCTCGGATCTGCGCCAGTCACGATGCCACCGCCCGCGAACAACCTGGATTCGGTCGGACCAGTCAGCGCGCAGCGCAGTGCAACGCGAAACTCGCCGTTCCCGTCCAGCGTCGTCCAGCCGACCGGCGCTGCGTACCAGCCACGGTCGAAGCCTTCGTGCTGCTCAATCCAGTGGCGGGCAATGCGCCGTGGAAGTCCCGCGACCGCCGCCGTCGGATGCAGTGCGCCCACGAGTTCCAGCACCGTTGAGCCCGCCGTGACACGTCCGGTGATCGGCGTATGCAGGTGCATGATGCGCGCCAGCTCCATGACGCCGGTCGGCGAGGGGGGATCGAGCGCCACACCGCACGCACGCAGCGTGTCGCGCACGTCGGTGACCACCATCGCGTGCTCGGTCAGCTCCTTGGGATCGCGTTGCATTTCGGCCCCGAGTTCCCGGTCTCGTGCCGGATCGCCGTGGCGGGGCCGCGAGCCGGCCAGGGCATCGGTGTGCAGCCGTGTGCCGTCGAATTGCACCAGCCGTTCAGGCGTGGCGCCGAAGAACGTCTGCGACCCGCGTCCGAATGCGAACGACGCGCAGGACGGATATCGCGTCCGCAGCCGGTCGAGCACTGCGATGGGCTCGAGGCGCGACGCTATGCGCAGCTCGCGAGCCGTCACGACCTTGTCGAGCCCTCCCTCGGCGATCCTGCGCAGGGCGCGCCGCACGAGCGCGACATAGCTGTCGTCGGCTTGATAGCTGCTGCCGAGCAACGCAAGTGCCGCCGCATTCAGATCGCTGGCTGCCGTGTCCGCGAGTTCAGGGTCCGCAGCGCTGTGCACGGCTGCCATGACCGGCCACACGCTGGCGCCCGGCGCTGATGTCAGCCAGGACCGGCCGCCGTGGCGCACCAAGAGCAGCTCGGGCAGCGTCAAGGCGCCTGTGCCGAATGCCTCCCACGCCGAAGGGGCCTCGGGCGGGTCTGCGCTGAACGAGAAGCCGCCGACGAGTAGTGGTCCGATCGGATGACCGCTGTCGCCAGTCACGGTGACATCCAGCAGGCCCAGCGCCTCGGCAACGGAGGAGAAGCGTCCAGCGCCCGCCTCAGCGCTGGCTTCGAAGACGCTGCCGAGGGCACAGAACTCCAGATCGTCGTCGGGACATGCCCAGTACACCCGTCGCGACCCCTCGGCTGCGGCGAACACCTCCAGCGGATCGGGCGCACCGGGCAGCTCCCGGCATTCCAATGTCAGGGTGGGGGTGCCGCGCAGGCCCGCTGATGCGCCGCGGCGGAACCCCGCTGCGGCGGGTGCGCTCGGCCCTGTCACCGTCACCATCGTGGGGGCACGTCCCACCGATTCATGGTCGCTGCCGGCCAGGACCCGTTCGGTGGCGTGTTCGACGAGTGCTTCGCGGAAATGCTGTGCCACCAGATCGGTGACCAGCGGGATCAGGCGAGCGGCCAGATCGGCGCGTTGCGCCGCGGGCACGTCTGCGAAGCGGTCAGCGAACAGCTCGACCGCGTCCGCAGCGACAGTTTCCATGTTCGATGCGTGCCGCAGCGCGAGGCCGATGAGATCGTCAAGCGGCATTTTGGCGGTGAGCAGCTCCGCGGCCGCGCGCAGCATCGTCAGCGCGCCTGTGCTGTAGAGCGCGTCGTCCGCGGCACCGCCGGCATCCGCAGTCGAGGACGCGTCACCACTGCTCACGGACCTGCGCAGCGGTCGCACCAGGCCGGTGTCGGTCGCCAGCCGGACGAGTTCTGGGTCGAGCCCGGACTGCTGCACCAACTTGTCGAAGGTCAGGGTGTCACCGTGGCGTCCGCCCAGCGCAATCAGCATCGGATCGTCGTGGCCGTCGCCGAGCCGTCGAATCTGCGCCAGCGAGAAGCCCGCCTCGGATAGGCGTCGGATCTCACCGAGCCGTCGCTTGTGGCTCTCGTCGTACTGTGCCACCCGTCCTTGGCGTGTGGGCGGATGCAGGACCCCGATCTTCTGGTAGTAGCGCACCGTGTCAACGCTCACCGCGTGCGCCGATGCCAGCTCGGAGACCCGCACAGCCCCAGCGTAGACGCATTGTGAGAGTGATGACTCCAAGAGTCCTCGCTTTGTCAATCCATAGGACGTCCCACTATCGAACGGTCAGGCGCTCGCTAGGGTGACCCGATGGCCGAACGGGTGCGTCTGAGCGCTGACGATTGGGTGAAGACAGCTCTGGAAACACTGGTCGCCGACGGCATCGGTGCCGTGAAGGTCCTGCCACTGGCCAAGAAGCTCGGCGTCACCCGTGGCAGCTTCTACTGGCATTTCGAGAACCGCAAAGCCCTGCTGGCCCGGCTTCTCGAGGTCTGGGAAGAGACCAACTCTGGGACGATCATCGCCGCCGCGACACTCGAGGGCGGCATCATCGAGCGCTACATCGCCTTGATGCGCTGCTGGCTGAGCATGGAACGCTTCGACCCGCACCTCGAGGTGGCGGTGCGTCATTGGGGGCGCAGCAATCCTGAATTGTGGGAGCGCCTGCGGGCGGCCGACGAGCGGCGGATCAAAGCGTTCGTGGCAATGCTGTCTCCCGAGGTTCCCGACCCGACGATGGCCCTGAACCGGGCTCGCACCATGTACTACCTGCAGATGGGCTGGTACGAGCTCGAGGTGGAGGTGCCCATGGAGACCAGGATCGAGTCCTGCACGTACTACTTCGAGATCTACGTGGGTCGCGCGCCAACTGCGCAGGAGCGGACAGCGATTCTCACAGGACTGCATTCCTGAGATGCGCAGCCTTCCTTGACGCGTTCCATACAGGACCGTACGGTTTGAGATGGTGAGCTGTGCAATTCGGCTCACGACAGTGAGCGCCTCCACTGAGCGCTTCCACTCAGCGCTTCCTCACAGTGGCGAGGCGACATGACGCGTCGAGGCCGTAGGCGACAGGACTCGGTCGCGGCTGCTGCGGCACCCCGGCAGCAGGCGCGCAACATTTTCAAGCCGCTGGAACTCATCAGCGCCGACGAAGTCGAGCGCATCCACAATGCATCGCTGCGGGTGCTGTCCGAGATCGGCATGAACTTCCTGCTGCCTGAAGCGGTGGAGATCCTTCGCACGGCGGGCGCGACGTCCGATGATGGCGTGCGGGTCCGCTTCCCGCCCGAAATGGTCACCGAATCGGTGGCATTGGCGCCGTCGACCTTCACACTGCATGCGCGCGACCCCGCCAACAGCGTCATCTTCGGCGACGACTGGGTCGTGTTCGGCATGGTTGGCAGCCCGCCGAACGTGTCGGACTTGGATCGTGGCCGGGTCACGGGCAACTACATCGACTACTGCAACATGCTGCGCTTGCAGGAGCAGCTGGATGCCGCCGACACCTGTACCGGCCACTCCGTCGAGCCGATCGATCTCGAAGTGCGCACCCGCCATCTGGACGCGGTCTCGGCCATGTACACGCTGTCGACCAAGCCGGGCTTCTGCTACTCGCTGGGCCGGACCCGTGTCAGCGACGCCATCGAGATCGCTCGCATCGCCCGCGGCATCGACCATGACACGCTGCTGCGAGAGCCGTCCATCCATACGGTCGTAAATGCAAACTCGCCGCTCGTGTACGACAGGCCGATGCTCGAAGGAGCCATCGAGCTGGCCCGGCACGGCCAGCCGGTCGTGTACACGCCGTTCACGCTGGCGGGTGCGATGGCGCCGATCACGATTGCCGGAGCGCTCACCTTGCAGAATGCCGAGGCGCTGGCGGGCATCACGCTGGCGCAGTGCGTGAACCCGGGCGTGCCGGTGGTGTACGGCAGCTTCACTTCGAATGTCGACATGCGGTCAGGGGCGCCGGCGTTCGGCACGCCCGAGTACGTGAAGGCCACCATCATCAGCGGCCAGTTGGCACGGCGCTATGGCCTGCCGCTGCGTGCCTCGAATGCGAACGCTTCCAACGCTCCCGATGCGCAGGCCACCTACGAGTCACAGATGTCGCTGTGGGCATGCGTGGTCGGCGGCATCAACTACGTGCTGCACGGCCTGGGCTGGCTCGAGGGCGGTCTGTGTGCCTCCTATGAGAAGGTGATCATCGACGCCGAGATGATCCAGATGCTGCGAGCGGTGCTGCGGCCCATCTCCATCGACGACGCTTCGCTCGCCATCGACGCCATCGCCGAGGTCGGCCCGGCCAACCATTTCTTCGGCGCCGCCCACACGCTGGAGCGCTACGACACCGCTTTCTACGAGCCGATGCTGTCGGACTGGCGCAACTTCGAGACGTGGTACGAGGACGGCGCGCTCGACGCCACCCAGCGTGCGAACCGCATCTGGAAGCAGCTGCTCGCCGACTACGAAGAGCCCCCGATGGACGACGCCATCCGGGCCGAGCTCACCGACTTCGTCGAGCGCCGCCGAGCCGAAGGCGGCGTCGAGCCCCTCTAGCGGCGGTTAGTTGATCAGTTTCTCCATGCCTTCCCAGTAGGGGGCACGGAGCTTGAACTTCTGCAGCTTGCCGGTGGCCGTGCGGGCCAATTCCTTGCGGAACTCGACGCTGGTGGGGCACTTGAAGTGCGACATCCGGTCGCGGCAGAAATCGATGAGTTCGCGCTCGGTCACTGTGTCAACTGCAGCGTCGATCACCACGAGCGCTTTGATGGTCTCGCCCCACTTCTCGTCGGGCACGCCGATCACGGCCACTTCGGTCACCGCCGGATGGTTGAACAGCACGTCCTCCACCTCGATGGAGGACACGTTCTCGCCGCCGGTGATGATCACGTCCTTCTTGCGGTCCGAGATGGTGACGTGGTGCTCTGAGTCCATCGTGCCGCCGTCACCGGTGTGGAACCAGCCGTCGGTGATGGCTTCGGCGGTTGCCACGGGCTGCTCCCAATAGCCCTCGAGCACGACGTTTGCCCGAGCCAGGATCTCGCCCTGGTTGTCGACGTCGATCTTGACGCCAATTGCCGGAGCGCCCGCCCGGCTCAGCTTGCGAGCCTTCTCGTCGGGATCGAAGTCGTCCCATTCGTGCCGGCAGCGATTCATGGTCAGCAGTGGCGCCGTCTCGGTGAGGCCGTAGATCTGGATGAACTCCCAGCCCAGCTCGGTTTCCATCCGGGCGATGGTGCGCGTGGGGGGCGGGGCGCCCGCCACCACCATCCGTACGCGTCCGCTGCCGGGGATCTCGCCTTCCCAGTCGGCCGCGGCGTCGAGCACTGCGGCCACCACTGCCGGTGCGCCGCACATGAGCGTGACGCCGTGCTGTTCGATGCGGTGCAGGATCTCGGGGCCGCGCACCTCGCGCTGCACGACGTGCTTGCCGCCCATGCCAGTGACGGCGTAGGGCATGCCCCAGCCGTTGCAGTGGAACATCGGCAGCGTGTGCAGGTACACGTCACGGTCGCTCACACCGGAGTGCCAGCCGAACGTGGTGGCGTTCACCCACAGCGCCCGGTGCGTCTGCTGCACGCCCTTGGGGCGGGCGGTGGTGCCTGAGGTGTAGTTGATGGTGGCGGTGATGTCCTCGTCGGGCGTCCAGGGCGCCGGCTCGACCCCAGTCGCGTACATCTGGTCGTCGGCGTCGGTGCCCATCACGACGAAGTGCTCGATGTCGATGTCCTTGCAGGTGTCCTCCATTGAGGGGTCCACCAGCAGCATCGTGGCGCCGCAGTGATCGACGATGTAGCTGATCTCGTCGTGGCTGAGGCGGAAGTTGATCGGCACGAAGATGCGGCCGTAGCCCGACACGCCATAGAACGACGTCATGAGCCGTCCGGCGTTCTGGGACACCATCGCGACCCGCTCGCCGTGCTCGATGCCGAGCTGGTCCAGCTTGGCAGCCTGGGCGCGCACCAGCTCGCCGAACTGTGCGTAGGTGATCTCGCCGAGCCCGCCGCCGGGCGCCTCAGGCTCGTCGGCCAGCGCCACCCGGTCCGGGTAGACGTTCTCGGCCCTGTACAGGAAGTCGGAAACAGTAAACGGAACCTTCATGGTGTCTCTACCGATCTGATGTCTGCTGTGTCATCCGTCCACAAGCAGGCTCGCCCGAGGGTGAACCCGCGCCAACTCTAGAGCGGGCTGTGGCGGCGGTGCCCTGGCTGGCTGCCTCGTAGGGTCGCGCCCATGGAGGCATCGCCGGGAGCCGTGCCCGCCGGAGGACAGTTCGATGTTCATCTGATCGACGGCACCTATGAGCTGTTCCGGCATTTCTTCGCGGTGCCCCGCCGCACGTCGGCTGATGGCAGCGAAGTCGGGGCGCTGCGGGGGGTACTCGGCAACATCGTCATGCTGCTGGAGTACGGCGCCACCCATGTAGCAGTGGCGACGGACCACGTCGTGGAGTCGTTCCGCAACGCCCTGTGGCCCGGCTACAAGGACGGTTCGGGCATCGAGCCGGATCTGCTGGCGCAGTTCCATCCCACCGAGGAAGCGCTGTGCCTGCTGGGCGTTGCTGTGTGGCCGATGATCGAATTCGAAGCCGATGACGCCATGGCCGCGGGCGCCGCGATGGCCGCAGACGACGACCGTGTCAAGCAGGTGTTCATCTGCACGCCCGACAAGGACCTGGGCCAGTGCGTCGGTGGCAAGGTCGTCCAGTGGGATCGACGTCCCGATGAGGTCATTGACGCGACCGGCGTCGAAGCGAAGTTCGGCGTCAGCCCCGGGTCGATCCCCGACTATCTGGGCTTAGTGGGCGACAGCGCCGACGGCTTTCCGGGCCTGCGCGGCTGGGGCGCCAAGTCGACATCGGTGATGTTGTCGCACTACGGCCACATCGAGGAAATTCCGGACTCGCACACCGACTGGGTGCCCAAGGTCCGAGGCGCCGCCGGCCTTGCGGCAACGCTTGCTGCCGAGCGTGATCTGGCCCTGCTGTTCCGCCGCATCGCCACCGTCCGCACGGATGCACCGGTGTCAGAAAGCGTGGACGAGCTGGCGTGGCGCGGCCCGCACCGCGGTTTCGAAAACCTCTGCGAGCAGATCGGCGCCGGGGCACTCTTCGACCGCGTGATGAATCTCGCGGCGTACCGCACCGACTGAATTGAGACCGTGACCTAGAGCGCTAGCGGATTGGCGGCGATATTCGCCAGCCCCGTCTGGCTCAACTGTGTGCAGAAATGCCGCCACAGACGGCAAATTTGCGCAGAGAGCGTGACTGCCGTTTCCCGAGCAGCGAACTATCCGAGCGGCCTCTCAGGCGGGCTGGTTCAGCTCGATCATGTTGCCGGCCGGGTCGAAGAAGAACGTTTGCCGCGCCGTGGTTCCTGGCAGAGGGACGGGGTCCTTGACCCTCACGCCTGCATCGCGCAGCTCTGTCACGGTGGCGTCGATGTCGTCCACCTTGAACGCCCAGTGCTGGCCCTTCGGCGGCACCCAGTCGGGCACCTCGATGAGGTGCACCTCGCCGCCGCCGGGAGTCTGCAGCCACCGCCCGTTGAAGCCGAAGTCCGGCCGATCCAGCTGCTTCATGCCGAGAACGTCGGTGTAGAACGGCGCCGCGGCGTCCACGTCGGCACAGTTGATCGAAACGTGATGAACAGGCCCCAGTTCCATGCCCGCAGCTTAGGCCCACCCCCGCGCACAGATCCCACGGGAACGGAGCCGTACCCTGCGACGGGTGTCCGAGCCCACGGTGTCCGAGGACGAAATAGACCGCCTGTACGAGGCATACGACCGAGTGCCGTTGAATGAGCCCGACGCCTGGGGCGATCTGGAGTCGTTCTTGATGGCGAACCAGCAACATCGTCGTGATGACGAGGACGTCTGGGAGGAGTGACCGTCATACGGCACTGCGCTCAGCGAATGATCTCGAGACCGAGCCGGTCGCACAAGCCACCGAAAGTCCTGCGCAGATAGTTCTCGGCATTGCCCAGCTTCTGGAAACGGCACAGAGCGCTCAGCATGAGTAGCTCGAAGGCCGGGGACTCATCCCAGAGGATGTCCTTGCGGTAGCCGGTAATGGCGCGGGCGCCGGTCATCGTCCGGAAGTCCTCCAGCCGCACTTTGCCTAACCGCATCACCGAGCACGCACCGAAGTGGATGATGCGGCCCTGCGCCCGTCCACCGATCCATTCCGCAAGGTCATCCAGCGTCACGGCTGCTTTGCGACCGTCGGGGAACCAGAGCGCCCCAGGACTGCCGTGAAAGCTGAAATAGCCGACTTGGTACGGCTCGTTCCCCGACTGCAGCCACTTCTTGATGTCGAACTTCAGCTCCTCGGGGTTCCGATATCTCGGAAGATGTACTTCAGGTCGTGAAGATCGTGCAGGAACTGCAGGATCAGTCGCGCCGAGTACTTCACGCTCAGATCGTTTTCGGGATCGCCCTCGAAGGCGAACACGCCAGAGGCAAGTTGTTTGTGCCGCGACCGAACCGACGTGCTGGACGCGCTCGAACTCTCCATCTCGTAACCCTCCTTGACGACCGCTTCTCGCCCATGACCTGGGCGAGCGACAGATTGAACCCTAGATGAATGGTTCTCCGAAGTGCCTGGACGAGGCAGGTCTGGGAGAGGCAGTTCCCAATTGCGTGGCTTGGCAACGACGGGTCGTGCGGAGGCCGGCGCCGTCTGGGGTGTGGCTATGGGCTGCGGGCTCCGGCTGAGGTTGGCGGGGGCGATCGGGGTGTAGAGGTTGGGTGTCTCCCGGGTGGCTGCATTCGAGGGCGGCCGTCCGGCGGAGTTTCGATTGCCCAGTGGTGTTGGTGCAGGTCCCGATGGCAGGGCTCACACAGTGACGCCAGATTTGGGATATCGGTGAGACCGTCGTGTTCGTAGTACTGGATGTGGTGGGCCTGGGTGTGCTCGCTCGTCAGGTCGCAGCCGGCGTCGGCCGTCAGCTGGGCACGAGTCAAGTCTTCGGCGCCGTCGCGTTGGCGAGCTGCGCGCACTTGGGCTTGGATCGCTTGGCTGACCTCTCGTCCTGCGATGAAATCCAGCTTTGCGTGCAGGTGCCACATGCCGTCGTCGCCGAGGCGCATCGAACCCGATCGCTCGGCGCGTTGGAATGCGAGCTCGGCATCGATCGGATCCAGCTCGCGCCCCTCAGCTGCGGCCTCGGCCGCGAGGTCGGCGTAGACCTGCTGGGTCTGGTAGGCGAGAGAGTGCCGAGCGATGACATCCGATGGGTATGCCTGGCAGAGCTCCAGGAATTCCTCCTCGCTACGACGGGGCTGCTTGGGGGCTTCGCGGGCGATCACCTTGGCGTGCGAAATCTGTATCTCCCCGGCCTGCAAGGCTTCCACCGTCGCGGTCATGTCGTGCTCGGCAAGACCTTCGGCCAACCGGGACTCCGAACGTGCCTGGGCAGAGTTCATGCGGGTGTACTCGCGCAGCTGCCACGCCGTTGCCTGAGCGCCGTCGCGAGTCGCAAGCTCGCCCAAAGCGGCCAGATATCGACCCTCCACGCGTGCCCGCTCGGCGACCAAGCTGACCACGACGTCCACCAGCTCTCCGTGACTCAACCCCGCAAGATCAGCGTCGCCGCTCGGGTTTGCATCGCCCTTCCCGCCAGCGGGATCGGCTCCGACGGCGGCTGACGAAGCGCCGGATACGGAGCGGGGCAGCAGATCCGCATGAGCGATCAACCAACGACGGAGACGAGCACATCGCGGCCAGTCGCCGCTGCCCAGCCGACGCGAGAGAGAGCCCGATGGCTCCAACGGGTTCGCCGGGAGGTGATCTCGTAGGCTCTGCCAGATGTCTGAGCCGACCATGGCCGAGCGGCTGGAAGAGCTGGCCCGCCGTCGCGACGAGGCGCTGAACGCCGGCACCGAGCGCGCCATCCAGCGGCAGCACGACAAGGGCAAGATGCTGGCCCGCGAGCGCATCGAGTACCTCTTCGACCAAGGCACCTTCCACGAGCTCGACATGCTCGCCCGCCACCGGGCCCACGACGTCGGCCTCGAAGAGCGCCCCTACACCGACGGCATCATCACCGGCTGGGGCAACATCAACGGCCGCAAGGTCTTCGTTGCCAGCCAGGACTTCACCGTCTTCGGCGGCGCCCTCGGCGAGGTGTACGCCGAGAAGACCCACAAGGTCATGGACCTTGCCGAATCGGTCGGCGCTCCCATCGTCGGCCTGAACGACGGGGCGGGCGCCCGCATCCAGGAAGGCGTGGTCTCCCTCGCCGGCTACGGCGGCATCTTCCGCCGCAACGTGCTGGCCTCGGGCGTCATCCCCCAGATCAGCGTGATCATGGGGCCGTGCGCCGGCGGCGCCGTCTACTCGCCCGCCATGACCGACTTCATCTTCATGGTGCGCGACTCCAGCCACATGTTCATCACCGGACCCGACGTGGTCAAGACCGTCACCGGTGAGGACGTCACCCTCGAAGAGCTCGGCGGCGCCGGCTCGCACAGCACCAAGTCGGGCGTGGCGACGTTCGTGGCCGCCGACGAGAAGGCAGTGCTCGACGACGTGCGCTACCTGCTGTCGTTCCTGCCGTCGAACAACCTGGATGCGCCGCCCACCGTCGAGCCCACTGACGAAGCCGACCGCTTGTGCTCGGAGCTGCGCGACCTCATGCCGCAGAGCTCCAACGTGCCCTACGACATGAAGCAGATCATTGCCGTCGTCGTCGACGACGGCGAGTTCTTCGAGTACCACGCCGCCTGGGCCGCCTCGATCGTGTGCGGTTTCGCTCGGCTCAACGGCCGTTCGATCGGCGTCGTCGGCAATCAGCCGATGGTGATGGCCGGCGTGCTCGATATCGAGTCCTCGGAGAAGGCCGCCCGCTTTGTGCGCTTCTGCGATGCCTTCAATATCCCGCTGCTCACGTTCGTGGACGTGCCCGGCTTCCTGCCCGGCGTCGACCAGGAGCACGGCGGCATCATCCGCCACGGCGCCAAGCTGCTGTACGCCTACTGCGAGGCGACCGTGCCGCGGGTGCAGGTCATCACCCGCAAGGCCTATGGCGGTGCGTACGTGGTCATGGATTCCAAGTCGGTGGGCTGCGACGTCAGCTTCGCTTGGCCCACCGCCGAGCTGGCCGTGATGGGCCCGCAGGGAGCGGTGGAGATCCTCCACCGGCGCGAGCTGCAGCAGGCGGCCGACCCGGACGCCCGCAAGGCAGCGCTGGTCGAGGAATACAGCCGCAAGTACGCAAACCCCTACATCGCAGCCGAGCGCGGCATCATCGATGCGGTCATCGATCCCGCGGAGACCCGCCAGAAGGTCATTTCCGCATACGACATGATCGGTGCCAAGCGCGAGGAACTGCCGCGCCGCAAGCACGGCAACATCCCACTGTGACGGAGTCACAGATGTACACAGCGAGCTCTGCGAAACACGAAGACACTGTGAGCGACGGGTGACAGGGTCCGTCATCAGCTCGTCGCACGTGGCCATCTCACCCACGGCGAGTGCGGAGGAAGCCGCCGCCATTGTCGCCGCGCTCGAGCTGCTGTGGCCCCGTCCCGCCCCGGCTCCAGCGCACGGCGGCCCGCCCAGCAAGTGGCGCTTCAGCGGCCGCCCTTGGCAGCTCCCCGCCCGTTGGCCCGCCGCCCGCTACCGCTAAGGTTTATTTTTTTGGCGCACAAAAGTAACATTGGTGCGCCTCGAGTCGAGAAGTTCTTCTTTGGATGCTCGCACAGGGCGCGAGTTCCCGTGCCTTGGCATTAGTCGTCGAATGGCAGCGGCATTCCTTCGGGCTTGTTGCCGTCCTCGGGGCCCGGATATCGATAGTGAAAACCGGGTCCGCGCCCCGAGGGCCAACTCGGGACGAGCCCTTCTGACAAGGCAACGATGCGGAGGTGGGTATTCGCGGTCGGTTGGCTGACTTGGGCGATCATCTGGTATTCCGCCGAGGAGATTCGTCCCCGCTCCCGAACCCATGCTGTCGCTGCTTCGTGACGAGGCCGAGAGATTTGCAGGGCTCGGCGTGCTGAACGCGAGAGGCACCAAGCTGCAGCGGTGTTTGGAGGGACTGGGATTGGCACCAGCAACCGCAAACCGTCGGCGATTCGGTAGCCAGCAACGCGGCGCAATGCGTGCGCCGCGTCAGCGGGTGTCCGCTGCAACAGCGGAGCGCATGACTCCGCAGTGAGAAACGCGGTCGCTGGGTTCATTGCGCGCCATACCAGCAACGCTGCATCTACATCGTCAGCTGCATCTTCAGTTGGCACCGTTTGGTCGGCCGTCGCGCGTCGCAGGCCCGTGAAGATCTGATACCGGGCCGCATTCACCGGCTGACCGCTCAGGACTGCTCGCACGGCCGGCCTGTCGGTGAGCTCGATCAGCGGCGGATCGCTGCCAATCTTGATGAGGTCGGCAACCATCATGTCGACTCCCACACCTTCCTGTTCCACGAGGCCTAACTGACGAAATGCGTTCACCAGGGCGCGATAGCGCGGTTGGGATGGGTGGGTGATGATGTTCTCGGCGGTCACGTCGCCGATGAAGCCTCCTGGTGAGGTGACGCGTAGCTGATTGCCGATGTGCTCGATCACTGTGGGATCTGATTGGTTCCAGTCACGGTGGCAAACCCCATTCAGAATCGCCTCACGTAGCGAACGTTCGGGGATGGCATGCACCCTGATCACACCGAGGCCGCTGGTCATCTCTCGGAAGGGGTTGTGGCGTGCGTACTCAGCCTCCACCAAGTCAAGTTCTTCGAGCAATGACAGACCGGGCACATTGACGCGCACATCCGACGGGCCGCCAGGCACGCTTCGGTGGATGTAGTCGAGGGCGGGCGAACTTCGGCGGCCGAGCAGAATCTCGCCCGCAAGGTTCAGCGTGTCTGAATCTCCATAGAGCAGGCCCAGTCTCGCGAGGAGGTCGCGCAGGTCGAGTGACGCCTTGGAACGGTCGGTCGCCATGACCCGCCTCCGCAGCGACGCCACGGCACCGTCGGACACACCTTGGAGCAACAGTCCGGACTCGCGATTTGATGGATCGGCCGCAGCATCGACGAACAGCCCCTGCATCAGCTCGGTTGCCGTTATCGGAGCGCAGGACGTTCCTTGTCGATGCCGGTACTTGCTGGCGAACGGGACGGGCTCGACGGCCTGCGGTACGGCGACTACGAGCAGCCTGGCTCCCGAAACATCGGCAACTCGGATATCCGCGGTCACCTTGCCGTCGGTGAGCTGGTACAGGCGTGTGCGCAGCCAGTTGACATCACTAACGGCACCGATGAGGTCACCGTTCGTGCCGTCGACACCGACGATGATGACACCGCCTCCTCGCGTGTTGCCCAAGCAAGCTGCCTCTGCTGCGAGCTGTTTGGCGACGACCTCGCTGCGAGGCTCGCCCGGCAGAATGCGCGACTCTTCGCGGCGGCCTGCTTCCTCTTTGAGATCAATCGCCTGGGACTCAAGGGTGCTTGGATTCGCGGTTCCCGAGGCGAGTGCCCCCAGAACCCGCTCAACCTCGGCGTCGTGCGATGGTGCCGGGAGAAAAGTAAAGCCTCGGTCCGCCATGTACCCGAGCTTATCTTCTCCAGCTAACAAACATAGATTTGATATCAGGGTCTACGGGTCTATTTTTGTTGCTGACAAAAGAAAACCAGCTGAAAGGAGCGTCGAAGCCTCGCTAGTCAGCAGGGTGCGCCCGGCGCGTGGCAGCATCGTCTGATGCAATCTGGGTCGATGCCGCTCGAGGGACTGCGGGTGGTGGACCTCTCGTCGGTGTTCGCAGGACCGCACTGCGCCCGCTACCTGGCCGACTTCGGCGCCGACGTCATCAAGGTAGAACGGCCGGGGGGCGACACCGTTCGCAACATGGGCTGGCGCGACGCCGACGGCGGGACGCTGTGGTGGCGTCTCGTGAACCGCAACAAGCGCTGCGTGACGCTCGACCTCAAGGCACCCGGCGACTTGGCGCTGTTGCAACGCCTGCTGGCGGTCGCCGATGTCCTGGTGGAGAACTTCCGGCCCGGCAAGCTCGAAGCTCTCGGCCTGGTTCCTGACGAGCTGATCGAAGCCAACCCGAAGCTGGTGATCGTCCGGCTGACCGGCTTCGGCCAAGACGGGCCCTATCGCGACCGTCCCGGCTTCGCCACCCTTGCGGAAGCCATGAGCGGCTTCGCCTCGATGAACGGCGAGGCCGACGGCGCCCCGCTGCTGCCGCCGGTTGCGGTCACCGATGAGATCGCTGGACTCGCGGGCGCGTTCGCCGCGCTGGCGGCCGTCCGTAGCGGCGTCGGTCAGGTTGTCGATGTCAACCTGCTCGAGTCCATGTCGCAGGTGATGGGCCCGCTCATGACCGCCTGGCACACCGAGGGCTACCTGCAGCCCCGGTTGGGATCGGGCATTCCCTACAGCGTCCCCCGTGGCACCTACCAGGGGTCCGACGGTGGCTGGCTGGCCGTGAGCACCTCGAGCGACTCGGTTGCCGCTCGGGTCATGGCGATGATCGGCGTGGGCGACGACGAGCGTTTCACGACGTTCGAAGGACGCATGGCCCACCGCGCCGAGTTGGACGCTGTCATGGCGGAATGGGTGTCCCAGCGAACGCTCGCCGAAGCAGTGGAAGCCTTCGATGAAGCCCAGGCCGCAGCAGCACCGGTGCTCGACATGAGCCAGCTCGCCGCCGATCCCCATGTCAAGAACCGACAGGTCTTCGTGGAGGTCGACGGGCTGGTGCAACAGAACGTGGTTGCCCGGCTCAGCGCGACCCCCGGCCGAGTCCGCTGGACCGGCCGCCCTGAAGGCGCCGACAACGACTGCCTTCAGCAGGGTTCCGAAACTGACCCCTGGCCCGCCCCCTAGACAGCGTCGGAGCGGGCTCGCTCGGCCAATTCGGCGATGTCAGCCATGATCGCCGACAGCTCATAGTCCTTCGGCGTATAGACGGCGGCCACGCCGGCATCGCGCAGCACCTGATGATCGGCCGGCGGGATGATCCCGCCCACCACCACTGGAGCGCTTACGCCTTCGGCGTCGAGACACGCCAGCACTTCGGGCACCAGCTCGAGATGGCTGCCTGACAGGATCGACAGCCCCACCACGTCGACGTCCTCGTCGCGGGCGGTCGCGGCGATATGAGCGGGTGTCAGACGAATGCCCTCGTACACCACCTCCATGCCGGCGTTGCGCGCTGCCACCGCCACCTGCTCGGCGCCGTTGGAATGGCCGTCAAGTCCCGGCTTGGCCACCAGCACCCGTGGCGGCCCACCCGCCATCTGGGCGCAATGCTCCGCCACCGATGCCAGCGAAGCGCTACTGGCCCCTACGCCACCCAGTCCCGTCGGTGCCCGGTACTCCCCGAACACTTCGCGCAGCGCCTGCGCCCACTCGCCGGTGGTGACCCCGGCGTGGGCGGCTTCGATGGTCGGCCCCATGATGTTGACATCGCCCGAGGCGGCAACCCGCAGGTCGTCGAGCGCTGCCACCACCCGGTTTGAATCCCGGGCCCCCCGCCACCGTTCGAGATCGGCGATGAGCTCGGCTTCCACCTCGGGATCCACCCGCAGGATGGACTCGTCGCTTTCCAGCGGCGACGGGGCGGTTTCGGTGAACTCGTTCACTCCCACCACGGTCAGCTCGCGGCTCTCGATCTGCCGTACGCGCTCGGTGTGGCTCGCGACCAAGCGCCCCTTCAGCTCTTCGATGGCCGCAAAGGCGCCGCCCATGCCCAGCACGTCATCCAACTCAGCCTGCGCAGACGCCACGAGTTCGGCCGTCAGGCCCTCCACCACAACCGAGCCGTCAAAGATGTCGCCGTACTCCAGCAGGTCGGTCTCGTGTGCCAGCACCTGCTGGATTCGCAGCGACCACTGCTGGTCCCATGGCCGCGGCAGACCCAGCGCTTCATTCCACGCGGGCAGCTGCAATGAGCGGGTCCGTGCCCGTTGCGACAGGGTTACGCCGAGGGCTTCAAGCGTGATGCGTGCGACGTTGTTCTCTGGCTGAGCTTCGGTGAGGCCCAGCGAATTCACCTGCACGCCATAGCGGAACCGGCGCAGCTTCGGGTCGGCCACGCCGTAGCGCTCAGAGCAGATCCGGTCCCACATCTGGGTGAGGGCCCGCACTTTGCAGACCTCCTCCACGAACCGGATGCCCGAGTTCACAAAGAACGAGATGCTGCCGACGGTGGCGTCGAAGCGATCAGGCGGCACCTTGCCGCTGTCGCGCACGGCATCGAGCACGTCGATGGCGGTCGCCAGCGCGTAGGCGATCTCCTGAGTGGGCGTGGCGCCGGCTTCTTGCAGGTGGTAGCTGCACACGTTGATCGGGTTCCATTGCGGCACGTGCTGCGAGCAGTAAGCCACGACGTCGACGGTCAACCGCCGGCTGGCCTCGGGGCCGTATATGTACGTGCCCCGGCTGAGGTACTCCTTCACGATGTCGTTCTGGGTGGTGCCTCGCAGGCCGTCGGGCGGCACGCCGGCGTTCTGCGCGTTGGCGATGTACAGGCTCAGCAGCCATGGCGCCGTGGCGTTGATGGTCATCGAGGTGTTCATGGCTTCGGGCGGGATGCCGTCCATGAGCTGGGCCATGTGGCCCAGGTGCACCACCGGCACGCCGACCTTGCCCACCTCGCCGCGTGCCATCGGATGGTCAGGGTCGTAGCCGGTCTGTGTCGGCAGGTCGAACGCCACCGACAGTCCGGTCTGGCCTTTGGCCAGCATCGACCGGTACAGCTCGTTGGACGCCCGTGCCGTGGAATGCCCCGAGTACGTGCGCATCAGCCACGGCCTTGAGCGCCGCGGCGAATCGGAGGCAGTCACCGGCCTTAGCCGTCGAGCATGCGGAAGACCATCGGGCGCAGCCAGATCTCAGGCAGCGGCCGGGTGACGGCCTCGGACAGAAGCTCCAGGTACGCCGCGCGCTCGACTTCCACGGCTCCCAGCCCGGCCAGGTGCGGTGTCGTCCACTGCACGTCCACCAGCGCGCCGCCGGTCACCTTGAGCGCATCCACCAGCGCCACCAGCGCCACCTTGGAGGCGTCGCTCTCGGTGTGGAACATCGACTCGCCGGCGAACAGGGCGCCGATCGCCACCCCATAGAGGCCGCCTACGAGTTCATCGTCGAGCCAGGCCTCCACGCTGTGCGCCCATCCCAGCTCGTGCAGCTCCCGGTAAGCGTTTCCCATGTCGTCGCTGATCCAGCCGTGGGGACGGGCGGGATCGGCGCACGACTCCAGCACCTGCTCGAAGGCGGTGTCGATACGGATGTCGAAGCGCCTGCAAGCCCGACGCAGCGATCGGCTGACTCGCAGATAGCTGAGCGGCAGGATGCCGCGTGGGTCCGGCGACCACCATCCGACGGTGTCGCCCAACGGCATCGGGAACAGGCCCGTCCGGTAGGCGCCCAGCAGCGTGCCGGCTCCGAGGTCGGCACCCGCTCCCACAAGGCCGTTCTCATCGGCTGTCGACGCTGGCGGGAATGACCATCCCGACCCAGGCGGCTCCGTTGGGCCGTCTTCTGACTGGCGCTGCATCAGTGCGAGCCTAGGCGTGATCTGGTCGAAGCGCCGCTTGACGCGCCGGCCGCGCCGGCCGCGCTCTGGGCTAGCTGCGCGCATCGGTGTATGCGTTGATCTGAGCGTCCGTCGCGTCGGTGATCGTCACGCTGTGCACCACGACTTCGTCGATCGGGGCGTCGGCTGGGTCGGTCTCGACTCCCTCGATTGCCAAGACGACGTCCATGCCGTCGACGACGTGGCCGAGCGGCGAGTACAGGGGCGGCAGCGAGGCGCCGTCGGGACCGGTGATGACGAAGAACTGGGAGCCGTTGGTGGCCGGATTCCCACGGTTGGCCATCGCAACCGAGCCGATCCGGTACCAGTCCTCTTCGGGGAAGTCGCCGGTGAATTGGTAGCCGGGACCGCCGGTGCCGTACTGCAGTTGCACGTCGCCGCCTTGGACTACGAAGCCAGCGATGATCCGGTGGAAGAGTGTCCCGTCGAAGGCTCCCCAGCGGCCCAGCACCACGAAGTTGTTGACGCTGTCGAGGTCGAGCACCGAGTCGAGCACCATGGTGAAGTCGCCCATGCTGGTTTCGAAGGTCGCGGCGTACATCGCCTCGACGTCGATGCAGAGCGGGTGCGGCCCGTCGAATTGGTTGCGGGTGCCGTCGCTGCCGTCGGCGGCCGGACAGCCCGTCGATTCTGGCGCAGCGGCCGCGGTGTCGTCGGGGCTGTCATCGGCCTCAGTCTCAGCTTCAACCTCGCTGGCCGGCGGCGCTTCATCGCTCGGCTCATCGGTCTCGAACGTGGTGACGTCGGGTGCCTCGGTGTCAGTGACCACTGCGCTGTCACCGCTGTCGTCAGGGTCATCGCCGGTGAAGGTGCTCCACAGCCACAGCGCCACCAGCACGGCTGCCGCGATGAGCACGATTCGCATCACTTTGCGGGCCACGGTGGAACGCTTCTTGACGCGTTCGGCTTGGGCCACCGCCCGCATGCGGTTCTCGCGCTGGCGCTGTCTCTTCTCGCTGCTCATGAGCGGCGTTCTCCGTGCCCTCGGCCCGCATAGGGCGGGCGCAATCTCGGGGCTCAAGGTGTCCCCTGACCAGTACCGGCGGTCACACTACCGATGCCCGCTCAGTGGCCCGCAGAGGCGGTCGCGGAAAGACCCCCCGGTACCCTCGCTCGGCGTGCCGTTGGTCGTGCAGAAGTTCGGTGGAACGTCGATCGCCAGCGCCGCGCGCATGCGCGAGGTTGCCGACCACGTGAAGCACTGCCGCAGCCGCGGCGACGAGATCGTGCTGGTCATCAGCGCCATGGGTTCGGAGACCGACGAGCTCATCACTCTGGCCACGCAGATCTCCGAAGAGCCAGCAGGCCGTGAGATGGACATGCTCATCACGGCGGGCGAGCGCAAGGCGATCGCTCTCATGTGCATGGCACTGCATGACGTGGGCGTTCTGGCGGACTCGTTCACCGGCAGCCAAGCGGGGTTTGTGACCGACACGAACCACCGCAACGCCAAGATCCTGTCGGTCACCCCGAAGCGGGTGACTGAGTCGCTCGAGGCCGGGCGTGTCGCGGTCGTGGCGGGTGCCCAGGGGGTGTCCACCGACAACAACGTGACGTTCCTGGGCCGCGGCGGTTCGGACACCACCGCGGTGGCGCTGGCGCACGGCCTCGGCGCCGACGCCTGCGAGCTCTACACCGATGTGTCGGGGGTGTTCACCACAGATCCACGGGTGTGCCCCAGTGCTCGGAAACTGGCACGTCTCGGCTTCGATGAATTGCTCGAGATGACCGCCATGGGCTGCCCCAAGCCGGCCGCCCGCTCGGTCGAGGTTGCCCGCACGTACGGCGTTCCCCTGCACGTGCGCTCGGCATTCACATGGGAACCGGGAACGTGGGTCGTCGACACGGAGTCAGGCATGGACGCGAGAGAAATGGAAAAGCCGATTGTGACCGGCATCGTGCCGGATACGTCGCAGGCCAAGGTCACACTGGTCGGCGTCCGCGACGAACCGGGGATCGCCGCCAAGGTGTTCCGCACGCTGGCCGACGCCGCGGTCAACGTCGACATGATCGTGCAGAACGTGGGCGATCACGACCGCACGGACATCTCGTTCACCGTTCCAGCAGAGAGCGCCGACGAGGTGCGAGCCATCTGCGAGGGCATGGTGGACACGGTGGGCTTCGCCTCGGCGAACACCGATGCCGGCATCGCCCGGGTCTCGCTCGTCGGCGCCGGCATGGCCAGCCATCCCGGCGTGGCCGCCACCATGTTCGAGACGCTGGCAGCGCAGAACATCAACATCGAGATGATCTCCACCTCGCCGATCCGCATCTCCTGCGTAGTAGCCGAAGCAGACGTAGACCGAGCCACAGTGGCCCTGCACACAGCCTTCGGCCTCGACTGACCAGCCGAGAAAATCGCAGAAGCCCGCTGAACCGACCTCGGTAGCCTCAGATTCATGCGCGTAGGAATCGTGGGAGCCACCGGCCAGGTAGGCGGCGTCATGCGGGACATCCTCGCCGAACGGGACTTCCCGATCGACGAGCTGCGGCTGTTCGCATCTGCCCGCTCGGCCGGCCGCAAGCTGTCGTGGAACGGATCCGAGATCGCTGTTGAGGACGCTGCAGCAGCCGACTTCACCGGTCTCGACATCGCCCTGTTCTCGGCGGGCAAGACCACGTCGCTGGCGATCTCCGAGCGGGTCGCCTCACAAGGTCCGACAGTCATCGACAACTCCTCGGCGTGGCGCATGGACCCCGATGTCCCGCTGGTGGTGCCGGAGGTGAACGCCAAGGAGGTGTTCAACGCGCCGAAGGGGATCATCGCCAATCCGAACTGCACGACGATGGCGGCAATGCCCGTGCTGGCGCCGCTGCACGCTGAGGCCGGCTTGGTGTCGATGGTGGCGGCCACCTACCAGGCGGTGTCCGGAGCGGGCCTCGCCGGCGTCGACGAGCTCGTCCGTGCCTTGGCTGCGACCACCGAGGGTGCCGCTGCGCTCACCTTCGACGGCGATGCTGCCACCCACCCGGCCTCGGACAAGTTCCCAGGCCCGATAGCTCACAACGTGCTGGCACAGGCGGGCAACTTCGTCGACGACGGCAGCGGCGAGACCGATGAAGAGCAGAAGCTCCGCTACGAGAGCCGGAAGATCCTAGGCATCGGTGATCTGGCGGTATCGGGCACCTGTGTGCGGGTGCCGGTGTTCACCGGGCACTCGCTTGCGCTGAACCTGCGCTTCGAGCGATCGATCTCGCCCGAGCGGGCGACCGAGCTGCTGGCCGATGCGCCGGGTGTCGAGCTGGCCGATCTGCCCACACCGCTCAGCGCAGCGGGCCGTGACCCGTCCTACGTGGGTCGCATCCGCCGCGATCCCACCGTCGAACACGGCTTGGCACTGTTTGTGGTCGGCGACAATCTCCGCAAGGGAGCGGCGCTCAACGCGATTCAAATCGCCGAGGTTCTCTCGGCGATCTGAGACACAGTGCCGAAGTTCTCGGCGGCGCCTAGGACTCGTCGCCGCGGCGCACTGCTACTTCGGCGCCGGGCACCTCAGGCTCGTCGTCGACGATCTCGGCCGGAAAGCCGGGTGCCGTAATGGTCCGCCCCGTGGCTTCCTCGAGCCGCCGGATGATGTTCGGCGACCACTCCCGGTCGCCGTAGCGAGCGGCACCGTCGGCGAACACGTCCACCAGCAGCGGCGACAGCTCCAGCGGCAGGCCCTGTTCAGCGGCAATGTCGGCGAAGAGGCCGATGTCCTTGCACACCAGGTCCATGGTGAAGTTGATGTCCCGCGAGCCATTCAGGATGACCTGACTCTCGGTCTCGTGCACGAACGAGTTGCCCGAGCTGATGCGGATGGCCTCATACGCGGTGGCCAGGTCCATTCCCGCCGCTTGGGAGGTGACCAAAGCCTCGCACAGCGAGACCAGGTTGGCCGTGGCCAGGTAGTTCGTGACCACTTTGAGAATCGACGCGGAGCCCAACGCTCCAGTGTACAGGATGCGGCGCCCCATCGTCGTGAGCAGCGGCAGCATCGCCTCGAAGGTGTCCCGCTCGCCGCCGGCGAAGATCGAGATGTTGCCGGTGGCGGCCCGGTGGCAGCCGCCCGATACCGGGCAGTCGATAGCGGTGCCACCGGCGGCTTCCACAAGCGCTCCCAGCCGACGGACCTCGTGGTGATCGGTGGTGCTCATCTCAGCCCAGATCTTCGAACCCGATCCGGCCGGCCCGGCTAACGCAGCCGAGGAGAACCCAGCCAGCACGCCGTCGCGAGCTTCGAGCACGGCCGCTGACGCAGCGGGCGTCGGGAGGCAGGTGATCACCACGTCGCAGCGTTCCGCCAACTCAGCACCCGATGAGGCCTCGCTCACACCGACATCGAGAAATGGCGCCATCGCAGCCGGATCCAGATCGCGCACGACCAGCTCGAATCCGTTGCGCTGAAGGGAACCGGCCAGCTTGCCGCCCACGTTGCCCAGCCCGATGAAGCCAACCCGGCGCGCTGCGTCAGATTGCATCACGCCCTTCTATTGTCGCGAGCGCGGCGAAGCCTTGCGCTCGCAAAGAATGGTCGGGCAGGCGGGATTTGAACCCACGACCTCTTCGTCCCGAACGAAGCGCGCTACCAACCTGCGCCACTGCCCGTTTGCGATCACCGTTGGCTGATCGCTCCGGCCGAAGTTACCGGTCTCGCAAGCGCAAGCGCTACCGGAATGTACGGCCGCCTATGTGGCGCTCGCGGCGTCGCGCTCCAGCAGTTGGTGCGCGGTGCGCCGCAGCTGCAACGGGTTGAGCGGCTTGATCAGCCACGCATCGGCGTCAGAACGCCGGGCCAAGAAGACGTCGGCTTCCCGGTCGGCCAGCATCAGCACCGGCACCCGCGGCAGCCTGCCCATGCCGGATTCGAGCCGCAAATCCAAGCATGTGGCCATGCCGCCCATGTTGCCGATCTGGAAGTCCAGGATCACCAGGTCAGGTGTGCTGGCCGCCACCGCGGGCCGGACCTCGTGACCTGATCGCACGACCCGGAAGGTCACGTCGGCCCCGGAAAGCGCGGCGGCCACCTCTTCGACGACCCAGTCTGCGTCGGTGGCCAGAAGCACGTCGGTCACGATGGCGCAGGGTAATGGGGTCTGCACTGCTGGGCGTCGTGTCGCGGCCGGTCCGGCTCGCGTCGCACATCTGGGCAGCGCTCCTAGAGTTCGGGCCGTCGCCGATCCAGGGAGCCTGGGTGAAAGCACGACAGAACCGCCGCCGCGGGTTCGCGCGCCTCGCTGCCGCGACGCTGCTGGTGTCTGGCGTGTTGGGCTTGGCCATCTCGCCGGCGTCCGCTCACGAGGAGTCGGCTGACCACGCCCCCGACAGCGAGAACCCCCAGATCGTGGGCGACGACGGTTCCCGACAGATCGTCGTGGTGGAAGTCAACGGCCTCATCGATCCGATCATGGCGTCGTACATCACGCGGGAAATCGCCACCGCGCAAGGGCGTCACGCGATCGGCGTGGTGCTGCAGGTTGAAAGTGCCGGAACCACGCTCGACGACCCCGAACTCGTCGAACTGCTCGACAATATGCACCTCGCGCACCTGCCGGTGGGCGTGTGGGTCGGACCTAGCGGCGCACAGGCGCTCCGAGGCGCTGCCCACCTGGTCACCATGGCCGATTTCGCCGCGATCGCGCCCGGCGGTCGGATCGGCGACTTCACCGCAGTGCAGGGCCTCATTCATGCCCATGGTCCCGATGCCGAGCGGTTCCACCGTCACGACGACGACGGGCTTCACTCGGGCACGAGCGTCCGGTACTTCGACGCCGAATCTGCCATGGGCGAGGGTCTCATCCACAGCACGGCTCCCTCGATCGGCGAGTTCATCTTCGCCATGTCGGATACGGGCTACTTGCCGCCGATCGGGCAGAACGTCACCGGCGACGACGGTGTGGTGCGGCGAGCCCCGGCCCCCGATGTGGTCGTGAAGTTCGTCAAGCTGCCGCTGCTCGACGGCCTGTTCCACACCGCTGCCAGCCCGGCGGTGGCCTACTTGCTGCTGCTCGCCGGGTTGTCGTTGCTGCTGCTTGACTTCTACACCGGCGGCATCGGCGTCGCCGCGGTCGTGGGTGCTCTGTGCGGGCTGCTCTCGGCCTTCGGCTTGGGGACACTCGACATTCGACCGTGGGCGCTTGCGCTGCTCATCGCGGCCTTCGTGGCGTTCGCTGTGGACATCCAAACGGGCGTGCCGCGCTTTTGGACTGCCGTGGGCGGCGTGGCGTTGCTCGTCAGCTCGCTGTTGCTGTTCGGCCAGCACTCGATGAGTTGGATCCCGCTGGTCGTGGGCCTCGTGATGGTCGGCGTATTCGTGCTGTCGGGCATGCCTGCGCTGGTCCGGACCCGGTACGGCACCGCCACTGTGGGCCGGGATTGGCTGGTCGGGGTTGCGGGCACTGCGGTGACCGACATCGATCCCGACGGCACTGTCGAAGTTCACGGTGCCCAGTGGCGGGCCCGAGTGAACCGGCTGACACCGCTGCAGGCGGGTGAACCGTTGCGCGTCAGCGGCTTCAGCGGGGTGGTGCTGGAGGTGGAGCCGCTCGAAGGTGCAGCGGTGGATTACCGCGAGATGCGCAAGAAACGGGCTGATGCGCCGGTTTCCGAAACCGAATGAGGTTTCGTTTACCTCTTGTCAAGTGAATTCTTGTCCTCTAATGTCCCCCCCAAGAAGGGGGACACATGAGCGCTTTGCTGGTCGAGGAGTGGCAGGACAGGGCAGCTTGTCGAGGACCTCAGGCGGCGGTGTTCTTCCCGCCGCCCCGCACTGAGCGACGCGACGAGAAAGCTCAGCGCGAGGCGCGCGCGAAAGCCATCTGCAACCAGTGTTCAGTGATCGCTGACTGTCTCGATCACGCGCTGGACGTCGGTGAAGCGCATGGCATCTGGGGCGGGCGCAATGAGATCGAGCGCCGCAACATGCTGCTAGTGCGCACCGACGCCAGCTAGCAGTCCCCCACAGTTCCACCAGCCACCACCCGCTGGCGCTGCGCGCCAGCGCGGGTTCAGTCCTGCACTGGCGTCAATCAGATACCGGGGGCAGCCGCGGCCCGCCAATGCGAAGATCTCCCCGTCGACGCGTCACCCCCGTCCGGTCCAGGTACCCCACCAGCGGCAGCGCATACTTGCGTGTCGTGCCCAGTTCTTCGCGGATCTCGGCCACGGTGACGCCGTCCGGCTGAGCGCTCAGCAGGTCCGCTATCTGCTGGGCCGCGGCCTCGATGGCGGAAGCGGCAAACCAGATCCCGTCCGTGTGAACGAGGTCGCCGCGCCCCGACAGTGCCAAGAGCTCCTGCTGGGTGACACCGCCTGGCTCGGGCGGTGAGAAGGGCGCCGCTGCAAGCTCGGCAATGACGGGATGGTCGGCGAGCACATCTGCCGCGTCCATCCGCCGGGCGCGTCCGGCGTCGATCACGATCCCGTCGAGGACCTCGATCGCAAGACGCTGTCGTTCGTCGAGCGCAGCCAGGTCCAGGCCGAGGGGACCGGCCCGCTCGACCCCCTCTCGCAGGTCGTCAAGCAGTTCGTCCAGCAGTTCGGGCGGCGCCACCCATTCGCCCAGTACGGGCTCGACGCGTTCGCCGGTCAGTCGCTCGAGTTGCGCCGCCTCCACCCAGCCGCGCTCGGCAAGCATGCGCTCGGGCCGGGCGTCGGGCGTGGCGACCGAAGCTCGCAGCTGCGGATCGGGATCGAGCACGGTGCCGCCACCGATGGTCTGCCCCCGGCCGAAGTCGCGCAGCACGAAGCGGTCGCCGAGCACGAGGGGCAGCGCGACCGGCAGGTGCAGCCGGGCGTAGCCGGTCTCGCCGGGAGCGATGCGTTCGGGTCCGAGCACTCGCAGCCGCACGGGCCATTCGCCCGATCCGAGGTAGAAGGCGTAGGCGCCCCGCCGGGTGACATCGCTGCCGAGGCTGTCCAGCACCCTCAGTTCCACGTCGATGCTGCGGGTGCGGTGCCACTGGCCCTGCCGCACGAGCGCGATGCCGCGTCCCAGATCGTCGGCATCGACACCGGTCAGGTTGAGCGCGACCCGGTGTCCCGGTCCGATGCGCTCGACCGCCGCGCCCTGGGTCTGAATTGCTCGAATCCGGGCCGTCCGGCCGCCTGGCGCGGTCGCCAGCTCGTCGCCGGCTGACACGCCACCGCCCGCCAGCGTGCCGGTCACGATCCGGCCCGCTCCGGTTGCGGCGAACGACCGGTCAATCCACAGGCGGGGCCGGTTCCGGTCCGATGCCGTGGGCGTGGCAGCGCACAGGTCGTCGAGCGCGGCCCGCAGCTCGTCGAGCCCGGTGCCATCGATGGCGTCGGTGGCAATCACCGGCGCGTCTTCGAGGAACGTGCCTTCGACGTGGTCGGCAACGTCGAGCCGGGCCAACTCGGCCAGCTCGTCGTCGACGAGACCGATCTGGCTGAGCACCACCACGCCGTGCGAGATGCCGAGCAGTTCGAGGATCGCCAGGTGCTCTGCCGATTGCGGCTTCCAGCCCTCGGGCGCAGCCACGACGAACAGCGAGGCGTCCACGGCTCCGACGCCGGCCAGCATGTTCTTGACGAAGCGGATGTGCCCGGGAACGTCGACGAAGCTGACCTGCCTGCCTGACGGCAAGGCGCAGAAAGCGAACCCCAGGTCGATGGTGAGCCCGCGTTCCTTCTCCTCGGCCAGCCGGTCGGGGTCGGTGCCGGTGAGGGCGCGCACCAGCGTGGACTTGCCATGATCCACGTGCCCTGCAGTGCCGACGATGTGCACGGTGCCAGCTTGCCCTGCCCGAGCCGGATTGCGCCGAATGCTCGCAGGAATGGCCGGGCCCGGGAATCGGCTTGTGTAGCTTGTTGCCGCGACCCTAGGGTCGCTGGTGGACCGAGACGGAATCGAACCGTCCGAGGCAGGGGTATCAAACCGGCTCGGCGCACCAGCGCTCGGCCCACGAGAGCCGCACTCTTCGGAGTGCGGCTCTCGTCATGCTGGCAGGCAGAGCGTCAGTAACTTTCATCAATTTCTGATCACACCGAGCGCGCCGCGGAAGCGACCCACGTGCGCAATGCGGTGATTCGGACTACTGGCCCAGTGCCTGGTTCACCGCAGCAGCGACGACGGCATCGTCGGCGGGATCCACTGTGCGCAGGTCGATCACGGTGGTCTGCTCGTTGACGCGGGCAATGACCGGCGGATCGAACGTCCGCAGCGCAGCCGCGTGGTCGCCGTCGAGTTCGATGCCCGCAGACGGGATCTCCTGACCGGGCAGCGAACCCGCGCCAGCCAGCGCGGTCGTGCGTGCTGGCTGGCCGACGCCGAGCGCTTCGGCCCGCTGGGCCAACTCGTCGACCGGCACTTTGGCCATGCGCCAAAACGGGATCGCATCGGCATCGCGACGCAGGTACACCAGCGCCACCGACTGCAACGCATCCAGCACCAGCGAGCCAGGCCGGAAAGCCCGCATCAGCGGGTGCGACGCACAGGCGGCCACCAGATCGGCATTGCCGCAGATGATTCCGGCTTGCGGGCCGCCCATCAGCTTGTCGCCGGAGAACGTGACGAGTGCAGCGCCCGCTGCGAGGGTCTGCCGCGCTCCCGGCTCGCCGGCCAGCCAGTCGGGCCGCGTCCCCAGCCACGGGCAGCGCTCGTCCAGCAGGCCCGATCCCAGGTCGGACACCACCGGTGGCCCGATCTTGGCCAGGTCCGCCACGTCGGCCTCTTCGGTGAAGCCGGTGATGCGGTAGTTGGAGGGGTGCACCTTCAGCAGCAGCGCAATGTCGTCCCGCTCAACGGCCGCCCGGTAGTCGGCTGCACGGGTGCGGTTGGTGGTGCCCACCTCCACCAGCCGCGCGCCCGACTGCTCCATTACCTCGGGCACCCGGAATCCGCCGCCGATCTCGACGAGCTCTCCCCGTGACACCGCCACGCCGCGGTCACGGGCCAGAGCCGCCAGCACCAGCGTCACCGCTGCGGCGCAGTTGTTGACCACGAGTGCCGCTTCGGCGCCAGTCAGGGTCGCGAGCAGCAGCGAGGCGTGTGAGGTGCGTGAACCGCGGCGTCCCGACGCCAGGTCGAACTCCAGGTTGCTGAACCGCACCGGTCCCTCGTCGTCAGGTTCCAATCCGAGCGGCGCCCGACTGTGCTGATGGCCGAGCGGAGCCCGGCCGAGATTCGTGTGCAGCAGGACCCCAGTGGCATTGATGGCGGGCCCCAGCAAGCTCCGCCGCAGCCGGTGTGCCTCGTCAGCAGCCGAATCCGGATCGCCGGCGGCAATGGCCGCCCGGGCGGCAATCACCAGCAATGGGTGCGGCAGGCCCACATCTGCGATCCGCAGCGCCAGGTCGTTCACCGACGGCGGCCTCATCGCCCGGACACTACCGCCGCCCTCTCACACGCCCGTCGGTAACGTCCCTGGGGCTTTGCCGACAACTGGAGCCGAGATGACCGATCCGTGGCCGACCTGCTCGCCTGGGCCGACGAACTAGAAGACATCCCCGCCCTGCTCAGACTCCATCCCGTACGCCCAGCCGACGGCCGCTTGGCCGTTGGGGGAGTACTCTGCGGGGCCACATGACATGAACACAATTCATGGTAATCTGCGAGTCACATCAGGTGGCGTCAGAGGGGATGACAGTGGCCGTTCGAGAACCGGTCCAACGCCCGCCGCGTCGACGCCTCACGCTCGCCGCTGTCGTGTTCGTTGTGGCAGCGACCGCGCTCGCAGTGCCCGCAGCAGCCGACACCCCCGCCGCGCCTGGCAGGCCCACCGGGCTGCGGGTGGTGTCGGCCGCGCATGACCAGGTCACCATTGCCTGGGACGACCCCGGCGACGCGTCGATCAGCGGCTACCAGGTACTGCGTCGCTTGCGCGATTCCCATGAGGTGGGCCGCTTCGACGTCATCGCGGACAGCACCGGCACCGCGGACACCGAGTTCACCGACACCGAGGTCACGCCCGAGACGCGTTACGTGTACCGCGTCAAAGCGGTCAACTCTGTGGGCGTCAGCCGACAGTCCACGTTCCTGCGCGCGCGACCCCCCCCCCCCCCGCCAATCAACAGCGACGACGGCAATGACGGCGGCGAAGCCAACAACGACAATGTGATCCCCGACGAGGCCATTCCCTTCATCCAAGACCCCGACAAGCTCACCGACGGCGACCCGGTCCCTGCCCGCAGCATCGTCACTGTCGACCCTCCGTTGCTGCAGACCTCCACCCAGACAATCGACGACCTCGACCGCACGCACTATCCCGACTTGGTGTTGGATGCGGCGAATGGGGATCCGCGCAGCGTCTGGTCTGACGGGGTGACGTTGTGGGTGGGCGACGATGCTGACGAGAAGGTGTATGGGTATGAGCTGTCGGGCACGTTCGGGTCCCGTGTGTCGGCCAAGGACATTGCGGGGGTCACCGCCGAGGCGTTCTTTGTGACGGGTTTCGGGGACCGTTTGTGGACCGGCGACGAGGGTGCTGCCACGGATTCGGGTGATCCGTGGGCGTACGCGTTCGATCTGCCGGGGCTCGAGCGGTCCTCGGGGCACGATTTCGCGTTGCGCAGCGGCACCGGCGCCGACACGGTGGGGGTGACGTCGAACCGGGGCATGGCCAGCGACGGGAACTATCTGTGGGTCGCGGCGGGCGGCGGCCGGGTGACGGCGCAGGCGTTTCGGCTGTTCGACGACCCCGCTACGGCGGGCAACGATTACGGCACCAAGGACACCAGCCGCGATCTGGGCTTCGGCGAGGACGGGTTGGATCTCCACGGGATCTTCACCGACGGGGCGATCATGTGGGGCGTCGAGGTCGGGGAGTCCACGGTGCGGGCGGTGCGCGTCGCCGACGACACCCGAGTCCCGGCAGCGGAGTTCGAGCTGCACGCCGACAACGACAACCCCAGAGGCATCTGGTCCAACGGGGTCACCATGTTCGTCGTCGACGAGGTCGATGCCAAGATCTACACCTACCGCGTGGGGGATGTGGAGGTGTCGGGGGTGCCTGCGGCGGGTGTGGCTCATGTGTCTGCTGGTGGGTATCACTCGTGCGTGTTGGGTGGCACTGGTTCTTCGACGCGGGTGGACTGCTCAGGGGGTTATGGGCCGTTTGGCAGCACTGCGCCGGTGCCTGATGCGGGCAGCGGCCGTCATTACGAGATGGTGTCTGCGGGCGGGTTTCATTCGTGTGCGTTGTTGGACAACGGTGCGGTGAAGTGCTGGGGCAACAACGACTATGGCCAGGCGCCGGCGGATCGTTCTCACAGCGACACGACGTTGGAGTATGTGTCGATCGATGCGGGGGTGTGGCACACCTGTGCGGTGGTCGACGACGGCAGCTTGGAATGCTGGGGCCGCAACGACGACGGCCAGCTCGGCGAGGACCCGGATCTGACCGACAGCGTCGAGGAGTTCGACGTGCCTGAGCTCGCTGACGGCTTGGAGTGGATCCAGGTGTCCGCTGGGGGTTATCTGGGCGGGACCCGTACCGATGAGGGGTCGGCGCATTCGCGCACGTGCGGGCTGGTGCTCGATGGCACGACGCGCTGCTGGGGCCACGACGCAGCCGTCTTCGAAGATGTGCCGGCGGCGGGGGCCGGTCTGCATTACACGTCGGTGTCGGTGGGCGGTGCCCATGTGTGCGCGACCCGATCAGACGGCGAGCTGGTGTGCTGGGGCGAGCGGCGCTCGGTCGAGAGCGCCCAAGAGCTCGTGCGTGATGGCGCGGCTGCCCCTCGAATAGTCTGCACCGACGCCACCGATGCCGACGCCGATGACGCCGGGGCCGACGAGCGCTGCACTGGCGTGATCGCGTCGCCTGGGGGGCAGCGGTGGGACTCGGTGTCTGCAGGGGTGTGGCACACCTGCGGCACCACTGTCGGGGAGGTGTTCTGCTGGGGCAACCGGGCATGGTTCGACGACTCCGCCAAGGCGCATCATCATCCCCAGCACGACCACTACAACGCGCCCAGCGCAGCCCAGCCAGACAACGCCCGCCATCCGTCTGCGGGCTACTGGCACACCTGCTGGACCTATGGCGCCGAGACAGCGCCCAAAGTGATCTGCACCGGCGACAACGGCTTGGGCCAGGCCCGCTGGAAGAAGAAGACTCTCGACTGACACACAACGGCCGCAGCACATGGGTTTCGGGCCTGTCCGGATTCTTGTATCAGCGGGCGTGATCGGTGCTTGGGTCAGCGGTCCGCGCGTCGTGTCCAGAAGCACAGAAAATATACGGTGCAGATAGCATTTTTCGGCAATATTTGATGGGGTGCTATACGAACGGCTGACGCGTGTTCCCGATCGGAGCTTCTTCTTGCTCGGTGTGCGAGGGGTCGGCAAGAGCACATGGGTGCGTTCGGCGTTGCCGTCTGCGGTGCGATTCGATCTCCTTGACGAAGCCTTGTTCACCGATCTGCTCGCCGACCCGGCGCTGTTCGGCCGCATGGTCTCAGCGGTCGGGACACGCGAGTGGGTCGTCGTCGACGAGGTTCAGCGGCTCCCGAGCCTGCTGAACGAGGTACATCGCCAGATCGCCGATCGGGATTTGCGGTTTGCGCTTCTGGGCTCGAGTGCACGCAAGCTCAAGTCCGCGGGCACAGACCTGTTGGCGGGCCGTGCGTCGCGCATGGCCATGCATCCGCTCACTGCCGCGGAACTGGGCAGCGACTTCGACCTCGACGAGGCGTTGCGCTACGGCACTATTCCGCTGGTGTGGGCGGCCCGAGACCGCGGCGAAGTGCTCGTGAGCTACACCCAGATGTACCTGCGCGAAGAGATCCGCGCCGAAGCCGCCGTGCGCAACCTCGCCGGGTTCGTCAGATTCCTCCCAGTTGCAGCACTGATGCACGCGCGGCAACTCAACGCCGCAGCCATCGCACGCGACGCCGGCGTTGCGCGTGCGACCGTCGAGGGCTACCTCGAGATTCTCGAAGACACCCTGCTGGCTGTCCGGCTTCCCGCTCTGGAGGCAAAGCTGAGAGTCCGCGAGCGACGCCGCCCGAAGCTGTACCGGGTGGACCCGGGCTTGGTGCGTGCGGTCAAGCGGCAGTTCGGCCCGGTCGTCCCCGAGGAACGCGGAGCCCTGCTGGAAGGCTGGGTGCTCGGCCAGTTGCGCGCCCACAACGAGCAGCAGCGCCTCTATGACGACATCACCTACTGGGCAGCGACCGAGTCCACCATCGAGGTCGACTTCGTGCTGCGCCGCGACCACCGGCACGCAGCGATCGAGGTCACGGCAGCGGAGCGATACATCTCCGCCTTCGTCAAAGGACTTCAAGCAGCAGCCGACCTGCCGGGCCTCGCACGACGCATCGTGATCTACCGAGGCCGCCGCGCCTTCCGCACTGAGGACGGTATCGACGTCTGGCCGCTCGAAACCTTCCACCAGGCCCTGCGCGACGGAGAACTGTGGAGCTGAGCCCCAGTCAACCGATCCGTTTGGGCCAGGCTCGCTGGAAGAAGAAAACCCTCAGCTAGACGATGAGTTCCCAGGGGTGGGGTCTGTCCATGCCCTAGCTGCGGCGGGAGCTGAGCGTGACGGAGATCGGGCCTTCCAGACGAGCAGTGCAGGTACCCATGTCCACGGGCGGGCAAACCTCGCTGACCAACCGCTCAGTGATCTGCTCGAACACCTCGGCGGCAGGCCCGCCAGCACCATTGCCAGTCACAGGCTCACCAGCGTCGCCGCCAGCGGACACCGCCGGCTCCAGCGGGATCGAGCCCAGCAGCGGCACGCCAAGATCGGCAGCCAACCGCTCGCCGCCGCCTTCGCCGAAGAACGACCAACGCTGCCCGTCAGGTGCGACGAACGCACTCATGTTCTCCACCACGCCGACGATCGGCATGTGGCTGCGACGAGCCATGTCGGCCACACGCACCGCCACCTTCTGCGCGCTGAGCGCGGGGGTGGTCACCACCAGCATCTCGGCCTGAGGCAGCAGGCGCGCCAGCGCCATCTGCACATCGCCGGTGCCGGGCGGCATGTCGATGAGCAGGTAGTCCACCTCGCCCCAGTCCACGTCGTGCAGGAATTGCTCGACGGCCTTGGCGAGCATGAGACCCCGCCACATCAGCGCGGTCTCCTCGGTCTCCACCAATAGCCCGGTCGACACGACCTTCAGCAGGCCATTGCCGGCAGGCCGCTCGTCAGGCAGAATCTTGCCCCGCTCTTCGCCCTCAGCGGGCGGGCGGGCGCTGAGGCGGCCCTCCATGCCCAGCATCCGAGGAACGCTGAAGCCCCAGATGTCGGCGTCCATCACCCCGACGACGAAGCCGCGTGAAGCCAACGCCGTCGCCAGGTTCACCGTTACCGACGACTTGCCCACGCCACCCTTGCCCGACGCGACCGCCAGCACCCGGGCGCTGGCGGGCACCTGGCTCGGTGTGGCGCTGTCGCGGGCGGTGCGCCGGGCACGCTCCATCACCCGCGCCTTCTCGGCGGCGTTCAGCTCGTCCCAGTGCAGCCGTACGTTGGTGATGCCGGGCAGCCCAACGACCCGCGTCTCGCAGTCCCGCTTGATCGTGGCGCGCAACGGGCAGCCGGCGGTGGTCAGTGCCACGGTGACATGCCCGGTGCTGCCCTCGCGATAGGCGTTGCGCACCATGCCCAGGTCGACGATGTTGTCGCCCAGTTCGGGGTCCATGACACCGCGAAGGATGGCGATCATCGCCTCGTCATTCACGGGAGCATCGGTGGAGGTGCTCACGCCGAGGCAGGGTAACGCCGCTGCGGGTGGCCCCACAGGCCGGCGCCTGCTGCGGCGGGTATGGCTCCTTCGGCCTGCTGCACGCAGTTTCAAGCCACACCTGTGCAACTGGCTCCGATGGCACTAGCATCGGCCTCAGAACATTTGCCCAATTCGGGCTGATTCGGGAGTCACTGTTGTGATCACGCTGACCGATACCGCCGCTGAAAAGGTCCACGAACTCATTACTCAGGAGCTGACTGAGTCGGGAGGCGAGACGGTGCTGGCGCTGCGTGTGGCAGTGCGGCCGGGCGGCTGCTCGGGCTTCAGCTACGAAATGTTCTTCGATTCCGAGACGGCCTCCGACGACATGTCGAAGTCGTACGGCGACATCAAGGTGGTGTCCGATCCGATGAGCGCGCAGCTGCTCGAAGGCGCCACGCTCGACTTCACCGACGGCCTGATGGGATCGGGTTTCGCCATCGACAATCCCAATGCGCAGCGCACCTGCGGCTGCGGCAGCTCGTTCAGCTGAGCCCGTCTGACATCGAGCCTGGCCCGACCGACGGCCGGGCGAGCACAGGCTCACTCCTGCAGTTCGTGGTCGACGGCGTAGCCGTCGAAGTTCCCGACGACGGCGACACGCTGCTCGGCGTGCTGCGCGACCGTCTCGGCATTGAGGCGGTCCTCGACGGTTGCAGCCCTCAGGGGCAGTGCGGCTGCTGCACGGTGCTGGTCGACGACGCGCCCCGCGTGGCCTGCGTCACACCGGCTCGCAGAGTGGCCGGACGCCACGTCACCACAGCTGCTGGGCTGAACTCCACCGAGCGACAGCGCTGGTCGGAGGCATTTCTTGCATGCGGTGCCACCCAATGCGGCTTCTGCACGCCAGGCATTGTGTGTCGCTTCGTGGGCCACGAACGGCGCGGCGCCGATCTGTCGGACCGCACGACGGTCGACAAAGCGCTGGCGGCGCACCTGTGCCGCTGCACGGGCTGGCAGACCATCCGCGAAGCCGCCAACCATGCCGCGTCGCCACCCGCAGACGTCCCCGAACGTGACCCAGAGGCCGCCGCCCGTCGCGCCAGCATCGAGACCGGCGGCCCGCAGCAATCGGTGCCGGTCAGTGTGCTGGGCGGGCTCGACTTCGGCGCCGACGGAGCACCCCCAGGCACGCTCACTGCGGTTGCCGGACCAGACGGCAACTGGTTTGCGGCAGAGACCCTGACGCAGGCGCGCCGCCAGGCCGCCAAAGTGCAGGGTCGCCGCAGCACGCTCGAACCTGCCCCGCCCATCGAGATCCCCGACCCGCCGGCTGGCCAAGCATGGGACGTCCGCCTGGCAACCTGCTGGACCGAGCCCGGCTACCTCGAAACCGACGCTGCATGGTGCGTGCCCGGCGGCGAACCATCCGATCCGCTGGCAAACGGCGGTGCATTCGGAGGCAAGACATCGTCGCCGGTCCAAGACGAGGCACGGCAGCTCGCAGCCCAACTCGGCCAGCCAGTCTGCGCGCTGTGGTCACGAGAAGACGCAGTACGCCGAGGCCCCAAGCGCCCCCCGCTAGCTGCAGGCCTCAGAGCCGACGGAACCGGAATCATCCGAATAGCAAGAACACCCGGCGCCGCCGACATCCTCCGAGCCGTCCTGCCAGCAGCAACGATCGAAGAAGTAGAAGTGCCGGGCCCCCCAACCTCGCTCGCACTACGCGCCGCAGTCTGGGCCGAAGCAAACATGCTGGCCACAGCGCTAGAGCGGCTGCAATCCGGCGAACCACTCCACACGAGCGGCACCGCCACGGTCAAGATCACGTCTCCCGCAGGAGCCACAGCCCAGGCAACGGTCGGTCCAACCGGAATCGAAGTGCACATCGAAGCTGGAGACCCCCTCGACAACGTGACCCTGCGCAGCTACGCAATCGGCGCCACCCACATGGCCTGGAGCTGGGTCACCTCCGAGTCCCTGTCAGTAGACGCCAAAGGCGAAGTCCAAGACCTCACCATCCGCAGCTTCGAAATAGCCCGCTCCGCCGACACCCCCAACATCGAAGTCACGATCAAACCCTCCAACCAGCCCCCCGTCCCAGCGGGCGCAGCAGTATTCGCAGCAGTAGCAGCAGCCACCTGGCTCAGCGCAGGAGCCCCACCCCGGACGCAAAGAGCACCTTGACCGCGTCGAATCTGTAGTTCACAGTGCGTCGAAAATGTAGTTCACAGTGCGTCGAATCTGTAGTGTTGAGCTATGTCACCCGACGGCTACATCCCTCGAATTGTCGACCAAGAACTGGACGAGCTCATCGAAGGTCTGCCGGCGATCGCCATTGAGGGGCCCCGCGGTGTCGGCAAGACCGAGACTGCATTGCGGCGGGCCAAGACCGTTCACCGGCTCGACGACGCCGACCAGTACGCCTTGATCCGAGCTCAACGCCAGAGATTGATCGAGGGCGAACCGCCAATTCTGATTGACGAGTGGCAGCGAATGCCCGAGTCGTGGGACGTGGTGCGGCGAGCAGTGGACGCAGACGGCACTGCGGGCAGATTCCTGCTGACCGGTTCAGCAACGCCAACCCGCAAGCCGACGCACTCGGGGGCAGGTCGAATCGTGACCGTTCGAATGCGACCGATGTCCTTGGCGGAACGAATGCCCGTGGTGCCCACGGTCAGTCTCGGTTCATTGCTGAGTGGCACCCGGCCCGACTTGACGGGCGAGACCGATGCGACCATCGTCGATTACGCCGAGGAGATCATGCGGTCTGGCTTTCCGGGAATCCGGCGCCTCTCGAGTCGTCTTCGGCGGTCTGCCCTCGACGGATACCTGGACCGGATCGCAGAGCACGACTTCGATGACCTCGACCGTCGTGTACGTGATCCCCACACGTTGCGTCGCTGGCTGATGGCCTACGCAGCAGCAACCTCAACGACAGCATCGTTCGAAACCGTGCGTGACGCAGCGGCGACGTCCCAAGGCCACAAACCAGCGAGATCCACCACTCTCCCGTACCGGACGGCTCTGGAACAGCTGTGGCTGCTCGACGAGGTTTCGGCTTGGCACCCCACCCGGAACCCGTTGCGCCGTCTAGCTGGGTCACCCACCCATCACCTTGCCGATCCTGCGTTGGCTGCTCGGCTGCTCGGCTGCGACGCCGATGAACTTCTCGCCGGCACCACTGGCGGTCCGGCAATTGCTCGCAATGGACCATTGCTCGGTGCTCTCTTCGAGTCACTCGTCACGCTGTCGGTGAAGGTCTATGCGCAACAGAACGAAGCACGGGTTCATCACCTGCGCACCCATGGCGGCGAGCGTGAAGTTGATCTGATCGTCGAGCGTGGGTACGGCACAGTGGTGGCGCTCGAAGTCAAGCTCACTTCCTCAGTCGAGGAACGTGATCTGCGTCACCTTCGTTGGTTGAGCGAACGTCTCGGGCCCGACCTGCTTGACGCCGCGGTCATCACCACCGGATCCCACGCGTACCGTCGCCGCGATGGCATAGCTGTTGTTCCGGCGGCACTCCTGGGGGCGTAACGCATTGCCACCTGGCTCAGCGCAGGAGCCCCGCCCCACCTCCCCACCGGACGCGACAGCGCCGCGCTAGCGTCACCCGGCGATGGCTGAATCAGCAATTGACAAGCTCCGCCGCCTCAGCGCAGCCGAGGACGGACTCTGCAGCTTCGTCTGTCTCGACGCGAGCGGTAACCCGCACGTGTCCATTATCAACGCCGGGGTCATGGACAACCCAGTGACCGGCGAGACCAGCGTCGCCTGCGTGGTGGCGGGCAAGGCTCGCAAGGCTCGATTGCTGCGCGAAGACCCCCGGGCAGCGGTCGCGTTCCGCCACCGCTGGGATTGGGTGGCTGTCCACGGCAACGCGCAGCTGATCGGCTTGGACGATCCCGCCGACGGCGTCACCGACGCCGACATTCCCGAGCTGCTGCGGGAGGTGTTCCGCTCAGCCGGCGGCAACCACGAGGACTGGGACGAGTACGACCGGGTGATGGCCCGCCAGCGTCGCCTGGCGGTCTTCATCACGCTCGATCACATCACGTCCAACGCCGGCAGCATCTCCTGAGCTGATCACCGCAGAACGAAGGCATACCGATGGCTGCACCTATCGCTCACTATTCGAAGTGGTACCGAGCCGGCGACTTCGTGTTCGTCTCAGGCCAGATCGGCCTGCAGGACGGCGCGCTCGTCGATGGCGTCGAGGCCCAGGCCCGCGCCGTTCTTGCAAACGTCGAAGAAGCCCTCGCCGAGGCCGGAGGCACGCTCAACGATGTCGTCAAATGCCTGGTTTTCATGACCGACATCGGCAACTTCTCGCTGGTCAACTCGATCTACGCCGAGGCTTTCGGCGAGCATCGCCCGGCCCGCAGCGCCATCGGCGTGGCAGCGCTGCCGCTCGGTGCCGAAGTCGAGATCGAAGCCATCGCGCACCTGCCCGAATAGCCCCCTGCCCCGGCCCGCCCACCTACTACGCTGCGGCCCATGTTCGGCGGCATCCTCATCGTGATCGTGCTTCTGCTGAGCCCGTTCATCATCACGATCTCACTGGCCGCCGTAGCTGCCCTGTTGGGCAAGCTCCTCGGAGACGACGCTGAAGCCCGCCACGAAGGCAGCTCCCTCGTCGAAACAAACTTCTAGCCAGCTAGCGCCAGCGGTAAGTACCGAGCCGGTAGCCGACCGATCGCACGGTCTGGATCAGGTTGGCGTTCTCCTCGCCCAGCTTGGCTCGCAGCCGCCGCACATGAACATCCACCGTGCGGGCACCGCCGTAGTACTCGTATCCCCACACTTGGTTCAGCAGCGCTTCACGCGTGAACACCCGCCCCGGCTGAGAAGCCAGGAAGCGCAGCAACTCGTACTCCATGTAGGTGAGGTCGAGCGGACGCTCGTCCACCACCGCTTCGTAGGTGTCGAGATTGATGCGCAGCGACCCGTAGGTGATGATCTCGGTCGAGGGGCCACTCGATGCGGCTGCCAAGTGCGCCAGGCGAGCCTCCAGCTCGCGCGGGTGGAACGGGTCCAGGCAGAAGTCGTCAAACAGCTCGTCGCGCATTGTCAATTCGTCAAGCGCGTTTCCGCGCACCAGCACCAGCACTCCCAGCGTGGCCGACGCGTTCTCACGCAGAGCCCGCGCCACCGCCCAGGCAGCATCGGTGCCACCCCCGCCGTCCACGATTCCGCTGTCGAGCCGGATGATCGCTCCGGTCCAACCATCCGACGGCGCGGCCGCCGTCACGTCGGCCGCACTGGCCACCGGCTTCCAGGCGTAGCCGCCCAGATCCAGGAACTGCGCTAGCTCGGCGCTCACGGAGGCGGGGTGGACGGCGTACATGGTCACTCAACAGTTCACACAGCGGCGAAGTAGTTGTCCAATTCGAATTGGGTCACCTGGGTCTGGTACGCCGACCATTCTCGCCGTTTGTTGCGCAAGAACCAGCGAAACAGGTGCTGGCCCAGCGTTTCGGCCACGAGCGTGCTGCCTTCCATCTCGTCGAGCGCCTCGTCCAGCGAGGCCGGCAGGTTGTGCCCGTAGGCCGGTCCGCCGTGGTCGCTGTAGCCGGTGATCGACGGGGGCGTCTCGGGCGGCAGTTCGTACCCCTCTTCAATGCCCTTCAGCCCCGCGGCCAAGATGACGGCGAACGCCAGGTACGGGTTGCACGCGGGGTCCGGCGCCCGGTATTCGACCCGCGTCGCCTCCTCCGCCTCGTTGCGTGTCGGCGGCACCCGGATGAGCGCCGCCCGGTTGCTGCGGGCCCACGAGATCCCCACCGGCGCCTCGTACCCCGCAATCAGCCGCTTGTAGCTGTTGACGAGCTGGTTCGTGACGGCGGTGATCTCGCGTGCGTGGGCCAGCAACCCCGCCACGAAGCCCCGCGCCACGTCGGACAGCCCGTCCGCACTGCTGGGGTCGCTGAAGGCGTTGCGCCCCTCGGAGAACAGCGACAGGTGGGTGTGCATCCCCGAGCCCTGCACCCCAGCCAGCGGCTTGGGCATGAACGTGGCATGCACGCCGTGCTCGAAAGCGATCTCGCGCACCAGCAGCCGGAATGTCATCACGCTGTCGGACATGGTGAGCGCATCGGCGTAGCGGAGGTCGATCTCGTGCTGGGACGGCGCGTCCTCGTGGAACGAGTACTCGACGGGTATGCCCATCGCCTCGAGCGCACTCAGCGTGCGATGCCTGATGTCCGACGCGATGTCGGCGGTGGTCAGGTCGAAGTAGCTGCCCCCGTCCAGAGGCACGGGGCGCCCGTCGGCTCGTTCGGGCTCGAACAGGAAGTACTCCATCTCGGGTGCGACATAGAACGTGTAACCGGCGGCGCGCGCCCGGTCCATGACCCGTCGCAGCACGCCGCGCGGGTCGCCGCTGAACGGCGTGCCGTCGGCAGCGGTGATGTCGCAGAACATGCGGGCCGAGACATCGTCGCTGGTCCGCGACGGCATGAGCTCGAACGTCTCCGGATCGGGCTGGGCCACCATGTCGGCCTCAGCGATCCTGCTGAAGCCTTCGATGGATGACCCGTCGAACACCATGCCCTGCTCGAAGGCCGTTTCCAGCTCTGCGGGCGAGATGGCGAATGACTTCAGCTGCCCGGCCACGTCGGTGAACCAAAGACGGATCAGTCGCACGCCCCGTTCGGTGACGCGGCGCAGCACGTAGTCCTGCGGTCGTTCCATGGCGGCCTTCCCCTTCCGGTTCGGCTCAGTGGGTCGCAAAGTCCTCGGTGGAGGACCGGCAGGGTCCCAGTGGCTGAGCCCCCATTGTCGGCGGTGATATGAGGCCAAAACCAGGCACCAGAGCCAGCTTCACGCGTTGTTCACAATTGAGCAATGGCCCGGAAACCCTGGCTCGTTTGTATCGTGCGCACGGATATTGGTGTCAGCCGCCGACCGAGCCAGCTGCGCGCAGGCTCACCGGCCACACCCGATCCACCCTGGTTCACATCCGATTCAGTTCACATCCGATTCAGCGAAGGAGCATGCTGTGACCTACCGGGCTGAGTACATCTGGACCGACGGCACCGAGCCCACGGTCGAAGTGCGTTCCAAGACGAAGGTCCTTGCCGACGGCGAAGAGCCGGGCATCTGGGGATTTGACGGTTCCAGTACGAACCAGGCTGAAGGAAGCGACTCCGACGTCGTGCTGCAGCCCGTCTACACCTGTCCCGATCCGCTGCGCGGCGGCAACGACATCATGGTGATGTGCGAGACCCTCCTGCCCGAGACGTTGGAGCCGCACCCCACCAACATGCGGGCCAAGCTGCGGGCAATCCTCGACAAGTACGGCGATCAGGACTTCTGGTTCGGGCTCGAGCAGGAATACACCATGCTCGATCCGGTCACGAAGTGGCCCTCGGGCTTCCCGCCCAACGGCTTCCCCGGTCCCCAGGGGCCCTACTACTGCGGTGTCGGTGCGCTGCGCATCCACGGCCGCGATGTGGTCGAGCAGCACACCACTTGGTGCATGGACGCGGGCCTGGCCATCTCGGGCACCAACGCCGAGGTCATGCCCGGGCAGTGGGAGTTCCAGATCGGCCCGGTCGACGCCCTCACCGTGGGCGATGAGATCTGGCTGGCCCGCTACCTGCTGTACCGCGCCGGTGAGGAGCACCAGATCGAGATCAGCCTCGCCGCCAAGCCCATGCAGGGTGACTGGAACGGCGCCGGCATGCACACCAACGTGTCCACCAAGGCCATGCGCGAGAACTACGAGGCAGTGGTGAAAGCGGCCGAGTCGCTGGGCGCCCCCGGCAAGCCCGCGGAGCACATCGTCGGCTACGGCCACGGCATCGAGCTGCGCCTGACCGGCGAGCATGAGACCGAGCGCTACGACACGTTCAGCTACGGCGTGTCCGACCGTGGCGCCTCGGTGCGCATCCCCTGGCAGGTCCATCAGGAAGGCAAGGGCTACATCGAGGATCGTCGGCCAAACGCCAACGCCGATCCCTACGTGGTGACTGCGCTGCTGAGCCAGACCATCGGCGAAGTCCTCGCCTGACCTGACGCCCTAGCGGTAGAAGTTCGTGATCGGCATGCGCCGATCCTTGCCGAAGCTCTTCGCTGTGATGCGAGGACCGGGCGGCGACTGACGGCGCTTGTACTCGGCGATGTCGACGAGCCGCGTCACGCGGTGCACGAGCTCGGCGTCGGCACTGAGCTCTTCGGCAACGTCAATCAACTCGGCCGCGCTGAGGTCGCCTTCCACATAGGCCTCCACCAGGGGGTCCAGCAGTTCGTAGGGCGGCAGGCTCTGGTCATCGCGCTGGTCGGGCCGCAGCTCCGCTGACGGCGGCTTGGTCACGCAGGCCTGCGGGATGCGTTCGCCGTCGCCCTGGCGGTTGCGCCACCCGCACAGCTCGTACACCACCAGCTTGGGCACGTCGGAGATGACGGCGTACGCGCCGGCGGTGTCCCCGTACAGCGTCGTGTAGCCGACGGACGTCTCGGTCTTGTTGCCGGTGGTCAGCACGAGCCAGCCGAACCGATTCGACAGCGCCATGAGCAGGACGCCGCGGATGCGGCTCTGAAGGTTCTGATCGGTGAGGTCTGCGGCTGCCCGGTCGGCGGTTGAGCCGACGTCAGCAGCTCGGTCGGCAGCCGAACTGTTGTCGCCGGGGTTGGCGCCCTCGAGCATTCCGGCCAGGGCTGCGTGCGCGGGCTCGATCGGCACGGTTCTGAAGTCGATGCCCAGGTTGGCGGCGAGCTGGGCGGCGTCCGTGCGAGATCCTGCGCTCGAATAGCGCGACGGCATGGAGACGCCGTGGACGTGTTCGGGGCCGAGTGCGTCGGTGGCGATGGCTGCGACAGCGCTCGAGTCGATGCCGCCGGACAGTCCGACGGCCACGTCGGTGAAGCCGTTCTTGCGGACGTAATCGCGGGTCGCAACCACCAGCGCCAGCCACACCTCCTCCAGCGGGTCGAGCGGCGGCGTCAGCACGCTTTGTGCCGCACCTTCGCCGGTCGATGGGGAACGCTGGGCGTCTCCGATGTCCAGATCGCAGACGGCGACCTGATCGGCGAAGGCAGGAAGCCGGCACACGACGCTGCCGTCCGCGCCGGTCACGAACGAGCTGCCGTCGAAGACCAGCTCGTCCTGCCCGCCCACCTGGTTGACATAGACGACCGGAACGCCAAGCGCCGAGGCACGGGTCCGAGCGACTGCCTCCCGGTCGGTTTGCTTGCCGCGCCGGTACGGCGACCCGTTCAGGTTCACCAACAGCTGCGCGCCCATGGCAACTTGCGCGACCGCCGGACTGGTGTCGGCCTCGCCCCCGATGATCGAGGGCAGCCCACCGTCGTCGGCGGCGGCGTCAGCAGTCCGCGGCGGCCCCCAAAGGTCTTCGCACACCGACACGCCGACGCGGACATCGCCGATCTCCAGCAATGGTCCCGCCTCGGTGCCGGGCACGAAGTAGCGCTGCTCGTCGAACACCGAGTAGTTGGGCAGCAGATGCTTGCGAAACACGCCGCGCACCTCGCCGTCCCAGCACATCGCTGCGGAGTTCCACAACCGCACCGGCCCGGCCCGCCCGCTGTCCTCAGGGAAGCCCACCACCGCAGGCACCTTCCCGGTGCCCCCAGCGATCCGCTCCAGCGCCCGTGCAGCGCCCTCCACGAATGCCGGCTTGAGCAACAGGTCCTCGGGCGGGTACCCAGTCACCGTCAGCTCGCTGAACACCACCAGCTGCGCGCCCAGCTCCACAGCCTCCTCGTAGGCCGCCAGAACCATCTCGGCGTTCCCGTCAAGGTCCCCCAGCCGAAGGTTCAACTGCGCCAACCCCAAACGCACCCGAGCCATAGGCCAAACCCTACGCCCACCCCCCAACCCCACCACCGGGGCGAAGACACCATTTGGGCGCACGGAACCGAACCACCGCGCACTGCGTCAAAGAACAGCAACGAAGGATCAATCGAGTGAATGTTGCGCGCGGAGGTAACGGCGATGGACGTGGGTACGATGCGCCGTCACCGGGGGGACGCTGTGGCGGCTACCGGCTTGGTAGTAGCGGGGGACGACCAGCGAGGTGGCGTAGTGGCCAAAGAGAGGGTCGAACGTGACGAGGAAGATCTCGTCCGCCTGTACCTGACCGATATCGGCCAGTACCCCCTGCTGAACAAGGACGACGAGGTCCGGCTCGCCCAGCAGATCGAAAAGGGCATAGCTGCCAAGGACTCCCTCGAGTCCGACAGCGCCTTGGTCAATTCGAAGCTGTCGAGCGCCCAGCGCCGCCGCCTCGTGCGCACCCAGCGCGAAGGCGTACGAGCCGAGCGCACGTTCGTGCAGTCGAATCTGCGGCTGGTGGTGTCGATCGCGAAGAAGTACCAGGCGTCGGGGCTGCCGCTGCTCGATCTCATCCAGGAAGGCAACTTGGGCCTGATGCACGCAGTCGAGAAGTTCGACTGGCGCAAGGGCTTCAAGTTCTCGACCTACGCGACGTGGTGGATCCGCCAGGCGATCACCCGTGGCATTGCCAACACCGGCCGCACCATCCGGCTGCCGGTGCACGCAGGCGACACGCTGGCGCGCCTGCAGAAGGCCCGTTCCCGCCTCGAGCTGAAGTACGGCCGTCCCGCCACGCTCGGCGAGCTGGCGATCGAAGTCGACATGCCCGAGCAGAAGGTCACTGAGGCGCTGCGGTTTGCTGCCGAGCCGCTGTCGCTGTCGGAGCCGCTGCGCGAGGACAGCGACGCGGAGCTCGGCGATGTCGTCGAGGACCGCGCGGCCGAGTCGCCGTTCGAGGTGGCGGCCACCACGCTGCTGCCCAGCGAGATCGTGCGACTGCTGTCGCCGCTGGACGAGCGCGAACGCGAGATCCTCAAGCTGCGCTACGGCCTCGACCGGGGCGAGCCCCGCACGCTCGAGGAGGTGGGCGAGCATTTCCAGCTGACCCGCGAGCGCATCCGCCAGATCGAGGCGCGGGCGATGTCGAAGCTCCGCCATCCCAGCACCGATACGGGCGCTCGCGACCTGCTGTCGGTGTAGGCAGCGCAGCTTCCGCACCGGAAGCGTCGGCACCGGACGCCGCTGTCGATGGCAAGCGCCGAAGCAGTCCCTGAATTCGACAACCTGTCAGCATTCGACAACCTGTCAGCGGCACCCGTGCATCAGGTGCTGCTCTGCGGGGACATCCACAGCAATGCCGAGGTCGCGGCTCGGGTGTCGGCCGCAGCGCTCGACGAGGGCTGCGCGGTTGTGCTGCAGGTCGGCGACCTGGGGTGGCGCCCGGGCGACGAACGCAGTGCCGAGATGTGCGAGGCGGTGGCCGGCGGTGGCGTGCCATGGGTCTTCATTGACGGGAATCATGAGCACCTCGGGGACTTGGCGTCGCGGGCGGCACCGCACCGCAGCCAGCGCTCACCAGGCGGCTTCGATCCCGATCCCGACGGGCTGTGGGGGCCGACGGAACCGATCCTGATTGCTCCCATGCTGTGGTGGGCTGCTCGAGGCTCACGCTGGACGTGGCGCGGCACGAGATTCGGCGCGTTGGGCGGTGCGTGGTCGCCCGGCTGGCACTATCGCCAGCGGGGCTGGCGTTGGTTCCCGAGAGAGACGATCAGCCGGCGAGACCTCGACGCGTTGAGCGACGAGCCGCTGGACGTGCTGGTGTGCCACGACGTTCCCGCCCGCGAACTCGTCGGGGAGGGATCGGGGTTCGCACGCCGAGGCGATACCCAGATCGGCGAGGCGAACAGCGCCCAGGTACGCACGGCAGCTCGGCGCACCGGGGCCCGGCTGGTCGTGCACGGCCACTGGCACATCGGTCACTTGTCGTTGCTCGACACGGGGCGGACGGAGCTGACCGACGTGGTGGGCCTGGCAGCGAACGGCGAGCCGGGCAGCCTGGCCGTGCTCGATCCAGTGACGCTGCAAATGCGATCAGCAGGTCTTGGCGGCGCGGGAAGCCGGCAGCGCTAGCTCACGGCGACGGTCTGGTTCTTGCGGCACGCGCCCCCAAGGGCGCGGCGGTTGGCTCAGGCCTCGCTGAGGCGCCGAACCACGATGACAATCAGGGCGCCGACGATCACGGCGAGCAACAGCTTCTTCATGGTGCATCGTCCTCTGTGACGGGTGGGCCGAAGTCATCGGCTCAGCGAATGCTACGCACACATTTTCCGAACACGGCGCGCGGCTCGATTGGCGGAGGTGGACGGGAATCGAACCCGCCGGACGGGGATCGCCCGTCCCGCCCGCTTTGAAGGCGGGGGAGCCCACCAGGCGCTCAGACACCTCCGTCGGTCATCTTTGCCCACCTTCGCGCCCCGCGCCAGCGGCCAAGCCCACTCGTGCTCGTCGGAAAATCAATTGATCGCGCCCCTGGGTATCGGCCAAGGTCATATCTCATTATGAATTTCATGTGTTTTCTCTGATTTTCAGGAGCATCAATGATCTATGCCTATGTGGGTGCGAAGGGCGGTGTCGGCAATACCGTGACGGCCCTGCTTGCTGCGAGCAGTGCCAAGCGCGCCGGTCGCGATGTCGTGCTGGTCGATCTCACCGGCGACTTCGGTGTAGTGCTGGGCACAGCGCCCGATCTGCCGGGAATCGCCGAGTGGACCGCGGCAGACGAACTGTCATTGGGCGCGGCGTCGGCGCTGGCGGTCGATGTCGCGCCCGGGGTCAGCTTGTTACCGCGCGGCAGCGGCGATATCGACGACGCCCGGCTCGGAACCCTGTGGTCGCTGCTCGCCGCCAAGCCACGGGTCAACATCATCGACGCGGGTCGCGGCCGGGCGGCGCTCGACCGGGTGGAGGGGCCGCGAGTGCGGCGGCTGCTCACGATGACCTGCTGCTACCAGGCGCTGCACCGAGCACGCGACGTCGTGGCCGAGGTTGACGACGTGATCGTGCTGACCGACACGCAGCGTGCGCTGGGCCTCGCCGACATCGAAGCCGCATTGGGACGTCATGCCGATGCCGTCGTGGCGGTCGACCGCTCGATCTCGCGCTGGGCCGATGCGGGACTGCTGCTCGACCGTTGCGCGAAGTCGGCGCGGTCCCTGGATGCGTTCTTGTGAATCGCATGGCGCGGGCTGTCGGGCGGCATCCGGCAAGCAGGGCGCCGTCGAGCAGAGCCTTTGTGGAGGAGATCCACGAACGGTTCCTGCCGGCACCGGCGCCCGAGGCCCGTGACGTCGCGGCCGCTGTGGACACCGCGGCACCGCTGCTCGACCGCAACCACGCTGCCGAGCTCGTGTCCGAAGTGCTGGCCCGCCTTGCGGGCATCGGCCCGCTCGCGCAGATCTGGGGCGATGACGAGGTGAACGAGGTGATGATCAACGGCCCCGGCCCGATCGTCATCGAGCGGCGCGGCCGCCTGTCGACGCTGGGTTCGATCAGCGCCGCCGAGGTGCACCGTCTTGTCGAGTACTTGCTGGGGCCGACGGGGCGCCGCGTGGATCGTCGCCTTCCCATGGTGGACGTACGGCTCGACGACCGCACGCGCTGCCACATCGTCGTGCCGCCGGTTGCAGTGGACGGCCCGTACATCACGCTGCGCCGTTTCCCCGCCGACATCCGCCATCTCAGCGAGTTGGCACGTCCGGCAGACGTCGAATATCTGCATCGGCTTGTGGCTGAACGGGCCAACTTGATCGTCTTCGGCCCCACCAGCACCGGCAAGACCTCTCTGCTGGCGAGCTTGCTGGCCACGGTCGCCGACCGGGAGCGCCTCGTTGTGGTCGAGGAAGCAGCGGAGCTGCCCCGGCTGGGCGTCAGCACGGTGCGCCTCGAAGGCCAGCCGCCGAACGTCGACGGGGTCGGAGCGGTGACGATGGCCGAGTTGGTGGCAGCGGCGCTGCGGATGCGACCCGACCGTCTGGTGATCGGCGAAGTGCGCGGCCCCGAAGCAGCGGCGCTGTTGCAAGCCCTCACGACCGGCCATCGCGGCTCGGTGTCGACCCTGCACGCCGACGATCCCGCGCATGCGCTGTGGCGGCTCGAACAGCTTGCTCGAACCGGTGGCGCGGTCGGCGATGTCGGCGCGCACATCGCGTCGGTCCTCGACGGCCTCATTCACATGAGTCGCGCTCCCGAGGGGCGCCGGACGGTCACCGCCATCTACGAGGTGCGAAGCGACGGCTCGCTGCAGCGAACTGCTGGGTTGGACATGGCGGCGCGCGTGGCTGCGGCCGTGTGATGGAAGCGGCTGAGCGTGCTGTTCGTACTGGTGCTGGCATGCGTGGGCGCGATCACGTCACCGGCGGCGCGCCAGTGGCTCCGCAAGCGTCGGCAACGGCGTCGAGACCGGGCGGCGGTTACATCCCGTTCGGCGCACATGGGCGACTTCTGCGCCGCCGTGTCGCGCCGGCTAGGTGGCGGAGACACACTGCTGCAGGCGCTGCGCGCTGCCGCCGGGGATGGCCCGATGTCGCTGCCGCTGGACCAGGTCTCGGACGAGCACGAGCGTGGGGTCACGCTGAGCCGCGCCGTGCAGCGATGGGCGACACGCGAGCAGACGTCCGAGGCGGCGCTGCTCTCGACGGCAGTGACGCTGGCCTCGGACCGGGTGGGGGCGCAGCCGCAGCTCTTCGACCACGTCGCTGCGACAGTCCGGGCGCGAGCCGACATGGCCGCCGAGGCTCGCGTCCACGCAGCGCAGGCCCGCGCTTCGGTCTGGGTCGTGGCGGCGTTGCCGTGGGCAGTCGCGCTCGCGCTGCTGGCCGAAGGCGGTGCTGCCGCCCGAGTGCTCACGTCCACACCGCTGGGCTGGTTCTGCGGCAGCGCGGCGGCCTTGGCAGAGCTGGCGGGCGTGACATGGATGCGCGCCACGGTCGCACGGGCGATGCGATGACGGGAGATGCGATGACGGGCGAGTTGGCTGCGGTATGGAGCACGGCAGTTCTTTACGCCGCCCTCGTGGTCGGCCCGCTTGCGGACAGCCCCATCTTCAGGAGCGTCGTGCTCACCAATCCCGTCGTCGTGGGCGGGTTGGCTGCTGCAGCCGTCTGCTGGGGCGGCTTCATCACCCGGCCCGAGCCGGCGCGCCGCCGCTCGATGCTGCTCGCAGCCACGGCGCAGCACACCAGGGGCGCGTTCATCACGGCGGACTCCCTCGCCAGCCACCCGTCCCGCTGGCTGCGCCTGACGCGGTCGCGCCGCGTTGACGTTCCGCACCCCGATCGCGTGGCGGCAGAGTTGGGAGCCATCGTCGACGTCATGAACGTAGCCCTGGCGTCGGGGTTGTCGATCATGGCCTCGCTGCAGCTCGCGCTCGCCCACCGCGACGCTGCGAGCCCGACCGGCCGCTGGCTCGCCGCACTGACAGCGCCCCATCGGCCGCTTGACGAAGCACTGGACGAGTTCGGCCGCGTCTGCGGGCCCCGCGCGCGGGCTTTTTCCGCTGCTGTCACCGGCTCCATGCGTACCGGCATTCCGCTGGCACCCGAGCTGGAGCGTCTCGGGCGGGAGCTGCGCTCCGAAGTCCGCCGGCGCCTCGAAGGGCGGGTCCGGCGCCTGCCTGTGCTGCTGCTGTTCCCCCTCGTGCTGTGCGTGCTCCCGGCGCTCGGGCTGATCGCGATCGTGCCAGTGCTCGTCGCTGCGTTCGGTGCCTGATGCCCGGCACCCGCTTCGCCTCCAAAACCAACCAGAACCACCAAGGAGCTCCGATGACGGAATTCTCAACTGCCCATCCGACTGCCCATCCGACCGCCCATCTGAATGCTGTGGCGCGCCGCCCACCGCCGGTGCGCCGCCCACCGCCGGTGCGCCGCACCCACCGGCTCACGCCGGTCGAGTTAGCCGACGAGACCGGTCAGACCACCGCCGAGTACGCCCTGCTCACGGGAGCCATCGCGTTGCTGGTGGCGGCCGTCACGGCCTGGGCCACCACCACCGGCAAGATCGGCCGCCTGCTCGATGCGGTGTTCAACTACCTCACCAAGGCCATCTCCTGAGCCCACGCGCCCCAGGCCGCCACCAGCACGGGCAGGCCACGGTCGAGTTGGCCCTGCTCATGCCGTTCCTGGTGTTGCTGCTCATGTGCATCGTCCAGACGGCCTTGGTCGCGCGTGACGCAGTGCTGGTGTCACATGCGGCCCGGGTCGGCGCGCGCATTGCGGCGGTGGAGCCGTCGCTGAACGCCGTCCGCAGCGCGGTGATCGCCGCAACCCCGCTTGATTCGGGACGGCTCGACGTCGAGCGAGAATCCGCCGGCGACCTGGTGCGCGTCACCGTGCGCTACCGCTCGCCTACGGAAGTTCCGCTGGTCGGTGTCCTGATCGGCGACGTCGATCTGTCCGAATCGGCCGCCATGCCCGACGAACGCCGAGACCGTCGAGGGGGATAGCGCGAAATTGCCGCTTGCGCATGTCACACCCATGGGGTTCAATGCAAGTCACACACCTGTAATTACAAGTCAGGAATTTCGGCAACGAGATTGCAGCTGCAACCGGGGTCGGGCACACCTGTCGAGGGACTGCCGGGAGGAACGATGGCATTCGCAACTGAAGAAGCGCTCGAAGCACCAGAAGGGAACTGGTGGGATCAGGCCAACTGCCTCGGCGTCGATCCCGATTTGTTCTTTCCCGAGCGCGGGGCCAGCACCCGCGAGGCCAAGGCCGTCTGCCGCGGCTGCATCGTTAGCGATGACTGCCTTGAGTACGCACTCCGGAACAGCGAGAAGTTCGGCATCTGGGGCGGCATGAGCGAGCGAGAGCGCCGCCGAGTACGCCGCCAACGAGCCCTGACGAGGCGCACCGCTGCTGGCTGACGTGTCGAGGCCTGCCAGCCTGGCTACTGGCTTGACTGAGCGCTGGTACGCTCGCGAGCGTGATGGCAATCGCGCTTGGACCGCCCGAACTGCTCATCCTGCTCATCATCGTGCTGGTGCTGTTCGGGGGAGCCAAGCTGCCGAAGCTGGCGCGCTCGCTCGGCCAGGCTCAGCGCGAGTTCCGTGAGGGCGTGAGCGACGAGGAAAAGGCGGCTGGCGGCAGCTCGTCGAGCAGTTCGTCGAGCGATTCCAAGCCCAAAGACTCTTGACCTAGTTCGCGCTCAGGCGGCGCGAGCGGGCTTGCCTGCACGACGACGATCCCGCAGGATCCGGCGGCGCTGCCGCTCCGAAGTCCCGCCCCACACTCCGTGGGTGATGTTGTGGGCGAGTGCGTACTCCCGACACGGGTCTTTCACCGGGCACTCTGCGCACACCTTTTGAGCGGCGATCACGCCGGCCCCATCGCTGGGAAAGAAGACGTTCGGGTCGGTATCGGCACAGCTGCGACGAGTGACCCAGTCGGAGGCCAGGCTCTCCGAGCCAGGGCCGTTTGGCTCGTGGACAGAAGCAACCTGCAATGTCGGCAGATCGCTCGATTCGGGATTCTGCCTTGCCGCCCGGATCGAACCGACCAGAAAAGCTCCGTTGTTGAGGCCCCGGCTGGCGAGGCCATCGTCGTACATCCTCATCACGAGAACCAACGCCATACACACGCGTCTGGTTCCGGAGGTCGCCGACTTTCATCGAATTTTCATGTGGTGTTCATGACCTGTTTGCCACAACCACGTCGGTACCCTTGTCGAGCGCCGATCCACACCCAAGGAAGCTTGTGTCCGACATCGCCACCGAAGCAGAACAGCTCCCGCCCGAGGTCGGCATCCGCATCATCTATCTGGGGCCTGTCGCGCCCCATTGGGAGATTGCGGGGATCTACGGCGAAGAGGCGGCCGTCGAGGAATTCCGCCGCCGCACCAACGCACGCCTGCAGTTGCTCCCGCCCCACGATCCGCAGTTCCGCCGCAACCGCGAGCGGGTCGTACGCGACGCCGAACGCGAGAATTACGAGCTGCACTGGGACCTCGGCATGCCCGAAGAAGACGAGGAAGATCTGTAGGCCTCACTCGCGTTCACGGGTTGTTCACGGCATCCGTTCTGGTCGTTCACCGGCAGCCACCGTCGATTTCACCGGGTCTTCGTAGCTTTCGCTGCCATGCGAGACCCTTGCTCGTCGTCGCGCCGCGCCACGAAGCTGGTCGTGGCCCTGCTCATTGCATTTGCTTTGTTCGCTGTCGGGTGCAGTTCGAGCGACGACGACTTGTCGGGCGAAGACTCGTCGGGCCAAGACGGCGCGGCATCAAACAGCGGATCGATCAGCGTCACCGGATCCTCCACGGTCGAGCCGATCACCAACCTGCTCGCTGAGGCCTTCGCGGCGAAGAACCCGAAAGTGGCCTTCTCGGTGGCGGGCCCGGGTTCAGGTGACGGTCACAAGGCCGCCTGCGCCGGCGAGGTTCCGATCTGGAACAGCTCGCGCCAGATCAAGGACTCCGAAGCCGAATGCCTTGCTGAGGCCGGCATCGAGTTCATCGAGCTGAGCGTCGGCATCGACGGCATCTCGGTCATCACCGCAGCGGCCAAGGACACCATCGACTGCCTGAACTTCGCAGACCTCTACAGCCTGGTCGGCGTCGAGTCCACCGGCTTCAGCTCCTGGACCGACGCCAACAGCCTGAACGCTGAGCTGGGCGGCACCGGTCCGTTCAGCGGCGGCGCACTCGAGATCTTCGCCCCCGGCGAAGAGTCGGGCACCTTCGACAGCTTCATCGAGATCGCCCTCGAAGACGTCTGGGAAGGCCGCGTCGAAGAAGGTCATGCCGACGAGAACTTCGCCGTGCGTCCCGACTACAACGCGTCGGCCAACGACAACGTGATCATCGACGGCATCGCCGGCAACGACTCCAGCCTGGGCTGGGTCGGCTTCGCCTTCGCCGACGAGAACCGCGACGTGGTCAAGCTGCTCGAGATCGACGACGGCGACGGCTGCGTCGCTCCGACGCCCGAGACCATCGCCTCGGCCGAATTCCCGATCGCCCGCTTCCTCTACACCTACATTGACGCCGCGCAGGCGTCGGACCCGGCTATCAAGGCATTTGTCGACTTCATGCTGAGCGACGAGGGCCAGATCTACGTGGTCGAGGCCGGCTACGTGAACTTGAATTCGACCGACTTGGAGCAGTCGCGCAGCAACTGGACCAACCTGACCACGGGCAAGAACTTCTAGACATCCGGGAACCAAAGACGCCGCCGCATGAGTTCCTCCGCATGAGTTCCTCCGCATGAGTCCCATCGCATGAGTCCCATCGCATGAGTCCCGCCGTATGAGTCCCACGCCGGACAGATTCACGCTCAGCGCAGCAGACCTTCAGACCTCGCCGATGCGCCGGGTGCGCTCGCAAACCGTCCGCTGGCTGTTCATGGGCGCGGCCGCAGTCACGGTGCTGGTCAGCGCACTCATCATCTGGACAGTTGCCTCGCAGGCGTGGACCTACATCAGCCAGGTGGAGTTCACCAAGCTCACCGACATCGGCTGGTTCCCCCGCCGCGGTCTGTTCGACCTCGGCACGCTGTTGGTCAACTCGCTGCAGATCTCGGTCATCGCCATGGCCGTGGCGGTGCCCTCGGGCTTCGGCGCGGCGATCTACCTCTCCGAGTACGCGCACCCCAAGGTGCGCAAGGTCATGAAGCCCACGCTCGAGCTGCTGGCCAGCGTCCCCAGCGTGGTGCTCGGCGTGTTCGCCATCAGCTTCATCACCCCGTCGATCCTCAGCAACTTCTTCAACGAGATCAACTTCTTCAACAAGCTTGCCGCCGGGATCGCAGTCGGCCTGCTGGTCATCCCGCTCATCGCCTCGATCGCTGAGGACGCGCTGCGAGCCGTGCCGGTGGCGCTGCGGGAGGCCTCCGCCGGTCTCGGCGCCCGCAAGGTCACCACTTCCATCCGCGTGGTGCTGCCAGCCGCCATGTCCGGCCTGATGGCCGCCACCATCGTCGGCTTCAGCCGTGCGATCGGCGAAACCATGGTGGTCACCATCGCGTCGGGCGGCGGCGACACCTCGCTGTTCAACATGTCGATTCTCGAATCGGGCGGCACCATCACCTCGGCCATGGCTGCGCTGGGCCTCGGCACCGACCAGGTCGCCGGCAACGACCTGGCGTTCCAGAGCCTCTACTTCCTGGGCGCCCTGCTGTTCGTCATGACCCTGGTGCTCAACATGGCAGGCGACGTGATCGTCCGCCGGCTGCAGAACAGGTACTGAGAGCACAGGCCCTGACATGGCAGTACTGACCACCCCCGCAGGCATCGCCACCAACGCAGCCGACGTATTGCGCCGCCGCCGCGGTGCTGATGTGACCGGGGCCGTCTTCAAGTGGCTGCTCATCGGCGCCACCGTGTTCGCGACGGGCTTCTTGGCCGCGCTGCTCGCCGTCATGATCGTGGACGGCTGGGACGTGCTGTCGGGCAACCTCTGGTACTTCCTGACCCACGGCTTCTCGCAGCGCTCGGCTGGAGAGGCCGGCATCTGGCAAGGCATCATCGGCAGCTTGCAGGTGGCGCTGGTCACGGGCGTCTTTGCGGTGCCGATCGGTGTCGCCACCGCTATCTACCTCGTCGAGTACGCCCAGGACTCCCGCTTCGCCCGCATCGTCGAGCTGAACATCCGCAATCTGGCCGGTGTGCCCTCGATTGTCTATGGCCTGCTGGGCCTCGCGGTGTTCGTGAAGGCGCTCCAAGACTTCACACAGGGCAAGTCGGTCATCGCCGGCGGCATGACGCTGGCCGCGATGGTGCTGCCGATCATCGTCATCACCTCGGTCGAGGCGCTCAAGGCGGTGCCCTCGTCATTGCGCGAAGCCGCGTACGGTGTGGGAGCTACCAAGTGGGAGGTGCTCTCACGCCAGGTCTTGCCGGCCGCGCTGTCCACGATCCTCACCGGCACGGTGCTGGCACTGGCGCGCGCCCTCGGCGAGGCAGCGCCGCTGATCCTGGTCGGCGCCGCCACGGGCTTCCTCAGCTTCGGCGACGCCAACATGCTCGAGACCTTCACCGGCCCCTACACGGCGTTGCCGGTACAGATCTTCAACTTCGCTCGCCTGCCCGGCGCAGACTGGGGGATGAACGCCGCTGCGGCCAGCGTCGTCATCTTGGTCTTGGTGCTGGCGGTGAACGGCCTCGCTATCTACCTCCGCAACCGCTTCGAAAAGCAGTGGTAGTTGCAGTACAACCTCCTTGACGACCTCCCCGAACAGGCGATGACTCTGTGAATCCCGAGAAGGCCTTGATGACCCCCGAGTCCGACGTACCAGTGCCCGAAGTGATGGCACCGCCGGCACGCCACACGCGCATTGACGTGAGCGGTGCTGCGACGGCGGCGATGACCGGCCAGCGCCTCGAGGCCAACACCGTGTTCGAATGCGCCGGTGTCGACGTGTACTACACCGATTTTCGGGCGCTGCGCGACGTCACGCTCGATGTTGCCGAACATGAGGTGACGGCGTTGATCGGTCCCTCGGGCTGCGGCAAGTCGACGTTACTGCGCTGCTTCAACCGCATGAACGACCTCATCGAGGGCGCCCGGGTGCTCGGCACCATCAACTACCACGGCGTCAACCTGTACCAGGACGAGGTCGACCCGGTGGAGGTGCGGCGGCGGGTCGGCATGGTGTTCCAGAAGCCGAACCCGTTCCCCAAGTCGATCTACGACAACATTGCGTACGGGCCCCGGCTTGCGGGCGTCAAGCGGTCCGATCTGGACGACGTGGTCGAGGGTTCGCTCACCCGGGCGGCACTGTGGGACGAGGTGAAAGATCGTCTGAAGATGTCCGCCTACGGGCTGTCGGGCGGCCAGCAGCAGCGTCTGTGCATTGCCCGGGCCATCGCGGTGCAGCCCGATGTGGTGCTGATGGACGAGCCCTGTTCGGCGCTCGACCCGATTGCCACCGGCCGCATCGAAGAGCTCATCGCCGAGCTCAAGACCGACTACACGATCATCATCGTGACGCACAACATGCAACAGGCGGCTCGCATCAGCGATATGACGGCGTTTTTCTCGGTGCAGGCCAACGAAATGGGCCATCGCACCGGCCTGCTTGTCGAATACGCACCCACCAGCTTGATCTTCACCAACCCTGACGACACCCGCACGGAGGCATACATCACCGGACGGGTCGGCTAGCGACGCTCACCAGCCAGGCGACACAGATACGACACACTGCAACCATGACCGAAGAAGTACGAACCGAGTTCCATCAGTTGATGGACGAGGTTCGTGCCGATCTCGTGCAGATGGGCGGCATGGTGGCCGAGGGCATCTCCGCAGTGACCGCAGCGCTGCTCGCGGGCGACATCGGCGGGGCCGACCAGATCATCACCGCCGATGACGAACTCGACCTGCTCAGTCTGGAGGTCGAGGAGAAGTGCGTGCAGCTACTGGCACTGCAGCAGCCGGTGGCGGTCGACCTGCGCACGATCCTGACCGACCTGCGAATGATCTCGGAGATCGAGCGCAGCGGCGACCTGGTCACCAACATCGCCAAGGCGGTTGTCCGCTTGCATGGCGCCGAGCTGGAGCCTCGGGTGCGCGGCCTGCTCGACCGGATGCGGGAGCAGGCGGTGCGGCTCACTGCCATGGCCATGGATGCCTTCGCCGAGCGTGACGCCGGATTGGCTTCAGTGCTCAACGACGTCGACGACGTGCTCGACGACCTGCACGGCCAGTACCTCGACGCGGTGTTCGCATCACGCAATGCGGGCCAGATCGACACCCAGCAGGCCGTGCAGCTGGCCGTGGTGGGCCGCTTCTACGAACGCATCGGCGACCACGCCGTCAACATCGCCCAGCGCGTCGAGTTCCTGGTGACCGGCCAGTTGCCCGAACATATGGGGGCCAACCGGGCCCGGGCCCGACGGGAGCAGGGCGAGACGCTGTGATCGCTGCGCTGGTGGCGGCTGCGTCCGCGCTTGCGCTTGCGCTGATCTTGGTTGTCATCATCGGCGTGCGGGCGCGGACGTCGGCTTCCGAGCGGCTCGGCCGTGTGGTGCACCGCTTTTCTGGTGAGGGCGAGCCCGACGGGCCGCGTCCCGGCGAACCACGTCTCGACGACTACGGCCTGGATGACTGGATCACCCATCTGGAGTCGGTTGCCACGACAGCTGCCATGACGGCCAACCTGGCTGAGCGGGACCGGGCGCGCTGGCAGCTGGCCATGAACGAGCTCTCGGTGGGCGTGGTACTGGTGGACGAGGACGGCACTGTCTGTGCCAGCAATGCGCTGGCCGACGAGATGATGTCGGCCCGCGACGCGATGGCACTGGTTGGCGCAGGGGTGACCCAGTTGCTCGAGGCGGCCCGGGACGGGCACGCTCGCTCCCGCATCGTGAAGCTGACCGGTCCGCCGCCGCGGGTGATCGAGATCAGCGCTCACCCCGTGGCGAGCGACCGTCACGCTCTGGGCGCAGTGGCGGTGATTGCGGACCGGACTGAGGGTGCGCGGGTCGACCACGTGCGCCGTGACTTCGTGGCCAACCTGAGCCATGAGCTGCGGACGCCGGTGGGCGCCATTGCGCTGCTGTCCGAGACGCTGGCCGAAGAGGGCGATGCGGAGGTGCGCACCCGGCTCGTCGACCGCATCAGTGCCGAGGCTGAGCGGGTGCGACTCATCATCGACGACCTGCTGGAGCTGAGCCGGGTCGAGCTGGAGGGCTCCATGCGGCGGGAATCGGTGCCGGTTGTGCCGCTGCTGAGCGAGGTGGCACACCAGTACTCCGAGCACGCCCGCAAGCACGACGTGGCGCTGGTGCGGCCGGCTGTTGATCAAGACGATGATCAGGGCATCGCGCTGCACGCCGATCGGGGGCAGCTGCTGCGAGCGGTTGGCAATCTGGTCGACAACGCCATCAAGTACAGCGACCCCGGTTCGGAGGTGCGGTTGAGCGTGGCTCCCCGTTCGGTCGACGACGGGCCGCCGTCAGCGGTGCTGGCCGATGCGGACGCGGCGGTGACTCGGATCGGGCCTCCGGATGCATTTGGGGCGTTGGATGCGGCTGACTCGTTGGATGATCTGGATGATCTGGATGACGCAGCTGACGCATCCGAGGCAGCCAAGACATGGGTGGACATCGTGGTTGCCGACGAGGGCATCGGCATTCCCGCCGATGAGACCGAGCGGGTATTCGAGCGCTTCTACCGGGTCGACAAAGCTCGTGCCCGTGCTACGGGCGGCACCGGTTTGGGCCTGAGCATCGTGCGCCACGTGGTTGCCAATCATGGCGGCGAGGTGATGCTGCATACGCGTGAGGGCGTCGGCACCACGTTCACACTGAGATTCCCCGCTCCCGAAGACTCTTGACAGAACCCTTGAGGCAACCAGGCAGGACAATGACGACATCGATACTGGTCGTAGACGACGAGCCGTCCTTCACCGAGGCCCTCACCGTGGGCTTGCGGCGCGAGGGCTTCGAGGTGCGCACTGCCGCTGACGGCCGCGCCGCCCTGGCCGAGATCAGCGAGTCCGAGCCCGATCTGGTGTTGCTGGACGTGATGCTGCCCGGCATGTCGGGCTTGGATGTCTGCCGGGAAATCCGCAAGTCGTCACGGGTGCCGCTCATCATGGTGACCGCTCGTGGCGAGGAGATCGATGCCGTCGTGGGCCTGGAGGTGGGTGCCGACGACTATGTCACCAAGCCGTACCGGCTGCGCGAACTGGTGGCTCGCATGCGGGCGGTGCTGCGGCGCGCTTCGGGCCAGCCGGTCGAGCCCGAGGGCGACACCACCTGTCTGATCGAGGGCGACGTGGCGCTCGACATCGATCGACATGAGCTGCGGGTGGGCGGCGAGCTGGTGACCCTGGCGCTGAAGGAATTCGAGCTGCTGGCCTACTTGCTGCAGAACGCCGGCCGGGTGGTGACCCGCGACAGCCTCATGCAGAACGTGTGGGGCTACGACTACATCGGCGACACCAAGACGATTGACGTTCATGTGAAGCGGCTGCGGGCCAAAATCGAGGACGATCCGTCGAATCCGCAGCGGATCACAACCATCCGCGGTCTGGGTTATCGCTACGAGCGGACTGCGGCGAGGCCCGACGCCTCATGAGCCCCCTATGACTGCGGGCTGATGCAACCGTTCACCTGGCTCGCCCGCACGCACCTGCTGTCCGCCGCAGGCGATGCGCTGATTGCGATTGCGCTGGCCGGGTCGCTGTTCTTCAACTTGGATCCGGCTGCTGCGCGGCCCAAGGTGGCGTTGTACCTGCTGGTGACCATGGCGCCGTTCGCCTTGGTCGGGCCGCTTATTGGGCCGCTGGTGGATCGTGCCCGCGGCGGGCGCCGGAGCATGATCATTGGTGCCGGTATTGCCCGTGCAGTCCTGGCGCTGCTGATGGTGCGCCACCTCGACTCGCTGCTGCTGTTCCCCGAGGCGTTCGGTGCGCTGGTGGCGGGCAAGACGTACCACGTGGCTAAGAGCGCGGTGGTGCCGGGGCTGGTGCGTGAAGAACGCGACCTGGTGGAGGCGAACTCGAAGCTGATGTTGCTGAGCGGGCTGGGGGGTGCGCTTGCCGCTGGGCCGGGCGTGCTGTTGAGCTTGATCTCTTCGCGCTGGGTGCTGGTGCTGGCGTCGGTGGTGTTCGTGCTGATGACGTTCCCCGCTGCCCGGCTGCCCCGCACGGCTGTGCGGCCGCCGCGGTCACACCCCGGCGAGGCGGGCCATGTGCCTCAGGTGCCTCAACCGGGACCGGCGCCTCGTCACGACCGTCCCCACAGCGACCCGTATTCCGAGCCGCTCGGTCCCCGTTGGCGAAGGCCATCAGAGCTCTACACGGGGCCATGGCGTGACGAGGGGGACATCGAAGGGGGCATCGGAGTCGGCAGCGACCCGGGTGGGCGTCCGCAGCCAGGCCCGCCGGCGGTGCCGAGACAGGCTCCCGCTGCGACGCGACGGGGCGGGATGCTGCTGGCGGGCTCGGCCATGGGCGTCGTGCGTGCCATGACCGGCTTCACGCTGTTTCTTATTGCGTTCTGGCTGCGCACCGACGATGCGGCGCCGTGGTGGTTCGGTTTCATGTTCACGGCGAGTGCTGTCGGCCAGCTGGTGGGCGCCGTTTCCGCGCCTTGGTTGCGTCGCCGCATCCGTGAGGAGGCCCTGCTCGCCTGCACTCTTCTGCTGGCAGCCGTTGGGTCGTTCTATGTGGTGACGGCGCCCGATCGGGTATCGGTGCTGGGGCTGGCCATGGTGATCGGACTCATGTCCGCTCTGGGGAAGCTGTGCTTCGACGCGATCGTGCAGCGCGACGAGCTGCCTGTGGATCATGGCCGCACGTTTGCCCGCTTCGAGACCCGCTTCCAGGTGATGTGGGTGATCGGCGCGCTGGTGCCGGTGGTTACGCCGAACGGCATCCTGCCGCTGCGGGCCGGGGTGATGCTGCTAGGCATCGCCGCCACCGTGGCGGTAGTTCTCTACCTCGGGGGGCTGTGGGCGCTGGCTCGGGGCCGGCGTCCTCCTTCGGAGATCATCGCCACCCGTGTGCGGACCCGTATCCGCCGCAAGAATCAGACGTCGTGACTAGCCGTGGTAACTGGTCAAGTGGCAGGTTGAGGCGGGCTAGCCACAGGCCGGCCAGCCAGAGGCCGGGCGCCGCAAGCAGGTCTGGCGCAAGAACGTCGGGCTAGAGCGGCAGGTCGAGGCGGGCTAGCCACAGGCCGGGCGCCGCAAGCTCGTTGGGTGTCGGGAGCGCCCCTTGTTCCCACAGGCGGGCCAAGCCCTCCCGGCCGGCTCGCTCGATCACGCCGGCAACGAAGTTGTCGCCCCGGTCGCGGGCTTCGGCGCTCAGCCGCACTCCCAGCAGCCGATCTGCGAAGTCCGTTCCCTGCGCGGCAACCTGGCGTCGCCGCACGGCCTCGCTCAGTGCGCCGAAGCCACCGATGAGCCGGGGCCCCGCCTGGGCGACCACATCATCGACATAGGCGTGGACGACGCTCAGCAGCGTCTCGAGCCGTTGTACGGTGTCGTTTTGGCTGTCGTCTCGTGACACGCCCAGCAGCAGCTCGGGGTTGCCGAAGATGCGCTGCAGCTGCGTGTTCATCTGCTGGGATGCGTCCGCGCTGTCGGCGAGCGCCGTGAGGTCGAGGTCCAGGTCGTCAAAGGTGGGCTCGCTGCGGCGGAAGCCGTCCACGTAGCGGTGCAGCAGCCTGTCGAGCTCGGCATGCACGTGTGTCACCGACAGCACCGAGTGCATGGCGTGCTCCCGGATGGCGACCCACAGCATCACGTCGTCGACGTCGAGGCTCCATTCGCCGGCGAAGTCGGTGATGTTGGCGGGCACGATAAGCACTCGGTCGTGCTGGCGGGGCACCCCGAGGTCCGAGTTGCCGAATGCCTTGGTGGCGAGGTGGCCGGCCATCATGCCGGCGGTCATGGCCACGGTCATCGGGCTCATCATGCGGAGCAGGCCGGCGAAGGGGTCCATGCTGTGTTCTTGACCATGTTCTTGGTCGCTGGCCAGGCGTTCGGACAGGCGATCCATGAGGGGGCGGATGGTTTCGAGTGCGTCGCTGGCCCACCCCGAGCGGGTGACAGGATCGGTGCGTGGGGGACGGCCGCCGGATGTGGGATCGAGGTTGGTGACATGGGCCACATGCAGTTCTGCTACCCGGCTGATCTCGCTGAGGCGGTGCCGGACGACTGGGTCGACGTTGTGTTCGAGCTTGCCGCCGGTGGCGAGTTGGTTGGCGGCCTGCCGGGCGCCTTCCCAGAGGTTTGCGTCATTGCCGAGGAGCGCGGCGATGTCACCGAGAAACGGGATGCCCGAGAACGGGTTGTCGTCGTCGTCGGGAGGGGCCACAACGGCATGGTACGGCTGGGCGAACCGGCCGAGGGTGTTGCCGGGATGGGGTGTCGCTGGGGTGGGGTGTCGCTGGGATCGGGCATGGTAGGGCTGGGCGCACCGGCTGGGGCATCGTAGGGATATGACCCCACGGATCGCGGTGACGGGCGCGGGCGGCGTGATCGGCGCCCGGGTGCTGCAGTGGCTGGCTGGGTCCTTCGACGAGGTCGTGGATATCGACGATGCTGGCGGGGCTGGAGCGGCTGGCGGGGCTGGCGGGGCTGGCGGGGCTGGCGGGGCTGACCTGTTCGGCGCCGAGGTACTGGTGCACTTGCGGTTGACCCGTGAGGTGACCACGGATCGTCTGCGCCGGGTACTCGCAGTTGCGGATGGGGTCAAACATCTGACGCTGGTGTCGAGCGCCGCCGTCTACGGGGCGTGGCCGAACCATCCGACGCCCATCTCGGAGGACGTGCCGGTGCGGCCCAATCTCGAGTCGTCGTTCGCCGTGCACCAGGCTGATGCCGAACGCACGGTCCTGGACTGGCGTGATGCTGATCCGGCCCGCACGGTGGCGATTCTGCGGCCGGCGCCTGTGGTTTCGAGCGGCATCGGGGGTCCGATCGGCGAGGCGATGCTTGCCGCAGCGCCCATTCGCACTGGAAGCGACGATCCGCCCGTGCAGTTCCTGCACCTGGACGACCTGGGGTCCGCCGTTGTGCTCGCCACGCAGCGCCGCCTGTCGGGCGTGTTCAACGTGGCCCCCGACGGCTGGCTGTCGCCTGGCGAGCTGCGGGCCCTGCTGGGGGCCCGGCCCAAGATCCGCCTGCCCATGCCGTTGCCCAAGCGGCTCGACCGCTACGTGGCCAGCCGGGTCGGCCATTCCGCCCCCGAGGGACTGCTGCCGTACACCCGCTATAGCTGGGTGGTGGCCAACGATCGGCTCCGTGCGGAGGGCTGGACGCCCCGCTACAGCAGTGCCCAGGCGTACGTGATTGCGGACGTCGGAATGCCCTGGGACGACCTCAATGCGCGCCAACGCCAGCACGCGATGTTGGTCGGCGCAGGGGCTGCTTTGGTGGCCGGAGGGTGGGCTGCCGCGGCCTGGCTCCGGCGCTCCTACGCTTTGCGATGATGATGGTGCCGCCACAGCACGACACTTGGGTGGAATTGACGCCCGAGGAGCTGCCGATCGCGGCCATTTATGACTGGGCGCTCGACCCGGAGGCGGGGGCGGTGGTGCTGTTCTCGGGCACGGTCCGTGACCACGCCGAGCACCGCACGGGTGTTACGCAATTGGTCTATGAGGCGTACGAGTCGGAGGTTGGGCCGCGGCTTGCCGACATCGCTGCCGAGATGCGGCAGCGGTGGCCGAGCGTGCGCAAGGCGGCGCTGTTGCATCGGGTGGGGACACTGTGCCTGACCGAGAGCTCGGTGGTGGTGGCCGCTTCGGCTCCGCATCGTGATGCAGCATTCGAAGCCGCCCGGTTCGGTATCGATACCTTGAAGGCCACGGTGCCGATCTGGAAGCAAGAGCATCACGACGGCGGAACCGACTGGGGTTTGCAGTCGCAGCCGGTCGCGCAGGTGCCCGGGTCATGAGCCCGCTGCTGTTTCTGGCTATCGCCATAGTTGTGCCGTTGTTGGGAATGGCTGTGCTGGGCGTGGGCGCCCGCTTGAAGAGCCAGCGTGTGACCGACGACGAAACCGAGCCGTTCCGGCGGAGGTTGGCGTCGATTGCTCCCCGATCGTCGGGTGGGCGATCGTTGGGCACACCGGGGCTGGTGCAGATGATGCGGCGGCTGAGGGGCGCACGAGGCGCTGACCCGGCTGACGCGAGCGATGCGGCTGTTGATGCGGCGGCAGCCAACGCGGGAACAAGAGGCGCAGCGGACAGCGCGGCGGCGAGAGGCGCTGCGTCGAGAGGCGCTGCGGCGAGGGACGCGGCTGGCGGCGAGGCGGCGAGAAGCGCGGCGGCGGGTGGCGCGGCTGACGGTGGGTTGGCGGGCGGCGCGGCGTTTGACGCTGGGACGGCTGGGAACGATGGGGGCAGAAGGCAACGGCGCGGCCGGCGTCGGCAGCGCACCCAACGGCCCGAGACAACAATCGGCGTAGTTCGCCCCAAGGCCACGACTGCCAGCGTCCGGCTGATCGAGCGCGAGTACTCGTTGCCGCTGCTGCCACCATTCAGCGCCGAGCTTGACGATCCCGCTTGGCAGCGACGGGATGCACGCACGCATGCACCCGGCCGACGACCCGAAGCCCGGCAACCACCGGCCCGAAAGACGGAGCCATCGGCCAGTTCAACCCAGCCTCTGGCCAGTTCAACCCAGTCTCTGGCCAGTTCAACCCAGTCTCCGGCCAGTTCAACCCAGCCAGGGTTCGGTTCTGCACAGTCGCGGGCTCATTCAGCGCAACCAAGGGTCGGCTCTGCACGGTCGCTGGCCGATGCGACGCAGCCGTCGCCGCGCTCGATACGGCCGCCGGGTTCCAGCGTTCGCCTCCTACCCGCACAGGGGAGCGGCCGAGACCAAGATCAGCATCGACGGCCTGTCTCAAGCCCGGCATCCGATGGCCGTCCTGATGCCGACCGTCCTGATGCCAGCCGCCGCGGTGCCGTTGGTCCTGGTGCCGTGCGCCGCGGTGCCGTTGGTCCTGGTGCCGTTGGTCGTGGTGCCGTGCGCCGCGGTGCCGTCCGTCGTGATGCCGACCGCCGCGTACACAGCACAGTCGGCACTCCTCTGCCCGCCCCCACAGCTCCGGCGCCCCCGCAGGCTGCGCCCCAATTCGAGGGCACAGTGCGGCTCGTGGCGATCCAGACTCCAATCGTGCCGCCACGCAACGAACGGGTCACATCTCGCAACCAAAGGCGTCGTCCTGCCTCGTGACCTGGCGATCGATCTCGGCACCGCGAACACGCTGGTGTACGAGCGGGGACGCGGCATCGTGTTCAACGAGCCGTCGGTCATCGCGCTCAATGAACGTTCGGGCGACGTGCTGTCGGTCGGGCGCGAAGCGTGGCAGATGATCGGGCGCACGCCCAGCTACATCATCGCTGCACGACCGCTGCGCCACGGTGCCATCACTGACTTCGACATCACCCAGCGGATGATCCGGCTCATCCTCCAGGGCGTCGGTGTCGGCCGCTTCGGCCGGACCCGTGTTGCTGTCTGCGTGCCGTCGCTCATCACGCCGGTGGAACGGCGTGCGGTGATCGAGGCTGCGCGTCGAGCTGGTGCGTCCGACGTCCGGCTCATCGAGCAGCCGATCGCCGCGGCCATCGGCTCCGGCCTGCCGATCCACGAGCCCACCGGCTCGCTGGTGATCGACATCGGTGGCGGCACCGCCGAGGTTGCGATGGTGTCGCTAGGCGGCATGGTGTCGCTGCGTGCGGTGCGGGTGGGGTCGTTCGACTTCGACACTGCACTGATGAACTACTCACGACGTGTGCACGGCATCGCCATCGGCGAGCGCACTGCCGAGGAACTGAAGATCAGCATCGGGTCGGCGTGGCCGATCGACGACAAGTTCGACGCCGAAGTGAAGGGGCGCGACCTGACAACGGGGCTGCCCCGCATGTTCCTCATCACACCGACCGAGGTGCGATCGGCGCTGGCAGACACGGTGGAGCTCATCGTGGAGGCCGTGCTGGAGTGCTTGGGCGAGGCGCCGCCGGAGCTGGCACAGGACCTCATTCACACCGGTGCCCTGATGGTCGGCGGCGGGTCTCTGCTGCGGGGGCTGGACCAGCGCATCGCATCTGAGGCTCGGGTGCCGGTGCTGCGGTCGGAGTCGCCGCTTGAGACGGTGGTGCTGGGTGCGGGCCGAGCGCTCGAGAACTTCGAAGCGCTGCACGCCTCGCACACCATTCCCGGCCGATAGCGGACCGTCCGCAGCGGTGGCGTCCGCTGGTTGGTTGTGCTCATGGGATCACTCTTTCGCGGGGGTGTGACACGCTCCAGCGCCTGCGTGGCTGCGGCTGAGTCGGTGGGTCGCGCTACACGGTTGAGAGCAGTGCGAGTGCGCCGGGACGCGTGCTTGGCAGCAGCAAAGTTGGTTGGCCGAGGCACGTTCATGGCACCGCTGGGTCTGGCGGTGCTGTTGCTGGCGGTCGCGGGCTGCTCGGGATCGCCTTCTGAACCAGCGCCAACGTTCCCGCCGCAACCGGCTCCCGCCGACGGCTTCGACGCAGGCACGTTGACCTTGGGTGTGTTGGTTGACCTATCGGGCCCAGGCGCCGGGGCGGATCGTGCGGCGCTCGCCGGCGTGCAGGCCTACTGGGCTGGGGTCAATGCTCGTGGCGGGGTAGCGCAGCTGTACTCGGTCGAGTTGTCGGTGAGGGACCTAGGCGATGTTGAAGCGGCCGCTGCCGCGCTCGAGGGGTGGGACATAGCAGCGCTGGCCTACGTGAGCGCGGGCGTCGACACGGCCGAGCTCACCAGGCCTCGGCCTCGTCGCACCTCGTCTGCTGGCCCGCCTGGCACGCCGTCTGCTGGCCCGCCTGGCACGCCGTCTGCTGACATCTCCGACACCTCGTCCATTGACACATCCGACGCTCCGTCTGTCGACATCTCCGACACCTCGTCCGGCACTCCCTCCGAAGTCCCGTCTGACGTCTCGCTCACGAACTTGCCCCTTCCGGCCGTGCCCGCGGTGGCCACGCTCGGCGGTGAGGACCTGGCCTGGGTACTCACATCGACAACGCCGGTGGAGCTGACCACGGTGGCCCTGCTGGACCGATTCCGAGCGAGCGGTCCGGGGGCGACCTGGTGCGTCGTGGTGGACGGCTCACACCTCGGCCGTCAGGTTGCGGCAGCGGCCCATGTGGCGGGCGCGGCCCGTGAGACGGTGCCGGCGATGCTCGACCTCGACGTGGGCGAGATCGAGGTGCTCGACCTGTCTGCATCTGTGTTCGACATCGCCGACGCGGTCGCCGACCGACGTTGCCGCTACGTGCTGGTCGAGGTTGCCGAGCCGCGGGTGACCGGTGTGCTCGAACAACTGCCGCCGAACCTGACCGTGGTGCGGCGCGCCACCCTGGCTGCCGAACTTGAACTGCCGACGCAGGTAGAGCTGTTCATCGACCCGGCGCCGCCGTGGACGGCCGGCCAGTCCGCTGTGATGGACGCTTTCGCCGCCGACTGGGCAAGCTTCGCCGCTGGCACGCAGCCTGTCTCGGGCACGCAGCCTGTCTCGGGCACGCAGCCTGTCTCGGGCACGCAGCCTGTCTCGGGCACGCAGCCCGACTCGCGCACGCAGCCTGTCTCGGGCACGCGGGCTGGATGGCTGTCGCAGCTGCGCCTGCACGCACTGCTGGAGGACGCAATCGCTGGCGGCGACGTGAGCCGTGAGCTACTGGTGGAGCTCTCTGGACTTATCGAGCCGGTCGATCCCGATCGCAACACGCTGCCCGGCGTGCCCCGCCTCGGCATGGACATCTCCGAGCCAGTCGGCGGCGGTCCGTTGCGCACGCTCCGTCTCTACGGACGCAGCGACGTCGGCGCAGACGCCCGCGGACTGCGCCAAGTACTCCTCTACGACGCAACACGCTTCGTGGAAGAACTGCGAGACCGCCTCAGCACCCGTGGCTAGACGCGCTTTCGGCCCTGTGGGGTGGGCGTCGGTGCGTGGGCGTGGGCGCGGGCTCGCGGCATTCTGAGGTGCCTGCCCCGAGTGTGGGGTCAGGGGGCTCGCGGCTGCCGGGCAGTGTGCTGCGGACTAGCGGGTCGTGGCTGAGCGGTTTGTCGGATTGGGGTCCAGACGCCGTCAGGGCCGGGGACGAGCCGATACCCGTACTCGTGGAGATGATGGTGGTGGGTGTGGCACAGCAACAGCAAGTTGCCCAAGTTGGTGGGGCCTTCCGCTGCCCAGTGGATGATGTGGTGGGCGTCGCAGCGTGACGGCGGGACGTGACAGCCGGGCCATCGACAGTGCCGGTCGCGTGCGATCAGCAGCCTTCGCAGCCGAAGCGGCACGGTGCGTCGTGCACGGCCGATATCGGCGCTGCCGCCGGACCCGCCCAAGACGATGGGAATGATCTCGTTGTCGCAGGCGAGACGCCGCACGGTGTCGGGCGCCAGTTCGGTCCCGGCGTCAGTCAGGCCGGCTTCGTCGGTCTGGCCGCGCAGCGCGTCGAGGCCGATGAGCACGCTGATCTGCGCTGGCGGCAGCCGCGGCACTGCGACATCCTCAGACAGCCCGGCGACTGCTCGGCCGTCAGCATCGCTGAGGGTGACGCCCGCCAGCGCATACGCCAATGCGTCGGCGTCTCGCTGGGCGGGCGTGCGCCGGCCAGTGCGCTGTCGCTTGTCGTCGTTCCAATAAGCGCGGCGCAGCGGTTCGAGCGCCGCTTCGATGCGGGCACCAGTCTCGGGATCGAATCGTGCCCACAGCTTGAGCATCCCATCGTGGTCGCGTCCCCAACCCGCCGCGCGCGCAGCCCGCTGGCGCATGAACCGCTGAGTCGGGGACTCAATGTCGTGCAGCGTCTCGGCTTCGCGGATACGGCGCCGTGTTTGGTCGGTGTCCTCTGCTGTGGCGGCTGCGGCCAGTTCGGTGCGCACGTTCTCGGGGACCCGTGCGTCGCAGATCGCTTCAGCCTGCGCGGGGTTGATGTCGCCGCCTGCGAGCGCCCCAAGCACCGTGTCGTGCCCACGGGTCTTGTGCGCGACTCGGCAAATCCGGCGCGCTTCGCGATCGGACACTCCCGTGGCGTCCCGCAACGTCAGGTGCGGCACTGCATCGGGTGCAGCACCCGAGCGACTCAACGTGTCCAGCGCGCCGAGCACCTCGACGCGATAGCCCGCCAACCGGTTCGTCATCCGCTCGATGTCCCCGAGCACATCCACGAGCCCATCGCGGCGCAACAACGAGAGCTCGCCCCCGTCCAGCCGCCGCAACGCGAGCATTCCCGGCTGGCCGCTGGACGTACCGGGAATGCTGGCCTTGCGGGCACCGCTCGAACCGTCTCTCAACATGAGAACAACCGTACGACCGGGGTGTGACAACCATGTGGGGAGGGGAGTGGCGGGTCGGCGAGGTTGGGCGGGAGTTGGGCGACGCAGAGCGGCGGGTCTGCGGTGAGGAATGGCGGGTCGGCGGGCCGGTGACGCAGTGCGGTAGGTCAGCGGTGAGGCAGGGCTGGGCCGCTGCGTGACAGTTGCGCCGAGTGGCTTGGTGGCAGGTCAGCAGTCAGGCAGGGCACGAATTCGGCAGCGCTGTCAGTGGACAGGCACGCCGAGCAATTCGCCGGCGACGGCTCGCACCTGGCGGTCACGGTCCTCGAGCGCCGCTCGCACAGCGTCGGCGGCACGGTCATCGTCGAACTGGTGCAGGCCCAGCAGCGCCCGGCGCCGGATCTGAGGACGATCCTCCATGGCGGCCAACAGGACTTCGAGCGCCATCGCCTGAGCCGCATCGGGGCCTGCGTCAGCGTCAGCATCAGCATCCAAGCCCGCGGCAATCGCACCCAGCGCCGCGACAGCACTCTCACGGCACAGCGGATCATCGTGTCCACGGGCAACCTGGCACAGCTCCTCAACCGGCCCAGGATCCCGGTCACGCTCGCCGAGCGCAGCCGCCGCAGCCTCCACCACTGACGCATCCGGATCGCTCAGCAGCCGCACAAGCTCGACCTCGACCGGTGCCAATTCCGCAGCACGGCACCGCACCGCCGCTGCCTCATCCCCCAGCGCCCGCCTGACCTGGGCGACCTGCAACTCACCGCAGCGCGCCAGTGCCCCGAGCGCCGCCGCTCGCACGGCCGCCGCGCTATCAGAAAGCAGCCGCTCGGCGACCGCAGCCTCGCCCCGGTGCCCGGCCACTACCGCCTCGAGCCGGCGCGCATAGGCATCGTCCGCCGCCTCGCCGAGCCCACCGCCACTCATCCGATGAGCGCTTCGAGCACGAGCGCCCCCACAGCCGCGCCAATGGCCACCAACGCCACCAGCGCCATAACGCACAGAGCGGTGAACGCCGCCAAGCCGACAACCGCAACCAGCCTGCGCCAGATCGCTGTCGGCTTGTACGGCCAGCGCCCCGACTTCGTGGGCCCGAACTCCATGGGCCCAATATGCACCATTGACCGGCCGAACCGCGCATGGCCCAACAAGGGCGCATGGCACGCTGTGCGCCTGTGACCGATGCGCCCGGCGGCAATCCGGCAGACGAACCTGGCGACGATCCCCACGAGGACGACGCAGCTATCGGCTGGCGCGCACTGGCCGGGTCGCTCGACGACCCGGGTTTCGCCTCGCCGCCACCGCCTGCGGCCCCTGACGCCGACCCCGAAACTCCCGACCCCGCCACCGCGCCAGCAGAACCCGAAACACAGTCACTCGACCTCGAACCCGACCCCGAAACGCCCACCGCAACGATCGCCACAGCCGCCGCCGACGAGCCCGAACCCCACCCTGAACCCACCCCGTCAGGCCACCCGCGCCCCAGGCAGTACTCACGCGCAAGCATCACCGTCGTCATCGTGCAGATCGTTCTCGCGCTGCTGATCATCGGCGGTTTCACCACCCGCCTGCTCAGCAAAGCAGTCATCGCCCCCGGCGGCACGTCCGATATCGAGGAGTTTGTCCAAGTCAACGACCACCCCGCCTACCCCTCTGACGCCTCCATCTCCCTCGTCAGTGTCCGCACCAGCTTCGGCCCGTCGCTGTTCGAAGTGATCGGCGGCTGGCTCGACGGCGCCCTCGAGGTCGTCGACATCGAGGACATCCTCGGCGAACGCACCATCGCCGAGAACCGGGAAGACGGCCGCCTCCAGATGGACCAGTCGACACAGGTCGCCGTGGCCATCGCGCTCGAGCACCTCGGCTACGAGATCATGACGCCGGTCGGCGCCCGAATCGAACGGGTCATGTCCGACTCCCCGGCCGAGGACGCCCTCCGCGCCGGCGACATCGTCCAATCCGTCGACGACACACCCATCATGACGGCGCAGCAGCTGTCCGAGACCATCAAGGCCAACGAACCCGGCACTCAAGCGGCACTCACCGCCCTCGACCCCGACGGCGAAACACGCACCGTCACCGTCACCCTGGCCGATCGTGACGGCGTCGCACTCCTCGGCGTCATCGTCACCACCCATGTCGAGTTCGCCGAGCTCCCCATCGACGTCACTCTCAACGTCGAGAACATCGGCGGCCCCTCAGCGGGCCTCGCATTCACGCTGTCGGTCATCGACGCGCTCACAGCCGAACCGCTCACCGGCAACCTCGACGTGGCCGCCACCGGCACCATCCACCACGACGGCACGATCGGGCCCATCGGCGGTGTGCCCCAGAAATCCCACGCCGTCGTACGAGCCGGCATGGACCTCTTCCTGGTACCCGCCTCCCAGGTCGAAGAAGCCGTCGCCGTTGCCGAGCCCTCAGTCACCGTCGTTGGCGTCGAATCCCTCGAAGACGCCCTCGCCGCCATCGAAGCCAATCAGTCCTGACCGGGGCCGAGCCTGAGCAGGGTGGTCTACAGGATCGTCAGGTTCGCCACGAACAGCGCTACGTCAACCACCCCTAGTGGAGCCACAGGTATGCTGCCGCGGGCTGCGTCTCCGGTCGCGCTGTCCAGATGGGGACCGCTTCGACTCGGTTCATCATGAGGCTTGGCTCATCGTGAAGACAGATCCCGACGAGCATCCGCCCACAGGCGAGCAACCGCCTCCCGCCGAACCAGACCGAACAGCCGCACCCGCAGACCCGGTGGGCCCGGAACGACCAGACATCCCTCAAGCACCACGCCGCGCCCGATTCGCATCAGTCGACACATTCCGAGGCCTCCTCCTCATGGGCATGGTCTTCACGCCCAGCACCGCCGTCGGCGACCACTTCGCCTTCCTGCGCCACGCCGAGTGGGACGGCATCACGATGAACGACTGGATCTTCCCGGCGTTCCTCGTCACCAGCGGCCTGAGCCTGTCGTTCCTGCTGCGAAACCCATCCAAACAAGCCACCTACCGCCGCCTGATCCGCCGCCTCATCCTCCTCGTTGTCCTCGGCATCGCCTACAACGCCTACGGCACCTCATGGTTCGACATCACCGAACTGCGCTTCACCGGCGTGCTCCAGATGATCGGCATCGCCGGAGCGTGCGGCGCCGCCGTCGTCCTCGCAAGCCGAGCGATGTTCGGCGCAGACAAGATGTGGCTGCTCATCACGGTGGCAACCGCCGGGCTCATCCTCTACGGCCTCGGCCTCGACCTCATCTCCTGCGAGCCGATCGGTCGCTGCAGCCCCTACCTCGAGTTCGACACAGCCATCCTGACCGACAGCCACGTCTACCGGGCCGGCCAAGCGGGATGGGACCCTGAAGGCCTGGTGCTCTCCATTGCATCGTCGGCGTTCGTCCTGTACGGCTATTCGGCCGGCATGGTCATCCGCCGCATCGGCCAGACCGACCGGCCGGGCACGGTGCTGCGAATCGGCGCCCTCGCCTCGGCGTGCTTCCTCGCCGGACTCGCCGCATCGCTGTGGGCCCCGCCCAACAAGCGCCTGCTGACCCCGTCGTTCGCCCTACCGGCCCTGCTGGTGTCAGCATCGGCCAGACCGACCGGCCGGGCACGGCACTCGCCGTCGTCTGCCTGATCTACCTGCTGATCGACACCAGCAACAGCCCCACGGGTGACAAGGTCCGGCGCCGCATCACCTGGCCGATCATCGCGTTCGGCCGCAACGCCATCATCGTGTACCTGTTCGAACGGGTCCTGCTGCACGCTGGCAAGTCCATCCACATCGGCGACCGCTCGATCGAAACCCGGCTGATGGAGGACATCCTGCCCGTCGGGGCGCCCGCAGTGCATGAGGCGTATGCCGCCGTGATCGCGTGCGTCATCCTCCTGGTGGTCGGGACCCTGCATCGACGCCGGATGTACCTGGCGCTCTAGCGGTGAAGCACCACGTGTCACACATCGGCTGATGTCAACAACTCGTCCCCGTTCATTGGCCGCAACTGAACTCGACACGAATAGGCGCCGCCGACGATGGCTCCGTCCGACGTGGCCGGCGGTGCTCGTTGTCCTGCCGCTCGCCGGACTCGCACTGCAATCTGCAGACCGGCTCAGCATCTACCTCAATGCCGGCGCAACTGGCGCCAACCCGCTCGAGGCGGCACGGCGGGCCTGGCGCCTTACCGGGAACTACCTCGACGAGGGCAGCTTCGGCCCCATCGGCCGCTTCGTCGAGTTCCTCGTGCACGGCCTCGCCATCGAAGCGGGCGACGCCCTCAGCCTGGCACCGCACGCTGCTCTGGGCGCCGTGCGTCTGGCCATGGTGGGCCTCCTTGCCGTGCTCGCGTTCAAGCTGATCGAATCGCTGCAGCGCTCTGCGCACACACACGCCGGCCGATCGTTCATCGGGCTGTACCCGCTGGCGCTCGCAGCCGCGCTGGTGGCGAACGGCCTCGGCGGGGGCCTCGCACAAGTCCCCCACACGTCCATCGGCGCTGTGGCGGTCGTGTTGGCAGTGGCGCTGGCAACCAGTCGCGACCGGGACATGGCGGTTCGACCGGTCGCCTGGCATGAGTACGCCTCCATGGCGGCCATGGGCGCAGCGGCAGCCGCGTTCGACGAGCTCGCCTACCTGGCCCCCTTCGTCGCGGCTGCCTTGTTGGCCGCACGCAGCGTGGCCTCGGGGTTGCCACCGAGGAGAGCTCTGCGTATCGCAGCAGTTCGCCGGTGGGCCGCACTGACGGCCGGTTTCGCGGTGGTCTTCATCCCTGCCCGCTTCGCCATCGCACAGAGCTGTGCCGCCGACTACGCCTGCAACGACGGCTGGATTCTCAATCTGGGGCCCGTTGCCATCGGCGCTGCGGTGGCACGGCTGGGGTCAGCGCTGCCGCTGGCAGGTTGGATTGCCAACAGCGACCGTGCCGATGCCGCCGGGCTCGACCTCGGGTTCGGGGCAGTGCTCGCCAACTCCATGCTCATCGTCGCCCTGCTGGTCCTGCTTGCACTTGCACTCACAGCAGTACTGCGAGGACGTCACCGAGCCGCCCCGAACGACGTCCCGAACCATGTCACGGACGACGTCACTGAAGACCCCGGCCCCCACGAACAACACACGCCCCGACAGCTCCGGCTCGCACTGGCCCTCGGCGGGTTGGGCGCGGCAATAGCAGGCGCCTCGTCGCTGTACGCAGGTCTGTCGTGGTGGGTGCAGCAGCTCCCCTTCGGCCTCGCCGTCAGGCAAGGATGGCGCGACACGCTGCTCGCCCAAGTCGGATGGTCGCTGATCGCAGCCGCAGTCCTCGCATGCCTCGACCTGTTTCTGCGCCGCCGCGCCGCACATGTACTGAAGCCAGTTGCGGCGCTCGCACTCGCAGTAGCTGCGGGCTTCACGCTTGTCGCGAATTGGCAGCTCGCCCAGATCGACCGGTACGACGAGACCGCGTCGGTCACCACCCTGATCTCAGCATCCACCGTGAACATGGGCCTCGCCGACAGCGCGGCCGGCATCGCAGAGCTGAACGATTGGCCCCTGCGCACCGACGGTGTCGACTACCCAGCGTCGCCGAGTGCCGTCCGCTGCCTGCTGCTGGAGGTCTACGCCGACCGCGAGGCATCCGCTCCCGAAAGCCACATCGCCGCGGAACAACTCCGAGCCGACCTCAACCGGCTCACGACTGAACGCAACGGCGTGCCCTACTGCGACCAGGCGGCCGAACCCACAGCCGCCCCGGCCGCCGCCCCCGCAGACGACTCACCAAGCACCGCCCCCGAAGCGAGCGCCTCATGACAGCGCTCACGAAGGACCGCGCCCCGCAGACAACCCGCCGCCGCACCTTGCTCGTCACCGCGGGTCCGGCCGTGTTGGTCGTGCTCCCCCTGATCGGCATGTCGCTCAAGTCCGACGAGCGCCTCCACCTCTTCCAACAGGTGTTCTACACCAACGTCAACCTGTTCGGCATTGCGCAGTACGTCGAAGAGCGCATCTTCAACTTCTTGAATATCGGCAACTTCCGGCCGATCGGGCGATTCACCGAAGTGCTGGTCCACGGACTCGTCTTCGAGTCCGCCGAAGCGACGGGCCTTACCCCGCACGTCGTCCTCGGCGTGGTCCGTGTGGTCGTGGTCGCGCTGCTCGCGGTGCTCGCGGCGAAGATGGTCAGCGCGCTCGCCCGTTCGGCCGGCGTCTCGGCCGACCGGTCACTCGTCAGTCTCTACCCGCTGGCGGTGGGCACCGTGGTGGTGGCGAACGGCATCATCGGCGGACTCGCACAGTTCCCGCACACGTTCATCGGGTCGGTCGTGCTCATCCTGGCGGCGGCGCTTGCAACCGCTCGCGACCGCGATCTCGAACCGCGTCCGCTGCGCAAACGCGAATACGCCTCGATGGCAGCGTTCGGCGCCCTGCTCGTCCTGTACTACGACGTCGCCTACTTGGCGCCCATCGTCGCAGCCGGCTTTCTTGCCGCCCGAGTGGCTGTCGCGCGGATGCCGTTCCGAGCGGCTCTCGCCACGGCGGCGGTTCGCCGTTGGACAGTGCTCAGCGCCGGCTTTGCGGCGGTGTTCATTCCCGTCCGCATCGACATCGCCCGGCGCTGCGCACCGGGTGGGTGCTACTCCGCTTCGGACCTCAGCGTCTTGCCCGAGGTGTTCGAGACGGCGCTGCCACGCTTGGCGACGGGGCTGCCCCCGGTCGGCTGGGACTACAACGCCGAGCTCGCGCGGCTCTTCGGCGTCGACGTCGGGCTCACCGGCCTCGCCACCAACGTCCTGTTGTTCCTCATGCTGGCCGCCATCGTGGGGTTCGCGGTCGCTGCCGTGGCCCGCGGCTGGCGCCCAAACCCCGAACCAGCCGTTGAGACATCCGCCGCCGACCAGCCCACCCCCGAACAACCCCGCGGAACCCACGCGCGCCTCGCTGCTGCGCTCATCGGGCTCGGGGCCTTGATGGCGGTCCTTTCGGCAACGCTCGCGGGGCTGTCGGCCTCGATGCAACGGCGTGATCTCCCGATCGGCGAGGCATGGCGAGAGGCGCAGCTGGCCCAGGTGGCCTGGTCGCTGATCATTGTGGGTTGCCTCGCGGCGCTCGACCTCGCGACCCGGTCAGAACGCACGCGCCGGGCGCTGCGGGCGGCCGTAGCCGCTGTGCTTGCCATCGGCGTGGCGTTCACGCTGCTGGCGAATTGGAGGTTCGCCGAAGTCGACCGTCGCGATCCCACGGCGGCACTCACCAGCCTGATCGCAACGTCGACGATCCATGTCGACACCACCGAAACGGGCGACCAGATCCGCTGTGCGCTCTCGGGCGGATATCGCGAGGTGACGCCCGAGAAGGTGTGGATCGCCGGCTGGCGGATGCGCAACGAACTCGATCGCTTCATGGGCGGGCGCCACGGCTTGGCGTACTGCTTCCCTCCGACGATTGAAATTCCCGAGCCCGGCTCCTAGCGGAACCGGATCCAGAAGTGCTGAATGCGATGAAACTCGATGTCTTGGCTCTCGTAGTCGCCGGGCCAGTAACCCGGATCGCCGCTCAGCAGCCATCCGTAGTGGACGGGGTGCCAGCCGACACGCGTGTTTCCCGAGATCTCGAACGCATCATGGAAGTGGTCGTAGGTCACCTCTTCGATGCGAGTCACGTTCGGGTCGTTCTTGCATGTCGGAGCGGCCTGATATCCGACGTCGAAGTCGGTGTTCCACAGCGCTTCGTGCATGGCGCCATGGTCGGCATGGGCGTAGTCGGAACAGCCGGGATAGGTGCCGTTCCAGTAGCCAGCGCCGATCAGGTTGTGGTTTCGCAACGTGTCGTTGATGCCCAGGGCGGTCCGGTTGTCACGGACCGTCGTGATCGCCCACTTCACCTCGTCGGCGGTCACATCGCCGTCGCCGAGGTTGAACCACACCACAGCAGCGATGTGCGACGTCCAGACCTCGGCAGTGAGATCGCTGACGCAGTCGCCGTCGTCGAAGCGGCATACCTCGGTTCCCAAGGAGTCGAAGGGGCCCTTCACCCCTGCGTAGGTGAAGGAAGCCGGAAGCGCGCTGTCGGTGCGTGCCATTGCTTCCATGAAGCCGAAGAACGAGTTCGTGCGAGCGGACTCGCACGACGGTGTCCACTTGCCCTGCGGCCATGGATCCGGCGGTATCTCGCCAGTGCCTTCGTCGTATCCCGGCGAGCCGCAATAGAACGTCTGCTCACCCCTGTTCAGGACAATGAAGACCTTGTAGTTGCCAGTGGAGTTCTCGATGAGCGACCACGCTTGGATTTCGTCATCGGGGTGGGGCACCACCACATAGCTCATCTTGTTCGGATCGTTCGCGCCTGCCTGAAACGTGCAGGCTGCAAGAGCAACGGCAACGGCGAGCACCATGATCAGCGTCGCTCGTGGTCGCTTCATCGCTGCTCCCAGCCTGGCCAGCACGCGGGCACACCCACGGTAGGCCCGGCATTCTGCTGATATGAGCTCGCTGATGCGGACCATCCGCCGTTGCGGTCGCTGGTTGCCGAGTGTGCTCGTGGTGCTTCCGCTCGCAGGGCTCGCATTCGTCGCGGATGAGCGTCGCAGCGTGTAGCTGAGGGCGCTCACCAATGACGCGAACCCCTTCAGGGCGGCGATGGATGCCGCCCGCGGCACCGACAACTTCTTCTCGGGGGGAACTTCCGGCCGGTCGGGCGGTTCTGGGAGATGCTCGTCCACGGCTTCGTCTACGAAGCCGGGGAGGCCACCGCCGTGGTGCCTCACATCGTCTTGGGCGCGCTGCGCCTGACCTTGGTGGCGGTGATGGCTCTCGGTGCCACAGCGATGGTCTCGGCGCTGGCGCGATCTGCCGGCGTGCGGCAACACGCCTCGCTGGTGGTGCTGTACCCGCTGGCGCTTGGCGCCGTGCTGATCGCCAACGGCACCTCGGGGGCGCTCGCCGCGATGTTCTACGACCTGGCCTATCTGGTACCGCTCATCGCCGCGGTGTTCTTGGCGGCACGCTGTTTCGCGTCGCGAATGACACTTCGGGCAGCGCTTGCCACGGCAGCAACCAGGCGATGGGTCGCCCAGGCGGCGGGCTTCGCGGCGGTGTTCGTTCCGATCCGCATCGCCATCGCATTCCAGTGTTCCGATGGCGGCTGCTATGAGGGCTCGGACCTCAGCCTGTCTGCGGACGCTTTCAGCACTGCTTGGCCGCGGCTGTTGACCGGTTTCCCGGCGATCGGGTGGCACTTCAACGCGGATCTCGCCCGTGATGCCGGGGTGGAACTCGGGTTGGCTGATCTGGCCGCCAATGCCCTGATGGCGCTCGTGGTTGTCGGGATTGTCGTCCTGGCGGCAGCAGCAGCGTGGCAGCGTCCGGTCCCGGACACCTTGGGCACGTTGCACAGCAGTGAGGCGGCAGGGGGAGGAGATGGCAGTTCGGGACGGCTTGCTGGTGTCTCGCTGCTGCTCGGCGGATCGCTGGCAGTGCTGTCAGCGTCGCTGGCCGGCCTGACGTCGTGGGCGCAGCAGCGTCAGCCTCCCGTCGGTCAGGCCTGGCGGAAAACGCTGCTCGCCCAGGTTGCGTGGTCGCTGGTCATAGCGGCCGGCCTGGCCGTGCTCGACCTTGCCCTGCGTGGCCGCGCCACCAACCGGATCGTGCGCGGCCTCGTTGCGGCCACCCTGGCCCTCGCCATGTCGCTGACACTGCTTGCGAACTGGCGCTTCGCCGAAGTCAGCCGCCGCGATCCCGTTGCTGTGCTCACCAGCCTCGTCTCGCTCAGCGCGGTCAACCTGGACGACACCCCGGGCGGCAACGCAGTGCGCTGCTCTCTTATCGATGCCTACGCCGAAGCGACCATCGGCCAGCCGGCGTGGACAGCCGGGCAGGCCATCGGCGAGAACCTCAACGATCTGACGCTCGAGCGCCGAGGCATTCCCTTCTGCGACCCCAATCGGCCACCGCCCGCGCCGCAATCCGTGCAAGACCCAGGCTGAATCACCGGGGTAGAGCACCGGTGCTCTCTTGCGGGCGCCGCCTCGGTCGCGTTCCTGACAATCGCCATCACCGTCACAGCCCTCGGCGCCTGATGGTGTGGGAGATCAACGCCCTACGTGACGACGGTGCTGTGCCCTCATCTCGGCCTACACCGAGTCAGCCTCAGTCACCGCGCTGACGGATTCTAGAAACGCCGCCGGGATCAGCTCAGCGAGTTGTTCTGCGCGTTCGATCACATCCTCGGCGGGCATCCGCAATGCGTCGGCTGTCGCTTCCCACGCTGATCTGCGGTTTGAGGATGTGCGTCGAAGGGGTTGCGCCGTACGGCTTGCCCCATCGCCCCGATTCGCGATGCAGCGCCGTGATGATGGATTCGAGAAAGCTGTCGCGTCGGACAGGTCGAACTCGTCAGCCCAACGCCGCAGGACGCGTGCGTCGTCAGGAAGCAGTCCTTGCAACCACGGCTCACTGCGTGCAGCGCTATAGGGGCGTTGCGTGACCGGCAGCGACATGGAGACCGGTCTGGCTGCGTGAGGCTGGTACACGAACCGTGCACCGAGCCGTCCGCGTCCACGCACGAGATCGGCGACATGTGTGCCGTGCAGGAGAACCGCTAGCGAGTCGCTGGACATGGCGGGATGATCGGATCAGGCGAGGATGCTCGTGCGAGCACCTCGACAAGGAGCGGGTTTTGGTCGCGGGGGGCGAGACGAACAGCGCACCCGTACACGCGAGCGAGGTCGAGCAGCACACGGCATGCGAGACCGCCTTGCCCACGCTCGGCGGCGCTGATCGTGGCACGAGTCGTCTGAGCGCGTTCAGCGGCTTCGCTCTGGCTCAGCCCGGCGGCGCGTCTGGCGTCACGCAGTGCCAAACCGAGAGCCTCAGGCGTCAGGACGTCTCGTTCGCCTCGCATGCACGAAGAATATCAATGACCAATATTTTGGTCATTCACATTGTATGAGCAGAGCAAAGCTCCCAGCCTCAAGCCTTGGCGCACTGCGCGAAACGGACCGCGTCGAGCGCAAGGAAGACCTGCGGTCGGTCAAGGTGCACCACTACACGGTGATCGGGTTCATCGTGGCGCTGTTCGTCGGGAACCTGACGATCCTGTAGACCGCCCCACAGCGCGCACCGGTTCTGTGATCGTGCGAAACGTGATGGAGACGCGTCGGTGACGCTGGATCTTCTGCCCACTCCAGTTGTCCGTTTGGCGCTTGGCGATGCCGTGGCGCCAACCCGAGCGTGCGTCTCCGTGCATGAGCAGGAGGCTGCGTGGCTCAAGCCGCTCGACGTAGTCGTCGCCGGTGGCGTCGCAGTGAAAGTCCATGTTGACCGCGGACCCCAGGCTCACGGTGGCCACGACGGGACCGAAACAATCGCGGTCGATGTGCGGAGCGATGCCTTGACCGGGCAAGTACTCGTTGATGATCGCCTGTTCGAAAGGTCGGTCGGGATCGAGTATCGCGTGTGCGAAGTTGACCCGTACGTCAATTCTTGGGCTGCGAACCGCTGCCGGGCCTCTCGCGTGCCGAAATGACTGACGTGTGTCGAAAACCGCTTGACCCGTTGGCAGCGCGGTCCCTACGGTCTCCCAATGTTGAGCGCGGGACGGCGCGCCGGTGGGTGTGTGTTCGGGGGTGAGTGTGTCGGAGGAAGATCGGTCTCGGCTCTACGCTTGGTTCCGTGAGCACACCGGCGAGCCGCTCGCGGAGTATCTGATGTCGTGCCTGGCGCCGGCGCCGCTGTCGGACCTGGCCACCAAGGCTGACTTGGAGCAGGTCGACAAGCGGTTCGAGCAGGTCGACAAGCGGTTCGATCGCATCGACCAGAGGTTCGACGCGCTCTTAGCGCTGCGCGAAGCGGACCGCGCGGAGGCGGCTGCGCTGCGCGAGGCGGACCGCGTCGAGCGCAAGGAAGACCTGCGGTCGGTCAAGGTGCACCACTACACGGTGATCGGGTTCATAGTGGCGCTGTTCGTCGCGAACCTGACGTTCCTGTAGACCGCCCCCCGCGGCACAAGGACGACCTCCTTGGCGCCTTCCAGTCCCGAAGAAGGCCACAACAGCGCCCAAGACCGCGCCACGTCGGTGTGAGCCATCCCCGCCGGCGCTGCCACCCCAAGAACATGGCACGCATGTTGGTCCTTGCCGACTGGGAACGGTCCTTGCGTTCGGTTGCACGCGGGAGGGCTGTAAACGATCGGTGGAATTTCGAGATTTGTATGCGAACGGTGACAAGTCGGTCGACTGCGCCCATGGCGGCTCGGGCAGCGTTGGCAGTGCGCTCGGCAGGGTCCTTGGCAAGCGTGATCGCTGCGCGGCGGGCACTGTCGGGCTTCACCCAGCAGGCGCTCGCGGATGCGGCGGGGGTATCGCGCAAGCTGGTATGCGATGCCGAGGCGGGCAAGCTGACGATACAGCTGGACGGCCTGATCAAGATCTGTGTCGCGTTGGGATGCGATGTGGTTGTGCGCGAAGCCGACCGGACGCGTCTCGGCTACCAGGACGCTCTGGCTTCGCTGGAATGACGTCGGCTGTGCTGCGCGTGCGCGTCGGCGGGGTACGCGCCGCGATGTTGGCTCGCGCAGCGGAAGCCGCTGGCACGAGGCGCTGGGCGACGAGCCGACGACGCACATCTTGAAGCCCTCGATGAAGGTGTACCCAGGGCAGGCCGTAGCCGAGCATCTCGCGCTCGCGACGGCGCGGCGTGGTTCCAGCGGCTTGTGTACTGCTGGGTCATCGTCGCCGACGACGCGCACGCCAAGAACCATGCACTGCTGCACCTGCCAGGCGCCGTCTGCCGGCTGGCGCCGCTGTACGACACAGCCTCGTGGCTGCCCTACACCGACCTCCCTGCAGCCGACATCCACCTCGCCATGTCCCTCGGCGGCCGGTTTGAAGCAGGTCACGGTGATCGCAGCGAGGACTGGCGCAGCTTCGCCCGCGACATCGGCGTGGATGTCCGCTGGGCCGCCGAACAGATACAGCGCATCGCAGCAAACACACCTGCTTGCCTACAAGCCGAGATCGACGCGCTGTCCCCCGGCGACAGGTCCAGCGGCATCACCACCCGCCTGCTGGTAGCGATCACTCAACGCTGCGACTCCATCACCGCCTGAACGGCCGAACACACGCCCAACCGCGGCATGACTCGCCAGCCCTTCACCGCATGGGCGCCCGCCGCGGATAGAGAACGGGACGCGAGGATCTGTTCATGTCCTCCTTGGCAGGGCTCGTATTCGGATTGTCGTCGGCGTAGCCGAGTGCGACCGGCGCCACCGCATCCCTGGCTTGGACCGGCGGATTCGCATTCGCGTCTGCTGTGACTTCATCCGCTGCAGCAGCCGTGGTACTGCGCCGAAGCGGCACAGCCACTCCCCATAGGCAACATCGGCATCGGCGCGCACGGCCGCCGGTCGCCGCTGGGTCGAGCGATGCTGGCCCACCACCGCGCACGCCCGGCGCTCTGACACCCCGAACCGGTCCTGCAGCCGCACCACCGCAGCCCGCCGACGGTCCGGGGTCACCATTTTCCCTCCGCGAGATCCTTCAGCATCGCTTTGTCTAGCTCCGCCTCGGCGAGCAGCTTCTCCAGCCGAGCGACCATCGCTCATCTGCTCCACGACCATCGAACGAAACTCCGGCGAGTAAGCGAGCCTTGCGGCGCGGCAACGTTCACCGCGCATCCCCATCTCCCTCTTGATTCGGACACCACCACTTTCACAAACCGAGTCCGGTGAACGGGGGACACATCAGCTGGACCAACTAACGGGTCCCCGTCACCGACTCGGGGGCTGTATGTGATCGAAGATGCGCTCGAGTATCTCGACGCCATTGTCGCCACATGGCATGAGAGCGTCAGAGGTTGGCTGCCGTGAGCTGTCTTCCCACCGTGAAGCTCCTGTTGCTAGATCATGGTTTCTCGAGCGAGTGTTGAGAGATTGCTGATTACCGCGTCGAGATAGCCAGGGTCTTTCCGCTGCGGGTCGTGCACCGCGCCCAACTGGAGAGTCAGAGCCGCGCCAGCGTGGGTGATGAGGGGGACTGCGCCCAGGTCCATGCCACGGAGACCGACAGATGACGGGAGAATCGCCAATCCTTCGCCGGCGGCGGCCATGGCGAGCGCAGCGTCTGGAGCTGAGGTCTCGAAGGCGATTTCGGGGGTGAGATTCTCGATGCGACAGGCTGAATCGAAGAGAAGTCTGCTCCCAAACGTCTCGTTGAGAGCCAGAATAGGGAAGGTACACGCTTGTTGTATTGTCATTGCTTTTAGCCCCGAAGAAGGCGAAGACCTCGATTGAGGTCTGATGGCCATGAGGGTGAGATCGACGAGAGGATGCTGCACAAGTCGCGGTGACGGCCCTATGAATGCGACGCCGAGTCGGATCTCATGCGCCTCGATAAGCTCGACGACCTTCGCTCCTCCGGCCTCGACCACTTTGCACTCCACGTTCGGAAAGTCCTTGCGGAAGGTCTGCAAGAACGGAGCGATGAGCCGTTCGATCGTCCACGGGGTTGCACCGATACTGAAGTTCCCGAGTCGCCCCCCACGCAGTTGCCTGGCGGTTTCAAACAATGAACTCTCGCTCTGCACGAAATCCGTACAGTGTCTCAGCAGAGCTTCACCAGCCTCAGAGAGCCTGACCCCACGACCGACCCGGTCAAACAGAGCGATTCCAAGTTCGGTCTCGATCCGTTTGACCTGGCGGGACAAGGCGGATTGGGAGATGTTGAGATGTGTGGCCGCAACGGTCATGCTCCCAGTTCTGGCAATCTCGAGAAGGGCTTTGACGTACCGTGCATCCACCTATGCATTATACGCAAGCACAAGGACGACTCGCGTGCTAATGTTGCATCATCAGCGGTTTAGGCCCGTGGGAAGAGAGCGCGATGGCACCATCAGGGGGGGTACCGGCCGTCTCCGGGTCGGTAGGAGCTTGGCTAGACCCTCAAGCCCAAGGATCTGCCCGGGCCACCGTCTTGGTGCGAGGCGCCGCGTCACCAAGCAGCTTGAGGAGCATACGCGGGACCGTCGATCGCGTGCCGAACATGGACCAATAGAGGGATGGTGGGTACAGACAGATGAAGAAGGATGAGATTGCTCTCGTACTGATGGATCTCCAGAACGACGTTGTTCATCCGGAAGGTCTCTTCGGAAAGTCGGGACTTGCAGATGTCGTCAGAGAGAGGAGCGTCCTCGAGAACTCCCATGCGGTTCTCGAGCGAGCCCGGCAGCTTCGGATGCTAGTGGTCCATGTAGCTCACCAGTATCGAGCAGGTCACCCCGAGGTAGGCCAGGGAATGGCAATCTTCGACTCAATCAAGACAGCAGACGCAATGACCGAAGGCAGTTGGGGTGCCGAGCACCACGAAATGGTTGCACCGATCGAGAACGAAATCGTTGTACCCAAACGTCGAGTCAGTTCCTTCTATCAGTCAGACCTTGACCTTGTTCTTCGACTTGCCGGAATCAAGACAATTGTCTCGGCCGGTGTTGCCACGAACATGGTGGTCGAGGCGACAGTGCGAGATGCCGCCGACAGGGGTTTCGCAAATATCGTACTTGAGGACTGCTGCGCGAGTTTCGATGCTGAGGACAACGAGTTCTCGCTCAAGAATATCATCCCCAAATTCGGACGAGTGATAACAACACTAGAGTTTCTCGATGAGTTCACAGCTTGACGACCTCGTGGGGCCACTGGTTGGTTCTCAATCAGTTCCGCTAACAGCGCCACCATTCACGGCTGAGGGTATTCGTAGATACTGCTATGCAATAAGTGAATCGGATCTCCTCTGCCTTGATCCAGAGTTGGCCAAAAGCACGCGGTGGGCCGGCCTAGTTGCTCCGCCAGATTTCTGCCAGGTCTTCCGCCCGGAGAGGCGACACGACTATACTTGCCGAGAGGATTTGGTCACTCTTAAGTTCAGACTGACTTCGATTGTCACGTAAAGTAGAACATATAAATTTCCCCGGAACCTAGGTCCCCGGGTTAGTAAATGAAAGAAAAGAGATATCAGAAGAGGGAAGAGGTTAGAGCAGATGGTAAAACGGCCCAGAATCAACGTGCCCGATTTCAGTGACAAAAAGGTTGCTGACGCCGTCCTTGAAGAGCTAGATTCGCGTCATATGTCTCGGCGCGATCTACTGAAGCTTGCATCCGCAGGTGTAGTTGCTGCGGCTGGTTGGCCGCTACTCAGCGCCTGCGCTGGGGCGAGCACTGGAGGGAGCGCAACTACAACGGCTACAACGGCGCCTGGCAGCCCGTCGACCACCGCAATCGTTGTGCCGAAGAGTGGGCAAGTCGCCAACATCATTCGGGTTGAGCAGGCCTACTTCCTCGATCAGGACGATGGGGCTAGAAAGGCCGCTAAGATCCTCGGCCTCGACTACGCGGCAACTTCGTCAAATCAGGATGTGCTTCGGCATATCAGCCTGGTGGAGGAGTTTGTAGCGGGCGGTGCAAAGATGATTATCCAGGGCAATGTTGATGGTTCAGACCTTCGGCCAATCGTCGAAGCATGTACCGCGAACGAGGCGTACCTTGCAAACATGTTCGTAACTGATCCGTGGTTCACGCCATTTGACGCAGGCGAGTACTACGTGTGGTATCTCGACTTGTTCGAGTCGGAGAATCTTGCGCGGACAACCAGGATAGTGCTTGATGCGATTGGCGGAGAGGGTACGGCAATATACGTTGAGGGCCTTACTGGCGCCTCAGTGGCAACCACGCGGAAAGTCACGACCCTGAACGTCCTGAAGAATGAGTTCCCCAACGTTGAACTCTTGGCCAGCCAGGACGGAAAGTGGAACCCGGTCGATGCGCAGAAGGCCGTTGAGGACATGGTCGCTGCGGTCGGCATGCCTGACGTTATCCTGTGCGACAACGACGGCGAGGCAGCAGGCGCAGTCGCGGCGGTCGAAGGCCTCGGAATGACGCCCGGAGTTGATGTCCTTATCTCCGGCCAGGACGGCAATCGAGACGTCCTTGACATGATAGAAGACGGACGTGTCTATGTGACTGGATTCCACTCACCAGCCTATTTCGGAGTGGCACCGGTTGTGAGGTGCTTCGACGCTCTAAACGGGGTGAAGCTTTCAGCACCCGAAAGGCAGATGGGAATAGCCGGGGCTATCCCCGTACTTCAGGACAATGTAGCGCAGGTCAAGCGACGTTTCATTGAGACGGACAACCTCCCATTCGACCCAGTATTGATGTCGAAGGTTCACCATCCTGACGATTGGGACCCGATGCACCAACTCCGCGCTCTCGTCCTCGAGGATCACTGGGCACCGTTTGGCGAGGTAATCTCTGAAAAGCCCGAAGGTTGGGGCCCGCCTGAGTACGTAAGAGCTCTGGAGGCTGGCGAGATGGAACAAGTAACCCAGATGTATGCCGATCACTACAAGATCAGGATGGATGACTTCAGCTACAAAGGTGTCCCGGTTCCAGAATAACTTCTCCCGAGGAGAGGACGCCGGTCAATTCTCGTCTTGCCGCAAGGCAGGGCACAGAAAGGTTGGACATCTGAGTGCCAGTGCTAGAAGCGCCAGTCCTAGAGGTCCGCGAGCTCTGTAAGTCCTTTCGCGCAGTAGTCGCGTTGGATCATGTTTCGTTGCAAATCAACCGAGGGGAGATCGTAGGTATCGTCGGTGAGAATGGTGCCGGAAAGAGCACCCTACTCAACATACTGTCAGGGACAGAACGTCGGGACTCGGGCAAAATCCTGCTCAACGGCGTCGGAGAGATAGCTCCGAGGAACTATCTAGAGGCCAACCGATTCGGAATCTGGCGAGTCTTTCAAGATCCCGCAGTTATTCCAGGGATACCTGTCTATGAGAATCTCTTCTTAGGTCACGCAGACAAGTTCGCCCGATTTGGCTCTGTCCTGGACAAGAGAGCGATGATTCGCGAGGCGAAACGCATTGCACATGAGATGCGGCTCGAGATTGATGTCACCCAACCCACATACCGGTACAATTTCGCAGTTCGGCAAGCCCTGGAGGTCGCCAAAGCATCGATGCTTTCCGAAGTCTTAGGCCTCGAGTCGAGCGTCGTCCTGTTTGACGAGCCCACCACAAGCCTGTCTCACGTTGAGGTTGAGGCCCTCTTGGCTCTTATGCGCGAACTACAGCGGCGCGGATCATCTGTCGTCTTCGTATCGCATCGGCTGAGCGAGATTTTCCTGGTATGCAGTCGCCTATATGTAATGAAGGACGGAGTCCTAGCTGCCGAGGTCATGGCGGACGAGACGGAGCCAACTGAACTTCACGAGCTGATGGTCGGCAGGGTCAGAGAGAAGGACTATTACTTGGAAGGTGAGCAGGTCGAGGTGACCGGGAAGCCGGTCAGCGTCAGAGTCACTGATCTGAACCTGACCGGTGAGTTGTCGGACATTAGTTTCGAGGTCAGGCAGGGCGAGGTATTGGGCCTTGGCGGAGTGATTGGCTCCGGGAAATCTGAACTTGGACGAGTACTGGCCGGACTGTCGAAGCCGGATAGCGGGACAATTGAGATCAACGGCACTGGAATAGTAAACAGACTGACGCCTCCGAAGGCTAAGGCTGCCGGGATTGGCTATGTGCCACCAGATCGCTCATTCGAGGGGATTATCGCGAATTTCTCCGTCGCATCGAATATTTCCCTGCCGAGCGGCGAAAGCGATCGATTGGGCTTTACCAATAGGCTCGGTGTATGGAACCTCGGCAGAGAACGACAAGTGGCGCGAGACGCTGTCGAGAAATTCAGAATAAGGGGTACGCCTGGCGCCCTCGCGGCTACTATGAGCGGTGGAAATCAGCAGAAAATAGCTGTAGCGAAGTGGGTGCGTCGAGAACCCGTGGTCCTCATCCTCGACAATCCAACTCGGGGGGTCGATGTAGGTGCAAGGGCCGAGATCTACCGGATCATTCGAGATCTCGCCAGAAGTGGGGCGGCGATAATTCTGATTAGCGACGACCTGGTTGAGCTAGTAGGATTGAGTAACCGAATACTTGTGCTGAACTCGGGGACTATCGCCACAACGGTCGACGCACCGCCGGATCAGAAACCAAGTGAACAAGAAATCATTAGCCACATGATTGGTGCGCTCCAGTTCGCTGAAATGGGTAACTCTTGAGTACAGACGACGGTTATTCGACACAGACGGATTCAGAGTCGCGCCGCGAACTAGCTGCTCGTGGCTGGCCCTCCTTCCAGTTGTCGTCCGGCCTGAGGAATAGGATACTGCCATTTGTGTCAGTACTTGTCCTCGTCATATTCTTCGGCGTACTCGAACCCCGATTCTTGACTATCTCGAATTTCACGATTGTTACGTCCCAAGCGGCTCCGTTATTGTTCATCACGTTGGGAGCCACGTTCGTTGTACTCATGGGCGGGATCGACCTGTCAGTTGGATCGGCGGCAACGTTAGCGTCGGCGCTCGCCGCGGTGTTGGTGCGCGACTACAATATTGGGTATTGGGCTATGCCTGTCGCGATCGCCGTCGGCATGACGACAGGTCTCTTCAACGGCCTGATAACGACCTATTTTCGGCTTCCATCCTTTCTGGTGACGCTGGGTACTCTTTCGATCTTTGGCGGGCTTTCTTTACACCTGCTCCAAGGCCGCTCGGTCCCCGTTGGAAATCCGCCATTTAGACAACTAGCAATCGGCCAATTCATCCCCAATCTTCCAAATGCCGCGCTGTTCGCTCTAGCGTCATCGGCCGTACTAATCTTCGTTGGAAGCTGGACCAGATTTGGCCGGTACATAGCGGCTATAGGCGCGGGCGAGGCCGTGGCGACCGTATCCGGAATTCGCGTTCGACGATACAAGATCTACGCATTTACGGTCTCAGGTGCGTTTGCCGGCGTGGCTGGTGCATTCATCTTGGCGCGTCTTGGCTCAGGCTCACCTCAGGTTGGTGCGAACTTTCTCCTGGATAGCATTGCTGCCATCGTCGTTGGCGGAACAGCGCTAAGCGGAGGAGTCGGTGGGGTCCACAGGACGCTTCTGGGTGTCGCGATAGTCAGCATTCTCAGCAACGGCCTGGGTATCATGGGCGTCAGTTCGTTTACTCGAATGATGATCGTCGGATTTGTGGTGATTTTGGCGGTCGCTACGACGATCGACCGCGAGCGGATGATGAATGTTGTCAAGTAGATTTGGCCAGTCATTGCGCGGCCTGGCCACGTTGTGGGCGCGAGATAGACTGCGCAAGATTGTAACTGGCAGTGGTATGTGTGCGAGAAGATCATGGCAAAACGAGTAGAACAAATTAGGGGTCCTTTTGATCCGCAGGGGCAGCCTAAATTCGAAAGTCAGAATTCTGTCTACCTGGGAGTTTTTGCATGGAACCTTGCAGGCGGCGGAGCCCCGACGATCGCTGTGATGGAAGATCCAGAGAGGCGCCGTGACTATTGGCAATGGCCTGCCGCATCCCATTTGATCAAAGAGGCGGACCGAATCGGCTGTGAGTTCCAGGTGCCGTTCGGGCGTTGGCTCGGTCATGGCGGTATCACCGAGTACAACGAGAACACCCTCGACTTCCTCACCGTGGCGGCTGGACTCGCCCCGCTGACCTCGAACATCCTCCTGCCGTCGACAGCGCACATCGGGTATCAGCATCACCCGGTGCAGTTCGCCAAGTGGGGAGCGGCCATCGATCACATGTCCGATGGTCGATGGGGTCTCAACATCGTCGCCGGCTGGATTCGCGACGAAGTCGAGATGTTCGGCGAGACGTTCATGGACCACGATCTCCGGTACGACGTGTGCGACGAATTCGTCACGTTCATGAAGCACTGTTGGTACGCGGACGAGCCGTTCGACTTCGAGGGCGACTACTTCACCGGCAAGGACATCTGGGTCACGCCAAAGCCCAGCCGTAAGCCCCGGCCGGTCCTCGTCAACGCCGGCTACTCGCCGGCCGGCATGGATTTCGCTACGAAGCACTGCGATTGGCTCTTCGCAGCCAACCCGAGCGGGGATCCGCAAGACCTCGGTGACGTGGCCAACCGGGCCAAGGAGCAAGCGGAGAAGTACAACCGCCAGGTCCGAGTGATGAGCTTCTGCTACTGCATCTGGGAGGAGACCGACGAGAAGGCCGAGACCCTTCTCGCCGAGCAGCAGGGAATGATGGACGAGCTGGCGACGAGCTGGCACCTGTACCGCGGGCTCGACCAGCCGGGCACCAAGACAGGCGCATCGTTCTCACTGCCACTCGGCGGCGAGACGGCGACGCTCAAGCAGGCCGTCGGCGCCGAGAACTTCGTCCGCTACGGACTCGGCATCGCCGGCCGTCAAATCGTCGGCGGCTACGACTCGGTCGCGGAGCACATCCGGATGCTCCACACCGACTACGGACAGGAGGGTCAGCTCTTCTGCTGGCTCGATCCACTGCGAGGGATCCACCAGCTGGAGGACCACATCATCCCCCGGCTTCGCAAGATGGGGCTACGCAAGTGACATCGGAAACGACAGAGACGCGTTCGCCCGAGGGCGCGGAGCAACCGGAAGAGGAGATCACCCAGACCGTCGCGCTCCAGACGCTGCAGCCGCAGCGAAAATTCCATCAGAAAGTGGCTATCACCCGAGGCCCCTTCGATCCAGGCGGTCAGCCCGACCTCGAGAGCCCGCATCGCCTCTTGGTGGGTCTCTGGGGCTGGAACGCGTCCTGCGGAACCGTGGCGTCGAGGGCGGTCCTCGAGGACCGCGACCGCTTCCGGGACTACTGGCAATGGCCCCGGGCCTCGGCGCTGGTGGAGTCGGCGGACCGCGCCGGTTTCGATTTCGAGCTCCCATTCGAGCGGCGCTTCGGATACGCCGGCGAGATCGGCTTCCACGAGGACAGCCTCGACTCATTGACGACCGCCCCGGCACTGGCCCAGGTGACCGAGAACCTGACGCTCTTCTCGTCGATCCACATGAACGAGCATGCCCATCCGCTGCACATCGCCAGATTCGGCGGCAACTTCGACCACGTGTCGAACGGACGCTGGGGCCTGAACATCGTTCCCGGTTGGAGTCGTCGTGATGCCGAGGTGTTCGGCCTGGACACCGACTACAGCCTCCGGTACGAGATCGCCGACGAGTTCGTCACCTTGATGAAGCACTGGTGGTCCCTGACGACGCCGTTCGAGTTCGAAGGCGAATACTTCAAGTCCACCCGTGTCGGAATGGTCGGCCCCAGGCCGACGCGTCAACCGCGACCGATCCTGATCTGTGGCGATGCATCCGAAGGCGCCGTGGACTTCGCAGCGAAGCACTGCGATTGGCTCCTCTGCAACGCCTCCGAAGACGACTTGAGTCTGCTGGCCGAGCACGTCGAACGCACGAGGGTCTACGCCGCGCACAACTACGGCCGGCGACTCAAGATGCTCGTCCAGGTGTTCGTGACGATGGCAGAGACCGCGGAGTCGGCGCAGGCGGAGTACGACGAGCTCGTCGCGGCGATCGACTCGACTGCGGCAGACAACATCGTGAGGGAGGCGTTGGAGCAGCCCGGAGAGGCGGAAGGACTTCTGGACACCGCCATCGCCGATCGGCTCGGCGACGCTTCGCTCGAGGAGCTCGTCGGTACGGCGAACTACCGAAAGCTGGCCATCGGGTTCGGCGGGATCCACCTCATGGGCAGCTTCGACGACGTCGCCGAGCAGTTGCGAGACCTCGCCGACGACCACATGCAGGACGCGGTTGCGTTGTCGTTCCTCGACCCCATGAAGGGAGTCCACGAGGTCGAAGACGAGCTCATGCCGCGGCTCAAGAAGATGGGCCTTCGCGCCTAGGCCGTTCCGAACGCAGACCGAAAGGAAAGACAACCATGAGTCGAGAATCGACATTGACCAAGACGGCAGTGAGAAAGAGGAACAAGTTCGTCGAGTCAATGCGCCTCGGGTTCTTCCATCCGACCGGGTGCCTCCACACCACGTCCAAACGTGTCGCCGACGCGAACCCCGACTGGCTCGACGTCGAGATGCACAAGCGACTCGCGAGTCTCGTCGAGGAAGTTGGATTCGACTACATCTTCATGCTCGACTTCCCGATCCCGTACGGGCCGGAGAGCACGCGGGCCAAACACATGGATCCGCTGCTGCAGCCGATAATGCTCGCCCCGTACCTGTTCGCCGCGACGAAGCGCATCGGCGTGGTGACGACCATCTACACCACGACGTACCTACCGGCGGCTATCGCCCGTTTCGGAGCAAATCTGGACGTGCTCAGCGGTGGGCGCTGGGGGTGGAACGTCGTCACCGGTATCCCACCCAGAGGCGAGTACACCGGTGAGGTCTTCGGCGTGGACTTCCCGTCTCACCAGGATCGCTATGACGCAGCCGATGAGCTGATCACGATCGTCAAGGCGCTATGGACCTCCGATGAGCCGATCGACTTCGAGGGGGAGTTCCATCGATCGAAGGGCAAGATCGTCGGTCCGAAGCCCTTGCAGGAGCCGTGGCCCCTGATCGTCCAGGCCGGCGGGTCACCGCGCGGTCGGGAGTTCGCGGCGAAACACACGGACTACAACTTCATGATCGCGATGGATCCGGAGACGGGCGCCGAGCTCCTCGCAGATACGCGGGCGCGGGCCGTGCAGCACGGACGGCAGGAGGACGACGTCGTCTCGCAGTTCGCCATCCTGATCTTCATGCGAGACACCGACGAAGAGGCGAGGGAGTTCTATCGGTCGGTCGTCGACTCACTCGATTGGGGCGCGGTCGCGGAGTACTACGACGCCGCAGCCGACCCGGGAGGCGTGAAGGAGACCGCCGACATGTATGCCGGACTCTCCAGGAAGGAGATCCTCGAGCACTGGGGAATCGGTCAGGGCCTGTTCCGTCTCGTCGGGAGCCCGGAGACCATCGCCGAGGGCCTGCTGAAGATGTATCAGGTCGGCTGTCTTAATGGCTTCGCGCTGTCCTTTCCGATTTGGTCAGAACACGCGATTCGCGACTTTGCGGAGAAAGTACTGCCGATCCTCAAGGCGGAGGGCGTTTGGATTCCGCCTTGGGAAAGAGACTGGTGTTGGTGAAGGTTGTCTAGGTTGCAGGTGGAGCCGGGTCTGGTAATGGTTGCGGTCCACTTTAGTCCATATGTAGATCGACTGGAGGAGTGAGGATTTGAAGCAGAAGTCACATACTCATGGATGTCCTTCGTGTGAGAAGGTGTACGAGTGCACGGAAGGTGGTTGGCACGCAATCGATTATCGCTGGTTCATTCGTTGTGAGGAGTGTCTGGCGAAGGAAGAAGGTCGAATTGCGGCATCGACTTCCCAGGGAGACGACGCCTAGCATGAACCACGCATAGGAGCCCGATGAAGTTGGATAACGTATTGGTCAGCGTCGATGATCACGTTGCCTCGATAACGCTGAACCGTCCCGACAAGCGTAACTCGATCCGCCCCGAGCTGGTTGCCGATCTCTTCACAGCGCTCGACTGGCTCGAGAGCCAGGTGGAGGTTCGCTGCCTCGTGATAGATGCTGTAGGCCCGGCGTTCTGCGCTGGTGCCGATTTGAAGGATTTCTCGGAGGAGTGGGTCGAGCGAGCGGCCCGACCTTCTGGCGAAGCGATTCGGGGTCTGTTGGAAATGATGACAGCCCTTTCGGACCTCGTACACAGGCTGCGCGGGATCTCTTACCCAGTAATAGCAGCTGTGAACGGGCCAGCAATGGGTGGAGGATGCAATTTAGCGCTAGCATGCGACATCCGCCTAGCAACACCGAGCGCGCGCTTCGCCTCGAGCTTCGTGAAGATCGGGCTGAGTTCTGCCGCAATGGGTGGCACATACCTGTTACCGAGGGCGATCGGTGAAGGTCGGGCTCTTGAGCTGCTTCTGACCGGGCGCGACGTCACCGCTGAGGAGGCCGACCGCATCGGCCTCGTCAACAGGGTCGTGCCGGACGAGGATCTCGCGGACGAGGTGCGCAGCCTGGCGGCCGAGTGTGCCGCTCTGCCGCCGCTTGCCCTTGCTGCAACGAAGAGGGCCACAAGACTGAACGCGACTGCCACGTTGGAGCAGACGCTCGCGTTGGAAGCGCAGTTGCAAGCCCCCTTGTTTCTCTCGTCGGATCACCAAGAGGGGATGCTCGCGTTCCTTGAAAAGCGTCGGCCAGCATTCGAAGGTCGATAGCCGGGCAGGACGTCGGGAGGCTACACATGCAGGAAGACCGGCGGCTGCCATTGGAGGGTATTCGTGTCTTGGAGGTCGGTGAACTGATTGCGGGTCCCTTCGCATGTACTCTCCTGGGAGAATTTGGTGCGGAGGTGATAAAGATCGAGCGGCCGAAGAGGGGCGACCTTATTCGCCTTTTTGGACCCCAGACTGACGGAGAGTTCGTCTACTGGTCAATGCTTGCACGAAACAAGAAGTCGGTTGCGGTCGATCTGAGTAACACGGCAGGACGCGCGATTCTCGGAGATCTGATCAAGCAATCAGACGTTCTGATGGATAGTCTGCGCCCGGGGTTGTTCGATACCTGGGGCTTCGACGATGAGACGCTTCAATCTATGAACCCGCGCTTGATTACTCTGCATATATCGGGGTTCGGAAGAACCGGTCCGTATAGTTCGCGTCCGGGTTATGACCCGGTTGCCCAAGCAATCAGCGGTCTCAGTTACATGACGGGAGATCCAAGTGGGCCGCCAATGCGCGCAGGAGGCAGCATTCCGGTATGTGATTTTACTACGAGTTTCCTGGGCGCTCTTGGCATATGCCTTGCCATCATAGAGCGCTTTTCCTCGGAGCGAGGACAGGTCATTGACGTCGCACTCTACGACCTTGCATTCCGCGTACTGGCACCGCTGCTAACCCTGTACGACAGATCTGGAGAAGTATACGGACGTCACGGGAATCGCAGCCTTGGAGGTGCACCCACCGGCCATTTTCGCACCAAGGACGACAGGTGGTTGGCAATTTCAATACAGGGCGATGACCAGTTCGACCGATGCGCTCGAGCAATCGGTCGTGAGGATTGGACTGAGAAACCGGAGTACCAGACGATCGACTCGCGCACCATACATCGAGAAGTCATTGATGGCGCGATGACTGATTGGGTTGCTGTTCGGACGGCAGAAGATGTGGTGGATAAGTTGGAATCGAATGGACTAGTTTGCGGCGTAATATTGACGCCCGACGATGCGGCTCAGGACCCGCATCTGAAGAGTCGCAGCCTCCACCGCAGCGGCACGGACGGCTCACTTCTTCCGTGGCCGGTTCCGATGCTTTCCTGCACGCCTGGCCAGTCTGAGGGCCGAGCGCCCGATCTTGGGGAACAGACTGCAGAGGTGCTGAAGCAGGTCCTCGGGTACACCGACGATCGTGTCGAGTCCCTCAGATCAGCAGGGGTCATTGAGATGCTCTAGAAGCTGAGGTTGACCGTATGTGGCTGCGGTTATGTTGAAAAGCACGAGGTTCTGTTTTCGTGAGTACTGGCATGTACTGATTCACCCTGGGTGTTGCGCAGGCTCCCGAGATTGGAACAAGCATGGGAGCTATGGATGCAGATGTGCGGCGTGCGGCGACGTCGCGGCGGTATTCGGCTGAGCAGAAGGAGCACGCGGTGCGGATGGTGCTGGCGCTGCGTGCGGAGCTGGACACCTCGGCGGGCACGGTCACGCGTGTGGCTCGTCAGCTCGGCTATGGGGTCGAGTCGGTCCGCAAGTGGGTGGCCCAGGCTGAGATCGACGCGGGTGCTCGGGCGGGACTTCACCGCGGACGCGCCGAACCGGCTGTGGGTCGCGGACCTCACCCATGCCCCCACCTGGTCGGGTGTCGCCTATGTCTGCTTCATCACTGATGCGTTCAGCCGTCGCATCGTGGGCTGGCGGGTCGCTTCGAACATGCGCACCCAGATGGTGCTCGACGCACTCGCTCGTGATCGTCTCTGCGCCCTACCCGGCAATCGCCCAACTGTCCGTCAGCGAGCATCTGGCAGAAGATTAGAGAAACTTCAACAACAAAAGGAGAAATCTGCCATTCGATAAAGAAGATTCTATAATCTTGTTTTCAAAATCTCCTAACGTCCATTTGTAAGAAGTAGATCGCATAATCTTCTTCCAGATGGTTACAGTGGTGCGAATGGCCCCGCCGCAGCCCCGTCTCGCTGACATCCCTGGCCACCTCTCGGTCGATGAGTTCTGGGCCTTGTTCGGCACGGTCGAGCACGAGACACTCGACTTTAAGGGCGGACCCGGTGACAGCTTCAAGGAGCTGCTTCCGGCGATGGCCATGACTGACGGCGGACTCGTAGTCCTTGGCGTGAGCGACACCGACGACGAACGCCAGATCGTCGGCTGCCCGCTTGGGCAGCGTGTCCAAGACCGCATCACCCGTTATGCGAACCAGTGCAACATCCCCGTCGAACGCAAATCGTTCAGCGTGGACGAGTTCGAGCTGATCGCCGTGGAGGTTCCCCAGATCAGCGACCGCATCGTCACCACGCCCGACGGGCGACTGCTGCGCCGCGTCGGAGGCGACTCGCAGCCGCTGGTAGGCGATGCGCTCGGCGCATTCGTCCGGGACCGATCCCGTCGTTCTGCGGAGGAAGAGCCGCTGAGCCGCAAGTTCGATCACCGCGACTTCGATCTCGAACTCGTCAATACCGCTCTCGCTCAACACAAACGTCCGCCTGTCGCCGAGGCAGACATCGGAAAGGCACTCTTAGATCTGCACCTTGCCGAGGGCGCCCCTGGGGCCACTTCGAGCCGTGATCTTGTGGTGATGACCGCAGCGGCAATTCTCTTCGCGAACGACCCGCGACGCTTCGTCCCTGGCGTCGCTGCACACCTTGTTCGACGTCCAGGGACCGGTTCGGCTTCCGACGTCACCGCGGACCGCCACGAGTGCTGGGGCCCGCTTCAGGCGGTCTTCGACTGCTGCGTCGAATTCATCGGCCGACACACTCGTAGCTACGACATGGTGTCGGGCCTGTTGCGAGAGACCATTCCCGAGTACCCGCCTTCGGTCGTGCGCGAGGCGTTGCTGAACGCGCTGGCGCACCGCGACTATGGCCTCGTAGGCACCACCATCGACGTGACCGTATGGGACGACCGCATCGAAATCCGCAGCCCCGGGCCACTCCCCGGGCACATCACTACCGACAACATGCGCCGGGAGCATTTCAGTCGCAATCGCCGATTGATGAGGACGCTGCGCGACCTTGGGCTCGTGGAGGAATTCGGCGAAGGCGTGGACCGTATGTACCGCGAGATGGAATCGCGCCTCATGCCGCCTCCCGAGTTCGCCGTCACCTCCGACTCGGTCACAGTCACCCTGCGCAATCAGTTCCTCGTGGACATTGAGGAGCAAGCTTGGCTACTGGCACTTGGACCGTGGCCGGGCTCGGCTGCGGAGCGACGGGTGCTGGTCGAATTGCGTCGTCGGGGTGAAGCAGCCAAACGACACGTTGCTGAGGTCTTGCCCAGCATCGACTTGGACTATCTGTTTGCTGAGATGCTCCAGCGGGGTCTCATGGAACGCGTGGGCCATGCCGGCGGCACCCAGTACCGGCTGTCCGACGCAGTGCTCAGACGGGCCGGGACCTCGGCAGGTTCTGGTCCAGGCATGCGCCGCGCGTCGTTGCTCACTGAGCTCAAGCGCGTTGGCAACCTGTCCAGCGCTGAGGCAGCAAAGCTGCTCAAGATCGAACGGGCGGCGGCACGCAACATGCTGAACAAGCTCGCAGCCGCCGGGTTGGTACGGCCGGTCGGAAACACGCGCGCGCGCCGCTACCACTGGGTCGAGGACCGTGCCGAGGGCTGACTAATGCTCAGGAGTTGAGCAGCAACCCGGTTCGCTGCCAGCACAGCAGCCAACCGAGGGAACAGGCTCAGGCGAACAGGCGGCTGCTCCGCGGTTGCGACAGCACGCTCAGTGACCGTCGTGGCGAAGGATGCCGTTGCGGGCATCGCTACTGGCTACGCCCCTGTTGCGAATAACGACGAGAAGAACGCTGCCTCGCAAGTTCGGATCGGTCGCAGCAGCGGCGTGATGCAGCCCTGACTCCTAGATGATTAGTTGGTTCTTCGTTTTTTGTTGGGATAGGGGTGGGTTGAGGGTCCTCGTGTAGGGGTCGAGGCCCTGCTGGGGTCGGTGTTGTCGGACGCCGAGCCCTGGAGGGCCTCGATGGCGGGTGATGTTGTGTCGGTGCGGCTGTGGCTGTGGCGCATTGAGGTGCTGGGGGTGGTGGTCGACGCGCCCGGGCGGCTGATGGTTGGGGTGCGCTCGACGGTGTGCCGTCCCGAGTGCCCGCGGTGCACGGCTGCGGGCGGCAAGGTTCGTGACCGCCGGGACGACCGGGTGAGGGACCTGGGGATCTCGGGGCGGCCGGTGGTTTTGGTGTGGGAGCGGCGGCGGCTGGTGTGCGAGCCGTGCGCCAGCCGGTTCGCCGAGGGCCGCCCGGTGTTCGAGGGCCGTGTCACGGCGCGTCCGGCCCGGCGGCTGGTAGCCGACGACCGCCGTCGCAGCCGGCGATGCCGGGTGCTCTTGGCGGGCGAGACCTCGATCCGCAAGCGGCACCGCTGCGTCACGGTGCTGGCCGACGGCGACACCGGCGAGGTGCTCGCCATGGTGCCCCACCGCAACACCGGGGCGCTGTCGGGGTTCCTCGCCGCCCATCCACGGCTCAAGCTGGCCTGGGACGCGCTCGGCGAGCTGCACCAGCTCTATCTCGCCGGCGACCGCGACGGCGCGATGGCCGCCCTGGACCGGTTCGCGGACATCTACCGCACTGGCCAGATCCCCGAGTTCAGCGACACCGTCGACACCTTCCTCGCATGGCACGAACAGATCCTCGACTGGCACCGCGCCGGCCGGCCCAACAACGCACGCATCGACCGCACCAACAATCTCCACCCAAGTCCTGCGCCGCCGGGCCCACGGCTTCACCAACTACGCCAACATCGAAGCCCGCGGCCTGCTACCAACCTGACCCCGCCGAGCCCAGCAGCCCGAATCCCAACAAAAGACGAAGGCTCAGAAAAACCAGTGCCTGAATTCTAATTCCCGGCCAAAAAAGCCGGGAATTTAGAGAAATCACGCGAGGTCTTTGCCATGGATCGTACATGTGGGCAAGAGTCCAGCTGCGCAATGGAGACTTTGTCAGTCTCGCCTCGCATATATGGGGCAACTGGCCCGTCGTACCTCTACTTTCGCATGACTGGCACTCGGCACGTAGCTAGCGTACGAGTGCCCCCTTGACCCTGCGGGCCTTGGATCGGTGCCGACGTTAGCAGCGAGCCTGTCCCACGCCAAGCGGTGATGCTCAATGCAGTGAGAAGCATGTGGCTGAGCCGAACGTCACCGGATCAGCAGCACCGCGCCTGTCGGCACGAAAGACCACCCCACCCAGTCATGGAGGTTGACGATGTCGGTAGACCTACCCCAAGTGCCGGAGGACGCACCGCCGGCGGTCTTGTTCCGGCTCAGCTACCGCACCGATAACACCGCAAGAGGTGGATTTCGCGACAGCGACAGTGGCGCGCGAGTCGTCGACGCCATGCGGGGCTGGTGGGAGCTGAACCCTGAAGACATCAAGGCGCTGAACATCAAGTACGCCGTCGCGTTCCATGACGGCGGCAGCGGATCTCCGAATGACCCATACACCTACATCCGAGCACTCCTGACGAACAACGAATCGCCCCACTTCGACCAGGCGTTCAACGGGATCAGCCAATCGAGTCTCGAGGCGAGACGTCAGACAACTTTGACCGTGCGGTGGTTCTCGATGGGAGCCGACAGCAACTCAACCACGGGTTCAGCTACGAATGGCGTAACAAGAGTGAGCCGCTGCTGTGGTATGCCGATGCGCTTGCTGGGGCCGCACGAGAAATCGCCGCCAAGCGATCTTCGCCCGGATTCGCACGCCTGCAGAGCGGTTGCTTCTTGACCGGTGTGGAATGGTTGGTGCCGACTCGGGACATGCGTAAGCCCCGGCTCCCGTCCTAGGCGCTCCTTGTGGAGCCTCGGACTGGCCCTCCGGGGCTTGCGACCTCCTCGCAGATCAGTACTGCAAGGCAGCCACAGCATACGTCCTGCTCATCTCGCAGGCAATACAAGTGGCGAGTGACTACCTGAAGGTTCCACTGCGAGCGGTTCTGACCTCGTCGGGACAGGCGCATCCTCCGGGTGCGCTCAAGGCCGGTGAGCACTCTCAGCAAGTTCGTGCCGCCGACCTCGGCGCCACCAACGAGGCACGCCGCATGGCCCAGATCCAGCACACCCTCGACCTGATGGTCCGCACCGGTCTGTCCTGATCCGCCTTGCGGCGGGCACCCTTTGTGTGGTGCTTGCGGGCGCTCGCGACGATTGGCGGCTGATCCCTGGATTCCGACGCTGCTCGAAATTGGAGCTGGTTCCCGCCGCCGAGGTTCCCGCCGGCGTCAGCGGCAACCGCTTCGGCGACGAGCTGACCGGCGTGCCTACGGAAGCCTCAGCGTGTCCAACGACGCATAGGTCATGACCCGTTCGGGCTCGGTGACCGGCTCCGCGAAGAAGTAGGCCACTTCTGTGGCGAAGTCGTTGTCGACGAAGAAGGTGGCCGCGATGACCGTGCCGCCGTCACGGGAGTACTCGAGCAGGAAGATCGGGACCTTGAGGGCGGTGTCGATCAGGGTCGAGGTAGCGATCGCTGAATGGCCGAATCCTTCGATGAGATTCTCCGTCGACGAGGCTGCGTGCTCGTCGAGTGAGATGCCGTGCAGTCCCGCATCTGCGAAATCGATGTAGCGAACGGTGACAACACTGCTTCGTTGCCGGAGCGCTGCCGCGAACACCGTCTGCCAATCGGACATCAGTTCGGGGATCTCGTCGTGTCCTGGCACCACAACACGGAAGTAGCCGTTCGGGTCCTCGAACACAACAGCGTCATCGAGCAGCCCATCGGGAACCTCGATGGAGACCGGCGTTCGGCTGCCGCTGCGGTCGATGAGGTCGTCCGCGATCTGTAAGGCGTCCTCGGCGGGGATGCCGAGCGTGCCATGGGGATCGTCGACGACGACTGGCGCGATGCCGATCAGCGTGCCGTGGGAATCGACGATGAGGCCGCTGCTGCGTCCCGCTTCTACGTAGGCATTTGTTGCGACGTATGTGGGACCCGCGGAATCCGGCGTGTGGACACTGGTCAGGCGGCCTGGGACGACTGACAGGGTCGCAACGCCGAGTTCTGTTTCCTCGTACGCGGCCAGGAAGATGACGGTGCCGACTGGCGTCGCACCGCTCGCTGCGAGCGGGAGTGCCTCGAACTCGACGTCGACTGGACCCAATACAGCGAGATCGGCCCGGGGCTCCCATGCCACCAGCGGCACGGTGCGGCCCTGCAGGCCGTGAGCGCTCGACGTCAATTGGGCAGCCTCGTAGGTGGCCAAGAGGCGATAGCTGGTGACGATATATCCGTCTTCGACGATGAGGCCGGTGCCGACGCCCTGGGGCGTCTCGACCTGGACGAGCACGGATTGCATGCGTGGCAACAGCGGCAGCGCAGCCAGTCCGTCTTGGCTGGGTGCGCTGTCTGAGTCTGTGAGCGGTTGATCGGACGATTCGAGTGTCGTGGGGGTGTCGGTTTGGCTCGTGTCTGGTGGCGCAGTTGGGCCTGAACCCGATTCCGATCCATTGTCGCTGCTGCACGCGCCAAGAGCTGCAAACGCCAGCAGGACGACGCCGAGCACCGCCGAGCGGGTGGCGATGCCGGGCGCCGTTGCGCCAGCCGATCGCATAGTGCTCCGACTGTATAGACGAGGCCTTCGCTGCGATCCGTCCTCACGCCCCGGTGTCGGGCGGCTGGACCCCACCGAGCGACTGGTAGCCGACAAGCGCCCGACCGCCGACGCACCGGCAGTTGCGCGACGACCCCGCCAGCACCGCAACCTCACACCTCAAGTCCGGACATGCAAGCGAGCCCAGACGGGACTCCTCAGCGGCACATGACGCGAGGAGAGCTGCAGCAGCGTCCTCATCGAGGTGCGCGCACGATCCTGGTCGGTCGTCAGCAGCACCACATCGCCAGTGAATGCAGCCGATTCGGCCCAGGGCGTCAAGTCCTTGCGAGCGGGTCCGCCAATCGCTCGGGTTCGGCCGCCGTCTTGAGTTTCTGCTCGATCACCATGTCGTGCCGCGGTCACGGACCCTCCTCGTCTTGCGGTGACTCGACAGTACGCCTGGGGTGTCACGCCGCCACGAGTTCGGCGATGCCATGGTTCTCGATCTGGTGCCCGATCACATACGAGGAAACGCCAAACTCGTCGGCAAGGTCGGCGACAAGGTCTTGATCGACGAATTTACCGGTAACTCTTTCCGCCAAGCTCGCGGATGGTGCTAGGAATTCAGCTGCAAAGGCCCGGTTCCGCTGCTGCCGCTCAGTGTTCGCTCTCGTGAGCAGAGCGTCGGCGCTGGTTGTCAGCGCCTCGGCCAATGCGCGGCAAAATAGAAATCGCTGACTGGTCTTCCCGGCCGCCCTCAACCCGAATGACACAGTCTGCGAGTCTCGGGACCTCACCACTCCGTCGATTGACGTCAGCGCATCCAGAGATCTGACGGGCCGGGTGGCTCGCTCGAACGTCGCGAAGTCTTGGCAAATCGCCTCGGCCAGCCTTGCCGTGGTGGCGATGAGTTCACCGTTGAGGCCAAGCCTGCGGCGGGTCTGCCTGGCCAACTCGTAGCCGGCATGCCACGGACGGCGCGAATGGTGCGGCAGGCCGCCCGAGTGCAGCAGACCTGCGTCGAGGCGAACCTCATTGGGCACCGCGGCCTCCATGGCCTTGTGGATTGCGGTGCACGCCGACAGTGGCTCGTCGGGACCTAGCGCGGGCAGGGCTTCCGCTCGCAGATCCCCTAACAACTCTCCAACCTGGAGCACGAGTTGCTCCTGCGGCCCGTCAAGGTCGTAGGGATCCCTGCCGAGTCCTGCCGCGGTCGCGCAGAACGCCAGCTCGTCGGCATCGGTGGCCTGGATGGTCGCCCACTCCGACTGCAGATGGGTGGCGGTGATGTCGCATGCCGAGAGTCGACTCACCACCATGCTGACGAAGTCAGAGCAGTCCTGTACGAATTGGTCACGATCAACCGTTATCGAGCCGCGACTTCGAAACTCGAGCTCGTTCCACTCCGACATCCGGTCGCTCCATGCGATGTGTGTCAGTCGGCCAGCCGAGCTGAATCGCACATCGGGCAAGGCATAGCCCTCTGCACCGGTCACCAGACTGTGGCGCTGAGCGAACGCCGGATCAGTTCGGTTGACGAGATTCTCTGTCTCATAGGCGAGGAACCACCAATTCGACACCAGCCATTCGGCCATGGGATAGAGAGGGACATAGACAGCGTCACGCAGTGTCCGCGCTCGCTTGTCGTCAACCCGCGTCAGCACCGCATTGTCGGCTTGAATGCGTAATGAAGCGAACGTTGCTGCCAGTTCCGGACCCTTGATGCCGGTGCCATCAAGCCATTCGACATCGAAGCGCAGTGCGTTCATCGGGACCTCTCCATGTGCAGGGGCCACTCGTCTGGCCTGAGCGGGTAGCCCTTGTACGCACCGTCGCCCCTGTTGACGAGCCGCGCTTCGAAGACCGTGTCACCCAATCGGTGCCACGCATATCGCGGGTAGCCGTCTTCCCATGGCCCACCGGTCGAGCCAGCGCGCATGGCGGAACGAAGCCAATCCGTGACCACTTCGGCGTCGTTGTGCTCCCGGGGGCAGATGGACGCGTCGCTGCGAGGACGGGGGTGGCCCGCGAATGTCGGCATGTTCTTGTGCTCAGGGCTGCCGACGTAGCGAACACGGTCTGCCAATGCGTCCAGATCGGTGCCTGGCGGGACGATTCGAGTGCGTTGCCGGGGACGTCGTCGATTCGGTGACCGCATGATCAAAATGCTACGAGACCGCTGTCCAGGCCGCGCTCTGCGAACCCCATCGGCACCGAGCACAACGGCGGTTGAGAGAGTCAGCCAGCGGTTCAGTGCTTGCGTCGGCGTTCCTAGATGAGTAGTTCCAAGGGGTGGGGTCCGCCGTTGGTGTGGTGAGGGTGTCCAAGCTCGGGGTGTGAATACACGCCTCGATCCTGGAGGACCGGACCATGAACCCGGACTTGGACACTCTCGCGACTGCACTGTGTGTGAAGGCCGATGATCTGTTGTGTGCGAACCCGCAGTGGGTTCCTGAGCGCCCGGCGGTGGGCATCGCGCCGAAGCTGTCCGATGCGGAGCTGGTGACGCTCGCGGTGATCTCGGCGCTGCTGGGGTTCGATTCCGAAGCACGGTTCGTTCGCTTCGCCCGGACGCATCTGGGGCCGTGGTTCCCGTACATCCCCAAGCGTGACGGGTACAACAAGCGGCTGCGCCGCAGCGCCGAGATGATCGCTCGTGTCGACGAGCGAGACATCTGCGCGGACATGATCGACCATGCCGGCCTCGCGCGACCCGGCCAGACCCTCATCGCGGACAAGGGCTATCGGCGCGCCAGCCTCGAACGCCACCGCGGCCGCACCCGCGCCGAACTCAGACGCACACCATGAGCGCCTGCTGGTTGTGGACATCGGTGCCGGCGCAGCGACGGTAGCCGCAGCCATGGCACACGCTCTCGGCGCGGACCCGGTGAAGTGGGACAATCAGACTGTCCTGTGGGATGTCGAAGCAGAGCACTGGAAGTTGATCGCATGAGCATGCAGTTGTCGCTGCTTGACGACGACACAGCAGTTGCACCCATCGGGCTCGAGTACCACGATGGGTTCCTGTCTGCCGCCGAAGAGGCTGACCTGCTCGACCACATCGACGCTTCCGAGTGGCTCACAGACTTGTCCCGGCGCGTTCTGCATTTCGGATACAAGTACGACTACTCAAACCGAAGGCTCGACGAAACAGCCCGCATCGGGCCCCTGCCCGAATGGCTCACACAGCTGACGCACAAGGTTCGGTCAGCGGCATCGGGGGATGCCACGCGGCTGCTCGACGCTCGACAGCCGTTCGAACAGGCGATCGTCAACGAATATCAACCGGGGCAAGGAATCGCACCCCACGTCGACCGGGACTGCTTCGGTCCCGTCGTTGCGACTGTGAGCTTGGGCTCGGCGGTCAACATGGATCTCCGCTGCGAGGCAACCGGTGCCGACCACGTGCAGCGACTCGAGCCGCGCAGCCTGGTGCTGATGCATGGTGAAGTGCGCTCGACGTGGCGCCACGGCATCGCCAAGCGGCATTCGGACGAGTGGAACGGACAGAGGGTCAAGCGCGAGCGACGCGTCTCCATCACGTTTCGCACCGTTGCCGGTTGAGTCGCTAACTCGGCCGGTCGGGGGTCCTTACGCCTCCAGGGCGTTGTGGTACCTGTGCTGGTAGTGCAAGAACACGGCGTGATGAAGGCGACGCCGCGGTCACTCGCCGCGCAAAGACCTCGCCCAGGCGTTGCGCGAGTGCCGCACGGTTCGAGGATGCGACACCGGCATGACAGCAGGGATGATCGCCGCCGAGATCACACGGCGCGGCGCTGAACAGGATCGTGTCCGGCTTCGGACAGCGCAGCCGCTAAGCCAGAACGATCACAGGTGTGCCAATTGGCGCCCAGTCGTACAGCTGGCTGGCTTTGGCGTCGTGCTGGCGGACGCAGCCCGCCGAGCGCGGCTGACCGAGTTCGTCGACGGTTTGGATGGGGATGCCGCCGTAGGTTCGGGGGATGGAGTGGAATCCGATGTCGAGCCCGGTGATGCCCTCCACGAAGCGAACCATGTGGCGCATGGTGACCGGCGTGCGCGGCGAACTCGAATACTGCGATTTGGAGAACACGCTGTAGGCGCCGGGCGACGGACTGGTGGCCCGACCGCTCACCGGGTAGGTGTCGAACAGCGAACCGTCGGCCTCGATCAGCCACACCCGTTGGCCTGCGCGGTCATACACCACATGCTTGGTGCCGGCGAGGCCCACATCGGGAATGGAAGTGCCCGCCGTCCACAACACTCGGCCGTCGCCATAGCCGACCACGACGGCACCGTCGTCGCCATAGCCGACCACGACGGCACCGTCGTCGCGCACACTCAAGAACGCACCGGGCCGATCTGCGGTACGGCTGCTCCACAGGGGCCCACCCGCCGCGTCAGCGGCGTGCAGCACCAGGTCGCCGTCGGGGCTCATCACCAGTGCACCCGCCGTGGTTCCGGCGGTGCGGGCATCCCACAGCGCCACGGGCACGTTGCCGACGCCGAGCGCGGCATCCGCGGGCCAGCTCGAATGGGCAGCGCCCGGCGGCGGCTCAGCGAAGCGCGCCATGTCGTACAGCACGAGATTGCCGTTGCGCTGCAGGGCCAGCAGGTAGCGGCCATTGGGCGAACGCAGCGAATTGCCGGGCCTCAACCGCTCACCGGGAAGCAGTGCGCTAGCGGGCGCAGCACGCTCATTGCCCACAGGCGACTGGGGTGCCAGCGGCTCGGGGTCCCAAGGAGTCGCCGTTGCTGCAGGAGCGACAGCGATCACGGCGGCAACGAACGCAACCACGGCCACAGCTGCCTGCCGGAAACGGCGTCGCACACTGCGACGACTCCGAGCACCCGCCGTCGCTGGCCGAGCACCCGTCAAGGCCGCCCCACCGTTTGAGCCATCACCCATTCTTAGACCACCAGCGCGCCGAATCGTACGCGGCCACACGCTGCCCATCTCCTCATGGCCAGTCATCGTCCCCGACCACCCGCAGCCGCTCGAGCTTGCGGCGCCCGGTATCAGCCAAAGGCATCGAAAATCGTCGTGATAGTTGAGCTGGTCACACCTATGGTCGCTCCGCAGAGGAATGGAGGGGGTTGCCGATGTCTGAACAGGACCGTGCTCAGCTCTACGCTTGGCTGTGCGAGCAGACCAACGAACCGCTCGCGGAGTACTTGATGTCGTGTCTCGCCCCAGCGCCGTTGTCAGACTTGGCCACGAAGGACGACCTCGCACGCTTCGCCACCAAGGACGACCTGCGGTCCGAGCTTGAGAAGTACCCCACCAAGGACGACCTGCGGTCCGAATTGGAGAAGTACCCCACCAAGGAACACCTCGCAGACCGCTTCGAGGCGCTCTGCGCCCGTATGGACACCAAGTTCGACCGCCTCGCGGACCAGCGCGAGGCCGACCGTCGAACATCAGCACGCCGCTTCTACTGGAGTATCATCGCCGGAATTTCTGCCGCAGCGACGCTGTTGGCGGCAATTTCCAAGCCGGCATTCGTGCCGTTCTTCTGACTTCTAGATCACCAGCGTGCTTATCTCGATTGCATCGTCCTGACCGGACCCCGCGAGGCCGACATGACCGCGGACCAGATCGCCCGCCTCAACGCCGCCGAGCCAGGCGGCTACATCGTCGGCGGGATTACGGCGGTCCCCGCCGCCAAGCCGGCGCATCGAGACGGCACCCAGCTCGTCGGGGGAGCCAACCGCTGGGAGACCATCGAGAAGGCAGGCCAGATGATTCTCGTGCCGGTAGTCGTGCTGATCATCTCGGTCGTAGCCGGCGCGTTCTGACACCCGACTCAGCCCCATAACAAAAGACTCGCGCGCGAACTACGGGTTTGTGGTTACACTGGCTGCGAACGTAGTGGCGGGTGGCCAGGTGCTTTGCCGGGTCAGAATCGTGCTGACACCTGGTCCACCCGCCTGCTCAGCAGGCATCCACTGAGCACCTTGCATCATACCCGCGAGTTCACGGGGTTCCAGTGGGGGACCACCGGTGTGTAATTTGCTGAGCCTTCGTCTTTTGTTGGGATTCGGGCTGCTGGGCTCGGTGGGGTTCATGTTGTGAGGATGCCGCGGGTTTCGAAGTTCGTGTAGTTGGTGAACCGGTGGGCTCGGCGGCGAAGGACTTGGAGGAGGTTGTTGGTGCGGTCGATGCGGCCGTTGCTGGGCCGTCCGGTGTGGTGCCAGTCGAGGATCTGGGCATGCCATGCGAGGAAGGTGTCGACGGTGTCGCTGAACTCGGGGATCAGCCCGGTGCGGTAGATGTCGGCGGACCGGTCGAGCGCTTCGAGGGCGCCTTTGCGGTCGTCGGCGAGATAGAGGTTGTGCAGCTCGCCGAGCGCTTCCCACGCGGCCCGCAGCCCAGGATGGGCCTCGAACAGCTCGTCGAGGCGTGCCTGCTCGGCGGCGTCGAGCTTGTCCGGTCGGCGCATCAGCAAGAACCTGGCCCCGAACACCTTGGGGTCGAATGCGGGCACCGAGCCTTCGGGGCGGCGCTGGACGTCGCGCCGCGCGGCAGTGAGGCCGGCTTGGAACCAGCGGATCACGTGGAACCGGTCCAGGACGTGGCGGGCGTGGCCGAGCCGCTGGTCGATCGCTGCCTTGTATGCCTTTGAGCCGTCGGACACCACGACCTTCACGCCTTTGCACCAGCGATGCCCCTGAGCAGCCAAAAAGCCGCTCAGGGCCGCCTGGCTGCGGTGGGGCACCATGGCGAGCACCTCGCCGGTGTCGCCGTTCACCAGCACCGTCACATAGCGGTGCCGCTTGCGGATCGAGGTCCCCTCCACCAGCAGCACCCGGCATCTGCGACGGCGGCGATGCCCGGCGACCAGCCCCGCCCATGCCACGACGAGCGCGTTCACCAGCTTCCAGCTCACCCCGTGACCGCACGCTGCGGCGTTGACCGTCATCGCCCGCGCATCAGCAACCAGCCGGCGAGCCAGACGCGCCGTGACACGGCCCTCGAACGCCCGATGGCCCTCGCTGAAGCGATCGCCGCACGACTCGCACACCAACCGTCGCCGGTCCCACAAAAGCGTCACCGGCCGGCCCGACACCTCCAAGTCCCGCACCACGTTGTCCCGACGGTCATGAACCCTCCCGCACGGCGCCCCCCAATCAGGGCACTGCGGGCGGCGCACCGTCGAGCGCACCCGCACCACCAGCTCCTCGGGCGCGTCGACGACCACCCCCAGCACTCTGATACGCCACAGCCACAGCCGCACCGACATAACATCACTCGCCATCGAGGCCCTCCAGGGTTCGGCGTCCACAAACACCGATCCCAGCAGGGCCTCGACCCCTACAAACGGACCCTCAACCCACCCTCATCCCAACAAAAGACGAAGGGCCGGCCGTGAGCGCTCGACGTCAATTGGGCAGCCTCGTAGGTGGCCAAGAGGCGATAGCTGGTGACGATATATCCGTCTTCGACGATGAGGCCGGTGCCGACGCCCTGGGGCGTCTCGACCTGGACGAGCACGGATTGCATGCGTGGCAACAGCGGCAGCGCAGCCAGTCCGTCTTGGCTGGGTGCGCTGTCTGAGTCTGTGAGCGGTTGATCGGACGATTCGAGTGTCGTGGGGGTGTCGGTTTGGCTCGTGTCTGGTGGCGCAGTTGGGCCTGAACCCGATTCCGATCCATTGTCGCTGCTGCACGCGCCAAGAGCTGCAAACGCCAGCAGGACGACGCCGAGCACCGCCGAGCGGGTGGCGATGCCGGGCGCCGTTGCGCCAGCCGATCGCATAGTGCTCCGACTGTATAGACGAGGCCTTCGCTGCGATCCGTCCTCACGCCCCGGTGTCGGGCGGCTGCGAGCGCGTCGCTCGGGGCTTGAACAAAGTAGCTACATGTTGCTCCATCGGCTGCTATGTTTGTCGTCATGCGGTCAGTCGGCATCAAGGTGCTCAACAGCCGACTCAGCGAGTACGTACGGCTGGCGGCCAGCGGCGAGACCATCCTGGTGACCGACCGCGACCGCGTCGTCGCCGAGATGGGGCCGCCGCAGCCGACCCGCAGCCCGCTGGTAGCAGATGCTTTCCTGGCAGATCTCGTCCGCAGCGGCGTGCTGAGGCCAGGCCTGGTGGCGGCGACAGAGCCTCCGCCTTCGCAGCCGACCGCGCCGCTGAGCGAGATCCTCACGGACCTCGACTCGGCCAGAGCTGACCGGTGATCTACCTTGACACCTCTGTTGTGCTCGCCCAGCTATTCAGTGAGGACCGTGTGCCGCCCGAATCGCTGTGGGGCCACACGCTCGTGTCCAGCCGGCTGACCGAGTACGAGACCTGGACCCAGCTGCACGGGCGCGGACTGGCCGAATCCCACGGCGAGGCCGCTCGGGCGCTGCTGGGCCGGCTGGGACTCGTCGAGCTCGTGCCTGCGGTGCTCGCACGTGCGCTGGAGGCATTCCCGGGTCCGTCGAGCGTGCGCACGCTCGACGCCCTGCACCTGGCAACATGCGAGTTCTTGCGCGACGCAGGCCAAACCGTTGAGCTCGCCAGCTACGACCGCCGAATGAACGACACAGCCCGCGCCATGGGCGTCCCGCTCTTCCCCGACGCCGACGGCTGACACGCCGCGGCGCGGTTCAGCAGCTCGAATCCGCCGAGCTCGGTCTCGGCCCCGGGGCTCCTCGCCTTCCAAGCCAGCACCCGTCCGTGCCCACGAGCACCCCGTACGCATCCAAAAAATGCCCTGAAAGCGCCCAAAACCGCGCCCCGCCACCCCCCTGCGGTCGCCTAGATGATTAGTTCCAAGGGGTGGGGTCCGCCGTTGGTGTGGTGAGGGTGTCCAAGCTCGGGGTGTGAATACACGCCTCGATCCTGGAGGACCGGGCCATGAACCCGGACTTGGACACCCTCGCGACTGCACTGTGTGTGAAGGCCGATGATCTGTTGTGTGCGAACCCGCAGTGGGTTCCTGAGCGCCCGGCGGTGGGCATCGCGCCGAAGCTGTCCGATGCGGAGCTGGTGACGCTCGCGGTGATCTCGGCGCTGCTGGGGTTCGATTCCGAAGCACGGTTCGTTCGCTTCGCCCGGACGCATCTGAGGCCGTGGTTCCCGTACATCCCCAAGCGTGACGGGTACAACAAGCGGCTGCGCCGCAGCGCCGAGATGATCGCTCGTGTCGACGAGCGAGACATCTGCGCGGACATGATCGACCATGCCGGCCTCGCGCGACCCGGCCAGACCCTCATCGCGGACAAGGGCTATCGGCGCGCCAGCCTCGAACGCCACCGCGGCCGCACCCGCGCCGAACTCAGACGCACACCATGAGCGCCTGCTGGTTGTGGACATCGGTGCCGGCGCAGCGACGGTAGCCGCAGCCATGGCACACGCTCTCGGCGCGGACCCGGTGAAGTGGGACAATCAGACTGTCCTGTGGGATGTCGAAGCAGAGCACTGGAAGTTGATCGCATGAGCATGCAGTTGTCGCTGCTTGACGACGACACAGCAGTTGCACCCATCGGGCTCGAGTACCACGATGGGTTCCTGTCTGCCGCCGAAGAGGCTGACCTGCTCGACCACATCGACGCTTCCGAGTGGCTCACAGACTTGTCCCGGCGCGTTCTGCATTTCGGATACAAGTACGACTACTCAAACCGAAGGCTCGACGAAACAGCCCGCATCGGGCCCCTGCCCGAATGGCTCACACAGCTGACGCACAAGGTTCGGTCAGCGGCATCGGGGGATGCCACGCGGCTGCTCGACGCTCGACAGCCGTTCGAACAGGCAATCGTCAACGAATATCAACCGGGGCAAGGAATCGCACCCCACGTCGACCGGGACTGCTTCGGTCCCGTCGTTGCGACTGTGAGCTTGGGCTCGGCGGTCAACATGGATCTCCGCTGCGAGGCAACCGGTGCCGACCACGTGCAGCGACTCAAGCCGCGCAGCCTGGTGCTGATGCATGGTGAAGTGCGCTCGACGTGGCGCCACGGCATCGCCAAGCGGCATTCGGACGAGTGGAACGGACAGAGGGTCAAGCGCGAGCGACGCGTCTCCATCACGTTTCGCACCGTTGCCGGTTGAGTCGCTAACTCGGCCGGTCGGGGGTCCTTACGCCTCCAGGGCGTTGTGGTACCTGTGCTGGTAGTGCAAGAACACGGCGTGATGAAGGCGACGCCGCGGTCACTCGCCGCGCAAAGACCTCGCCCAGGCGTTGCGCGAGTGCCGCACGGTTCGAGGATGCGACACCGGCATGACAGCAGGGATGATCGCCGCCGAGATCACACGGCGCGGCGCTGAACAGGATCGTGTCCGGCTTCGGACAGCGCAGCCGCTAAGCCAGAACGATCACAGGTGTGCCAATTGGCGCCCAGTCGTACAGCTGGCTGGCTTTGGCGTCGTGCTGGCGGACGCAGCCCGCCGAGCGCGGCTGACCGAGTTCGTCGACGGTTTGGATGGGGATGCCGCCGTAGGTTCGGGGGATGGAGTGGAATCCGATGTCGAGCCCGGTGATGCCCTCCACGAAGCGAACCATGTGGCGCATGGTGACCGGCGTGCGCGGCGAGCTCGAATACTGCGATTTGGAGAACACGCTGTAGGCGCCGGGCGACGGACTGGTGGCCCGACCGCTCACCGGGTAGGTGTCGAACAGCGATCCGTCGGCCTCGATCAGCCACACCCGCTGGCCTGCGCGGTCGTACACCACATGCTTGGTGCCGGCGAGGCCCACATCGGGAATGGAAGTGCCCGCCGTCCACAGCACTCGGCCGTCGCCATAGCCGACCACGACGGCACCGTCGTCGCGCACACTCAAGAACGCACCGGGCCGATCTGCGGTGCGGCTGCTCCACAGGGGCCCACCCGCCGCGTCAGCGGCGTGCAGCACCAGGTCGCCGTCGGGGCTCATCACCAGTGCGCCCGCCGTGGTTCCGGCGGTGCGGGCATCCCACAGCGCCACGGGCACGTTGCCGACGCCGAGCGCGGCATCCGCGGGCCAGCTCGAATGGGCAGCGCCCGGCGGCGGCTCAGCGAAGCGCGCCATGTCGTACAGCACGAGATTGCCGTTGCGCTGCAGGGCCAGCAGGTAGCGGCCATTGGGCGAACGCAGCGAATTGCCGGGCCTCATCCGCTCACCGGGAAGCAGTGCGCTAGCGGGCGCAGCACGCTCATTGCCCACAGGCGACTGGGGTGCCAGCGGCTCGGGGTCCCAAGGAGTCGCCGTTGCTGCAGGAGCGACAGCGATCACGGCGGCAACGAACGCAACCACAACCACAGCTGCCTGCCGGAAACGGTGCCGCACACTGCGACGACTCCGAGCATCCGCCGTCGCTGGCCGAACACCCGTCAAGGCCGCCCCACCGTTTGAGCCATCACCCATTCTTAGACCACCAGCGCGCCGAATCGTACGCGGCCACACGCTGCCCATCTCCGAATGGCCAGTCATCGTCCCCGACCACCCGCACCCGCTCGAGCTTGCGGCGCCCGGTATCAGCCAAAGGCATCTAAAATCGTCGTGATAGTTGAGCTGGTCACGCCTACGGTCGCTCCGCCCAGCGCCGTTGTCAGACTTGGCCACCAAGGACGACCTCACACGCTTCGCCACCAAGGGACACTTCGAAGAGCGCTTCGAGGCGCTCTGCGCCCGTATGGACACCAAGTTCGACCGCCTCGCGGACCAGCGCGAGGCCGACATGACCGCGGACCAGATCGCCCGCCTCAACGCCGCCGAGCCAGGCGGCTACATCGTCGGCGGGATTACGGCGGTCCCCGCCGCCAAGCCGGCGCATCGAGACGGCACCCAGCTCGTCGGGGGAGCCAACCGCTGGGAGACCATCGAGAAGGCAGGCCAAGTGACCCGCCAGTTCTATGCCGGCACCGACCTTGTCAGCACCGGCGCTGCGCCTCCGCCGACCTTCATGAAGATCGGTGTCCGCACCGACCACACCGCCGTCTGCTGGGGTGCCCCCGCCGAGGGAATAGACGACCCACACGGGGTAACGGAACCTCCGCCGGGCAAGTTCACAGGGCTGTCTGTGGGCAGCGAGTACTCCTGCGCAATTCGGGATGACGGCGCGGTGCTGTGCTGGGGCCGACCAGTGCTCATTCCGAATTGGAACTCCTAGCCACGCCAGCAACTTCGCCGCGCCCGGCGCAGTAAGCGATGACACGCACTCGGGGGTCCGTTCGCATGGCGCGGTCATACAATCTGCCGGCATGACGCCGGAGGCTGCATCGCCGATTGCACCCACCACGCCAAGCGGCTCCGCACCCACCGCAACACCCACGGTCCCCTCCGAGCCCACACCTACCGCACCCGCACAACGCACCCGGTTCGCCTCCGTCGACACCTTCCGGGGCGCACTGCTCGTCGGCATGATCTTCACGCCAAGCACTGCCGTTGGCGAACACTTCGCCTTCTTGAGACACGCCGAATGGGTCGGCGTCACCCTCAACGACTGGATATTCCCCGCATTCCTCGTCACGAGCGGCCTGAGCCTGTCGTTCCTGCTGCGCAACAGGTCCAACGCCGCCACCTATCGCCGCTTGATCCGCCGGCTCCTCCTGCTCGTCTTTCTGGGCATCGCCTACAACGCGTACGGCACCTCGTGGTTCGACATTTCAGAACTGCGCTTCACGGGTGTCCTGCAGATGATCGGCATCGCCGGCGCCTGCGGAGCGCTCGTCGTGCTCGCCAGCAGAGCGATATTCGGCGAAGACAAGATGTGGCTGATCATCGCGGCGGCTGCCACGGTCATATTGCTGTACGGCCTCGGCCTCGACCTTTTATCCTGTGATCCCGTCGACCGCTGCAGTCCCTACTTCGACTTCGACTCAGCCGTTCTCAGCACGAGCCACGTTTACCGAGCAGGAAATGCCGGATGGGATCCCGAAGGCCTCGTCCTTTCTATGGCCTCCTCGTCATTCGTCCTCTTCGGCTATTCGGCCGGAATGCTCATACGACGGCACGGCCGCGACGACCCGCAGAGAACTCTCGCCAGCGTCGGCACCCTCGCCGCACTGTGCGTCATCGTCGGACTCGCCGCATCGCTGTGGTCACCCCCCAACAAGCGCCTGCTGACGCCGTCGTTCGCCCTGCTGGTAGCGGGAACAGCGCTCGCAGTCGTCTGCGTGATCTACCTGCTGGTCGACGCAGGAAGCGGCAGCAGCGGCCGAGAATCAATCGACCGCCTCAGACGAGCAGCGACATGGCCGATCATCGCGTTCGGCCGCAACGCGATCATCGTGTATCTGTTCGAACGCGTCCTGTTGCACGCCGCCAGGTCAGTGCACATCGGCGATCGCTCGATCGAAACCCGCCTGATGGAAGACATCTTGCCGATCGGAGCACCCGGCGTTCACATCGCCTACGCAGCCGTCCTCGGACTCGTCATCTACTTGCTCGTGGGAACGATGCATCGCCGCCGGGCGTATCTGGCGCTCTAGCGGTGTCGCAGGGCAGTCGCTCCGCCTCCGAGCTGCCAGGGCGGAGACCCCCCGGCCCAGGCGGCGCCTGACCATGATGAGCCGAAGCAGGCGCCGCCGCAGGTGGCTGCACCTGGCTGCCCCGGCGCTGCTGGTTGTGCTGCCCCTCGCCGGGCTTGCGCTGCAGTCGAGGGAGCGACTCAACGTCTACCTGAACGCCGATGCCACCGGCACCAACCCGATTGAGGCGGCACGGCGCGCCTGGCGTCTCACCGGGGACCGACTCGACGAAGGCAGCTTCGGGCCCATCGGGAGCTTTGTGGAATCCCTCGTGCACGGCCTTGCGGTCGAAACCGGCGAGGCGCTCAGCCTGGCTCCCCACGCTGTGCTCGGCGCCGTGCGCTTAATCCTGGTGGGTCTCGTCGCGGTGATGGCCGTCGGGCTCGTCGAGTCGTTGCGGCGCTCAGCGAACCTGCACTCCGACCGTTCGTTCGTTGCGCTGTATCCACTGGCGTTCGCAGCGGTGCTGGTAGCGAATGGAACCACCGGCGGATTGGTCCAGACTCCTCACACCTCAATCGGTGCCGTGGCGCTCGTCTTGGGTGCGGCGCTGGCAGTCGCCCGATACCGAGACATGGCGGTTCGAAACGTCGCCTGGCGCGAGTACATCTTCATGGCAGCGCTGGGGGCGGCCGCAGTTGCGTTCGATGAGCTCGCTTATCTGACGCCGTTTGTTGCTGCGGCGTTCATCGCCGCTCGCGCCCTCGCCGCAGGGCTGCCGGCACGCGCAGCGCTGCGCACCGCGGCGTCACGACGGTGGGTGGCGCTCACCGCCGGGTTCGCGGTGGTCTTCATTCCAGCTCGCTTCGCCGTTGCACGAAGCTGCGCCGCGACCTACGACTGCTCCGACGGCTGGCTGCTCAGTTGGAGCCCCGACGCCATCAGCGCCGCAGTTGCGCGGGTGGGGTCGGCGCTGCCGCTGGCGGGGTGGCTCTCCAATGCAGACCGCGCCGACGACGCCGGTCTCGATCTCGGATTCGCAGCGGTGCTTGCCAACTCGATGCTCGTGCTGTCACTTCTGGCGTTGCTCGCAATCACGGTGGCAGCCGCTCGGCGTGAACTCCGCAACAACCCCTCGACTGACGAAACCGCCGACACCGCGGACTCCGCAGACACCAGCGACCCCGACAACCTCTCACCCCTGCCGACGAACAACCATCACGCACTCCGCCGGCTCCGGCTCGTACTGGCCCTCGGCGGGTTCGGTGCGGCAGTCGCAGGTGCCGCAGCCTTGTACGCAGGCTTGTCGTGGCGGGTGCAGCAGCTCCCGTTCGGCCACGCTGTCAGGCAGGGCTGGCGCGACACGCTGCTGACACAGATCGGCTGGTCGCTGGTCGCCGCCGCCGCCCTAGCTGCCCTCGATCTTGCCCTGCGGCACCGCCGGCACCATCGGCAACGCCCTCAACGTCAGATGGCAGCGCTCGCGACGTTCGCCGCTGCGCTCCCCCTCGCCGCAGCCGCAGCCCTCACGCTGGTCGCGAATTGGCAGACCGCTCAGATCGACCGGTATGACTCCGCTGCTTCGGTGACCAGCCTGATCTCGGCGTCCACGGTCAACATGGGCGACGCAGACAGCCCCGCGGGTATCGCTGAGCTGAACGATTGGCCGGTCCGTACCGATGTTGTCGACTACACGGCACCCCCCAATGCAATTCGCTGTTTGCTGCTCAACGCCTCTGACGGCACCGGGCCAGCCCAGCCAGTGCCCGACGCCACCGAACAACTCAGAGCCGCGCTCAACCGGCTCATGGCCGAACGCGTCGGTACGCCCTATTGCGACCCGCCCCCGACAACCACGCCCGATGACGGCACACCCAGCGGTGATGTGGAACCGGACGCCTCGTGAACGCCCCCGCGACGACCCGCCGCAACGCCGCAACCGCCCGCAAGCACCGCGCCTGGCCCTTCACGGCCGGCCCGGCGATCCTGGTGGTGCTTCCCCTGCTCGGCATGTCGCTCAAGTCCGACGAGCGTCTCCACCTCTTCCAGCAGGTTTATTTCACCGACGTCAACCTCTTCGGCATCGGGCGCTACGTCGAGGAGCGCCTCGTCAACTTCCTGAACATCGGCAATTTCCGGCCGATCGGGCGCTTCACCGAAGTGCTGGTCCACGGCGTCGTCTTCGAAGCCGCTGAAGCGACCGGCCTCACCCCCCACGTCCTGGTGGGCGTCGTACGTGTCGCTGTCGTGGCCTTGCTGGCAGTGCTTGCGGCGAAGATGGTCCAAGCGCTGGCCCGCTCGGCAGGCGTGGACGCCGACCGGTCGCTGGTTGGCCTGTACCCGCTGGCGATGGGTGCGGTGATCGTGGCGAACGGGATCATCGGCGGGCTGGCGCAATTCCCGCACACGTTCATCGGCGCTGTCGTACTGATCTTGGCGGCGACGCTTGCCATCATCCGAGACCGAGACCTCCACCCCCGGCCGATGCGCAAACGGGAATACGCCTCCATGGCCCTGTTCGGCGCCGTTCTGGTCATGTTCTATGACGTCGCCTACCTCGCACCACTGGTGGCTGGCGCTTTCCTCATCGCCCGGGTGGCCGTCGCCAGGGTCGCCCTTCGAGCAGCCCTGGCCACCGCAGCGGTTCGCCGTTGGGCGGCGTTCAGCGCCGGGTTCGCCGCGGTGTTCATTCCGGTCCGCATCGACATTGCCCGGCGCTGCGCGCGGGACGCCTGCTACACCGCCTCGGATCTCAGCATCTCGCCTGAGGCGTTCGAGACGGCCCTGCCTCGGCTGGCGACCGGGCTGCCTCCCGTCGGTTGGGACTACAACGCCGATCTGGCCCGCTTGTTCGCCGTCGATGCCGGGCTGGCCGATCTGGCGACGAATGCCGTGCTCGCCGTCATGCTGGCCGGAATCGTGGCCATGGCCGTCGCAGCAGCGGCCAGGGGCTGGCGATCAGACCGAGCAGGCACCGCCGAGACCGCCGCCACCGCCGCCACCGCCGGCACCGCCGCCACGGACGCCGCCGCCACAACCGCCACGCCGCCCCGCAACGCGCATGTCCGCCTCGCCATCGCCCTGGCGGGGCTCGGCGCCTTCATGGCGATCCTCTCTGCTTCGCTTGCTGGGCTGTCGGCATCGATGCAGCAGCGCAATCTCCCGATGGGCGAAGCGTGGCGGGAGGCACAACTGGCACAGCTTGCCTGGTCGCTGATCATCGCCGGCGGCCTAGCGGCGCTCGACCTCGCCGCCCGGTCGGAGGGAGCTCGCCGTGCTCTGCGGGCAGCCGTGGCAGCAGTGCTGGCGGTGGGTCTGATGTTCACGTTCCTGGCCAACTGGCGCTTCGCCGAAGTGGATCGCCGCGACCCCACCGCAGCCGTCACCAGCCTGATCGCTGTCTCCACGATCCACCTCGACAACAGCGAAACCGGCGACACCATCCGCTGCTTGCTCATCAACGGCTATGTGCAGGTGACCCCTGAGAAGGTGTGGATCACCGGCTGGCGCTTGCGCAACGATCTCGACCGCTTCATGGGCGAGCGCCACGGCTTGCCCTACTGCTATCCGTCCACCGTGGACAACCCGTAGCGCAGACCAGTCGGTTCGAAAGCACCCCAGGCGGCCTCAAGCAGCCTGCAAGCGCACCTACTCGAACCGGATCCAGAAGTGCTGGTTGCGGTGGAACTCGATGTCCTGCCCTTCGTATGCACCGGGCCAGTAGCCCGGTTCGCCGCCCAGCATCCAGCCGTAGTGGACCGGGTGCGCACCGATGCGTGTCGTCCGAGACGCCTCGAACGCCTCGTGGAAGCGGTCATAGGACACCTGTTGCGACCGAGACACCGCAGGGTCGAACCTGCAGGTCGGCACCGCCTGGTACCCCATGTCAAAGTCGGTGTGCCACAACGCGTCACGAATCGCGAGATGGTCCGAATGGGCATAGTCGGAGCATCCCGAGTAGGTGCCGTTCCAGTAGCTCGCTCCGATCAGGTTGTGGTTCTCGAGCGAATCGTTGATGCCAAGCGACCGCCGGTTGTCGCGCACTGTCGTGACGGCCCATACCACCTCGTCCAGTGTGAGGTCGCCGTCACCGAGGTTGAACCACACCACGGCACCCATCGGCGATGTCCACACTTCGGCAGTGAGATCGGGCACGCAGGCTCCGTTGTCGTCGGCGTCGTCGTAGCGGCAGATCTCCGTGCCCAGCGTGTCGAAGGGGCCCTTCACCCCTTCGTAGGTGTACGACGAGGGCAGTCCGCTGTCCCCGGCGGCCATGTGCTCCATGAAGCCGAAGAACGAGTTCTTGCGGGCAGATTCGCACGACGGCGTCCACTTGCCGGCGGGCCACGGGTCGGGCGCGATCTCCCCGGTTCCCTCGTCGTAGCCCGGAGAGCCGCAATAGAAGGTCTGCTCGCCCCTGGTCGCCATGATGAAGACCTTGTAGTTGCCGGTCGTGTCCTCGATCAGCGACCAGGCCTGCATCTCGTCATCAGGGTGGGGGACCACGATGTAGCTCATCTGGTTCGAATCGCCCGCGTCCGCGAACACGATAAACCACACGGCCACGGCCGCTACCACGGCCACCGCGAGCAAGATCAACGCACCGGCTAGCGATCGCTTCACCAGAGCTCCCGTGCTGGTCGGCTTGCGAGGAGCCCCCACGGTAGGCCCAGCGCGCCCCCAGTGCCTTGCCGGCACAAGAAAAGTGCCCAGTCAGCGCTTTTGGCACTCAAAGAATGCCCTGCAGGCGCTTGAGAACGCGCCACACGGCACCCCTGCGGTCGCCTAGGCTCACATCAAGCGTGTGCAGGAGGATCCAGCATTGCGCAGTCGGGAGTGACCCCGTACCCTTGCGAGTTGCCGTGTCACAGAGCGCGCTCTGCCGCGGTTCTCTATATGAGGCGGGAGATGGGTGCCATGGGCCCCCGTGCCCGGCACCAACATCCATGAATTCCCAATCAGGAGGCAAGGAATCTTGATTACCCGAACGAAGCGGCGGAGCAGGCGCTCACTCGCAGCGATCTTGGCAGCGATGCTCGTGGCATCGGTGCTAGCGGTCGTAGCAGGGGCACCGGCTCAAGCCGCAAACACGTCCAACGAGCACATGATCGATACGAACGACGACGGCAAGGTCGACTCGCGCGAATTTGCCGGCGCTGATCGTTACGACACTGCGCTCAAGTTGGCGAACAACTACGCCGGGGGCGACCTGGGCTTGGTGTCAACAGTGATCATCGCTTCGGGCGAGACGCTGATTGACGCGGTGACCTCGGCCGGCCTGTCTGGTTACAAGGACGCACCGGTACTGCTCACCCGCTCCACGGGTATCTCCCGCGGTGTTGCCAACTTCATCGAGGACCACGGCGTCGGCCGGGTCGTCGTGGTTGGCGGCGCAGCGTCGATTCCCGATGAAGTGCTTGAAGAGATCGAAGGCCTTGAGTCTGAGCCGACGGTGGACCGCATCGCGGGCGCCGACCGGGCCGCTACTGCTGCTGAAGTCGCTTCCGAGCTTGGTGGCGACGCCACCTGGTGCGGAACCGACGAGAGCGTTGCAGTTGTCGTGAATGGCAGCGATATGCCCGCGGTCGATGCAATTGCAGTTGGCCCGCTGGCGTACGCACTTGAGTTGCCTGTGCTGCTCACCGATGCCGACGCGCTGCCCGACGCGACTGCCGACTTCCTGATGGATGAGAACATCGAGCGTGTCGTGATCGTGGGCGGCATGGGTGCCGTCTCCGCCGACGTTGACGACGAGCTTTACGAGATTGGCGTTGACGCCGTTCAGCGGATCGCCGGTGACTCAGCAGCTGGCACCTCAGTTAAGCTTGCCAAGCTGATGCTGGGCGACTGCGCTGATGATGTCGGCGCGTCATCCTCAATGGTGGCGCTTGTCAACCGCATGGCGACCGCCGATGGCGTCGCTTCTGCACCAGTGCTCGGCAAGGGCATCAAGACGTCTGGTCCGATTCCGGTCCTGCTCGTTGGCGATGAACTGCCGGCGGCAATCCGCGACTACCTCGCCGGCACGGCTGATGAGGTTGACGACGCCAAGACCAACTTGACGATCGTTGCAATCGGCGGCACTGCCGTGGTGAGCGAGGCCGTCATGGAGGCCGCACTCGATGCCGCTGCATCGGGTCCTGAGCTGACAGTGGCACTCGATGCTGATGCCGGAGGCACAACCTTCACGGCGACGTTCAGTGACGGTCTCGACGACGACGACCAGACAGAATTCGAGGAGCGACTCAAGGACCTGTTCTATGTGAACGGCGCACCAGCGTCGATCGACGAGGACGACTCGACTGTCGACCCGGCCATCGTCGGGATCAGCACGGCTGAATCCACGGTGGCGGCAGACGCTACGTGCGGCTCTGCTGAAGTGGTGACGATCACCTTGACGCACGCGCTGAAGCCAGGCGATGACATTGAGGTCCGACCCACGTCGACCGAATTCGGTGCCGGTGGCGACAAGCGAACTGTCCAAGCGGCATCGTTCACGGTGCCTGCCCCTGACAGGGATACCGCCGGCCCGGCCGTCGAGATCCGCGCTGTCCTGGGTGAGAGCGACGTCATCTTGATCACTAACGAGCCCGCGACCGTCAAAGTGCCGGCAGGGGCGACAGATACGGAGGAAGATGCGACAGGTGTGTCGGTCATCTCCAAGCGACGCGCGAAGATTACGACCGAGACCGACGCATCCGGCACTGCTGGTATGCGCCTAGTCGTCAGCTTGACGCTCGAAGAGGCCTTCGACCTGAATGATGATGATGACACGACTGACACCGGTGAGGCTGCCGGTTCCGCATACGCCCTAGGGCTTGGTGACATCGTGGTGCTGGCGGCAGGTGCCGTTCAGGACGACGAAGATCAGCCAAACGGCAGCCGTGCCACTCGTGCGTCGGTGGGCAACACCACGAAGAACTTCAAGGTGTCGTCCATCAAGATCGGTTCCGTCGATCCGAACGTAGACGACGATCCCGCTACCAAGAAGGTGCCGAGAGTCGCGTTCGCAGACACGAACGAAGATGGTGTAGTCGGCGTAGACGAGACGGTCTTCAGCCGGAACGCCAGTGTTGAGTTGGTCTCGGGCGTGAAGATCTCGGCTAGCTGGAGCGGTGGCGCCTCGGGTGCCGCAGGCAACGGTTGGAGCGTCACAGTCGACTCGTCCTCGGGACGTACGACTGATGATCCAGACACCGACGCGGAGATCGACGTCAGTGTCAACTCCCGCAACCAGATCATCCGCATCCGTTACATGGACGGTACGCCGACGATTGGTGAGCTCGCTGCAGCGCTGAACGGCTCGAGCAGCTTCGCTGACCGCTTCTCAGCGTCGCCCACTGAGGGCTGCGGAGTAGCCGATGACGACATCAGCGAAGGTGAGGGAACCCTCGAGCTGGCAGGCGGCAAGAGTTCGGTTGGCTTCACAGTCGACTTCAACAACTACGTGAAGGAGTTGGCTGAGAATGGTGACACTCTGCGGGACACGGTCCTTGCGGCACTCATCAAGGATTACGACGACTCAGGCACCGAGAATCTCGGCTTCGTCGGTCCGAATCGCCAGGTGTACTTCCGCTGGACAACCGACAACGCTGCGATGATCCCCGGATCCCGCACTGGCCCGGGCCGTGGCGTGGTAGAGGTTCCTGCAGCGGTCGCTACGAGCTACCAGGACAACATCGATGGTGACGGTGACGATCAAACCACTGTTACTGAAGATGACCCGGACGAGAGCATGAGCGCCGCGAGCGAGCATCGCGTTTCGTCCAGTCGGAGCATCCCAGTCAGGTAGTACGTCTGACATACAGGACACCTCGCCGGAGGGCATCAGCTCTCTGACAGGGTGAACAGCCTGAGAAGGGCCCCGGGGCAATCGCCCCGGGGCCCTTCGCGTTTCGTGCTACCGGCTCAAGAAACATGTATCAAAATGGACAGGAACATTAGAGTTGTGCAGATCGTCTGCAGTATCCGAATGCAGTTTCGTTTGAGGTACCGTGCGCGCTGACAGCGCATTCGAGGCGCTACGGATTGATCACTGACCAGGAGTCCCGCCGGAGTGAGCCGTGAGTTGGCAAGGCGACGAGCGGCAGCGCTTAGAGCGTTGCTCGCTGCTGCCTTGCTGACGACTGCTCTTGCCGCAGTTGGCGCCGGTCCAGCTCAGGCCGCGAATACGGCGGCTGAATTCTTGATCGACAGCGACGACGACGAATTGCCCGATGCCCGTTCGTTCGCCGGACGTGACCGCTACGAGACGGCGGTCAAGCTGGCTGAGCGCTACGCCCAGGAGCGGGGCGGGCTCAATTCGGTTTCGACCGTCATTGTGGTGTCGGGCACATCAGGTACCGACGGTGCTGTTGTGGCCGGACTCGCTGGTTAACCGTGGCGCACCCGTGCTCCTGACGCCCCCACAGCACCTTCATAGCCATGTCGTGCGATACCTCGAGGACCATGCGGTGCAGCGCGTCATCGTCGTTGGTGGGCCGACTGCGGTGTCCGATGCTGTGCTGGAGGAACTCGCCGCCACCGATTCGGCACCGATGGTGACGCGCGTCTCCGGCGATGATCGTTTTGGCACGGCGGTTGCGGTCGCCAATGAGCTGGGTGGCATGGCGACATGGTGCGGGACCAATGAGACCGTTGTCATTCTCGCGAACGGCAGCGCCGAACTGGCAAGCCTCGCCCTGTCTGCCGGGCCATTGGCCTACGTCCTTGAGTTGCCGATTCTGTTGACGCGTGCAGGCGAGCTTCCGAAGGCAACAGCGGACTTTCTTGTTGAGCACGAAATCGATCGAGTGCTCGTCATGGGCGGGGCAGCAGCGGTGTCGCAGCAAGTCGTCGACGACCTAACCGAACTGGGTGTCGGGGCGTCCACGCGCTACGGCGGCAGCACTGCCGATGTGACATCGGCTGCGATCGCCCGGCTGATGCGAGGCACATGCAAAGACATCGTCGGCACGGCGAACAATGTCGTTGTGCTCGCTCACCGTGATGCGCTCTTCGATGCCATCGCTGCCGTGCCAGTGGCCGGTGAAGGCCTTGATGGCTCGGCACCTGTTCCACTGCTCATGGTCGGCGATTCGCTGCCGTCGAGCACCCGTTCATACCTTGCTTCGACGCCGATCACCATCGACGGCCACAAGAACCATCTCCGTGTCGCGGCCATTGGAGGCCCAGAAGCCGTCAGTGACGCTGTCATGGCCGCCGCTGTGCGTGCAGGCGGAGGTGCACGCGTGCTCAGCGCCAGAATCAGGGCGACCGCGGGTCAGAGCGGCTTCAGCGTCAGATTCGGCGACCGCATCGACGGGATGTTGGAGAACTTGACCGATGAGGCCAAAGACATGTTCTATGTCAATGACGTGCCCGCCTCGATTGCTGTTGGGGGCGTCGTGGTGCCGCCCGACGACAGTTGCGACGCTCCGAAGGAGCTGACAGTTGCACTCACCCACCCGCTGCTATCGGGCGATGTCATCGAAATACGCCCGACGGACAAGAGGTTCGGCATCCTCGGCGATCTGCGGCCGGTGGCCGCGGCCCGCTACACGGTGCCTACGGTTCGGACAGACACGCGGGCACCGACGGTCCAGGTCGTTGCGCCCGCCGCTCACAGCGGTCTTCGCATCATCGCCCGTGACAACTCAGGCCCTGACGACATTTCGATCGACCTCGACAACATCAGGGTGGTATCGAGCCGCAAGATCAACGTCCTCGCTGAGAGCACGGGCGCGACCACAGTCGACCCGTATTTGCGCGTCGCCGTACGAGAAGCGGCACTCACCGCACCGGACGGCTACAACACCAATCCTGGAGAGGACAGCGATTTCGACGACGAGGGCGACATCGCTCCTGGCGACCCCTACCCCCTCGCCGAGGGCGACACGTTCCAGTTGGGCAGCGGTGTCGCCTTCGATGCCGAGGACAATCGGAGCCGACCTCAGCGCACGCGGGTGGCATCGACCAGAGCATCATTCGCCATCAGCGCCGTCAGGCTCGGGCCGTCAGATCCCGGTGTGGATCACAATCCGGACAATGCAATTCCCGATCGCATCGAAGGCGTGAGTCATCGCGTTGAGGCCCTGTTGGCTGACGCACTGCGAATCGCCGCCAAGTGGACCGGCGATGCGAAGGGAGCTGCCGGCAACGCATGGTTCGATCAACATCGGCAGCGTCAGCGATTATGACCCCGAGGCCGACGAGATCGTTGTCGAGGTGGCGGTGAACACGCGCAACCAAATCGTCAGCATTCGCTTCGTTTCTGGCACGCCGACGTACGGCGAGCTCGTCGACAAGCTGAACGGCACCAGGTCGTTCTCGTCACGCTTCGAGGCTGAGGCCACCGGCGGTTGTGATGTGCGGCGCGACCTGGTGGATGTCGATCATGCGGATTTCGACGGCACCACGCAATTCGAGGGAGGTCTCACGACGGTCTCATTGCTGGTGCAGTTCGGCGCGCATGTTAAGGAGTTTGTGAGCGAGAACGCGTTGTACACCGACGGGGGCAACGAGGTCTACGAGTTGGTGGACGATGTCTTGGGCGGTCTCATTGTCGACTATGCGACGCTGCCCGAGGCGCAGGCAGCAGGGGATCGTGTCATCGTCCATGCGCCGACGCCATATGACCGAGTATTCGTGCGGTTCACCACGGCCGACGGGGTCCGAGTGCCGAGCACATCCACCGGCCCCAACCGCGGCGCCATCCAGATCGGCGCCGGCATCGCCCGTAGCTTTCATCCGGATGAGATGGCCACCGTGCCCGATGAGAGCCTCAATGCCGCGAGGCAACTGCGTCCCTAGCGCAGCCGACTGACCGAGTTGACCCGGAACGATCCATTCGAGCCACAACAAGCGCCCCAAGGCCGTTGCGCGTCATTGGTACCGTGGACCGCGGGCATGCTGGGCATGCCTCGGAGGCCCAGATGATTCAACGCTCGATGCACACTCCGGCTGACCCCGAAGTCCCGCCACGGGATCGGCACGCCCGCTGGACGCGTCGCCGGCTCACAATGGCGCTGACAGGCGCTGCACTCGTGGCGTCAATGCTGCCGATTGCCGCTGGACCTGCGCACGCGGCCGCCGTCGACGTCACCTCGGATCGACTGTGGGGCGCTACGCGCTATGAGACCGCAGTGGAGATCGCTGAGGAGTACATCGACGAGCTCGGTGGCAGCCGTGCTGATGTCGACACCATCGTCCTTGCTTCGGGGGCTGACGAGCACTTCGGCTATGCACTCGTTGCGCCGGCACTGTCGCGGCGCTATGAAGCGCCGTTGCTCTTGACGGAGCCGGGCCAGTTGTCACCGGCGACCTCCAATTTCCTCCATCGCAACGACATCGAAACGGTATTCATCCTCGGCAGCACCGATGTCGTGTCCGCTGCGGTTGAGCGTTCGGTGGAGAGAATCCGCGGAACGACCGTGGTGCGCGTTGCCGGTTCTGATGTGTATGACACTGCCGTCACCGTTGCAGAGCGAGTTGGTCCACGAGCCGGGGAGCCAGGAAATTACCGTTCCGCCGGGCGAACCGTTCTGTTGGCGACCGGCGAGGTGTTCGCCGACGCGCTCGCCGCTGGTCCGCTTGCGTACCGCGGCGAGCACCCGATCTTGCTGACGCAGAGCAATGAGTTGCACGCGGACGTCGCCCGTTTCCTCGACCGCAGCGACACCGACCACGTCGTCATCCTGGGTGGTGCGGGAGCCATCGGCACCGGCGTAGAGCGAGCGGTCCGGGATCAGGGCATGACCGTTGACCGTTTGTGGGGCGCCGACCGCTTCGCCACGGCCGTTCGCATCGCGCAAGAGCTTCTGGGCGACAGTCCGCCACAGTCGTGCTTCAGCGGCGGGGAAATCGGGCTTGCCTACGGTCGCAAGGCCGCCGACGCCATTGCCAGCGGGCCCCTGCTCGGTGAGTTGTGCGCGCCGCTGCTGCTGACCGAGCTCGGTGAGCTGCCCGGCGCCTCTCGACAATTCTTGGAATCCGACGACTATGAAATGGGCGACCTCGACGGCGACCTTCGCATCACGGTCTTCGGCGGCCGGCTGGCAGTCTCGCCCGATGCTGTCGCGCAGGCTGACGCCGCCGCGACGCTCGACCCGATTCGGGCACGGATCACGGCAACCGAAGGCCGTTGCCACTTCGTCGTCACGTTCGACGAACCGGTGTTGACCCGTGACGTGGAGGACATTCGGAACTACCGCATCGAGGGCGACACGTTGGACAGCGGTCAGGGCAACGTCGACGCCGGAACAGGCACGACCACCTCGCGGGCCACCGTCGTACTCCAAGGGGCCGTGAGCGTCTCCGATGCGACCATTCCGGTCGGATGCAGCGCTCCGCTCATTGAACGTGACGAGGTCGAGATCGTTGACGAGGCGATCGGAACCGAGAACGACCGGCGAACCGTGCGGCGTGTCTCGACATCGGTGCGCTCTGACCGGTCACGCCCGCGCCTTACTATCACTGCGCTCGACGGGTCCGACTTCGTGTACATCGAGACCAGCGAACCTCTTGAACCGGGTACCAGTGGAAATCCACAAGTCCAGTTCGAGCGCTCCGGTGTCACCGACGAGTTCGTTCAATTCAGGGTCGGCGACGGGGCACTGCGGTACGAGGTCGCTGTGCCGCTTGAGGACGGCCTCAAGGCCGGCGACCGCGTCACCATCGAAGACGACGAGGTGGAGGACCTCGCCGGCAACCTGAACCGTGAGGTAACTGCTACGGCGCGCCGAGACAGCGTTGCTCCACGTGTATCACGTGTCGAGGTGACCGAGCCGGCGGGGCGCAGCGCGTCTTTTGTCACTGTGGACGGCCGCTACAGCGGCAGGCGCATCGACGACGCGTTGACCATCACGGCGAAAGCCACCGGCGAGGCCTATGGCGCGATCGGCAACGACTGGACGCTTCGAATCGACCTCGAATCGTCGTGGCCGGCCACTCAGACCTCGGAAGTCGATGTCTCGACACGCAACCGACGCATCGAGGTTCGCGTCGGAGAACGCCGCACGCTTGACCAATTGGCCGCCGATTTCAACAACGAACCCGAATTCAAAGCGCTGTTCGACGCAGACACCAGCGGTACGAGTTCAACCAACGTTGCGGTTGTCAATGACAATGTGCGAGCGGCGAACTTCCGCGATGGCAGCAGCACGGTGGATCTCACAGTGCTCTGGACCGAGCAGATCCGCGATTGCGAAGCCTTCGAGGGCGCGGTCCAGCCAGGATTGCTCGAACTCGACGCGGACGGCGACGGGGAATACGACTTCTATCTAGATGGCCGCTTCGCTGCGCGCCTGCAGATCACGTTCGTCGATGCCCCTGATGGCAACCCGGCCATCGTCGGCAACGAGGCCGTGTGCGACACCGCCCCAGGGGTGGTTCCGGGAACGCTGGTGGCACGGTTGGAATCGCCGAAGCACAGCTCGCTTCCGTCGCTGCGATCTCAGCTGTTTAGCCACGCCCGCGCCGCCACTGACTTGAAGGGCAACGAGTCGGTAAATCGCCGTATTTCCAACTTCGTCCGCCCGTAGCGCCCGACGATGTTAGAAGCTCCCGAGTTCGCGCTGGCAAGTGTGCTTGAGTGGACCTGCGACTCTTGCAGCTGTCGCAGGAGGCTCCGATGAGTGCTTACCCCTCGCCCGCGCCGGCTAAGCCGCAATCTCGGTCCGATGCAGTGCCCGTGCGACGCGTGCGACGTCGGGTCTCGTGGTTGCTGATGTGTGTATTTGTCGCAGTGGCCATGCTCGCGACCATGCAAAGCCCGGTCCAAGGTGCCGCTGTCGACACGACGATCGAACGGCTTGCTGGGCTGACACGCTACGACACTGCGGTGGCCATAGCGGACGCGTATTTGGAGGAGCGAAGCGGCAGCGTTGCGCCGGTCGAAGCGGCAGTCCTCACCTCTGGCCTGGATACAGATTTCGGCTACGCAGTTGTCTCGCCAGCGTTGTCACGGCTGCACAATGCGCCGTTGTTGCTCACTCAGCCCGACGAGTTGCCCCAATCGGTGGCGGCTTTCTTGCGCACCAATGGCATTCGAATCGTGTACATCCTGGGCGGTACTGATGTCGTATCTGCCGACGTGGAGCAATCGGTCGATGCCATCCGAGGCGTCAGCGCTATTCGCATTGCCGGAGATGATGCGTACAGCACGTCGGTCGCAGTTGCTCGGCGCGTGGGCCCGCGGCCGGGCGAGCCGGGTGCCCTACGCTCAAGCGGCAGCACGGCGCTAGTTGCTACCGGCGAAGTGTTCGCTGACGCTCTCGCGGCGGGCCCACTCGCGTACCGGGGCGAGCACCCGGTGCTGCTCACCCGCAGCGACTCATTGCACGCCGACGTCGCGAGCTTTCTTGAGCGAAGTACCGACCACGTAGTGATATTTGGAGGCCCGGCTGCTGTTTCGGCTGATGTCGAGAACGCCATCGAATCTCTGGGAATCACCACCGAGCGGCTGTGGGGAGCCGACCGATTTGCTACAGCGGTGCGCGTCGCCGAAGAATTGCTGGACGACGACCCCCCTCATTCGTGTTTCGACGGTGGTCAGTTGGGCCTCGCCTTTGGACGCAAGGCCGCTGATGCAATTGTCAGTGGCCCGCTCTTGGGCGAGCTGTGCGCACCGCTGTTACTTAGCGAGAAAGCGACACTTCCGCAGGTCGTGCGGAGCTTCCTCGAATCCAACCGGTACGAGACCGGCGACGCCGATGGCGACTTGCGCCTTACGGTCTTCGGCGGCCCGCTCGCAGTGTCTTCCAACGCAGTCTCCCAAGCAGTTGCTGCGGGCACGCTCGACCCCGTACGTGCTCGCATATCGGCGCTCGAAGGACGCTGTCACATCACGGTGACCTTCAATGAGCCGGTCCTTACTGCTGATGCAGCGAACGTCCGCTACTACCGCCTAGCGGGCGACACGCTAGACCCACGCGACGCCGATGTGGATGCGGGAGACGCAACCACCACGACACGCGCCACCATCCTTCTGGCCGGCGCGACTCAGCCCACCGAAGCCGCAGTTCCGGTCGGCTGCCCTGACGAGGTTGCACTGCGTGCGCGCGAGGAGCTTGAAATTGTCGGCGGGGTGATCGGCACCGTGGACGGCCGTCGTACGGTGCGGCGCTCTTCGGGCACGGTGCTCAGGGACCGATCTCGGCCTCGCCTGACGGTCACCGCACTGGACGGCGCCGACGTCGTTTGGGTGGAGTCGAACGAGCCGTTGAAGCTCGGGACAGGAATCTTCGAGTTCCGCCGTCGCGGAGCGCTTCAGGAGACGGCCGAAGAGGAGGTGCAGGTGACGTCGGGTGCGCTTCGCTTCGAGGTGCCCGTGCCTGCAGCATTCGGCGGCTCGCTCGAGACCGGTGATCGCGTGACGGTCGACGAGGGTGCAGTCAGAGATCTTGTCGGCCACGAGAACCGAGAGATCACGGTGTCCGCACGGCGTGACACGACCGCACCTCGGATCTCACGAGTGACGGTGACCGAGCCACAGGGACGCCGCGCGGCGTCGATTGGCATCAACGGCCGCGCACTTCGGACCTTCCTGCGCGATGGGCTCACCGTCACCGCGAAGCAGGGCGGTGAGGCGTTCGGCGCGATCGGAAACGACTGGACGCTGCGGCTCGACGTCGAATTGGCGTGGGCTTCAAACCGTGCATCGGAAGTCAACGTTGTAACCGCCGGCCGGCGCATCGAGCTTCAGGTCGCCCACAGTCGCTCACTTGACGATCTCGCCGACGACCTGAACCGTGATGCAGAATTCACGACGCTATTTGTCGCCGAGTCCGATGACGACGACGGTGACATTGCAGTCGTCGATGAAGAATTCACTGCAACCACCCTTGACGGCGGTCTCAGCACCGTCGATATGACGGTTGAGTGGACCGAGCCGGTGGTCGACTGCAACCCGGGCGAGCTCGAAATCGATATCGACGGTGACGGTGACTACGACTTCTACCTCGACGGCTACAACATCGCTGGCTGGGGCGTGAGGTTCGTGGATGCTCCCGAGGGCAATCCGGCGATTGTCGAAGGTGGTGCCGATTGCGACCTATCGCCGTTTGCGGGTGAGGGCACGCTGGTTGCCCGGATTGAGTCCGACGACCACTCAGCGCTGCCTTCGCTGCGTTCCCGTCTGTTCACCCACGTTGGCGCAGCCACCGACCGAGCCGGCAACCAATCTGTCAGCCGCCGCTTCAGCAGCTTCACCCGCCCTTAGTCGTGTTGATAAAGGCTTCGGGATGCCAGATGATGGTGTCGTCGGTGTTGTTGTTGCCATTTACGGACACCGTGGCGGAGAAGCCGCCGGCGCCGTAGGCATCTGAGGTCCCCGCCCGCAGCGGTTCGACAGGTTCCCCGGCCGGACGGGGAAGCAGGGAGGTACGCTGTTCGCCGATGCCGGGGCTGGGCGCTCCGAGCACCGAGATCGACAACGAGCCGCCAGTTAGCAACGTGGCCCCGCGGAAGTGCCATTTTCGGCCTGTGAAGACTGCTTCGCCCTCGGCAGAGCCGATCACACTTCCCTCAGCGGTCTTGATGGTCCATGTGGCCTGGAACGTGCTAGCCCTCTGGTAGGGCACGCCCTCGGGCGAGGTGACTGTGGACGTTCGGTGGCGCAGTTCCAGCGTCAAGCGAGTGGAAACGATCGACGAGCGTGCGTCGTCCAGCAGCACGTCCTGCCCTGGCGCTTCAGTCTCGAATATCCACTGAGTGGTGCCGGTCACAGGTCGCACGTCGCTTCGGAGACCGTCCGACTCGGGCAGCCGAGCCTGCACCGCCCCGGTGAGGGAGAACGTGCGGTCTGTGTCAGCGGCAAGCAGCAGAGACCGCGATGTCCTGCCGTTCGTGTCCACTGCTCTGGCGATCAGCGGTGCGCCTGGCGGCACCGGCGCAGAGAAGCATGCTGGGGCGCCAACGGCCGGTGAGCGGAACTCGCCATCGGAGTCGGTTGCGTACCAGCGGGTCGTCGGTAGTTCGATGACCGCGAGAGGCGGAGCCGCCGAGGTTGTCTCGGCGAGCAGCCAGCGTGCGTTCGCGTATGAGCCCCGGGGCAAGCACACTTGCCGTTCCCGGGCGTCGGTCGAATCTCCGCTTGGCTCCCAGAACACGGGGCCCATAGGCAGCTCGGTGGCGAACGCCCCGACGCCCAGCGGCACACCGCGTAGAGACGACACACCGAACGACCCTGTCGGATCCGGTGTCTCTGCACCCACGAACGCCACGGCGGGCACTTCTGCAGATGTGAGCCGGCCGCTGAGAATCGACGACACTGCTCCCAGCAATTCTGGACTGATGACCGATGGGCCGCCGAAGGCAACCGCGAAGCCAGGCATCGGGCACGACCCGCGTTCCAGCGCACCCGCGTAGGCCAGGGCGTCGCCCGAGTTGCCGGTGGCTCCGCCACCCACCAGTGCAGCGCACGAACCCGGAGCGGCGAAGGCATCGGAAAGGAACTGGTCGACCGACGGAGGCAGACGCCGCGCTCCGACCGGCACCAAGATGACCGGAACTGCGTCACGCGCTGGCCGTGGCGCCGCAGCGTCATCAGCCGAGTCTGTCGAGGTGCCTGCCATCGGCGGCTGGCGGACTGTTACCGGCGACAGCATGCGCCGCGGCGTCCCGGGATTGGCTACGGCACCCGACGCAGCGCCGCACCACGCGCCTGCACCGAACGCGTCCGGCCAGCCTCGTGCCCTGCTGCCGGTACCGGACGACCCGACCAAACACAGCAATGACGACTCGAACTCCGTGCCGCTGTCCCCTGGCCACCAGCCGCCGAGGTGCTTGGCCATCTCGATGCTGGTGGCGTATCGGTTCGGCCCGCCGACCCGGATGGCTTCCGCGCCCGCAAGTCGAGCGGCTTCGTCGGCTACCTCCTGCGACAGCCGAGCCTGCCCGCCAAGCACGAGGATGTGCTCGATGTCGAGCAGGCTCAACGCCTCTGCTGTCTCACGCGGCAATCGGTTGCTGCCGTCGTGAAGCAGAACGGGCACTTGCCAGAAACTCGTCCACCAGCCAGCGGCAACGGCGTCGATGCCACTCACGCCGTCAGTGAGCACGACGGTGCGGCCCAGCAGGCGGCACTCGGTCTCACTTGGCCGCCATTCGACTACCGAGTTGGCCCAGAACGCCATCGCTGCGTTGCCGTCCGCCGCCGACGGATCCGCACAACCGGTTGCCTCGTCAGGCACGGCGGCAGTGCCCAGCGCAGCCGCCACCGCTGCAGCGGTTCCGTAGCGGGAATTGCCGCTCACGCGGAAGACTTCCGTGTAGCCAATCGACACGAGCTCGGTCTCGACCTCGGTCGCTACTGCAGCAGTACCGCCAACGATGATGGCTTGGCGGGCAGTGTTGCAACCCCCTGAGCGCAGGTCCTGCGCCGCCAACCGCACCGGCAGAGCCAACGACGTCGCACCTGAACGCGCAGAGGGCGTGAGCAGGATGGGCGCTGCATAGGTGTCGACCCGGGAGAAGCCTCCCGGTGGGTCGAACAGCGGGTCCGCGGCAGCCACTCGACGCAGATACGGCTCGGTGGATTGACCCGTCGGGTCCGACAGAGCTGCTGCGGCAAGCGCATCTGCCTGTGCATCACCGGCCGCAATCACGATCGCCTTTGGGCATAGCCCGAGACCCCACCAGTCCCCCGCGTCGGGCAGGCCGGCGGTGGTGCCAGAGCTGCCGTCGGGTGTGTCGAATGGGAAGCCCCCGGTGCCACGCGTCGTCAGTGCACTGGCCAACGACGTCTGGTAGCGGTCACCTCCGAAGATGCGCAAGGCGTTGGGCCAGCCTTCGATCTGCGGTGAAGCCAGATGTGAACTCGGCCACTGTGACGGCGCCACCGGGCCGGCATCGAGCGCGACGGGCTCAGCAGCAAGCACCGGCACGCTCGCTAGCAACGCCGTCGAGACAATGAGAGCCGCGACGACAGCTCGGCGCGTCGTCCGAAGCGACTGCGGTCTTTCGGCCCTGCTGTTCACAGTCGTCTCACTATCAGGTGTCCACCGCTCAAAGAGGACAGCCGCTCCTTGATCACGGGCCGAGGGTAACTGTGAGCGAATGAGGAACGCCGTTGGCAACGGCGCGCGGTGCGGTGCCAAGCGGGTTGACTTAGCGTCGCCACGGTGCCGTGAACTCGAGGTGTCGGGTGGGCGTGCTGGCCGTTGCGAGGTCCGTGGAGAGCGAAAGCGGTATGAGAGAAGTGATCGGATGGGCTCGCATGGGGCGGGCGGCGGCGCTCAGCGTCCTCTGCGCCGCGGTGTGCGGATCGATTCTGCTTACGCCAGCACCTGCCGCCGCGCAGAGTGCGCAGGTGACGCAGCAGCGCATTAGCGCCACGAGCGATTATGAGCTCGCAGCCACTTTGGCAGGTGGCAGCTGCGAATCGGTCGGCGGTTCACACAGCGTGGCCCTAGCGTCGGGCGAGAACTGGCCCGACGCGCTGGCAGGCACCGCGCTCGATCGACCGCTGCTGCTCACCAAGCAAGCGTTTCTTCCGGCGGCGACTCGGGAGTACCTCGCACCGTGCTCGGCGCATCCCAACGCCAAAGTCATCATCTTGGGCGGACCCGCGGCAGTCTCCGAAGACGTGGCGAACACGCTGCGCACCATCGGCTACCGCGTGGACCGCATCGCCGGCGCAGACCGCTACGACACGGCCCGACGTGCCGCGCGGGCGTTCGCTCCGCCGTCGCTCAGCACCGTCTACCTGGCCTCGGGGATCAACTTCGCCGACGCCGTAGCTGTTGCCCCGAGTGTCTCGGTGGGCAGTCCGCTCATCCTCACAACGCCCGACGCGCTGCATCCCCAAGCACAGCGCTTCCTCACCGATGCCGGCCGGAGTGTCGCGTCGGTCACGATCTTGGGCGGGCATGGGGCCATCTCGGCCGATGTCGAAACAGCAGTCCGCGGCCTCGGGATCGAAACGAGGCGCGTCGCTGGCGCTGATCGTTACGAGACAGCGGCCAGGCTTGCCCGGTTGTCCTTCAGCGCTCGTGGCTGCCACCCGGTGGTTGATGTTGCTGTGGCCAACGGGACGTCGCCATACGGAGGCCTCGTGGCAGCCGCAGTGCGGAACAAGTGCCAGCCGCTGCTGCTGGCGCCGCCAGCCGACAGCTCGGTGCCCGGGTCGCTCGCAGCGTTCGGGCGCGACTGGTTGCTCGCTGCAGGAAGCTCGGCCCGGTTGACCGTGACCGCCATCGGCTCAATGTCAGCGGTAGCCGATGCGGTGCTGGGTGCCGTGGCAACCGGCCGAGTGACCGAAGCGACTGGCTCGACCGGGCCCGGTGCGACAGGCGGAATGCAGGCATGGGAGCAGGTGGCCGCATCAGTCGTGCTGGTGCAATGCACCGATAGTTCCGGAACGCCGATCCAGTCTGGCTCCGGATTCGCCATCGGCGATGGTCGTCAGATCGTGACGAATCACCACGTGGTGTTCGATGATCAGGAGCGGCAATGCGCTGGCATCCGAGCATGGTTCGGGGGCACGTTCGAACAGGCGCCGCCCAGCTACGTGACGGCGACACTCGAGCGCTCGGCGCGCACGCGTGACCTTGCCCTGCTCTCGCTGGACCCGGCTGCCAATGCGTTGCCGCCAGTTGCGATCGCCACAGATCCGCTGCGGGCGGGCGAGCCCATCACCGCACTGGGATACCCGGGCATCGGCGGCGAGACCATGACGCTGACCACCGGTCGTTACTCGGGTATCACACAGCAGAACGGCGTGACCTGGATCAAGACCGACACGCAGATCGCCCCTGGCAACAGCGGGGGGCCAGCATTTGACGACCAGCGACAGCTCGTGGGCGTCGCATCCGCGCTGGTCCTGGCCCAGACCAACGACGGCTCAAGCGTGATCGGCACGCTCGGACTGCTGGCACCCGCCTCCGACGTGGCCGCCTTGCTTGCCGGTGACATCGGCGAGGAGCCGAGCGGCGAAGCCATCGCAGACGAAGGCGACTGGTCACACGGGACGACGACCAGCACGAATGTGTCCTACGTCATCTTGGCGACAACGTCGGACCAGCACAGCTTGACGAGTCCCTACGACAACCTCATCCCAGTCCTGATCGTGTTCTGCGATGACATCGTGCGAATCGACTTCTGGGACCCGGTGCTTGAAGAGTTCAAGGGGCCGCATATTGCTGGCCAGATCGCATTCTCGAATCGCGAATTGCACGGGCGGGTGCCAGTGTTCTACCGGATCGGCGGCAAGAGCGAGCCATTCGAGAATGCCCTTTGGTGGCCGGCGCAGAACAACGAGGCGATCTTCTCCGGCGGCGAGGGCCACGCTTTTGTCCGAGATCTGCTGCCGGGTTCGGGCGAGCTCGCGATCGGCTACACGAACTTCGACGGGGAGACCGAGGCAATCGTGTTTCGCGAAATGGACGGCTTCGCTGCCGCGCACCACCATCTGCAGCGACGCTGCCGTATTATCTGACGCGAGCGGACCAACGGCGCAGCGCTGCGCAGCCGAGGGAGTCGAATCGCACCCATGAGCAGTGCCAGGTCGGACGAGCTGCTGGAGATCTTGCGAGACGGCGGCCTCACCACGTTGCCCGCTCCGGTCCAGCTGGCATCGGGCCAGTGGTCGCGGTACTTCATCGACGGCAAAGAAGCACTCGCAGCAGGGGCAGACCTGCGGCTCGCTGCCGAAGCGATCTGCGAGCGGGTGGGCGAGGCAGGGGTCGGCTTCGACGCCGTCGGCGGCTTGACGCTCGGGGCAGATGCGCTCGCCGCTGCAATCGCGCTGCTGAGCGAGACGAACTGGTTCATCGTGCGAAAGACACCCAAGGGGCGTGGCACCGACCGTCGCATCGAAGGAGCGCGGATCGGTGACGGCGACCGTGTGCTGCTGGTGGACGACGTGGTGACCACCGGCGGGTCGATCCTGCAGGCGTTCGATGTGGTGCAGGCGACCGGTGCCGAGGTGGTTGCCGCGGTGACGCTGGCCGACCGCGGCGACGACGCAGCCCGCGAGTTCGCACGGCGCTCGGTGCCGTACTTCCCGATGGCCACCTATCACGACCTGGGCATTCCCAGAGTCGGCGATGAGCGGGCCGCGGCCACCGCCGGCTGACTCGGCTCGAGACACGGCTCGACGGCCAGAACTGACTCAGGCTGCGTCTGGCCCGATGTAGTAGTGGCCGCTCACTGCCGGGGCAGAAACCGGCAGTACTGTCGATCGAATGCGGCGGTTGCTGACAGCGGCACTGCTGGTGACAGTGCTCGTCGGGACAGTGCTGGTGCTGCCCACGGCGGCGTCGGCGGCCTCTGACGACGACGATCAGGGCGCGGTCTTCGTTACTCGATACGGAGGCGCAGATCGGTATGCCACATCACTGTTGGTGGCCGAGGCGTTTGCGGCCAACGCCGGCATCTCAGTCGATGCTGTGGTGATGGTGTCGGGTCGCAGCTGGGCTGACGCTGTCGTGGCTGCTCCCATCGCAGGTGCGCTGGGAGCGCCGGTGCTGATGACGCCGCCGGGTGAGCTGCGAGACGACGCGGCGGCCTTCGTGCAGCGAGTGGGGGCGTCGAGCGTCGTCGTGGTGGGCACCGAAGGTCAGCCCGACACGGTCAGCGACGAGGTCGTGACAGCGCTCCAAGGATTGGGCGTGACCGTCGAGCGGGTCAGCGGAACGGACCGTTACGCGACTGCTGCCGCGGCTGCACGGCGCCTGTCCTCCGTCGGCGACATGGGTGGGTTGGGTCGCACCGCCATCGTGGCCAGCGGCGAGGTGTTCGCCGACGCCCTCGTGGCAGGCCCGTTCGCTGCCCGCGGCCAGCACCCGGTGCTGTTGAGCCCCAAAGCCGGGCTGCACGCGCAGGTGGCCACATACCTGACCGAAGCCCAGATCGCCCATGTGGTGCTGATGGGCGGCACCGCTGCGCTCAGCGAAGCCGTGGAGACCGCAGTCACCGATCTGGGAGCGTCGGTGACCCGATTGGCAGGTGCAACCCGCTACGACACCGCAGTACAGGCCGCACAGTTGGTGACCGGCCGCTACGACGATGCCGCCGGGCAGCCCTGCTTCGCGACGAGCACGATCGGTGTGGCTCGTGCACGGGTGCCGTTCGATTCATTCAGCGCAGCTCCGCTGCTGGGGCGACTGTGCGCCCCGCTGGTTCTTGCGGATCCCGGCCTGGTGCCCGCGGACACTGCCGCATTCCTCGACACTGCCCGCAGCACACACCCCGGAGTGAGTCTGCGCATCTTCGGCGGCGAGGCAGCCGTCTCACAAGGCGCCCTGGACGCGTTCCTCAGCAGCGGGGCTGTTCCCGCCGATGAGCCGGTCGTCGAGACCACGGTGCTGCTTGCAGGCACCTGCGGTGGTGCCGTCACCGATGAGCCGCGCCAGCTCATCACCTCGACCAACGCCGAAGACCCGGCGTGGTCCCCCGACTGCAGCCAGCTCGTCTACACCCAGGACGGGTCGCTGTGGACGATGAACAACGACGGCACCGACCAGCAGCAGCTCCAGCCCGCTGCCGGCGCGCATCTCTATTCCGCTGCTTGGTCGCCCGACGGCACCCAGATCGTCTACGTCCGGGGCTACCAGGGCGTCGACCATTGGATCGCTCACATCTGGACCGTCAATGCCGACGGCACGGGCCCAACCCAGCTCTCCACCGGAGCCCTCGTGGACGCGTCCCCTCGCTGGTCGCCTGACGGTGAACTCATCGTCTTCGACCGCTTTGACGACAGCGGTAAGCAGGTGACACGGATGACCCGTACGGGCACCGACGTTGAAGTGCTCACGACCGTCGGAGCGTGGAACTTCGGTCCCGTGTACTCGCCCGACGGCACCCAGTTGGCCTATGTCGCGAACAACACCGTGGTGGTGATCGACGCCGACGGCACGAATCCTCGTTACATCATCGCCCCCGTTTCTAGTCAGAGCGAGCTGTCCTGGTCGCCCGATGGCAAGCGGATTGCGTTCATTCGCAGTCGCGACGGCGTTGCGACGCTCTCGATCGCTGACCTCACAGGGCTCAACGAGGAATCCGTCTTCGAATCTTCGGACCAAGTGCTATCGCCGCGCTGGTCGCCCGACGGCGAGCTGATCGCCTTCCACACCATCGAAGCGGGCGGCATCCACCGTGCGTATATCGTCGGCGCGAGCGGCGATCCGGTCGAAGGTGGCGCCAATCAATGCCGCCCGGGGGGTTTCTCGGGAGTCACCGCTGGGTTCCCATTGCCCAGCTGGGGAGCCCCCACCACGGGAACGCTCCAGATCGCAGTGCTCTATGTGGACTTCGAAGATGCGCCAGCGAATCACACCACCGAAGAAGAGGCCGGGCTCGGATTGCCGTACATGGAGGCATACCTCGAAGCCGTGAGCTACGGCCGGCTCGACATCGAATTCGTACAGCGCCATGGGTGGCTTCGATCAGCCATCGATGTCGACGACTACTTGAGCTACGGAGGTCGGGACTTGACCGGGGTTCCGATCGAGATCATCGGCGATGTGGTGGCGGCTGCAGACCCCGACTTCGACTTTGCCGGGATCGGCGCCGTCATGATCGTGCTGCCGAGCAGTTGGTTCGGAAATGGCTTCGCCAGTGGGCCGATCACCGCAGACGGGGCGTCGATGACTCCGACCGTCATCAACTTCTCGCACCTCGAAGCCGAGCGACCCCCGTTGCAGTGGGGGAGCGTCGTCGCACACGAACTCGTGCACAACTTCGGCTTGCTCGACCTGTATCCGGCTGACGGCAGCGCACATGCCCGTGCCGCTGCGCCCAGCGGCCAGGCCTGGGTCGCGGTGGAGTGGGGGCGCATGAACATGTGGTCGTGGTATCTCGCCGCCGAGCACGATCCCCGCCTGGCGCACGATTGGCAGTCCTCCGACGGGGGCCGATCAACCGCCTACGAACGGCACTTGGTCACCGAGGAAATGCTGGCGTGGAGCCGTTGGCAGCTGGGCTGGCTAGGCGAATCGCAGGTGAGTTGCTCCGATGCGCCCGAGACCACGGTGACTCTGGCGCCGATCGCGCAGCCAGGCAACGGCGTTGCGATGGCCGTCGTGCCGCTCAACACCCACGAGATGATCGTGATGGAGAGCCGCCGCAAGCTGGGTTACGACGCCGGCCGGTTCTTCGAATACGCCAATGCGGGTACCAGCACCACGTTCCCCCGGCTCATCACCGAGGGTGTGCTCGTGTACACGGTCGACTCCTGGCTCAGCGGCGGGCAACTGCCGCTCAAGGTTGCGGGCGACGGCGGCAACGGCCAAGTCCTCGACTTTCCGGTCCTCGAAGTCGGCGAGTCGGTGACTCTGCGGGGCTACACCATCACGGTCACCGCCGATGACGGTGACACCCACACCGTGGTCATCACCCGCAACTCCTGACCGCCGTCCCGCCAGGCTGCGGGACAGCGTCCTGTCGCTGGGCACTACGTTCGGCCAGATGCGGCGTGCACTGACCGGAGCGGTGCTGGTCGTCGCAGTCGTGGGGGGCGTGCTTGGGTTGCCGGCGTCGGCAGCGACCCAAACCGCCCAAGAAGAGCAGGTGGCCAAGGTTGCGGTCTCCCGCTACGGCGGCGCGGATCGGTATGCCACCTCGTTGCTCGTGGCCGAAGCGGTCGCGGCCGATGCGGGCGGCTCGCTGACGCACGTCGTGATGGTGTCGGGCCTCAGTTGGCCCGATGCGGTGGTGGCTGCGCCGGTGGCGGGTGCGCTGGGTGCGCCTGTATTGATGACCCCGCCTGGGGAGCTGCGCGACGATGCGGCGGCGTTCCTGCAGCGCACCGGTGTGACCGACGTGGTGGTGGTCGGCGCCACGGGGGGTGCGCACGCCGTCAGCGACGCGGTGGTGACTTCGCTGGAAGGCCTCGGCATCGCGGTGGAGCGCGTGGGCCGCGTGGATCGCTACGCCACAGGTGTGGTTGCGGCGCGGCAGATCGAGTCGGTGGGCGAGATGCCCGGTTTCGGCACCACGGCGATCGTTGCCAACGGCGACGTGTTTGCCGATGCTCTGGTGGCGGGTGCGTTTGCAGCACGGGGGCCGCATCCGGTGTTGCTGACCCCGCGTGACGAACTGCATGCCGGAGTGGCCCGGTACCTGTCCGAGGCGGGGATCTCCCATGTGGTGCTGATGGGCGGCACCGCTGCGCTGGCCGAAGCGGTGGACTGGTCGATCTCGGACCTTGGCATTGCCGTCACGCGCCTGGCGGGTGCGACCCGCTTCGACACCGCGGTGAAGGCTGCGGAATTTGTGGAAGGCCTCTACGCCCAGGGGTCCGAGCGGTGCTTCACCACTGAACGCATCGGGTTGGCCCGAGCGCGCGTGCCATTCGACTCGTTCAGTGCCGGTCCGCTGCTGGGACGGCTGTGCGCCCCGCTGCTGCTCGCCAACCCCAACGCCATTCCGCTGGACACAGCGGGCTTTCTTGACGCTGCACGGACGACGACGGCCGCCGCGGGCATCGACACGCTGGACCTGCGGGTGTTCGGCGGCGACGCAGCTGTGTCCCAGACAGCGATCGACGCCTACCTCGGCGGCGAGCCCACCGTCGAACCCGCCGACGAGCCCGCCGGACTGCCCGCAGGCACCTGCGGGGGAGCGATCGATGCCGCGCCGGTGCAGCTCGTCACCGAGAACGACCCCGAAGAACCTGCCTGGTCGCCCGACTGCAGCCAGATCGTCTACGGAGCCCGTTCACGCCTGTGGATAGCCGGCAGCGACGGCAGCGAGCCGAGCGAACTGACTGAACGCGACGGCGGCTATTCCCATGAACCGTTCTGGTCATCCGACGGAACTCGAATTGCCTATGCACGCGAGGTCTACCAGGGTGAACACTGGGAGTCACACATCTGGGTGGTGAACGCCGACGGATCCGGCAAGACTCAAGTCACCCGTGGGGACGTCTGGGACGGCGACCCGTCGTGGTCGCCCGACAGCACCGAGATCGTGTTCAGCCGCATCAGCGGGACGGGACGCAATGCGCAAGGCGATCGCATCAGCAGCGACCGCTACATCGTGGCCATGAACGCCAACGGCACGAACAAGCGGTTCCTGACAGTCGGCGGCGCATGGGACGGCGCCCCCACGTGGTCGCCCGACGGCAGCCAGATCGGTTACATCGCCTACGACTCCGTCTGGGTGCACAACACGAACGGTTCCGGCGGCAGAGCCATAGCGGGCAACGCCTACTGGGACGGCGGCCTGTCGTGGTCGCCGGACGGTTCGAAGATTGCGTTCACCCGCCGTGACGGGGAGGATGCGTCCATCCGGCTGGTCCAAGTCGACACCGCCAGCGAAGAAGTGCTTGCCGACGTTCCCGGGCGGGAAAGCCATCCGCGGTGGTCGCCCGACGGGCACCGGATCCTGTTCTTCGTCGCGACTGAGGATGGCACGCGCGAGGCATGGGCAGCAGGCGCGTCGGGCCGTCAGGTTGGCATCGCGCCGGGACAGTTCGTGGGGCGCGGCGCGGCTCCGTCACCGGGCGGTTGCGGCGGTGGCGCCAGCGACACATCGCAGCAACTCGGCTCGCTGGGCGGCAGCAGCCCGTCCTGGTCGCCGAACTGCACCCACGTCGTGTTCGCTCATGACCGATCGCTGTGGCTGATGCGCAACGACGGCACCGATCTGCGGCGTCTCACTCGCTATGACGCCCGTACGTCGTATGCGCCGTCGTGGTCGCCTGATGGCACACGCATCGCCTACGCGCGGACGGACTACCAGGACGACAGGTGGGTGTCGCACATCTGGCTGGTGAACTCCGACGGCACCGGTCACACGCAGCTCACCGGTGGTGACGTGTGGGACGACGAGCCGTCGTGGTCGCCCGACGGTATGAAGCTGACCTTCAGCCGGTACTGGGGCAGCGGCCGCAGCGACGCCGGTCATCGGACCGACGACGATCGTTACATCGCCGTCATGAGAGCTGACGGCTCGGGTCGACGGGCGCTCACAGCCGGGGCGGTGTGGGACCACTCCCCGTCGTGGTCGCCCGACGGGACCCTGATCGGGTACATCTCCAACAAGAGTGTCTGGGTCATCACTCCCGACGGAGCACATCGCCGCGGCGTCGCCGGCGACGTCGACTCAAACGGCCTGTCATGGTCGCCCGACGGTGCCCGCATCGCGGTGACCCGCGGCGACGACAGTGCGACGGCCATCCACCTTCTCGAGCTGGCCAGCCTCAGCGATATCAAGGTCACCGATGGGATGGCGCGATTATCGAGTCCGCACTGGTCGCCCGACGGGCAGCGGATTCTGTTCCACACAGTGAACGCCGACGGTACCGAGCATGTCTGGGCGGCCGGCGCATCGGGCACCCAGGTCGGCACCACGGCGGGGCAATTCGTGGGCGGCGGAGCGGTGCCTGCCACGGGCGGGTGCGGTGGAACAGCCAGCGACGGCCCGGTGAAGCTGGCCGAGACCGCATTTGTTGCCAGCGAGCCCGCATGGTCGCCCGACTGCACACACGTGGCGTTCGCTCGGGGCGGATCGCTGTGGCTGATGCGCAATGACGGCTCAGGCCTTCGTCGTCTCACCCGTTTCGACGGCGAGACGCCGTCGGGACCGTCGTGGTCGCCCGATGGGCGCCGCATTGCGTTCGCTCGAACAGTCACTGCGAACCGGCGCACGCTGTCGCACATCTGGCTGGTCAGCACCGACGGGACGCACAGAACGCAGATCACCGAGGGCGATGTCCTCGACAGCTCCCCGACATGGTCGGCCGACAGCAGCCAGATCGCATTTGCCCGTCAGACACTGGGCGAAGCCGACGCAAATGGACATGTGTCGGGCCGAGACCGTTACATCGTGCTGATGGGCAACGACGGCAGCGATCAGACCATCCTCACCGAAGACGACGACTGGGAAAGCTCGCCTGCGTGGTCGCCCGACGGCAGCGTCATCGCGTATCTCTCCGCCGGAGCGGTATGGGTCATGGCGCCCGACAGCTCGAATGCACGCGCCGTGGCCGCTGGCGCCTTTGGGGACGGAGGCTTGTCCTGGTCGCCCGACGGCACGCACCTTGCCTTTGCACGAGGCAGCTGGAACCAGAGTCGCGTGGTGACCGTGGAGCTCGATGGATTGGCCGAGAACGTCATCGGCGACGGGCTGATCAAGCAGAGGAACCCCAGCTGGTCGCCCGACGGGAAGCGAATTGTGTACGACGGAGTCGGCGATCCAACCGACGCCGACCCAGGCGATTCCGACCACGACGAGGCTTGGAGCCTGGCCATCTCAGGCGCCGCAGGCACGCCAGCATCCGGAGGCGCTGGCGAATGCCGACCGTGGGGCGTCTCGGGCACGACCGTAGGGTTCCCGCTCGCGGATTGGGCGGTGCCTTCGACGGGGACACTGCGGGTGGCGTTGCTGTTCATGGACTTCCCCGACGCGCAGGCCGAGCACACGACGCAACGCGAAGCGGAGTTGGGCGCCGCCTTCATCGAGGAGTATCTCGAGGCCGCCAGCTACGGCAAGCTCGATGTGGAGTTGGTGATCCACCATGCGTGGCTGCGAGCCGAACAGCCGCACGCCTCCTACATCGAGGAGCTCGCCGTAGGAACCGGCCTCGGCACATCGGCCAGCGCCCACGCGGTCATGCTGGCAGACGTCGCCGTGGACTTCTCCGACATCGATGCCGTAGCTGTGGTCTTCCCGAGCAGCCACTTCGGAGGCGGCGGCAATGCCGGCGGCGTCGTACAGGCCGACGGACGCAGCCTGGCAGCGACACGCACGAACGACAATCTGCTCTCCGAGGAGCGGACCCTCGCTAGCGCGCCGAACTGGGGGCGCGTGGCCGCGCACGAGATCATCCACAACCTGGGCCTGCTCGACATGTACCCCTACGACGGCACCCTGCATGAGTTGCGCGACGCGCCAGCCGGAACCGAATGGGTCCGCGCTGCCTTCGGCCGCATGGGCCTGGAAGCCTGGTTCCCGGCGAACAAGTTCGACGAACGGCGTGAGGTCACGTGGCGGTACGCCGATGGCAGGCGGGCGACCAGCTATACGACGGGTCTTGTGCCGGCTGAGATGATGGCGTGGAGCCGTTGGCAGCTCGGATGGCTCGACGACACGCAGGTGCAGTGCGTGCGAGAGCCGTCGGCCACTGTGCAGCTGGGCCCGATTGCGGAGCCCGGCGGCAGCACGGCGCTGGCCGCCGTGCCGCTCACGACCCACGAGTTGATCGTGGTGGAGAGCCGCCGTGAACTCGGCTACGACCGCCCGGTAACGACCACGACCGCCGATGGCGCACGCGTGCGAGCCCCGAACCTCCTCAGCGAGGGCGTACTGGTGTACACGGTCGACTCGGCGCTCGGATCGGGAGCGCTGCCGCTGAAGATTGCCGACGACAGCGGCAACGGCCAGGTCGACGACTTCCCCGTCCTCGGCTTGGACGACTCAGTGACGCTGCACGGCTACACCATCACCGTCACAGCAGACGACGGCAACACCCACACGGTCACCATCACCTGCAACTGCTGATCAACCGAAAATGTGACGGCAGCTGTGCGGGGGCGCTGCGGTAGCATTCGAGATGTAGGAGGCCGTACCGGCCTCTGTCAGCGACCCTGAGAACCGCCATGGCCCTTCGACTCGAAGATCGAGACTTGGTCATCGCCTACCAGGCCGGCGACGACGAAGCGTTCGCCGAACTGGTTCGTGAGTACCGGCCACAGCTTCTCAATCACGCGCGCCGTCGCTTGAGCTGCAACGAGTCCGCCGAAGACGCTGTCCAGGAAACGCTGGTGCGTGCCCTGCGGGCCATGCCCCGGTTCAACGGCAACTACCAGGTCCGCCCGTGGCTGCACCGGATCCTCGCCAACGTCTGCATTGACGAGGGCAACCGGCGTCGCCGCGAGGGCGAGAAGACCGTACGCGTAGCCGTCAACGACACTGCATTGCAGCCGACGCCCAGCGTCGAGACCGAGCTGGGGCTCGACATCGATCTCTCCGACGTCGCCGACGCAGTGGAGGGCCTGTCCGAGCCGTACCGCGAGGCGCTGCAGATGCGCTTCGTCGAAGAGCTCTCGTACGACGAGATGGCGAAGGCCACCGGCGTGAGCGAGGACAACGCCCGGGCTCGGGTGTCGCGTGCGCGTACTGCGCTGCGTGCTGCACTGCGTGTTGCAGCGTTTGTTCCCGTGGCACTCGCAGGGCTGCTTCGCCGCGGCGAACGGGCTGCTTCGGCAGTCGCGGGCCATGGGTCTGGTGCCGCACAGTCGTCGGTTACTTCCGCCATGCCCCTGCTGACCGAGTCAGCACCCGTGGCCTCGCGTGCTGCTGCAGCCGTCGCCAATGTTGCAACCACCGGTGTGCCGATGGTTGCCAAGGCTGCAGTCGGCCTTGGGCTTGCCACCGCGGTGATCTCCCCGACCGCGGATTCAACCGTCCACAAGGCGGCCGAACGGGTGCTGCCCGATTCGGTTATCGAGGTGCTGACCCCGCTCGCCGTGGAGGTGCCTGCGCCCGACGCGCCAGTCGTCGTACCTGCCGCTGAACAGCCACCGGTGGTCGAGTCGGCACCTGCTGCTGTGGAGACTGACGTGACTCCGGCCGCCGTTGCCGCCGCATCCGTCACGCAGGAAGAAGCCACGGCAACAGCTGTCGAACCGCAGGAGGCTGCGGTTGTCGCTGTCGTGCAGCAGGAGACTCCGCTCGTAACGGTTGCGGACGACGACACCTCGTTGACCCCTGATTCCTCTTCGTCGACGGCCACGGCGGTTGCGCCGGGCGTGTCCGCCACAGAAGATGGCGGTCAGCTAGTCGATCAAACAGTCAGCGAGACCGGTACGTCGAACGTCGCCGACAATCCGGTGGCCAGCGAGCCGGAATCCAGCACCGCCAGCGAACCGGTCGTGACCGCCGTCGCCACGAGCAATGTCGAAGGCGCCGAGCTGACCTTCACGCCTTCCGGTGCCGACCGCTACGACGTCTCAGGCACGCTGTCCCTGACGGTGACGACCACGACAGCCACCACGACCGACGACAGCGAGACCGTCGAGACCACGACGATGAGCAAGTCGGTGGCAGTGGTCGTGCCCAGCACTGCTTCGCTTCAGGCCGCCGATCCTGCGTTGGATGAGCGGCGATTCAGCACCCTGCTGGTCTTCGACGCCGGCGATGATGGCGTGTCCGCTGAGATGCGGCTGGCCGCCCGTGGCAGCGAGAACGGCGATGGATCCCTGTCGATGACCGGGGTCTTCACCGCCACACCCACCGAGGCGCTGCCCCTCACAGTGCGCGGCACTCTGTCGGGCACCCTGACACTCGACGCCGACGGCATGCCTCAGTCGCTGTCCGTCACCCTCACCCAGTAACCCGAGCTCAGTCCACCCAGCAGCCCGAGCTCAGCAACCCCGATAGCCGAGGGCAGCGGCGGTCAGGCGTTCTTGATGAGGAGGCCGCCGTCTACGGGGAGGATGGCGCCGGTCATGTACTGGCTGGCGGGCAGGCAGAAGTTGAGCGTGCCGTGGGCCACTTCCTCGGGTTCGGCGTAGCGGCCCAGTGCGGTGCGGCGCTTGGCGAAGATCGTCTTGTGCTCCTCGGAAATCTCCGCCGTCATGGCCGTGCGGATCGGACCGGGGCAGATGCAGTTGACCGTGATTCCCTCACGGCCGAGCTCTACCGCCAGCGACTTCGTCAGCCCGATCACGCCGTGCTTGGCGGCCGTGTAGGGCGAGCCGAACTTCGTGGCACCCCAGCCCTCGGTGGACGCGATGCTCACGATGCGCGCTGCGTCCGACTGGCGCAAGTACGGCAGCGCCGCCCGCACGGTGTAGGTGTGCGCCGTCAGCAGCACCTCGAGCGAGATCGCCCAGTTGTCCTCGTACTCGGGGGCATCGATCGGCGAGAAGCGTGAAATACCGGCGTTGTTGATGACGTGGTCGATGCCGCCGAAACGCTCGGCCACCTCGCCCGCGACCTGATTGACACGGTCACGGTTGGCCACGTCCATCGTCCAGCCCGCCGCCGAGCCGCCGGCGTCGTTGATCTCGGCCACCACGGCATCCACCTCGGCCTGGCCCAGATCGGTCACCGCAACGTGCGCCCCCTCGTCGGCGAACAGGTGCGCTGTCGCCCGTCCCTGGCCCATGCCGGCGCCGGTGATCAGCGTCACCCGCCCCTCGATCGACCGGTTCAGCGTCGACAGTCGTCTCGTCGTCCCCACTTTGAAACTCCTTCTCGTTCGCAGTTCAGGTCAGCCCGTCGCCCAGGCCGTGCCGCCGTCGACCTTCAGCACCGAACCCGTCGTGTAGCTCGACGCCTCAGACGCGAAGTACAGCGCAGCGCCCACCACCTCGTCGGCCTCGCCGCCGCGCTGCAGCGCGATGTCGTTCTCGGCCCGCTTGTCGAAGGCGTCCATGTCCCACGCCTTGGAGATGTCGGTCAGGAACGGCCCCGGCATGATGCAGTTCACCCGCACCCGGGGGCCGTACTCACGGGCGAACGACGCCGTGATGGCGTGGACCCCGGCCTTGGCAGCGCCGTAAGCCGTCTCGTTGGGCGTCGGCATGGCGGCCGACACCGAGCTCACGTTGATGATCGAGCCGCCGCCAGCGTCGTACATGCGCTTGCCGAACACTGCCGAGGCCCGGAACGGCCCCTTCAGGTTGACGTCGATCACCTTGTCGAACAGGGCTTCGGACACGTCGTACAGCGACGGATACATCGGCGACAGCCCGGCGTTGTTCACCAGCACCTCGCAGTGCCCGAACTCCTCGTAGACCCGCTCGCACAGCGCATCGCACTGGTCCCAGTAGCCCACGTGGCAGGCCACTGCCAATGCCCGGCGCCCAGTTTCCGAACGCACCTCGTCCGCCACTGCCTCGCAGTTGTCGAGCTTGCGCGATGCGATCACCACATCGGCGCCGGCGCGGGCGTACGCCAGCACGATCTCGCGGCCCATGCCCCGCGACCCACCGGTGACCACCGCCACCCGACCCGACAGGTCGAACAGCTCTGACGGTGACTTCGCGGCCATATCAACGGCTCCAGGAGTTCCAGCTCATCACCGAGTCAAGATCGGTCCGGGTGGCCAGCTTGAAGTCGGTGCCCTGGGTGTACGCCACCGGGCTGAGCGCGTATTGCCGCACCGTGTCGTAGGGAATGCCCAGGATCTCCGCCGCCTCTTTCTCGTAGCCGAGGTGCAGCGTGGTCCAGCAGGTGCCCAGACCCCGCTCGCGTGCAGCCAGCATGAAGCTCCAGGCCGCCGGGATGATCGAGCCCGCTTGGCCCACCATCATCCGCGGATCGTCGGTGCGGCCGGTGATGCACGGGATGAACAGCACCGGGCTGCGACCCATGTTCTCCGACAGGTACTCAGCCGACGAGGTCACCCGAGCCTGCTGTGCGTCACGCTCGGCACCCAGGCCCGACGCCACCCGGCCCGCATACATGGGGCTGTTGCGGTAGGAGTCGAAGCCCTTCTTGTACAGCGCGGAGATGGCCTCGATCTTGTCGCGCTCGGTGACGAACACGAAGTGCCAGCCCTGCATGTTCGAGCCCGTCGGCGCCTGCACGGCGATCTCTACGCATTCCCGCAGCACCGATTCGGGCACGGGCCGGTCGAAGTCGAGCCGCTTGCGCACCGCCCGGGTGCTCTGCAGCACCTCGTCGGCCGACAGTCCAAGTTTGATTCCGTCGGCCGCAAGGCCGAGCTTTGATACGTCAGGTTCACTCATGGCGCAGGAGCGTAACCGGCGCCCGTGATACACACCGGGGCCCGAGCGGTCCGACGTCAGCGCAGGAACTTGCTGGTGGTGTTGTCGGCCAGCACCCGCCCTCCGGTCTGGCAGCCGGCGCAGTAGTTGACCGAGTAGTCGCGGTACTCGACGGCCCGCACCACGTCATCGCAGGCCATGCAGGGTTCCCCCGTGCGACCGTGCACTGCCGAGGGCCGCTCGGCCGAACGACTCATCTCCGGGCGGCCCCGTTCGAAGGCCAGCGACTCGTCGACAACCGCTTCGACGGCGCCCACCACCCGCCCCACGGCGTCGGCGTCAAGCCGTCCGACCGTGGCGAACGGCGACAGCTTCGCCCGATGGCAGATCTCGTTCGCCAGCCGCCGCCCCAGCCCCGAGATCACCCGCTGATCCCGCAGGAAGTTGTGCAGGCGTCCCGAATGGGCCGCCATGAGCTTGGCCATGCCCGCTGGGTCCACTTCGGTGGCCTCGGGACCCAGACCGGCGATCGGCTCGGCGTTGGACACATCCCCCTCAAGCACCCAAACGCCGGCCCGCTTCTGCGTGCCTGGCTCGGTGAGCAAGAGCCCCAGGCCGCTGTCGAACTCGAACCGTGCCAAGCCGTCGCGGGGGCGGCTCGGCCGCTTGGCACCCGGTTCGAGCACCCGCAGACGGCCGCCCTGCATGAGATGCACCACGAATGTCAGGCCTTCGCTCCCGTCGTCGCTGTTGCCGCCGTTGCCGCCGTTGCCGCCGAGGCTCATGCCACCGCCGGTTCCTCCGCTGGCCGGATCCTGGATCGGGGGAGCGAACCCCAGCAGCAAGTACTTGGCTCGCTGGCCGACGCTGCACAGCGGCCATCCAATTGCAGCGCTGGGCTGCGGGCTGGCGGTCTTGAACGCCGTAAACGACAACGGTTCGACGCGCTTCAGTACCTCGCCGGCGGCCAGCGCTTCCAATCGTTCTGCGTGCGCCCGGATCTCGGGGATCTCCGGCACGGCGTGTCAGCCCCCGTCGTCGCCGGCGTCATCGGGTGGAACGCCGGTGCGTCCGTCCGCAGCGCCATTCCCGTCGCCGTGGGCCAGTGCCGCACCCAACGCCGCGTCCACCACTGCCAACGCTTCAGCGGCCGCGATCAGCACCCGCACGTCGCCGCTCACCTTGATCAGCCCCGCCTGAAGGGCAGCCAGCGCACCCAGCTCACCTCGCCGCACGGCCTCAGCGGTGGTCCGTGACTGGCTCATCACCACAACGCTGTCGTCATTACCGTCGTCGCCGTCGACGTCGTCAAAACGCTCGGTTGCAGGCTCCAGATGCGCCCGGCCGCCGTCGATCACCAGCCGGTAGGCAACGACCGGTCCGCCGTTGCCGTCGCCGATCCGCTGCTCCACCGTGGCCTGAACCTCCGGCAGCTCCACCTCCGCGAGCACCACCGACATCGCTGTGCACCAGTCCTCGGACCCGATCTCCACGCTCCCGAACCTACGCCCATCATCCGCTAATAGCATGACGGGGTGACCTTTCCGGCTCGCCGCCTGCGCCGCCTGCGCCGCACTCCAGCACTGCGCCGCCTCGTCGCCGAGACCACCGTCACACCCACCGATCTCATCGCTCCGCTGTTCGTGCGCGAGGACGCCACCGAGCCGCAGCCGATCGTGTCGCTGCCAGGCGTGGTGCAGCACACCCAGGAATCGCTGCGCAAGGAAGTCAACGAGCTAGCCGGCCTCGGCATCAGCGGCGTGATCCTGTTCGGGCTGCCCGCCCGCAAGGACGCTGTGGGTTCCGAAGCCTGGAACCCCGACGGTGTCGTGCAGGTGGCGCTGTCCAACCTGCGAGACGACCACGGCTCCGGAACTGGCGATCATCGCCGACCTGTGCCTCGACGAGTACACCGACCACGGACATTGCGGCGTGCTGACCGACGACGGCGAGGTTGACAACGACGCCACGCTCGAGCTGTACCAGCGGGTGGCGCTGGCCCAGGCCGAAGCGGGCGCTGACATGGTGGGACCCTCGGGGATGATGGACGGGCAGGTAGGGGCGATCCGCCAAGCGCTTGACCGCAACGGCCACGAGAGCCTGCCGATCATGGCCTACTCGGCGAAGTACGCCTCGGCCGAGTACGGACCGTTCCGCGACGCCGTCGACGTGACCATCAGCGGCGGCGGGAACCGCAAGGGCTACCAGCAGGACCCCTCCAACGCCCGCGAGGCCATGGCCGAGATCGAGCTGGACATTGCCGAGGGCGCCGACATCGTCATGGTGAAACCGGCGCTGGCATACCTCGATGTGATCGCCGCCGCCCGGGCCCGTTTCGACCTGCCGCTGGCGGCGTATCACGTGTCAGGCGAATACGCGATGCTCAAGGCCGCAGCTGCCAACGGCTGGATCGACGGCGACGCCACTGCGGTCGAGCACCTCACCGCCATCAAGCGAGCCGGCGCCGACCTCATCCTCACCTACCTCGCACGCGAGTTCGCCGAGACGCTCCAGTAGCGGCCGGTCCGAACCGTCGCACGGCGCTCAGACCGCTCTACGCGGAGCTACAACTGCGTCCACTATCGCGGGTGGCGGTACTCTGACCGCGTGCTCAAGCGTCTCTACGTGCACAATTACAAGTGCTTGGTCAACTTCGAGTTGCGCCTTGGCGAGACCAGCTTGCTCCTGGGCACCAATGGTTCCGGCAAGACTGCCGTTCTCGATGTCGTCTACGCCGTGCGACAGTTGCTCTTGGGCGAGGCAAAGATCACTGCGCCCGCATGTTTCCCGTCTGCCGCACTGACGACTTGGCAGCACGATCGAGTTCAAGTTGTCGAGGTCGATGCTGCCGTTGATGACGACAACTTCCGCTACCGGCTCGAGATCGAGCACAGTCGATTTGACAAGCGCAGCGCTCGCATCCGCTCGGAAAGCCTCAGTGCGGGCGATACACCGTTGTTCTTGTTCGAAGACGGCAACGTTCAGCTACACCGCGACGATGGCTCGAAGGGGCCTCCCTATACCGCTGATTGGAACGAATCAGCACTTGCGAGGGTTTTGCCGCACCCGAGCAACAAACGGTTGTCGTCCTTCGTGTCGCACATGCGATCTGTCGTCATCACGTCAATCTGTCCACCGTTGATCGGCGCTGAGTCACACCACGAAGACTCCGTGCTCGATCGACACGCCTCCAATTTCGTCGCTTGGTACCGGCAGGCTCTTCAGTTCAACCCAGGTGCCGCGAGCAGGCATCTGGCTGCCCTCAAGCCGATACTCGGCGGCTTCGTCGATCTGAGCTTGCAGCAGTCGGGCCTTGACGCCCGAGCGCTGATGTTCGAAGTCCGTCACGGCTCCGATGACGGGTTCAAGTACTGGTTGCGATTCGATCAGTTGTCTGACGGTCAAAAGGCAATCGTGATCCTCTACGCGCTGCTGCACTTCCGATCCGCGGGCGATTCGTTGGTCCTCTTGCTCGATGAGCCCGAAAACTTTGTGGCGCTTGCCGAAATACAGCCGTGGCTCGACGAGCTGTCGTTACTCTGCGGCGACACCCAATCGCAAGCCGTGTTGTGCTCACACCATCCCGAGCTCATTGACTACCTCGGTCCAGCCGACGGAGTGATGCTGCGCCGAGTCGCAGCTTCAGCGACGATTCCTGTTCCGATTTCGGAGTGCAACGTCGGTCACAGCTTGAAGCTGTCAGAGCAGGTAGCCCGCGGCTGGATCGATGAGTCGTAGCGTCCGCTTGACGCTGCTGTGCGAAGACAGGCAGCATCAGGCGTTTGCCCATCGGTTCTTCAAGGCGTTGGGATGGAACTTGCGGGACTGGCGGCCGATAGTGGCTCCGGCTGGCAGAGGCGCCGCTGAGAAGTTCGTTCGTGAGAAGTTTCCGGTCGAGCTTGCCGCGCTCCGTACGAAGGGCAACGAACAGGTCTTCCTAGTGGTCTTGATAGACGGCGATGCCGCAGGCGTGGACGGTCGCCGCGCGCAGCTTGAGAACGCGTGCCGTGAACAGGGAATCGAACCTCCGTCCGAGATGGAACGCGTATTGGTATGTGTGCCCACCTGGAACATCGAGACATGGCTCGCATACCTCGACGGATCGGATGTGGATGAGATGAATTCCTCCTATCCGCGCCTAACGCGCGAGCGAGCCTGCGAACCACATGCGCAGGCGCTAGCGACGATGTGCGGTTCGGGTCGGCTCCATCCTCCGGCGCCGCCGTCGCTGAAGGAGGCGTGTATCGGATATCGACGGGCCGTCGGAGACGTTTGAAGCTTCGGAGTGAACGATTCCAATGAGTGGCGCCAATAGTGGACTGCCTGGGTTGCGGCCAGCCTCAGCGCGCCGGGTGAGTCACCCGCGCCACGCCGATCGCACATAGCGCCCCGATGAACTGCGCCACGATGAATAACGGAGCACTGGCAGGTGCGATGCCGGCGAACGTGTCGGAGAACATGCGGCCCACGGTGACGGCCGGGTTGGCGAAGCTGGTCGATGAGGTGAAGAAGTAGGCGCCGCCGATGTAGGCGGCCACCGCGAAGGCAACGAACTGCTCCTTGCCCGAGCGAACCACGCCGATGATCACGATCACCAGCCCGAACGTGGCGATGATCTCCGACAGGAACGCCTCAGGACTGATCCGGTCCTTGGTTGACCAGAACACGGCGTCGAGTTCGAAGATCACGTTGGCCGCGATGGCGCCCAGGATCCCGCCGGCGGTCTGCACCACCACGTACAACCCGGCCATCCGGTTGTCCAGGTCACCGGCGAGCCGCGCCCACAGCGTCACCGCAGGGTTGAAGTGCGCACCCGACGTCGATCCGAACAGCAGGATCAGGCACGTCAGCGCGCCCGCCGTGGCAATCGAGTTCTCGAGCAGCTGCAGCCCGACGTCGTTGGGGCTGAGCCGCTCGGCCATGATCCCCGAGCCGACCACGCTCAGCAGCAGGAACCCAGTCCCCACGAACTCCGAGGTCAACCGGCTGGCCGTCGTCTGCCTCAGCGCCGTCACCGGGACAGCCTCGCAGCTACGAGCGAACGAGCGTCAACAGCGCAGCGAACTCATGGGCCCCGTTCGGCTGTCTCCTAGTAGAAGCAGAGCGGCGGAACATAGGCGGCGACCGTCGGGGCAGGTCGCGGCGCTGTGTTGCGTTGGGAGCCCGTGTTGGTGTTGGATCCCGTATCGGTGTCGAGTGCCGTGTTGGTGTCGGACTCTGTGTTGCTCTCGGGCGCCGTGTTGGTGTCGGACCCAGTGTCGCTTTCGGGCGGCGTGTCGCTTGCGACGACAAAGACGTTGTCGTCGAGTTCGTCGTAGATGGGGGTGTTCCGGCGGATGATGTCCGCCAGGGTGGTGCTGCGAACCTCCGCCAAGAGATCGGGGTTCGCCGTGAAGTAGGCGTCATTCTCGAACCAGAAGCGGTCGCCGTCGCGGAGGCGGCGGAACTGGTCGGAGATGACGGCACGGAGCGTCTCGCCGACCGCCGCTGCGGGCACGTGGTCTTCTGCCAGCGCAGCGGGCCAGAGGTCCAAGTCATCGACGTCTGCGTAGGCGTCTTCGAGCGCTTGCTGGACATCTGGGTCCGACGAGATGTCGGCGAAGCTCTCCACCGCAGTCAAGCCGTAGGCGCTGCGCACCGTGTTGTAGTCGCCGACGCCGTGATCGCGGCCCCGCTGAATATTCAGCGCTACCAGGTCGAAGGCGATGCCGTGTGGCTCGCGCTGAAGGAAGTTCCGGACTTCGTTGATGACCTGCGAGTCGACATCTTGGGCCTGTTGAGCAGCGAAGCCGCGCAGGACTTCGGAGATGCCATGACCGTTGTAGAACGAAGGGCTGAAGAACGAACTTGCCAGACTGAGCTTCTCTGACTCCCCGTCTGCATCGAGGAGATTGAGTTTGGGCGACAGCAAGGTGTGGCCGACCCGGTACGCCGCCGCCGAGAACTCGCTGGCGATGGTCGGATCGACGTCTGGGTCGTAGCTCGAGTAGGCGTCGAAGGCATCGGGGCCCAATAGCAACGGCAAGAACTCGCTGAAGGTGATGTTCTGGATCTGAGCGCCGACGATCTTGCGGGCCAGCTCGTAGATCTCATCGCCGCTCAGGTCTGGATTCTGGGTGGCGATGATGCCCGCGAGGCGATTGTGCTCCCGGTTGAACAGCGTGTGCATCGCCGTGAGGCCGATCTGCTCGTTGACGCGCACATCACCTGCAATAAAGAGCGTCGTGCGATGCACGCCGCCTTCATTGTCGAGGCCCTGCTCGTTGTACGGCAAGAATCGGCCGTCGCTTGACGTTTTGAGCTTCCCCGTCCCGTCGTTGGTGCGCAGAGCGGAAGCTCGGGCTCTGTCGGAGCCGTACACCTGCGAGCCGTCAATGAACGCGGTGATCGCGTTGATCTGCCTCCGAGGATTCTCTGCGTCTGTCCCCGTCTCGGGATCGGAGACCGAGCGGCTGAGACCGATGGTGGCCTCGCCGGTCCCAAGGGGATCGAACACCGGGTCGTCCGCAGGGACAGCGATCGGGAGCGGCTCATCTGCGTTGTCGAGGCTCAGCGTGATGTCGTGGTCCAGGAACTGGCCCCACTGCCACACGATGTCGCTGGCCTGTGACGAGTTCGGTACTGAGGTGTCCTGGGCGAACACGAGGTTGCTGATGGTTCGAGCGTTCGGTCGCGATGTCGTCAGCGTTGACACACCGTCGGCGTACGAGTTGGGTGCCTTCTTGAGAAGAGCCGTGCCCGCCATTCCCCATGTGAGATTGGTCAAGTTGTTTCCCCGGCCATCCAGTGCCCGAGGCGCGACATTGTCAGGGAATTCTTCGAGGCTGAGAGAAACGACCTCGCCGGTCGTCCAATCGGCATCGACGCCGTCCCATTCGAAATGACTGCTGTCGACCTTGCCGTCTGCGAGGTTCAGCCCCGCATCGCCGACCTGCAGCCGCAACGAGCTGAATTCGTCCGCAAGCCCAGGCTCAATGCGGATGCTCACCGTTGCTGTGCTTGAGTCCGAGTCGGGCTGGGTGAGGAGAATGCTCGTCACCAAGTAGTCCGTCTCCATCCACGAGAAATCGGTATCGGTGAGGGAGCCGCCCACAGACTCGCTGTACCCCAGGGGATCTCCATCGCCTCCCACCGTCAAGTCGGCTTCCCACACCGCGCCGCCCCCGGCAGCCACCCACTGCGGAGTGCTGCTGTCTTCTGAGTCGGTGCTCAGAGCCAGGCTGTGCGGAGGTGGCGCTGCCAGCGTGAGCACGACGGCCAAGGCGGCCGCCGACGCCAGAAAGCGACGGAAGGGGGCTGTCATTCGCACAGGGGGCGCGCTCCTCAAGATGCAGGGCCGAAGCCCGTGTTGATGGTTGGGGGCTATGACGCGAACAACCTCCGCCGCAGTACGGGGTTGCTAATACCCCGGGCTGCAATGCCAATACCCCGGGCTGCAAACGGAGGCTGAGCGGCGCAGGTTAGTGGTGCCGGTATGTCACCAAGCCGGTTCCGTACTGAAGGTTTTCCAGCAGACACGTGAAAGATTCGAAGGGCGAGTTCTCCTCATCTACAAGTCGAACATGCTCACGCAATCAACCAGCATCGGGTGGCCCTTCCTCGGGGCCCGGCTATTGGCTGCGGGCCGTGGCCGGAGCAGTGCCCGGGTCGCGAGCGGTGTGTTGCTATGGGCTGCGGGCGGTGGCCGGTGTTGTGCCCGGGTCCCGGCCGGTGCGTTGTGTGGGCGGGCGGATGCGTGGCCGCCCGTCGGGAGGTGTGTGGATTGGCCGGTCGTGTTGGTGCAGGTCTCGGTGGCAGGGTTCGCACAGTGATGCAAGGTTCGGGATATCGGTGCGGCCGTCGTGCTCGTAGTACTGGATGTGGTGGGCCTGAGTGTGCTCGCTGGTCAGGTCGCAGCCGATACAGCCCCGGTCGCGAGCGGCGAGCACGAGCCACTGCGCGTCGCTGGCGTTGCGGGTGCGACCCATCGCAAGCTGTGACCAGTCTGCGCTGAACACTGCGGGCAGTGCCTGTGCATCGACTGCCAAGTCGGCCAGCTGTTGGGCTGACAGTGGTGTGCCGTCGTCGAGGCGAGGGTTGGCGAGCCGGTCGTTGACCACGTCGTAGTCAGCAATGATCAGCAGGTTGGTGTTCGCGCGGCGTGTCTTGAGAGTGCCCACGATCAGGTCGCAGATTGCGTCTGCGGTGAGCTGCGAGCGTGTCCATTCTTCGGCGCCGTCGCGGTGGCGAGCAGCGCGCACCGCGGCTTGGATCGCTTGGCTGACCTCTCGTCCCGCAATGAAATCGAGCTTGGCGTGCAGGTGCCACATGCCGTCGTCGCCCAGGCGCATCGAACCTGATCGCTCTGCACGCTGGAATGCGAGTTCGGCATCGACGGGGTCGAGGCGTTGCCCATCAGCGGCTTCGGCTTCGAGGTCCGCGAAGACTTCGAGGCTCTGGTAGGCGAGAGGATGACGGGCGACGGTGTCGGCGGGATACGCAGCGCACAGTTCCAAGAATTCCTCTTCGCTTCGGCGGTGCTTCTTGGGCGTCTCCCGAGCAATCACCCTCGCATGGGACGTCTGAATCTCACCGGCCTGCAACGCCGCCAACGTCGCGGACAGGCCATGGTTGACCAGATCGTCGGCCAGCCGAGCGTCGTGACGTGCCTGGGTGGATGTCATCCGGGTGTACTCGCGCAAACCATGCGCAGCCCCTTGGGGACCGCATCGGGACGCCATCTCACCCAACGCAGCCAGGTACTGACCCTCCAGGCGCGCCCGCTCCGCAACCAGGCTCATCACCCGGTCCTGCAGATCGCTGTAGCTCATCTCGGAGAAATCGACCTGGTGCTCGGCCCTTGCCGAATCGCTCAATTCCGGCCCAACGCCGGGCACGCCGGCAACCGACTGGCTGCCATCAGCGTGGTCACGCACCGGGTCGATGAACATGCATCAAGCATACACTCGTACGTACCAAAAGCAAACACTTGTCCGCAACAATTCTCGAGTTTCCCCGGCCGCTTGTGCGCAGGCTCCTGGGAACACCAGCGGATGATTCGACGCAGCGGGCGAAGCACATTGCCGCAGGCCGCGTCGGCTCCCAGGGGCGACCTAACGACACTGGTGCTACCATGTAGCACATGGAGCAGATCGGTGTGCGGGAACTCCGCCAGAACGCCAGCGAGTGGCTGCGCAGAGTCGCTGACGGCGAGTCCTACGAGGTCACGGTACGCGGTGAGCCGGTCGCACTGCTCGGCCCGCTGCCGCACCGTGATGACCCCATGGGCCGCCTGGCGGCACGAGGGCTCATCAGCCGGAGCGCTCGAGGCTTGTCAGCTTCGATCGAGGAACTTCCGCCGCTGCCAGCCGCGCCGCCAGGCACGCTGACGTTGAGCGAACGCCTCGCAGAGCTGCGCCGAGATGAACGGTGAGATCTGGGTCCTCGACGCGTCGGCCTTCGTCAAGCTGATCCGGACCGAAGCAGAATCCGGCGCGCTGCGCCAATGGGCATCACGGCGACACCTGGTTTCCAGCGCCTTGCTGCGCACCGAAGCTCGGCGAGCGGTCGCAGACGAAGGCTCAGCGGTGCATCACCAGTGCGAGCGCCTGTTAGCAAACACCGATCTCGTCGACCTCACTTCGGCATTGCTCGATACGGCCGGGAGGATCCCCGGTCGCAACCTGCGAACCCTGGACGCCATCTACCTCGCCTGTGCCCTGCAGATCGGCGACGACCTCGGTGGTCTCGTCAGCTACGACAGTCGCCAGCTCACCGCAGCAGAAGCTCTGGGGATCGCCACCGTGTCGCCAGGCACATCTTCAAACGGCTAGTGAGTCCATTGAGTCTGCCAAGTGGTCGGCGAGGGCAGTGATCTGGGCGTCGATATCGCTGGGGCTGCCGGACAAGTCGATGGCAACGGCGTGGAGTCTCGTGCCCAGGTTCTCAACCGTGATCGCGGACCTGGCCAGTGATTCGACCGATTCCGGCGCAGTAGATTCGCCGTCGTTGACATCGGCGCAATAGATGAGCGTGCCCTCGCTCAAACCGAGCGCCGCCGTGTAGGCCAGCAGTTGGCAGTAATCACCGTGCCGTCCCGCTGCCTCACCCGCGTCGAATCGGACATCCGCAGTAGCGATCTTGTACTTGATGTCCGCCACGCCGACTGTCCGGCCCAAGCGACGAAGCGTGAGATCAGGCCTGATCTGCACCCGATGCTCGACGTCCAGATGTGGACGGAGCTGCGGTGCTACCTCCAGGCGCCCCCGCAGTTCTCGCTGCAGACGTGCTGTGACGAAATCCTCGAAGAGCTGATTCATGTCGAGCATGAAGGCAGAAGCGGCGGTGTCACCGTGACGGTCCTGCAGGGTCAAGTTGGCGAGAATCAGCTGGGCCAGCTTCAGCGCCGGCCGGTAGTGCTCGTTCAGCCGGGTGAACTGCACACGGTCGAGACAGTCCAACGCGGCCGGGACCGCCGATTCGCCCACGCCGTCCAACGCGGTCAACAGCCGACGGAGCCTTCGCCGGTCTTCGTTGGGGACACCGGGCACACGAAGCGACTGCCGTGCCGCAGTCAGTAAGCAGCGGTTCTCGTCTACGTCGGCCGTGTAGTCATCCCACGAACACGCCATCGGAGCTAGGACACCGCCCCGCCGGAACTGCCGTACGAAGTCAATGCGACCGCGTAGCGCAAGCAGATCGTCCTCTTCGTGTCGGTAGTCGTGGAACAGGCCACGAGCGAGCGTCGTTTCCGCCGTACGTGCAAAGAACGACACCAGCGCCGGAAGGAGGTCTTCAGTCCGCGCGTAGTCGAACGCCTCCTGGCGCCACGCCTCGTAGGGCAGACCGACCTCGAGCAGCACAAACAGGTTCTCGGGCTTGATCTTCGGCCGCACGATGATGCGGAGATCGCCGACCGTGAACGCACCCACCCACTGCCGGGTGGACACCCTCCACCAGCCAGACTCCCGGTCCGTTTGCACCGACACCCACTCGGTCTGACCGAGACGTCTCGCGAGTGCATCGCTGAGCGGCAGGTGCTTGGTCTCCCACTCAAGAAGCGTTAACCGTCCATCGTCGAGCCCTACGGTCTGATACTCGCTTGTGCTTGGCCTTGGTTCGTCGGTTAGTGCGAGCACCTACCCGCCGTTCTCGATCTCAACCTCATTCTGCTCTGGCGTCTCTTCCTGAGATTCCGCGGCCTCCAAGATTGCGTTGGGCCCGTGGCGCTTCCATATGGAGCCGAACCGGAAGCCGTCGATCACGTCGCGCTGGCCGAAGAACTGGTCCTCGACGAGCGGTTCGATGTTGTACTCCCAGATTCGCCGCAGGCTGTCCTCGTTCAGGTTCTTCTTCATGAAGTAGCTCGGGCCGATCAGCGAATGATCGCCTCCCACCTGCTCAGCCAACTCGTCATTCACTTTGTCAACCATGCTGGCGATCCATTCCTGTTCCGGTGAATTGCGCTGCATCCATCGGCGCAGGAGGCCCGCTGTCAGTCCATGGTTCGGGAAGAACGGCACGAAGTGGAACCGTCGCCGCATCGCCGCGTCGATCAGCGCGATGGATCGGTCGGCGGTGTTCATCGTGCCGATGAACCATAGATTTGACGGCAGGGTGAATCCCTCGTCCGGCCGGTACTGCGTCTGAATCCACTCGCCGCGATACTCCAGCAAGTACAGCAACTCGCCCAGCACCCGTGGCAGATTCGCGCGGTTGATCTCGTCGATCACCATGACATGTCGCTCGTGGGGATTCTCCTCTGCGCGTTTTGCCAGCCGGACCAGCGGACCTGACGTCAGCTTGTAGGTCAACTGACCATCCTCGACCCGTGGCCGAAACCCTTCGAAGAAGTCCTCGTACGAGTACGCCGGATGGAATTGCACCAAGGAGTAGGGCCCGTTCTCCTCGTACTCTTCGTCGTCTTGGATGCCCGTAAGCGTCCACGCCAAGTAGCGCGCGAAGTACGTTTTTCCCGTTCCCGGCGGCCCGTACAGGATCACCTGCCCCTTGTCCTCAAGCAGTTCCACGATGTCCATGATGAAGCGCGGATCGCACAGCAGGTTGTCCGCCAATTCCGCCCGTTCCGCATCGTCAATCCATTGATCGGCTGTCTCGTCGCTGTCGCCGTAGTTGTCTTCCAACCAGGACAGAAAGGATCGGATGCCCCAAGTGTCGACGACATCGTCGTCGGTGAAGTAAGGACGGAGAGATTCGAGGAGGAGGTCGTTCGCGCGCATCACTACGGCACCGGAGCCGCCATGTTCACGATGGAGCAGGTGGATCTCTTGTGCCTCGCGCGTCCCAGCGACACCAAGGAGTCCAAGTTCGTCCACGAGCTCGATCATCTCCAGCTTGCCGCGCCAGTTGTCGCTGCTGCTTCTCGCGAGCACGTAGTTGGGAATGAACCGCTCAGGGTGGCAGATTGCAGGCAATCGAGTTGCAGTCGCGGAGCCGATGCCCTTCTGGCTCATGGCCTTGTCGATTCGAGAGGCGAGGTCGCCTTCCCCGAAACACAGCTCAGTGAGGAGGTCTCGAAGTTCGACTCATTGCGCACTGGAGGCCTGGTTTAGGTACGAGTTCAGATGAACAACCTGACCCGGACTGCCGTAGGTGTTCTTGCCCCTACTCCAAACTTGCTTGAGTTGGTCCCGGTCTTCGAACGCGAGTGACGGCAGTGATTCCAAGATTCGCTGGAATCGTTCCCGCGCGAGTTTGCTCTCTTCGTCGTCAGGCCTCGGGTATCCGGACCGGCGGAACTCGGCAATGAGCTTTGCTAGACGCTCAGGCCGAGCGCGCTCGAGCTCTGGCAATCGCTCGCACCACCTGCGAATGTGCCGTCTGTAATCGCCATGGGTTGATTCTTTGATGTCGCCCTGTTCGTCGCAGAACTGCGCGATGGCGGTTTCGTCGTAGGTAGCCGGATCGATCCCGTTCTTGCAGGCGTAGCGTGCCCATCGACCCAGGATCGAACGCAGATTCTCCTGCGTTGGTCTCATGGCGACTGCGCCGCTCCGTCCACCGACTTCACTTCGCCACTTGATGTAGGCCTCAAGTCGCTGCATACAGGTTTCGACGTCGAACTGCGATGCCGACTCGTTCATGTAGTTGAACTACCGACGGAGATCGCTTGTATAGGTCGATCTCGTCGTCTCAGCGATGCCATCTCGGGAATCGAGAAACCGTTCGACCATGTCATGGTCGTTCGCTGACGGATCGTGCCCGCGCTCGAGGCAATTGTCGATCCACAGTCGTGTGACGTTTCGGTAGACACTGACAGTCTTGGCCTTGACGCTCTCGCGGGCCAACTGTCTGCAATACTCGTCAAGTCGTTGCATCCAATATTGCTGGTCGTTCATGGCGGCGAACCTACAGCGGCGGTGCAACACGCCGACCGGCTGTGGGCTATGTCCCTCGAGTTGACGATCGGGCGGCCTCTTCCTCCTTCGATGTGCCAGTCTCTGCTACGTGGACGAGGAAACTGAGGGCAGCTTGATGTTCACGCCCGCCGTCGTGATGGCGGTCCATGAGGACGCGTTGCTGCGGCACCCCGATCTGGTGGCACAGATTGAGTCTGACCAGGCGGACTCGTCACGAGCAATCTGTTCCGAGGCGAGGCGCTCTCGAGGCCCCTGACGACCTCAGAGTTGGTCGCGGCGCGCCCATTCGAGGCCGTCGCGCTCGATAATCCTGACTGCTTCATCGACGTCAGCATCGAGGGCGTCTTCGAATTGGCCGCGCAGGACCTCCTCGGCATCGTAGGGACCGCCTTCGAGCCAGAGATAACCCCCGACATCGCTGACGTACGGCACACCAGCTTCGTCGGGTGAGGCGTAGTGGGCTTCGAACCACACCACCATGTCGTGCAGGTCGGCGTGGTGACCAGCGGCAGCGGAGAGAGCGAAGCGACTGAGCCAGTCGAATTGTTCCGGACTTGGCGGGACGGCGCACAACCCATGCGCAATCGCGTTGCGACGGTCGGCGAAGTCCTTGAGCTCCCTCGATTGGTTGTCGCTGAGGACACCGTCGATGGTGAGTTGCTGGATGAGGCTGCGGGTCGGCAAGGGTCGTGCCGGTGCCACGCCTCGTTCGTGAGCGGCCCGAAGCAGGGCACCTTCGATTGCTGACCACAACAACAAGCTCGCCCCATCCGGTGACGTCTCGGCGATGTGCTGTGCCTCTTGCACTCGACGGTTGATGTGATCAAGGTCAGGTAAGGGCGGTGCAACGTCCGGTTCGTAGGTGATGATGTCGAGCCGCCACCCACAGTCGGCTCTCAGTATCTCTGTGAGTTCTTCGAGCCTCTTGCGTGACCAGTCGCTCATGTTGGCCGATTTGACTTCGACGACCACGAACTCGTCGTCTCGGCGAGCGACTGCATCCGCTGTGAATGCATCGAATGGCTTTGGCAGCCGCTCCTTGACGCTGACCGCGTAGCCGCCGGCCTCGTACTTTGCCTTCGCGTTCAACAGCGCCTCATAAGCGGGGCCATTCATGGTCATGAGAATGTCACCTCCCGGTGGGCAGTGGCAACGCGGATGAAGACGAAGTCGCCTTCGGTCGATACGAGTGCGTCGCTGAGCGTCGCTGGCGGCTCGACCATCTGCGGCAAGTGCTTGCGGTCGACCCTTCGAGCGCAGACATCAACAACGGTCTTGTCGTTCTCGTAGACAAGGTTCTCGAGAGCGTCTTGAATCGGTTTGATGATGTTGTCGGTGTCCAGGTCTGTCGTGTCCGCATAGAAGAAATCGATCCGCAGCCGGAGCGGCCCCGCGAGAAGTTGAGCGGCCGCCGGAACGGCCGCCGCGACGGTGGATTGCCACTGCGACCTTGAGTTGGCTTGATGGGACCTCGGCGTACCCGCGACGACGAACTCGATCATCTGAGCGCCTGCATCCCTGACACGCCCGGCGATCCTATGCAAGGATTTCAGCAACTGATCAGGGATTTTGGGTTCGCCGCCCTGACTGTCGTACTGACGAAATCAGCTCTCGCGCAGGTCGAAGGCGATCTTGGTCGAGCCGCGGGAACCAGCACTTGCGGCATGCTCGAGCGCGTTGCGGTATTCCTCCAGCGGGTACAGCTCGGAGACCAGCCGGCCCAAGTCGCAGTCGCGCACCAGCTTGATGGCCGCCTCGAAGGTATGCCCCCCATCCAGCGACGGCTCGGTGCCGTAGCAGTAGGCCCCCACCATCTCGGTCTCGCGGTGCCACAACGCCGACAGGTTCAGCTCCACCGAAGCCGGCATGCCCAGCACCACCACCCGACCCCGCGGCCGAGTGATCGCAATGGCATCGGTCAGCGACGACGACGAGGCCACTGCATCGATCGTCACGTGCGTCCCGGAGCCCAGCGTCTCACCGATCACCCTGGTGCCAGCGGCCCGGCGCACGGCTCGCCCCAGCTCGTCGGGCGACACCGCCAGGTCAGCACCTAGCTCACGCGCCAGCCGGCGCTGATGGCTGTAGCGGGCGCCCACCACGATCGCCGCCACGCCGGTCAGCTGCCGCAGCGCGGCAACCGCAACCAAGCCCATCGTGCCGGCGCCAATCACGGCGGCCGTGCCGCCTTGGGTCACTCCCGACCGCAGCGCGGCATGAACACCCGCAGCGGTCGGCTCGATCATCACCGCCGCCTCGTCTGACAGATCCGCAGGTTCCAGCGAACCCAGCGAATGCAGCTGCGACCGGTGTGCGGCAAACGTCTCGGACCAGCCGCCGCCCGTCGACGCGCACGAACCGGTCTGCAACCCGGCTTCGATCTCGCCGCCGATGAGGTGGCCGTAATCGTTGCCGTCGGCAGGCGCCGCATCGGGCCACGGCGGTGCAACACCGTGAGCTTCAGGCCCCAGCACCGGTTCCAGCACCACCCGGGTGCCGTCGTCGATGTGACCGACCACCTCATGGCCTGGCACGAACGGGAACGACACCAGCGATTCGAAATAGCGCGACACCTTTCCGTCCACCGTCGCAAGATCCGAACCGCAGATGCCCGACAGTGCCGTGCGCACATATTGCCATTCGCCGCCGGGCAATTCCGGGGGATCCATCTCGGTCAAACGCAGCGGGCCCACGCCCGCACCCGAGCCAGGCTTCAGCTTGCCCGCCGCCATGGCCGCCGCGAACCGCAGCTCCTTGCGCTCGAAAACCAGCGCCTGCACGCCCGCCCGAGCCTCAGTCGCTCGCCGCGGCCATCGCAGCACTGACGTCAGACGCTTTACGCTCCACCTCGTCGGCCAGCTGCGCAATGAACTCGCCCAGCGGCACGTCGCGCCGCACGGGCTGGCCCCGGGGGTTTACGCCCACCGTGCCCGCTGCCACATCGTCGTCGCCCACCACCAGCACGTAGGGCACTTTCTCGAGCTTGGCTCGACGGATCCGCGCCCCCAGCGGATCGTCCGCCGGCACCGTCTCGGCCCGAATACGTTTCTCGGCCAGCTGCGCCACCACCGATTCGGCGAATGCATCGTGGTCGGCTCGCACGCCCAGCACCACGACCTGCACCGGCGACAGCCACGGCGGGAACGCACCTCCATAGTGCTCGAGCAGCACGCCGAAGAACCGCTCGATGGATCCGAACAGCGCCCGGTGCACCATGATCGGCCGGTGCACCTCGCCGTCAGCGCCGGTGTAGCGCAGGTTGAACCGCTCGGGCAGGTTGAAGTCGACCTGGATCGTGGACAACTGCCACGACCGGCCGATGGCGTCGTTCACGTCGATGTCGATCTTCGGGCCGTAGAACGCCGCCTCGCCCTCGCACTCGACGTAGGAGTGACCCTGACGGTGCAGCGCCTCGCGCAAGGCATCGGTGGCGCGTTCCCAACCCTCATCGGCGCCGACGTACTTGTCGGGATCCTTGGTGGACAGGTTGAAGGTGAAGTCATCGAACCCGAAGGCCTCGAGCACCGACAACACGAAGTCGAGCAGCCGTTCGATCTCGTCGGCGAGTTGTTCGGCCGCGATGTACAGGTGGCTGTCGTCCACGGTGAAGGCCCTGGTCCGCATCAGCCCGTGCAGGGTTCCTGAACGCTCGTAGCGATATACGGTGCCGAGCTCGAACAGCCGCATCGGCAGCTCGCGGTAGCTGCGCTGGCGCTGGCTGAAGATCAGGCAGTGCATCGGGCAGTTCATCGGCTTGGGGTAGTAGACGCCGTTGTCCATCTCCATCGGCGGGTACATGCTCTCGGCGTAGAAATCCAGATGACCCGAAGTTTCGAACAGCCGGGCGTTGGCGAGATGCGGCGTGTACACGAACTGATAGCCGCCCGATTCGTGCCGGTCGCGGCTGTAGTCCTCCATGAGCTTGCGGACCACCGAGCCTTTGGGGTGCCACACGGCCAGCCCGCCCCCCATCTCGGCTGGGAAGCTGAGCAGATCCAACTCGGAGGCGAGCCGGCGATGGTCTCGCTTGGCGGCTTCGGTCAGCCGTTCGAGGTGAGCAGCCAGCTCGGTTGCAGAGCCCCACGCCGTGCCATAGATGCGCTGCAGCATCTGGCGGTTCTCGTCACCCCGCCAGTACGCGCCCGCTACCCGCATCAGCTTGAAGTGGCCAAGGCGTCCGGTGTCGGGCACATGAGGACCACGGCACAAGTCCACGAACTCGTCGGTGTTGCGGTAGGTGGTGATCACCCCGCCGGTGGGACCCGAGGTCGGGTCGTCGGCTTCGCCGTCGAGGATCTCGATCTTGTAGGGATGCTGAGCGAACAGCTCATCGGCCGCGGCACGGTCCACCTCGGCGCGGATGAACGGCTGGCGGGCGGCCACGATGGAGCACATCTCGGCCTCGATCGCCTCGAGGTCGTCATCGGAGAACGTCCGCGGCCGGCCTACCTCGTCGGCACCCAAGTCGAAGTCGTAGTAGAAGCCGTCGGCAATCGGCGGCCCGATCGAGAACGTTGCGCCCGGGTAGAGCCGCAGCACCGCCTGGGCCAGCACATGCGCGGTGGAGTGGCGCAGCACCTCAAGTCCCTCGTCGGAGGACGGGAACACCAGTGACACCGAAGCGCCATCAGGCAAGGGCCGGTTCAGATCAAGCTGGGTGCCCTCGGCGATCGCGATCAGCGCATCCTTCGCAGCCCGCCGCCCCAGTGACGCGGCGAGGTCAGCACCAGTGGCACCGCCGGGAAGTTCGTGGGATTGCCCGTCAGGCAGCACCACGGTGATCGCTGCGGAGGGGGCCTCGCTGCCGGCGCTCATTGGACTGGACTCACTGGGACTGGGCTCACTGGGACTGGGCTCACTGGGACTGGGCTCATTGGGACTGGGCTCACTGGACCAGCCTCATCGGGCAGGCAACACGGGGCTGCGACTAGCCCCCGCCCCCGCCGGAGAACACGATGTTGATCAGGACGATCAGGAAGAGCAACCCACCAAGCACCCAGAGCTTGTCCGCGAACTGGAAGCTCTTGAACTTCGCGAACGGGACCATCATCTTGGACGGATCCTGGAGCGACGTCTCGTCGACCTTGCGCGTATCGCCGTCGCTCATGAGTTCTCCTGAGGAAACTGTTAGGCGGCCGGTGCCGCGATCGGAGGGTCGGCCGCGCGTGCAGCCACCGGGCAAGGCTAGGGGCTGCGGTGCGCGCTTTGCTGCCGAAGTTTCACGTACGTACGGCGTCGGCGCCGAGCAGCTCGCGCATCGGTCCAGCCAGGGTGCTCGCATCCACCCAACGCGACTCCGGCAGCTTCACCACCGAGTCGCCGACGCGTATGTGCACGGGCTGGTCGCCGGGGGATTCCGACAGCATCCGCTCGAACGACTCCAGCCAGTGTTCGTCAATGTCGACGCGCTCCACGTTCAGCCACAAGGGCACCGGTCCCTTGCGGAGCTCTAAGTGCTCCACCTCGTTCGCGAGGAATGTCGTCTCACCTTCGCCGCGACGATCCGGGCGGCCGCGCACCAGCACGACAGCGTCCTCGGCAAGCACATCGCCCGCGGCAGCGAAGCCCTTGGGGAACAGCGTCACCTCCACCGATCCGGACAGGTCCTCCAGCATGAAGCGGGCCATCGGCTCACCGCTGCGCGTGTAGCGACGCTGCAGGCTCTGCACCACGCCGCCAAGCGTCACCCATTGCTGCCCCCCGTCTGGGTTGGGCGGCAGCTCTCCGAGCCCGGTCACCGGGCAGTCCACCGAACGCCGCAGCTGCGCCTCGCCGCCGTGCAGCGGATGATTCGACACGTACAGCCCGAGCAGCTCCTTCTCCCACGCCAGCGTGTCGCGTTCGGAGGCTTCGATGTCGGGCACCTCGATCCGGTCGTCGAAGTCGACGCCACCGGCATCCGCGCCGCCGAACATTGACTGCAGCCCCGCCGCGGCCTCAGTGCGCCGCCGCAAGACGGCCTCGATGACGCGGTCGAACACGCCGAGCAGTCCGGCCCTGGTGTGGCCGCATGACTCGAATGCGCCGGCTTTGATGAGCGACTCCACAAACCTGCGGTTCAGCACCTCGCGCGGCATCCGCTCGCAGAAGTCGTTGAAGTCGGCGAACGGTCCGTTGGCGGTCCGCTCCGCGATGATCGGCTCGGCCACCTTCTCGCCCACGTTGCGCACCGCCGACAGCCCGAAGGGAATTGTCTGCCCGTCGGCCGCAAAGTCCAGCTCAGAGCGGTTGATGTCGGGCACGAGCACTTCGATGTCGTGCTGGCGGCAGTCGGCCAGGTACACACCCGCCTTGTCGATGTTGCGCTTGGAACCCGTCAGCACGGCGGCCAGGAACTCGGTGCGGTAGTTGGCCTTCAAGTAGGCCGTTTGGTAGGCGATGAGCCCGTACGCGAACGCGTGGCTCTTGTTGAAGGCGTAGTCGGCGAATGGCTCGATGATGTCGAACAACTGCTTGCCGAGGTCGTCCGTGTAGCCCTTGGCCACGCTGCCTTCAACGAACTTGGTGCGGTGCTCGGCGATCTGCTCGCGGTTCTTCTTTCCGCACGCCTTGCGCAGGTCGTCGGCGTCGGCCATGGAGTAGCCGGCGATCTCCTGGGCCACCCGCATCATCGACTCTTGGTAGATCATCAGCCCGTAGGTTTCACCCAGCAGCTCGGCGAGATCGGGATGCGGCGGCGCGGCGAGCTGGCGGCCGTTCTTGCGGTGGGCGTAGTCGTTGTGCATGTCGGCTGCCATGGGACCGGGCCGGTACAGCGCCACCAGTGCGCAGATGTCCTCGAATTGGGTGGGCTGCATCGACCGCAGCAGTGAGCGCACCGGTGTGGACTCCAGCTGGAAGACGCCCATCGTGTCGCCCGCTCGCAGCAGCTCGAACGCGGCGGCGTCGTCGAGGGGCACCGAGTCGATGTCGGGCCGCTCACCGGTGGTGCGCTCGACCAGCCGCACGGTCTCGTCGATGATCGACAGGGTCCGCAGCCCCAGGAAGTCCATCTTCAACAGGCCGAGATCTTCCACGCCGCCCATGTCGAACTGGGTGACGATGGGTGCCTCGTCGGGGTCGGTTCCCGCCTCGGGCTTGCGCTGGATCGGCAGGTACGTGGTGAGCGGCTCGGGGCTGATCACCACGGCAGCGGCATGCACCGAGTCCTGCCGGATGAGGCCCTCGAGCCCGCGGGCCACATCGACCACCTCGCGAACCTCGTCGTCGTGCGTGTACATGGTGCGCAGCTCGGCCGCTGCCGCGTAGCCGTCGGCGTGCTTGTCGTCGCGTTCGAGGCAGGCGCCCAGCGGGGTGTCGCGGCCCATGATCAGCGGCGGCATGGCCTTGGAGATGCGGTCACCTAGGGAGTACGGCTTGCCCAGCACCCGAGCGGCGTCGCGCACCGCCGCCCGCGCCTTGATGGTGGAGAACGTGATGATCTGCGCCACGTGGTCATGGCCGTACTTCTGGGCCGTGTAGCGGATCATCTCGTCGCGGTAGCGATCGTCGAAGTCGATGTCTATGTCGGGCATCGAGATGCGGGCCGGGTTCAGGAATCGCTCGAACAGCAAGCCGTAGTGGATCGGGTCGAGATCGGTGATGCCCAAGCAGTAGGCAACGGCGCAGCCGGCAGCTGAGCCACGGCCGGGCCCCACCCGGATGCCGCTGTCTCGGGCATGGCGGATGAGATCCCAGGTGATCAGGAAGTAGCTGCTGAAACCCATGTCGGAGATGACCTTCAGCTCGTACGCGATGCGCTCGGCGGTGCTCTGCGCCACGTTGGTGCCCCAGCGCCGCTTTGCTCCTTCGAACGCCAGGTGTGCGAGGTAGGCGTCGGCATCGGCGTGCGGGGCGGGCACCTCGAAATGCGGCAGCAGCATCCGCCCGAACTCGATGTTCACCTCGGCGCGCTCGGCAATCGCCAGCGTGTTGTCGCAGGCCTCGGAATGTTCGCCGAACAGCGCCCGCATTTCCGCTGCGGACTTGAGATAGTGCTGGTCGCCGTGGAATTTGAAGCGGTCCGGATCGCTGCGCAGCGCCCCGGTCTGCACGCACAGCAGCGCATCGTGGGCCAGCGCATCGTCCTGGTGGGTGTAGTGCAAGTCGTTGGTTGCCAGCAGTGGCGCCCCGAGGTCATGGGCAATCTTCAGCAGCTGCGGGTTGCAGTCGCGCTGGGCGCCGATGCCGTGGTCCTGCAGCTCGACATACAGACCATCGCGCCCGAAGATGTCCTGCAGGCGGCCAGCACGGCGGAGGGCCTCGTCGTAGTCGCCGGCAAGCAGAGCCTGCTGGGTGACGCTGCTGAGGCATCCGGTGGTGGCGATCAGGCCGTCGGCGTGGGTGGCGAACATCTCCCAGTCCATGCGGGGCTTGTAGTAGTAGCCCTCGAGGAAGGCCCGGCTGGCCAGCTTGAGCAGGTTGCGGTAGCCGGCGTCACTGTGGGCCAGCAGCGTCAGGTGGTAGTAGAGCTTCTCGCCCTCGCCGTCGTCGCCCGAGTCGTCGACCTTGGTGTTCTTGGCCCGGTTTCGGCTGGGCCGTTCGTGGCGGCTGTCGAGCGCCATGTAGGCCTCGGTGCCGATGATCGGCTTGATGCCCGCCGACTTGGCTGACCGGTAGAAGTCCAGGACTCCGTACATGTTGCCGTGGTCGGTGATGCCAAGCGCCGGCTGGCCGTCGGCGGCCGCTGCAGCCACGACTTCGTTGATGCGCGCCGCGCCGTCGAGCAGGGAGTACTCGGTGTGGGTGTGCAGGTGAACGAACGACGCTGCCACGCTGCTCCTTGATGTTGTCCGAAGTGACCCGTTTGTCGAACCTAGACCCGTTGCGGGCGCGATCCCGGTATCGCGGAAGCGTGCGCGCGTCGATGTGGCAAAACCCCCGCAAAACATGGTTGGACGGAGGCTCGCAGCACTGCATCATGGAGGGATGAGCACCCCGCACCGCGCGCCGCACAGCGCGCCGGGCGCTGACGACCGAGACAGCGTCGACGAGCTCGCTGCCGACGAGCTGGAGTTCGACGACGGTGCCGTACTGCCCTGCGACGAACTCAACAGCATCCTGGTGGTCGACGATCCGCGCCAGGGCTTGTGGGAGCTGGTCGACAGCGGCTGGGCCGATCAGCACCTGCCCGAGCTGCCGGCGCTGGCGCTCGAGCAGGACCCGGTCCACCTCCACAAGGACGTGCTGGCGCACACGATCGCCGTCGTGGCCCAGAGCCCGCCGCGGCTGCGGGTGCGCCTCGGGGCGCTCTTTCACGACATCGGCAAGCCGCTGACTCGCTCGTTCTCCCACGGTGGGGTGACGTTCCGCAACCACGAGGCCGTGGGCGCCAAGATGACTCGCCGCCGCATGCCGCAGATGGGCTACAGCCGCAAGCTCACCGACGAGGTGGCCCGGCTGGTGCACCTGTCGGGCCGCTTCAAGGGCTACGACACCGGCTGGACCGATGCGGCGGTGCGGCGCTACGCCCGTGACGCCGGGCCGCTGCTCGGCGACCTGAACGACATAGTGCGCAGCGACTGCACATCGCGCAACGTGAAGCGGATCCAGGCGCTGCACGATGCGCTCGACCGATTCGAGGTTCGCATCGCCCGGCTGGCTCGGGAGCAGGCCGTCGCCGAGGTGCGTCCCGAGATGAACGGCGACGAAGTGATGGCCCATTTGGGCTTGGCACCCGGGCCCGAGGTGGGCCAGGCCATGAAGTTCCTGCTGGAGCTGCGCCGAACTGAAGGCGAACTGGGCGATGACGAGGTGCGCCGCCGCCTCCATGGGTGGTGGGCCGCCCAAGCTTCCGTTGAGCATCGGAGCGAGGAATGAATGCGACCCGCGGCGACGACCACTGTTGCTGCGGCATGTCTCTGTTGCATTTGACACGATAAGATTGTTTACGCGTCAAATGCGATGAGAACTGGCGCGGTAAGCGCCACACCCAGCAGCGGAAGAGGGTCACCATCATGGGCTTCCTTCGCACCGAGTCGTGGCCGGGAAATCCGGCGGCGCCACGGGCTGTCGACCGGCGGCTGGGCACATTCCTCGCCTATGTCCCTCACCGCCTGATCGGCTGGCATCCTCTGCTGCCAGCCAATGTGGCGGCATTCGTTGCTGACGCCGAGCGCCAACTGGTTGCGACGGCTTCAGTGCTTGCACCAGATTCAGCTTCGGTCAGCATGTTCTTCTGGGCGGAGTCACTCGGCTCATCGCGTATCGAGGGAGTGTCACCCCAAGCCCGGCGGGTCGTGCACGCGCTGATCGCCGAGGCGTCCCCTTCACCACCTCATCGTCGGGGCAGTGTCGGCGAGGCGATCGGCAACATCGAAGCAACGTCTGAAGCACTGCGCATCCTGGTCCAGCCGGCAGCATTGACTGTCGAACTGCTCTGCGATGCCCATCGCGTATTGATGGATTCGTCTCCGAATCCGCGACTCGGCGGCGTCTTGAAGACGACACAGAATTGGGTCGGCGGCAATGACTGGCATCCACTCGATAGCGACTTCGTGCCGCCGCCGCCCGATGAGTGCCGGCCGCTCATGGAAGATCTGGTCTCCTACCTCCGAACTGGCGATCATTCGCCGGTTCTCCAGGCAGTGGTGGGCCACGCTCAATTCGAGACGATTCATCCGTTCGGCGACGGCAACGGCCGTGCGGGTCGGGCGCTCCTGTATGCCGCGTTGAGGCATCGATGCGCCTCGGAGGGGTTCATGCCGCCCATCAGCTTGGCGCTGTCGCAGAACCGTGACGTCTACCTGCGATCGCTCGCTGCATATCAGAGCTACGTCGGAGCGCCCGATGACGCGCACAGATCCGCAGCCATCATCCCGTTGCTCGAAGTGGTCAGTACAGCAGTGAACCAGTCGTGCGAAGCGGCGAGTTCCTATGCGAATGCCGTATCACGCCTGCAGGACCGTTGGCGCGAGCGTGTCGGGCAGCGCACCGGGCGCTCGGCGGCTCTGGCTGCAGTGAACCTGCTGGTGTCGCAACCCTCGTTGACCCCAGAACTTCTTGCAGCGGAATCCGGCTTCTCGCAGCGGCGATGCGCGGACGCTCTTCGTCGCCTGACTGAAGCTGGCATCACACGGAGCCGTCGCGTCGGTCCGCGACTGCGCGCCTACGACGCCGACCACATATTCGACATGTACGACGTCATGTCCTCGACGATGGGTGACCCCCAATCCGCACGTCAACTCCTCGGTCAGATCGCCGATGATCCGTTTCTTCGGGTCGACGACAGCGACGACCGTTCGGGCGTCACCGAGAGCGTTGAGCTAGGGGCGAAGTGGGATCGATGCCCCTTGCTGGTGCGCTCGACCGGACAGCGCTGCGGGCTCGCAGCAGGGCACCGAGGACACTGCCGCGCCATCCCGCAGCGTCGCCACCCGCCTCGCACACGCTGAACGTGATGGGCGTATCGCGCCATCGCTCTAGCGTGTGCGCCCGTGGAGTGGGTGTCGAATCCTGAAATCTGGATCTCGCTGGTCACGTTGACGGTGCTCGAGATCGTGCTCGGCATCGACAACGTGATCTTCATCTCGATCTTGGCGGGCCGGCTGGGTGGCCGCGAGGCCGACCGGGCGCGGGTCGTGGGCCTGTCGCTGGCGATGGGGATGCGGGTGCTCCTGCTGCTCGGCATCTCGTGGATCGTGCGGCTGACGGCTCCCCTGTTCTCGGTGTTCGGCCACGAGCTTTCCGGGCGCGACTTGATCCTGCTGGGCGGTGGGCTGTTCCTGCTCGGCAAGTCCACGTTCGAGATACACCACAAGCTCGAAGGCGACGACGCCCACGGCCCCGATGGCAGCGCAGCGGGCTCGTTCGCGCGGGTAATCGTGCAGATCCTGCTGCTCGACCTGGTGTTCAGCCTCGACTCGGTCATCACCGCCGTCGGCATGGCCGACCGGGTGGGCGTGATGATTGCGGCGGTCGTCATCGCTGTCGGGGTGATGCTGTGGTCTTCAGGGCCGGTGATGCGGTTCGTGAGCCGGCATCCCACCGTCAAAATGCTGGCGCTCAGCTTCCTGCTGCTCATCGGCATGTCGCTGGTGGCCGAGGGTGCCGATTTCCACATCCCCAAGGGCTACATCTACTTCGCGATGGGCTTCGCGGTGATGGTTGAGGCGCTCAATCTGCGGATGAAGCGCAACCGCGCGTCCCGCACGCCACCGGTCGAGTTCCATGAGCGCCGCTTGCCCGACACTGACGCACCAGCGCACTGAGTCGCCCGTTCCCGGCGGCGGGCAACGGGCAACGAGGTATTACTCGGCGCCCTCGTCGTCTGCGTCTTCGTCTGAGTCATCCCGCAGCCGGTCGGCCAGCTCGCGCAGTCGATCGAGCGCCCCTTCGTCCTCGAGTTCGCCAAGGAACTGAGGCAGCTTGATGCCCGCCTGGCTTGCCACCTCATGCAACGGCGGCAGAGCGCCCACCAGACCTGACACGAAGTTGGCCGTCGTGCCGGCTTGCCCGTCGCCACCCGAGCCCGAGTCCCACACCGTGATCTTGTCGATCTTGAGGTTCGAGATGGCTTTCACCTGCTCGGCCACGAGGTTCGGCAGTTGCTCGGCAATCATCAGCAGCGCTGCTTGGGGCGCCGCGCCGCCGCTGGCGGCCACCAGGGCACCGAAGCCCTCGGCGCGGCGGCTGAGCAATGCCAGCAAGCCCAGCGCCTCAGCCTCCATGAGCAGCCGCTGACCGTCGGCCTCGCCAGCCTTCACCAGCCTGATCCGGTCGGCCTCGGCTTCGGCAAGCGTCCGCACCCGCTCGCGTTCCACCTGGGCCGGCACCACGATGTCGGCGTCCTGTGCGGCCTTGTCGCGCTCTGCTCGCACCCGCTCGGCCTCTGCCTCAGCCGAGAACGACTCCTGTGCGGCCTGTGCCTGGCTGACGCGCTCAGCGGCGTTGGCGGCGCGCTCGGCTTCGGCTTCCAACTGGCGCCGCTCGCCGGCCGATTGAGCAATCACAACGTACGATTCGTTCTCGCCTTCGGTCGCGGTGGCGTTGGCCTGCGCCACGCGGATGCGCTGCTCGCGTTGCGCCTCTGCGGCGCCGATGTCGCCGTCGCGCTCCTGCTCGGCCACCTTGACCTTGGCCTCGCTGATGGCGCGGGCTGCGGCTTCGCGACCCAAAGCGTCGATGTATCCCGATTCGTCGGTGATGTCCTGGATGTTGACGTTGATGAGGCGCAGCCCGACCTTGCGCAGTTCGAGCTCGAGCGATTCGGTGATGTTGACGATGAGCTGCTCGCGGTCGGTGTTGATCTGTTCGATCGGCATGGTGGCGATCACCACGCGCATCTGACCGAAGATGATGTCGCGGGCCAGGTTCTCGATTTCCAGCAGAGTCAGACCGAGCAGCCGCTCGGCGGCATTCTGCATGACGCCTGGCTCGGTGGAGACCCCGACCGTGAACGTGGCTGGCGTGTTGACCCGAATGTTCTGCTGCGAGAGAGCGCCTTGCAGCTTGATCTCGATGGGAATCGGCGTGAGGTCCAAGAAGGACCAGCCCTGCAGGATTGGCCACACCATTCTGCCGCCGCCATGCAGGCACTTCGCCGACTCACCTTCCCCTCCGACGCGTCCATAGATCACGAGGATCCGGTCGGATGGACAGCGCTTGAAGCGCGATGAGATCCACAGCAGAGCGGTCAGCAGGATGGCGAACAGGCCAGCTGCGAGTGCGATGACGGCCATAGCTACCTCTATGTCTGTTTGGTGTGGAAGGTCAGGCTAGTGAGGCGCTACGAGAACAGTCGATGGGTCGACGACGCCGATGACGGTAATGGCAGTCTGGGCAGGCAGGCTGTCTTCGGACTCTGTCAGGGCGTTGATGACCCGCAGTCGTCCCTGCACCATCACTTCGACTTTGCCTGGCTTGGCACGGTTCGCGGCAACCGTGAGATAGACGGTGCCGTGCGCGCCCACTGCGGACTGGTAGTCGACCGAGCCGCTCTCGTCGAGCTTCGCGAACGAGCGCCACAGCAAGCCCACGGCAATGAACACTGCGAAGCCGGCGGCGACGGCGACGCCCACCGACAGAGCTGTGGAGCGGTCTGCCTGCTTCATGAGGACGCCCGTCCAGCCGAACGCAAACGAGAACGCGGTCAACGTCCGCACAGACAGGAACCCGCTGCCCGGGTCCTCGTCGCCAACGTCGAATTCGACGTCACCTCCGATGCCGAATGCCAGCAGCGCGATCTGCAACAGCAGGAAGAAGCTGGCGATGAAGGCGATCGCGTAGAAGATCTGCAGATCGCCGGTCAGAGTCTGCCACCAGTCACCCATGAACTGCCTCCTCGCTGGAACTCTACGCGTCGCTACGAGTGGCCCGTCTGCGGCGAAGACCGCGAGCGAACCTGCCTTCGGGACAGGACTGGCCTAGCTGAACTGGCCTAGCTGAACTGGCCTAGCTGATCCTGCGCTCGGTCAGGCCACCGGCCGGCGTCCAGGTCTCGACCACCAGGTGCCTGTCCTCAACGTGTACCAGCACCACTCGGGCGATGTTGATAGTGAAGAGCGCCAAGCGGACCGAGTCATCGATCTCGTGGTGATGCCCGCGCACGAAGACCTTGAGCTGTTCGGTGTCCGCTGGCACAGCGCTGCCCTCGATCCGCGCATCTCCTGCCGCCAAGTCCTCGTCGTCGGGCGTCGAATGCAGGCCGAGGCGCGGGTCGCGTCGCAAGTCGGCGGCCTTTGCCGAGGTCTGCTCCATGCCCAGCCACAGATGCCCGTCACGGATCGGCGCTTCCATGCCCGACATGCGGGGCGAGCCATTGCGACGGATGGTCGCCATCACGGCGTGTTGGTGATTCTCGAAACGCTCCTGCACCCGCCCGGCCAGCTCCCCGCAGGCCGCTGCGAAGGCTGCCCAGCTCATCACGTTGCTCGTCGTGCTCATCCGAATTCCGCCTCGTTCACGACTCGATGCGTTTCGCCGTGAGGGTAAGCGGACGGCGTCGGTACCGTCGCGGCAAGCTGCTGTCACGCTTTCTGTGTGCAAATTTGCCGTCTGTGGCGGCATTTCTGCACAAAGTCGAGGCAGTCGGGGCTGCCAGGCATCGGCGCCTATTCGCTAACGCTCGAAGCGGACGGTGTCGGTACCGTCGCGGCCATGAGGCCGGTGCGTGCAGCAGCGATGGTTGCGGTGATGGTGCTTCTGGCCGCAGCGTGCGGCTCCGGAGCGGACGATCCTGCCGGCTCGGCCGATCAGCAGCAGCCGGGTGTTGCAGGCGACCCAAGCGTTGTGGTGACGGCGCCTCCTGCCTTGCGCACAGTCCCGGCGCCGGCAACCAGTACTGAGCCTGCAGCAACCGGCACTGCGCCAGCGGCGACCGGCACAGCACCGAGTGCGACTTCCAGCGCGCCGGCCAGTGCCACTCCGACAACGCAGTCCCTCGCCGAGACCCGGTTCGAACTGGTGCCCGTTGCCGAGATCGCCTCGCCGACCGCTCTGGTCGCCAGGCCCGGCACGGACCAGCGCTACGTGGCCACGCTGACCGGGCAGGTGTGGCTGCTGGACCCTGCCGATGCCAGTACCGCACCGCAGCTCGTGGCAGACGTCGGCACGCGGGTCAGCCAGGGCTGCGAGAACGGGCTGTTGGGCCTCGCGTTCGCTCCCGACGGCTCGCTGCTGTACCTCAGCTATACCGACACGGCTCGCAACAGCCGGATCGCGGTCGTGCCGATGGAGGGCGAGATCCCCCAGACCGACCGCAGCAAGGTGCTGCTGGCGCTCGATCAACCTGCGTGCAACCACAACGGCGGCGACCTGACGTTTGGACCCGACGGGCAGCTGTGGATCGGCTTCGGCGACGGCGGCGGCGCGAATGACGTCTTCGGGCAGGGCCAGGATCGCGACACGCTGCTCGGCACCATCGTGCGCATCGATCCGAGCCCTGCCTCGGGGAGGGGTTACGGCATTGGTGACCGCAACCCGTTCGCCACCAGCGGGGGAGCGCCCGAGGTGTGGGCCTACGGCGCGCGCAACCCGTGGCGGTTCTCGTTCGATCGCGAGAGCGGCGACCTGTGGATCGGCGACGTCGGCCAGGACCGCTTCGAGGAAATCCATGTGCTGCCAGCCGATGACGGATGGTCACCGGGCGCCAACCTGGGCTGGCCGCTGTTCGAGGGCAACGAGCAGTTCAGTGAGAACGGTGCCGGTTCCGACACTCCCGCCGACCTTGTCTTGCCCGTCTACACCTACAGCCACGACGAGGGCTGCTCAGTGACCGGCGGCTACGTCTACCGGGGAAGCGCCATCGGGGCCCTGTGGGGCACCTACGTGTTCGGCGACTACTGCACGGGTGCGTTGTGGGGCCTGGTTCGGGGACCCGGCGGCGAACCAGAGCGGATCGAGCTCGGCGTGTCGGTACCGCGCAACTCGCTGGTGTCCTTCGGCGAGGATGCCGGCGGCGAGCTCTACGTGCTCAGCGCAGCGGGCATCGTTTTCCGCCTCGAATCAGTCACGCCGTAAAGGCTCCCGGCAACATGCCGCCCTCAGCTGGGTTGCCAAGCGCCCCAAGCGAGGTCGGTGACCACTCGGAGCGTCCAGCGCGGCTCAGTGGTGGACACGACCCACCCATCAGAGCCTCGCCGGCGGTTGATGAACCAGTCCAAGATGAGTTCCGTCGGGCCTGACCCGTAGCCGAGGTAGGCGCCGTCGGGCGACCAGCGCGCCCCGAGCGTGAGATCAGGCAGTTCGTGGACAAGCGTGAGCTCGGCACCCAGTGATCCGGCGGTGTGCAACTGAAGTGCCCGGCGATCGATCACGCCGTCGCCGTTCTCGTCATAGTGCGCGACGTAGGCGAGGCGGTTGTCCACCGGAGACCATCCGAGGACGTTGCCGTTCCCCTCGACGGCCGCAGCACCGCCGATTCCGTTGGACTGCTGGACCATGGGCCGGGTGCCGATGACGTCGCCGTCTGCATCGCGCAGCACCTGGGTGTACGCCAGATGGTTGCCGTAGCGCGACCACAGCAGCGCCCCGTTCACGTTTGATCGGATCTCGCCCAGCTCACGCAGGTCGCTCCCGTCGCGTCGCACCACCCAGGCGTGCTCCCGCAGCGGGACGCCCCGGCCGGCCGTGCCGACTGTGATGCCGTAGGCGAGGTGGGTGCTGTTGGGTGACCAGCCCATGAATCGGCTGCCGACCGGCAGCTCGAGCACGTTGGTGTCGCCGTTTGCGGTCTGCACCTTGAGTCGCATCGAGCAGTCCGTCGGATCGAGCGACTCGTACGCGAGGTGGCTGCCGTCCGGCGACCAGAGATGCAGGAGGCGCCATTGGATGCGGTCGATGAAGCCCAGATCGCGGTCGTCGCTGCCATCGCTGCTCGCGATCCAGAGGTTCTGGCTCTCGTTCCGCTCGTTGCCGTCACAGTCGCTTGGCGTGGCATACGCGATGCGCTGACCATCAGGTGACCAGCCCAGGAACGTGACGTCCTCCCCGAGAGTGACGGGGGAAGTGCGTGCATCCACCGTCTTGATACGCGCGTGCGATGTCTCTTCCCCTGATTCGGGATCGGTGGACAGCTCCACGTACGCGAGGCGTCGCCCGTCGGGCGACCAGTTCGCGAGCGATAGATCCGAGAAGAGGAAGGTGCGGTAATCGACGTGGCCGATGCGGCGGAGTCGGCTGCCATCGGCCGCGGCGAGGTGCGCTTCGATGCTGTCGGAACGACCGTCGCCATCGGTGTCGATGAACCTGAAGGCGACCACGTGGCGGCCGCCGGGTGACCACGTCGGGTATCCGCCCGGTTCGAAGAGCACCTGTTCGTCACCGGCGAGCCCGGCGACCCTCAGATGGCCGTCGAAATTGGACCAACTCAAACGACCGTCATTCGGATGCCATGCCCAGCCGCGATGGTCTTCGGATTGCAGCTGCCGTTCCGATCCGTCGGCGCGCACCGTCCAGAGGCGTTCGCCCTCGCCGGAGGGGCCTCGCGCCTTGCTCATTGCCAGGACCGGCAGCGACGTTCCACTCACGGGAGCGGGGCGCGGCAGTCCTCGCTGGATGGCAGTGAAGATCGCGCGCGCCTGCTCATCTGACGGGGAGGCTTCGGGGATCGCCACGCGAGGCTCTCCTGCTTCGGCGATCCGCTCGATCTCGATCGTCGATCCGATGGCATCCAGCGTCGCCTTAACCGCCGTTTCGATGGCTGAGCCCACGTCATCGGCACGGCCCACGATCACGACACGCGCAGGGCGGTAGTCGGCGATCACGGAGGCGGTTGCGTCCGGCAAGCCGTCCGCGATCGTGCGCGGCGATACGTATGCGACGGCTGCGTCTGCGGTCTGGGCGGCCACGTCTGCTGCAGTGCGGACATCGGTCCCGTTCCAGCCGTTCGCCACAATCAGGGTGGCCGTGTCCAGTCCGACGACCTCAGGGCGCTCCAGCGCAACGCGGGCAGCCAACGCTGCGGTCTCGATCCGGGTGGCACCGCCGAGGCGCTCGACCACGCTCCAGCGGTATGCCGCACGCGCCGCTGTGGTCAACTCATCCATCGCCGCCGGTGGCACCGCAACCTCGCCGCCCACGACCTGCACGCGGTCTGGCGCGAAGTCGGCTATGAGGGCGGCGGTCTCGGGCGACAGGCCGCCGGGATCGATGCACACTTTCGCTGCGTTGCGGGCGTGATGAGCCAGCGCCTCGGCGACCGCGTTGTCGGCTGGGCCCGGGCAACCGGCCACGACGAGCGTCAGGTTGGGCCCATTGCGTGCAAGATTCGATGGCGAACTTGCCGCGCCCGACGGCACCGCTGGTGCAAGGACGCCTAGCGAGGCCGCCAGGGCCATCACTACCTTCGCTGCTGGCTTGAAACGCCGATTGCGACGCTTTGCCGTCGAAGTCGGAATTGCGGGACCGCGATCTCTCTTCACGAATGCGGAACGCTAGTCACCCCGATGCGTGGCACCGGATCGCGGTGGCCGGGCTCAGTTCTGGCCGGTCAGCTTGCGATTCTTGATCTTGGCCTTGACGTAGTCGCGGTTCATGAATGCGATGAAGTCGAGGCTGATCTCCTTGGGGCAGGCCTCGGTGCACTCGCCGTGGTTGGTGCACGAGCCGAAGTACTGCTCCATCGTCTCCACCATGGCCTCGGTGCGTTCCCACCGCTGAGGCTGACCTTGGGGAATCAGGTTGAGATGTGCCAGCTTCGCCGAGGTGAACAGCTGCGCCGCCGAGTTGGGGCACGCGGCCACACAGGCGCCGCAGCCGATGCACGCCGCAGCGTCGAACGATGCGTCCGAGGCCTCCTTGGGAACGGGGGTGAGGTTGGCGTCGCCGGCTGCGCCGGTGTTGACCGAGATGTAGCCGCCCGCCTCGATGATGCGGTCGAAGGAACTGCGGTCCACTACCAGGTCGCGCACCACCGGAAACGCCTTCGCCCGGAATGGCTCCACGGTGATGACATCGCCGTCGGAGAACTTCCGCATGTGCAACTGGCACGTCGTGGTGGCGGCCTCGTGACCGTGCGCCCGGCCGTTGATCATCAGGCTGCACGTGCCGCAGATGCCCTCACGGCAGTCGTGGTCGAACTCGATCGGCACCCCGCCCTCGTCGATGAGCCGCTCGTTGATGATGTCGAGCATCTCCAAGAACGACATGTCCTCGCTGACGTCTGGTGCGTCGAAGGCCTCGAACCGACCTGGGGCGTCTGGCCCCTCCTGCCGCCAGATGCGCAACTTGAGGTTCAGAGTGCCGCCGTGGCTCTGCTGGCCGGACTGGCTGGGCTGGCCGTTGGTCCCGCTCACTTGTAGCTCCGCTGTGTCAGTGCCACCACTTCGAAGTCCAGCTCCTCGGTGTGACGGGTCTGCGTCTCGTCGGGCCCGTTCCATTCCCACGCGGCGACGTGCGCGAAGTTCTCGTCATCGCGCTGCGCCTCGCCCTCGGGAGTCTGGTGCTCGTTCCGGAAATGCCCGCCGCAGCTCTCCGCGCGAACGAGCGCGTCGCGGGCCATCAGCTTGGCCAGCTCGAAGAAGTCGGCGACCCGGCCGGCCTTCTCCAAACCCGAATTCAAATTTGCGCCCGATCCCGGTACCCGCAGGTCCGCCCAGAACTCGGCCTCGAGCGCTGGGATCTCGGACAAGGCCTTCTCCAAGCCTTCCCGGGTGCGTTCCATGCCGATGCAGTCCCACACGATCTTGCCCAGCTCCCGGTGGAACCAGTCCACTGAGCGAGTGCCGCCGATCGACAGGAACCGCTGGGTGGCATCGGTGACCCCGGCAACCGCCTGGGTGAACGCCGGGTCGTCCAGCGGCACCACCGACTCGCCGAGCCTCCCAGCCAGGTCGTCGCCGATGGTGTAGGGCAGCACGAAGTAGCCGTCCGCCAGGCCCTGCATCAGCGCCGAGGCACCAAGCCGGTTCGCCCCGTGGTCGGAGAAGTTGGCCTCACCGATGGAGTAACAGCCCGGAACCGTGGTCATGAGGTGGTAGTCGACCCACAGACCGCCCATCGTGTAGTGCGTGGCCGGGTAGATGCGCATGGGCCCCTCGTAGGGGTTCTCCCCGGTGATGCGCTCGTACATGTCGAAGAGGTTCCCGTACTTCGCCGCCACCGCCGCTTTGCCCTCGCGGGCTATGACCTCGGCGAAATCGAGATAGACGCCGTTGCGCAGCGGCCCGACGCCCCTGCCCTGGTCCACGACGGTCTTGGCATTGCGGCTCGCCACGTCGCGCGGCACCAGGTTCCCGAAGGCCGGGTACTTGCGCTCGAGGTAGTAGTCACGGTCGGAGGGGGGGATCTGGTCGGGTGAGCGAGCGTCGTCCATCGTCTCGGGCACCCAGATACGGCCGTCGTTGCGCAGCGACTCCGACATCAGTGTCAGCTTCGACTGGAACTCGTCGCTGACCGGGATGCAGGTGGGATGGATCTGCGTGTAGCAAGCGTTCGCGAAGTACGCCCCGCGCCGGTGCGCCCGCCACGCGGCGGTGACGTTGCACGCCATGGCGTTGGTGGACAGGTAATAGACGTTGCCGTAGCCGCCGGTCGCCAGCACCACCGCGTGCGCGGAGTGGGCCTCGATCTCTCCGGAGACCAGGTCGCGAGTCACGATGCCGCAGGCCCGTCCGTCCTTGGTCACCAGGTCCAGCATCTCGCTGCGGGTATAAAGCTCGACCGCTCCGGCTGCGACCTGCTTGGCGAGTGCCTGATAGGCGCCCAGCAGGAGCTGCTGGCCGGTCTGGCCCCGGGCGTAGAAGGTGCGGCTGACCTGCGCGCCGCCGAAGCTGCGGTTGTCGAGCAGCCCGCCGTACTCGCGTGCGAACGGCACGCCCTGAGCGGCGCACTGGTCGATGATGTTCAGCGACACCTCGGCCAGGCGGTGCACGTTCGCCTCGCGGCTGCGGTAGTCGCCGCCTTTGACGGTGTCGTAGAAGAGCCGGTGAACCGAGTCGCCGTCGTTGGTGTAGTTCTTCGCTGCGTTGATGCCGCCCTGTGCAGCGATCGAATGCGCCCGACGGGGCGAATCGTGGAAGGTGAACGCCTTCACCCGGTAGCCCAGCTCAGACAGCGACGCTGCCGCTGAGGCGCCCGCCAGGCCGGTGCCCACCACGATGATCTCGAAGCGGCGCTTGTTGTTCGGGTTGACCAGCTTCATGGAGAACTTGTGGTTCTGCCACTTGTCTGCCATGGGCCCATCGGGCACACGGTCGTCGAGCACGCCGTTCGATGAACCGTTCATGGCCGCGTCAGCCCTCTCAGAAGCCATCTCAGTGAGCCTCCGCCTCTTCGCTGCATCTAATGTGCCTCCGCCTCGTCGGCCAAGCACTCAAGATCGACGCTGCTGCACTTGGCGTTGTCCTCGTCGACGAGGCCCGCTTGGACGAGAATCGGGAATGACATGTTGCCGACGAGGATCACGCCGGCCAGCACCGTCGCCAGGTTGCGGCGCAGACCGTTGTAGCGCGGATTGTTCACGCCGAGGCTCTGGAACATGCTCCAGGTGCCGTGGAAGATGTGGATGGCCAGCGCCAGGTTGGCCACGACGTAGATGATCGCCACGGGGACCGACGAAAGCGACTCGACCACGTTGTGGTACGGGTTGCCCCGCACGTAGGCGTCACCCAACCACCAGCCCCACGTGAGATCGGCAACGTGGAACAGCACGTACAGGCCCACGATCGGACCCGTCCAGCGCATGGTGCGCGAGGCGTAGTTGGCGGCGATGTAGTCACGCTTGGATTCGTATTTCTTGGTGCCGCCTACGAAGCTGGCCCGGTCGGAGGCCAGCCGACTGCGTTCCTTCAGCGTGTACGCCGAGTGCAGGTGCACCAGGAACATGGCCAGCAGCCCGACCCGCATGATCCACAGCAGCAGCGTGCGAGGCAGCAGACCGCCGCCGAGGTCCCGCAGCGTCTCGGCGTACTCGTACATCCGCGAGGGGCCCTCGTAGAGGTGCAGGTTGCCGATCATGTGGACGATCACGAAGCCCAGCAGCCCGATGCCCGTCAACGCCATCACCCACTTGCGGCCGACTGCTGATTGGTAGATGTTCAGCGGGAACGGCAGCGGGCGCTTGGTCTTGAACACCGGTGCAGACCCGGCGGCCTGCGTGGCAGTCGGCGCCATGTGCTCCTCCTGGGGGTGGCGTGGTGCGGCGACCCAGTATTGCGTGCAACCAGCCGGTCAGCGCGGCTGAGGTTGTAGGGCGCGACCCGCTGGCTGGACGCGCCAACGCCGTACGGTACTTGCGCGCCTGCTGCAGCGCTCCCTGTCGGCGGGCTGGAGTTGGCCGGCCCCGCCGAGCGCGCCGGGTTCGCCCTGCTGGGGACACAGCGGGGAGCTACACCCCCTACCCCAAGCGCACCGGGCGGGTGGGATCGGCGGAACGCATGGCGTGGCGCAGGGTGCGTTCGACCCATGGACGGATCCACGGTGCACGGCGCCGCCCACCGGAGGGTTGCACCGGCTGCCAGGCGGCCACGCTGGGATGGTGGCCGACCCCCTCGACAGCCGCCGCAGATCCCCGGATGGCGAGCGCGCGCAGGCCACGCTCTGCGCCGACAAACACGCTGGGCTCGAGCGTGAACTGCTGGCACAACAGCGTGCCGGCGGCATCTGCAGCTTCGTAGGTACTGCGATGGGCGACGTCGTGTTCCACCGTTACCAGTGCGGGGGCTTCTCGCCGGTACGGCTCTCCGTTGACGAACCACTCGCCCCTTCGAACTGCCACCGTCCGGATGCCGGTTGAGCGCTGCACGGCGTGGCTGGAGCGCCCGTCGACAGCGACGTCGATGTCGATGCGGTACTGCGGCTGCGCACCCATGCCCGCCGGCCACCACAGCGCCGGTCGTTCCATTGCCACCAGCCACTCCAGCTCGTTGCGGCCGCGGGCCAGGACCGGCTCCGACTTGGCCAGGCCGTTGCCCAGCGCCGCACTGTTTCCTGCTACGTCGGCACCTGGGGCGTCGGCACCTGGGGCGCCGATCGGGAGCACGGCGATCGTGACTTCGCATCTGTGAGTGCCGGAGCTGTCCACGTTGGCGGCGATGCGCAGCACTGCCCTGTCGTAGTTAGCTTCGATCACCAGTGCACGGACGCGTTCGATGCGCGCCGGGCCGGTCTGTTCGATCCGCAGCTGCGCGTCCGCGCTCTGGGGCACTCGAACAGTTCCGCGCGCAGCCTCAACGGCTACCAGATGCTCTTTGCCGGTGCGCAGCAGTTGATTCACCTCGAAGGCGTGCTCGGCGTGGCGCCCACTCAGGTCGCCCAGGTACGTGCCGTCGAGCCACAGGTGGCCGAGTTCGCACAAGCCGCTCACAACGAACCACCAGCGAGCGTCGGGGTTCGCATCGCTGCGGAGTTGGGACTCGAGATCTGGCGACAGATCGAAGCGCCGCCGGTACAGAACTGCGCTCTCGCCGCCGAGGCCGGGATCGAGCCACCACCGGCCGGGAGTGGCAGTTTTCTGCCAGCCGGACTCGTCGAGCGCGTGGTCGGCCACAGTGCGCCACTCGCCGTGCCCCGCTGCTCGCACCAGCCAGTCGCCGTCCAGCGACCATTCGACGCTCACGTCGCGACGGTACCGGTCGTTGCCGGAGCTCCTGGCGCGACAGTCCCCGCGCCTGCACACCAACAGGCCACTAGGTTGCCCGCCATGACCCAACCCGCGACGCTCGGCGAACTGCGCAAGATCGGCTGGGTGTCTCGACCGGTCAAAGACGAGATGCGTGCGAACGCCGCGAAGGCCGTTGCAGCGGGCGAGCCGCTGTTCGAGGGTGTGCTGGGCTTCGAGAACACGGTGCTGCCCCAACTCGAGAACGCCATGCTGGCCGGTCACGACGTGGTGTTTCTAGGCGAGCGGGGCCAAGCCAAGACCCGCATGATCCGCTCGCTGGTGAACCTGCTCGACGAGTGGATGCCCTACATCGAGGGCTCGGAGATCTTCGACGACCCCTACAACCCGGTTTCCCGTCACGCCCGCGACCTTGTCGCCGAGCACGGCGACGACACTCCGATTGCCTGGGCGCATCGCAGCCTCCGCTATGGCGAGAAGCTGGCCACTCCCGACACCTCGATCGCCGACCTCATCGGTGAGGTCGATCCCATCAAGGTGGCCGAGGGTCGGTACCTGTCCGACGAGCTGACGCTGCACTACGGACTGGTGCCGCGCACCAACCGCGGCATCTTCGCCATCAACGAGCTGCCCGACCTTGCCGAACGCATCCAGGTGGGCCTGCTCAACGTGCTCGAGGAACGCGACGTGCAGATCCGGGGTTACAAGATCCGCCTGCCACTGGATGTGCTGCTGCTGGCGACGGCTAATCCTGAGGACTACACGAACCGGGGCCGCATCATCACGCCGCTCAAGGACCGCTTCGGTGCGCAGATCCGCACCCACTACCCCCTTGATGTGGACACCGAGATGGACATTGCGGCGGCCGAGGCGCGCCCGTTGGATCTGGCGGATTTCGATGGCGGCGTCAAGGTCACCCTGCCCGACTTCATGTCTGAGATCGTGGCCACGTTCAGCCATGTGGCTCGTTCCAGCAGCCACGTCAACCAGCGCTCCGGCGTGTCGGTGCGCATGACGGTCACCAACACCGAGACGCTGGTTGCGAACGCCGCCCGCCGGGCGCTGCAGCGAGGCGAGCGCCACGTCGTGCCCAGGGTCAGCGACCTGGAAGCGCTCATGAGCTCGACCGCCGGCAAGATCGAGATCGAGTCGATGGAAGAGGGACGCGACGGCAAGATCGTGGAGACCATGCTGCGAGCGGCCGTCTTGGAGGTCTTCAAGAACCGCTTCTCGCCTGACGAGTTGAGCGACGTGGTTGCCAGCTTCGGCGAGGGGAAGGTCGTGCACACCGGCGACGACCTCGGCTCGGAGGCCTACATGGAGCTGCTGGCCGGCAACCAGGCGCTGGCTGTCGCTGCGGAATCGCTGGTTGCTGCGGTCACCGACCCGCCGTCCTCGCAACACGCCGGTCCAGCGGTGCTCGCCTCGGCCGTCGAGCTGGTGCTCGAGGGTCTGCACCTGTCCAAGCGTCTCAACAAAGAGCACGTCGGCGCCCGGGCGACCTATCGCTCACGCGGCTGAGTCGCTGTCCCGGCTGCGACCGTGACAGAGTGATCGACATGCGGGTGCGCGTTCGATTCCCGAGGCGCCTGGCGGCAGGGGCGGCCGACGGAGCAAGGACAGTGGACCCATGAAGATCCGTTGGCGCCGGGCCCGCCGCGAGGGCACCCGCTTCCGCTATTCCGCATGGGACGGCACCCAGACCGGCTTCGACTTCGACGCGGACAGCTTGTTCGCCGAGATGACCGACGACCTGCTGTATCACGGCGATTTGAACGCCGCCCTGCGCCGGCTCATGCAGCAGGGCTTCACCGACGCCGAGGGCAACCGGCTCGAAGGCCTGCGCGAGATGATCGAACGCCTGCGTGAACGTCGCTCCGAGATGCTCGAGCAGTTCGACCTTGGCGGGGTGTACGACGACATCGCCCGTGAGCTCGACGAGATCACCGACGCCGAGCGCGAGGCACTGGAGGAGTTCGCGCAGGACGCCGCCGACAGCGGCGACGATCGTCGCAACGAGATCGCCCAGACCAGCGCTGCTGAGCGCAACCTGCAACTCGACATGCTGCCGCCCGACCTGGCCGGGAAGATGCGGGGCCTGCAGAACTACGACTTCGTCTCCCCCGAGGCCCGCGAGCAATTCAACGAGTTGGTAGAGCGGCTGCGCCAGGAGGTTGCCCAGAGCTACTTCGATCAGATGACCGGCGCGATGGGCAACATGAGCCCCGAAGACCTGGCCCGCACCAAGGACATGATGGCCGAGCTCAACCAGATGCTCGAACAGCGTGCCCGTGGCGAGGAGCCCGACTTCGAGGGTTTCATGGACCGCTACGGCGACTTCTTCCCCGAGAATCCCCAGTCGCTCGACGAGCTGCTCGAAATCATGGCCAAGCGCATGGCAGCCATGGCTTCGATGCTGAACTCGATGACCCCGGCCCAGCGACAGCAACTGGCCGACCTGGCCGCTCAGCTCATGGACGACATGGACCTGCAGTGGCAGGCCCAACAGCTCGCGCAGAACCTCCAGCAGGCGTTTCCCGACATGGGTTGGGACCGCAACTACCAGTTCGGCGGCGATGATCCGCTCTCGATGTCCCAGGCGGCCGACGTGATGGGCCAGCTCGGCGATCTGGACGCGCTGTCGGAGATGCTGCAGGGCGCTGTCAGCCCGTCGGCACTGGCCGAAGTTGATCCCGAGCGGGTCCGCGAGCTGCTGGGCAACCAGTCCGCCGAGGCGCTGGAACGACTCAGCGAAATGGCCCGCATGCTCGAGGAGTCAGGCCTTGCGCAGCACACTGAGGGCCGTTTGGAGCTGACGCCGCGGGCGCTTCGCCGCATCGGGCAGAACGCGCTCGGCGACCTGTTCAACCGCCTGATGGACGACAAGGTGGGCAGCCACCAGGTGCGCAAGTCCGGGGTCGGCCACGAGTTCGCCTACGAGACCAAGCCGTACGAGTTCGGCGACACGTTCAACCTGAACATCGAGCGAACCGTGCGCAATGCTGTCTCCCGGCAGGGAACCGGCACGCCGGTGCGGCTCACGCCGGACGACTTCGAGATCGAGCGCTCTGAGTTGCTTTCGCGAGCCTCAACTGTGCTGATGCTGGACCTGTCGCTGTCGATGCCGATGCGCGACAACTTCCTGCCGGCCAAGAAGGTCACGATGGCGCTGCACTCGCTGATCTCGACGCAGTTCCCGCGCGACTACCTGGGGATCGTGGGCTTCGCAGAATCGGCCAAGGAGCTGACGGCCGCCCAGTTGCCGGAGGTGTCGTGGGATTTCGCCTACGGCACCAACATGCAGCACGGCTTCATGATTGCCCGGCGCCTGCTGGCCCGCCAGACCGGTTCGAAGCAGATCATCATGATCACCGACGGCGAACCGACCGCCCACCTCGCCCGTGACGGCCGGCCATTCTTCGCCTACCCGCCGGTGCGCGAGACCATCGAGGCCACGCTGCTGGAGGTGACCCGGGCAACCCGCGAGGACATCCGCATCAACGTGTTCATGCTCGACCCGAACAGCTACCTGCGGGCATTCGTGGAAAAGATGACCGAGATGAACGGCGGGCGGGCCTTCTTCACCAGCCCCCAAAACCTGGGTGATTACGTGCTGGTCGACTTCCTGGAGCACCGACGGCGACTCGTCACCAGCGGGCGGATGTAGCGCTTAGTCGTTTGCGGGGGTGAGGCCGGTGAGGACCATGTCGGCGAATTGGCGGGCTAGGTCCTCGAGGCGGAGTTCGCCGCTGGGGCGGTACCAACTCGCGAGCGAGTTGAGACCCGAGATCATCAGTCTGGCGAGGACCTTGGCGTTGGTGTCGGCACGCAGCGAGCCGTCGGCTTGGCCTTCGGAGATCAGCCCCACCCAGAGGTTCGCGAATTCGCGCAGCGGCACCGCCAGGCTCTGGCGCGTCTGCGGCGGCGACTCGTTGAAGCAGCGGATGTTGGCGACCGTGAAGCTGCTCTCGGCCACGATGCAGTTCACGTAGGCCACGATGGTCTCGGCCAGCCGATCGGAGCCCGAGGCATCAGGGCCGAGCGCCTCCAGTGCTGCATCGATGGCCTCGCGGGCGTGGTCGATGCCGACACGCAGCACCTCTTCGACGATCGCGTCTTTCGAGTCGAAGTGGTAGTAGAGGCTGCCGGCCTGCATCTCGGCGGCGCCGGCGATGTCGGTCAGCGTGGTGGCGGCGTAGCCGTGGCACGAGAGCAGGCGCGCGGCAGCATCCAGAATGCGCATCCGGCTGCGCTCGCCTTTGCGGATTCGCCGGCCGTTGCCGTTGCCGTTGCCGTTGCTGCCGTTCTCATCGGCTTCAGCGGCAACGGTGCTGTCTGCGGGATCCGCCTCGGCCGAGCTGCCCGTGGCTGCCTCGGTGCTGTCCATGCCGTTGGAGAACCTAGTCCTGAACGTGCGTTCATGCAGTGGCAGAACGTGCAGCAGTGTCTTGACACCTTCAGGGGCTCCGCCGGACCGTGCCGAAGTGTGCTCACCTACACTCCGCGAAGTAGTCGTACTAGGCGGCTGCGGGTCGAGCCGACGGGGGGTCGGGGTGAAGTTCAGCTTGTTCATGTATTGCACGATCGGCCGCCGCCACGAGTTGGAAGCCGGCCTCGCAGGACTCAACAACGACTACTACCAGCGCATGCTCGGCGAGATTGCCGAGATCGCACGCTTCGCCGACGAGGCCGGCTGGTACGGCTTCGGCCACCCTGAGCACCACCTGCAGATCGAGGGTTTCGAGATCTCCAACGACTTGAATCTGATGGCCAGCTGGATTGCCCAGCACACCACCCGGCTGCGCCCGATTGCCTGCGGGTACGTGTCGACTACGCACAACCCGCTCCGGGTGGCGGAGCAGGTGGCAACCCTCGACCACATGACGGGCGGGCGGCTCTGCTTCGGCGTGGTGCGCGGCTACCAGCACCGCTGGGTGGACCAGCTCAAGATCCGTCCCGATCTGGCCGCGGTCGGCAAGTGGAACCGTGGCACCCATGACGACGAGTACAACCGCCGGTTCTTCGAAGAGTTCGTCGAGGTGGTGCTGACTGCGCTCCGAAGCGACACGTTCTCCTACGAGGGCGAATTCTGGCGCTTCCCCAACGACAACCTCAACCCGCACACCCACACCGTGTATTCCGACTACGGCGCCGGTGTCGATGCCGACATGACCATTCACGAGGTCGGCATCGCGCCACGCCCGCTACAGTCGCCGCACCCTCCCCTGTACGGCGGGTTCACGATGTCGATGAGCTCGGCCGTGTTTTGGGCCCGATATGGCGGCACGCCGATCGTGCTGAGCGACAAGATGGACTTTTGCGAGGCGCTCTGGAAGGCGTACCGGGAAGAGGCGGCTCGCCACGGCGTCGAGAAGCCCCGCGGGCACGAGTGCGGCTGGGGCGGTGTGGCGGTGTGCGCGCCCACCGACGAAGAGGCCTGGCGCCAGTTCGCCGACATGGAGTGGTTCTGGAACGAGTGGGCCATCCAGTTCGGCCAGGGCATGCCGTTGCGGCTCGTCGGCAGCCCCGACACGATCAGCCGCCAGATCGAGCAAGCGCAGACACTGCTCGGCATCGACGAGGCCTTCTTCCTGGTTCCCCAGGGCATCCACTCCGCCGACCAGATCAACTCGTCGCTCGAACTCATCAGCGACAAGGTGATGCCTCGCTTTGCGTGAGCTGGACCGAGGGCCCATGACCCAGCCGCCCCTGGTCCGGCGGCATCGGGGGCTGCAGTGATCTCGGGCATCTCCCAGCGCACAGTCACCGCGCCAGACGGTTCAGGTGCCGTCGTCGTGACCCCGCGTGGCGAACTCGATCTGGGGGCCATTGGGTCATTGGACAGTGCCGTGCGTTCGGCGCTGGCCGCCGCGGGATCGCCACCGAGGCTCATCATCGACCTGTCCGATGTGGACGTGCTGGCACCAGTGGTCCTCGGCGTGCTGCTCGACGCTCAGCGGCGCTGTCAGGGCGCTGGGGGCAGTCTGTTGCTGGTCGTCACGACCCCTGAAATCGGCGCCACGCTGGCCGACACCGGCGTCGAGCCGCTCTTCGACGTGGCCGCCGGGCTGCAGGACGCCATGCGACGTCTTTCGGCCGGCTGAGCATCGGCAAACGACACGCCATTGGGGCCGATCAGCGGCAAGGCCCCCGTCGCGGCGGCCGTATCCTGAGCGCCCGTATGGCTGGACCGGAGTACCTGCACCAGCGGGAGACCTTCGCAGGCGGAGACAGCCGGCTTGCCCGCTTTCTGGCGCGGCCAATCCTGAAGTTCGTCCACCGCGAGGTGGCCGGCAGCGTGCTGTTGTTGCTGGCGACCGCGGCAGCGCTCATCTGGGCGAATTCATCCGCGAGCGATACGTACTTCGACTTCTGGCACACCCACATCGACATCATGATCGGCAGCGTTCAGCTGCACCCGCTGACGTTCGAGGAATTCGTGAACGACGCGCTCATGGCGTTGTTCTTCTTCGTGGTCGGCCTGGAGATCAAGCGGGAGCTGGTTACTGGCTACCTCGCCAGCGTGCGAGCCGCGACGCTGCCGGCGATTGCCGCCATCGGCGGGATGGTCGTGCCGGCGTTGCTGTACTTCATGCTGAATCCGTCCGGCGAAGCGGCCTCTGGGTGGGGCATCCCGATGGCCACCGACATCGCCTTCGCTGTGGGCGTGGTGGCGCTGCTGGGCTCGCGGATTCCGCCGATGCTCAAGCTGTTCTTGCTGACGCTGGCCATCGTCGACGACATTGGCGCCATTGCCGTGATTGCCATCTTCTACACGAGCGACCTGAACCTCAGGTGGCTGCTGTTCGCCGTTGCGCTCCTGGTGGTCATCAGGCTGCTGACGGTGATGAAGGTCTGGGCACTCGAGGTCTACTGGGTGATCGGCCTGGTGGTGTGGTACGCCACCTTGGAATCGGGCGTGCACGCCACGATCGCCGGGGTGGCGCTGGGCCTGTTGACGCCCGCGAGGCCGCTGCTCGGCCGGGGGCTGGCCCAGAACGTGGTGGACGATCTGCCGGAACGTCCCAGCATCGAGCAAGTCCACCAGGCATCGTTCCTGGTGCAGGAATCAGTGCCGATGACCGAACGGCTGGAGACGCTGTTCCACCCGTTCACGGCATTTCTCATCGTGCCGCTGTTCGCCCTCGCGAACGCTGGCGTGCCGTTGTCGGGCGACACGATCTCCGATGCTGCGGGTTCGCCGGTGACCTGGGGCGTGGTGGCGGGCCTGGTCATCGGCAAGCCGGTGGGGATCACAGTGTTCACCTGGGTGGCGACCCGCTTCGGATTCAACCTGCCCGAGGGAATGAACTGGCCGCAGTTCATCGGCATGGGCTTCGCGGCAGGCATCGGGTTCACCGTGTCGATCTTTATCACGGGCTTGGCGTTCGAGAACGGCGACATCACCAATCTCGCCAAGATCGGCATCCTGTTCGCATCCGCATGCGCCGGCATTGCGGCACTCGTCTTGTTGGCTCTGTCGGGCAAGGCAGGCGATCACCCCGACGAGGCGCCGCCCGGCATGCTCAGCGACGGCAGCGTGCCGCCAGAGTCTCCAGCCGCCAATAGCTAACCTCGCTCTCCGTGCTTCGATCCCCCTCGTTGCCCCAAGCCCGACGCGACACCGTGAGGTCCATGTGACTGCTGTTCCGTACTTGGCCCTGATCGCCTCCGGGCTGGCGCTGCTGCTGGCCTACTACTTCGCCAAGGTCGTGCTGAGGGCGGACCAAGGCACCGATCTGATGCGCGAGATCGGCGGCGCCATTCGCGAGGGCGCCATGGCGTTCCTGCGCCGGGAGTACAAGTGGGTCTCGGTCTTCGTGGCCGCCATGTTCGTGCTGCTGCTCGTGGTGCCGATCGACGGTCGCCCGGCGGCGAGCTTCGCCTACCTCATGGGTGCGGTGCTGTCGTCGGTTGCGGGCTTTGTCGGCATGCGCATCGCCACGGCGGCCAACACCCGCACGGCCAACGCGGCCCGCCAAGGGGCCGCCAAGGCGCTGCCGCTGGCGTTCAAGGGCGGGGCCGTCATGGGCTTCAGCGTGGCCGGCCTGGCGCTGCTGGGCATCTCGTTCAACTACTTGTTGTGGGTGAAGTGGCTGGGCGTCGACCAGGCCTTCCAGGTGGTGGCCGCGTTCGGATTGGGCGCCAGCTCGATCGCGCTGTTCGCCCGTATCGGCGGCGGCATCTACACCAAGGCCGCTGACATCGGCGGCGACCTCGTGGGCAAAGTCGAGGCCGGCATTCCCGAGGACGACCCCCGCAATCCCGCCACCATCGCCGATGCAGTCGGCGACAACGTAGGCGACGTGGCCGGCATGGGAGCCGACCTGTTCGAGTCCTACGCCGGGTCGATCGTGGCGCCCGTGGTGCTCGCCTCGCTGCTGGTGCCGGTCTTCCTCGAGGGCGACAGCTTGGCCCCCAACTTCGGCGATGCCGAAGCGCTCCTCATGTACCCGATCCTGATCGGAGCGCTCGGCATGATCGCCTCGATCGTCGGCGCACTCTTCGTGCGCGGCCGCGAGGGCCGCAGCCTGTCGGGGCAATTGCACACCGGTCAGTACGTGGCGATGGCGCTCACGGTGGTGTTCGCCATTGTCGGCACACTGGTGCTGTTCAGCGGTAACCCGACCTTCGGCGTCGGCGCCGATGCCCCCGAACTCAGCGCCCCGATCTTCCTGGCGCTGACCATCATCGTCGGACTGCTCGGCGGTTGGGCCATCGGCTTCACCTCGGAGTACTTCACCTCCGAGCACTACAGGCCCGTGAAGGGCATCGCGAAGCAGTCCGAGACGGGCCCAGCCACCGTCGCGATCGAGGGCATTGCACAGGGCAAGCTCTCCACGCTGCCCGCAGTCGCGCTCGTGGTGACGATGATCGGCCTGTCGTACTGGTTCGGCGGGATGGCTTTCGGTGACGCCGGCAACGAGATCGGGCTGTACGGCGTGGCGTTGGCAGCCATCGGCATGCTGTCAGTGACCGGCGTGATCGTGGCCGTGGACGCCTACGGCCCCATCGCCGATAACGCGGGCGGCATCGCGGAGATGGCTCAACTGCCACCCGAAGTGCGCAGCGTCACCGACAGCCTCGATTCGCTGGGCAATACCACTGCGGCGGTAGCCAAGGGCTTCGCCGTCGGCTCGGCCGCTGTCACAGCACTGGCGCTGTTCAAGTCGTTCAGCCTGACCGCCGGCGATCAGGTTTTCCTGGACATCAACGACACTGCGGTCACGATCGGCCTGTTCCTGGGCGCCATGACCCCATTCATCTTTGCGGCGCTCACCATGTCCTCGGTCGGCCGGGCGGCGCAGGCGATGATCGTGGAAGTCCGCCGGCAGTTCGCCGAGATCCCGGGCCTGCGCGAGGGCGAGCCCGGCGTGAAACCCGACAGCCGCCGCTGCGTGGACATCTCCACCCAGGCGGCGCTGCGCGAGATGCTGCTGCCGGGCGGCCTGGCGGTCGTGCTGCCGCTCGTCATCGGCTTCATCGACGTGAACGCACTCGGCGGGTTCCTGGCAGGTGCGGTGGTGACCGGGTTCCTCATTGCCATCTACATGGCGAACTCGGGCGGCGCCTGGGACAACGCCAAGAAGTACATCGAGGCGGGCGCCCACGGCGGCAAAGGCACCGATGCACACGCGGCGGCCGTGGTCGGCGACACCATCGGCGACCCCTTCAAGGACACTTCAGGCCCGGCGATGAACATTCTCATCAAGGTGATGACCATCGTCAGCCTGGTCTTCGTCCCCGCCTTTATCTAACCGCCGAAGGGGTCCGGTCAATCCCTCGGCCAGCGGAGTTCCAACCCGTCCTTCCCGATCACGTAGACGTATGGCCCAGGCTTCGCCGCCCGCTGCAAGATGCGGTTGAAGTGACGGTCCAGTCGTTCCGCCATTTCGTGGCCCGAAATGCTGGCATTGTTGAACGCGAAGACCCGTAACCCTGACGTCCGCAGGTCGTGGGCGTGGTCACGAATGATCGAATAGTCCTTGGTGATCGGTACCCGTCCCTCGTGTCCCGCGCGCATGATCCACTCGTTGTCAGACACCCGCTGGTCCGTTCCACTTGGATAGACGTCCGCCATGGGCAGCGCCACGCAGCCTCGGGCTCGAACCGTGTCTGCTACTACATGCCGGCCTACTCCCCGGTCCAGGAAGAAGGTCGGCAGTGGTATCTCAGGCTGCTGCCGCTTCCGGCCAGATGGCATCGAGGGCTTCCGAAATGTCCTCCGTCGGGACGTCGTAGTCGCGTGCGATCGACTTGATCGGTTCCCCGGCCTTGGCTCTCGACCTCACCGCGGACAAGGGCGCTCCGCTGCAGATACTCGTCGAGCACCTCATGAAAGACCCGTTGACCGGTGCCAACGACAGTCAGCAGCCGAAGCAGCGGCTCTTCATGGTCGTTGGCGTAGTCGTACAGAATCTCGGCTCCATCGGTGTAGAGCTGCTGAGATGCCAGGGCGTTACGGAGTTCGCCCTGATGCGTCAGCACCTCGAGAGCTTGGCGGATCTTCTGCAGCGACAGCCCAGTGCTTCGAAACGCTTGAACGACGGTCGCTTCGACGAGTCCTACAAACGGCACACGGCGACTCCGGCCATCAGGCACGGCAGAGATGACAGGACCCATCACGACTGCTGGGCGGTTAGGGAAGGTCCGTCGATAGCCGTGGGACCAGTAACGAAACGTGCTCGGGCTCATGCCGACGAAGCGAGCGGCTGCGGCCGGTGTGCAGAGGCCTTGGGTGAAACGGGCGTCCGGGTTGATACAACTCCAGTTACAGGTGGTTGTCTCGGTGCCCGGGCGAATTGCAAGGCTGGCGGTTCAGGCGCCGATGACGGCGAGACCGATCGCTCGGGCGGCGCGAGCTTGACGCTGGTCGAACGTGAGCACCGTCGCCGAGGGACTGGCGCGACGTGCCGCCGCGAGATGCAGTGCGTCGAGTGACCGGCACAGCGTGTCCTCTGCGATACGACCTGCATCGTCAAACGCGGTGTCATCAAGTTCGACGATTTCGAATGCTGCAAGATCGTCTTGGAATTCTTGGCGCTTTGTCAGAAGGTCCCTCCCACCGATCAGACGCGCGAGGTTGCGTCGTACTTCGATCTCGGTGAGACGTGAGGTGAACAGCAGCGGTTCAGCATCCATGAACCGAATGGCGATGTCAGAGTCCCGCTCGGTGATGTAACGCTTCACGAGTGCGCTGGATTCCACGTAGAGCATCAGTCACCACGGTCCTCATCGAACACCTCAGCGATAGTGAGCCCAGAAGTGGGGGGAATGGGTCGTGCCGGTCCGAGCCTCCCACGCCCTTTCGCAGGGGTGATCCAGCCTTCGGCGACGCCCTGTTCGATGCGTGCCATGTCGTCCAGGGCTGTGAGTTGCGCCACGGGGCGGCCGCGATCAGTGACGATGATGCGCTCGCCGTCGGCGGCCCGCCGTATGCACTCCGACAGGTGCGCCTTCAGCTCGCGAATCCCGATGTCAGTGCTCATGTAGTCACGTTAGCAACGTGATGTGACTACAAGAAGCACAATTTCGACACTTGCGTCACGCATTGGCACATGCCGCCGTCCAGTGGCGTAGCGTCCGCTGTCGTGCGCGAATCAGCAGCGGAGCGGCACCTAGCGGCCGATGAGGTTGTCGTCCAGCCCCGGACTGTGCTGACAGTTCTGGTTGGGGTGCATGCCATCAACGACTTTTACGTGACGGTGCTCCCTGCGTTCCTCCCCGCCCTGGCCGACGAGTTCGGCTTGAGCTACACGGACCTCGGCGTGCTGTCGTTCGCGTTCACCCTTCTGACGGGTGTGCTCTCGCCGGTGGTGGGCGGCGAGGCCGACCGCCGGGGTCGTCGGCGGTGGATCTTGGTCTTCGGCTTTGTGATCGGTGCGGTGGGGTTCCTGGGCATGGCAGCATCGCCGAGCTTCTGGTTGATCGTTGTGCTGAGCCTGTTCTGCGGTCTCGGAGGCGCTACCTACCACCCGCAGGCCACGGCGTTCATCGTCTCGGCTTACCCCGGCAAGCGCGGGCGCATGTTGGGCATCCACGGCTGGGGCGGTTCGTTCGGGCACTTCGCGGCACCGGCGGCGGTGGTGCTGGCGGTCTCGGTCCTGAACTGGAGGCTGACCATGGTGGCGCTGGCCATACCGATGGTGATCGCGGCCGCGACCCTGCAATGGCGACTTCGCGAGATTCCGGCCGCGCCGGCGGTACGGCTGCGCGGTGCCTTCAACAAACCGCTGCTCGTGCTGGCGATGTCGTTCGGGGCAGTGGCCATGGTGGGCATGAGCTTCATCAACTTCTCGGTGAAGATGCTCGTCGACGAGGGTTGGGACACCAACGATGCCGGCGTGATCCTGACCGTCATCCTGCTGGTCGGCGTCGTCGCTCAACCGCTGGGGGGCTTGGCCTTCGATCGAGCCGGAGGCCGCATGGTGCTGGTCATCGCCGCTGCCGGAACTTCGCTGTTCGTGGCGCTGTTCGCGCTCACCGGCGGCGCGCTTTCGCTCATCGCCATCGGCGGCATCTCCTTTTGCATGTTCAGCCTGTTCCCGGTGTCGCTGGCGATGGCCAGCCGGCTGGCGCCGCCGACTCAGACAGGTGCAGGCATCGGAGTGGTCTTCGGCGTCTCCGGCTTGATGACCGCCGTTGCCAAACCCGCCGTGGGAATCCTGGGCGACTTCACCGGCGACATCCGGGTGGCGTTGTCGTGGCAGCTGCCGCTCGCACTCGCCGCCGTGGTGCTCGCATCCCGCCTCGGCCCTAGTTCCCGCTACGTCGCCTGAGCAGGGCCACGAGCGCGAGCAGCAGCACCACGGCTCCGACGATGATCCCAGCGATCGCCTCGGGCCCGAACCCGCCGCTGCTGAGTCCGGTCTGGGCAAAGAACGTCTCGGGGGCGCTCTGTGGGTCCGTCAGATCGAATTCCCAAGTGAATGTCGAGCCGGCTGCTGAGTCGGCGTTGTGCTCGAGCGGTTCGCCCGGGAGCGTCACCGAAATGACGGCTGTCGGCGGGTCCAGGCCCAGCGAGAAGAGCTGCGCGGACTCATCCTCGGAGGGACCTTGGCTCATGATGCTGGAGCTGAGCTCGAAACGCCAACCATCATCGAGCTGCATGATCTGGGGCCCGTCGCCCACGGTCATGACCTCGCGGAGCGCGCTGTATTGAGCGGCGCTCCACGAGAAGACCTGCGTCGTGCTGCATTCGCTGTCGGAGTTCACGTTCTCGAACACCAGGACGATGCTGTCGAGGTCCGAAGTGTCAATCCCGGCAGTGCTGAAGTCGAGGGCCGACTCGTTTGCCTCGGATTCCGCGATGAAGCTGTCGCAGGCCTGTGCTCGTGTCTCGAACTGGCCCGTTCCAGCCATGAGTTCGATCACCGGCTCGGCGAGTGCGATCTTCTGCGAAAACGATCCCGATCCGTCGTCATTCACGGCGAAGTCCACGTTGACTTTGACGCAACCGGCCGCGACGAGCGCGAGCGCAATGACGGCCATGGCCGTCACGGCTCGTCGGTGCCATCCGACCGAGGTGCGAAGAGCTGAGCGAAACCGGGCGAAGCCAGTCATTACGCCCACCGTAACCACGGCATCTGTCTTCGAACGACGGTGATCAGAGCGGTCAGCTCCGACGCGACCGCCGCAGCCGGGCCCAGCAGCGGCGGGATCAAACCGCCGGAGGCGGTCGGAGGCGGTCGGCCACGCCGCGGGTGAGGCGGTCGAGGATGCCGGCCAGCAGGACGATCGCGATGCCGGCCTCGAAGCCGCGCCCCACGGCGTCGCTGCGGCGCAGTGCGTTCACGGTCTCGAGACCGAGCCCGCCACCGCCGACCAGCCCGGCGATCACCACCATGGCCAGCACCAGCAGGATCACCTGGTTGACCGCCACCATCAGCTCGGGCGCAGCCAGCGGCAGCTCGACGCGGCGCAAACGCTGCCCGCGGGTCGCGCCAAAACTGGTTGCAGCCTCATGAACCTCTGCTGGCACTCGCCGGAGACCGAGATCGGTGTAGTGCACCGCAGACGGCAGCGCGTACACCACCGAGGCGATGATGCCCGGGATGCGCCCCACGTGGAACAGCGTGATGACCGGCACCAGCAGCACGAAGCTGGGAATCGTCTGCAGGAAGTCCAGCACCGGATCTGCCAGCTTCTGGAACCGGTCGCTGTGCGAGGCCCAGATGCCCAGCGGAACGCCGGTCGCCAACGTGGCCACCACCGCCACCACCGTCTGGGCCAGCGTGTCCATCGACAGCTCCCACATGCCCAACCAACCGATGCCGAACATCGCGATGCCAATGCCCAGACCCAGCGTCACGCCGCGCGCCATCAGGCCCGCCAACACGCCGAGGCCGATCATCGCCGGCCACGGGATCTGTGATGAGAGCAGCTCGCGCAGCGGCGTCACCATGTACAAGGTGATGAAGTCGCTGAGCGGCCCGGTGCCAATGCCCGACGAGCCGATGTCGTAGAGGTTGTCGCGGGCCCACGCCGTGATGTCATTCACGTAGGGCGAGAAGTGCCAGTGCAACCACTCGGGGAACTCGTTGTGGCCGACGAGCCCGCCGACCACTGCCACCAGTGCCGCTGCCACAGCCAGCCAGCGGATTGCCTGCAGATCGGCAGCCCGCGAGGCGATGGTTCCGTGGCCGCGGCCGCGTTCACCCAGGGTTGCCACGCCTCGAGAGAAGCGGTCCAGGATGATCGCCATGATGACGATCGCGATGCCTGCCTCCGAGGCCTCGCCGACGTCGATGTCGCGCATGGCTCGCAGCACGTCCTGGCCGAGACCTCCGGACCCGATGAAGGCGGCGATCACCACCATGCTCATCGCCAGCATCGTCGTCTGGTTGACACCGGCCAAGATGGCAGGGCGGGCGGCAGGGATCTGCACCAGGCGCAGCGTCTGAGGCTCGGTCGCACCGAACATCTCCGACGCCTCGACCATCGGGTGGGGCACGTTGCGCAGCCCGACGTCGGTCAGCCGTACCACTGGCGGCAGGGCGAAGATGACCGTCGCAATCAGCGCGGGCACCCGCCCGATGCCGAACAGCAGCACGAACGGGATGAGGTAGACGAACCCGGGCATGGTCTGCATGGCGTCGAGCGTGGGACGCAGCACGCTTGCGAACCGGTCGTTACGCCATGCGGTGATGCCCAGCGGGATGCCCGCCAGCAACGACAGGAATACCGCCACGCCCATCAGCGCGAGCGTGGCGAAGCCCTGCTGCCACAGCTCCACCATGCCGATGAGCACCACGCCGCAGAAGCCGAGTGCCCCAGCCACCCGGCCGCGCACACGCCACAGACCGAGGCCGCAGAAGATCGGGTACACGTACCACGGGAACCACCGCAGGATCGCTTCGAGTCGCCGGATGCCGGCGTCGGCCAGATCGGTGACGGGGTTCAGCAGCACCGAGTACAGCCAGTGCGAGGTCTGGTTGTTGATGAGCCAGCGCCGGGTTCGATCGATCGGGTCGGCCAGCCCGAGATTCCATGACTCTGGGAAGGCCCCCACTGAGGCGGCGAAGCCGACGATCACGAGAGCTACCGACGCTGCGGCCATGCCGACCGCGACCGGCGATCGCCGCCGATCGGACGGCGTTGCAGCTCCCGCAGGCGCGCCGGCCTCGGCCGTCTGGCTCATCGCAAGTTTCGTTCCAAGATGGCTGCCACGTCATCCTGGTGCAGTACCCCAACGGGGTCGCCAGCGGTGTTGCACACCAAAACGGGTCGGTGCTCGGACAGCAGGTGCGGCAGCGCCGTTTCGAGCGTGGCCGTCTCGGTGGTGCGCGGCCAGTCGTCGGGGGCCACGGAGTCGCCTAGCGGTCGCATCAGCGAGCTTGCCGGAAGCACTTTCGCGATCGGCGCGTCCTGCGTGAATGCCCGGACGTAGCCGTCCGCCGGCTGCGTCAGGATCTCGAGCGGCGTGCCGACTTGGGTGAACGCCCCGTCCCTCATGATCGCGATCCGGTCCGCGAGGCGGAGCGCTTCGGCGAAATCGTGCGTGATGAACACGATCGTGCGCTGCAGCTCGTGCTGCAGGGCCACTAGCTCGTCCTGCATGTCTCGCCGGATGAGCGGGTCGAGCGCCGAGAACGGTTCATCGAAGAACAGCACTTCGGGCTCGACAGCAAGGGCCCGCGCCAGCCCGACGCGTTGCTGCATCCCGCCGCTGAGCTGCTGCGGATAGTGGTCGCCCCAGCCGTCGAGGCCCACGGTGGCCAGCACCTCCCGTGCCCGCTCATGGCGCTCGTCACGCCCGACGCCCTGGACCTCAAGCCCGTACGCAACGTTGTCGACGACCCGCCGGTGGGGGAACAAGCCGAAGTGCTGGAAGACCATGGCCATCTTGCTCCGGCGCAGCTCGCGCAATTCGGCCTCGCCGGCGTCGGCCAGCACCGTTCCGCACACCTCCATATCGCCGTAGGTGGGCTCGATGAGGCGCGACATGCAGCGCACCAGGGTGGACTTGCCGGAGCCTGACAGGCCCATGACCACGAATGTCTCGCCGGCGGACACCTCGAAGCTCACGTCGCGTACCGCCACGAGGCAGCCTGTCTCGGACTGGATCTGCTCTCGCTGCGCGCCTGCGGAGGCCAACTCGCGCGCTGTATCGACTTTCTTGCCGAAGATCTTCCAGAGACCACTGACCGCGACGATTCGATCCATGGGCGCCTCCGCTGGCCGCGTTACCGTCCAGCCGGACGGGTTCGGCGTGTCGATACGCTGTGCTGACTGTGGCACGATCTCGCCCCCGTGATGCGACAACCGTCGGCGGCGCAACCTCGGCGCCGACCGCCGAAGGGGTCGGATCGCGATCGGGCCCGGTGCAGGAACGCGCCGTGCAGACCCGCGAGCGAATCCTGCAGGCCGCCATCGAGGTCATCCGAACCGACGGAGCCGCCAACCTCACGCTCGATCGAGTCGCGATGGCAGCAGGTGTCAGCAAAGGCGGCTTCCTTTACCACTTCGGTTCGAAGGACGCCCTCATGGCCGGCCTGTTGGACGCAACGCTCGCAGTCCTCGACGACGAGCTGGACATCCGCGAGGCCAGGTTCCGTGCCGCTGACCCCGCTGCCCGGGGCACGTTCGCGCTCGCGTACCTCGACTATGTGCGCGAGCCGTACAAGGCAGCTGATGACACCTCGGCGTCGATCCTGGCGGCTGCTGCGCTCGACGACGAGCTGCTCGCGAACACCCGCGCAACGTTCGAGCGCTGGCAGGAGCGCCTCATGCGCAACGACAGGCTGGCGGAGACCACTGGGCTGCTCGCACGCATCGTGGGTGACGGCCTGTGGCTCATCGACCTGTTCGGACTCGCCCCGCCGACCAAAGCTGAGCGCCACGAAGTGCTCGATCTGGTCTCGGCGATGATCTCCGATCACGATGGCAGCGAGGTCGGCTCGGCACCATAGACGGGCACATCCAGCGGCGCGAGCGCCACGTTGCCGAGCAGCAGGTCGGCGGCCTTCTCGGCGATCATCATGACCGGCGCGTAGATGTTGCCATTCGTGACCGTCGGCATGACCGAGGCATCCACGACGCTGAGACCCGAGGTGCCCCGCACACCCATCGTTGCGGGTTCGGTGACGGCCAAATCGTCCGTGCCGAGCCGCGCCGTGCCTGCGGGATGCAATGCCGTCTCCGCATCGCGTGCCACCCAGTCCATGATCTCGTCGTCCGTCTGGGTGGTCGGGCCGGGCGACAGCTCGCAATCGTTGTACGCCTTGAAGGCCGGCTGGTTCATGATGTGGCGCGTCACCCGCACGGTCTCGACCCACTCTCGCCGATCCTGGGCGGTGGACAGGTAGTTGAACCGGATCGCCGGCTTCGCAGCTGGGTCACGCGAGCTGATGCGCACCCAGCCGCGGGCATCGGAGTACATCGGCCCCACATGGACCTGGTAGCCGTGCTTGCTGACCGGTGCCGAGCCGTCGTAGCGCACGGCCAGCGGCAAGAAGTGGAACATCAGGTTCGGATAGGCCTCGTCCGTGTTGCTGCGGACGAAGCCCCCGGCCTCGAAGTGATTCGTTGCCCCCGGTCCCCGCCGTGCCAGCCATTGCAGCCCGATCCACGGCCGGCGCCAGCGTTGGAGATTCGGCTGCATCGAGACCGGCAGTTTCGAGGCGTACTGGATATAGACCTCGAGGTGATCCTGAAGATTCTCGCCGACTCCCTCCAGCCGGGAGACAACCTCGATGCCGTGCTGGCTGAGCAGCGCCGCAGGACCGACGCCTGACAGCTGCAGCAGCTGTGCCGAGCCGAATGCGCCCGCGCACAGGATCACGTGCCCTGCGCGGGCGACACGCTGGCGGCCCCGCCGGCGGTAGGCAACCCCCGTCGCCCGGTTCCCGTCGAAGCGCACCTGGCCGATCAGCGCACCGGTGCGGAGTTCCAGATTCGGGCGGTCCATCACTGGATGCAGGTACGCCCGTGCCGCAGACAGCCGCCGGCCGCGGTGAATATTCCGGTCAAACGCAGCGAAGCCCTCTTGGCGAAAGCCGTTCACGTCATCGGTCAGTTCGTAACCGGCTTGCTGCGCGGCCTCGAAGAACGCCTCGAACAGCGGGCTCGTCGCCGGACCCCGTTCGAGCACCAGCGGGCCATCGCCGCCGCGCCACTCGTCGGTGCCCGCCAGGCACGTTTCCATCCGCTTGAAGTACGGCAGGCAGTGCCGGTAGTCCCACGCCGCCATGCCGGGCTGGCTGGCCCACTTGTCGTAGTCGGCGGGATTGCCCCGCTGGAAGATCATCCCGTTGATGGAGCTGGAGCCCCCGAGCACCTTGCCGCGAGCGTGGTACACCCGCCGACCGCTCATGTGCGGTTCCGGCTCGGTTTCGTACTGCCAGTCGTAGAAGCGGTTGCCGATCGGCATTGCCAGCGCCGCAGGCATGTGGATGAGCACGTCCCAGCGATAGTCCCGGCGTCCGGCCTCGAGCACGAGCACTTTGGTGCTGGGGTCCGCACTCAGCCGATTGGCGAGCGCGCAGCCAGCCGATCCGCCGCCGACGATCACGAAGTCATACACAGAATCTTCCATGGACCGCATTGTTCATGATGTGATGCACAGAACTGTGAGATGCCAGACGAGCCCCGCCGGCGCCGGCGCCGGTGGGCCGACGCCGACGGGTCAGCGTCGGGCTGCAACCTGTGCGCTGCCCGGCTATTGGAGCCAGGCGCTCCAGGTTGCCTCGTTGTCTGCGATCCACTGCGCAGCGGCGTCATCAACCGACATGCCCTCGCCTTCGACGGCGGCAAGCATCGCGATCTGGTCGGCGCTGTCGTAGCTCATGGCTCGCAGGAAGTTGTCTGCTGACGGGGCATTGGAAGCGAGGCTGGCATCGATGATCTTGAACAGGACATCGGCGGGGTAGTCGCAGTCGACACCGCCGGCATCAGCCGTGCCGTAGCAGTCGTCGCTGTAGGTGGGCAACAGCACGTTGGTGAGGTCGTAGCTGTTGAACGCTGAGTGCGGGGTCCACAGGTACACCAGGATCGGATCCTCCCGGCTGTACGCGGCGTCAACAGCCGCCAAGATCGCGGCCTCGGACCCGGCGTACACAACCTGCAGCGGCAGGCCCAGGTTGTTGATGATGTCTTCGTCGTACTGCACGAAGCTGGGATCACCGCCCAGGAACTGTCCCAGGTCGCCGGTCTCTGCGGTGGCGAACAAGCCGGCCAGCTCAGGATCGGCGAATCCTTCCCATGTGGCCAGCTCCGGATGGCGCTCGACCATGTAGGTCGGGATGAACCAACCGATCTTGCCGATCGGGCCGAGCAGACCCGCGTTGTCCACGTTGGCACCCGCGTTGTCGATGAAGTCGATCACGTTCTGTGCGTGACCCGACGGCCAGACTTCGAGCGAGGCGCTCAGATCGCCGGTGTTGATGGCCGCCCATTGGCCATTCTCGTCGATCTCGACGATCTCGACGTCGTAGCCGAGTTCGCTCTCGAGCAGCTGCGCGGCGACTGCCACGTTCAGGGCCGAGCCGTTCCACGGATTCGCGGCCAGCGTGATCGACTCTTGCGAGCCAAGATCATCGCCGCCCGTGCATGCAGCTGCGAAGAGCCCGAGACCTGCAATCAATGCGATGAGCAACTGCCAGCTGCCGAGCTTTCGATGCCGACGCGTTCGTGCGTCGGATTTGCGTACTTCGGACATGGGCACCCCCGGTTTCGTTCCCCGCCCGTCAGTACTGCCCCTCGCTGGCGCCTGTCACCAGCGCCGGCTTGTGGACGTTCGACCTGCTGCGGGTCCGGCTGTCCCAGCCTTCTCCGGATAAAACAGGCCATTTGGACGGTTTTGAAAACCGTAGCACGCCGAAAACGGGCCGGTACCGCGCACATGCGCGCGTACCGCACGACCCGAAGACAGCGGGAAGCGAAGCATGTTGCTCGGCCCCGCACAGGCGGGCGTACTGTGCGGTCCGATGATGACTCCCAACATCCTGCTTGTCATGGCCGATCAGCTTGCGCCGCACTTCACCGGCACCTACGGCCACCCTGTCGTCCAGACGCCCTCGATGGACTCGCTCGCAGCGCGGGGGGTCCGGTTCGATGCTGCGTATTGCCATTCGCCGCTGTGCGCACCCTCGCGGTATTCGATGATGACCGGCAGGCGCGCGTCGGCGATCGGCGCATGGGACAACGCGGCTGAATGGAGTGCGTCAGCGCCCACCATGGCCCACTGGCTGAACCTGGCGGGCTACCGGACGGTGCTCTCGGGGAAGATGCACTTCGTCGGCCCCGATCAGCTGCACGGCTTCAGCCGGCGCCTGACGACTGACATCTACCCGTCGAACTTCGCCTGGACTCCCAACTGGGATAACGCGGATGAACGGATCGGCAAGTGGTACCACAACATGGACAGCCTCTCCGAGGCCGGCCAGGCGCTCGCCACCTACCAGATCGACTACGACTCCGAAGTGGGTTTCGCCGCACGCCGATGCCTGTACGACCTGGCCCGCGAGGCTGATGACCGCCCGTTCTTCCTGGCTGTGGCCTTCATCCACCCGCACGATCCCTACGTGGCGCGCCCCGAGTGGTGGAACCTCTACGACCACGACGAGATCGATCTGCCTGGCCCGACCCCTGCCGAGCTTGACCCGCACACGGTGCGCATCCGTGCCGGCATCGAGGCCGACACCGTCGGCTGGACGCAAGAGCAGTGCCGCGCTGCCCGCCACGCCTACTACGCCAACACGAGCTACTTCGATTGGTGGCTGGGCGAGCTGCTGGGAGCGTTAGAAGAGACTGGCCGTGCCGATGACACCGTGGTCATCGCCACCAGCGATCACGGCGACATGCTCGGCGACCGGGATGCATGGTTCAAGATGTCGTTCTTGGAGCGGTCCGCCCGTGTCCCGCTGGTGATGGCCGGGCCCGACATCACCCAGGGTGCTGTGCCGAATGTGTGCTCCCTGCTGGATCTGGCGCCGACGCTGGCGGACATCGCAGGGGGTCGGCCGGCTGAGCTCGGCGCTCCGCTCGACGGTCGCAGCCTGTGGCCCGCGGCGACCGGGGGTCACGACCCGGTCGATGAGACCATCGGCGAGTACATGGGGGAGCTGACCTCCCATCCCATGTTCATGATCCGCCGCGGCCGCTACAAGTACATCCACTGCGACACCGATCCGCCGCAGTTGTATGACATCTCGGCCGATCCGGCCGAGCATCGGAACCTGGCCGATCCCGCCGAGGGAGCTGGCGATAGTTCACCGAACGAGTCCGACCTGGCGGCGTCGTTCGCGCAGGAGGTGGCAGAGCGCTGGGACTCCGAGGCGATCCGCTCGGAGGTGCTTGCATCCCAGCGCGCTCGGCGGATTGTGCACGCCGCGGCACCGCAAGACTGGGACTTCTCGCCTCCCTCGGATCCCGCGAACACCTACATCCGCGATCACATGGACTGGGCCGAAGCCGACCCCCGGCTGCGCTTTCCCCACGAGCAGAGCTAGCGCCACAGGCACTCCCCAACGGGCTGGCGGTGCCGGCTGGCAGGGCCCGCAACGCAGCCGAAACATCTCGGCAACAGCGCCGACCCGCACTGTGCATCGAGCGGTCACAACGGGGTGACTCCCGCGCAACACGCCTTTCCTAGGTTCGCCGAAGTCAGCCAGGTGTCAAGGGGACAACCATGAAACGCAAGATCCTTGTTTCTGTCGCGGGTGTCATCGGCGGCCTGCTCCTGTTTGCCGGGCCAGCTGGCGCACAGGACGACTCGCTGTCCGCCGAGATGGTGCAGGCCGTCATGGACAACCTGTGGGTGTTCATCGCCAGCGTGCTGGTGTTCTTGATGCAGGCCGGATTCGCCATGCTCGAATCGGGACTGACGCGCACGAAGAACGTGGCCAACATCATGGCCAAGAACCTTGCCGATGCATCCATCGGCATTCTGGCGTTCTTCCTCGTCGGCTACGGGCTGGCCTACGGCGGCGACGGCAACAACCTGTTCGGCTGGGGCGCGTTCGCGCTGTCGGGAATCGATCTGTTCGACATCTCCGAGGGCCTGTCCGGTTCGACCGACTTCTTCTTCCAAGCGGTCTTCGCGGCCACGGCGGTCACGATCGCCTCGGGCGCCATGGCCGAGCGCACGAAGTTCAGCACCTACCTCATCTTCAGCCTGGTGGTCACGGCGATCATCTACCCGATCGTGGTCCACTGGACCTGGGGCGGTGGCCTCATCGCCAGCATCTCGATCGGCGACGCCGTGTTCAGCGACTTCGCCGGCTCCACCATCGTCCACAGCGTGGGCGGCTGGGCCGCCCTCGTGGGTGCCTGGATGCTCGGGCCTCGCATCGGCAAGTACGGCCCCGACGGGACGTCGCGGAACATTCCGGGCCACAACGTGACGCTCGCCATCTTGGGCGTGTTCATCCTGTGGTTCGGCTGGTTCGGCTTCAACCCCGGTTCCGAGCTGGCTGCCGACGAGTTCGTGATGTTCGTCGCACTGAACACGGTGCTGGCGGCATGCGCGGGCACGATCGGGGCCACGGCGCTGAACTGGCTGCGCACCGGGAAACCTGACGTGCCCATGGCAGGAAACGGCACCCTGGCGGGCCTGGTCGGCATCACCGCCGGCTGCGGCACGATGACGCCCTGGGGCGCCATCATCACCGGGTTCGTCGCAGGTCTCATCGTGGTGCTCGTGGTCGGATTCGTGGACCGCAAGCTGAAGATCGACGATCCCGTCGGCGCCTTCGCCGTCCATGGCGCTGCGGGCATGTGGGGCACGCTCGCCATCGGCCTGTTCGCCCGGTACGACGATGCCTTCCTGGGTCGGGAGAACGCCGGCCTATTCTACGGCGGCGGCATCGAGCAGCTGATCGTGCAGTTCCTGATGGTGGTCATCGTGGCCGTCTGGGTCATCGTGACCTCGATGATCCTGTTCGGGGTCCTGCGGGCCACTATCGGCCTGCGAGTGACGGCAGAGGAGGAAATGGTGGGTCTCGACGTTTCCGAACACGGGGGCCCCGGAATGGCACTGGACGACGTGGTATCGAGCGGCTGACACTCGACCATGGGCTGAGTCGCCCAGCGACCACCTGCTCTGCTGTCAGCGGAAGTCCCCGGGTCTAGGCCCGGGGACTTTCCGCGCCTAGCTTCAACTCGATGCAATCCCGAGTCCTAGTGGATGCGCTCGCGAACGTGGCGCGTGGGCTGGCGATGGGTGCCGCGGATGTCGTGCCGGGCGTGTCGGGCGGCACGGTGGCGCTGCTGCTGGGGATCTACGACCGGCTGGTCGGCCAGGTCGCACACTTGAGCGCCGCTGCGGCCCAAGCGCTGCGAGGCCGTATTCGCGTTGCGCTCGGGATGGCCCGGCAAGCCGAGTGGCTGTTCTTGGCCAGCTTGGCAGCGGGCATCGCCATCGCGGTTCTGGCGCTTGTCGAGCTGGTGCGGCTCGGAATCGATGAACAGCCCGTCGGTCTGTCGGCGGCGTTCTTCGGACTCGTTGCCATGACCGTCGTGACCACCAGGCACCAAGTGAGCCACTGGCGAGCGGGGCTCGTCGTGGTGTTCGTGGCCGTCGCTGTCGGGGTGTTCGTGCTGCTGGGCGTCCGGGCGGGCAGCGTCACCGATCCCGCTGCGGGGACGATCATCGCAGCCGGCGCTCTGGCGATCTGTGCCATGATCCTGCCCGGCATCTCCGGCGCCTTCGTGCTGCTGCTGTTGGGGCTCTACGACCCGATTACCGAGGCGGTGGCCGAGCGAGAACTCGGGACCGTCGCGCTGTTCGCACTCGGTGCCGCCCTGGGACTCGGGCTGTTTTCCCGCCTTCTGCAATACGTGCTGGAGCGGTGGCGAGATGCCGTGATAGTGGTCCTCATGGGCCTGATGGCCGGGTCCCTGCGGGTGCTGTGGCCATGGCCGGTCGGTGATGCCAACGCTGAGGGATTCGGCAATGCCGCGCTCGGCGCCCCGCCCGCGTCAGACCTCCTGAGCGCGATCGTTGTCGCTACGGTGGCTGCGGCCGTTGCCGCGGGCCTGCACCGTTTCGGTGCACGCCAGAGGCCTGCGTGACGGCACTTCGCCGCCGATAGTCGGGATCGTTCCGCTACCGTCCGGCTCCGCCCACCCCGGATGCACATGGCCACTTCTCTTGTCATTGTCGAGTCGCCCGCGAAGGCGCGCACGATCTCGCGCTTCTTGGGCGACGACTACGTCGTCGAGTCCTCGGTCGGTCACATCCGTGACCTGCCACGCAATGCCTCCGAGGTGCCCGCCGCCTACAAATCCGAGCAGTGGGCAACGCTCGGAGTCAATCCTGACGACGGCTTCAAGCCGCTCTACGTGGTGACGGCCCGCGACCAGGTGCGGCGTCTGAAATCCCTGCTGCGCTCAGCGGACCAGCTGTATCTCGCCACCGATGAGGACCGCGAGGGCGAAGCCATCGCCTGGCATCTGCTCGAGGTGCTCAACCCGCAGATTCCGGTGCACCGCATGGTGTTCCACGAGATCACCGCCGCGGCCATCCGGGAGGCAATCGACAATCCCCGAGATCTCGATCGTCGGCTCGTCGACGCGCAGGAGGCCCGGCGCATCTTCGACCGCCTCTACGGCTACGAGGTCTCGCCGGTGCTGTGGCGCAAGGTGGCACCGCGGCTGTCCGCTGGGCGGGTGCAGAGCGTGGCTAACCGCCTCATCGTCGAGCGTGAGCGAGAGCGGATGGCGTTCAGGGCCGCCGGGTACTGGAGCATCACCGCCACGCTCGATTCTGAGCTCCGCGCAGCGGGCGGTGCCGGGGCGGAGCAGTTCGATGCGACGCTCATCTCGCTGAACGCACGACGGATTGCGACCGGGCGTGACTTCAACCAGCAGGGTGAGCTGCGTTCGGGCGAAATCGTCGTGCTCGATGGCGGCGCCGCCGCAACGCTCGCCGATGCCATGACCGGCGCGCGGTTCGCGGTGAGCTCTCGTGAGTCCAAGCCGTACCGTCGCCGGCCTCCAGCACCGTTCATCACTTCGACCCTGCAGCAGGCTGCGGGCGCTCGGCTGGGCTTCTCGGCCTCGCGCACGATGGCAGCAGCCCAGCGGTTGTATGAGAACGGCCGCATCACCTACATGCGAACGGACAGCACCACGCTGTCGGATCAGGCGCTCGACGCGGCACGGCGCATCGTGGCCGGTCGTTATGGGGCCGAGAACCTGCCGCCGAAACCGCGCATCTACACCCGCAAGGTCAAGAACGCCCAGGAGGCACACGAGGCGATCCGCCCAGCCGGTGAGAACTGGCCTGCGCCCGGCAGCGTGACCGATCTCGGTGGTGACGCCGCTCGCGTGTACGACTTGGTCTGGCAGCGAACGATCGCCAGCCAGATGATCGACGCCACCGGCGAGACCGTCACGATCCGGCTGGCTGGCACGGCGAACTGCGACTTGGCACCGGCACTCTCAGCGGGTTCATCGGCAACCGGCCAGCACGACCTTGAGCTGTCTGCCGCGGGCACCGTGGTGCGCAGCCCCGGTTTCCGGCTGGTGTACGCGCCGCCACCAGCGGGTCCCGACGAGGAGCCCGAGCGCATCCTGCCCGACCTCGACGCTGGCGGTTCAGCTACCGCGATGGCCGTCGAGCCTGCCGAACACAGCACAAACCCGCCGACCCGGTTCACCGAAGCCTCACTGGTGCGGCGACTTGAGGAACTCGGCGTCGGCCGCCCGAGCACCTACGCCAGCATCATCGAGACAATCCAGGCGCGTGGCTACGTGTGGAAGAAGGGGTCGTCGCTGGTGCCGGCGTTCACTGCCTTCGCGACAGTGGGACTGATGGAGCGGCACTTCGACCATCTGGTCGACTACGCGCTGACGGCCCGCATGGAGGAAGACCTCGACGAGATCGCGAGCGGCGAGCGCGACGCCGAGCCGTGGCTCACTGAGTTCTATTTCGGCGATCAAGATGCGAAGACGCCCTCCGACGCCCGCGGTCTGCGCTACCTGGTGTCCGATGACCGGCTCGCGGACATCGATCCGGCGGAGATCAACAGCATCCCCATTGGCATCGATGCCGACGGTGAATCGGTGATCGCCCGAGTGGGACGTTTCGGTCCGTACCTGCGGCGCGGCGAAGCGACACGGCCGTTGCCCGACGACCTTGCCCCCGACGAGCTCACCATCGAGCGAGCACTCGAATTGCTGTCTGAGCCCACCGAACGGGTGCTGGGCGCCGACCCCGATTCCGGACTCGACATCCTCGTGCGGCCCGGCCGCTTCGGCCCCTATGTCTCAGTGGGACGGCCCGACGAGACCGACGAGCGCCCTCGCACGGCATCGTTGCTGGGACACCAATCGCCCGAGACGCTGACGCTCGAAGATGCCCTGCAGTTGCTGACACTGCCGCGCACGGTCGGAGTTGACCCCTCTGACGGGGAAGAGATCGTCGTTCGCAACGGCCGCTTCGGGCCGTACCTGACCAAGGGCCCGGATTCCGGAACGAACGCAGAAAACCGGAGTCTTGAGTCCGAGGAGCAGCTCTTCACGCTGACCCTGGAAGAAGCATTGGCGCTGCTGGCTCAGCCCCGCCGACGGCGCGGCCAGCAAGCCGCGAATGCAGGCCGCGAGATCGGTCAGGACCCCGACAGCGGCAAGGCGATCACCCTGCGCGACGGTCGGTTCGGACCATATGTGACCGACGGCGAGTACAACGCGTCGCTGAGGCAGGGCGACGATGCTGAGACGCTGACCGTCGAGCGCGCGACCGAGCTTCTGACGATGCGGCGCGCGAAAGGCCCGGCAACCAAGCGTGCAACCCGACGCAAGCAGCCAGCCAAGAAGAAATCCAGCGCCAAGAAGAGGGCGGCAACGAAGGCGAGTGCGAAGAAGTCCGCTGCCAAGAAATCTGCTGTCCGCAAGAAGGCCCCGCCACGCAAGCAATCTCCTCCATCAAGCGATTGATGACGCCCGCCCGCCCCGGCGTCGAAGCCGCGTGCAGCTCATGGCGAGAGGGCTGCGCACCCTTGCTCCTAGTCTGCTGAGTGTCATGAATTCGGATCACTCGATCCCGTCGTTCGACGGCTCGGATGTGTCCGGCCCCGTTGCATCGGGATCGGGGCTGTTCGCTGCGCCGGGCTTCCTGCGCTTGTGGATCGCGCAGGTGGTCAGCTCATTCGGCGACTGGATCGGGCTGCTGGCGACCATTGAGGTGGCGCGGCGAATCGGCGGTGACCAGCCCGGATCTGCGATCGCGCTTGTAGTCACGGCGCGGGTGCTTCCCGGCTTCTTCCTGGCATCGGCCGGGGGCATCATCGTTGACCGCTTCAACCGCAAGCGGCTGCTGGTGATATGCGACATCGTGCGCGCCAGTGTCTTGCTCACAATCCCGTTCATCGACCGACTGTGGGGCCTGGTGGTGGCATCGCTGGTCTTGGAGCTGGCAACTTCGCTGTGGAGTCCGGCCAAGGAAGCCATCGTTCCCAACATCGTGCCCACCGAGCACCTCACGGCCGCCAACTCGCTGGGGCTCGTGGCCGCGTATGGCACGTTCCCCCTCGGTGCCGCCGCCTTCGCGGGCATGGCCAAGCTCGGCGCGGTGTTCGGCTGGACCGACATCGGCCAGGTGGAGATGTCGCTGGTTATCGACTCCGCCACATTCCTGGTGGCCGCGGCGCTCATTGCCACGCTGCCGCTGTCCCCGCACATCACTGCTGCGCATCGCAAGCGCGACAGCGACCGCCGCATCAACTGGGGCCAGGGTTTCCGCGAGCTGCGCGAAGGCTGGGATTTCATCTTCCTGAGCCCACAGGTGCGCGCCGTGCTGGTCGGCTTGGGCACTGGCATGATCGGCGGGGGGATGCTGGTGCCGCTGGGCGCCGTCTACAACGACGAGGTGCTGGGCGCAGGCAGTGCCGGCTTCAGTTCGATTCTCGTGGCGATGGGCCTCGGCGTCGGCGGCGGGGTTGCTCTGGTCACCCTGCTGCAGAGTGCAGCGAATCGCTTCGGCCATCACTCCCGTTTCGCCGGCGCCGGTCGTGCCCGCCTCTTCGTGCTGTCGGTTTTCGTGGCCGGCGGCTCGTTGCTGTTCGCCGCCTCGGTGTCCATCACGCTGCTGGTACTTGCGGGTGTGCTGCTGCTCGGGCTGGCGGCGGGCTCGGTGTATGTGACTGGCCTGACGTTGCTGCACGAGAACGTGGAGGAAGTGCTGCGCGGGCGGGTGTTTTCCGCCATGTACACGCTGGTGCGCTTTTGCCTGCTGATCTCCATGGCAGCCGGCGGCTTCTTGTCCGACGGCTTCAACTGGCTGTTCGATGTCGTCTTCGACAACCAGATCACGTTCGGCAACGCTGTGCTCGCGCTGCCCGGTGTGCGCGGGGCACTGTGGCTGGGAGCACTGCTGATCCTGATGGCGGGCGTGCTCGCCGGTCTTTCGCTGCGCAGCCACCGGGGTGAGGGACGTCGGGCGCCGCAAAGGGCGGGCGGCGTCGGGGAGGAGTCATGACCGCCCGCGGTCGCTATGTCGCGCTGGAGGGCTTCGACGGCAGCGGCAAGTCGACTCAGGCCGAGCGACTGGCAACCGAACGGGACGCTGTGCTCACCCGAGAGCCCGGCGGAACGCCGCTCGGCGCATCGCTGCGGGGGTTGCTGCTCGATGATTCCGATGACCGCGCCCCCGCGCCGCGTACCGAAGCACTGCTCTTTGCCGCCGATCGGGCGCAGCACATCGCCACAGTGGTGGCTCCCGCACTCGAAGCGGGCCGCGACGTCGTCACCGATCGCTCGTACGGTTCGACGCTGGCCTACCAGGGCTACGGCCGGGGCCTGCCACTCGACGAGCTGCGTGGGCTGATCGACTACGCCTCTCGGCGGCCGGCGGGCGCATCAATCGAGTTGCCCGAGGTCATCCTTCCCGATGTCGTCGTGCTGCTCGATGTGCCGCTGGTCGATTCCGATCGTCGGGTTCACCACCTTGATCGCATCGGGGGCGAGCAGATGTCGTTGCTGGAGGCTGGTCCGCACGCGGACCAGCCCGCGGGCGGAGAGCCGGACCGGTTGGAGGGTGAAGCGCTGGAGTTCGCGCTGCGTGTGTGGCGCAGCTACCGGGAGCTCTGCGAGGCGGAACCCGAGCGGTGGGTCCGTGTGGACGCCACCGGCACCGTCGATGATGTTGCTGCGCGGGTCATCGAGGCCGTAACTGGGCATCCTGCGATGCGGGACTAGGCCGGTCATCGTGGCCTCAGCGTCCGGCGGCGACGATCAGCCGGGCACGACGGAGCCCGCCGCGCTGTCGCTCTTCGACTTCGACGACCCGCCGCCGGCGCTGCCGGAACCGCCTCCCCCCCTCGACGAAGCGGCGGAGCAACCTGAGCTGCCGGAGCCCGCGACCGAATCCGCGCGAACTCCGGCCCCCAGCCCGCCTCCAGCCCCCGTCGCCGAGTCACGGTTCGACACACCGCCGGCTGACGAACCCCCGGTCGGCGACCTGCTCGACGGCATCGTCGGGCAATCCGCTGCGGTCTCCCGTCTGCAGTCGGCGCTCGAATCGCCCCTGCCGGCGTACCTGTTCGTGGGCCCCGCTGGTGCGGGACTGCGCAGTGCGGCGTGCCGGTTCGCAGGCGAATTGCTCGCGGCGCGCAGTGCAACGCCCGAGCGAGAGCGGCGTCTCGCCCTCGCCGAACAGCATCCCGACCTGCTGGTCTTCGACCGCGTCGGCGCTGCGATGACTGCCGAGCAGGCCCGCGACGCAGTGCGTGCAGCAGCGGTTGCCCCGGCAGCCGGTGAGCTCAAAGTCATCGTGCTTCCTGAAGTGGACCGAGCCGCACTGATCGCGCCCATCCTGCTCAAGTCGGTCGAGGAGCCGCCGCCGTCGTGCGTGTTCGTGCTGCTCGCCGAGGAGATCAACCGGCCGATGGAGACCCTGGCATCCCGCTGCGTCCGCATCGACTTCGAGGCACTGGGCGAAGCCGACCTGCGAGCACTGCTCGTTGCCGAGGGCATCGATGACAGCCGCGCCGACTTCGCAGCGGTCGCCGCCGGAGGCTCGATCGATCGAGCTCGCCTGCTTGCCTCCGATGCGGACGCTGCTTCCAGGATCGACACCTGGCGGGGAATGCGCAGCTCGCTCGATGGCACGGCATCTGCCGCGATGGCAGCCGTCGACACAGCGTTGGAGGCGACCGAGCAGGCAGCGGCCCCACTCGAAGCCCGCCACCAGACCGAACGTGCGGACGCCGATGAGCGGGCCGAGCTGTATGGGACGAACTTCGGCCGCAGCTCGCTTGACGAGCGGCACCGCCGCGAGCTGCGGCGAGTGCGCACCGACGAGCTCACGATGGGATTCGCAGTGCTTTCGGCACAGATTCGCGATGAGGCCCGCAATGCCAAGTTGGCAGCGGAGACCGCAGCGGAGCAGCTGGCAGCCGTCGGCGATGCTGCAGAGGCGTTGCGTTTCAACGCCAACCAGCGACTCACGCTGAGCTGCCTGTTCATCCGGCTCGGGCGGACAAGTCCGTAAGACCTCGCCGCTGATCGGACGCTGCGGCCGGCGAACGAGCCCGAGGTGGGGATTGAACCCACGACCTGCTCTTTACGAGAGAGCCGCTCTGCCACTGAGCTACTCGGGCAACCGGCGGTCACGGTACCAGCGGGCGGTGGCGCCCCACGAGGGGGTTCCGGCGCAACCGACCACTAATATCTGCGCTATGAACGCACTTGCTGCGCAGGTCTGGCACTACTGGTTGGCGGTACCGCTCACCATCGTGACGGTGCTGACCGTCGCCAAGCTGGTTGCGGGCTATGTGCAAAAGGTGGTTGCTCCGCGCTACCCCAAGCGCTGAGCCGGCAAGTGAGCGCTCCCGCCGACGAGTACGTCGACTGGGATTTGGCGCGCCGCATCGCCGTGCGGGTCGCTGGCACCGAGCCGCTGTACCAGTCGTACCTGGCTGAGCCGCTGCGTGCGGACTTCGCCCGGTTCGTGCCGGTTGCGGCCGAGCTGGTCGCCATTGAGACGGGTTTGGAAACGCCGGGCGAGGCTCACGCTGAGATCATCGATCGGGCGGGATGGATTGACGCCAACATCGCAGCGTTCCGGCGGCTGCTGCAGCCGCTGCTCGGTGCCCCGGCTACCCCCGATCAGCCGGCGGAGACATCACGGGTGACGCGCACGCTGGGCGCCGTTGAGCTGGGCTCGGTGCTCGGTTGGATGTCCCGCCGGGTGCTGGGCCAGTACGACCTGCTGTGGGCTTCCGACGATGAAAGCAACGGCACCGCCGCGGAGACAGCGGGCGACACGGTCTACTTCGTCGGTCCGAACATCCTGGTCACCGAGAAGCGTTACGCCTTTCCCCCGGCGCAGTTCCGACTCTGGCTGGCGCTTCACGAGCTGACGCACCGTTCGCAGTTCACCGGTGTGCCGTGGCTGCGCCCCCACTTCTTGCAGCTCGTGAACGGTCTTGTCGACGAGGCTCAGCCCGATCCCGAACGACTGCGCGAAGGCCTTCGCGCGCTGGTCGCGCAGCGCCGCGGCGGTCAGGACCTTCTGGGCGAAGGGAGGGTTGGCCGCGGTGTTCGCCACTGAGCAACAGCGCAGCCTGATCGCTCAGGTCGGCGGCATGATGAGCCTCGTCGAGGGACACGGTGACGTGACCATGGCCAGAGCCGCCCGCGGGCACATTCCCGATGCCGAGCGATTCGCCCTCGTGATGGAGCACCGGCGCCGAAACGCCCGCGGCATGGCCCGGCTGGTCCAGCGCCTGCTTGGTATCGAGGCCAAGCTCGCCCAGTACCGGGCGGGCGAGGAGTTCATCGCCGCGATCGAAGGCGAACGCGGACCGAAGGCCGTCAACCGGATCTGGGAGCGCGTTGAGCATCTGCCGTCCATGACGGAGATTCGCAACCCGACAGCGTGGCTGGAGCGTGTCCCGGCAGCCTGAAGCCTGCGACGGCGAACCGTCGGCGCCCGCTGCGGGGGCCGAAGAACTCGATCAGCTGATCGACCGTTGCACATTCGGCGAAATCGAGCGCCGTGAGCTTGTCTGTGGGGTGTCGGGTGGTGCCGACTCGGCCGCCTTGCTCGTGCTGGCATGCCGGTTCGCGCAGAGAAGCGGCAATGACGTCACAGCTGTCACTGCTGTCCATATCGATCACGGCATCCGGGCCGACGGGGCTGCGGAGGCGGAGCGTGTCGGGGCGCTCTGCGACCAACTCGGTGCCTCGCTGAGAATCGTGCGGCTCGGGCTCGCTGCGGGGGCGAACCTGCAGGCGCGCGCTCGCGAAGCCCGCAACGCCGCCCTCGGCCCCGAGGCGCTGGTGGGCCACACCGCCGACGACCAGGCGGAGACGGTGCTGCTGCAGTTGCTGCGCGGCGGAGCACTCGATGCGCTCGCAGCCATGCGAGCCGACCGCCGGCCGCTGCTGGTGCTGCGACGGGCGGACACCGACCGGGTCTGCGAGATCGCCGGCTACGAGCCGATCCAGGATCCCTCCAATGCCGACCCGCGCTTTTGGCGGAGCCGCGTCCGCCACGAGCTGATCCCGCTGCTCTGCGACATCTCCGGCCGCGATGTCGTGCCATTACTGGCGCGTGCAGCCGGGCTGGCGGCCACTGACGCCGACCTGCTCGATCTGCTGGCTGCCGACATCGATCCCACCAGCGCCGCCGAACTACGGACCGCACCGTTGGCTCTGGCTCGGCGAGCCGTCCGCGCATGGCTGCGCACCGATCATCCACCTGATGCCGCCACCGTCGAGCGGGTGCTGGAGGTGGCCCGGCACACCCACCGGGCTACCGAGGTCGGAGGAGGCCGCCGGGTGACCCGATCAGCCGACCAGCTCCGGCTGGAAGGGTGACCCTTCCGCCGTCCGCAACGCGAAACCAGTAGGTTCGACTCACGTGACGCCCGCACCGGCCTCGCCGTCGCCTCAGAGCGACCTCGACTCGATGCTCGCAGGCGATCCGGCTGTCGGGGAGGTACTCGTCTCTGGCTCCGAGATTGCCGAGCGGGTCGTCGAATTGGGCGCGCAGATCACCACCGACTACGCCGGCCGTGAGCCGCTGCTGGTGGCGGTGCTCAAGGGCGCCGTGATGTTCGCCTCCGATCTCAGCCGCGCGATTGACCTGGCGGTCGAAATGGATTTCATGGCCGTGTCGTCGTACGGCAGCAGCACCCGTTCCAGCGGGGTTGTTCGCATTCTCAAGGATCTCGACATCGACATCGCAGGGCGGGACGTGATCTTGGTGGAGGACATCGTCGAGAGCGGTCTCACCCTGTCGTACCTGCGTCGCAGCCTGCTGGCTCGCAGCCCCGCCAGCCTGGCGGTGTGCTCGTTGCTGACCCGCGAGCACAACGGCAGCCTGAACGGCCTCGTCGACTACATCGGCTTCCGCCTGCCGCCTGTGTGGGTCATCGGCTACGGGCTGGATTTGGCTCAGAAATACCGCAATCTGGCCGAGATTCGCGCCTGCGACGCTTCCGCCGCCGAAAACGCCTGAAACTCCTGCGTGTTCGCCGTGCAGGGCCGGTTCGGCACCGGTAAATTCGGCTCCGTACACGCTTGCAGGGACGGCGGCTATGAGAGGGAAGTGGGCGGAGGGCATTCAGCCCCGCAACTTCAACTGGGTCGTCGCCGAGCGCCTCGCTGTTTGCGAGCGTCCCGGCGGCTATGGCGCCAGTCACAGGCGCGTCCGTCGTCAGGAAGAGATCATCTGGCTGCGCCGCAACGGGTTCGACATGGTCGTCTCGCTGATCGCTGCTCCGCACAACCTTCACAACTACGACGAGCTGAGCTTGCCGTATCTGCACCGGCCGTGGCCTGTCCTTGACGACATGGCTGAATACCTGCAGAGAGTCCACAACGATCTGGCGCGGCTGGCCAGCGAACGCAAGCGGGTCGTGCTGCACAAGGAGCGGGTCGGCGAGGACGTCTGCGGGTTCATGGCCTCGTACCTGCTGCTGTCGGGCAAGGTGCCCACAGGTCCGCAGGCGACGGCCATCACCGAGCGGATCTTCGGCCAGCGTGTTGGGCCCGAGGGGCGCCGCGTCGTCGACGTCGCGCTCGGCATCCTGGCTGATCGGAAAGCAGAGGGCTGAACCCAGTCGTGACTGCACCCAGCGCCGCTGCGTCTGATGCGTCGCCTCTCGACGACCGCTGTGTCAATGATGCGTCGCCTGACGGCGACCGCATTGAGCTGCGCGACCTGCGGGTGATGTGCGTGGTCGGGGCGCTTGCCCACGAGCGCACCGCGCCGCAGCCGCTCAGCATCGACGTCGACCTCTACGCCGACCTGAGCCGTGCGGGTGCATCGGACAATCTGGCCGACACCATCGACTACGGCGGCGCGTGCGATCGAATCGTCGCGCTGTGCGCCACCGAAGCGCCCCAGCTGCTCGAGCGGCTGGCCGAGTTGATCGCAGCAGACCTGTGCAGCCTCGACGCTGTGACGGCAGCCGCGGTCACGGTCACCAAGCTCCGCCCGGCCGTTGCGGCCGACCTGGCCACGAGCGCTGTGCGCATCACCCGCCGCCGCCCGGCGTGAGCCGATGAGCCAACCCGGCGTGAGCCGATGAGCCAACGCAGTGTGAGCCGGTGAACAACGCCGCTGTGAGGGCATTCGTGAGCATGGGCGCGAATATCGGCAACCCCGCCGCGCAACTGGCCGATGCTCTCGGGGCCTTGGCAGACGCTGGTGTGCTGGTGGCCAGTTCGGGTGTGTATCGCAGCGCGCCGATCGGCCCGTCACAGCCGTCGTTCCTGAATCTCGTGGCCGAGCTGCGCGTGGCTGAGGGCCCCTATGAGCTGCTTGCACGGTGCCAGGCCCTCGAAGTGGCCGCCCATCGAGTGCGGCGGGAGCGTTGGGGACCCCGCACGCTCGACGTCGACGTGCTGCTGTTCGGCGACCTCGTCCAGCGTGATCCCGAACTGGTGATCCCGCACCCGCGCCTGCGGGAGCGCCGATTCGTGCTCGACCCGCTGGTGGAGCTCGCACCCGAAATGGTCACCGTCGGCGAGTTGGCGGCCGTGGCCGACCAGGATTGCGAGCGCATCGCTGGCCCAGACCGGCTGCGAGACCTGGCCGCAGCCTCGCCGGGGCTGTAGCGCACGATCGGTGCCGCGAGGCGGTGCTGTTCTCGACGCTCCGCTCCGGACAGAGGGGAGCTAGGCCTCCGGGACGGGGGGTGCGTCGGCGCGCAGGATGAACAGACCTTCGGCGTTGACGCACAAGCCCTCGGGGCCGTGCACTTCAGCGTGCTGGACGATCTTGCGGCCGGATGTGTCATGTATCCACGCCCGAAGCTGCAGAGGCTCGCCCAGCGGAGTCGCGGCGCGGTAGTGGACGGTGAGCCGGCCCGTATAGGCCTGGCGGCCCCGCATCCGGTTCAGCGCGCCCATCAGCTCGTCGATGATGAGCGCCACAACGCCGCCGTGGGTGCGCTCGGGAGGCCCGGCGAACATGGGGTCGACAATGGCCTGGCCAGTGACCGCCTCGTCAGATTCCTTGAAGTAGCTGACGTCCACCGACGCCGGATGCAACTGCCCTCCGCCGATGGAGAAGGGGTCGAACTCGATCTCGTCGCCAACCTCGAGCGGCAGTGGGAAGAACTGGCCTTCGTAGATCTCGCGGAGGTATGGCCGGCTCAACATGTCGTCGAGCTTCACTCTCAGCGTGCCCTGCTCCAGCCGGTCAGCGGCAGCCTCAACAGCCGCTGTGACCTCGTCGAGCATCTCGTCTCGGACCCGTCGCCCCGCCAGTGCCTGGTTCAGCCGGCGCATCGCAGCGGCGGCCCGTTCGACGGCGCTCCAGTCATGTCCTGGCCCGACGGTGCTGGCCGGATCGCTGCGCGAATCCTGCTGGGTCACGGGCCGAGACGCTATCTGTGCCGCCCCGATGTACGCCCGCTGCGTGTGGCCGTGGTTCGCATTGCCGTCGGGGCATACGCTCGGACCATGCGGCGCACCATCTTTGAAGAAGAGCACGAAATGTTCCGTGAAACGGCCCGGGCCTTCACCGAGCGCGAGATTGTCCCCTACCACGAGAAGTGGGAAGCCGACGGCAAGGTCGACAAGGCCATGTTCCGCAAGGCGGGAGACGTGGGCCTGCTGGCCACCGCCGTCGACGAGCGCTACGGCGGCGGCGGAGTGCCGGACTTCCGCTACAACGCCATCCTCAACGAGGAGATCATGTCCGCCGGCGTGGCTGGCTCGGGCATGTGCATGACGCTGCACAACGACGTCTGCCTGCCGTACTTCATCAACCTGTGCGATGAGTCCCAGGCCGAGCGGTGGATGCCGGGGTTGTGCAGCGGTGAGCTGATGAGCGCCATTGCGATGACCGAGCCGGGCATCGGCTCGGATCTGGCCTCGATGAGCACGACGGCAATCCGCTCCGGTGACGGGTACGTCGTGAATGGCTCGAAGACGTTCATCACCAACGGCATCAACTCCGACCTCGTCATCGTGGCGGCGAAGACCGATCCCAGCGAGAAGCACCGGGGCATGTCGCTGATCGTGCTCTCCGAGGGCATGGAGGGATTCGAGCGGGGGCGCAATCTCGACAAGCTGGGCTTGAAGTCTCAGGACACTGCCGAGCTCTTCTTCGACGACGTGTTCGTGCCCGAAGAAAACCTGCTCGGCGGCGAGGGCAACGGCTTCACGAGTCTGGTGCGCAACCTGCCCCAGGAGCGGCTGTCCATCGCGGTGACTGGCGTGGCCCACGCGCAGGCCGCATTCGACTGGACCGTCGACTATGTGGGCGAGCGGCAGGCCTTCGGCCAGACCATCGCCTCGTTCCAGAACACCCGCTTCGAGCTCGCCGAGATGAAGACTGAGCTCGATATCGCCTGGGTGTTCGTGGACCGCCAGATCGAGGCCCTCAACGAGGGCGAGCTGACCGCTACAGACGCCGCAGAGGCCAAGTGGTGGGTCACCGAGATGCAGTTGAAGCTCATCACTCGCTGCCTGCAGCTGTTCGGCGGCTACGGCTTCATGTCGGAGTACCCCATCTCCAAGGCGTACGCCGATGCCCGAGTACAGACCATCTACGGCGGCACCACCGAGATCATGAAAGAGATCATCGGCCGCGAAGTCACCGGCACCCGATAGGCAGCAGGCGTGCGAGAGATCAATTCGGCCGAGCCTGCGAGGCGTATTGACTCGGCCGAGCCTGCGAGGCGCATCAATTCAGTAGCGATCATCGGGGCGGGCACGATGGGCGCCGGCATTGCGGCCGTGTCGGCAAAGGCCGGCTGCCGCGTGCTGCTGCTCGACGTCGACGAGGCCGCTGCGCAGCGAGCGTGCGACTCGGTCGACGCCGACTTCCAGGAACTCGTCAGCATCGGCTCGGTCGACGACCGCCTCGACGACATCGCCGGCTACGACTGGGTGTGCGAGGCCGTCATCGAGGACCTCGCCACCAAACGTGAGCTGTTCGAGCGCCTCGAAGCCGCCCGCAGCGACGGCTCGGTCATCTCATCGAACACGTCGGGCATCCCGTTGCGGCAGATCAGCGAGGGCATGAGCGAGCGATTCCGGCGCGACGTGGCCATCACGCACTTCTTCAACCCCGTGCAGGTGATGAAGCTGTTCGAACTGGTGCCCGGCTCCGACACCGAGCCCGAGGTCATCGAGGCGTTCGCACGCTTTGGGGCTGAGCGGCTCGGCAAGGGCGTCGTGCATGCCAAGGACACCGTCAATTTCATCGGCAATCGCATCGGCTGTTACTTCATGCTGTCCGGCTTGCACCAGGCCAAGCCGTTCCTCGCCGATGGCATGACCCCCGAGACCATCGACGCAGTGCTGGGCGCACCGATGGGCTTGCCGCCCACAGGCCTGTACGGGCTCATCGACCTCATAGGCCTCGACGTGATGGAGTTGGTCGGCGCCAACTTGGCCCAGAACCTGCCGTCGGGCGACCGGGGACTCGAATTCGCCCAGTTCCCCGCTGCGGAGCAGGCGATGGCCGCCCGTGGCCAGCTCGGGCGCAAGACCGGCGGCGGCTTCAGTCGGCGCCTGAGACTTGACGACGGCTCCCGCAAGACCGAGACGTTCGATCTCGTGACCGGCGAGTGGCGAGCGGCCACCGAACCCGATCTCGAAGGCGTACCCGCCGAGCTTGGCGCGGTGATATTCGCCGATTCACCGCAGGGCGAACTGGCACGGCACATCTTCGGCGGCACGCTGGCGTACGCGGCAGACCTGGTGCCCGAGATCGCCGACGACATTGCCAACGTCGACAACGCGATCCGCTGGGGCTTCAACTGGGTGCACGGACCGTTCGAGATGCTCGACCACCTCGGACCCGCCCGGGTCATCGAATTCCTGCATGGTGTCGGCGCTCCGCTGCCAGCCATGCTCGCCAGGCTCGAGGCGTCCGGCCAGCCAACCTTCTACAGCCGGTCCGCCGATGGCGCCCGCCAGCAATTGATGCCCGACGGCACTGTTGCACCAGTTGCTTGCGCCCCAGTCGAGGGCTGAGCCACCCAGCCTGAAGGGTGACGGCCCGCGTTCAGCAGGCTGGACGGACGATGGCGTCGGTCATGCGGATGGCCTGGGTCATCTGGGCGGCGTCGTGGATCCGCACGATGTCGATGCCCGCACAGATGGCGGCGGTGATGGTGGCCGCGGTGCCGAAGAGGCGATCGTCGATCTCGGCGTTGGTGATCGCCCCGATAGTCGACTTGCGCGACGTGCCGATGAGCATTGGCAGCTCCAACGCCCACAGCTCCGGCAGTCGCCGCATCATCTCCAGGTTCTGCGAAACGCCGAAGCCGAAGCCGAAGCCCGGGTCGACCACCAGGCGGTCGGTGCCCACACCGGCCTCCGCGCAGATCTGGAGACTGGCCTTCAACCCGGCTGTCACATCGGCGACGAGGTCCGTATGGGGGCGGCCCCGCTGGTTGTGCATGAGTACGGCGGCGGCACTGCGCTCGGCCACCAGCGGTGCCATCTGGCGGTCGAGGCGAAAGCCCGTGATGTCGTTCACCACCGTGGCACCGGCATCAACCGCAGGTCCTGCCACCTCCGCCCATGTCGTGTCCACCGAGATCGGCAGGTCGGCTCCTAGGCGGTCCAGCTCGGCTCGAACGGCCTCGATGACTCGGACAGCCCGCTGCCGCTCCACCTTTATGGGGGTGGGTTCCGCGCCCGGCCGACTGGAAGCGCCGCCGATGTCGATGATGTCGACCCCGCCTGCTACGAGTTCGTGCGTCAGCGCGAGCGCATCGTCAAGCCGGTCAGACACGCCGTCGCCGGAAAACGAGTCGTCAGTGGCATTGATGATGCCCATCACGTACGTGCGGGTGCCCCATTTCCAGCACGGTCCGCGCCCGGGGTCCCACCGGCCGTGGCGATAGCGGCGCCGGATCGGCCAGCCTGGCTGCGCCCCGGGTCCGGTCACCGTCAGCTGAAGTCCGCTGTGGGGTTGCCCGTCGTGACCGGAGGCAAGACACCGAGAAGGTTCGACGCAGCGGCCCGCAGGCCGACAACCCCGGCTGTCGCGTCGAACGGTGCCAGAGTGTCAAGGGCCTGCGACACGTAGGACAGTGCCGTTTCCACCGAGGTAGCAATCTCGCTTCCTGCCGCGACGACCGCCCGTGCCTCGTCCCGCTGGGCATCGTCGAGGGGTTGGCCGAGCAGATCGCCAACTGGATGCCCGTTGGCCAGCATCCGGATGACCGGCAGCGTGTAGACGCCCTCCCGCAGGTCGTTGCCCGACGGCTTGCCGAGTTGCTCGTCGGAGGCCACCAGGTCGAGCAGATCGTCGACGATCTGGAACGCCATGCCGTAGGCCAGCCCGAAGGCGGACAGGCACTCCAGAGTCGCGGAGTCCACGCCCGCCACCAGACCGCCGATGCGACACGACGTGGCGTACAGTTCGGCGGTCTTGCCCCCGATGGCCAGGAAGTACTGGTCTTCAGTGCGGCTCGTGTCGTAGATCAACTGCAGCTCGCGCACTTGTCCCTCGCACAGACGCCCGATCGTTGCGGCCAGCAGGGTTGCTACCTCAGTGCCGAGCGACGCCGCTAGCTCGGACGCCTTGGCCAGCAGGAAGTCGCCGGCCAGGATCGCCTTCAGGTTCCCCCAGCGATAATTCACCGCCTCGATGCCGCGCCGTGTCTGCGCGTCGTCCATGACGTCGTCGTGGTACAGCGAGCCCAGGTGCACGAGTTCGACGGCAACACCGCCGCACACCATCTCGTCGGTGACTGCGGTAGGTGCAGCCCCTTGTGGGTTCAGCGCCAGCGCCGACGCAATGACGAACGCAGGCCGCAGTCGCTTGCCGCCCGCGGGGATCAGGTGCGAGGTCACCTCGGTGAGAAACTCGTCGCCAGTGACCGCCGCGGCCCGCAGCGCCGTCTCGACACGGGCCAGGTCATCGTCTGCGGTGGGTCGGGCCTGCAACGGGGAAAGCGGCGCCACGGCGCAACCGTAAACGACAGCGGCAGGGTTGCCGCGCTCGAAACACCCCGCGTCTGAGGTTCGCGAGGGCCTCAGAACCGCAAAGGAGCGATCTTGCAGGGCAGCGTTACACTGCGCTCACCTGACCCGAAGCTCCCGTGTGGGTGGCTCAGACCAGGAGGCCCAGTGTTCGAACGCTTCACCGATCGGGCCCGCCGAGTGGTGGTGTTGGCGCAAGAAGAAGCGCGCCTGCTGAATCACAACTACATCGGCACTGAGCACATCCTGCTGGGGCTGATCCACGAGGGCGAGGGCGTCGCAGCCCAGGCGCTCGAGTCGTTGGGCATCTCGCTCGAGGCCGTGCGCAGCCAGGTCGAGGAGATCATCGGACAGGGCAGCTCGTCGCCGAGCGGCCACATTCCCTTCACGCCGCGCGCCAAGAAAGTGCTGGAGCTGTCGCTGCGCGAAGCATTGCAGCTGGGCCACAACTACATCGGCACTGAGCATGTGCTGCTGGGGCTGATCCGCGAGGGCGAGGGCGTCGCAGCGCAGGTGCTGGTGAAGCTGGGCGCCGACCTGTCGAAGGTCCGTCAAGAGGTCATCCAGCAGCTATCCGGCTACAGCGGCTCCGGCGGCGGCCGCGAATCCGTTGGCGCCTCGTCGGGGCAAGGCAGCGAGCAGGGTGGCCAGAGCGGCTCGCTGGTGCTCGACCAGTTCGGGCGCAACCTGACCGCCGACGCGCGGGCCAAGAAGCTCGACCCGGTCATCGGGCGGCTGCGCGAGACCGAACGCGTCATGCAAGTGCTGTCGCGCCGCACCAAGAACAACCCGGTGCTTGTCGGCGAGCCCGGCGTGGGCAAGACAGCCATCGTTGAGGGCCTCGCCCAGAAGATCGTCAACAACGACGTCCCCGAGTTGCTGCGCGACAAGCAGCTCTACACGCTGGACCTCGGCGCGCTGGTGGCCGGTTCCCGCTACCGGGGCGATTTCGAGGAGCGCCTCAAGAAGGTCCTCAAGGAGATCCGCACCCGCGGTGACATCATCCTGTTCATCGACGAGCTGCACACGCTGGTGGGTGCCGGTGCCGCTGAGGGTGCGATCGACGCGGCGTCGATCCTCAAGCCCATGCTGGCACGCGGCGAGCTGCAGACCATCGGCGCCACCACGCTCGAGGAGTACCGCAAGTATCTCGAGAAGGACGCAGCGCTTGAACGTCGCTTCCAGCCGATCACGGTGGACGAGCCCACGCTCAGCCACACCATCGAGATCCTCAAGGGGCTGCGCGATCGCTACGAGCAGCACCACCGGGTCACCATCACCGACCAGGCGCTGGTGGCCGCGGCGAATCTCGCCGACCGTTACATCGCCGACCGTCACCTGCCCGACAAGGCCATCGACCTCATCGACGAGGCCGGGTCGCGACTGCGCATCAAGCGCATGTCGACGCCGCCCGACTTCAAGGAGATCGAGACCAAGCTGACCGATGTCACCGAGCGAAAAAAGCAGGCGGTCGAGTCGCAAGACTTCGAAACGGCCGGAGCGCTGCGCGACGAGGAGAAGGAGCTGCTCGAGCAGCGCACCGTCGTCCTCGCGCAGGCCAAAGCCGAGGGCCACGACCTGTTCGACGAGGTCGACGAGGAGGCCATCGCCGAGGTGCTGTCGATCTGGACGGGCATCCCGGTGTACAAGCTCACCGAGGAAGAGACCCAGAAACTCCTCAAGATGGAAGACGAGCTGCACAAGCGGGTCATCGGCCAGCACGACTCCATCAAGGCCGTCAGCCAGGCCATTCGCCGCACCCGTGCAGGCCTGAAAGACCCCAAGCGTCCCGGCGGCTCGTTCATCTTCCTGGGCCCCTCGGGCGTCGGCAAGACCGAGCTGGCCAAGACGTTGGCCGAGTTCCTGTTCGGCGACGAGGGCTCGCTGATCAGCCTCGACATGTCCGAGTACATGGACAAGTTCACGGTGAGCCGCCTCGTCGGCGCCCCGCCCGGGTACATCGGCTACGACGAGGGCGGCCAGCTCACCGAAGCGGTGCGTCGCAAGCCGTTCTCGGTGGTGCTCTTCGACGAGATCGAGAAGGCCCACCCGGACGTCTTCAACACGCTGCTGCAGATCTTGGAAGAGGGCCGGCTGACCGATGCGCAGGGCCGCTCGGTCGACTTCCGCAACGCCGTGCTCATCATGACCTCCAACCTGGGCACCGCCGACCTGCGCAAGGCTCGGGTGGGCTTCGCCACCGCCGATGAGGGCGCCAGCTACGACCGGATGAAGGAGAAGGTCAGCGACGCGCTCAAGGCGCACTTCCGCCCCGAGTTCCTGAACCGCATCGACGACACCATCGTCTTCCACGAGCTGAGTGTCGACGAGGTGGTGCAGATCGTCGATCTGATGATCAAGCGCACCTCTGACCAGCTTCGGGCACAGGGCCTGGGCTTGGAGCTCACCGATGCCGCCAAGCAATGGCTGGCCCGTACCGGGTACGACCCGCAGCTCGGAGCCCGGCCGCTGCGCCGTGCATTGCAGCACCACGTCGAGGATTCGCTGAGCGAGCGCATCCTCTACAAGGAATTCCACGCTGGCGAGATCATCGTGGTGGACGTCGAGGACGACGAGATCGTGTTCCGCGCCATCGAGGGCTTCGACCCCGGGTCGATCGAGCTCGAAGAGGCCGCAACGGCCGAATAGGCCCGCTCATGCCGTCGCTCGCAGCGCCTCAGCGGCGGCGAGGCGGCGTGACACTTCAACGCCAGGTGAGCCGTTGGCTCCTCGTCGCGATGGCGCTGATAGCGCTTGCCGGCTGCCGCGTGGACATCCTCGTAGACATCGACATGGCGCACGACGGAGCGGGTCGGGTGACCGTGGCCGTCACCTTCGATGAAGAGGTGATGCGTACCGCACCCGATCTGGGCGAGTTGCTCGTTCTCGATGACTTGGTCGGGTGGGAGATCACCCGCCAGCGCGAGCAGACCTTGCTCGGCGAACGACTCAAGGTTGTTGCCGTCAAGCGATTTGCGAACCAAAGTGAACTGGCCGAGGTGCTCGCCGAGATTGATCGGCCGCCGGACGGATCTGCTGGCTTGTTCAGGTCGGTCACGGTGACGGCCGAACGCGATGGGGCACACGTGCGTTATCTGCTGGCTGTGGGCATTGGTCTCAACCGGCCGGTCAGTGAGCTTGTCAACCCCGCCACTGCGGACGCACTCGAGGGCGAGCTCTTTGGCATGCCCATCGCCGAGATCGAGGCGCGTGCTGGTGCTCCGCTCGACGAGCTGGTCACGCTCGTCGTGCAGGCGACGGTGCCTCAGGGCGCGGGGAGGCTGCCAGCCGAGGGCTTCATGACGCTGAACCAAGGCGGCATGCGCGAGCTGTTGGTGTCAGGTGAGCTGTTCGACGCCGAAGTGGCCGCAGCTGACGAGGAGGCTGAGCGTCTGTCGCAGCGTGCGAGCCGGGGGGCGCGGATCGCGGTCGGTTGGTGGATCCTTGCTGCGGTGGTTGCCGTTGTTGTCGTGGTGTTTGCTTTGCGTGGTCGACGGCGGCGCGGGCTCACCTTCCGCTGAGGGTCTTCGGGCGGGGCAGACTTCGAGGGTGGCTCGGACTTGGGCGATTGTGCTGGCTGCTGGGTTGGGGACTCGGTTCGGAACTGAGATCGACGGCGTCACGAAGGTGTGGGCGCCCATTGCTGGGCGCTCGATGGTCTCATGGAGCGTTGACGCGGCTCGTCGGGCGTGCGATGGCGTCACGCTTGTCGTGTCAGCGGCGATGGTCCACCAACCGTTTGACGGTGTTGATGCTGTTGTGGCTGGCGGGGACAGCCGGTCGGCGTCAGTACGTGCAGGGCTTGAGACCGTTCCCGACGGGGTTGACGTTGTGGTTTGTCATGATGCGGCTCGGCCGGGGGCTTCTTCGGGGCTGTTTGGTGCGGTGATTTCGGCTGTGGGGGCTGGGGCGGACGCTGCGGTGCCGGCTCTGGGAGTGAGCGACACGCTCAAGCGAGTGCCGGAGTGGGGCGAGGGCGGTGGCGTCGTTTCGGGGACCGTGGATCGTGCGGGGCTCTTTGCCGTGCAGACGCCGCAGGCATTTGGCCGTGAGGTGCTGGCGACGGTGCACGCCGACCAAGCTGAGGCCACCGACGATGCGGCGCTGGTCGAGGCGGCGGGCGGCACGGTGGTGGCGATTCCGGGCGAGGCTGCGGCTCACAAGGTCACCACGGCGGCAGACCTTGTCATCGTGGAAGCCCTGCTGCGAGCCCGCGTGGCAGACGACGGGCTCTAGCGTCAACAAGCGTGACGACGGCCGACAGCGGCGGGCTCGGCCCGGTGATGCGAGTGGGGCACGGCTATGACGCGCACCCGTTCGCTGATGCTGCCGACCACCCTGGACGGACGTTGGTGCTCGGCGGGGTCCGATTTGTTGGCGAGCGGCCGCTTGAAGGTCACAGCGATGCCGATGTGGTTGCGCATGCCGTCATCGATGCGATGCTCAGCGCAGCCGGTCTCGGCGACATCGGCGTGCACTTTCCTGACAGCGACGAGCGATGGCGCGACGCCGACAGCATCGAGATGCTGGCTCAGGTCGCCGCCTGCCTCGCGGAAGACGGCTGGCAGCTGGCCAATGCCGATTGCACTGTCATTTGTGATCGGCCGATGATCGCCCCGCATCGGGATCAGATGCAGGAACGGCTCAGCAGCGCTGCGGGCGGACCGATCACGGTCTGCGGCAAGCGGACCGAAGGGCTCGGCCACGGAGACGGGATCGTGGCCCACGCCGTGGCCCTGGTGTTCGCCCGGCCGGGCACCGACACGCTTGAATCCGACACGCTTGAATCCGACTCGCTGAAATGACCTGCCGATGAGCACGCAACCGCCCCGCCGTCGGGGACAGCCAGCCCCAGGGGGAGCGCGCAGCGCTCGACCGCGAGGCCGAGGCGGTCCGGGTGCGCAGCAGCGCAGCGGAGCCGGTCCGAGGCCACGCAGCGGCGCGGGTGCGCGTCGCGGCGGGAATGCGCAGCGTCGCGACCCCTCGACCGGTCGCGAACAATCCGCACCCCGCGGTCTCGGCGGCGACCACGTCGAAGGCCGTCAGGCCGTGCGTGAGCTGTTGCGGGCCGGCAATCGCAAGGTGCACGAGGTCTTGCTGGCCGAGGACGCGCACGAGTCCGCCGTGCTGGCAGAGATCGCCGATCTGGCAGCCGATCGTCGGGTGCCGGTGCGCGAGACCAGTCGTCGCAAGCTGCGTGACCAAGCGCTCACCGAGTCGCCGCAGGGCGTCATCGCCAAGGCTCAGGAAATCCGGCCGGTGCCGCTGGAAGAACTGGCTCGGCCCCATCGCGGGGCTGCTCCGCTGCTCATTGCCGCCGACAGCGTAACCGACCCCGGCAATCTCGGCGCCATCTTGCGCACCGCCGAAGTGGCTGGCGCGACGGGAGTCGTTCTGGGACGCCATCGTTCCGCGAGCCTGACGCCCGCAGCGGTCAAGGCGGCTGCGGGGGCCATCGAGCATCTGCGCTTCGCACAGGTCGGAGGTCTGCCCGGTGCGTTGAAACATCTGCGTGAAGCCGGCCTGTGGGCGATCGGACTCGACGGCAACGCAAGCGACGGTCTCGAGGACCTGCGAGTCGCCGACGAACCCGTGGTGGTCGTCGTCGGCGCCGAGGGACGAGGTCTCTCGACGCTGGTCGAGCGGCGCTGCGACCAGGTCATCTCGATCCCGGTCTACGGGCGTATCGAGTCGCTCAACGTGGCTGCGGCAACGGCCGTTGCCTTGTTCGACATCGCCCGCGCCCGCGCGGGTGACGTCGACACAGCCCGCGCCCGCGCCCGCGCTCGCGCCCGGGACTCGGCCTGAATACGCAGCGCTCAGCCATACGCTGGGGCGGCTGCCCGAGTAGCTCAACGGCCAGAGCACCGCTCTTGTAAAGCGGGGGTTGTGGGTTCGATTCCCACCTCGGGCTCGCCCCACAGGAACGACCTGCTCACAGCGTGATCACCAGATTGCCGATGTGCTCCTTGCGGCCGAAGGCCTCCTGGGCAGCATGAATTTCCTCAAGGGGATAGGTGCCGCCGAGAATCGGCCGGATCTCGCCTCGTTCGATGTACCCGACGAGGTCTGCGAAGATGCCCGGCTCGTAGATGGTCGCTCCGTAGAACTCGAGATCGTTGAGGTACAAGGTCCGCAGGTCGAGTTGCACGATCGGTCCGCCGATGGCGCCCGCAGTGACGTATCGCCCTCCTCGGGTGAGCGCATCGAGCCAGCCGGCGAAGCTGTCCCCGCCGACCACATCTGCGACAGCGTCGAAGCGACCGCCGTTGGCCGAGACAGCTGCGTCGGCGGCTGATGGGGTCTCCCGGGCTACGGCGGCATCTGCGCCGATGTTGAGCACTTGGGCGATTTTCGAGCTGCCAGCCACTGCGACCACCCGTGCGCCGCGTCGCTTCGCGAGTTGCACCAGGGCGCTGCCCACCCCGCCGCTGGCACCGGTGACGGCGATGCTCTGGCCGTTTCGCAGACCGATGCGCGACAGCATGTGCTCTGCGGTCACGGACGAGCACGGGAACGTCGCAAGCTCGGCATCGGAGAGCTCCGAGTTGACGGGGTGCACATTGACGGCCGGCACGGCTGTGAACTCGGCGAACCCGCCGTCGGCCTCGCTGCCGAGATACCCGGCCCCGCTGCGATCGGACGGATCGTCGGGATCGCGCAGGCACGGATCGACGATGATCCGCTTCCCGACCAGCGAAGTGTCTGCGACGTCTGGGCCCACTGCGACGACACGCCCCACCACGTCGGCGCCCTGGATGCGAGGGAATTGGAGGCTCGTGCGGCTCCACGCGGTCTCATCGACGCTCGCCTCGACGTATCCGCCTTCGCTGGTTGCCGAGTCAACAGCGCGGCTGTACCAGCCCACGCGGGTGTTGATGTCGGTGTTGTTCATGCCGCACGCCGACACCCGGATCAGGGCATCGCTGGGACCAGGCACCGGCACGGGCACGTTGTCTCGCACCTCCAGCATCTCGGGTCCGCCGCTGCCGACGAGCAGCGCTGCGCGCATCGTCGGCCTAGATGGCTCGCCCGATGGTGGTGTGGCGACGGTCATGCGGATTCGAGATGGACATGTTCGGTCATGAGTGCGCGGCAGAATAGCGGCCAGTGGAGGCCACGAAATCGCAGATGATCGGAATCGCTGCATGAATTCGCCGGACCGCAACGTTCCGACCGATGGCGATGACCGTGGGGTTGCTGACAGCCTCCGGCAGCAAGCGCTGCCGGCTCGCTACTACACCGATCCGGCGATCCACGCTGCCGAATTGTCTGCCGTGTTCGCTCGGTCCTGGCAGCTCGTCGGTCATCTGTCCCAGGTGAGCAAGCCCGGCCAGGTCCTCGCGACGGTAGTCGGCGACGAGCCTGTCTTCGTCGTCAACGACGGCGGCGAGATCCGCGCGTTCTTCAACGTCTGCCAGCACCGAGGTCACGAGCTGTTTCCGCCGCAGTCTGAGGGCGGCGACGTTGCAGACACCCCGGGCGTCATCATGTGCCCCTACCACGCATGGGTGTACGGGCTGGACGGCCGGCTGCTCAACGCGCGCAGTCGCGATGTGGGCGAGATCTGCATCCCGCCCATCGCAGTCGACCAGCTCGCCGGACTCCTCTTCGTCAATGTGGATCCCGGTGCGCCGCCGTTGACGGAGTGCGCGCCCCGCGTCGCCGAGGAGATCCTGGCGATCATCCCGCAGTCTGCGACCCGTGTGCTGACTTGGCGCCGAACGCACCTCATCGCCGCGAACTGGAAGATCGCGGTGGAGAACTACAACGAGTGCTACCACTGCCCGAACGTGCATCGATCGTTCACATCCGGAGTGGTCGACCCCGCCAGCTACCGCGTCATTCCGGACGGCACCGTGATCCGTCATACGGCCACAGGCGTCGACAGCGATCGCTCCTTCTATACGCGCCCTGCAGCCAGCGACGCCTATGCCGCGTTCTACATCTGGCCGGCATCATCGATCCAGTGCTATCCCGGCCAGGCGCTCAATACCTACCGCTGGGTGCCGAGGGGGCCGGACCAGACGCTGCTGGTGCGGGAGTGGTGGTTCGACAGTGCCGAGCCGACCGATGTGCAACGCGAGATCATCGACTTGGACTGGAACACCACGGTGTCCGAGGACTTGAGGCTCGTCGAGTCGACTCAGCGTGGCGTTCGAAGCCGCGGGTATCGCCCCGGGCCGCTCATCACCGAGCCGTCTGGAGTTGCCTCAGTGCACAGCGAAGATGCGGTGGCCCACCTAGGGGCGCTGGTGCAATCAGCGCTTCGCTATGGGCGAGCTCCGAGCGAGCGCTGATCCGGTGAGCCACTCGCACGCACCGCGCATCGTCGTGGTCGGCAGCCTGAACGCCGACGTGACGCTGTGGGTGCCAAGGCGGCCATCGCCTGACGAGACGATGCACGCCTCGCGCATCGCCTGGTTCCGCGGCGGCAAGGGCGCCAACCAGGCGGCCGCTGCGGCCCGGCTGGGCGCCAGCGTGGTCATGGTCGGCCGGGTCGGCGACGACGAGCACGGACAGTGGCTGCGCTCGGGCCTCGAGGCCGAGGGGATCGACTGCCGCCACGTGGCGACCGTCGACGTTCCCACCGGCCTGGCAGTGATCACTGTCGATCCGGAAGACGTGTCGATCGTGGTGGCCGCCGGTGCCAATGCATCTCTCGATGCTGACGGCGTGCAGGCGGCCGCCGCTGAGATTGCAGCAGCCGACGCACTGTTGCTGCAAGGCGAGGTGAGCGCTCGTGCAGCCCGCGCCGCAGCGGAGATCGCGCGCCGACACGGCGTGATCGTGGTGCTGAACCCAGCCCCCTTCAACGACGTCGCTCCAGCAGTGCTGCCGCTGGCAGACGTTGTCATCGTGAACCGGGCCGAAGCCGAGCAGTTGCATCAGTCGAATTCGGGTGGCAGTGCCGCCGAGATGCGCGCCAATGCGGTGCTCGTCGAGACTCGGGGAGCGGAGGGCTGCGTCGTGCGTGCGTCTCGGTCGTCCGAGCCGGCGCTGCGAGCGCAGGATTCAGGCGACATCCCAGAGGAGATCTCCGTGCCGGCGCCGCAGGTCGCTGTTGTCGATGCCACCGGCGCGGGCGACGCATTCGCCGGGGCGTTTGCGGTCGGCATGGCATCAGGTACTGATCCCCTGGACGCGGCCGATCTGGCCGTGCGGGCTGGTGTCTGGGCGGTGGGGGTCGCCGGTGCTCAGCCGAGCTTGCCGACGATGGCGCAGCTGCAGGACGTGGGTGACGCTGGCGCCTAAGCCAGACCGTAGAGACGATCGCCGGCATCGCCGAGTCCGGGCACGATGAACGCCCGCTCGTCGAGATGGCTGTCGATGGCGGCCGTCACCACGCGGACATTGGAGGCGCTGCCCTGCAGAGCTGCGACTCCCTCGGGTGCAGCGAGGGCGCACACCATCGTGACCGGGCCCACACCCGACGCTGCCAGCACTCGTATCACCTCGGCCGCCGAGCCACCCGTCGCCAGCATCGGGTCGAGCACGAGCACTGGTCGATTCTCCAACACGCTCGGCAGCGATTCGAGGTAGCGCTCGTGGCCGACGCCGTCGGGTGTCTCGATCCTTCGCATCCCGATGAACCCGACCGGTGCGGCCGGCAAGAGTCTCAGCGCTGCATCGAGCATTCCCAGCCCAGCTCGCAGGACGGGCACGATCGCTGGCATCGGTTCGAGCCGTGAGCCCTCAGCGGGTCCGAGCGGCGTCTCTACTGGCACAGGGACACATGCCGCGTCGGCGAGTGCTTCTGACACCAGCAAGAACGTCAGAGCGTCGAGTCGCTGACGGAACTCTTCGACGGCGGTGTTCTTGTCGCGCAGCCGAGTGAGAAGTGCTGCGGCTACCGGATGGTCGACAATGCTGATACTCATGGGCTGACTCTCACGGGCTCATCTTTGCGGTGGGATTGGGGTCCGGGCGCAAGTTAGGTGCTCAGGGGTACACCCGGCAGCGCTTCTTTGGCCCTACGCTCACAACACTGCCGCTGCCAAGCGGTTCTTCGTCATTTATAAGCGCGACCAACCAACGTGAGTTGCAGCGCACGCCGGCCACGGCGGGAGGAACCCGGGCCGTGCACCGACGGGAGGTCACCCGATGAACAGCCAAGCCGGCGAATCCAACAGCGGCGCAGCGGTGCGCGGACTGCTGCTGGTGCTGGTGGCCGTCGTCGTGGGCGTGCTGCTGCTCCGCTCGGTCGACGATCCCGACGACGCTGTCGTGACCGACACGACGCCCCCGGTCGAGCCAGGGGAAACACTCCCGTCCGCAACACAGGCGACGACGGCGACGACCGCGGCTCCCGGTACCGGCGGAACGAACTCCGACACGGTCACCACCGTCGCGCCGCCTGTCACGGCGGACCCCTCCACCGCCACCACCGCGGCGGGAGCAGAGCCGTTCCAGCCGAGACCGGCGGCGGAGGTATCGATCCAGGTCGCCAACTCCACGACCGTGCGCGGAGCTGCGGGGCGGCTCACCGACCGGTTCAAGACGCTGAGCTACATCACCAATACACCGACGAACTACGTGGGTACGCCGCTCGACCGGACGCGGATCTACTACCAGCCGGGTTCCCTGCTCGAAGCGCGAGCGATCGCCGGAGTGCTGGAGCTCGACGCCGACAACGACGTGTTCCCGATGCTGGCGGATCCGTCGGCCGTGCAGGACTTCAAGACACCCGACGTGCTGGTGGCGCTGGGGACCGATCTGGCCGAGTAGGCGGTATGCGGGTCGTGGTGTGCCCGGACAAGTTCCGTGGCACTGCGTCCGCCGCAGAGGTCGCAGCAGCTATCGAGGCGGGGGTGCGTCGGCACGTCGGCGCTCACGCCCATGTGGCATGCCTGCCTGCTGCGGACGGCGGCGAGGGCACGCTCGAAGCGCTGGGCGGACCGAATCGCACGTCGCTGGTGACCGGGCCGCTGCGGGCACTGGTAGAAGCCGAGTGGCGGCTCGTCGGCGACACCGCGATCGTGGAGATGGCTCGCGCCAGCGGACTGCTGCTGGCTGGCGGAGCCGAGGGAAACGATCCGCTCGCGGCAACAACTGCTGGCACCGGTGAGCTGATCGCGGAGGCCGTCGCCAGCGGCGCCCGGCGCGTGATCGTGGGAGTGGGCGGCTCTGCCACCACCGATGGCGGTCTCGGCGCGCTCGACGCCATGTCACCGCTGGCCCGTCTCGCCGGCGTCTCGGTGGTGGTGGCCTGCGATGTGCGCACCCGCTTCTGTGACGCCGCACGCATTTTCGGACCTCAGAAGGGTGCTTCGCCGCCGAAGATCGAGTTGCTGACCCGCCGCCTGGAACGACTCGTCGACCTGTACCACGAGCGCTATGGGATCGACGTCAGCGAGATGCCCTGCGCGGGCGCGGCCGGTGGCCTGGCCGGTGGCCTGGCGGCGGGCCTGCGGGCCGAGCTGGCCCCCGGGTTTGAGGTTGTCGCAACCGAGGTTGGCCTGCTCGAAGCGATCGAAGGCGCCGATCTGGTCATTACCGGCGAAGGACGGCTCGATGCAGGTTCGTTCGACGGGAAAGTCGTGGGTGGCGTGCTGGAGATGGCGGCCGAGGCCGGAGTGCCAGTGGGCGTCGTCGTGGGTGCTCGAGAACCAGGTACCGATCCTGCCGATTGGCGCTCGCCCACAGGCGAGTCCCCCCTCACGCACCTTGTAGTGCTGACCGAGCGATACGGGGCGGAGCGGTCGATGGGCGACACGCTGTCGGCAGTGCGCAATGCCGCCGCGGATCTGGCCGCAAATCTCGTCTCTTGAGTTGGCGGTTAGCACTCTCAGCTCTAGAGTGCTAACCGCTGCATGAAGTGCAGCAGCGACGTGACGCCCCGTCACCCAGTTGCCCATGCACCAATAGGCCCATTGACAAATCAACCCGATTGACCAATCAACCCGATTGACCAATCAACACAGTGTCACCGAGGACAGGAGCCACCTGATATGGCCAAGATGATCACGTTCGACGACGAGGCCCGCCGCGGGCTCGAATCGGGCATGAACCAGCTCGCCGACGCAGTGCGCGTCACGTTGGGCCCCAAGGGTCGCAACGTCGTGCTGGACAAGAAGTGGGGTGCACCCACGATCACCAATGACGGCGTGTCGATCGCCAAGGACATCGAGTTGGAAGACCCGGTGGAGCGCATCGGGGCCGAGCTCGTCAAAGAAGTCGCCAAGAAGACCGACGACGTTGCGGGCGACGGCACCACCACAGCCACCGTGTTGGCGTGGACGATGGTGCGCGACGGCCTGCGCAACGTGACTGCGGGTGCCAACCCGATGGCCGTCAAGCGAGGCATCGAGGCCGGCGTCGACGCCGCAGTGGGTGCCATCACCGACATGGCGATCAGCGTCACCGATTCGAAGACCCATGTCGCCCAGGTGGCGGCAATCTCTGCCGCCGACAGCGACATCGGCCAGCTGATCAGCGATGCGTTCGACAAGGTCGGCAAGGACGGTGTGATCACCGTTGAGGAGTCGCAGACGTTCGGCCTCGAGATGGATCTCGTCGAGGGCATGCGCTTCGACAAGGGCTACATCTCGCCGTACTTCGTCACCGATCCCGACACGCAGGAAGCCGTGCTCGAGGACGCGAACATCCTGTTCATGCAGGGCAAGATCTCGGCAGTCCGTGACGTGCTGCCGGTGCTCGAGAAGGTGACCCAGGCAGGCAAGCCGCTCGTCATCATCGCCGAGGACGTCGAGGGCGAGGCCCTCGCCACGCTCGTGGTGAACAAGATCCGCGGCACGATCCGCTCGGTGGCTGTGAAGGCTCCCGGATTCGGCGACCGCCGCAAGGCCATGCTGGCCGACATGGCGATTCTGACCGGTGGCCAGGTCATCAGCGAGGACGTGGGTCTCAAGCTCGAGAACACCACGCTCGACCTGCTGGGCACCGCCCGCCGAGTGGTCGTCTCCAAGGACGAGACGACCATCATCGAGGGTGCCGGTGACGAGTCCGAGGTACGGGGTCGGATCGAGCAGATCAAGAACGAGGTCGAGAACACCGACTCGGACTACGACCGCGAGAAGCTGCAGGAGCGGCTGGCGAAGCTGTCCGGCGGCGTCGCAGTGCTGCGCGTCGGTGCGGCCACCGAGGTCGAGCTGAAGGAGAAGAAGCACCGCATCGAGGACGCGGTCAGCACCACCAAGGCGGCCATCGAGGCCGGCGTGGTGACTGGTGGCGGTGTCGCCCTGGTGCGGGCCGAGTCGGCAGTGCAGGCAGCAGCGGAAGCCCTGGATGGTGACGAGGCCACCGGTGCCCGGCTGGTCCAGCGTGCGCTGGCGGGACCGCTGAAGCAGATCGCCGAGAACGCCGGTCTTGAGGGCGGCGTGGTGGTCAGCCGGGTCCGTGAGCTTGAGGGCCCGATGGGTCTCAATGCTGCTACCGGTGAGTACGAGGACTTGGTCGGGGCCGGCGTCATCGATGCCGCCAAGGTGACGCTGTCGGCGCTGCAGAACGCGGCTTCGATCGCCGCACTGTTCCTCACCACCGAGGCAGTCATCTGCGAGGAGCCCGATTCCGGTGGCGCCGGCGGCGGCATGCCGGACATGGACTTCTAGCAGGAGCCTGTACAGACCACCAGAACAGCCCAACCCAACGAATCGGCCCGGGCCAACGCCCGGGCCGGTTCGCGTCCAGATCGCCGTCGCTAAACCTCTGATATCTTTTTTGTATGGCGAAGACATCTGTTGAGGTCGATCGAGATATCGCAGCGCGGGCAGCGGAGATTCTGGGGACGACGACCCTGCGAGAGACCATCGATGCGTCGCTGCGCGAGATTGTGAACGCGAAGCGCCGTCTTGAGCTTGTCGGACTGCTCGCCGAGCCCGACCGCTTCGACTTTGCTGCCGCAGAGGAGGCCTGGGGCGGGGACAGCTGAGGTGGCCCGCGCCACCCATCTTGCGGACACCAGCGCCTTCGCACGCTTGCGTCAACCCCATGTGCGTGCGGCGGCCGCTCCCTTGATTGCGTCAGGGCGAGTCGCGCTGTGCGCACCGGTGATCTATGAGTTGGGCTTCAGTGCTCGCAATGCCGCGGATCACGATGAGATCACGAACCGGATAGACGCCTTCGAATTGGCCCAGACCACCGAGGGCGACTTCGGGCGTGCGCTCGACATCCAGCGGCGCCTGGTACGCCGAGGACATCACCGGGCCGTCTCATTGGTCGACGCGCTGGCGGCGGCAGTTGCCGAGAACTGTGGCCTCATCGTTCTCCACTACGACGCCGACTTCGATCTCATCGCCGACATCACTGGCCAACCCACCGAGTGGATCGTCGAACGCGGCACCGCCAACTGAGGCGCCACCGCGCTCAGCTTGGACTGAGGGCAGCGGGGGGCGCCGGTACCCTGACCGGATGCGGCGGGGGCGCACGATGCGGGTGCTGGTGGACCGGCTGCGGCAGGGCGAATGGAGGCGTTCGCCCGATGAGGTCGTGGTGGAGGAACCACTCGAAATCCGCCTCGACGGCCACCTGGTGGCCACCACGATGCGCACGCCGGGCCACGACTACGAACTCGCCGTCGGGTTTTGTGCAGGCGACGGTCTGCTCGGCGACGCAGCCGTGACCGGGGTGCGCTACTGCGGCGAGGGACCGGCGGCCGAATTCGAATACAACATGGTGACCGTCGAGACCGGCGGCAAGGCACCAGTGCCCACGCCTCGCCTCGGCAATGTCAGCGCCGCCTGCGGAATCTGCGGCAGCACCACCATCACCGACATGGCCGCACGCTTGGGCCCGCTGGCAGGCATACGTCAATTCAGCGTCGATGCGGTTCACGCAGCCCTGGCCGCAGTTCCCGCGACCCAAGAGATGTTCGGCCGCACCGGCGGGTTGCACGCAGCCGCGACCTTCGACACCAACGGCCGCATTGACATCGTGCGGGAGGACATCGGGCGACACAACGCCGTCGACAAGGTGATCGGCAGGCGCCTGCTCGACGGGCGCGATGACGCAGCTGCCACGGCACTGTTCGTGAGCGGCCGCGCCAGCTTCGAGATGGTGCAAAAGGCCTGGGCGGCGGGAATCGGCACCCTCGTTGCGGTCAGCGCCCCCAGTTCGCTCGCCATCGAGGCGTCCCGGGCGGCGGCTATCACGTTGGCGGGTTTCGCACGCGGCGACGAACTCAACGTCTACTGCGGCAGCTTGGCGGGGATTCCAGAGCGCCTCGGCGAGTCCCCCGCAAACGCTGAAGTTCATTCATAGGCTGCGCGGGTGTCGCAGATGCCGGAAGTGACGACGTCCGTCGGATGGGGTGTGCTGCACCTGTTCTGCAAGCTCTCACCCGACACGAACACCCGTGCCGTGCTCGCAGCGGTCAAGACCGCAGCGAGCGGAGATCACCAAGTGCTCACCGTGGCAGTCCTCGGCCATAAGGCCGACATCGGCTTCATGGCGCTCGGACCCGATCTGTGGCAGCTGCGCACGCTCCAAACCGACTTGCAGCAGGCCGGAATGGAAGTGGTCGACAGCTACGTGTCCATGACCGAGACCAGTGAGTACGCCCCCGACCTGCCCCCAGAGATGAAGACCCCGCGGCTGTACCCGCAACTGCCGCCCGAGGGCAAGCGGGCCTTCTGCTTCTACCCGATGTCCAAACGCCGCAGCGCCGTATCCGAAGGCAGTGGCAACTGGTACACGCTGCCCTACGACACTCGCCGAGAGCTCATGTACGAACACGGCAAGTCGGGCCGCCAATTCCGTGGCCGCATCCTGCAAGTTGTGACGGGATCCACCGGAGTGGACGACTTCGAGTGGGGCGTGACGCTGTTCGGCGAGCACCTCGACGACCTCAAAGACGTCGTGTACACGATGCGCTACGACGAAGCCAGCGCTGTGTATGCCGAGTTCGGCACGTTCTACACTGGCCTGCTTGCCGACCCCGAGACTGTCCTCGAACGCATCGGTCGTGGCTCTAACCATTGGGGGGGCCTCGGCGGATCGCAGCCCGTGCAGGGCGCGCCGTAGCCTGTTCGCGTGCCCGTGCAACGCCCGTGAGGAGCCGGCGATGCTTCGGTCGTGACTGAATTGAGGCCGCCATGTCCGACTATTCCGCTCCCATCGACGACATGCTCTTCGTGCTCGAGCATGTGGCCGGTCTGGAAGGTCTGGCCGCCCACGAACGCTTCGCGCATGCCGACTTGGAGACCGCAGGCGCAGTCCTGGATGAAGCCGGCCGCTTCATGTCCGCCGAGCTGGCGCCGCTCAACGTGACCGGCGACCAGCAGGGGCTGAACTTCGACGACGGCGTCATCACTCATCCGCCCGGCTTCGCAGAGGCCTACCGCAAATTCGTCGGCGCCGGCTGGAACGGCATGGCCTTCGATGCCGATTTCGGCGGCGGTGGGATGCCCTGGTGCGTGGGACTCGCCGTCCAGGAGATGCTGATCGCGGCCAACATGGCATTCAGCCTGTGCCCGCTGTTGACTCAGGGCGCCATCGACGCCCTGACCCACCACGCCGATGAAACCCTGCAGCAGACCTTCCTGCCCAGGATGATCAGCGGCGAATGGTCCGGCACCATGAACCTGACCGAGCCGCACGCCGGCTCCGACGTGGGAGCCCTCACGAGCCGGGCCGTCCCGCAGCCCGACGGCAGCTACCTCATCACCGGCACGAAGATCTTCATCACCTACGGCGAGCACGAGCTGGCCTCCAACATCCTCCACCTTGTGCTGGCACGCACGCCGGACTCACCTCCGGGCACCCGCGGCATCAGCCTGTTCCTGGTTCCCAAGTACCTCGTCAACCCCGACGGCTCGCTCGGGCGGCGCAACGACCTGCGCGCGGTGTCCACCGAGCACAAGATCGGCATACATGCCAGCCCGACCTGCGTGATGTCCTACGGCGACGACGAGGGTGCTGTCGGCTATCTCGTCGGCCCCCCCAACGGCGGCATGCGCGCCATGTTCACGATGATGAACAACGCTCGCCTCTCGGTGGGCCTGCAGGGCCTGGCGCTCACCGAGCGGGCGTACCAGCAGGCACGGGAATATGCGCTGGCCCGCAAGCAGGGGCGGGCGATCGGCGCCGAGCTGCCTCCAGGCGAATCGTCTCCGATCGTCGACCATGCCGATGTGCGGCGCATGCTGCTGACGATGCGCGCCAACGCCGAGGCCATGCGGTGCGTGATGTACCTGAACGCCGCGGCGATCGATCGCTCGATCGTGGCGACCGATCCGGACGAGCGCCAACGGGCTGATGACCTCGCGGCGATCCTGACGCCGATCAGCAAGGGCTGGGGCACTGACCTGGGCGTCGAGATGACCTCGCTCGGCGTGCAGGTGCACGGTGGCATGGGCTACATCGAGGAAACCGGCGCTGCACAGCATTGGCGCGACAGCCGGATCGCCCCGATCTACGAGGGCACCAACGGCATCCAGGCCGCGGACTTGGCATTCCGCAAGCTGCCGCTTGGAGGCGGCGAGGCCGTGGCACGCCTGATCGGCGACATGGGGGCGACCGCCGGCGAGTTGGGCGCCAGTGACGACGCCCATCTGGCCGCCATTGGGGCCGCACTCGGCGATGGCGTGGCTGCGATGGGCGACGCAGCCATGTGGCTGGGCGGTCAGCTCTCCGCGGCGCCCAACGATGTCGCTGCCGGCTCGACGCCGTTCATGCGCCTGGCCGGCGTGGTGGTGGGCGGCTGGCTGCTGGCTCGAAGCGCGCAGTCTGCAGCGGGCCTCCTGCAGGCTCAAGGGCTGACGGCTGAGCAGGCTCGGGACGCTGCGCCAGGGGGGTCAACCCCAGGATCAGACAGCTCCGCATCGCCGCAGTTCCTGGCCGACAAGATCACCACCGCTCGCTTCTACGCCGACCAGATCCTGCCGACTGCTCGCGGCCTGGTGCCCGCCGTGACCGGCGGTGCCGATCTCTTCTTCGCCATACCCGCCGAGCGGCTCTAAGCAGAGGAGATCCCGCGTGAATGACCGTGGCCGAGGACTGGGAGCGACGACATGGCCGGGTCGCATGCTGACGGGGGGCTGAGCGTGCAGGACGCCCCGGCGTCGGCCGAAGCCTCCATCGGCCGGCTGCGTGCCTTCTTCAAACAGTCGGGACCAGTGGTCGTGGCCTTTAGCGGCGGCGTCGATTCGGCGCTGGTGGCCTGGGCGGCCAACGACGTTCTCGGAGACGATGCGCTCTGCGTGACGGCGGTCTCGGCGAGCCTCGCGAGCGATGAGGCTGGGGACTGCGCGGCACTGGCCGCTGAGTGGGGACTCGCGTGGCAGACCGTCGAGACCGACGAAATGGCACGCGCTGCGTATCGCGCCAATGACGCAGACCGCTGTTTCCATTGCAAGTCAGCCCTCATGGACCAGCTCGAGCCCCTGGCATCGGAACGGGACGCGGTGGTGGTGCTCGGCGTCAACCTCGACGATCTGGGAGATCACCGGCCGGGCCAGCACGCGGCGCGTGAACGAGGAGCGCGATTCCCGCTCGTCGAAGCCGGTTTCGCCAAGGTCGACGTCCGGCGTGTCAGTGCCGAATTGGGTTTGCGCACTTGGGACAAGCCCGCTGCCGCATGCCTGGCCTCTCGGGTGCCCTACGGCACGCAGGTGACGGTGCCGCTGCTGGCGCGGCTCGATCGGGCCGAGGCAACGTTGCGCCGGCTGGGCTTCCGCCAGCTGCGAGTCCGCGACTACGGCGACACGGCACGCATCGAACTGCCGCTCGACGATCTTGCCGAGGCGATCCGCCAGCGTGAAGCCCTGGTGGAGGCGGTGCGCGCCGTCGGTTATCGCTACGTCACGCTTGACCTGGAGGGCTTTCGCTCGGGCAATCTCAACAACGCGCTGGCGAGCGGCATCTCGCCCAACTCTGCCGCCTCGGCCCCAGAGGCCGACTGATGAGCGCAGCCGGGACCGGTGCCGAGGCCCCGGCGGTGCCGCCCGACATTTCCGTGCCCGGGTCAGTAGAGGAAGCCGCAGAGCTATTGGCCGATCTCGCCATCGCCGCATTGCCCGGCTGGGTCGAGCGATGCGTGGCCGATGCCTGCGAGCGCGGGGGTGTTGGCGCTGTGGAACTCAGCGGACCGGCGCGTGCCGCTGGTCTGCAGTGCGCAGCCGAGACTGGCCCTGCGCTGCGCGATCTGCTGGCAACCGATGTCGACGCGCAGACATCCACGCCGTTGAGCGTGCTGCGCGCTGCAGTGCGATTCCCGACTCAGGTGCTCGCGGACGGCGGCGTGCCCGAGCCCGACCGGGACGACTTCGATGCGTCCCGTTTCCCCGACGATCCCTACGGTTTGACACCGGCGTCGTTCGCCGACATCGATCCGGGGCTGGGACCGATCGGCATCGGGTGGGGAGCAGCGAAGGCATACGAGGTGCTGCAGCGTCGGCGCGCGGAGGGACAACGATGACGTCGTTCGGCGAGCGCCGCGTTGGGTTGATCGAAACGGCAGCCGCCGACCAACTGCCCGCGGCGTTGTCTGCGCTCACTGATTCCTGGCTAGCCGAGAGCTACGCAACCGAGGCCGCCGAGTGCGGGCTGGGCGGCGCGAACGGCGCCAGCACGGGTGTGGCTCTCGTGGCGGTCGGCGGCTACGGCCGTGGCGAGCTGTGCCCCGGCAGCGACATCGATCTGCTCTTGCTGCACGACGATGTCGATACGGGCAACCTGGCCGACCGCCTCTGGTACCCGATTTGGGACGAGAAGCTCAAGCTCGGCCACGCCGTGCGCTCGATGTCGGGGACGCTGGAACTGGCGGCATCCGACACAGACACGGCCACGGCGCTCGCCGATGCCCGCCACTTGGCCGGCGACGCAACTCTGACAGCCCGCCTCATCGAGGGAGTGCAGTCCGACTGGCGCGCCAACGCAGCACAGCGGCTCGACGAGCTGCACCGTTCTGTCAGCCGCCGGCACAGCCAGAGCGGTGAGGTGGCGTTCCTGCTGGAGCCCGATCTCAAGACGGGCCGCGGCGGGCTGCGCGACGCGCATGCGATCAGGTGGGCGCAACTGGCGGGGGTTGAACTGCCCGCTGCGGACACCGAACGCCTCGATGAGGCCTACCAGACGCTGTTGCGGTCCCGGGTGGACTTGCACCGCACCACCGGTTTGCGCAGCGATGTGCTCTCCGCCGATGATCAGGATGCGGTGGCCGAGCGATCGGGCGCAGTCGACGCCGATGCCTTCATGGCCGATATCGCGCGGGCGGGGCGCATCATCGCGTTCCTGTCTGACCAGCTGTGGTCAACCATTGCCCGCCAGAGCACCGCCCTTGCGGTGCCGGATGTCGACATTGCCGGACTGGCAGTCCGCGACGGAGAGCTGGTGATCGACGGCGATCCTGCCGCCGACGTCGTCCTGGTGTTGCACGCGGCGGTGCAGTCGGCCCGCGGGGGCATCCCGATCAGCCGAGCCAGCCTCGACAAGCTGGCTGAGCGCCAGGCGCAGTTCCCGGACCCGTGGCCCCACGGCGCGCGAGCGCTGTTCGTCGAGCTGCTGGGTTGCGGACACCGCGCCATCGACGTCATCGAGACGCTCGACTACTTCGACGTGTGGACCCGGGTGCTGCCCGAGTGGGCGCCGAACCGCAATCGCCCTCAGCGCTCCCGCTACCACCGCTTCACGGTGGACCGCCATCTGCTCGAGGCCGTCGCCGAGGCGGCCCGCTTCACCCACCGGGTGGCACGCCCCGACCTGCTGCTGATGGGAGCGCTGCTGCATGACATCGGCAAGGGCTATCCGGGCGATCACACCCAGGCCGGCATGCGCCTGGCGGGCCCGATCGCCCGGCGCTGCGGTTGGAGCCCCACCGACGCTGACACCTTGGTGCGCCTCGTGCAGCACCACCTGCTGCTGACCGACATCGCGACGCGTCGCGACCTCGACGATCCGCTGACCGTCGCTACCGTCGCCCGTGCCGCCCAGACTCAGGAATTCCTGGAGCTTCTGGCGGTCATGACCGAGGCCGACTGCTTGGCCACCGGCCCCATGGCGTGGGGGGATTGGACCGCCAACCTGGTTTCCGCACTCGTGGAGATGACCTCTGAACATCTGAGCGGTTCCGATTCGACGCCGTCGACTCACCGCCGCCTGCTCACCACCGACATCGTGGATCTGATGGCGGCTGGCGAAACGGCATTGCGGGTCGATGGCAACGTCCTCACCGTGGTCGCACCCGACGAGCGAGGCCTGTTCAGCCGCGCGGCAGGCGTGCTGGCACTGCGAGGGCTCGACGTGCTGCAAGCGGACGCCTATTCCAGCCCTGCGGGCATGGCGGTGTCGTCATTCCGGATCGTGCCGCCCGACACGCCGGTCGATTGGGACCGGGTCACCTACGACGTGCGCCGGTCGTTGCGGGGCCACCTGGCGCTGGAAGCGCGCATAGCGGAGCGTGCCCGGGTGTACCGGCGGCGCCGGGCGCTCTCGGCGACACGGGCCGCTACGAGCGTCACATTCGACGCCGAGTCGGCCACGGGAGCAACGATCGTGGAGGTCCGCACCGAGGACCACATCGGCGTGCTGTACAAGGTGACCCGAGTGCTGGCCGAGATGGGTCTCGACATCCGGTCTGCCAAGATCCAGACGTTGGCGAACGAGGTGGTCGACGCGTTCTACGTGGTCGGTCCCGACGGTCCGGTCATCGACGAGGCGCACCAGCGAGAGGTGGAGCTGGCCCTGCGCCACATCCTGGCCTGAGCGACGCAGCTGATCACTCTGGTTCTTGCTGACGCAAACTGATCACTCTGGTTCTTGCTGACGCAAACTGATCACTCTGGTTCTTGCTGACGCAAGAACTGCTCCATCTCGTCGAAGAGGCCGTCGGGGTTCTCGACCATCTCGCTGAAGTCTTCGACGGCTTCGGCGGCGGACTCCTCGAGAATCTGCTGTGCGTATTGGGCGAGGGTGTCGTCACCCGCCACCAGCTCGTCGATCTGGTGGCCATAGTTGGCGGCGGCGCTGTGCAGCTCCGACTCGCCCAGGTTGATGCCCATGAATCGGGCGACCCGCTCAGCCAGTGCCAAGGCGGCCTTCGGCGAGGGGTAGTTGTGCACGTAGGTCGGAACGGTCGCCCAGAACGACACGCTGGCGAAGCCGGCTCGATGACAGGCGTCGTTGAGCACGCCGATGATGCCCGTTGGGCCCTCGTAGGTGGATTGGCGCAAGCCCATGGTGAGGTTGAGGGCGGCGTTGTTGGAGGCGCCCACGACGTTGATCGGGGCGTTGTGGTGGGTGTCAGTGAGCAGAGCGCCCAGCGTTACGACGGTGGAGACGCCCAGCGAATTCGCCATCTCGATGATCACGTCACAGAAGGTGCGCCAGCGCAGCCGGGGTTCCACACCCAGCACGGTGATCACCGTCCGGCCGTCGTCGGCCTCGCCGATCCGTACGTCTGGCGTGGGCCAGTCGATCTGCCGCTCGCCGTCGACGACCTGCACACTGGGCCTCACCGAGGCGAAGTCGTAGAAGTACTCCGGGTCGATCTGGGCCACGGGATGGCAGCGGAAGCGTCGCCGCAGGTACTTGGCCGATTCGGTGGCCGCATCGCCGGCGTCGTTCCAGCCAGAGAACGCTGCGATGAGCACGGAGTCGCTGCTGGGTTCGGGTCGTTCGAACCACTCGAGATGGCCCACGGCGGCGAGGCTACCGGCACCCCCACGCAGGCCGACCCCGACGCCCGGGTCTGCCCCTACGATGCGCACCGTGGCTGATCTCGCCAGTGCTCGAGGCGGCGCCGCCAACGCGGGCGCGCACCATGCCGATGTTCGCATCGAGGTGTGCGAGCGTGTCGACGACGACGTGGTCACCGCCTTTGCGCGGCTGCATCCGCAACTGTCGAGCTCGCCGCCGCCAGATGCCGAGACGCTCGAGGGCATCGTCGGCCATCCGGCCAACACGGTGCTCGTCGCCCGCGCAGGGTCTGGTGAGGCCGGATCCGATGAGATTGTCGGCGCGATGATTCTCGTTCTGTTCCCGCTGGCGAGCGGCCTGCGGGCCTGGATAGAAGACGTCGTGGTGGACGAAGCCGCTCGCGGCCGCGGCATCGGAGCAGCGCTGAACCGGCGGGCCATCGAGATCGCCCGGCAGGCGGGCGCGCGCACCGTCGACCTCACGTCGCGACCTGACCGGGAGGCCGCGAACCGCCTCTACGACCGGCTCGGCTTTGCGCAGCGCACCACCAACGTCTACCGACTTGAGCTGTGAGTACCGTTCGAAAGCGATCGACTCGCCCACTACTGCCACACACCACTGGGGGAACCCGGAATCATGGATCCTGACAGCATCAACTTGGGCCTGTTCGTCCTGCGAGTCATCGTCGGCGTCACCTTGGCGCTGCACGGCATCGCCAAGTTCCGGGGCGGCATCAAAGGTGTCGGCAATTGGTTCGAATCTGAGGGTCTGCGCCCCGGTCTGCTGCACGCCTACCTCGCGGCCCTCACCGAGATCTGCGCTGGTTTCGGCCTGGCACTCGGGCTGGTGACGCCACTCAGCGCGATGGCGTTCATCGGCGTGATGACGACGGCTGGGTGGGTCGGCCACCGCAGCAACGGGTTCTTCATCATTCGCGAGGGCTGGGAGTACGTGTTCGTGCTTGCTGTGGCTGCGGCGTCAGTGGCGGCAGCCGGGCCCGGCGATTGGTCGCTCGACAACGCGCTGGGTCTCGACTGGAGCGGCGCTGTGTGGTTCGCCGTCGCCATTGCAGGCGGGCTGGCCTCGACGATCCTGCTGCTGGCCGCGTTCTACCGACCGAATGCGCCAGCGGAGACGTGACGTTGGGAACTCGTCCGTGAGGCCCAGACCATGAGACCTCGGCGATGAGACTCAAGCGATGAGCTGGGGATTGCTGGGTCGGCTGGCCGGCTATGGCACCGTGTCAGCGGGCACGGTGGTTGTGACTCAAGGCGTGCTGGTTCTCGCGTACGCGGTGCTCGGCTGGCCCGCGGTGGTCGCCAACGTGGTGGCAGTGTGCGTGGCGGCCGGACCCGCGTACTACGCCAACCGGCGCTGGGTGTGGGCTCGCACCGACCGGCACTCGGTCGCCCGAGAAATCCTGCCGTTCTGGGGCTACAGCCTCGCCGGCTTGGGCGTCTCGTCGCTGTTCGTGGCGCTGGCCGAGGGGTGGTGGCACTCCACCGTCGCCGTCTCGGGAGCCAACCTGGTCGGTTTCGGTGCCCTGTGGGTCGGCAAGTTCCTGCTGCTCGACCGTGTGCTGTTCGCCCGTCCAGCGTCTCATCGGGTGACCGGCACCCCGGAGCGCTGATGAACCCTGAGCTGGCTGCGCTGGCGCAGCAGGTGAAGGGCTTCATGCCCCACACCGAGGGCTTGGCGCTGTACCGAACCGCCGTCGAGGCGGCTCCACGCGGACCGCTCGTCGAGATCGGCTCGTACTGCGGCAAGTCGGCGGTGTACCTAGGCGCTGCAGCGGCGCAGGTCGGGGGCGTGTTGTTCACCATCGACCACCACCGCGGATCCGAAGAGATGCAGGCCGGCTGGGAGCATCACGACGCGGACATGGTCGATCCCCGCACCGGTCGCATGGACTCCCTGCCGCTGCTGCGCCAGACCATCGAGCGTGCCGGTCTCGAAGACACCGTGGTGCCCGTCGTGGGCGACTCGGTCACTATCGCGGCCCACTGGGGCGATGCCGCCCTGGTGTTCATCGACGGCGGTCACGGCGAGGCCCCTACCCACGCCGACTACGAAGCTTGGTCCCCGAGAGTGATGCCCGGCGGCCTGCTGGCCATCCACGACGTATTTCCCGATCCCGCCGACGGCGGCCGTCCTCCCTACGAGATCTGGCTCCGGGCCCTCGACGACGGCTTCACTGAGCACGCCGCCGAAGGCAGCCTGCGCATCTTGGGCAGACCGATCACCGCCGCGGCACAGTGGTGAGTGCCTCGGCGGCCGCTGTACGGCGGTCGAGAGCATCAGTGGCCAGGAGCACCGCCGCCGCCGTGTAGGTCGACTGTTCTTCGTGCGGGAAGGTCTTGCCCTGCGGCACGACCCAGCCCGTGTAGTAGGCGCCGTCGGCCGTCCGCAGTGGCTCAGTGGTCTCAATGAGCTGACGGGCGGTGAACTGCGCACCGGCGCGCAGGTACGCGAGCGCGCACTCACAGGTCTCCGCAGCGGTCACCCAGGGCTGATCGGCCACACAGCGCACGCCGTGGTTGCCGAGCAGGAATTTCGGTGCGCCTGCGGCGAGGTGGGTCCGGGCCTGTGCGCCGTCAACGGCTCCGCACAGCACTGGGTAGTACCAGTCCATCGCCCAGCGATCCTTGGGCTCGAAGCCGTCGGGTCGGTGGCGGATCTGGCGTTCGGTGCGTGCCAGCGTGCGAGCCCACGCCGGACGCTCGTGTCCCAACAGGCTCGCCAGCGCCAGCCCGCATCGCAGCGAATGAACGATCGACGACGAGCCGGTCAGGAGCGCATACGGCCACGGCGTGCCGTCGGCATGCACCGCCCAGGGGATGTGCCCACTGGCGGTTCGCAGCCCCACCACGAAGTCAAGGGCACGTGCCACCGCCGGCCACATCGTCTCGACGAAGCCGCGGTCTGCAGTCGAGAGCCAGTGATGCCACACGCCCACGGCCACATAGGCGCAGCAGTTCGTGTCGACCTTGGCGTCCTTGATTCCATGCGCGGTGTAGTAGTTGTGCCAGCTGCCCGAAGCCTGCTGATTCGCTCGCATCCACTCGTAGGCGGTCTCGGCAGCGCTGTGCCTGCCCGCTGACGCCAGCGCCATGGCGGCCTCGACGTGATTCCACGGATCGGCGTGCCCGCCTTCGAACCACAGGATGAGGCCGCCCGGCTGCTGGCAGGCCTCGATGGCATCAGCCGTAGCAGCGACCTGTCGAGGCGACAGCAGCGGCGCGGTGCCGACGGCGAGCTGCCCGGAATGGTTCGGGCCGTGGGCGGGAGCCGCAGCGATTCCCGATGGTGCGAACTCAGGCGGCATCTGCGGCCCCCACCGGTTCGGCGAGCGGCCCGCTAGGGGACGGCGTTGTGCGGACGCCGGCCAGCGCCGTGTCGGGCAGCGCGGACTCAGGAGGCATGCGAATCTCCCATCAACTCGGCACCGCTCGCCGCGCTGGTACGTGCCGGCGCCTTGTATGCGTAGAGCACTGTCGACTTGGGCAGCACCGCGTTGAGCAGCCGGTCCAACGTGCGCGTCAGCGGTGGCGCCGCCGTGATGTCCCACACGAGCAGCCGGTGATAGGCCCGCACCAGCGGATTGGCGTCGTTGCGAGGACCCACCAGGCAGCGCAGCCACCAGTACGGCGTGTGCAGGCCGTGTGCGCCGTGGCTGTCGGAGACGTACATGCCTGCCGCGGCCAGCTTCGTCCGCAACTCGTCCGAGCCGTAGATGCGCACGTGGCCGTCGGGCACTTTGGGTGCGTGGTAGTCGCTGGAGAGCGCCCAGCAGACTCGCTCGGCGGCGGGCGCCGGGACGGTGACCGCGATGGTGCCGCCGGGCCGCAGCACCCGTGCCAGCTCTGCGATGGCCCGCTCGTCGTCGACGATGTGCTCGAGCACCTCCGCTGCGATGATCCGGTCGAAGCTGGCGTCTGCGTAAGGCAACGACGTGGCATCGGCCACGACCGCGTGGGCGAGCCGTTGCGCGGACTGCGAGGCGATCTCCCCGGTGTCGTCCATGGCCGCGAACATGTCCGTGACGGAGCGCAGTTCGTCGGGATCACGATCCGAGGCGACGGTGACGCAGCCTCGCCGAACGCTCTCGAAGGCATGGCGGCCCGCGCCGCAGCCCAGGTCCAGCACCCGGTCGCCGCGTTCGGCGCCGAGCCGCTCGTAGTCGACAGTGAGCATTAGCGGCTGGCGAGCGCCCTGATCGCAGACGTGCGCGGCTGCCTCGCCGGAACATCTGCCAGCAATGCCCGATATTGCTCGACGGTCTTGCGGGCCGTCGCCGCCCACGAGTAGTTGGCCTTCACCCGCGCCCGTCCGGCCGCTCCCACGGTCGATCGCAGTTCGGGCTGAGACAGCGCCCAGCCGATGCGGGCTGTAAGGGCCTCCGAGTCGCCGGGGGGCACCTGCAGGCACGTCTCGCCGTCTGGGCCGGTGACCTCGGGCAGGGCGCCGCCGGTGGTCGCCACCAATGGCACTCCACACGACATCGCTTCCACGGCGGGCAGCGAGAACCCTTCATACAGGGACGGCACCACGGCCAGTTGTGCCTCGTTGTACAGCTCGACGATGCGTTCGTCGGGCACGCCGCTCACGAACTCGACGCTGCCGGCCAAGTCGAGCTGGTCAATGAGCCGGCTTGCCGCCGAGTCGTCCTTCGGTCGGCCGATCACCACCAGGTGCAGTGCGGGGTTCTCGACTCGCAACTTCGCCAGTGCCTCGAGCAGGTAGGCGAGACCCTTCATGGCCACATCCGCGCTGGCGGTGGTCATGAGCCGGCCCGGCACCGGCGTCACGTCGGGCAGGGGTCGGAACTGGTCGGGATCGACGCCGACTGTGACGATGTTCAGGCGAGCGGGATCCACGCCCAGGTCGGACACAATGTCGTCGAAGCTGTTGGTGGACACGGTCACAATGCGATCGAGACGCCGAGCCACCCGGTTCTGCATGCGGGTGAAGGCGTAGAAGCGCCGCATGGCAAGCCGTTTGCCCCGCGTGGGCGCATGGGCGATCTCCAGTCGCCGGTCGACGGTGATCGGGTGGTGGATGGTGCCCAGCGTTGGCATGCCGGCCCGTCGCAGCCAGTCGATGCCGTAGCCCAAGCACTGGTTGTCGTGCACCAGGTCGAAGTCGTCGAGCCGGCTGAGCAGCACCTGAAATGCCCGCAGGCTGAACGTCAGCGGTTCGGCGAACGAGGCCGTGCAGGTGATGACCCACTCCAGCACGTCGATCGGAGAACGGAACTCCGCCAGCTTCGGCACCCGGAACGGGTCGGGCATGCGATACAGGTCGAGGCTTGGAAGCTCGGTCAGCTTGATGCCCTCATCGAGGTGCGGGTAGGGCGGTCCACTGAACACCTCGACGCTGTGGCCGAGCATTGACAGCTCGCGCACCAGGTGGCGGACGTAGACGCCCTGTCCGCCCACCCAGGGGTGGCCCCTGTAGGTCAGCAGCGCAACGCGCAGCGGACGCTCGGCTTCGACCAGTCCAATGTCGGGACCCATCGCAGCCTCCGTCAGCAAGCGAGAACCCAGCGAAACCGCGGTGGGTAGGCGAGTTCGCCGGGGTTGCGTGAGGCTACTTGCCGGTCTGTCCCTGCCGACCGTGTCCCTTGTCGGAGAACGAGAGCACTACGAGCCCGTCCCGGTACCGTTCGCAGCGCATGGCTGGCACTTCCGAGACCGTCACGATGCCCGCCGGGTTGCTGCCCGCCGACCACCCCAGCCACCGGCTGAGCGACAGCGTGTATCTCCAGGCGGCCCGCTGCCAGCCGACTGAGCGCGTGCCGGTGTGGTTCCAGCGGCAGGCCGGCCGCTCGCTGCCCGAATATCGGGCGTTGCGCGGCGGGGGGAGCATCCTCGACGCCATCGCGGACCCGGCCACCGCAGCCGAGATCACGCTGCAGCCGGTGCGCCGCTACGGCGTCGATGCGGCGGTGCTGTTCTCCGACATCGTGGTGCCTGCCGCAGCGATCGGCTTCGGCATCGACGTGGTGCCCGGAGTGGGTCCCGTGGCCGCCGAGCCGCTGCGCAGCCGCGCTGACCTCGACCGCCTGCCCGAGCTCGATGCGCAAGCGCACACACCCCATGTACTCGAGACGGTGCGGCTGCTGGCAGCGAAGCTCGATGTCCCGCTCATCGGCTTCGCCGGGGCGCCGTTCACGGTGGCGAGCTACCTGATCGAAGGCCGTCCATCCCGCCAGCACCCCCTGACCAAAGCGCTCATGCACACCGACCCGGCGCTCTGGCACGACCTGATGGAACGCCTCGCCTCCATTGCGGTGGCGTCAATGCGATCACAGGTGTTCGCCGGCGCCAGTGCGGTGCAGCTGTTCGACTCCTGGGCAGGCACGCTGTCGCCCGCCGACTACTCAGCGTTCGTGGCGCCGCACAGCAAGCGCGTGTTCGACGAGCTGGCTGACCTCAATGTGCCGAGAGTGCACTTCGGCGTCGGCACCGGTGAACTGCTTGACCAGATGGCCCAAGTCGGCGCCGATGTGGTGGGGGTGGACTGGCGCGTACCGCTAGGCGCGGCACGCGAACGGGTGGGACCCGGGGTCGCGCTGCAGGGCAACCTGGATCCGGTGTTGTGCCTCGCCGGCTGGCCGACCGTTCGTGCCGCCGCGGACCGCATCCTGGCCGAGGGCACCCAGCAGCCCGGCTTCATCTTCAACCTGGGCCACGGCGTGCTGCCCGAGACCGACCCATCTGTGCTGCAGCGCCTGACAGACCATGTGCATGCGTACCAGCCGGCGCACGCAAGCCAGCACGAGTGAGCGAGCGGGGCCCTCGTCATGGCACCCAGTAGTCATGGTGACCTGTAGTCATGGCACCTAGGCGGGTCGTCGTGGTCGGCGGCGGGATCACCGGGCTGACTGCTGCGTACCGCCTGCTGCATCCCGCTGACGCCGGAACTGCGGTGCCCAGGGTGGTGCTGATCGACAGCGCCGAGCGCCTGGGCGGCAAGATCCTCTCCACTCCCTTCGAAGGCCGGTCCGTCGACGAGGGCGCCGATGCGTTCTTGCTGCGGGTGCCCTGGGCGATCGAGCTCTGCGACGAGCTGGGAATCTCGGCCGAGCGCATCTCGCCAGCGGTCGGCGGTGCCTCGGTGGCGCATCTGGGCACACACGGTCCGCAGCTCACGCCCCTTCCCGATGGATTGGTGGGCGGGGTGCCCACGCGTTTGGGACCGCTCGTCCGTTCCCCGCTGCTGGGTTTGGCGGGCACGCTGCGCGCCGCAGCCGACTATGTCCTGCCGCGCTGGGTCACCGCACGCCGATCAGGCCCTGACGGGATCGACGTGGTGACATCCGACCCGGGCGAGAACGTGCGCTTACGGCTCGAGTCCGCCAGCGTGGGCGACATCGTGCGCTCCAGGCTCGGAGCGGCGGTGGCGTCCCGGGTGGTCGACCCGCTGCTCGGCAGCATCAGCGCGGGGGACATCAACCGGCTGGACGCAACAATGTCGGCGCCGATCCTGGGCGAGGCGCTCGGACGCAGCCACTCGCTCATGCGGGGACTGCGCCGGATGCAACCGGCTCCCGCCGCACGTGCTCCAGATGCCGCCGGTCCGGCACCGATCTTCGGCAGCTTCGAAGCCGGGATGGGTCGGCTGGTCGAAGCACTGGTGCAGCGGCTTGACGGATGCATCTTGCGGCTGGGCACCCCGGTGGAAGCAATCCGGCGCCCCGGAACACGGTTCGCCGTGGACACCGGGTCCGAGGTGCTTGCTGCAGACGCAGTCATCGTCGCTGCACCCGCCCACGCGGCGGCCCAGATGCTGCCAGGCGCGCCCGACGCTGCCGCTGCGCTCGCGCGCATCGGTTACGCGTCGGTTGCCGTGGTGACGCTCAGCGTGCGCCCCGATGCCATCGAAGCGCCGCAGGAGGCCGGCTTGCTGGTCACCCGAGACACCGGCTGGCTGACGACGGCCTGCAGCTACGGGTCGGCGAAGTGGCCGACGTGGTCCGGCGGCGGCAACAGCGACGCCGGCAACAGCGACGCCGGCGATGGGGGCAACGGGGGCATCCCGAACGCCATCCTGCGTATCTCGGTCGGCCGGCATGACGACGACCGCCACACGCGCGTGGGTGACCGCGAGCTGCTGGAAACCGTGGTGGGGGAGCTGTCTGGCCTGGCGCCCCTGCGAGCGCTGCGCGATCCCGCGGCAATCACGTCGTGGCGCGTCTCGCGCTGGGAGCGGTCACTGCCCCAGTACGTGCCGGGTCACGGACATCTCGTCAAGCGCATCGAGAGCGCACTCGCCCGCGAACTCCCCGGTGTGTTCGTGACCGGTGCGGCCTACCGGGGACTTGGCATCCCCGCCTGCATCCGGCAAGGCAACGAAGCGGCAGCAGCAGTGGCGCAGTACCTCGGCATGGACCTGCCGGCCACCTCGCCGTGAGCCGTCCAGCGATGAGACAACGACTCCTACGCGACGGCCTGGCCGTCGCGCTCGGAGCGCTCACCATGCTGTCGCTGCCTCCATGGGGGCTGTGGCCGCTCGGACCCATCGGACTAGGCCTGTGGCTGCGCTTCTGCAACCGGGGTGCAGGTCGCTGGCGCGACCGGCTCGAAACGGCAGGCGCTTTCTGGCTGGGCGCGTACGTGCTCGGGCTGTTCTGGATGACCGAGCTGACGTTGCCGGGATGGATCGTGGCCGTACCGGTCGAAGCGCTCATCATGGCGCTCCCGGCCTCGCTCGTCGCCCCGAGCGGCTGGCGGCGGACCCTCGGCGTGCCCGCAGCGCTGGTGCTGGGCGAGGCAGTGCGCTGGCGCGTGCCGTTCGGCGGCGTCCCGATGTCCAATCTGGCGCTGGGACAGGTCGAGGGGCCATGGCTGGGTGTCGCCGTCTTGGCCGGCCCGCTGGGTGTGATCGCGCTGGTCGGCGTAGGGGCTGTCATCGTCGAGCGGCTCTGTGCCCGGGAGTGGTGCGGCGTGTCGTGGCCAGGGGTGGCTGCGATCGGCATTCCCCTCGCGGCACTGGCCTGGCCGGCGACGACCGTCGATGCCACCATCACCGCAGCGGTCGTGCAGGCCGGCGGCGAGTTGGGTACGAACGTCGACACGCCCCAGCGCAGCGTGCGGACTCGGCACCTTGAGACCACCGCGGCCTGGGAGGGCAACGCAGATCTGATGCTGTGGAGCGAGAGCAGCACCTCCAGCGACGGACCCCTCGAGACCTCAACCCGCCTGGCAGAACTTGAGGCGCTGGCCGCGGAACGCGATCTGGTGCTCGTGGCCAACTTCTACGAGCGGACCCCCGACGGCCAGCGCTTCCGCAACGCGACCGTTGCTGTCGATCCCGCCACCGGACTGTCTGACCGGTACGACAAGGCCCACCTGGTGCCCTTCGGCGAGTACGTGCCGCTGCGCAGCGTGGTGGAGCGGTTCGCCGACCTGTCGCTGATTTCCCGGGAGGCGATCGGAGGTGCCGGTCCGGGCCTGCTGGCGACCTCATTGGGCGACATTGCTGCTGTCACGTCCTACGAGGTGTACTTCAGCGACTTGGTCCGCGACGGTGTCCGTGCGGGCGGGCGCATCGTGGCCAACCCCACGCTCGCGTCGTCGTACAGCACCTCGGTGGTGCCGGCGCAGTCGCTGGCCAGCGCCCGGCTGCGAGGCGTCGAGTCGGGTCGCTGGGTGCTGCAATCCTCCACCACCGGCTACAGCGCGATCGTGTCCCCGAAGGGCGAGATCACACATCGCAGCGAGCTACGCGAATCCGTCGTTCTGGCCGCCAATGTGGACCTTCGCTCGGGGTCCACCCCGGCGATGGTGCTGGGCCCGTGGCCCCTCATGCTGGCTGCTGTCATCGTTCTGGCATCGTGCGCCGTGACAGCTGCGCGCACGAATGGGCGCGCTGTGTGAATGACGCACGCTGCTAGGCGCGCTGTGCCACTTGCGCGCGCCAAGAGGCGCACCGATACCACCCGCCCCAAGTAGCCTTGATCAGCCTCAAAAACGGTGACGAGCCAAGCGTGAGCCATCCGGAAATCCAGGCAGAACAAGCACATATCGACCGCGCGCATGCGCTTCTGGAGTCTTCCCGGGAGCGAGCGACGCGGCTGCGCGACATGGTCGAGGTCGGCCGCGGTGGCACCCGGCAGGCGAGGTTCGAACGCGACGTCATCGAGGACGCCGTGGCAGGTCGCCTCAGCCAGCTCGAGCTGGGTTCGTCGTCGCTGGTGTTCGGCCGCATCGACCGGCCGGCCAAGACCAGCGACGACGCCCCCGAGCCCGATGCCACCGGTCCCAGCGAGACCTTCTACATCGGCCGGCTGGGCGTTGCCGACGAGCGGCAGGAGCCCGTCGTGGTGGACTGGCGGGCCCCGGTCGCGGAGCCGTTCTTCCGTGCGACCGGCGGCGACCCGCTGGGACTGCTGCGGCGCCGCCACTTCGTGTGCCGTGGCCGCGTCCTCGCAGACTTGGAAGACGAGGTTTTCGACCTCGACGCTCTCGACGGCGATGGCTCCGATAATGGCCGACCGCGGCTGAACGCCCACGGGGCGCTCTATGCGGCCCTCGAAGAGCGCCGAGACGGCCAGCTGCGGCAGGTCGTGTCGACCATTCAGGCCGAGCAGGACGAGATCATCCGCAGCCCACGCAAGGGCATCCTGGTCTGTCAGGGCGGCCCCGGTACCGGCAAGACGATCGTGGCGTTGCACCGTGCCGCCTACCTGCTCTACACGTACCGTTTCCCGCTCGCAGGCCAAGGCGTGCTGGTTGTCGGCCCCAATCGACTCTTCCTGCGCTACGTCGAGCGCGTGCTGCCCAGCCTGGGCGAGGTCGGCGTGCACCTGTTCGTGCTGGCCGATCTGTTCAACGACATCTTCCCCGAGGTGCGGATCCGATTTGCAGACGCACCCGACGTCGCTCGCACCAAGGGCGATGCCCGCATGTCACAGGTCATCGTGAACGCCGTGCGGGACCGCCAACGAGCTCTCCGCGGCGACCTTCGCTTGGAGTTCGGGCTGAGCTACGTCACCCTTGCCGCAAGCACGTCACGCGCCATCGTGGCCGAGGCTCGCCGCCGGTTCCGCCATCACAACGCCGGTCGTGCCTTCGTGGAGCAGGAGGTTTACGCGGCCATGTCGGCCTCTCACCGGCGTCGGCCCGACCCCGCCAAGCTGCGTGACCGATTCGCCCGTCATCCCGAGGTGATGGCGGCGTTCGAGCGCATGTGGCCGCTGTTGACGCCGGCACAGCTGCTGCGCGACCTGTTCGGCTCACGCGCGCTGCTTCGTTCAGCGGCGGCCGGCGTGCTGCGTGACGCCGAATGGGAATCGCTGCATCGGCCCCGCGGCGGCAGCGAAGATGACTACGAGTGGAGCGATGCCGACGTTGCGCTGCTCGATGAGGCCTATGCCGTGCTGGGGCCCCGGTCGCGCTCACGCAAGCGACGCAGCGACACCGAGATGCGCACGTACGGGCACATCGTGGTCGACGAGTGCCAGGACCAGCCACCGATGGCGCTGCGGATGATTGCCAGGCGCTCGCTCAACGGCTCGATGACGCTGGTCGGCGACATCGCCCAGGCCACGTCTGCGCACGCGCCATCGGGTTGGCAGGAAATCCTCGCTCACCTGCCGTCGGGTCCGGTGCCTCCGCGGCTGGCTGAGCTCACCCTCAGCTACCGCATTCCCCAGCCCAGCCTTGAACTCGCCAATCGTGTGCTCGCGGCAGCTGCGCCCGGTCTCGCGCCGCCAGCTGCCGTGCGCATCGACGGGTCGCCGCCTCGCTTTGTGCCGGCGCCTCTGAGCTTGGCTCACACCGTGCTTGAGACGGTGAATTCCGAGGCTGTCGCGCTCGACGGCGGGAGCATGCTCGTGGTGTCGCCCACCCAGTTCATGGACGAGATCGCGGCGCTGTTGGCAGAAGCTGGTGTGGATTTCGGCCGCGCCACCGCGGCCAGCCGCAACACCACCGGTGCGCTCCACCCGCGCGTCACCTTGGCGCCCGTGCGCCTGTGCAAGGGCCTCGAGACCGACGGTGTCGTGGTGGTGGAACCCGGCGCGATGGTCGATGAGGAACCCCAGGGCCTGCGGGCTCTCTACGTAGCGCTGACTCGCGCTACCAAGAGAGTTGCGGTGGTGTACTCACAGCCGCTGCCCAATCCGCTCCGGGCGGAGATCATGCGCGGAGCCGAGTCGTGCAACACTGGCCGCAACGCCGCAAACGCCGATGCGGTTGAGGTGAACTCGGGAGAACCACATGGCTGATGTCACGGTGACAGTGCTGAACAACGGACCGCTGCTGGTTCGCGGTTCGTGCCAGATCGACGACCACGAAGGAAACTCGGTGGCCGACAGCGATTCGGTCGTGGCTCTGTGCCGCTGCGGCCAGTCGGACACGAAGCCGATGTGCGACGGCAGCCACAACCAAGGATTCGACGGCGCCCTCAATCCGCCCAGCTGACGCGCCCGTTGCCAGCCGGCGTTGGCTCAGCCACAGCCGGGATGGACCCGGCACATCGAGTACAGCCGGGATGGACCCGGCACATCGAGTACAGCCGGGATGGACCCGGCACATCGAGTACAGCCGGGATGGACCCGGCACATCGAGTACAGCGGTTGTCACAGCCTCGCAGTAGTAATGGCCTCAGATGGCTGGTGTGACCGCTGACAACGAAGTGCTCGCCCGGATGCATCCGGCGCTCGGGTCATTCTCCGCGCCGACGTCCGAGTGGTTTGGGACGACATTTGCCGCGCCGACGCAATGTCAGGTCTCGGGATGGGAGACCATTGCGGAAGGCCGGCATTGCCTGATCGCTGCGCCGACCGGCTCGGGCAAGACGCTCGCCGCGTTCCTGTGGGCCATCGATCGGGTCATGTCCGAGCCCGAGCCGCCGCGTGCCGAACGCACCCGGGTGCTGTACCTGTCGCCGCTGCGGGCGCTGGCAGTCGATATCGACAAGAACCTGCGAGCGCCGCTGGCTGGCATCGGCCTGGCCGCCGAGCGCCTTGGCACCGATATGCACACACCGACCGTCGGCGTGCGTACGGGTGACACCAGCGCCGCTGAGCGGCGGCGGCTGATCACCCGGCCACCCGACATCGCCATCACCACGCCCGAGTCGCTGTATCTCATGCTGACCTCGCAGGCGCGCGAGACGCTGCGATGGGTGCGCTGGGTCATCGTCGACGAGATCCACTCGGTGGCCGCCACCAAGCGGGGCACGCACCTGGCGCTGTCGCTGGAGCGGCTGTGCGAGCTGACCGTCGAGCAACCGCAGCGGATCGGCTTGTCGGCCACCCAACGACCACTGTCTGAAGTCGCCCGGTTCCTCGGCGGCAACGATCCCGACCAGCCGGCCTCCAGGCACGTCGTGATCACTGATGCGGGCATGAGCTCTCAGCTCGACGTGGAGGTCATCGTCGGGGTGTCCGACATGGGCGACCTGGCAGCTGCCAGCGTTGCGGGAGCCCCCAACGGCAACGTGCGTGTCGACCACGACGATGACTGCGCGGCGTCATCGAGCACAGGGCCATCGCTTGCGCCGCCGGCATCAGACACAGCGCCATCGGACGCAGCGCCATCGCTTGCGCCGACACCATCGGACACAGCGCCATCAGACGCATCCGGCGCAGCGCCGCAGACCCATTCCAACAGCATCTGGCCCGCCATCCATCCGCGCTTGCTGGAACTCGTCTACGCGCACAGATCCACGATCATCTTCACCAATGCTCGCCGGCTGGCCGAACGGTTGGCTTCGCGGCTGAACGAGCTGCATCTGGACGGGCTGAACCGCGCTGCCGAGGCCGAAGGCACCTCGCCGCCCGAGGGTGCAGAGCTGGTGAGAGCGCACCACGGGTCGCTCAGCCGCGAGCAGCGGCTGGGAATCGAGGACGACCTGAAGGCGGGCCGTGTGCGCGCCATCGTGGCTACCTCATCGCTGGAGCTCGGCATCGACATGGGCGCGGTGGACCTGGTGATCCAGGTGGCCTCGCCCCCGTCGGTTGCGGCGGGAATGCAACGCATCGGGCGCGCGGGTCACCAAGTCGGCGCGCCGAGCGTGGGGAAGATCTTCCCTCGCCACCGCGGCGATCTCGTCGAGGCGGCAGTGGTGGCACAGCGAATGGGCACCGGCGAGATCGAATCGATCCGCTTCCCCCGCCAGCCGCTCGACGTGCTGGCCCAGCAGGTCGTGGCGATGGTCGCGGTCGACGACTGGTCGGTGGACGATCTGCTTGGGGTCGTGCGCCGCGCAGCTCCCTACGAACAGCTCAGCGAAGAGGTGTTCTCGTCGGTGCTCGACCTGCTCGCCGGCCGTTACCCATCCGAGGAGTTCCGCGAGCTGCGGCCGCGCATCGTCTGGGACCGCACCACCGGGATGCTCCGTGCTCGCCAGGGGGCGGGTCGCTTGGCGGTCACCAACGGCGGCACCATTCCCGACCGGGGTCTGTACGCGGTATTCACCACCGACGGGTCGCGCGTGGGTGAACTGGACGAGGAGATGGTGTACGAGGCCCGGGTGGGTGAGACGTTTCTGTTAGGCGCGTCGACGTGGCGGATTGCCGAGATCACCTTCGACCGTGTCGTGGTCACGCCCGCGCCGGGCGAGCCGGGCAAGATGCCGTTCTGGCACGGCGACGGGCCCGGCCGGCCGCTCGAGCTGGGCCGGGCAGTGGGGGCGTTCATTCGCTCGGTCGGCGACCAATTGCCCGACCCGCTGCCGCTCGACTTCGCCACGGACAGCTCTGACGATGCGGTCACTGGGCTGATTGGGCGTCTGCAGCGCGAGCACTGCCTGGACCGAACCGCCGCAGAGAACATCCTGCGGTATCTGGACGCGCAGCGGACTGCGACTGGCGTTGTGCCCGATGACCGCACGATTGTCGTGGAGCGGTTCCGCGACGAGATCGGCGACTGGCGGATCTGCATCCTCACCCCGTTCGGCGCCCGGGTGCATGCGCCGTGGGGCATCGCGCTGCAGGCCAAGTTGGCTGAAGGGGCTGCCCAGCACGGCGAAGGACCAGTCGAGCTGTTGTGGAGCGACGACGGCATCGTGCTGCGATTAGGCGACGTCTGGTCTCCAGACGACGAGGCGGGCTCCCAAAGCGGCCCTGGCCTCGATGCGCCCGATCTGGCGCTTGATCCCGACGAGGTGCGCGAAGCCATCGTGAACCACCTGCCCTCGACGGCACTGTTCGCGTCCCGCTTCCGGGAGGTTGCCGGCCGGGCGCTGCTGCTGCCGCGCCGACGACCGGGCGAGAGGGTCCCGCTTTGGCAGCAGCGCCAGCGTTCGGCGGGACTGCTGGAGGTTGCGGCGAAGTATCCCAGCTTCCCGATGCTGCTGGAGACCTCCCGCGAGTGCCTGCAGGAAGTGTTTGACGTGCCGGCGCTGGCCGAGGTGCTGGGCGACATCAAGTCCCGCAAGATCCGCATGGTGACCGTCGACACCGACCGGGCCTCGCCGATGGCCCAAAGCCTGCTCTTCGACTGGATCTCGGTCTTCATGTACGGCGGCGATGCGCCGCTGGCCGAACGCCGGGCCGCGGCGCTGGCACTGGATCGCGACCTGCTGGCCGACCTGCTGGGTGCCGAGGAGTTACGCGAGCTGCTCGACGCCGAGGTGCTGGCAACCCTCGAGCTGGAGCTCCAGCGCTTGGCCGATGGTCGTCGGGCTCGCGATGCCGACGAGCTCGCTGATGTGTTGAGCCGAGTTGGCGATCTCACGACGCTGGAAATCACCCACCGTTGCGAGCCGGACCCGTCGGGTTCGCCGCCGGGCGAGCGCTGGCTGGGCGAGCTGGTGGCGGAGCGCCGGGCGGTCGAGGTTCGCATCGCCGATGAGACCCGCTACGTCGCCGTCGAGGACGCATCACGCTGCCGTGACGCGCTGGGATGCGCCCTGCCGGTGGGCCTGCCGGCTGCATTCACAGTCGATGCGTACCAAGGCACCGATCCGCTTGACGAGCTGGTGGCTCGCTTCGCAGCAACGCATGTGCCGTTCGAAGTCGAGTCGGCCGCGCAAAGGCTGGGCATTCCGGTGGTCCGGGTGACAGCAGCGCTCAACCGCCTCGAGGCGGCCCGACGGGTGACCCGGGGCGCGTTCCGGCCCGACGGCACCGGCACCGAGTGGTGTGACATGACGGTGCTGCGAACCGTGCGCCGGCGCTCCCTGGCCCGACTGCGCCGCGAGGTGGAACCGGTACCGCCGGAGGCCTACGCGCGTTTCCTGTCCGCCTGGCACAGCATTGACCGGCCCCGTCGGGGTGCCGACGCGCTGGCCGACGCCATCACCCAGTTGGCGGGTGCGCCGGTGGCGGCGTCGATCCTGGAGGCCGACGTCCTGCCGGTGCGCTTGGCCCGCTACAGCGGGGCCGATCTCGACGCGCTGCTGGCCAGCGGAGAGCTGGTGTGGATCGGGGCGGGATCGCTCGGTCCCAACGACGGCCGCGTCCGCCTGTACTGGCGCGACGAGATCGCCACGCTGGCGCCGCCGCCCGATGACGAGCCTGACGGCCCTGTGGCGGCATCCGTGCTCAGCCACCTCGGCGAACGAGGCGCCGCGTTCTGGACTGATCTGTTCGCTGCAGCGCACGCCGCCACCTCAGACGATGCGCCAGCCGATCTGTCCGGACAGTCCGAGCGGGTGCTGGCAGCTTTGTGGGACTTGGTGTGGGCCGGTCTGGTCACCAACGACACCTTCGCCCCGCTGCGTGCGCTCGGTCCGCGTCGGGGTCGAGCAGCGAAGGCCAAACGGCCCGGCAGGCGCGCAGCTAGTGCGTCACGAGGCCGATCGGGTGTGCTGACACGCTCGGGTCCTGGTCATCGGCCCCGTCCGGGACGCCTGCGTGCTGGGGGACCGCCGAGCGCGGCAGGCCGCTGGTCGCTGGTGTCACTGCTGCGCGAACCCGCACCGTCGCCGACCGAACGTGCTCACGGCGCGGCGCAGGCGCTGCTGGAACGCCACGGCATCGTCACCCGGCCCGGCGTGCTGGCTGACGGTCACCCAGGAGGTTTCGCCGCGGCCTACGGCATCCTGCGTGCGCTCGAAGAGCGAGGCAGCGTCCGGCGGGGTCACTTCGTGGAAGGCCTCGGCGCCGCCCAGTTCGCCACCGCCGCGGCAGTGGAGCGCCTGCGTGACCACCGCGAGGGCTCCGACGACATAGTCGTCCTTGGAGCGGCAGACCCGGCCCAGCCCTACGGCGCCGCACTCGGCTGGCCGTCCAGCGACGGCCGTCCCAGCCGGACCGCTGGGGGCCATGTGGTGCTCTCCGACGGCTTTCCGCTCGTGATGCTGGACCGGGGCGGTCGCACGCTGCACACCTTCGAGCACGCCAACACTGACCTGCGCTGGATCGATGCGCTCCGCAACGCCCTCGCCAACGGGCGACTCACCAGGGTCGAGCTGGCACGCATCGATGCCGCCCCAGCCGCCGAACACCCGATGCACGACACCCTGACGGCCAACGGCTTCACCCCCGGCTACAGAGGCCCCACCCTGCGTCCCTGATCCCACAAATTCGTTGGACGCGAAAGGCGGAGCAGGATTTACTCTCCCGGTGTGGGAGATCGTGACTACGGCCGAGTACAGAGACTGGGCGCGGTCACTTTCCGACGAGCATCGGGCAAGACTGCAAAGGGCTGAGCACCGACTCATCCACCAGGGACCGAACTTGGGCAGACCCATCGCCGACAGCGTTCGAGGCTCCAAGTACAGCAACATGAAGGAATTGCGCCCAGCACGAACACTTCGTGCGTTCTACGTCCTGGATCCGTGGCAGCGGGTCCTCATGCTCTGCGGCGGAGACAAGTCTGCCGGTCAGCAGGGAGAGAAGTGGTACCGGAAGATGATCCGACGGGCGGATCGCCTCTACGGCACTCACTTGGCGAGCCTGTCGAGAAAGGCGTAGTAGCTGTGTCGAGCCTGGTTGCTAGCGTCGTAGCCATGGGCTGGTTCCGACGTCGCCGCAACCTCGACTTGCGGCCGCTTTCGGAGTTGCACGACGAGTATTCACAACGTCCACATGCCGAGGCGCTGCTGAACCAGGCAGAGGACCAACTGGCGCATCTTGAGCGCGCGTATGCCCCTCGTGCTCAACAGAAATCCTGAGAGATACCGGCTCCAAGAGCAGATGACGTGGCGCGCGAGCCACCGTCCAGCGAGGTCACTTCGTGGAGGGTCGCGGCGACGCCAAGTTCGCCGCCGCTGCGGCCCCACCCGCCGCCCCTGATCGCCGAAAAAACCTCTGGTACGAAGCTGGAAGACAGGAATACTCTTGCGGTTGTGGCAGCGGCCGTTTCACTCCCAATCTCCGGTGAACTCGCCGAGCGTCTTCGTGCTGAAGGCCAGGCCAGTGGACAACCACCTCCTGTGTTGGCTGCCTCCCTGCTTGACGAGGGCCTCAAGACTCGCCAGTTCCCCGGCATCGTCTACATCGACGGGCCATCGGGACGCCGGGCCAGCTTGGCCGGTGGTCCCGACATCTGGCAGGTGATCAAGGCACTGCGCGGAGTGCCAATGGACCAGTACGACCCCATCGAAACGGTCTGCACCGAGTCGGACCTGCATGAGCGACAGGTCAATCTCGCTATTCGGTTCTACGAGACCTATCCCGACGAGATCGAGGCCAAGGTTGCAGATGACTTGGCCGCCGGCCGGCTGATCGATGAGATGATCGCTGAGCGCGAGCGTTCGATTGCGCTGGAGCAAACAGGCGGATCCAGTCGAGCCAAGCTGCGGGGCAGGCACTTCGGTCAACGCCACTAAGCCGGACAATGAGGTGGCTGCTTGACGAGATGCTGCCGCATGCGGCTGCAAGAATCCTGAACGAACGGGGCCACGACGCCGTTTGCGTCGCAGATACCCAACTGCGATCCGCTCGCGATGAGGATGTCTACGGAGCCGCTGTCGCAGAGGGCCGGGTCGTCGTATCGGAAGACGAAGACGACTATGCGCGCATTCTGAGTCATGCACTCGAAGCTGGCACTCCAGCGGTTCCCGTCGTCGTTGTTCGCAAGAGTCGACTCCGACGCGGCGGGCAATGCCCTACAGCTTGGCTGATGCTCTCCACCGCTGGTCACTGGAGAATCCGTCGCCGTACACCGGACCGCATTGGCTATAGGCGTCCTCAACGACGCTGCCCGCCTGTGTCGATCTGCTCCATGATGCGCGGTGTCTCGGCGAGAGCGGCGCAGATTCGTAGGTAGGTCTGAACATCCTCGAAGTTGAGGACGCGTCCTTTGCGGTCTTGGAGCCACTTCTTCGCCGGTTGGTAGCCACCGATGGTGAATTCCCACGTCTGAGGTGATACGCCTTCGAAGTGCTGGTCCCGGTTGATCCAGACTCGGCCGGGCGCGTCGCCCGTCGGATCGCTGTAGCGGACGCTCTCTACCCTTCCAGTGCCTGAAACCGCGAAGGACGGCTTGTCGTCTCCATCTGCGTCCATCAAGTGGAGCGATACGAGCTCTGCGCCGAGTCCCGCCAGACCAGCAAGCAGGCCTCGACTTCCTGGCAGCGGGATGCGCGGGAAATCTGACTTCAAGAAGTCGGCGTATCGATGTCGGTAATCCGTACTGTGGAGCACCGCGTAGATGTAGTGAAAGGCGTCCTCTGGCCCAAACGTCGACTCCAGATCGCCTGGGGTGTCCGGGAGGAAGCGCATTCCGACCGAAACTGCGAACGCCTCGGTGTACTCCGGTGCAAGATTCGGTGAGCGTTGGTTGGCACCGAGGCCCATTCCATCGCCACTCCGCGGGTACAAGTACAGCGGGAACAGGCAGTTGCCGCCTCGCCTGAACAAATTGAAGTCCGTCGGCGCATTCACGGCGATCGCAACGTCCCAGCTGTTGGACCCGACGACGTTGCCTGCGCGACCAGCTGCCAGGCCAAGATTGGACCCGGCCAGCATGTGATGCATGACATCCGATCGCGGCCTGCAAATGAAGCCGCCGGCCGTACCCGTGTAGTACGTCGCCCTGACGTCGAACGGCCGGTAGAGAATCGGCTTGACGTACTCATTCGCATCGGCATGCGATCGGATGTCTTCTTGTGCTGATGCGACCTTCCAATCTTGTGAGTCTCGCCCAAGTGCGTATCGTTGCCGGGCTGCATCTTCGGTGAGACCGCTGAATTCCTCAGCGAATCGGCGCATGTCGTCTTCGGTCCACTGGATGGCGATCTTGTCCCGGGCCGTCACGATGCCCACCGAGTTGACCGGCGCGATGTCCGTCAGTTTCCAGCCTGCTTCGAATTCCTCGAGCAGCGCATAGTCGCGCGGCACGAAGAAGTAGTCCGGCGAGCGGGGCGACACCTCACGCCACGTGGTGCTGGTGATGTCGTTCTCCGCTAGCCACGCGTACTTCCCCGATTTCTCATCGCCCCGCGCGCCCCAGAGATCGGCATGCATGACTTTCGCCAGGCCTTCAAGGCTGTCACCGTGCCTGACGAAGATCCCGATTGCGACGCCTTGCTGGATGTCGAAGACGTTCTGGTCGGGGTCTCCGTCTGGGGTTCGTTCCCTTCGCTTGGAGTTGCCGTGCAGGTCGAGCACCAGATCTCGTCGAAGGTCTCCATGAGCGACTGGCGCATCCCGCGGAACGTCGGATTGTCGAGGTAGCTGTGATTCGTGACGAAGCCGAGCACGCCCTCACCGGTCTGCCCGATACGCCACTGCGCGAATCGAATGAACTTCACGTAGTCGTCATTGAGCCACTTTGGATTGCGCTCGTCGAGCGGCTCGCCATCGACCGTGAAGTAGCTCTCCGGGTCCTCGGCGACTCGGCCTCGCAGCAGATCGCTGATCCACGGGCCCTTGTTTGCCGAATGACCTGAGTAGGGCGGATTGCCGATGACCACCATCACCGGATGGTCGCGCTTGATTGCGTCGGCGTCGCGAGCCTCGCGAACGATCTCGTTGGCGAACATTGGCCCGCTTGCGGTCTCGTGCGCCTCAGCAAGGGAGTTTGTGAGATACACGCCCAATCGTTCCCCTTCGGGCATGACGAACTGGTCAGACTCGCCGCTGATTTCCAGAGCGAGCTTCAGGTGGCAAATGGCGTACGGCGCCATCAGCAGCTCGAATCCGAACAAGCGTGGCAGCAAGTGCTCCTGAACGTATTGCTCCCAAGCACCGGCAAGTCCAGTGTCAGCGAGACTGGTGCGGACATGCGACACGACCTCGCGGAGAAACGTGCCCGTGCCAGCCGCCGGATCAAGGATTAGGACCTTCGGGAGCTTGCGCGTCTGCCCATCTTCTGCGGATACCTTCACTTCGGCAGTATCAGCTAGACCGGCGTTCAGCCCAAATCGCTCGCGTAGCACCCAATCGACGCTTCGGACGATGTACGAAACGACTGGTTCCGGCGTGTAGAAGACGCCGCGCAGCTCGCGAAGCTTCGGATCGTAGGCAGCCAAGAAGTCCTCGTAGAAGTGAACGACGGGGTCTTCTTGGCGCGTGGGCCTCCCGAAACCCTCCAAGATCGCTGCCATGTCGGCGCGTGCGAGCAGTAGGGCGAAGTCGTCAATGATCCATGCGATGCGAGCGTCGGTGTTGGGTCCGGCGATGTGCCCGAAGACATCTCGCAGGAACGGCGTGGCTGCGCGAATACCGCCGACTGCCGAGTGAACGCCGCTGGCTGCCCATCATGGAGGCACCGCGCAGCGAAGAGTCCGTAAGCGGCCGTCTGCGCTTGCAGGTCGGCGAAGTCGCTAATGCTGACATCGTTGATCAGCACCTCTCGATAGCTCGCCAGCAGTCCTGTCAGCGCCGAGGCACTACCGGCGTCGTGCGTCAGGATCTGTTCGATGGTGTTACGCAGCAGCCTCGTTTTGGATGCCATGCGCCTGGCGAGGTCAGCTGGCTCTCCGACAACGGGCACCTCAGCATCGAAGAAGTCGGTGAGCAAGTCCCGTACGGAATCGTCGCCGCCAGCTTCCACGGACAGGCGCCCAGCGCTGTCGAACAGTCCAAGCTTGGCCTCGGCGCGCAGTTCTCCGTTCGCGAACCAAGGGAATTCCAAGTAGTCGGTGAGGATGAGATTGGGCAGTGCCTCGCGGTACCGCTGGAGCTGCTCACTTTCCTCTTGAACATCGAGATTTGTGCCGATGTCCTTGCACTCGACATGTCCGATGGGAACCTGCCGTTGCTCGACAATGAAGTCGGGCGCGCCGTAGTCCGCGTGTGTCGGCTCGTTGATCGCATCGACGTCTTTGCCGCCAACATCCTTCAGCAGCTTCTGCAGCGCGGGCCGGTAGCTGTGCTCAGTCGCTCGGCCACTGCTGAAAGTCGTACACAGGGATCGGCGGTACTCGGCGAACGGCACTGGGCACTCCTCGACATCGCGAATGGACAGCGTGAGTCTCGCCTCAGGGTGTCACATCGTCCCGTAGCGATCTGAGCCAGCGCGACGCGGCGAACCGCTGTTCAGGCGTGGTAGATGGCCTGCAGGACGTCCATGCGGGCGGCGCGGCGGGCGGGCAGGATTGCCGCGACGATGCCCATCACCACGCAGAGCAGCAAGATCACGACGAACTGTCCGATGGGAACGCCGAATTCGCTCACGAACGACTCGGGCATCGCCGCCACTGAGACGGCGCCGAGCACCAGGCCGAGCACGATGCCCATCAACCCGCCAAATACCGCCACGATCACGGCTTCCCAGCGGATCATCCGCCGTGTCTGGCGACGCGTCATGCCCACGGCCCGCAACAGCCCAATCTCGCGTGTCCGCTCGAACACCGACAGCATGAGCGTGTTGACCACGCCGAGAGCTGCGATGACGACAGCAAAGAGCAGCAAGGCGTTCACGGTCAGCAGGAGCTGATTCAGCTGGTCCTCGGCGTTCTGTGCGAACTCGTCGGAATCCCGCAGCGTCACTTCGGGGTAGCGATCGGTGACGGTCTCAATCGCAGGACGGACGCTGGCGGGATCGATGCCAGGCGCCACCGAGGCGGCGACGAAGACGTCATCTTGCATTGATGACCCAAACACCTCCTCGTAGGTCGACAGGTCAACCGCCCAGTTGCCCACGATGCTGGCGTCGTCGTAGACGCCGACAACGGTGAGGGTCCGCGTGGTGTCAGGGAATACCGCGGTCAACGTGTCGCCAGGCGACAGCCCGAGATCAGTCGCCGGGTCGGCATGCACGAGCACACCGTCGTTCTCGAGTCCGTCGTAGCCGCCATCGACGATGCCCGCATGCACGACCGAACCGAAGGCGGCACTGGGGACCCCGGCAATGTCACGCCCAGCGCCGCCGATCAGCGCCCGCGCGCCTGTGCCCGGCCCGCCGCGAAAGCTGATCGCCAGATCCACCTCTGGCAGCTCATTGAGCTCGACTGCGAGCTGGCGGCTGAACACGCCCGGTCCCTGCTGCTGTGCGGGTGCGACGTAGTAGTCGGCAGTGATCGACGTCTCCAGCAGCGAGGTCACCGTCTTCTTGAAGCTGGTGCCCACCACCAGCACCATCGTGACCAGCGCCAGGCCCACCATGAGCGCGGCAGCAGTGGCCGAGGTGCGATGCGGGTTGCGCGCAGCGTTGTTGCGCGCCAGCGTTCCCGAGATGCGGCCTATCCAGGCGATGGGCGCACCAACCGCCCGAGCGATCGGCGCGGCAACCTGCGGGCTGAGCAGCGCCACCGCAATGAACAGCAAGAGCGCCCCAGCTCCCAGCGCGAGCAGGCGTGTCGTGGTGTCTCCTGCACCGAGCACTCCCAGGATCACTGCCAGCCCGCCCACAACGGCAAATGCCAGGCCAACGAGCACGCGCCGGCGGGTGCGCGTCGCGGACAGCACGAAGTCGTCGGTGAGGGCGGCAATCGGCGGGATGCTGGCCGCCCGTCGCGCCGGGGACAGCGATGCCAGCAGCGTCACTCCGATTCCCACGACGATGGCCACGATCCAGGTACGCGGTGCCAAGATGATCCCCCCGCTCGGCAACCCGCCGCCATCGCCGGCAGCACTGATGATCTGGTTGATGAGCGCCGCCACGCCGAGACCGCCGAACAGACCTGCCACCGAGGCCACGCCGCCGATCAGCAGCGCCTCCAACAGCACCGACGTGCGCACCTGTCGGCCCGACGCGCCCAGGCAGCGCAGCAGTCCCAACTCCTTGATGCGCTGCCCCAACACAATCGAGAACGTGTTGTTGATGATGAAGGCGCTCACCACAAGCGCGACGGCCGCGAACGCCAGCAGCGCGCTCTGGAACACCGTGATGATGACGTCGAAGAACGCACTGAACTCGTCGGAGACGATCTCGCCGGTGACGGCCTCGAAGTCTGCGGGCAGGGTTGCATTGACCCGTTCGGCCAACTCGTCGGGGCTCAAGGCCCCCGCTGCACTCACATTGATGTAGGAGAAGCTGTCGGGAAGACCGAACAGGCGCTGGGCCGTCGGCGTGTCGAACAGCACAAATACAGCGCCGAAGTCCTCCTCGCCGAAGCTCGCGATGCCCGACACCGCGAAGTCCTCGGGCTCGGCAAGGGTGCGGACATTGACGACGTCGCCGATGGCAATGTCGTATCGATCGGCGGCGAATTCGTCGAAGAGGACCTCGCCGGTCCCCGGCGCATCGCCTCGCACGATCTCGATCGCTGAGACGGCGTCAGCTTCGTAGTTGTAGGCAAGTGTGGGTCCCTGACTGCGCACCAACTCGCCATCGGCGGTGCTGACGAATGGGAAGCCCTCGACGATGCCGGTGACGCTGGCCACCCCGTCGACGCCTGCGAGCTCATCGGCGAGGGAGTCCGGCGAAGGGGGGCGGGTGAGGTCGTTGCTCTCGATCGCAGAAATGCCGCGCACCCGCACCGAGATCGGCGCGCCCACTTCCTCCGCGATGTCGTCAAAGACCGCTCGCAGGCTGTCGGCCAGCACGAATGATCCCGACACGAAAGCCACACCGAGCACCACGGCGAACGTCGTGAGTGCCAGGCGGATCTTGCGGTCGAAGAAGGACCTGAGAGTGAGCTTCAGCATCGATCTGGCGCAGCCTCAGTCGCCGAGGTGCTTCATCACGTCGAGCACGTCGTCGGCCTGTGGGTTGCTCATCTCGTTCACGATGCGACCGTCGACGAGGAACACCACCCGGTCGCTGTATGACGCCGCCACAGGATCGTGGGTGACCATCACAATCGTCTGTCCCAGTTGCCGCACGGCGGTCCCCATGAATTGCAGGATCTCATCGCCCGTTCGGCTGTCGAGGTTGCCGGTGGGCTCGTCCGCAAAGACGATCGAAGGATGTCCTGCGAGCGCCCGGGCCACTGCGACGCGTTGCTGCTGGCCGCCTGAGAGCTCGCTGGGCCGGTGGCTGAGGCGGTCGGTCAGCCCCACTGCTTCCACCACCTCGTCGAGCCATTCACGGTCGACTTCGCGCGCGCCGAGCCGGCGCGGCAGCACGATGTTCTCGTACGCCGTCAGCGTGGGGACCAGGTTGTAGGCCTGGAAGATGAAGCCCACCCGGTCGCGTCGCAGCAGCGTCAGCTCTCGTTCGGACAGGTCGGCGAGCGGCACGTCGTCGATGACGACCCCGCCCGAGGTCAGCGTGTCCAGGCCGGCCATGCAGTGCATGAGCGTCGACTTGCCCGAACCCGATGGCCCCATCACGGCGGTGAACTGGCCCCGGGCGAAGCTCACGTCGAGCCCGTCAAGGGCTCGCACCGCCGTGGGGCCCGAGCCGTAGATCTTCGAGGCATCCACCGCCTGCGCGGCAACGGCGGAATCGTCGGCGAATTGCACGGCGTGATGAGGTGCAGTGGCTGTTCGAGGGCGAGGCATGGCGGAACGCTACTGCGCGGTTGGGTAGCGTCCTCCGCGGCCAGAGCACTCGCAACCGACGTTCATGCGGTCCGCTTCCTGCGCCGTTTCTAGAATGCCGCAATGACGTGCCCTGCTTGCGCTACCGAGGTCCCGCAGGGCGCACGTTTCTGCCCGAGCTGCGGCAACCTGCTCGTGCAGACCGAGGAACGTCGTGTGGTCACGGTGCTGTTCGCCGATCTGGTCGGGTTCACCTCGATGGGCGAGTCCGCCGACCCCGAAGAGCTGAAGCATCTCGTCGATCAATGCTTCCAGCGGCTCGTGGGCGATGTCACCGCGTTCGGAGGCACCGTCGACAAGATCATTGGCGACGCGATCCTTGCCCTGTTCGGCGCGCCCACAGCGCACGAGGACGATCCCGAGCGGGCGCTGCGCGCCGCGTTCCGGATGCGTCGATCGCTGGAGGCGTTCAGTGCCGAGCGCCGCATGGACCTCCAGATGCGCATCGGCATCAACACGGGTGAAGTGCTGGTGGGCGCCCTGCGAGCCGGCGGCGACTACACGGCAATGGGTGACACCGTCAACATCGCGAGCCGTCTCCAGACCATCGCCGAAGCGGGCGAAGTGCTGGTGGGAGACGCCACCCAGGCAGCCACTGTGGGCATCGTCGAGTACACGCCGCGGGGCGAGATCGGCCTGCGGGGTCGCGACGAGCCCGTGACGGTGTTCGCGGCCAGCGGCGAGCTGGCGCCGCCAGGCCGCCGTCGCAGTGCGTCGCTGTCGCCGCTGGTGGGACGTCACCTCGAGAGCGCCCTGCTGGATGCCGCGATCGACACCTCCGTGGCCCGCCGGCGCGCTCAGCTGTGCCAGATCGTGGGCGAAGCCGGCATGGGCAAGACTCGCCTGGCTCGTGAGGCGGCGGAAGGCACCGTGGAGCGTCACGGCGCGATGGTGCTCGAGAGCATGGCGCTGCCCTATGACGAGACCAACCCGCTGCGCTGCCTGGGCGATGCCATCGCGGCCGCTGCGGGGGTGAACGCCAGCGATTCGACGGTGCTGGCCACCAGGCGCATCTCGTCGCTCGTGGCCGATGTCCTGCAGAGCACAAACGGCAACTCGAACGGCGTTGCCAGCTCATCCGACGCCGTCACGTTCGAGGAGATCGACGAGATCACCGATGTGGTGCTGGCCGTGCTCGGGCGGGTCGGCACCGGCGATCCCGCCGAGATCGAATGGCGCGCCGAGGCTACGTTCCGTTCCCTGCGTCGATTCCTTGGGGCGCTGGCGCGGCGCCAGCCCGTGGTGCTGCTGCTCAGCGATGTGCATTGGGCAGAGGAACGGCTGCTCAAGGTGCTCGAACAGCTGCTGGCGGCACTGGCCAACCAGCCCTTCATCGTCATCACGACGGCCCGCTGGAACATGGACGAGCATCGCTGGACGGTTCCGCCGGGCCGCCACAGCACGGTGGTGCTGAATCTCGACGCGCTCAGTCGTGAGGCCACCGCCGACCTGGTGGCCGAGCTGCTGGGCGTGAGCGTTCCCAATCACGTGGCTGAGCAGCTCTATGAGCGCAGCGGGGGCAACCCCTTCTTCCTGGAGGAAATGTGCGTCCTGCTGCGCGAGTCGGGCGTAGTGGGTCCCGGCGCTCGGCCAGACCACGAGGAACGCTCGCTGGCGGAAATGCCCGACACGCTGCGAGGACTGGTTGCGGCCCGCCTCGACACGCTCAGCCCACCCGAACGCCGTCTGGTGGACGCCGCGTCGGTGATCGGCGGCGGCGGTTCGATCAGCGAGCTGCTGGAGATGACGGCATCGCCCGAACCCGACCCCAACGCAGAACAGGATCCAGCGATATTTCAGCGACTGGTCGACAAGGACATCTTCACGAGCGAGGCAGACGGCTGGACGTTCCGCAGCGACGTGGTACGCGACGTTGCCTACAGCATGCTGACCAAGGCCGGGCGGGCAGAGCGGCACCTCGATGTCGCGCTGTGGTTGGCACAGAACCGCGAGGACCCCTCCAGCGAGTCGGTCGGGCTGATCGCCGATCACTTCGCTTCGGCCGTCGAGCTCGGCGTAAGTGCCGGCGAGCGAGATCACCGAGACGGCGACGTCTTCGAAGGCGGCATGACTGAGGTAGCGATCGAGTGGCTCGGCCGGGCCGGCCGGTGGGCGGCGGCCCGCGACAGCCACTACGCATCGGCGCAGTTCTACCGCCGCGCCATCGAGATGCTCGGTGACGCCGACCCGCGGCTCATCGATATGGCACTGGGCCGGGCCGCGGCCCGACTGAGGCTCGGCGAGCTGCATGGCGCCCGGGCCGATGCCGAGCTGGCACGGGCCATGGCAACCCTGAACGGCAACCGGATCGCCGCGGCGCATGGTTTGCGGGTGCTGGGCGAAGTAGCGCTCGCCGGCGACGAACATGGCGCCGCCGACAAGCTGCTGGCCGACGCGCTGGATCAGTTCCGCACGATGGGCGAAGTGCGCGAGGCCGCCGAGTCGCTGCGGCTGCGAGGACTTGCGTCGCTGCGGGCGGGCGATTACGCACGTGCCGACCGCTACATCAACGAGGCAAACGGCACCTTCGCCCATCTCGGCGACGAGAGCGGCGTGGCGTGGTGCCTGCAGAACCTGGCGTGGCTGTCATTCGAGCAGGGCTTGATCTCCGAGGCCGGTCGCCGGCTGACCACCGCAATCGAACGATTCATCGACTTGGGCGACACCGTCGGCTTGGCGACCGCCGAAGGCCTGCTGGCGTTCCTGCGGTTCCACTCGGGCGATCGCGACGAGGCCGAGGAGCTGGCCGGCTCGGTGCACACCATTGCCCACGAGCGGGGTGAGCGGTTCACCGAGGCGATGATGGATCTGCTGCTGGCGTCGCTCGGGCTGTGGTCGGGACGGGCGCTCGCAGCTGTGGAACGGGCTCGCGCCGCCGAACAGGTCTTCCGCGATGTCCACAGCGACTTCGGCGTCGTGCAGGCGCTGGGCCTGCTGGGCCGGTCGTACGCCGCAGTGGGCGAACTCCAGCGCAGCCGGGCGGTGCTGGCGGAGTGCTTCCAGCGGGCCAGCGACATGCCAGGTCGTCCGCTCGAAGGATTCGCCCGGGCGGTCCGAGCGGGCGCAGCGGTCCAGATGGGGCACCCAGAGACAGTCACGGACGATCTGGTGCGCGCCGGCTGGGACCGGACGTCTGGGCGCGATCCGCACGCTGGAGCGAGCGGGCCCGAGCCCACGAAGCGAGCCGAGCGGACCGCAGTGATCGGCCTGCTCGACCTGCAGGTCTCCCTGGGGCTCGCGCTGTTGCAGCTGGGCCGGCCGGCGGACGCGATCACAGCACTCGAAGCCGTGAGCTCGGACGACCTGCCGTCCACCTACCTGCACTCCAGCCTGGCCATCGCGTATGCGGCCGTCGGGCGCACGATCGATGCGTTGGAGCAGTCCCGATTCGCCATGGCAAGCGGCACCGGCACCTATCTCGACATGCGCACCGCCCTCGTGGCCCGTGCGCTCGCGCATGCGCGCGACGCCGATCGGCCGGCGATGGAGGCTGCGTTCGAGCAGGCCTTGGTGCTCATCGACGCCACCGACAGCCGGCTCAGCCAAGCGGTGGTACGGCTGGCCCGCGCCATCGGCCACGAGTCGTTCGAAGCGCCCGACACGGCTGCGCTGCGCTCGGAGGCGGAGGTGGCGATGGCTCAGCTCGGAGCACGCCCGAGCGGCTGGGAAACGGCGTTCCGGCTGGCCGCGGGCCTCGAAGCAGCGGCACCCGCCATCACTGGCCCGCTGCCCGAGGCGATTCCGTTCCCCGGCGAGGCGGACCTGTAGGGTCGCCGCATGTCTGCGCAGGCTCAGGGCGGAAGGGTGCTGATTGCGAAGCTCGGTCTCGACGGCCACGACCGCGGGGTCAAGGTCGTGGCCCGGATGCTGCGAGACGCCGGCTTCGAGGTGATCTACACCGGCCTGTTCCAGACCCCCGAGAGCGTGGTCGCGGCCGCCATCGACGAGGACGTGGACGCCATCGGGGTTTCCATGCTGTCGGGCGCCCATGAGGCATTGATGCCGCTGGTTGTCCAACGCCTGCGCGAAGCGGGCGCCGAGGGCATCCCGGTCATTCTCGGCGGCATCGTGCCCGGTGCTGACCTCGAGGCGATGGCTGAGGCCGGCGTGGCAGCGGTGCTGACCCCGGGCGCCACCTCCGATGAAGTGGTGGCCGCCGTGCGTGGCGCCATCGACCGATCTCGCGAGTGACAACCTGAGCGTTGGCTGAGCAAATACCGGCCTACCGGCAGGCAAACGCAGACAGACCGGTAGATTGCCCGTCGTGCCTATGGAGCGAATTGGGGTGGTGGGCTGCGGCCTGATGGGGTCCGGCATCGCCGAGGTAGCTGCTCGCAGCGGTTGCGACGTCAAGATTGTCGAAGTCGACGAGGATGCACTCGCGGCCGGCATGGCACGCATCGAGAAGAGCCTGAACCGCGCGGTCAACGCCGGCAAGCTCGACGACGCCGGGAGGGAAGCAGCGCTCGGCTCCCTGTCGTTCGGGCTCGACCTCGACGATCTGGCCGATCGAGAGTTTGTGATCGAGGCGATCGTCGAATCCGAGGCGGCCAAGCTGGATGTGTTCGGCCGGCTGTCGAAGGTGCTCACCGATCCCAACGCCGTGTTGGCGTCCAACACCTCGGCCATCCCGATCATGAAGCTGGCGATGGCAACCGACCGGCCCTCGCAGGTCATCGGCATGCACTTCTTCAACCCGGTGCCCGTGATGGGGCTTGTCGAAGTCATCTCCTCGCTGCTGACCGCCGAGGAGACCGCCCAGAAATGCCGGAAGTTCGCTACTGAACGGCTCGGCAAGCGGGTGGTGGACAGCGGGGACCGGGCCGGCTTCGTGGTGAACGCCCTGCTGATCCCCTACATCCTGTCCGCCATCCGGATGCTCGAATCCGGCTTCGCCTCGACCGAGGACATCGACGCCGGCATGGTGCTGGGGTGCAATCACCCGATGGGCCCGCTGGCCCTGTGCGACCTCATCGGCCTCGACACGACGCTGGCGGTGGCAGAGTCGCTCTACGAGGAGTTCCGCGAGCAGCTCTACGCACCGCCGCCGATGCTCAGCCGCATGTGCGACGCCGGCCTGCTGGGTCGCAAGACCGGCCGGGGCTTCTACACCTACGGCGGCTAGATGTCTCCCGCTGGCATCGATGCCCCGGCGGTGAGCGCCTGGTTCGCCCGCCATGTCCCGCAGGCTGCCCAGCCGCTTCGCTTCGAGCTCATCGCGGGCGGGCATTCGAATCTGACCTACCGGGTGCATTGCGCTGACGGCGATTCGGTGGTGCTGCGCCGCCCGCCGCTGGGGCACGTGCTGGCCACAGCGCACGACATGTCCCGTGAGCACAAGATCATTTCGGGAGTGGGGCAGACCGACGTACCGGTGCCTCGTGCGATCGCGCTGTGTACTGATGAGGGCGTGAACGGGGCGCCGTTCTACCTCATGAGCTACGAAGAAGGCGCAGTGCTCCACTCGGCGGACGAATCCGAGCTCGTTCTCGATGCCGAGCGCATGTCGTTGAGTCGCCGGGTGGCTGACGTGCTGGCCGAACTGCACGCGATCGAACCCGATGACGTGGGCCTGGGCGACCTGGGGCGCCGGGAGGACTACCTCGGGCGGCAGATGCGACGTTGGACCCGTCAATGGGAGCAGTCCAAGACGCGCGAACTGCCGATCATGGACGAATTGGCCACCGAGCTCGACGCCCGCAAGCCCGAACAGATCGGCTCGGCCATCGTCCATGGCGACTACCGGCTGGGCAACATGCTGTCGAGCGCCGGGGACATCGTGGCGGTGCTCGACTGGGAGTTGTGCACGCTGGGCGACCCGATGGCCGACGTGGGGTTCCTGATGAACAACTGGGTGTCACCCGATGAGCAATCGGCTGGCACGTCTGCGCCCACGCAGGCGGGCGGCTTTGCGGCCCGCAGCGACATGCTGGATTGGTACGCCGATGCGTCCGGGCGTGACGTGTCGAATATCGACTACTACCGCGCGTTTTCGTATTGGCGATTGGCTGCTATATCCGAAGGAGTGCTGAACCGGTACCTGCGCGGCGTGATGGCCGACGCTGAAGAAACCGACACAGACGTGTTCCGCCAAAGCGTCGATTTCCTGTCGGCGAGCGCAGCCGAGCGGCTCGCCATCAGGTGACGGTGACGGCTGATCGCTGATGGAACAGGGTCCCGACAGCCGACCCGAAACCGGCGACCCGGCGCGGGATCCCCAGCCCGATGCTGAGCCGGCAGCCGAGACGCAGGATGGGTCGTCCCGAGGTGCGTCGGTGCGAGAGCCGCTGGCGCGGCCGGGATGCCTGCTGGCAGGAATTGCCGGAGCGGTGGGCGCGCTGGCGGGTGCGCTGATCGCGGGACTGATCCTGCTGGTGGCATTGAGCGGCGACGACTCGGATGTCGCCAGGCCGACCGACACGGTCACGGTGGCCGAGACGAAGGCCGGTTCGGCGTCGCCGGCTGCCGCCGACACGTCCGAGATGTCTGAGCCGACCAGCACCACACGGGCCGAGACGGCTCCCGAGTCGACCAGTCCTGATTCGGCCGCCGCCGATGACGAGCCGGTGAGCGACAGCGCTCCTGTCTTGGGGGACGATGCCTACCCGGCGCTTGAACCCACTGTCGTCGCTGAGTACTGGGCGCGGCTGCTCACCGGTGAGGAGATCGAGCCAGGCTCGCCGTTGGGAAGCCGCATCGAAGGCATCAACATCAAGGCCGTTCTCGAGGCGGTCCAGGAATCGGTCGTCATCGTGAAGGTCACAACCGATGAGGGCGACGTCACAGGCTCCGGCTTCATCGTGACCCCGCAGGGGCGCATCGTCACCAACGCCCACGTGGTCGAGAACGCGAACAGGGTGGACGTGCGGTTCTTCGGGGGCGAGCTGGTGCCTGCTCGGGTCATGATCACCGATCCCGCGCGGGATCTCGCGGTGCTTCAGGTCGACCGGGACGGCCTGCCGACGGTGCGGCTCGGCTCCACTGACGGTGTGGAAGTCGGCGACGAGGTGATTGCCATCGGCAATGCCCTCGACATCATCGGCGAGCCGACCGTCACGTCGGGAATCGTGTCGGGCCTCAACCGCTACATCGAATTCGAGGACGGGAAGCGGTTGGTGCGTCTCATCCAGACCGACGCTGCCATCAACCCCGGCAACTCAGGTGGACCGCTCGTCAACGCCGCCGGAGAAGTCATCGGGGTCAATACGGCGATTGCCCGGAGGCTCTCCGCAGGCATCGGACTCGCCGAAGGCATCGGATACGCCATCTCGATCGATCATGCTCGACCGATCATCGACCTGCTGCTCGAGGGCGTGGTGCAGGCCAAGGCCTACCTCGGCGTGCGCATCGTCTCGGTCGAGGACTGGATCAATCGGGACGATCCGCCCGATGCCGACGATACGGAGCCGGACGGCGGGATCGGCGATTTGGGTCCGGTGACGGTGGAGCCGGGACCCGACCCCGACGACGAACTCGCCGATATCGAGGTTGCGCCCCAGGTCACGTACGGGGCGCTCGTCGTCGGCATCGACCCTGGCGAAGCTGCCGATCGGGCGGGTATCGAGCGGGGCGACGTGATCGTCGAATTCGAAGGCGAGACGATCCGGACGAGCAACGACCTGGTGGTGGAGATCTTGGCGCGGCTGCCGGGCGATCGGGTCGAGATGGGCGTGATCGGCCTCGACGGGAGGCTGCGGTCGGTCGACCTGGAACTGGGTTCCTTCGAGTCAGAGGAGTAGATGCTCCGGCCGGTGAGTCGCTCAGCGCGTCTCGCACGTGTTCGCGATACTGCGGGCCACGACCAACAAGGGAGCGTCATGACAGATCGAGTCTTCGACACCGGAACCGACGACATCGTCGTCGAGGTGACCGACGGCGTGATGACCATCACGCTGAATCGTCCCGAACGCCGCAATGCGATGTCCACTCCGATGATGGACGGACTGATCACTGCGATCGCCGACGCCGAGGTGGCCTCCGATGTGGGCGCACTGGTGCTGACCGGGGCCGGCGGGGCCTTCTGCGCCGGCGGCGACGTCAAGGGCATGGCCGCCGCTGGCGGCGAGGGCGGCGGCAGCCCACTGCAGTACGACGCCCGGGTGCACCGGCAGCGGCGCAGCCAGCGCGACACCTCCGGGAAGCTGTACGAGATGCCCAAGCCGACCATTGCTGCGCTGGGAGGCGCTGCGGCGGGGGCGGGCCTGTCCATGGCACTGGCGTGCGACCTGCGCTACGCGTCGCCGAATGCCGTGATCACGACGGCGTTTGCCCGGGTGGGTTTCAGCGGCGACTACGGCGGCACGTGGTTCATGTCGCGCCTGATCGGCTCGGCCAAGGCCCGCGAGCTGTATTACCTGTCTGACCGGGTCGACATGGACCAAGCGGTGTCATTGGGCTTGGTGAACGGCGTGTTCTCCGCCGAGAGCCTGATGGACGAGGTGGGAGCCATTGCGCGGCGGCTGGCCAACGGCCCGACCGTGGCGTTCCGGTACATGAAGGAGAACCTGAACCGGGCCGTCAACGGCGACATGGGCGAATGCTTGGACATGGAAGCTGCCCACCACATCCACTGCGGACAGACCGACGACCACAAGGAAGCGGCGCAAGCTTTCGTGGACAAGCGCGAGCCGGTCTTCCACGGCCGTTGATCAACTCGCCGTGAGAGCGGGCCGATAACAGCTTCTCTAACTGCTGTTCGATTCTTGGGGCTGTCGGCGCAGGCTGCGCCGTACGCTTGTGCGGATGCGGAACGAGATCGACCTTCAGCCAGGTCGATCCGGCACGGGTGCCGCAAGTTCCTCGTGCCGCGACGGAAGCCCCGGTCATCGAACGTCGCGATGACGGCGAGCTCGTCGACCCCGGCCAGCGCAACGGTACGGCCGCGCCGCCCCGAACGATGCCCGCTGCGAGTCCACCGCCGGGTCGTCCTCGAGCGCGTGAAGCAGTTCCGGGACGGGCCTGGCGGGCGCTCACGGTGGCGTCGCTGGGCACAGTCTTGGTGGGCTTCAACAGCACCGCGACGAATCTCGCGCTCGATGCGATTCAGGAGAGTTTCGTCGGCGCCACCGCAGCCGATGTGGGTTGGGGCATTGCCGGCTTCATGATCGGTACCGCAGCGTTCTTGCCGCTGGCAGGCCGCCTGGCCGATCGCATCGGGCGCAAGCTGATCTTCCAGGCAGGACTGGTGCTGTTTGCCCTGTCTGCGGTGGCTTCGGCGATTGCGCCCACCGTGTGGACGCTGAATCTGGCCCGGGTGCTGCAGGCCATCGGCGGCGCGGCGATTCTGCCTGCCTCGCTCAGCTTGGTGCTGCCGCTCTTTCCTACGTCACGACGCACCACCGCTGTGGGTCTGTGGTCTGCTGCGGGCCCGCTGGCGGCCGGAATTGCCCCGGGACTGTCTGCGCTCTTGCTGGGGGCGGCCGGGTGGCGGGTCCTCTACTTCGTGAGCGCGCCCGTTGCAGTGTTGATGTTCTTGGTGGCGTGGCGCGTTCTTCGGGAGCTGCCGACGCCGGAGGCTTCGCACCGGCTTGATGTAACCGGTGCCGCCGCAGGGACGATCGGGCTCGCGGCGCTTGTCACGGCGATCATGCAGGGTGGCCGGGTTTGGGGCTGGACGTCGCCGGTCACACTCGCCGTGGCGGTCGTGGGGCTAGGTGCATTCGCCTGGTTCGTCAACAACTCGCTGCGCCATCCGGAGCCACTGCTGAATCTGCACCTTCTGCGTCGACGCGGCGTGTGGGTGACGCAGTTGTCCAACTTCTTGGTGGGCGTCTCGTCGCAGGCGATCTGGCTGATCTGGCCGCTGTTCATGTTCAACTTCTGGGACTACTCCGCGAACCAAGTCGGACTCGGCGTCACGGTCGGGCCCATCGTGGCGGGCGCGTCCACCGTGTTCTTCAGCCGGCTGGGCGAACGATGGAGCGCGATCACCCTGTGCCGCACCGGTGCGGCCATACAGATTCTGGCCATCGGGTGGCAGGTGGTGCGGCTGGGCACCGAGGCGGATTATCTCGGCGAGATGGCACCGACGATCGCGCTATTTGGGTTGGGCTGGGGCATGTGTGTGCCGCTGCTCAACAGCGTGGCGCTGGCCTGGGTGGACGAGTCGTACTTCGGCGAGATCAGCGGACTGTTCAACACGCTGCGGTACGCAGCTTCCGCGATCGGCATCGCCGGCCTGTTCGCGCTGCTGAAGGACGAATCCGGCGAGCGCGCGCTCGTCTATTACCAGCATGTGCTGGCGTTCTTCCTGGTCTTCGCGATTGCGGCGTTCGTGTCGCTGTGGGTTCCCATCGGACGACCTGACCGCTCGCGCAGCTAACGATCACATATTGCGAATGGTGCCGTGCAATCGCGTATGGCACGCTGATCACCTGTGTCGTTGGACCAGATGCTCCGGCTGTTCGCGGTGGCAGCGCTTGCCTGTAATGCGGCGACCGTTGTGGTGTTGTTCCGCCGCGCACGTGGACGGCAGCTGAGTGCTCGTACCGTCACGGGAATCGCCGCGGCGCTGGCGGTGGGGGCCATGCTCGGCTCGTTGTACCTGTCGGAGATCGCGCACCTCGAGCCGTGTCGCTGGTGCTGGTTCCAGCGCGTCGCCATGTACCCGCTGGCGCTCGTGCTGGTGATCGGTCTGCTCGTCCGCGACCGGTGGGTCTACCGCTACGGGTTGCCGATGTGCGTGGCCGGCGCAGCGATGTCGACCTGGCACTACCTGCTGCAGCATTTCCCAGGTCTCGAAGGCGCCACGACGTGCAGCCTGGTCAGTCCGTGCACAGTGCGGTACGCATGGGAGTTCGGCTTCGTGTCGATCCCGTATATGGCCGGCAGCGTGTTCGTCCTGGTTGCGGTGCTGTTGAACCTGTCTCGTCAGCGGTCCTGACCATTCTTCGCTCCTGACTATGAGACAGCGCGTCTGGCTCCTACGGTGGTGACATGATCAAGAGTGAGACCGAGCGATGAGGCGGCTTCTGAACAGGCTGATTCCCCGGACTACAGGCGGCCGCTGGGCTGCTGGTGTCGGCAATCTGGTGGGAGCCGCGCTGGTCATCTACTTGACCTTCTTCGTGTTTGGCTTCCACCTGATCTTCGTAGACGAGGTGGTGGACGAGGAGGCCCCCGAGTTCGCCGGCGGCGATGCCGACATCGACGAGCTGATCAGCGAGGCGCGGGGCGACGACACTGACGCAGCGACGGCCGATGACGACGAGCGCGCCGCGGTCGACCAGCAGATCGCCGAGCTGGAATCAGAGATCGTCAGCGTGCGTGATGCCGCGATGGCGCAGGACACCGACGAGGCCATGGAGGCCATGTACCAGCAGGTGGATGTGCTACAGGCCGAGCTAGCGGAGTTGGAGGCCGAGCGTGAGCGGCTGATGACCCCGGCTGAAGTCGAGCAGGCTGCCGAAGCTGAGAAGCAGATCACCGAGCACTCGATGTCGGTAGCCGAGCACATGCTTGATGAACCCGAAATGGCCGAAATGGCCGATGACGGCGACGTGCGGGTGACCGCAGTGGGCACGTTCGGAGCCCGGTCGCATCCCGCCTCCGGCGTTGCGGTGGTGCTCACCGACGGCACTCAGACGTTCCTGCGGTTCGACGACGACTTCGCCACCGACAACGGTCCCGATCTGAACGTGTACCTGACGGCGGCAGGCCCCGACGCCTCGGTCGGCGATCTCGCAGCCGATTTCGTCGACCTGGGCGACCTCAAGGGCAACATCGGTGCACAGAACTACGAGATCCCTGCCGATGTGGACCTCGACCGCTACCGCACGGTGGCCATCTGGTGCGTCCGCTTCAGCGTCGTGTTCGGCACGGCCGAATTGGAGCCGATGGGTTAGTTGTTCGAGCGGGCGCGATGGCGCCCGTGCTCAGGTTGGTTTGCCGGCTGTCGGAATGGCCTGGATGTCCTGGATCACGTCGGGTGGCAGGTCGGCGCCGATGTCCATGGCGACGCTGGCGTTGACCTCGTCGACGAGCCCGTCGAAGTGCTTGGCGATGGTGCCGGCGATCTCGTCGTGTCGTCCGACGGCGGCGAACAGCCGCACCACGTCGTCGTCGATGCAGCCGGCCATCTGTCCCCAGCCGTCGTTGCGCGAGAGATGGTTGAGCCGCTCGCCGAGCTCGCCCAGGTCGTGCTGTTCGAGCACTGGCCAGTACGCCCGGGTGCTGCCGTAGAAACCGATTCGGTAGCGAACCCACTCGACCATCCGGTCCACGGTCTCGTCGTCGGGCCCGGTGCAGACGAACCCGCCGCCAGTCACCCAGAAGTCGCTGCGGCTGCGCCCGGCCCGGTCGAGTCCGGTCTGCAGCTGCGGCATGACGTGTTCCCGCAGGTAGTCCGGCGTGCAGAAGCCGTGCAGGCGCACCCCGTCACAGTGCTGCCCGGCGACTCGCAGCATGGCCGGGCCGACCGCGGCGATCATGATCGGCGGCGGCGGTCCGTCCAGTGGCTCGGGCGTGAAGTTCGGCGTCATCAGCGAGAAGCGGTAGTGCTCGCCCTCGTAGTCGAGCCGTTCGCCCGTGGCCCACGTGTTCCAGATGGCCCGTATCGCTTGGACGTATTCGGCCATCCGTGGCGCCGGCGCCGACCACGGCACGCTGAACCGCCGCTCGTTGTGCCCTTTGACTTGGCTGCCGATGCCGAGCACGAACCGCCCGCCCGAGGCCGCCTGCAGATCCCAGGCGGTCGAAGCGGTCACCATGGGGCTGCGCGGAAAGCTGATGGCCACGCTGGTCGACAGCCGCACCCGCTCGCTGTGCACTGCAGCGATGCCAAGCGGGATGAACGGCTCATGCCGGTTTTCCATGGTGACGACGCAGTCGTACCCGTCGGCCTCGATCCGCCGCACCTCGTCGGGCACGGCTCGCAGGTTGTGCTGGGGCAATGTCGCGCTGACGTGCATGGCGCCCTCGGCAGGACTCGAACCTGCGACGCACGGTTTAGGAAACCGACGCTCTATCCCCTGAGCTACGAGGGCAGGGGGGAGTGCGAAATCTAGTGCGCAATTCGGTGCGTAATTGTGATCTGGCACCTAAGCGGCGCTGTTTACATGGTTTGGTGCGACCTAGGGACGATGCTGATGGGTCTGTGGGCGTGCTGACCGTTCGGGGGCGTGTCGGGGTTGCCTGTCCTGGTACAGGGTGAGCATCGTGGGATCGTCTCAGGCAGCTAGGGGCAGCGGACCGTCTCGGGCGTGTTTCGTCGGCTGGTCGTCGGCTGGTTGAAGGTGAGCGAGGTAGCGCCCGAACCAATCTGAGACGTCGTTGCTGGTTCGTTTGGCGTGGTTGAGCAGTGCGGTGACGAGGTCGTGGTGCTGTGCGGCGAAGAGCTTGAAGTGGAGTCGGCGGCGTCCGAGTGTGTTGGCTCGCCGGTGAGGGAACATGTCCTTGGTGTGGTTGTTGGATGATTCGCTGTCTTCGCGCAGTCCGTATTTGTTGAGCATGACCGGGTCGTAGTCGGGGAAGACCCGCAGCGCTGAGGCGAGCCGCTGATGGGGTTTTGCTTCTCGTTCGGTGTCGCTGCTGTTGTGGCGGATCTCGGTGGTAGCGCCTTGGAGTTGTGGGGGCACGTGGTCTTGGCGGGGGATGTGCCAGTCACGGTAGACGGCGTAGCGTCCGAGCCGTTTGCGCCAGCGTCGTCGTACTTGGCCGCCGAGTAGCGGGACGGCGAGGTCGTCGCCGTTGCCGTCGACGAGGTGGATGGTCGGGGCGCCGTCGATGGCGGTGACGGTCATGGTGGCGATGGTTTCGGTGCCGATGCGGAATTTGTGCGTGCCGAGGTTGCGCGCTGCGGGTCGCCCGTTGGCGGTCTTGGGCGTGTGGGAGATGCCGATGATCCCGGCGTCGAGCAGGTCGTCGTGCTCGGCTGAGCGCAATGCCATGTCGTAGACGAATCCCTTGGCGCCTTCTCGCAGAGCCGAATGACGGTCGAGCAGTCCGAGGATGCGGTCGACGGCGATGCGGGCGTCGCTCATCGGACCTGCTTGTGGGTCCTTGACGTCGACGGTGAGGGTGATGCGCGTGTTGGGGTCCTCGCCTCGGATGTAGGTTCGTACTGCGAGATTGCCGGGCGCGTCGGCTCTGGTTCCGTCGTTGTTGAAGAATTCGGTTGCGTCGGGGTCACGGCGGATCTTGGCGCCGTGGTTGTGCGGGGTAGAGAACCAGCATCCGTCGCCGTAGATCAGCTGAGTCGTATGCGGGTTGGTGTGGGTGCCGTCGGCGGGGTCGAGCAGCCCGGTGTCGAGTGCTCCTTCGACGGCGTGGTCGCTGATGGCGAGTGCGATGTGTTCGAGCATGTCGTCGGTGAGGAATCGTTTGCAAAAGTTGTGGTACTTGGTGCGGTTCACGGGCTTGGCGGACAGCCGCCGCTCGGGACGGTCGGGCCATGCCTGTTCGAGCGCCTCTTGGGCTTCGTCCCACAGCGAGCGGACCAGGCCGGCGTGGGGGTCGGGGCCAATCTCGCGGTCTGCTGCGTTCATGCCCTCGCAGACGAGTTCCATCTGGCGGTAGGCGAGCATGTCTGCTGCACTGTTGTCTCGCGGACGACCCCTGCGGCGGCCGGTTCGGGAACGGTCGAACTCGTCGACGGCCTGCTGTATGAATTCGGCTTCGGCCCAGAACGGCTTGCTGCACAGCACAGCGAAGACGCGCTGCTTGCTGTTGAGAGTCAGGCGCGGCCCGGTGGCCTTGCGGGAATCGTCGCTGCTCGACCACGAATTGCCCGAGCCTCCGACCGGTCCGTCTCTTCGTTCGTCGGCAGCCGGCTCGGCGTACACCATCCGCAGGTCGCGCATCCGTTCGGGCTGCCCGTCGACGAACAGCCTGCGGCCCGCGGTGCGTCGTCGCCTGCGCTTAGCCACCGCTCGCCTCTGCCGAGTGGGCGGCTGGGTCGAGACGCCAGCGCAGAGCAGCGGCGGTGCGATCCAGCGAGGTATTGCCCAAGAACGCCGCCGCGGCGAAGATCCCCTGCTGCTGCGCGATTCTCAGCGCCGTGGTGAGTCGAATGGAGCGGGCAGTGATCTCGGGTTCGCCGCCGAGCCCGGCGTCGACGACTACCTGGCGCAGCCGGACCGTCACCGAGTGAGTAGCGCGCTCGTGTGTCAGCGAGCCGCTCACGCACAGCCGGCCCCGTCGGTCTGTCGCTTCTGGGCGGTTCCGCAGGTGCTGTGTGATCGCTTCGCGGCCCCAGTCGTCGAGAGGGTTCGTGCGTGCAACCTTGCCGCCGAACCGCACCGTGCCGGCATCGACATTCACATCGCCCGTGGTCACGCGGGCGATGTCGCTGGAGGTGCCGCCGGCGAATGCCAGCGCCACAGCGGCAGATCTCGACGAGAACCACAGACCAAAGTCGGCGTGCTCGCGCACCAGCAGTGCCTCAGCGTCGCTCAGCGGACGTGACGAGTACGTCGGCAGCACATCTCCAACCGGATCGCCGACGAGAGATGCCGCGTCTACATCGGCGCCGAGCATCTCCGCTGTCTCGAACATCGCCCTCGCCGCCCAGCGGCGAACCTTCGCTGTTCCCGCGGAAACTCTCCGATAGCGGCCCGATCGGTCCGGCCGAGCAGCCCAGCACCACTCCCAAACCAGCGCTGGGAAGACGTCTCGCCACGTCACGGCACCTCGAGCGATGAGGAACTTCAGGAGCCGCCCGACCTCCGCAGTGACTTTCTCTGCGGTCGCCGGCTTGGACCCATAACGCGCCGCGAGCGCGTCCAGCAGCACCGGCGCCCACGCCTCGATGCGGTCGCCGCCGTTCACGACGAGGGCCCACGCCCCGAGTACGGCGCGCACAAGAGGCGGAAGCGCGACATGCTGCGGCCGGGTGCGTGTCCAGACCAGCGGCAACACCGGATCCACCACTTCCCCCATCGCGGTGGTGTTAGCTTGCATAAGCACCCCTCGAGGCAGTCACACGTCTTGCAGGGGTCAAACCACAGACGAGTCGGGGCGCTGTTTTGTCTTGTCGGACTTGGCGCCTTGACTCGTCGCGCTTGGCTCCGAGAACTAGGGAAGTCGACTCTCGTCACAAAGACGCGGATCCTCAGATCGGAATATCTCCCCGAGGACCCGTCAAGAGACCGCTGGATCCACAAACGCCCAGGTGAGACCACACTTCGCGGCGTCACGAGCTCACCCATCGAGACGGCCTTGAAACACGACCCTGGTCGGGCCCGGTGCGCGCGAACGCGCGCCCGAGCATCTCGCGAAGGAAACAACGGCGGACTCGGGGGCGTCCGTCTGCATCCAAAGTACGTTCTTATATAGGAACATCGGGGGTGCTGTGTATCACACCGAGCGGAGATCGCGCTGAGCCGCAATTAGCGTGCTGACTGATGCCGTCCCGCGGGCAACTCAACGCACACCCCAGCGACTACCTCGCCGCCGACGAACCTTGGCCGCGCGGTGGACTTGTCCCTGATGCACCGCCCGAAGCTCGCCTCGCGCTTGCCGTCGCAAGACGGCTGGAAGCACAAATCACTCGACGCGGGCTGAGCTTGCGTGAGGCCGAGCGTGCCACCGGCGCGTCAGTAAGCGCACTGTCCAACATCCTCCACGGGAACAGCTGGGGCGACCTGCCCACCATCGCCCGGATCGAGCGGGGACTCAATGTCGCCTTGTGGGGACATGAGCATCTTCGGTGATTGTGACTTTCGAAGCCAAGTGGGTGCGCCCATGGCTCGGCCGAACCTGGTCCGGCGGCCTCGGTTCGGTGGATCCACCCTTCTTGGTCTGGCACGTCTAATCTGACGCGTGGTGAGGGCTGTGGCTTAGCTTGTGAGGCGGTCTCAGTCGATTTGAGCGTCCCCGGCTTGGGTAGGCCGGGGACGCTCCTTTGGGCCACCTGTGGAAATCCGCCTTTCGTCATAGGGCACGCGCGACCATGGGGTTACCGCCGAGAACCGGCGGCCCCGTCAGCTCACCGGCGGGTTCTACCCAACCGAGGGCCTGTTATGGCCGATCCCGAGCATCGAGTTCGCCGCTCTTGGCGCACCGGTCAATGCGATGACTGCCCAATCGGAGTCTTTGAGGAAAGTCATGGCGATTCGCACTAGCGAGAGTCCGGCGCCCACCCCGTCGCTTCGGGATCTGACCGGCCGAGTGCTGGCACATGTCGGAGACGCGACGATGGCACCTGAGTTCGCACGTCATGCGGACGGTGTCGTGCTACGCGACGGGAAGGGCTATAGCGAGGCTCGCTCGTGCCGGGGAACGTACCTTCTGATTGATCCAGAGATCTATGTGCGTGATAGAGACGGCAAGGGACCTGGAGAACTTGCACCCATTCGAGATTCCGAATTCATCGAACTGCAGCTGAAATCAGGTGTTTCCTGCCTGCTGGCACCGTCACGCATGAGAATGAGGCCGGACACGAGCACCGTCGACGAATTGCTCACGGCCGGCGAGAAATTCGTCAAGACCGCACAGAGGGAGGCGCCGTCTTTGCCGGCGCTCGTCCCGGTAGTCATTCGCTCGAACGAACTTGAGGACAGACGCTGGGCCAGGTCAATCGAGGCGAGAGGCTTGAATCGCCCTGGGTTTGTTGGAGGCTCCTGATCTTGGAAACGAGGATGGAGTCATGCCACATGAGATGTCGCCTGGGAAGCCGACGACGCGTCGGTACAGCGAGGCGGAAAAGGAACGGGCTGTGCGTGCGGTGCGTCAGCTGCGCAAGGAGCTGGGCACCGATCACGGGACGGTGAAACGGGTCGCGGCCCAGTTGGGGATCGGGGTGGAGTCGCTGCGGTCGTGGGTGCACCAGGCCGAAGTCGATGCTGGGTTGAGGCCTGGTGCGAGCAGCGAGGACGCTGAGCGGATCAAGGCGCTGGAGGCCGAGAACCGGGAGCTGCGGCGGGCGAACGAGATCCTGCGCAAGGCGTCGGCTTCTTTCGCGTAAGGGGCTCGACCGCTCGCTGGGGTGACGGTGTCGTTCGTCGACGCTCATCGTGGCGAGCTCGGGGTCGAGCCCGTCTGCGCAGCGCTGCAGGTGGCCCCGAGCACGTACTACGCGGCCAAGCGCCGCCAACGCGAGCCGTCGGCGCGTGCGGTCTCGGACGCGGTGTGGATGGGGGTTCTGTTGGCGTTGTGGGTCGCGAACCGCAAGGTCTACGGGGCGCGCAAGCTGTGGAAGGCCGCCCGGCGCGCGGGTCACGAGATCGGCCGGGACCAGGTCGCCCGGCTGATGCGTGAGCTGGGCGTACGCGGCGTCAGCCGGCGGCGCAAGATGTTCACCACCCGCCGCGATCTGGACGCTGTTCGGGCCCCGGACCTGGTCAACCGCGACTTCACCGCTGATCGGCCCGACGCGTTGTGGGTGACCGATCTCACCTATGTCGCGACCCGGGCAGCCATGGCCTATGTGTGCTTCATCGTGGACGCGTTCAGCCGCCGCATCGTGGGCTGGCGCGTCGCAGCCCACATGCGCACCGAGATGGTCCTCGACGCGCTCGAGATGGCCCGCCGCTCACGCGGCGGCCGGCGCTTGGTCGGGCTCGTGGCCCACTCCGACGCGGGGTCGCAATTCACGTCTCTGCGATTTACCGAACGCCTCGACGAGATCGGGGCCCGGCCCAGCATCGGCACCGTCGCCGACTCCTATGACAACGCACTGGCCGAGACGACCAACGGGCTCTACAAGGCCGAATGCGCCTACGGACCCGACACACACGGCTGGGACGACATCGACCAGCTCGAACTCGCCACCCTGTCCTGGGTGCACTGGTTCAACGAGCAACGGCTCCACGGCCACTGCAACGACACCCCGCCCGCAGAATTCGAAGCAGCGTTCTACACTGCCCGACAGACCACCCCAACCGGGGCTGGAAAACCAAACCCCTGAGTCTCCAACAAACCCAGGGCGATTCAGCTTGCCGATAGCGCCAGTGTTCGCCTCCTATGAGCATCCGTTCTCGACACCGGCCTGCTTGGACGGCGTTCTTGAGGTCATCGAAGCGGCGCCGTTTGTGTTCGCGATGCGTGGAGATCTCGGTTTGGCTGGGCTGATGGCGCTTGGAGCCGATGCCGGGGCAGTGGGAACGAGTTCCACGGTTCGGAATCTCTGGCTTCCGCGTAAGAACTCAGGGTCAAATCGCTCCCGAACGATCCTCGTGCCCGCCGCTGCCAGCTGGGTGCCGTTGACGGATCTCGCAGAGGCTGTTTTGGAACCTCGTGCGGGTGAGCCGTTTCGTTGCGATTGCCCGGTGTGCGGCGATGGCGGCGATGTACGCGATCTGCTGTCGGTCGGAGCGGCCATCCAGCGAGAGCATTCCAACGCCGCTGCGATCGCTCTCGTGCGCCAGATTGCGGCGGCCAGCGATCCCGTAGCGAGATGGAGGGAAGTCTGCGAACGGGCGGCCGACACCTATGCCCGCTTCGATACCGACGGAATCATGCCCGCCTCGCGTCCGCCGATGCTGGACGCTTGGCTGACATGGCTTGGCTGAGTGGTCTCGAGCCACTTCTCGAACGTTCTCTCGGCTATCACCCAACGCTGCCAGCTCGGGAACACGCGGCGGGCACCGGCAGTTCTGGCGATCCGGCATTCGCCGTCGTGTTGGACTGCCAATCCAACCTGTGGGTCAATCTCCTTGAGCACCCGCTTTGCGATTCGGCCCGAAGCGATCACGTACCGCGGCGCGTGCGACCCCAGCCACGTGATCCGACGGGCGTCGTCCCAGCACTCGGCGACCTTCGAGATTCCAACCATCGCGACAGGCTGAACGGCCACACGGCTTACAGAGTCACCGTCGAATTCGACTGCGCCTCGGTCGACCAGGTCATCCATTGCCAAGAGCGTGGCGCCGTCGAGGCAATTCAGCGGAACATGAAGGCCCTCAGGCAGATCCATCAGTGCTCGGATGTGGTCGTGGTCGCACATGGCGCCGACGCTGTGTGATCTCCGACGCTCAATCTCGTGGTGGTTGGGCCGAACCCAGATGTCCACAACCTGGCCGGTGACATCGACGCCCTCGACACGCTCTCCGGCGAACAACTCACTAGTCATCGAACAGCCTTCGGAAGTCGCGCGCACCGGCGCGACGCAAGCGCAGTCCGCATCAGATCAGCCTTGCGAGCGCACGAACGTCTCGCCGGCCCAGAGTGGAAACTGCTGCTCAACAATTGATGATCAGTCATGTCGTTTTGTCCTTGCTTGCTCTGTACCGCGTCCGGCGACGCCTGACTTGCTTGGAGATCCTGGAGCGACGAGCGCACGCTTCCCAGAGACGAATCGGTCGCTGGGTGAGGCGACGATAGGCGCCACTGATCGGAGGCTGCCCGCAAGGCTGTCTGCGACCTCAGCAGGGGCCCCGACGGCGAAAGACAACGGCTCGGCGATAGTGACGCTGTGCCCGAGATTCGCCAGATCCTTGTCGGTGGGTAGGCCTTCGAATAACTCGCCGATCCTAGATGCCCAGGAAGCCCTCCCATTACGGTGGCACTGCCGACGGCGGTGGTGTCCGGGAAGGGCTCTTGCTGAGCGTCTATGCATTCTCGAGCCGATCGGTCAGCCCTTCGAATCGAATCGCACTCGCTGAGACACCCAGTGCACCGCACAGGAATGCGCCATCTGCTGGCAATTCGGTGAGACCAATGACCGTTGCTGCCTTGCCGCCCGCGCTCACAACTCCGGTGCATGTGCCAGCTGCGGCGAGCAGTTCCCGAAGCATCAGCTAACGCCGCCGCTGCGAAACGCAGCTTTGCTCGTGGAGCTCGACTGGTCGCACGCTGTCGGCGGCCATGAGATCCTGCCCAGTGGCGGCCATGTAGCTGCCCGCTGGCGGCCGACGGTTCTGCCCAGCGGCGGCCAACAGAACTGCCCGCGTTGAAGTCCATTTCCCGTCGGGGTGCACCGCGGCGGGGTGCTCCTCCTACTCGAATAGCCGGTCACCACAACCGTGACCATCGAGCAGGAGGAGCAAGTGAAGTCTCGCGAGGAAATCATGAACATGTTGGAAGCGTTCGACCTGACTGGGTCGTTCCGGGATGCCGGCGAGCTGGCCGGTTGTTCGCATCACACCGTCGCCGCGTATGTGGCTGAGCGCGACGAGGGTCGGCTGGGGGGTGTGGGCCCGGTGCGGCGGAAACGGATCATCGATCCGTGGCTGCCGAAGATCGAGGAGTGGGTGGAGCGCTCCTGTGGCAAGATCCGCGCCGATCGTTGCCACGCCAAGCTGAAAGCGTTGGGGTTCGAGGGTTCGGATCGCACGGTGCGCCGAGCAGTGGCGGAGGCCAAGAAGAGCTTCCGGGCGGGTCGGCGGCGGGTGTATCGGCCGTGGATCCCCGAGCCGGGCATGTGGGCGCAGTGGGACTGGGGCGCGGGCCCGGTCATCGCCGGGCGGCGGACGAATCTGTTTTGCGCGTGGCTGGCGTGGTCGAGGTTCCGGGTGCCGGTCGCGACCTGGGACCGCACCCTGCCCACGGTGATCGCCTGTGTGGATCGGGCGATGCGAGCCTTTGGCGGCGCTGCGACGTATTGGCTCACCGACAACGAGCGCACGGTCACGATCGACCACGTCGCCGGGATCGCCGTGCGCCATCCGGAGATCGTTGCGGTCGGCGGCCACTACGGCGTGACGGTCGCGACGTGTGTGCCGGCGGACCCTGAATCCAAAGGCGGCAGCGAGGCGACGGTGCGGGTCGCCAAGGCCGACTTGGTGCCAACCGACGCGAACCTGCGCGGCGACTACGCCAGTTGGGCCGAGCTGGTCGAGGCCTGCGAGGCGTTCACCGCTGAGGTGAACGAGCGGGTCCATCGGGTGACCCGGCGGGCGCCGGTGGAGATGCTCACCGAGGAACGGCACCGGCTGCACGCGCTGCCCGAACGCCCATACACGGCAGCGCTCGGGGAGACCCGGAAAGTCTCTTGGAGCTCCACGGTCAGCTTCGGCGGCGTGACCTACTCGGTCCCGCACACCCTCGCCGATGAGACGGTGTGGGTGCGCGTCGACGGTGACCAGGTCGTCGTCACCCACTGCGCACCGTCAGGCCCAATCGAGGTCGCCCGCCACCAGAGTTCGACACCCGGGCATCCGATGATCGACGACGCCCACTACCCGCCACGCCCGGCTGGGCCACTGGCGCGGCGTCCGAAGCCGACGAGCGCGGCCGAGACCGAGTTCCTCGCCATCGGAGACGGCGCCCGCACCTGGCTCGTTGAAGCAGCCGCCGCGGGCACGACCCGCATGAAGGTCAAGATGGCCCAAGCCGTCACCCTTGCCCGCCTCCACGGCCAGGTCCGCGTTGATTGGGCGCTCGGCCACTCCGCGATGTTCGGCCGCTTCGCAGACGGCGACCTGGCCTCGATCCTGGCTGCTGACCCGCCCGGACAACCCCGGCGCGCCGATGACGCGCACTCGCTGCAGCCCGGCACCGCCGCTTGGGGTCGCCTCGGAGGCGACCGATGAACCCAGCGCCGATCGACGAGGTCGTCGACTTGCTCCGCGCCCTGCGCCTACCCCACATGCGCGCCGCAGCACCGGACCTGTTGGCCACCGCCAAGGCACAACGCTGGGAACCGGCCGAAGCAATGAGGGCACTGCTGGCCGAGGAGCTCGCCGGCCGCCAAGCATCCTCAATCCGGGCCCGGCGCAAAGCGGCCGGGTTCCCCACCGGCAAGACCTTCGACATCTGGGACGGAACCGTCAGCTCGATCCCGGCGCCGACCCAGCGGGCGCTACGCACCCTGGAGTGGATCCACCGCCACGAGAACCTCGTCGTGTGCGGACCATCAGGCACAGGCAAGACGCACTTCCTTGAAGCGCTCGGCCAGGCCGCCGTCGATGCCGGCCACAAGGTGTCCTGGTTCAGTCTCGAGCACCTCGGCGCGCTCGTGCGCCGCCACAGCGCCGACGACACCGCCGCCAAGGCCATCCGGCGGATCATGCGCTCCGACGTCATCGTGATCGACGACATCGGCCTGCTCCCAGTCACCACCGAGACCGCCGAGGCGCTCTACCGGGTCGTCGACGCCGCTTACGAGAAACGCTCCATCGCCCTGTCGAGCAACCTTCACCCCGCCGGGTTCGACGAACTCATGCCCAAGACCATCGCCAACGCCACCGTCGACCGGCTGCTCCACCACGCCCACGTCGTCATGACCGCCGGCGACAGCATCCGCCTCACCCAAGCCACCGCCGGCAAGGGGGTGACGCCACTGACCAACTGACCCACGGGCAGAACACCTGGCCACCACCGGGCAGTTCTGTTGGCCACCAACGGGCAGTCCTGCTGTCCGCCACTGGGCAGATCCCACTGGCCCTTGACAGCACGCCCTCCGGCGGCAGTGTGGTTGGCTCTCTGTCCGAGGCTGGCGGTACCTCGGAGGTGCATTCAATGCCCGGCCCTCGCCGGTGCCGGTACACCCAGCCATCCCCAGGGGAACAGAGTCGTGCAGCGCATTCCGGTACCAGATCTGTACCACGATTCACGGCGCAGCCGCCGTATTCCGACGACGCTGCAGCGCTGGCACCGTTGGATGCGTTCAGGGATCCCTAGCGAATCACGGCGACAGCGAAGCCAAACAATCGCGGTGACCCGTGACCACTGCTGAGCAGCGGGCCTACGTGCTCAGTGTTTGATTCAGCGCGTCGAATAGCGCCGCGAATCGATCCAGCGTCGCGTCGGTGAATGTGATGTCGGAGTAGTTTCGGAGCAATGTCTCGGCGACCTGGCCGTGCACGTACTCTCCCTGCGATTGCTCGAGCCGCTTGACAATGCGATCGCCAGGAGGAAGGTCGCTCTCTTTCAGGGATGTCGCGAAGGTCCTGTTGTAGAGCGTCAGATAGTCGCCTTCGCTGAACAGGTCCTCTATGTCGGCGTTGCTAGACGGTGCCGCAACGCTCGTCAGGATCAGCCGGTTGGCGCTGAGGAGGCCTCGTTGGATCATGTCAGCGACTCGCTGCATGCCTCTCGCGTTGGCATCGGCGAGGACGGTGATGTCCAGGTGAGGACCGATCAGACTGACGAAGGTCGGGATGTTGGTCGCTCCACCCGCCGGCAGGACTCTCCAGCGGTCATCGAGCTGTGACCGGCCCGTCGCCGCACACAACTGGCTCATGATCGTGAGATAGACGAAGTCGGAAGTTCCCTCGACCAGGAGGTTGTCCGGCCCGACAAACAGATTCTGCGCGATGTCGTAGCCGAGTGCCGCTTGGAGGGGGAACAGGCTGTCAGAGTGGGCTCCCATCACCTCCGTGGTCGCGATCGCGCCTGCGGGCGGGCCCAAGTCCTCGACGATCCTCACTCGCTCCAGCCGACCGGCCTCCACCATGAACGGCGAGTGGGTGGTGTACAGCACGGGCGACTCAGGTGCCAGTCGCTCGTTGATGAAGCGCAGGAAATCCCCTTGCGCTCGGCCGTGAAGGGTGAGCGCCGGCTCGTCGAGCAGCACGACCGGCTTGTCCTGCTGGTCGAACTCGCTGAACGCCGCCAAGAAGGAGAAGAACCACTGGAATCCGGACGAGCGTTGGGAGAAGTTGTTGGAATACCCGGTTCGGTTATCAGAGAGCCGGATCTCAAGGAAACGCGCTACAGCAGTCGTGCCGTTCTGCCGCTGCACGGTCTGCTTGTCAACATCGGTAACCACTCGGAGATCGGGGTTCTGCGTCCAATACTCGAAGACCTGGTTGGTCAGGTCGATCTGCACCGCGTCGAGCTCGCCGCGCCGCAGTTCATAGTCGTCGTTCTGGAGCTGACTGAGTTCTGTTCCCGCGAGCTCGAGTAGCGCTCGAGCGGCCTCGAAGCCGCTTCGTGCGGGGCCGTCTCCGTCGCCGCTGGCGATATCGGCGAAGTCGATGCGGCCCGGAAGCGTCGAGTACTCCGTGAAGCGGAAGAACTTCGGCAGATGCGGCTCAAGGGCGCTCTCGAGTCGGTCTTCGATGCTGCCGCTCTCAAGTCCCCGGCTCGCGAGAAGGGCCTTTGCCTCATTGATGTTCTTTTTGCTGAGACCAGGCCCCCGGCCGTCGTCCGTCGCCCCAGACTCGTGTTCCTCGTCACCTTGATCGGCACTCGGCTCAGATTCCTCGCCGTCCGGGACAAGGCCAGCGAGGGCATCCCTGAGGCCGTCCAACGTGTCCGCATCCGCGAGCGCATCTGCGACCGGCGCCGCAAACTCGCTCAACAGGTACTCAACAGCGGAATTCTCGGACAACGCGAATTCCCAAGTCCTCTCGCCGCCGTACTGCCGCGCGACCGTGATTTCACAACTGGTCAAGACTGCCGCGCCGAAGGTGCCGGTGACCTCGGCCACTTCGTGATCCTCGAGTTCGAGCGAGACGGCTATTGGGGTTGCCTTGTCGAGGTCGCCCTTTCGCCGGTCTTGGACCGCGAGCCACCTCGGATATTGGTCCTCGACGCTGAACACGTCGCCGTAGGCAGGATTGAAGAGGTAGAGCGCTTCGAGCAGGGCCGACTTGCCGGCTTCGTTCTTTCCGACGAGACACGTCACCTGACCCTCGATCGAGATGACGCCTGAGTCGACGACGTTCCGGAACACCATCACCTGAAAAGACTTCAAACGCACCCTGCACCCCCAGTGCCGCTTCGCCACGACACGAAGCGCTCAATCTATTGGGGGACGGAGTGACACCCATCCGGCGACGACACCGAGAATCTTGTCGAAGACAGACACGGCCAGTTGGCAACGATGCGCAACTGCGGCCCTCAACGAGTCCGACTGTGGCCTCCGTGCGTGGCTCGGTTCGGAAAATCGCTTCGAGTGATGTCACACCGGGTCGCTACGGTCCGAATAGCACCCCAACTTGGACGGCGGGCATGGCTGAGAACCTGATGACGGACATCGCGACTCGCACTGATATCGGTTCTCGGGATCGTCAGGAGGACCGCGTCCGGGCTGTTGTGAATGCTGATGGCTCATGGATGGTGGCGGTGGCTGACGGGTTGGGCGGGCATCCGTTCGGCGACGAAGCTGCGCAGGCGGCTGTCGACGCATTGCCGGCTCGTATCGGGAGCACCGCCGAGATGACAGCGGCGTTCGATGCGGCAAATGCGGCTGCGTGGGTGCTGCACCCGGAGATGCGCGCCGCCGATGAAGGCGAGTCGATGATCGCGCTCACCACTTTGGTCGTCGCTGCGTGGACTCCGCAGGCCGGACTGCTGGTGTCGTGGATCGGGGACTCGTTCGGGTTCATCGTGCCGCTCGGCGCCGCGCCGGGCTGGCACAGCAAGCCGCACAATGACCTGCTGGGGTTCGTCAGCCGATGCATCGGGATGTCCCGCGCCGACCCCGACAGCTTCGACCTGCCGTCGGGGGAGGTGGACCATATGGGCGATGTCGTTCCCCGCTCTCGCGTCGGTGGGTGGATCGTCGACGGTGGCTTGCTGGTGGTGCTGGCCAGTGACGGGCTGATCCGCCCGATCCTCGAGGCCTACCGCCGTGAGTGGTTCAACGACGATCCCGACGACAACAGCCTCGGCTTTGCGTTGCCGGCGGATCGGCGCGGCACCGCCGCAGAGGTAGCGGACACGCTGATGGACACCGCTCGCGTCGCGGGTCTGAGCGACAACACGACGATCGCCGTCGCCCGCATCGCACCCGAGGTGTCGGCGGACTCGGCCGGTTCAATGGCCGCGGAGGGTTGAGATGCCGCAACGGGGCTCGTTCGAGTTCACGACCGACAAGACCTGGGACGACACAGCCGAGGTCGCCGCTGACGCTGTTCGGGACGTGCTGGTGGTCGGGGACATCCACGGCACCAAGACCCACCTCACCGACGCGATCACCCACGCTGCCGATCTCGGTGCCCAGGCGATCGTGCAGGTCGGCGATTTCTGGCTGGCGGACCGCCATTGGAGCCGCTTCAGCCCCCTGCAGGCGGAGTACATGCAGACTGCTTGCGACTCGCCGCTGCCGATCATCGTGATCGACGGCAACCACGAGATCTGGCCCGCGCTGGGCCGGTACGCGCTGACGGCCGCCGCCCGGGACGCAATGGTTGCACGCCGCCCGCTGCATCTGGGCGGATCGCTGTGGTGGGCATGGCGCGGCAGCGTCTGGCGCTGGAACAGGCACGCATTCGGCGCGCTCGGCGGCGCCGTGTCGCCTGACAAACGGCTGCCTGAGGTGCGTCACTACCGATGGCCCGAAGAGGCCCTCACCGAGGACGACATCGAACGGCTCATCGCGAACACCGAAGCGGAGTTCGACGGCCGTCTCGATGTGCTGTTCACCCACGACGCCCCCGCACAAGTCACCGGTCTCAAGTCAGGCATGACCGGCATCCCCATCGACGTGCTGCGAGAAGCTGAACGCGGCCGTCGGCTGCTCGCCGCAGCCGTCGACCGCACCCAGCCCGAGCTCCTGCTGCATGGCCACTGGCACCAGGCCAACGCCGAGCGCATCAGCGACCGCACCGAAGTGATCGGACTCGCTGAAGACGGACGCCGAGATAGCACTGCGTTGCTTCGCACCCAGCCGGGCCTTGTGGTGTCCTACGTATAGCCGACCGCGACGCTGATTGCTGTCTTCAGCAGCGTCGCGGCCTCTTTCTTGCTGTTGAGCAGATGTGCAGTGTTCCGCGCACACCGCATGGCGCTGCATCTGGCCCGTTGGGGTGCTTTTGCCATTCGCACAGCGCGTCTTCGAGGACATCGAAGCCGACGTCCAAGTAGCCCTCGAGCTCGATGAGCCGCTCGTCGAGCAGGAGCGGATTGCCTGCCCAGGTGCCTCTTGGTGCGCCGTACATGCGCCGTGCGCCCTTGAGCGGTCCGGTCGCTCCTTTCAGGTACGCCTTGCGCGGAGCGAAGTCGGCGATGCAGAGCGCTTCGAGGCAGCACAGGTAATCGAACCTGGCTAGCCGCCCGAACCTCCAGTTGCCCACCATCGAGCCGAACAGCGAATCGAACGGGTCCGCCGTTTGTCGGGCTATCTCGAACAGCGTCTGGTGGGTTCCTGCTCGGCGCACCCAACCGACGTACGACTCGATGGTCCTGCCGACGCCGATTCGGTCGTTGAGCGACTCGAACTTTCGGTGGTTGCCGAAGCCGACGCCCGCGAATCGGTGCCGGTTGCGCTGCAGCCACTCCCGCAGCAGCACGACGTCTGAGGACGCAGCATCCCAGTCCCACAGCCCCGGCTCGTTCTCGCGGCGGTACACGGCGGCAACCATGTGCCAGCCGTGTATGGGCGAGATGTCGAACGCGGTAGCGAGGAACACCAGCCAGCAGGCTTCCTCTAGGTCGCCTCGGCGGTGATGAGACACAGCAGCGCACAGCGGATCGAAGTCCTCAGACGACGGGTCCGAGCATCCGCCCTCAACATGGCCCTCAGCCAGTGCGCGCAGCGAGTCCGAGCTGTGCCCGCTGTCGACGAGATGCTCGACGAACTCGCACCGGCGCCCGTCAACGGCAATCCCCGACAGCGTGCCGACCTCTGACTCGTACCGAGCCAGCCTCTCGCCCAGCACCCTCGTATCTCGACAGCGCACCAAGTCTGCTCGCACCACTACTTGTGTTGCGTCTGATTTAGCGCGACAGGTTCTGAGTTTTTTCAGGCAGCGTCGGGCAGGGTTGGCGGTCTCAGAGGAGGAGGCTGCGGCCGATGAGTTCGCAGGACCGAATAGCGAAGCGGGTGCTGACAGCGGAGCAGAAGTACGACTTGTGGCTGCGGATGCTGACCGGGCAGATCACCCAGGCCGACGCGGCGGCGGAGGCGGGGGTGGATCGTTCGGTGATCTCTCGGCTGCGTGCGGTGGCTCGCGACGGGGCGATCGCCGCTTTGCAGGCGTCCAGGCCGGGGCGGCCGCGCCGGTCCCGTGCAGAGGCGACCGAGGCGGCGGCGTTGCGCGCCGAGGTCGAGCGGCTCCAGTCCACGGTGGTCGAGCAGGCGGTCGAGCTGGCGGTCCTGCGGGGAAAATCGCATTGGGGATGAGCGGCCCGATCCCCGCCCGCGTCGACGGGGCCGCCAAGGCAGCGCTGCTCGGCTTGATCGGCGACGCAGCGGCTGCGGGCTGGAGTGCGGCCCGGGCCTGCGCGGTCCTCGAAGTGGACCGGGGCAGGGTGTGGCGCTGGCGGCAGCGCCGAGCCGTCGGCGGTCTTGAGGACCTCGCCCCGGGCGGGAACCCGATCCATGGGCTCCTCGAGTGGGAACAAGCCGAGATCGTGACGCTGTTCGACGACTGGGGCGACATCGACCGCTCGCACCGCAAGCTCGCTCATCGCGGCTCCTACGAGCAGCGAGTGTGGGTGTCGCCCTCGACAGTGGATCGGGTGCTGAGCCGTCACGGCCTTGCCCTGCAAGGCGATCCGCGGCCAGCGCGCAGCGCGAAGACGCCGTGGCCGGCCTGGTGCGAATGGCACCCGAACCAGCTGTGGTGCTGGGACGGCACCCAGTTCCCGGCCTGCCGCCCAGCCAAGCACGCGTACGCGATCGTCGACCTCGTCAGCCGCAAATGGATCTGCACCCACCTCACCGCCAACCCCGACTCGGTCGCCGCTCGGGTCCTGTTCATGCGCGGCCTCGACAACGAGGGGCTGCTCACCGACGAGCTGCGGGCACGCCTCGACGACCCCGACGCCGAACCCCCCGACGACAGAGCCGAGATCCCGCTGCTGCTGGCGATCTCGGACAACGGCACCGAGATGCGCGCCAACGACACCCGCCGGTTCATGGCCCTGTGCTCGATCGCCCAGCACTTCGGCCGCCCCTCCACACCGACCGACCAAGCCTGGATCGAGTCGCTGTGGGGCCACGTCAAACACGAGCACCCCCACCTCACCGCGATCACCGACCCCGCCCTGCTCGCCGCCGAGCTCGAACGGGCCCGAGCCCGCCACAACAGCGTCCGGCTGCACGAAGCCATCGGCTACGTGACCCCAAACGACGAACACGAAAGCCGCGGTGACGCCATCCGAACCGCCCGCCAACAAGGGATGCGCAACGCCGACCGGCAACGCCGAGCCTGGCACCGAAACCGACCACTACCATGACCAACCAACCACCACCGCCCACCCGCCGATGCGGCCTGAAAAAACCGGCGATCTGTCGCGAAGAGTCAGACACACCTCACTCGCACCACTACTTCACCTCACGAACTCGCAGAAACCGCCCCCTCGAGTTCTACCGCGCCAACGAGACACATCAGCCCCGCCAGTCGAATCCGAAGAACTGGTCGGCACTGATGCTCTGATCGACCCGGACCAGCGGCTTGGGCGACACCGGGCTTGGGCAGCGACTCAGCCAAGACGCGGTCCACGACCTCGGAATCCTGCTGCTTCGCCTCAGCTACGGGTCGTCTTCCCGGCCGCGGCGAGCGCTCCCGACATCGTCGGCAACGGTAAGTCGGCGCTAGTGTCATCCCAATGCTCCCCGCCTTCCCGGCTTGCCGGGAATGGCGGGGTCTATCTTTCGCCAAGAAGTTTCTCGACTAGGCGAACGCTTCACGACCGTCACGTGGCGGCCATAGCTCGTTCCCATCGGGCGCTGCGGATCTCAGGCCGGCGCCCGCGGAGCTCTTGCCTCGACGCAGCTGACCTTGCCGCCGTCTGAACCGGCACCGACTGCCTCGCAAAGCGCTCATCGGTCCGAATTCGGATCGCCCCGCACACGTCAGAGTTCAAGCGAGCGCTTGACTCGTCGAGCTTGTCGAGATGCTGGCTCCTGAGATGCAGCATCGTCGCCGCGTGACTATGTGTGCGAGGTGCGGGGTCGCGGGACCACACAAGATCATGCGCCGTGCTGAGGCTGTCGAAGATCTCGGTGAGCCGTCCGTTGAGCTCAGGATCTCCAATCGGCATCAGTACACCGAACACGATCGCGACCTCCCCGGTACTGGCCTGCCCGGAAACACTCGGGTCGATGAGGTCGCTGTCCGCATGGAGATGATCGGCGATGCTGTCAACGAACTCGACGAACTCGTCGTAGGTGAGCGGTCGAGCTCCGTCCGTGTCGATGCGGCTGAGGGTGCTGGTGGTTGTCACCTCGGTGAGCGGACGGCGCGGCGGCCAATTCGTGTCTGTCTCCCTCCTGCAAGCGCGTGGGTCAGACTTCGCTCAGGTGTTCTCGGGATCCCGGTGGTCTATCGGCGGGGTCGACTGTAACGACGCACTGCCAGTCACACGGTCCGCGTCGAGACACTGGTTCTCTTGGGCTGCAGAACTGCCAGAGTTCAGCGGTGGCGGGACTGGGATGGCGTTCGCGCTGGGAGCGGTTCGCGGTCAGCAGGGCCCTCTGCGATTAGTTCAGCGATGGTGTCCTCCGACACTGGGGCGAAGTCCCATGCGTCAACGCCGACGTTGATCTGGCGGCCTCGCTGGCGCCATTTCTCGTGGATGTGTCCGTGCAGCAGCCAGCTGCCGTCGTCGCGGGGCCGGTGATCGAGGTACTTGAGATCGTAGGTCTCATCGAGCAGGTACGGGAAGTGGCTGATGCGCACCTTCTTGCGACCGATCCGAATCGGCTTGGGCGCATCGACGATTCGTTCGAAGCCGCCAAGTTCGAGATAGTCGCTGCGGCTGGCCTGGTGGTTGTCTCGGCCGGCCCAGCAGCGGTCGTGGTTACCGGGCACGAGGATCTTGCGGCCCCGCAGCTGTGCGACATGCTCGGCGAGGCAGACGCGCAGGTCGCCGAGCGCGATGTCGCCGATCACCCGCACTTCGTCGTCGTCTGCGACGAGTTCGTTCCATCGCTCGACCATCGCATCGTTCATCTCGTCCACGTCGGCGAACGGCCGGTCGCAGTAGCCGATGATGTTGCGATGCCCGAAATGATGATCCGAGGTGTACCAGCGGGCCATGACCGCACCATAGGTATCCGGTGTCACAGCACCTGCATGGTTTTCGCGCCCGTGGCTCGGCTGCCGCCTGGCGCGGTCGACGCTGAACCGTTGGCTTCCGGTCGTTCGAAATACGGGAAGCCGCATACTGTCGCGTGTGGACACCGCACACGACGGGCACGGGGGAACGATGAGCATGTCAACCCAAGCGCGTGATAATCATGCTGCGTTCGTCGAGCGGCATCAGGCACGGCTCGAGCCAGACCACTCGGGGAAACTGGCTTTGATGCATGACGGCGAAGTCGTCGAGACCGTCGAAGACAAAGACGTTGCGTACGAGCTCGGGCTGCAGCGGTACGGGGCCGGCAACTTCTCGCTGGAACGGATCGGCACTTCACCGCATTCGTTCGGCGTGCTCGAATACGCGTTTGCGGGCGAGGCGAGCATCTGACAGGACGCGACCCCGGCCGTTTGCCGAAGCAGTGACGGTTCCGGGACCTTCACAACCCACCCAAGCCACCGATCCGTTGATGACGCGGCCGAATGGACCGGGCAACATGCCGGCGTGGTTGACCGCGCAACGCCTTGCACACGCTCGCAGTGCGATACGGGCACGCTCAGCCGAGCCCGCCGCCGGCAGGCCGCCGAAGAGCCGGTCCGACGCTTGCGCGCCTAGCCGCGTGCGGCATCGCCTGGCCGTACACTGACGGTACTTCTCCCCGCCTTGCCGGCTGGCTGGCAATGGCGGGGCATATTGGTCGCGGATCGGTCTCGCGCTGGCGATGGCCGCTGCGAGTCGGCCCGATCTGCTCTCGCCCTCCCAGATGCATTTCATTGCCGGAGACTCCCCAGGGCGCTCGAGGCGCGGTCGCGCGCCCGCAGCTTGACCGGACCCGCGCGAGCCGGACGCGTGCCGATGACCGGTTCGCGGCGCACGAGCGCGAATTCGAAGCCGCTGTGCGTCACGTCACGGCGGACACGGGCCTGACAGCCCGCCAGGTGGTCGTGGACTATTGGATCGTTCGAGTCCTGTACACGCTGCATCTCCGCCTTCCCGCCGACGGCACCCTGAGCGAAGCGCAGCCGCGCCGCCATCACGGTCGATCCGCTGAGTCACCGAGCGTCGGCGGGTGGGCGTTCAGCGGTGGGAACTCGCTGTCGATGGCGTGGGGCATCACCCGCCGATTCTCCGACGACATCGACGGCACCCTGCTCGCCTCCCCACGCCATCAGGGATCGCCCAATCGTCACGCGCACGCCTGCCGAGCCGTCGCAGAGTGGGCCGCCTCCGATCCCGCAGCGAGCTGCGGGACCACCATCGGGAACCGGGTTCGCGCCACGATGCTCACCATCCAGCCGCAGAAGCCGAGGTGAAACTCGAGACATCATTGCTGCACGCAACTGGCGAGCTGGCCGCGAGCTGCGAGGTGAATTCGCTGCTCGCCCGCCGCGGCGACCCCGGATCGGTCGGAAGATTCCCTGAGCTCGGCGGCTTCGAGCTGCCATGTGTCCGCCCGTGGTGGACAGCTGTCAACAAGCTCGACGCGCTGCACCGTCGCGCCGCCACCGGCGATCTCGATGGGCTGCGCGCACGCGGACGGGACCTGTACGACCTGTGGTCCATCGCCACGCAGCGGACCCACGCAGCCCAGACCCGCGAACAGGCGCCGCAGATGTGGCGCACCGCGTCCGCAGCCGTGCGCGCACCCACACCGCGGCCCCGACACGGCTGTGGGACCTCGCCCGCGTTCACCGAAAGCACCCCCGCCTATCAAGCGCTGCGAGACGGCTACCACCGAGCGCTCGACGCCACCGTGTGGGGCGCCAAGCCCCGCTTCGAAACGGCCGCCAAAGCAGCACGCAGCCTCGACACAACCGACCACGACTGACCTGCCCGGCGACGCGGCACCAGCCGCAACACCAACATCGCCGCCAACTGGGCCGTCACACAGGACCGCGTCCGGGCGATTCGCCCAGGCGGCCCGAATTACGCTGAACCCATGACGGCAGCCGGAGACCACCACAGGCCGGCCGCCGACCCTGCCGTGACCGACGCGTTCCGGCAGATCGCTGTCATCTACGTCGAGACCAGTCGGGAGCTGACCGAATCCGACCCTGACCTGTGCCTCGACGTCCCCGAAGCGCCGCGGCGGATGGAGGTCGTTGGAGGAGATTCGGGACCCTCTCAAGTCGCCGTCGACTGATATGAGTGAAGACGAGATCCGCCAGGCGTTTGCTGAGTTCGTCGCGGGATGTCCGACGACACTCGAGGAGTTCTCCTAGCTGGATTCGAACATGGAGGCATAGCGTCAGCGCCGTCAAGGGCGCATTGCTCGGCCATGTTCGTCACGTGTGTCATCTGCTCCGATTGTCGCGACTCGCGACGCACCTGCCGCCCGCTTGACTAGGGCCTGTTTACAAAGTCGGATGATGCGGTCATGAGGCCAGGGTATGGGGACCCCACCGAACCACCGCCGTGGAATTCCACGCATGTCGTGCGGCACGCGATCACCTGTTCGCGCCCGCTAGGATGTGGGATACGCCGCGCATGACGATGCGCGGCTAGGCCCCGGCCACTGTCCAATTCGCCTGATGTGACCAGGTCGAGGGGCAGTGTGTCGGGGCCGAACCTTTGAGTCAGGAAGCTGATGCAGACAAGACTCGCCTGAGAGTATACACATGTTCCTCCCGAACAACAGGCGTGTTATCCGAACACCCGATCCTGGTGGGGTCCCGTGCATAGTGGGTCATGAGACCCATGCTCACTGACGAACAATGGGCTCGCATCGAAGAACATCCCCCCCCGAGCTCCGGATATCGCGGGCGCCCATACGCATCCGATCACGGCACCTGTCAACCTTGGTGAGACTGGGCTTCCCCCCAAATCGTGGAGGGTTGGTCAGTTGGTGTTGGCTAGTTCGTAGTCGGTCGGGCTGGTCATGTCGAGGGTGCTGTGGAGCCGTCGGGTGTTGTACCAGTCGGTGATCCAGGCGGCGATGTGGCGTCGGGCCTGGCAGCGGGTGGCCCAGTTGTTGTGGTTGACGAGTTCGTGCTGGAGGGTGGAGAAGAACGACTCGGCAACGGCGTTGTCCAGGGCGCACCCGACGCGTCCGGTGGACTGGGCGGCGCCGAGGCGCTCGCAGGCGGCGGCGAAGTCCCCCGCGGTGTATTGGGAGCCCTTGTCGGTGTGGAAGATCACGCCTGTGACGTCGCCGCCTCGGATGGCGGCGGCCATGTTCAGCGCGGCCTCGGCGAGTTCGGCGGTGGGATGGGAGTTCGAGGTCGCGAAGCCGACCACCCGGCGGGAGGACAGATCGATGACGGTGGCCACGAACACCGGGCCCTCGCCGGTGGGGACCTCCTTGAAGTCCCCGACCCAGCGGCGATCGGGCGCCGCGGCGGTGAAGTCGCGCCCCAACAGGTCCTGCGGGGCCGCTGCTGCTCGCTGGGCCCGTGTGAGGCCCTTGCGGCGCTTGCGGCGGCGCGCCGCCAGTCCTTGGCGGGCCATCGAGGCCTCCACGGACTTGCGCGACACCGCCCGGCCGTCGCGGCGCAGCTGCGCATGGACCCTCGGCGACCCGTAGGTCTCCTTGGAGTCCGCGAAGCAGTCCCGCACCGCCGCGTCGAGGTCGGCCCGGCGCGGCTCGATGGCTGAGGGAGGGCCGTTGCGCCACCGGTAGAACCACGACTCGCTGATCCTCAAGGCCCGGCACGCGACCGCGTGGGGGATCCCGAACTCGGTCCTCTGGGAAGCGACGAAAGCTGCGGTGCTCACTTTGTCGCCTCGTTCACCCACAGGACCACGGATCGTTTGAGCACATCGCGCTCCATCTCCAGCTCAGCGCAGCGGCGCCGCAGCCGCACCAGCTCGGCGCGCTCGTCGACATCCAGTGCAACATCGCCGCCGTCGCGGCGCTGGGCCGCGACCCAGTTGCCCAGCGTGCCCGCATGAAGCCCCAGGTTACGGGCGACCACAGCGATCGGCTTGCCGGTCTCTGTCACGATCCGAACCGCGCCGGCGCGGAACTCCGGATCGAACCTTCTTCGTGTCTCAGGCATAGCTCCCTTTCCTCTAAGAGCATGCCTCCTAGATTCCGGGGGAAGCCCACCTCAACGAAGCGATCGCCTGGTGCGAGCACCCCAGCGCACCGCCCGAGCTCACCACGCTGGCCCGCACGCTGCGCCGCTGGCACACCGAGATCGGAACCGCCGTGCGAACCCGCACCAGCAACGCCCGCACCGAAGCAGCCAACGCACGAATCAAAGACGTCAAACGATCAGCACGAGGCTTCCGCAACCTTGCCAACACTCAGACTGTTGGGGCCTTGCCGTCGGGACGGGTCTGACCCGCTTGACAACTGGCTCTTCTTGATGCCTTTCGGTAGATCTGTCGGCTCGTTGCCGACGGCAGGGCGCGCACCGACCGGTCGGGCGGACGTGACCTGATAGGAGCCTTGAACCCCACACCGTGAGTGTTCTGTCCGCCGTCGCGGCCGGTGGTGCCCCCAAGAGTTGGATGACCACAAGGAGGCATTGCCATCATGACACAGGACCGAACCGAGATATTCGGCGGGGTCGACACCCACAAGAACATCCATGTCGCCGCAGCGATCGACGCCGCGGGGCGGCTGCTGGACACCGCTGAGTTCGCAGCCGACGCCCACGGCTACGCAAATCTGTTGGGGTGGCTCAGCTCGCACGGCCGTGTCACGCGCGTCGGCGTTGAGGGCACCGGCTCGTACGGCGCCGGCCTCGCCCGCCATCTCGCAACCGCCGACGTCGACGTGGTCGAGGTGAACCGCCCGAACCGCCAGACGCGCCGCCGCCGCGGCAAGACCGACGCTGTCGACGCCGAGGCTGCTGCGCGTGCGGCACTCAACGGCCAGGCCGCTGCTGTGCCGAAATCCGCGGACGGCCCCGTGGAGGCGATCAGGATGCTCTCCGTGGCGCGGCGCTCCGCGGTCAAGTCCCGCACCCAGGCCGCCAACCAGATCGCCGGCCTGATCGTCACCGCCCCCGAGCACCTCAAGGACCGCCTGGCAGGCCACAGCACCGCCTCGCTCGTCGAGACATGCACCCGCTGGCGGCCCGACCGCAGCCCCGACCACGTCACCGCCGCCGCCAAGACCGCCCTGCGGTCCCTAGCGCGCCGCCACCAAGCCCTCACCGGCGAGATCGCCCAGCTCGACGCCGAGCTGCTCGAGCTCTGCGAGCACGCCAACCCCGCTCTGCTGGGCGCCTGCGGCGTCGGCCCAGACGTCGCCGCGGCGCTGCTCGTCACAGCCGGCGACAACCCCCACCGCATGCGCAACGAAGCGTCCTTCGCCGCGCTGTGCGGCGCCAGCCCCATCGAAGCGTCCTCAGGCGCCACCGTGCGCCACCGCCTCAACCGCGGCGGCAACCGCCAGGCCAACAACGCCCTGTGGCGCATCGCCATCACCAGGCTGCGCGTCGACCAGCGCACCATCGACTACGCCCAACGCCGACGCGCCCAAGGCAAAACCCGCCGCGAGATCATCCGCTGCCTCAAACGCCACATCGCACGCGAGATCTACCGGCTCCTCACCGACCCGCCCCAAACCCCCCACGGCGCCGACCTGCGCCGAGCCCGCCAACGCGCCCGACTCACCCTCCGCGACACAGGCCAAGCCCTCAACGTGCCACTCACCCGCATCTCAGAACTCGAAAGAGGCCTACGCCACAACAACGACCTCGCCAAGCGCTACCAACAACACCTCGCCCAACTCCCCACTTGACACACATAGGAGCATCTACCGGCTCCGCATCCTGCTCGCCGCCGGACGCCAACCATGCCAAACTCAACCCGTCACACCAATCCGAACCCGACGTCCCAGCTTGGTTGCGTAGAGCCACGTAATCCCGCTCCGAAGCGGCAGCGGAGTCTATCCTCAGCCTGGTATGAGCCCACTCAGCACGACAACGACAGGCGGCAGCGGAGAGCGTCGATGAACACTGACGGCGGCGCGTACCGCGTGGTGTTCTTCTGCGTCGAATGCGGGAAGCCCGCCACCGAGGTCCGCACCGGCACCGAGGGCGAGATGCTGCTGGGACTGCGCTGCGACTCGTGCAACCACCAGGCGTCCGGCGATCCGGTAGCGGAACTGCTCGCCAGGGCGCACCGCGAGGCGGCGTACAGCCTCAAGGACGGCACCGAACTCGGCTGGGGCGACTTCCCGTTCCGGGCCCGCATCGTCGTGGCCGCCAGCTAGCGGCAGCTCAGCGTCCTCCGGGAGCGGGCATGAAGAACGAGATCAGCGGGTCGACGGCATTCAGGGTGGGTGTCTGCGGCGATTGCGGGGCAGAGGGCCTGGTGCTGTGGTGCAGCTGCGATCGGGTGCTGCTGTGCGTGTCCGCCGGCGACGGCCTGGGATGCGTGATGTCAGGGCATGCGGAAGGCTGTCCGTGCGACGTGGCGCTTGAAGTGCTCGATCCGGCGTGAGCGGCAAGCAGCCCGGCGGCCTGCCGTGACAAGGTCCCAGCGCAGCGTCGCGATCGAGACCGGCGCCATGCTTGAGACCAGGGCCGACTGCCGGCTCATCCACCACCCGCCGAGCACGCTGCGGGACCCCTACGACGCCCTGAAGCTCGACCCCGAGGACCACGCCGACTGCCGGCGCTGGGCCAGCACCGTGGTGTGGCACCCCCGCCTGTGCGGGACTGCGACGCCGCCCACCGTCCGGCATCTCAGAGACAGCGACACCCACGGCGTCGCAGCCCACGGCGTCGCAGCCCACGGCGTCGCGGCCATCGCCGACGCGCTGCCCGTCCCGCTGCCCGACACCTGGTTGCCCTACTGGCATGAGGGGACGGTGTGGTGGCTGTGCGACCACTTGTCCCAGTGGAGGCCGCTCACCGCCGGGACGCTGCGAGACCTTCTCGACGCAGGCCTCACTGTCGAACGCCCACGCGGATCGCCCATCGGGGACTGAGCGCCCAGCGCTCCGGAACGGCGCTGGCTTATGGCCCGGCGAGGTAGTCGGTGTCGTCTCGCACGGCGGCGAAGTCGCCGGCGTCGAGGTAGTGGTTCCAGAGCTGCCGGCCGGGGATGCGCAGCGCTTTGTGCGGCTCGGGCGGTGCCCACCAGGTGGCGGTCTCGACGCGCTTGCCCAGGCGCACGGCTTCCTCGACGGCGGGCAGCAGGTCGGTGTCGGCGGACACCACCACGGCGACGTCGTAGAGGTCGTTGTGTGCGCCCAGTGCGAGGTGCAGCGCCAGCAGCACGTCGACGCCCTTCTCCTCGGCCCGCCAGCGCTGCCGGCCGTCAGGATGCATGCCGGCGGGCCAGTAGCGCATCGGGCGGGTGTGCACGCTCACGTCGTCGAGCGCTTCCCAATCGGCCTTCTGGTGGGCGAATGCCGAGCGCAGCTTCGCGGAGCTGCGCGGTCCCGGCTGGCCCCGGTACACCTGCACACTGTCGAGACGTCGCGCCGGGTCGACGCTGAGGCCTCGCTGGCACAGCAGCTCGCCCAGCAGCTCCGGATGCACGTGGCCATGCCACGACGGCGACCCTGTCGGCACGAACAGCGCTCGGGTGGTGTGCCAGGTGTTCTGGTAGTCCACGAACACCGCGACCCTGGTGCTGTCGGACCCGGACGTCGACTCAGGCATGGGGCCAAAAGATAACCCCGCCAGGCCCGGCAAGGCCGGGACGGCGGGGAGGAATGCACGAACCGTATCGGATGGCACTACGAGACCGCAACACGCGCCGCTGAATCGCCCCGGGTTTGGGGGTTATAGGGCTGTTTCCCCAAGGAGGTAAGTGTGTCTGCAAGTGAAGCCGTTGAGTATTCGCGTTGTGATGGACCGGGTGGGGAAGTCACCTACGCCAATCAAATGCTCATGCCATTGGGGGGCGCGTGCGATGCATTGATTGGAGCATCGGCCACATCGTCACAGCGCTCAACGCTGCGAACATTCCAACCGCGGCTAGCTGCTGCGGACATCAGCGGACGCCGGGGCTTATCAGCCTCTAAGACGGCCGCCAGCTAGATGATTAGTTCCAAGGGTCTAGTGGTCGTAGGCGGTGAGTGAGCGGCTGGGGCGTGTTCGGTGGTAGGTCTCGTTGTGCCAGATGGCGGCGGTGAGGGCGAGGAGGCGGGTGCCGATGCGCACGGCGACGCCGGAGCGGGTGCGGCCTTTGTGGCGTTCGAGGCTGAGTTGGCCTTTGAGGGTCTGGTTGATCGATTCGATGATCTGGCGCAGGGGCCGCAGGAACTTTGCGCCGGGCCGTGGGGCCTCGGAGCGGGTGGCGGGGCGCAGCAGGGTGATGCCGACGTCGTTGAGGTCGGCTTCGAACGCTTTGGAGCGGTAGCGGTTGTCGGCGATGAGGGTCTGGCCCGGCCGGGCGATCCGGGCCGCGGCGATCATGTCCGCGCAGACCTCGCGTTCGTCGGCTTTCGCGCCGGCGAGCGCGAACGCGATCGGCAGCCCCGCCGGGGTGGCGACAAGGTGCAGCCGCAGACCCCAGAAGTACCGCGAATGCGACGCGCACCAGCCGTATTGGGCCCATCGGGCGAGGTCAGAGCGCTTTTGGGTCTCGCGGCTTCGGCCGCACTCGACCGGGGTGGAGTCCACCAGCCACACGTCGTCGTGCCAGGACTCGCACTCGCGTGCGAGACATCCCATGACATGAGCGATCATCTCGGCGCTGCGCCGCAGCCGCTTGTTGTACCCGTCGCGGTTCGCCAGATAGGGGAACCACGGCCCCAGATGCGCGTGGGCGTAGCGCATGAACTGCGACTCGTTGTCATAGCCCAGCAGCGCCGAGATCACCGCCAAGCCGGCCAGCTCCGCGTCCGACAGCTTCGGGGCGAACCCCACCACAGGCCGCCGCGGCGCCCACCCAGGGTTCTGTGCCAACAGGTCATCGATCCTCACATACAGTGCGGTCGCGAGGGTGTCCAAGTCCGGGCCCATGCTGAGAACCTCCAAGATCGAAGCGTGAATACACACCCCGAGCTTGGACACCCTCACCCCACAACCGGTGGACCCGACCCCTTGGAACTAATCATCTAGACCCCGCAGCGAACAAGCCAGCCAGAGCGCGACAGCGAGGGGGACCCGTTAGCCGGTCCAGTTCTCAGCGGGGTCGTTCGGGAGAGGTTTGATACGTCGGCGCAATGACGCTAGGTGCCTGACCGCTAGGTGTGATGGCGCTGGACCTCGCTGCGTTCGGCGTAGCGCCGGTCAGTGCGTCCCGATGCCCACGACGCAGGGCTACGCGGCGACCATCGACAGATTCACCGGCGAGGCTGCTAGCGCCGCTTTGCGCGTTTGTCGTCGGCTTCGATGAGGCGCATCACGAGGTTCTCGGTGGTCGTGTAGTCCTCGACGATGTGCTTCTTGGTCTTCCGGACCTTTGAGAACAGCGGACGGAAGTCCGTTTTCCACACGTCGTAGTACTTGAGGCATTGGCGTTCGGTGCCGAACATCTGCCCGTAGTCGACGCAGACCAGAGCGTGGGTGATCTGCTTGCGCCGTCCATTGGCTTCCTTGACTCGGTTGATCTGGTCAGGTGTGAGGGTCACCAGGACCATCGGCAGCTTCTTAGTTCCGGGCATCCGGGTCACCTAAGCACACTCGGGCCGTGTGCGCTGGATCGGCGCCATGTCCATTTCGCTCTTGTCGGTATTCAGATGATGTGGATGGTGCGCATCCAAGAAGGGACGTCTTCGGTTGGGGCGTTGTCACCGATGAGGGCGGCGATGACGGTGGGCCGTCCGGGTGGTGGCTGATCGGGCCAGGGTGTGTATCCGTCGGTGAGGACGATGATGGCGGTGGGCCGGGTTTGGGCGATGGTGTTGATGGCGGTTTCCATGTCGGTGCCGCCGCCTCCGTGCAGGGGCAGGTTGCGGGTGCCGGTGGTGCGCTGGTGGGCTTGGGTCTCGGTGTCGTAGGCGTAGTAGTCGATGTGGTGTCCGGGCACGACTTGTGTGCAGATGTTGTGGATTTCTGCTGCGGCTTGTTGGTGTTCGTCGGTTTCCATGGAGCCTGAGGTGTCCATGATGACGGCGAGGTCGGGGATGGGTCGGGTGGTGGCGGGCCGCAGGATCTCGCCGTGCGCGGTGTTGGTGTTGGGTCGTCTGGGTGGTCGGGTCCAGGTGTAGTCGGCGTCGCCTGCGCGTTGGTAGGTGGCGCGGCGCAGCGCGGCGAGCAGGATGCGGCGCCAGTCGACTTGGGGGCGGAGTTGCTGGTCGGCCCAGCGCAGGAGGCTGTCGGGGACGGTGTCGGGGTCGTTTTGTTCGTGGTCGAGGGCTGCTTGGGCGACGCGTCGGCACAGCATGCGTTCTTGGGTGCTGGTGGGTGTGCCGGTGTCTGGTGGGGGTTCCCACCAGGGGGTGATTCCGGTGGCTGCGGAGCCGCAGTCGGCGTCGATGCGGTGGATGTCGCCGGTTCTGGGGTCGCCCCATGCGATGGTGCCGTTGTCGGGGTCGATGCGGTCGCTGTGGAGAATATGGCGGTAGTAGGTCTCGGCGGTCTGGGAGACGGGGTAGTGCATGTCCCATGGCCCGGGCCAGTGGTCGGGCAGTTCGGCAGTGTTGTAGGGGAGGCCGTCGATGAGGTCGTCGTTGATCTCGCAGTCTGCGGCGAGGTTCCATGCGTGTGTGTGCAGCGGGTTGTTGACGGCGCGTCGGGCGCGTTGGTGGTGGCCGCGCAGGGCGTGGTTGAGGACGTGCATGAGCTCGACTGCGGTCTGGTCGACGGTGAGGGTGTTGATGTGATCGGGGTTGGCCCAGATGCGCCAGCTGGTGTCGATGGCGACGGTGTCGATGTGGCCGGTGGTGTGCAGCGGGCAGCGGAACAGCGCGGTCATGTAATACGGGCAGTGGGACGCGATCCAGTAGCGGGCGGCGCGCATGCGCCGCAGCGCGGCCTGCTGGGCTGCTGTCGAATCGTCGGGATTGTCGTAGTCGTGGTGTGTGCTCATGTGCCGGGCTCGGGGTTGTTGTGGGGGTCGAGGAGTTCGAGGAACACGTTGTTGAGGAGTTCGTGGCCTTCGGGGAGGCGTGCTTTGGGGGGCCGGATAGCGGCGAAGGTGCGTGCTGCGGTCATGGCGATGTCGGGTGCGTGCTGTCGGGCTGCTGCGACGCACACTTCGAAGCCTTTGGCCCATCGTGCGGGGGTGTTGTGCTCGGTGACCGCGGCGGCGACGGCGTGCAGGCACGCGAGCTGCTGATCGGAGCGTTCGGGAAGTCGCAGCGACGCGGGCTCGGCGAGGAGCGCTTCGGGGTCGGGCAGGTCGAGCTCTGCGAGGAATGTCAGGTATTCCGCTGCGGCGGCGGTGCCCAGCAGCGCTTCGGCGACGAGTTCGTGCACGTCGGGATTGGCACCGGCGGTGTCGGCTGCGGCGAGGCAGGTGGCGGTGCGTTCCCAGGTGCGCGGCGACGGCCATCCTTGTTCGCCGCTGTCGTCGGACACGCTGGTGCTGTGGGGCACGGCGCACAGCAGTTCGCTGCGGCGTCGCATGAACGCGGTCTGCATCGCCCGATGGAACGACACCCGCCCAGGGTCCGGGTCGCCGATCTTGAGCGGCTCGGGAACGGGCCAGCCGCCGAGGTGCCCAGCTGCCCATTCATCGACGCCCAATGGCCACCTGAGGTGTGCGAACCGGTTCGCGAGCGGCGCGGAGAGATCCCACGCCCCGGAGTTCTGCGACGGTGGGTTCGCTGCTGCGGCGAATCTGGCTTTGGCGCCGAGGTCGATGTCGCCGACTCGGCCGCTGAGCACGACGCGCATCAGTGCGTTCTGGGTGGCGGGGGTGGCGGTGTTGATCTCGTCGAAGAACACCAGCGTGTCGGAGTCGCGCTCGGCGACGCGTCGCGCCCATGCGGGGGGCTCGAGAATCACCCCGGCGGGGGTGCGCACCGGCAGCCCGCCGATGTCAGTGGGGTCATACAGCGACGCAACCACCGTCTCGGTCGCCCATCCTGCGGCTGCGGCGAACGCTTCCACGGTGACGGTTTTGCCGGTGCCCGGGTCGCCCCAGATCAGCACCGGGATGCGTGCTGCGAGCAGGATCTGCATCGCTTCGAGGGTGAGCCGCTGAGTCGTGTCGCTCATCGTTTTCTCCTTGCAAATTCAGTCGTCGTTGGAAGCCGCGAACGCTGCCACAGGGGTGTGACACACATCGCACCGAACCGGGACGGGGCCGTCGTTCGTGAGGTCACCGCTGTGTCCATCGGCGGCGGTCGGCGGGGCTCGTGCAGTTCTCGGGAGGCGGTCCGCAGACCGTCACGTATGCGTCCCCGACCTGTTTGCGCAGTTCGGCGTCGAGCGCGTCGTTGTCCAACAGCGCCCCGAGCGTGTCGAGGTCCTCGTCGGATTGGGCACACTCAGCGATCGCCCGCAGCGCACCCAGGGGTGTGCGCAGGTTTCTCGCAGTCGCTTCGCGAACGTGCCGATGCGGGTCCGTGGCCAGACGCTCCAGCAGCCTGACGGGGGTTTCGGGCATCCCCGCAGCGATCAGGCGGGCCCACCAGTGACTGTCGCACGCGAGACGCTCGGCTACACCGGCCATGTCGGTGCGGTCGGTGGCGGGGTTCGCTGCGGCCTCGGCCGCCGCTTGGCTGTCGGGGTCCTCGCACAGCCCCCGCAGCACCCCCGGCGGTGTCGCACAGTTCGCGGCGACCCGGCGCCGCACCAACACCACACGGTCCCTCGACAGCCGTTCCAGCACTACTGGGGGCGTGGCGTGGTTCGCTGAGGCGGCGGCGCGCACCGACCTGTGCGGATCAGCCGCGAGCGCGTCGAGCAGCCTCGCCGGCGAAGCGGGGTTCGCGGCGACCGCGACGCGCACCTCTGTGTCGAGGCTCGGGGCGAGCGCTTCGAGGACCCGCACCGGCGCACGAGGCGCCCGACCGACCGTGGCTCGCACCGTCGGGTCGCTGTGGGAAGCCAGATCGCGCAGCAGCCGTGCTGGCGCACGCGGATGCATCGCGGCAAAGATCTGCTGGAACACCTCCGCGCTGCCCCCACGCCACGTCTGCCTCGCATAGAACTCCTCCACCCGCCCCACCGCAGCCTCGGCGACCAGCCAGGCGGGCGTGGACGGGTTCTGCAGCACCCGCAGCCGAACGCACACATCGTCGAAACTGTGAGCCGTCTTGCAGCCCAACTTCTTGAGCGCTTCGACCGGGGTAGAGGGGTTCACCGCCACTAGATCGCGAATCTGCCGATCGCGCTCGCCAGCCAGCTCGCCCAAACGTCGCGGGTCCGCATCCGGGTCCGTGGCTGTGGCCACATCCCGGAAACGCCGATCGGAATGCGCGGCCATCGTGTCGAAGAACCCCGCACCGAGCCGCTGCCCGACCTGCGTGTCGAACTCCCAGCGGCCCTCGCCCGTCCAGTTGGACCAGCCCGGCAGCCGCCACGGCGTGCGCCACAACGCACGCTCCAGCCGCTTCGCGAGCACCCACGACACGAACTCCCACGCCGCGTCGCTGCCCAGATGCGCGCACGCCACCGCCAACGCGTCACGCTCATCGAACGCCAAATGCCAATATCCATACGGTCGGCGGATCCACAGCCACGCCAGCCGGCGAACCAGGCCGCTGAGCTGATCAGGGCGCACCAGACTCGCATTCAGCGCCGCCGTGACACCCCGCGCACGTCCCAGCGCCTCATTGGGCTGCCCCAAGGTCTCAAGCAGTGCCGTCTCCGAAGCCAAAACCTCCTCGTCGACCACAGCCCACACGCCGGCCCGCCGCTCCAAGACGACCTCGACGCCGTCCAGCATCACTCGGCGAACCAGATCGCCCTGCGGCCACACCACGACCCGGCGCTTGCTCATGTTTGTCCCAGACATGGCCGCGACCCTCGCGAAGGGGTGTCACAAACATCCAACCTCGCCGCCGCGAAAGCTCGCCGCGGACACGCCACGACCCACCGGTCCAGGACCGCACATCTCGCCAACGAATGTCACACGCGCGGTCCCAGCTGCCGAGCAGAACCGCCCAAGGCCCCTCTTCGCATCGCCGTCGTGGGAATCCGCCGACAGCTTCCCAACCCATTCCCGCGGTCGGTCTCGGCCCGAAATCACTCGCTGTGCGTCACACCCCACCTCTACGGTGCGATGCAACCCCAGAGCCCGCATCCGCGCCCGAGCGGACCCCCAGCCGTGGTGCGCGGCGGCGCAGCCGAAAAGACGACCCTGCCTGAATGCGAGCCTTACGAGTTCACAACTGAACACGCGTGGGACGACATCGCCGCGCTCAGCCCTGACGCGGCGGGGCAGTTTGGGCGAGTGGCTGAAGTCGCATGTGAGCTTCATGAATTGCCTTCTCAATCTCCCACGGCGTCGCACTTGCCGAAGCGGCCGCCGAGGGCAAGATCGTCGCCTTCGATGAGCGTCACTGCTTCTGCCCAGCGAATGCAGACGGCTCCCCGTGAACTGACTCGGCTGGGAATGGCATTCTTGACCGCCGCCGACGAGTTCGCAGGGGTGGTTGTGTCTGACGATGCCTGGGCGGCGGATCCAGAGACGTGGATTCCGAGGCAGAGTTTCAGGCTCTCGCTGTCGAACATGCTGGTCATCCAGGCCGGGCTTGAGGGAACTCTCAGCAAGGCCCTAATGCCGTTCGCTGCGCGCGTGCTTCTTGAGGACGGAGCTAGATGGGCTGCGCTGCTGCCCGATGCGACTCAGGCCGGACCGGGCGAGACCCTGAAGGCGCTGGTCAAAAACGCAACTTGGCGCCGAGACAGAATCGCCGAACGCCTTAGTTCTGAGGGGGTGCCGCAGCACTTGATCGACGATGTGCTTGGAGCAGCGCTAGCAATCCCGCAACCCGAACCGCCGGCGCAACCGCCGCCGAGCCTGGACCAGATGCTGCAATCCGCGTACGCGAACGCGTCCGGTGTCGACTCCGCCCGGGCGATGTACGCCGTGCTGTCACAGTTCGTGCACGCCACGCCCATCTCGAACTGGCACATTCGCCGCGACACCTTCCCGTCGTTGACAGCACTCATTTACGCCGTCTCGATCGAGGCGGCAGCCCGCGGATTTGAGCGGATCGCCTCGATCACCGCAGTACTGGTCGGTGTCAACTCAGCGGCTCTGGAAGCGTCCCTGAACGAGCTCCGGGCGCGACGCACAGCGATTTTGCAAGGTGCGTTCATCTACCACGCGCTCGGTTAGGCGCGACAGCGCGGTAGGGGCGACTGCGGGAGTTCAGGCGGGTTGAGAAGGCAGACGTGGACGCGCCGTAGGAGACGTGCGGATGCTCCCTACATTGGGACGTCCGGTATGGCCAGCGATTGCATTGGTCCTCTGGCCGACAAGGAGGAGTGGTGGGAGTCGCCGATCCAGCTGGAGCGCTCGACGTGGCGCAGAAGTTCATAGGGCTCCTTGAGGAGCACAAGCGATGCTTCGACCAGATCGACTCCTTCGAGGACCTATGGGCGGACGCCAAGGGTGATCACGGCAACGCGCAGGAACCGTTGCGCGAGCGACGAGACGATCTCAATGTGGCGATCTGGCGACGACTTCCCTTGGTAGAGGGCATCGCCAAGCAGGTTGACCCCGACTTCACGAACGCGTCGTTTCAGGAAGGCGCTAGAGGAACCCTGTGGTCTTGGCGCGAGGCGCACGCGTCAGCTCATCGGCTCGTCGGCATCCTTGAACGAACTACAGAAGAAGCCGCGATCTTGGGTCCCGGCGGCCCGAAGCTCGCAGCCGGGGGAATGCACAAGTGGGTCTGGAACGCAGCAGCAGACCTCTGGGACGGCGAGCATTACAGAGAGGCAGTCAATGCTGCCGCGGCGGCCGTGGAGCAACACACCCAGCTCAAGCTCGATCGGGGCGACCTAAACGGCGCTGATCTGTACACGCAAGCGTTCAAGGTCGACAAACCGGACGCCCAACCAGACAGCCGCCGGCTGCGCTTCGGGAACATCCAAGAGCGGACTTCCAACGGCGAACGGACCAAGAATTGGACATCGGCGCACGAGGGCGCGATGCACTTCGGTCGGGGTTGTGCACAAGGAATCCGAAACCTGAACGTGCACGGCACAGACAGACTCAACGAACAAGAGGCGCTGGGATACCTCGCTTCACTGAGCGTGCTGGCACGCTGGATCGATGACGCTGAGGTCCGCGAGCCAGCACAGCCGACTCAGCCCACGACACTCTGACCAGCGGTGACCAACTGGGCGAGTTCCGGAGTTGGGGGCCGCGCATTCTACGATGCAAGCATGCAGCGCCCTGACCTAAGGCTTTGGGCTCTGGCACCAATTCCGCGGAGCCGTAGCCTCGAGTTGTCCCAGACTCGATGCGAATCCGGATTTTGCCGGACTGTCTCTCGACTGCTCAGAGTTCGCCGAGGACCGGCTCGACAGCACTCCGCAGTTTCCCCAGGGTGAGCACCATCCAGGCGTAGGCGTCTGGCCACTGGTCTTCGTCGTCGATGGTGATCTCGGCGGGGAAGTAGGCACTCACACGAGATGCCCGCCTGTCTTCGAGCGGTGACCATTCCAAAGGTTCGCCGCAAGCCGTCTCGATGTCTACGCTGCGCGCTTCGAGAGCCGAGTACAAGTCGGCCGTGGCGTCTTTGTCGCCGGTGTCGACGTATGCCTCGACACGCAGGCGCGGGGCTCCGTCCAGCCGACAGAACGAAACGCCGAACGCCACTCCTAGACGCCGCTTGAAGCTCATCCACGAGTGCTTCGATGGCTTGCCCTGCCCGGCCCATCCTGGACTGTCCTCGCGGAACGCCGTCTGCGCCGCGGCCCAGAATCTGCGATAGAGCGCATTGCGCTCGCTGTCCTGGCGGTCCTTGGTCGCCCTGACGCTCTTAGACCAGTCGTCGGGCTGCACCACGACCTGCAGCTGCGGCGCAGGTATCGATTCGCCGATGCGCCATATCTCCAGGGCAAGCCCGAAGAAACCGCAGTCCTCAGTCGAGACCGAGTTCAGCCAGTTCAGCGCGGAGCGGTGATCGGGGCGGAACTTCTCGGTCAGCAGCACGGCGTAGCTCGCCTTGAGGCCGGCCGCGTAGGTGATGAGCTTGCCGAGGTGGTCATGGTTCGTCGAGCCGTACATGTTCTCCACGACCACGAGGCCGTCCGACGACAGGTCCCGCAGCACGAGGTCAGCGCTGAACTCGCCGACCTCGACCTCTCGGCCCTCCAGCTCGAGTTCCATCCCGAGGGCCTCGCTCAGCAGTTCGACATGCTCGGCCAGCCACGGCGTGAAGTCGCCGGCCTCGTCGGGCCACACATTGCGCACGGGGACATTCTCAAGTGTCCCGATCTCGTTCTCGCTCATCGACGCCCCCTCGCCCGGTCGCGTGTCCTGTCCCGCGAAACGAAGTTGCGAGACCAACTCGGCAGGGCCAGATCTTGCGACTGTCTAGTACGTTGACCGCAGCGGTGCGTCCCAAGATGAGAAGTACTTCGCCGCAGCAAGCCAGTCTTGAGAGCCGTCAGCGCAGCACCCTGATCAGGGCATACCGTCCAAACACGTTCCAGAATCGACGTTCGCACGTTCCCCGCCCATTCAACACGGAGCTGTGACTCGGGGCACATCTCAATAACGCTGACCCAATTGGGAGTCGGTTGTGGCCCCAATCTGAGATCGCCCCGCGCTCCGACCGGCAGTTCTGGCATAGACGCGTTCCACGGCGTTGCAACCTCGAGATCACTACCAGGCAGGACGCAGTTTCGCGCACGTCCCGGGCGATCCCGAATCGGCCTGCGGGTGCATATACCCAATGGGAGCACGGCGAACGCCCCCTGTTGCTGCGGGTAGGACCACCTCAAGGACAACGTTAGGAACCAACGTTCTTTCTGTGTTCCGGTAGCGTCACTTGGTGCCGCCTAGTTTCGCTTCAGCCGGAGGGATCGGATGTCAAACCAGGTCCTGCGAAAGCTCCTTCACGCAGGCTTGCTCTCCGCGCTCGGTGATGACGACCAGCGGCGAGAGCGGGCAGAGGCAGCGTCCGACCGTGTTGCCGAGTGGCTCGGCAGCGACGGCCGCTCCCAGTTGGCGGCATCGTTGATTCACTCGATTGACGAGTCGATCACGACGATCAACCATCCGGTCTTGAGCTTTGCTGACGAATGCCTGCTGGAGCAGTGGCCGTCGTTTCGCAATGCGTTCGCTGAGCCACCAGCTGAGCTCCTGCGAGCAACGGTGTTTCAAGCCGCCATCTCGGCGGCGGCTTCTGACCCGACACTCGAGGCCGTTCTCTCGTACGTGCTTCGGACAGCCGAGACGTTGAAGATCTCGGTAGGCAGATGGCAGGAGGTGGTGCGAGGTGAAGCCGAGAGGATCAACACGGCTGTCGAGAAGCGTTTGGAAGCCACATGGCTGCCCTCGCCGGCCGCAGGGAAGTTGCGAATGCCGCCGATGCCGGCATTGGAAGAATCTGGCGACGAGTCATCTGACTTGCGAGCTTTCGCGGAGAAAGTCGGTGGGAACCTCCGGTCGCAACTGGAGGCCCAGTGGGCCGTTGTCGGTGCGACCCAGTTGAGGGAGAGGCTGTTGTGGTGGCACCTCGCGGCGTACTCCGAGACTCTGAAGATGCGCTACGTCGAAGTGGAAGCCACCGCGATCCGCTGCATCGCTGCAGCGGTCGATGTTTGGAGACTGTCGCCCGCCATTGCTCCGCGCGCCGTCGAGCATCTTCTCACGGCCACTGTCGACTCCACCTGTGAAAGGCAAGTCGCCGTTTCATTCGTGGATTTGGTGGAAGCATGGCAGCAGATCACCTCCGACCACGAGTTCGGTGTCGTTGATGGTGGCCTCGTGCTGGCTGCGCTTTCAAGTGGCGACGCAAGTGTGACGGGCTCAACCCTTCCGGAGACTCTCACGGCTTGTGATGTCGCCGCGATTGTGTATCGAGATCTTCAAGTCCTCCGACTGCTCAACGAGACGAACAGTTGATCTGCAAGAGATGCGGCCTTGACGTCGATCGCTGATCCCTCACCCGAAGTGCCTGGTGGCGAACCGCTGGCTCACGGTCGGGCTCAAGCCGAGGCTCAAGATGTCGCCTTGGATCAGGCTGGTGGATGCACGAACCGGTACTGCTTTGCTCCTGATTCCAACTGCCATCTCGGTGAACTCGAGATTGCCAGTTGCATCAACTGGCAACAGGACATTCCGATCCAGTCCGCTCCGATGGTCGAAGGTGAACGCCCGCCTTGGTCTGGGCTGGCCCTCGGAACCGTGGATGCAGGCGGCGTCGCTGCAACTCGGCGGGCACGGGTAGTCGCGCTAGTCGGAGGTACCGGCGCCGGCAAGACCTCGCTTCTTACGGCCATATTCACTCGGCTTCGGCATGGAAGCCCCATCGGTGGCCTGCGCTTTGCTGGCTCGTACACACTCTTGGGATGGGATCAGGTCACCTACCTCGCCGCATTCCCTCCAGAGGGCACACGAGGATTCCCTCCGCACACCACGAGCGGCCGCGAGCCGGCGCTGCTCCATGTCCGCCTCGCGTCCGGCTCGAGGGCGTTCTGGGACATCTACTTCACTGACGCCCCCGGGGAGTGGTTTGAAGAATGGGCCTATGAACCTGTCGAGATGCCTGGGGCGCAATGGATATCTGAGCGTGCGGACATGTTCGTGCTTCTGTCCGATTCCGCTGCGTTGTCAGGCGAGTCACGCGGCGCAGCACGCAACGCATACCGCGTGCTGGCAAGCCGGGTCTCCTCGGTCGCGAATGGGCGCGAGGTCTACCCAGTTAGGGCGAAGTACGACCTGATGTCCACGGTTGCCGCCGAAATTGACGAAGCGCTCAACAAGACGGACATCGACCTCTTCGGGCAAACCGCCGCTCCTCTATCGGTGATCGCAGAATCTCCCGTGCCAGACGCACTCCATGTACTTGACGAGATCGTTCAACGGGTGACCGCTCCTGCACAGTTGTCCGTTACCGATCCAAGACTGTCTTCGGACCCGTTCCTCAGTTATCGCAGCCCTTTGGCCAAGACATGAGCTCAACAGGCGAATCCGAAACCCCGGCCGAGCTCACCCTCATCATCGGAGGACCCGGCAGTGGGAAATCAACGTATCTGGTGCAACTGTTCGGTCGCCTCCAAGAAGGCTCCAGCGCTTTCTCGCTCGTCGACGCGCCAGAGAGCCTTGGCCCGGTCAGAGACGGGCTGAACCGTCTCGCCCAAGGGTTGCCAGTTCGCCATACCTCAACCGGGGCGGAACTCATCCAAGAACTCAAGACCGTAAGGAACGACGGTGCGGAAGTGCGGGTGTCCATCCCCGACTACCCGGGCGAAGCCGTTGACGAACTGGTTGCTCGTCGCCGTGTTCCTTTCCGCTGGCGCGATCTGGCCGTGGAATCCGCTCGATGGCTGCTGTTCGTTCGGGTCGAGCAGATGCCCGACCTCCCTGGTTTGCCCGCACGCGAAGTGTCGACCCCAAGCTCCCCCGACCTGCAACGCGAACTGCCCATGGACATCCGGCTAGTCGAGCTGCTCCAGATCTTGCGCCACGAACGTCGACGGCGAAAGCCGTCTGCATCCGAGATGCCAGACCTAACGATCGTGATGTCGTGCTGGGATGAGATCTCAGATAAACCTGACGGCATTGCGCCGGCGTCCATCCTGCATGAGCGGGCACCGCTCATGCACTCGTATGCGGAAGCCAGCTGGGAGCCTGCCCGCTTGTCTGTCGTCGGGCTCTCGGCGCAAGGGCTTTCGCTCGAAGAGTCGAATCCGAACGCCCAGTTCATTGACCTCGGCCCCGAGTCGATGGGGTTCCTCGTGCGACAAGACGGGACGGTGACAGACGACCTCACTGAACTCTTGGCACGATGAGTGAGCGATTCGGGTGGGCAAGATTCGGCGATGTGAACGGCGGGCACAACCTGATCGATGCGAATGGCATTGAGAGCGATCTGCTCAGCGACATTCGCTGGCACACTGACCTGCCGCCTGCCGCACCGTCCGAATGGCCTGCGTTCTTCGCCGGCTACCCGATCGGGGACCAGTACGTCGTTCAGTTCACCCAGCCCGACACTCAAGCCAGCCGGCCCGGGATGGTCGCAACGACATTGGTCACGGTTGGCCTCAGCGAAGTTGGAAGGGTCGCGCTAGCAACCCTCCGACGGGCGTCTGCCCTGATCAGCGAACCCGCAGCCCCTCCGCACCGTCACGAACGCATAGACGGCCTCGGCGCTGTCTTGAACCTACTGGCGGGCTCAGGGCCGGCCTACTGGGTCGGAGACCCGACTTTCGGCCTACTGGTCGACCAACTCTGGGAAGTGCTGAATGCGGAAGATCGAGCGGCGCTCGTGTTCGGGGCGCTGTTCACGCCAACAAGCATTCCGTACCCACTGATCAGCGGAACAACGCACGGCGTCTACCGCGTGCCGGAGCATCTGCGCTCGAGATTCCAGACCAGATCGATAGTCAGCGCAGCGAATCCGCCTGTCGCCGGCGAGCCTGCCAGCGACATACTCGCTGGCAGGACGGGCATCGCAGCCGATCTCGGCATCGAAACACCATCGCTTCGCCAGTGGCTCCATCTCTCGAAGGCAAACCGCTACTACAACCAAGCTGGCATCTCGAATCCCGATGAGCTCCGGTCCTGCGCTCATCTCGTCATGCTGCTCGCCCCTGAGCCAGAAGACGGCCTGTCGATCAAACAGCGGTTGGGCACGATGATCGTCGAGTCAAGTGCGAGCGCTCCCTTCTCGCATATCCGAGGTCTTCGCAGTATCGAGCTCGACGATCTAGGCGTTCAGCTCAGGGACGCCATCGATCCGTGGGCAGATGCAGTGATTCGGGACCCAAACCGCATCGATGATCTCGAGGCCGCTTTGGCTGAGACGGCAGTCACCCCGTCGGATCCGCTCTCTTCCAAGTTGGAAGCCGCGCTAGCCGAGCAGATCGCAGCGAGCGGTCAGGCGATCATGGGCCACTTCGATGCTGCGCTGACTGTGGACAATCGAGCCGTATTCGCTGCGCTTGCCCGCCACCTTGACCGAACCCGGGGCGATTTGATGTTGGCATCCGTGAGCGCAATCGGTAGTCGAGATTGGACTCACGAGATTGCCCGACTTGAAGAGCTGCCCCTCTTCCACGCCAGCTCGTGCCCGACGGATGAGCCGATCGGTGCATTCAGCGCGCACCTATCAATCTCTGGACATTCGGCCGAGTCATGCGCGCGACTCGCAGCTAGGTGCAGGCCGCAGCACGTCGTATCGGCTGCGTGCGCCCTCGGGGCACCCGACCTCATCCCACTTGCTGCAAGAGCTGCTCTACAAGATGTTGACGCTCTCTTGCCGGCGCAGCCAGCCAACCGACACTGGCTGGACATCTGGGCGCATGCAGTTGACGGCGGTGCCGACCCATGGATCTGGCTCCAACCCGAGGAGGCTGTGGTGCCGGTTATCGACGCTCTCATGGACGGCAATCAGTCCATGGCGAGGATTCTGACCGAACTGAGTAAGCACGACGACATCGATCTCGCCACTTACCCCAGACGAACTGAAGCATGGGGCATCATCCAAGAACCAGCACGCTCCCGCCTGCTCCGCCGCACTGCGGTCACAATTGTCCTCGAGGGCACGGTGACCGACGACCTCGAGCCGGCGCTGCGCAGCGCTGTTCTCAGCGCTGACGTCATGGCACGAGCAGCAGCCTCGGATGTCTCAGCGGCAATCGATGCCCTTGAGACACTCGCTGCGCATGCGAACTCCGATATCGCCAAAGCTGTAGTCAAGGCAGCCGATCTCGGAGTCGATGCTGACCGGTTCGCTGACCTCATCGTTCACCGAAGCTGGACAGGGGCAGCACGCTACGTCATCCGCAAGGCCCCGGACAGGCCGGATCTCGCGTCGATTGAAGGCAAGTGCCGGCAGGTCTTCCTCATGACCGTGGTCGACTGGTTTGATGCCATGCTCGGTAGGTACCCGAAGCCAGTTCGCGCACGCCTCAGAAATGACACTCTGCCAGGAACGTTAGATGCGCTGATCGTCACAGCAATTCAGATAGAGCGAAAGGCTGTTCGGAAACACCTCGAGGATTGGAAGTCTTTACGCCACAAGAAGATCACCGTCGACGTCGGAACATTCGAAGGCGGCGAGCGGACGCTCCGCGTCGGAGTCATTGAGGTCGGTCAAGGCAACATCGGCGCAGCCACCATCACGACGATGGCCGTGGAAGGGCTGCAGCCGCAGATCGTTCTGATGGTGGGTGTGGCCGGCGGAGTCAAGGATGTCGATATCGGCGATGTGGTCGCATCGAGCAAGATCTACTGGGCCGAATCCGGCAAGAGTGAGGCCGATCATGAGGCACCACGACCTGACCATGGACCTGTTTCACAAGACCTGGTTCAGGTCGCCCGAGATGTTGCCGCAGACGACACATGGAAATCCCGACGGCTGAGCGAAGCCGACGCGGCCTCAGCACCCAAGGCGATAGTCGCTCCGATTGTGGCGGGCGAGCGCGTCGTCGGGTCCAGAGATTCTGCAGATGCACGCCGAATCAAGGAGACCTACGGCGATGCCGTCGCAGTCGACATGGAAGATATGGGCGTCGCCACCGCAGCAGACTGGACTGGATCTAAGTGTTTGGCGATACGGGCCATATCCGACCTCCTCGACGGCAAGGCAGAGGCGGACGCGGGCGGCAGCCAACCAATCGCCGCTGCCAATGCAGCTGCTTTTGCATTCGAACTGCTCGCGAGATTCCACCACTCGACCTTCGAAGACGCACCATTTGACGAAACTGGCCCACTCACCCAAGACCTCGACAGCTAGGTGCCCCAAGCAAGGCCGCTGCGTCATCCTGAGACCGTCCCCGAGGCAGGCCATCTGCTCATCGCTCGACTGCTGGGCGTCGATGGCGATGTGGTTCTCGCTGGTCGGTGGCTCGAGCAAGAAGAGGTGATGCTCTGGCCTCCGGTCCTGGCCACAACGCGTTCCGCGAATCGACCAAACGCGTTCCGCAAACCGTCGTAACGCGTTCCGCGGCCACCCAGCGGCATCTCGCTGACCTGCGAGAACACAGTTTCGCACCAACCCCACGAGGGCAATTCGCACACGTCCCCGAGAGGACGGCTGTCCGAAGTCTGCCCCTTTCGCAGCAGAGTTCGGCACGCCGTAGCGCTCGCGGCATCCTCGCCGAAGCTGACAAGATGGTTGAACCATGAAACCTGACGTGACCACCTTGGGACATCGCGTCGAAGTTGTGCAATCTGGCGAGTGGTGGGCGACTACGGTTCCTTCGCTTCGGGGCGTCTTCTCGCAAGCGAGACACCTCGACGAGGTGCCGGCGGCCGCTTGCGAGGCGATCGCCCTGATGCTCGATGTTGATCCTGCCGACGTGGGGCCGATCGACGTGCGTGTGCAGCGGCAGCAGGGTGGGGCTGAGCTTCTGGCCGGGTAGGGCCGTCGCCGGCAGCGTCGGCGGCATCGCGTCGTGGTTGCGGGCCTTCTCGGCGGGCCGGCAGACGATCGCCGGAGATCACCCGAGATCACCGACGGCGCTCACGAGGTCGATGATCCCGATCGAGGGGCGCACGCCGAATCGGAGCTGCGGGGCGTTGCCGCGCTCGCGGCCCACGCCGGTCGACACGTAGATCGGTGTCCCGTCCAGCTCATGCAGCCCGCCTGCGGCGACGTGCCTCGGCACGCTCGACAACGTCAGCGGCGGCCCGAGGATCGGCAACGAGACCTGCCCACCGTGGGTGTGGCCGGCTACCAGAAGATCGACAGGCGTCGCTTGCACCAACTCGATGGCGTCCGGCTTGTGCCCGACGAGGATCCGCACTCCGGCTTGCCCGTTGCCCGCGAGCCGCCGTGCCATCCGCCGAGCCGCCGCATCGTCGCCGAACAGCGTCGTGCCGCCGATGCTCACCGACACGCCCTTGAGCTCGAACGTGTCGAGCTCGTTGTCGAGCACCCTCGCACCGGTGCCCTCGGTGATCCGGCGGAGGCCCGCGACGGTGTCGGTGTTGCCGCTCACCAGGTACACGAGCGGCACATCGTCGACAATCCGCTCGATCAGCTGCGTGAATTGCGGTGCTCGCTCGTCCAGCAATTCGGCATCGAACTGGTACAGGTCGCCGGGCACCAGGACGATGTCGGGCGCGAAGCCGAGCAGACGTTCGGTCGCATCGCGCTCGTAGTCGCCGACCGCGGTGGTCTGCAGATCAGCCAGCACGCCGATCCGGATCCGTTCATCGACGTCGTCGACCGCAAGCCCCACGGCGTCCACCTTCAACCAGAAGGGCTCCACATAGGTCGCGTAGACGCCGACCGGGACGGCGGCCACGGCGATGACGCAGACGGCGGTGATCGCCCGTGGGCGCGGGCGGGCCCCCAGCAGCACGATGCCGCCCGCCAGCGGCACCCCCACGGTCCCCACGACATAGGCGACATGGATCAGCGTGAACCCGTCCACACCGGTGATGAGCAGCGCCCCGACGCTCAACAGGACCGTGCCCACCAATCCCACGCCCGCAGCACGCCCGACAACCCGTCCGCTGCGCAGGCATGCACGCAGCCACCGCACCGAGAAGATCCCCGAGACGGCCCCCACCAGCACACCAGCCGCAACGCAGTAGTAGTTCAAGAGCACCGGCTGCACGACCCCGAATCAGCAGAGTGTCACAGATGTGTCGCACCGACCAGCCGGAGCCGGGGGACGAGGTGAAGGCGGAACGTCGCTTTCGAAGGTCTTCGGGCTGCGCTGACGAGAGTGATCGGCGAGGCCGCTGAAGGATGCCGTGTCGTCCCTCATCCACGACGTGGCTCACCTAGAGGGTCAGCAGTCGGCGAGCGCTTCCAGGGCGCTGCATATCTCGACGTAGCGCCATCCGACGCTTCCGATGCGCTCGGTGAGGAACGACTTGTTGATCGGTTGCAGGTTGTCGAACGACGCTGCGCACTCGTCGCTCAGTCCCTCTGCGGGTCCGAGCTGGATCTCTGTGGGAATTGAGCGCACCGTGCGCGTGACCGGAGCGACGATGATCCACCTCAGCACTGCGATGGCATCTGTCCGGGTCACTACCAAGACCGGCCGTCGTTTGTCCTCGGCTTCTGCCCACCAGATGTCGCCTCGTGCGGGCGTCACCACGGCTCATCGGCGATCATTGCCGCCGTGGCTGCGTCGGACCATCCGACGTCGTGTTCGGTCTGCGGATGGCGGAGGTAACCGTCCACGATGACCTTGCCGATCCGCCGTCTGCGGTGCTCATCAACCAGCCATGTGAGTCCACGCCGCACCGCGTCGGAGCGAGACTCGAATTCGCCGGCAGCGACGAGGTCGTCAACTTGGGCGGCAAGATCGTCATCGATGCGCGTAACGAGTTGCGTCATGCAAGAAGCATAGCGAGATGCAATGTTCCGGCGCGCAGACGTCCGACGGCTGACACGCAACGCGCTGCCCACGGCTTCACCAGCTACACCAGCTTCGAAGCCCGCGGCATCCTCTCGACATGATCAACCCCGCCGAGCCGTCGCTTCGTCGGGATCGAGGGACTGCGAGAACCGCTGGTGTCTGTGCTGATAGCCGAACGCACCGGCGCCGGCGGTGCCGCCGGATGGGTGGCCGACAACCTCGCTGTCATCGACGCTGCCCTCGCCAGTGCGCATGAGCCGCTCAGCGTGGAGGTGCTGCACGGCTGGCACGCCCGCCTCATGCGCAACAGCAACCTGGACCCCGAGCTGATCGGGGCGTTCCGTCCCAGAGTCGGCTGGGTCGGCGGCAGCTCACCGCTCACGGCGACGTACATCCCCCCGCCGCCGAGCGAGATCCCCGGCCTGATCGACGATCTCATCGGCTTCGCGAACGACCGGATCGACGTGGACCCGATCTCCCACGCGACGATCCTGCACGCCCAGTTCGAGGCGATCCATCCCTACGGCGACGGCAACGGCCGACTCGGCCGGATACTCATCACCAGAGCCCTGCGACGAGCGGGCCTGACCCGCCATTCGACGGTGCCGATCAGCGTCGCGATCGCACGAGACGCCGGCGGCTACCTGTCGGGACTGCATCTGTTCGAGCTAGGCAGGACCGGCCCGTGGATCGCCTGGTTCGCTGGCGTCGCGCAACATGCCGCAGCAATCACCGATCAGCTCGCTGACCGCACACGCCACATCATCGACTCGTGGCAGGACAGGCTGAGCGGACTGCGCGCCGACAGCGCAGCACTGGCGCCGGTGCCGCTGCTGGTCGCTCACCCCCTCCAGAGCGCTCCCGACACCGCTGCCCTGCTGCACATCAGCAGACCCGCCGCGAGAACCGCGCTGCGGTCCCTCGCCGACCGCGGCATCCTCACCGCCGTCGAGGCCCCCACACCCGGCGTAGGCCGCAACCGCGACTGGTACGCCGCCTACGACCTCATTGACACCTGGACGCACTGACCGCGCACTCCCCGGGACGCTGATCGCCTCGGTCTCACCGATGACATGCAGCTGCGACGACGGCCGGTGGATGCGGGCCGACTCTTCGACGTGTCCGCTGTATTGGGTTTATAGCGCTTTTGGTTTCAGAACAAATTCCCTATAAAGCTTGCAAAGTCGCCCTTCGCGGGCCAACCGACCGCAGCGCCAGTGCCGGGATGGCGATGCGCGGCATGACCCGTCGCACTTCGACCGCCTGTCACACCCTCATGGCTATGGTGACGGGCAACGGGAGGCGCGGAACCCACCGCTTGCGCAGGGGAACCTGAGCACTCGGCCCTGAGCCGACTTCAGGCGGACCGGCCTCCCGTCTCGCGCGTCATGTGCGCCCATCGGGAAATGCAGCCGTGACCACGCTCCACGCCGCTGGACATCGTGAGCGACCCACTTGCAGCCACCGACAATTTCGCCATCCTGACCAGCCGGGCATGGTCACGATCCCGGGTAGTTTGGAGGATGCGGTGCCGAGGGGTACGTGGCTCAACATCTTGAGACAAGCAGGCCTCCGCCGGAGTTCGTGATGAAGCTGACCTACGCAGTGGTCATTGAGCAGATCTCGAACAACTGCGGTGCCTACGCGCCAGACGTTCCGGGATGCATCAGCACCGCCGAGACCCCCGATGAGATGCTCGCGAACATCCGCGAGGCGCTCGCGTTCCACCTCGATGGCTTGGCCCGCAGCGGCGACCCTGTGCCGGTGCCTGCGATGTCCGTCGACGATGCCATCGCGTACCACGTCCAGGCCCTCGCCGATTCGGACGCGGAGTTGCTGGCTGACTACGGCGACGCCGCGGCGACGCTCTCGACTCGGTTCGAAACGGTCGAAGTCGAGATCTCAACCCCTTAAGCGACTCTCGCTGGCTGACGCCAATCTGGCCCCTCGCCGATCTCTACGCTGCCAGCAGACGCTTGCGCTGGGCGTGGCACACACAGGCGAGCTTCTGGGGCGGGCGAAAGTCGTGAGCCTGCCGAAGCGTGTGTAGGGGTATCGGGGTGGCCAGCGGCTCGGGGCACTCCAGCAACAGCGCCACGCCGCAATCGCGGCCTTCGAGGTAAGCGTCGAATTCAGTCTTGGACAGGGCGGTGTCGACGCCGTGCAAATGCCACAGCTCGTCGGTTGAGTACCGGGCAACACTTCGGACCACACATGTGCCGACGAGCGCTCGCGCACTGCCCGATGCGTACAGCAGCGCGAGCGTCGGGATGGTGATGCGCGGCATGACTCGTCGCACTTCGACCGTCTTGGTGCCGGCCAAGATCGCCTGGGCGAACCTCGGCTTCAGCGAGAGCACCAGCGCCCGTGCAGGATCGAGCAAGAGTTCAGTCATGGGCGGCGGGTCATGTTGCAGGTGTTCTCCCGTGTGACTGGGGTCCCTGACTTCGTTCCAGCTTGACCGACAATCGGATCACCGTCACCGGCGTTGAGGTTAGACGCCGCCGTCTTTGGGCACGAAATCTCAGTCCAGTGAGGCCGGATGCGCATGGTCCGATTGGGAATTCGTGGTGATGGGAGCTAGCAAGCAATTGCGTCGAATACGGGCTAAATCATCGAGAGAAACACTCAATGAGGACTTGTTCTCGTGCCTGTACACGGGCAAAATCGCGGCGAGGATAATTGCCGTTATCCATGACCTTGAGTCCCCTTGGTAGGCCGATTCCGCAACGAAGCAACGCTAGCGCGAGCCTTCCGAGCCAGAGTCCCAATCCCGACGAGCGGAAGACCTAGTCACGGTTCGCTGCGTCCGGTTGACGAGCCGTAGGTGCTGCGCGCGGAGCCGTTCTGCGTGGATCAGGTTGCCTGAGGCGGTTAGCGGGGGTCCCGCGGGTAGTCATAGAACTGCGCGACAGCGCCTCGGTCGGCGGTCTCATTGCGGGTGTAGTGCGCGGGCATCGTCGGGGAACGCCATCGTCCCGCGGTCATCAGACTGGGCAGTTCGACGCCTATTCGTGCAAGGTCCTGAGCCATGCCGACACGTGGCGAGTGTCCGCTGAAACCGTCGCCCAGGCCGGCCCCCAAGGCTGCCTTCTTGATCCGAAGCGAGATCTGATTCGGGCTGAGTTCGAACACCCGGAGTCCCGCTGGGGCGCCGTTACGAATCGACGCAAGGGCCGCCATGGTCTGCGTCGACACGAACACCACAGCACCTTCGCCGTCGGGGTCGGTCTTCGAGCGTCGAATTAGCAGTCGCCCGCTGCCATCAGGCACCGTCTCGATGTCGCTCCAGGTCAGCGCGGCGCACTCAGAGACCCTGAGCATCGCGTCGCGCATGAGCCTCACGAGAGCGATGTCGACACTTCCTCTCCTCGCGGCAGCCTGTGCGCTCTCTCGTCTGCCGTTCTTTCCGAGACGCGGCCGGCAGGCGGTGGCTGCGATTGCATCGAGTGCATCCGCCGTGAGGCCCTTCGCCTGCTTCTGAGCCTTGCCGGCTACTCGAGTCGCTCCCCTGAGGGTTCTCTTGACGTCCGGATGACTGCACGGGTTCGCGAGGCCGCAGTTGTTGTGGACGTAAGCGATCGCAGCAGCGGCCACGCGCAGCGTGGCCGGCTTGTGCCCGCGCTGCTCAAAGCGTTCGGCCAAGTACGCAGCAACATGCTCGGGCTTGGCAGGAATTGCTGGGACTCTCCGAGCAGTGGCCCAGGTGACGAAGCTGCGCCATTGACTTCTGTAGCTACGGATCGTGTTGTGCGTGATCTCGTGGCAAAACAGTCCACTCAGATTCTCCGCATCGGATTCTGTGAGGAGAACAACATCGGAGGTTGCCTTGTATCCGGGGCGTCTATCGGACGAGTTTCGAATCAATTGCTCGCTGGTCACAACCACACTGCCGCGGACGACTTCTTGCCAGCAACTGCCGCGCCGGGGAGCAGCCTGCCCCGTCGGATCCTCGAATGTCGATAGACGGAGCGCTTCCGATTCTTCGCAAGAGCCGTTGGCTTTGTTGATCCGAGTGGCTTCGACTGGCGGCACTGACCGGTCCACACACGCAAGCTCCGAATCGGACGCTCGCCCACGGGGTCTTGTCATGGAACGATCCCGCAAGCGCTCGATCTTCGCGAATGCCACTGACGGTATGCAATATCCCGACAATTGCATGTAGTCATACAAGGTCAGAACTTATGGGATAACGGCAATTTCACACTGCAGCCGGCTGCGGCGCCGAACTGCAGTTGACCGGAATGCCTGGCGATCTGGCAGAAGCGGCCACAGGGGTCGAGTTCGATCCGTCAGCCGACCCGGTGCTGTGCTCGCCACTTGAGGAACGCCGACAGCACTGCTTGGTCAAGCGGGGCAGGCGGTGATCGAGCAGGAGCTGCGGCAGCTGTTGCAGCAGGGTGACTTCGGGTCGCTGTTTCGCAGGATGGGCTGGGACGATCCTGGGGCCATCGGGACCGTGCAGGTGGAGGAGAGCGACCTCGAGCCGACGGCGGTTGCCGACAAGCGGGGCGTGACAGCGTGGCTAGTGGCGTGTCCCGCTGGTGTGCCGCAGCGTTCGGAGCAGCATCGGGTCGTGCGGCGGCTCAAGCGGTTCAGCCGTGACCAGCTCGTGGTATTCGTATCGCCAGCCCAGCACCTGTGGCTGTGGCCGGAGCAGCGGTCCAGCGGAGTCGGGCACCGCCTCGTGGATCATGAGTACCCCTCGGTGGCGCCAACCGACGCGTTGTTGCAGCGGCTCGTTCAAGCAAGTTTCACCCTTGATGAAGAGGACGGGCTCACCGCGACGTCGGTGCTCGCCCGGATTCGACGCTCGTTCAACGCCGACAAGGTCACCAAGTCGTTCTACCGGGAGTTCCAGAAGCATCACAAGGAATTCGTTTCCGAGGTCGAGGGCATATCGACGGTCGCGAACCGACGCTGGTACGTGTCAGTGCTCCTGAACAGGTTGATGTTCATCTACTTCATCCAGCAGAAGCGGTTTCTGGACGGGGATCAGAACTACCTTCGGAATCGGCTGTGGTCCGTTCGCGAGCAGTTCGGCGAGGACCGCTTCTACGCCTTCTACCGCGAGTTCTTGTTGCCGTTGTTCCACGAAGGACTCGGCAGTCCGAGCACTGACTACTCCGGGATCGAGGCCGGAAACCTGATCGGCGATGTCCCGTATGTGAACGGCGGGATCTTCGAGCCCCACAGGCTGGAGAAGACGCATCTGATCGAGGTGCCGGACAAAGCGTTTGAGTCGCTGTTCGAGTTCTTTGAGGTTTGGCGTTGGCACCTGGATGAGCGGCCGATGGGCGAATCGAATGAGATCAACCCCGACATCCTCGGGTTCATCTTCGAGCAGTACATCAACTTCAACGAAGCCGGCCAGAAGGAGAACGGCGCCTACTACACCAAGCCCGACGTGACTGGCTACATGGCTTCCTCGACGATCCTGCCTGCGCTCGCGGACCGGTTTGCCGGTGCCGGTTTGGAGGAACCGTCCGTCCTTCTGAGCGGTTCCGACGACTCCTACATTCACGACAGCGTCCTGCACGGGGTGGACGATCCGCTACCGGAGGATTGGGACAACGGCGACGAGGAGCCATCCGACAGTTTGTCCCTTCCTGGGGAACGTTGGTGCGACATCGTGCACCGCCGCGAACGCTGCGCGCGACTTCGAGAGATTCTCTCGGATCAGGGTCGCTCGTGGAGCATTGACGATGCCGTAACAGAGAATCTGGATCTTCGGGAGCTGATGGTGGACTATCTGAGCCTGCTCGCCAGTGCCGACGAATGCGACCAAGCGTTCGAGGTGCTCCAGTCGCTGACGGTGTGTGATCCCACGGTTGGCTCGGGAGCGTTCTTGTTCGCTGCTCTTGAGGTACTTGACCCCCTATACGAGACAGTTCTCGGACGCGCGGCCGAATTACACGGCAAAGACGATGCCGACGCAATGGCTGAGTGTCTAGCCGAAGCGCGTCGACACCACAGCGAGCGCTACTGGATGCTCAAGACCCTGTGCCTCAACAACCTGTACGGCGTCGACCTGATGGATGAGGCACCCGAGATCGCGAAGCTCAGGCTCTTCTTGAAGCTCGCAGCGCAGATTGACGACAAGAGCCACATCGAACCCTTGCCTGATCTTGACTTCAACATCAAAGTCGGAAACTTGCTCGTGGGGATTAAGGACCAACGAGATGCTGAGTTAAGGCTGAACGCGGGTCAGTTGGATCTCGGAGGTAAGATCGCCGAGATTAGGTTGCTGACTGAAAGCGTCGCAAATGCATTCGAATCTTTCACAATCGCCCAGTCGACGGATACCGGCACATCTGAACACGCTTCGGCGAAGCAATTCCTAAACGCTCAACTTGAAGCGGCGCGTAAGTTGGCAGATGTCTTACTTCACAGTAAGCGATCTGACGCAACTAGCGTCAACTTTGACGATTGGAAACAGTCCCATCAACCGTTTCACTGGTTCGTCGAATTTCCAAGCGCTTGGAGAAGCGGGGGGTTCGACGTCGTAGTCGGAAATCCACCATATGTTGCAGTTGCGAAGATCACGAACTATGCGTGGGTGGGTTACAGATCTCAGCCTTGTCGCAATCTCTACGCACCGTCCCTTGAGCGTGCTTCGACGCTCGTCAAAGATGCTGGTCGCATGTCGATGGTGGTAATGCACTCACTCAGTTACAACAAGGATTTTGGTCCACTCCGAGAGTTCCTTTCTGAGCACTTTTCGACTACGTGGGTATCTTCATACTCACGCATGCCGGATGGTCTCTTTAGCGGATCAGCGAGAGTGCGCAATAGCATTCTTATTGGTACTCGAACCATTCCGCGTGGGTTATTCACTTCGTCATGTCGTCGTTGGCTGACTGAACGTCGGCCTCACCTATTTTCTACTACCGAGTATGTCAAGCCGCCTGACACCATGAGGATTCTAAGAGGACGGAGTGTCTGGCCGTTCGTAGACTCAAACGCGGTTGCTATCGCATTCGGCAAGCTAATGTCGACCAATGACCCATTGTCGGCATCAATTGTAGCTGCTTCGGATCATCGGTTGGTCTACAAGAAGACGGCCCAGTACATGATGGGTGTATCTGATAAGCCTTTTCCAACAAGCGGAGCCGATGAGCACCAAAATTCAGGCCAGTTCTCCTTTGAGAGCCCGAGTCAACGAGATGCGGCCCTACTGATATTGGCGGGCCGTTGGGGTTACTTGTGGTGGCTAATTTACTCAGATGAGTTCAACGTCACTGATGGGGTGCTCGCGGCATTCCCTGGTGGATTGAACCGGTTGTTGGCGAAAGGTAGTACTGACCACGCGGGCTTTACCGCTGCGCAGAGGATCTATGATTTTGCATCGGCGCTCAAGAGCGAGATGCCAAGACACACAGCGTGGAAACTAAACGCTGGGGTGCGGGTAGGTCGCTACAACATGTTGGAATGTCGTGCAATTACCGATGAGGCTGATTTGTTTCTGGCCCAAGCTTGGGGGATCGAGGATACATTTGGCGAGGCTGGCAATCTGCGCGATCGAACAATCTTCGGCAACAAGGCATAGTCCGCGTGCCCAAGATCCTCGACAACATTGCTCTTGAGACGCAACAAGAACTTCTTGACTCGTTGTCTTCTTCGTACCAGTTGGACGCAGCGATCGGCTATTTCAATCTCCGTGGCTGGGGGCTATTGGCCGAGGCGGTAGATGCGCTGCCGGCGCGGGCCGATGGGCCGAGGGCGCGGATTCTTGTTGGCATGCACGAAGCCCCGGCCGATGAAATGGCTCGATTGGCACGTCTTGAGCAAGCGACACCGATGGACAATGCGGGCGCTGCTCGTTTGAAGAACGAGACGGTCGGGGAGTATCGGGAGCAGTTGCAGGTCGGTTTGCCGACGTATGGCGATGAGGCAGCGCTGCGGACTCTGCTGCGTCAGATCGAGTCGGGGACCGTCGAGGTCCGGGTACACATGGCCCATCGGCTGCACGCCAAGCTGTATCTCTGCCATCGCGGCGATACTGCAGCGCCTCGCGTGGCGTATGTCGGGTCGTCGAACTTGACGAGCTCGGGGCTGCGAGAGCAGGGCGAGCTGAATGTGGACGTGGTGGACGGCGACGCCACCGAGAAGCTCGCTGGTTGGTTCGAGGACCGCTGGAACGACCCGCTCAGCGCTGACGCTGCACCCCAGCTAGCGGAGATTCTCAAGGGGTCGTGGGCTTCGGAGGAGCCACTCGATCCGTACTTGGTTTATCTGAAGATGGCCTACCACCTCTCGCAGGAGGCACGCGAAGGGCTTGTCGAGTACGGCTTGCCGGCGTCGATGCAGAACGAGCTTCTGGACTTCCAGGCGGCCGCGGTGAAGATCGCCGCCCGGATCGTGATGCAGAAGGGCGGGGCGATGATCGGCGATGTGGTCGGGCTGGGCAAGACGCTTGTCGGCACCGCGATCGCCCGGCTGCTCCAAGAAGAGCAGGGTTTCGAAACGCTGGTGGTCTGCCCCAAGAATCTGACCGAGATGTGGGAGTCGTACCTGCACCGCTATGAGGTGCGCGGCAAGGTGGAGTCATTGTCGATGGTTCACAAGAACCTGCCCGACGCCCGGCGCTACCGGCTGGTCATCATTGACGAGGCGCACAACCTCAGAAGCGACAAGCGCCGGGACCATCGGGTCATCAAGGACTACATCACCGATAACGACTCGCGGACGCTGCTGCTGACCGCGACCCCCTACAACAAGCAGCTCGGCGATCTGGCGTCGCAGCTGTCGCTGTTCATTCGTCCCGACGCCGATCTGGGTGTCCGACCCGAGCGGGCGATTGCTGAGATCGGCGAGGGCGACTTCTCGTATCTGTGCGACGGTCAGACCTCCTCTCTGGCGGCGTTCAGACGGTCCGAGCATCTGGAGGATTGGCAAGCACTCATGTCCCAGTACATGGTGCGTCGCACGCGCCGCTTCGTGGAAGACAACTACGCCCTCACCGATGAGCAAGGCCGGCGCTATCTGGAGTTCGGCACGGGCAAGCGGTTCCATTTCCCTGAGCGGACGCCCCAGCCGGTCGACTGGTATCTCACCGAGGACGACCCGGCACATGAAATGACCTCGGATCGCACCCTCGACGCGATCCGCGACCTGCGGCTGCCTCGCTACCAGCTCGGCTACTTCATCGACGAGGATTTCGTGCCCGGCGATGGGGACGAGCGACACCTAGTGGAGGACCTCGAGAACTCGGTGCAAGGCAACCTGGCGGGCTTCACCAGGATCACGATGTTCAAGCGGCTGTCGTCGTCGGGGCCAGCGTTTGTGGCGACCCTTCGGCGTCATCGACTTCGGAACCTGGTGGCGGCCTATGCGCTGGCGAACGGCTTGGACATGCCGATCGGCTCCGTTGACAACGTATTGTGGGCAGCCGAGACCGACCAAGAACTCGAAGACAGCGGCGAAGACGACGACAGCGACGGTGCTGCGCTGTTCGAAGCGGACGGCGACGTTGCAGCGAGCGCATACGACAAGCTGCGCGCCAAGAGCCCCAAATCGATCCGTTGGGCGCCGCCGCACATGTTCAGCTCCGATCTCGCCGACGAGCTGCGCGACGACGCGGGCATCATCAGTGAGCTGCTGGGCCGCTTCGGAGACTGGGACGCGGACCGCGACGGCAAGATCGCAGTACTGATGGACGTGCTCACGGTCCAGCATCCCCACGCCAAGGTGCTGATCTTCACCGAGGCTGCGGACACCGCTCGCTATGTGTCGGCAGAGCTAGTACGGCGCGGCGTCAGCGACGCAGGGCTCGTCACAGGCGATACCGAGAACCCCACCGCAGTGGCACAGCGATTCTCGCCGGTGTCGAACGGTTTCGGGGGAGACGGGAACCCGGTGCGGGACGAGCTGCGAGTGCTGGTGTCGACCGATGTGCTGTCGGAGGGCCAGAACCTCCAGGACGCGCACATCGTGGTCAACTACGACCTGCCGTGGGCGATCGTCAAGCTGGTGCAACGCGCCGGACGAGTCGACCGCATCGGACAGCGCTCGGCCGAAGTGCTGGTGGTGTCGCTGATGCCTGACGCCTCGGTAGAGAAAGAGATCGAGCTGCGAGGGCGCGTGATGCGCCGCCTGGGGGAGAACGCGCAACTGCTCGGCTCTGATGAGGCTTTCTTCGGTCACCACTCCGAGCGGCAGGTGATCTCAGGAGTATTCGACGAGTCGTCAGGTTTCGGGCTAGGCACCGGCGTGGACGAAGTGGACCCCGTGTCTATGGCATACGAGATCTGGCGTCACGCAGCCGACGCCGACCCTGACACGGCGGAGAGAGTCGCGACGCTGCCCAGTGTGGTGTACGCGACCAAACGGCTCGCCGACAGCCCAGCCGATGCGGTGCCCGGCGTGGTGATTCACACGCGAACCCACGCCGGCGCCGACGCGTTCGCGTTCATCGAACCCAGCGGAAGCGGACGGCGTGTCACCCCCCAAGAAGCGCTTCATCTCGCTGAATCCGAACCGTCCACGCCGTCGGCGCCACGCCTCAACGGCCACCACGACCTCGTCGCAGCAGCGCTGAGCGGCGCGCTGCGCACTCCGACAGGCCGCACCAGCGGTGCCCTGCAAGGTGTGCGCGGAAAGGTATGGAACCGTTTCGACGGCCAACTCGACAACTTCACTGACACCCTGTGGGTCACCAAAGCCGACCTCGAAGCCGCGCTGGACGCGATCAACGCACGTCCCTTGTACGACTCAGCCATCCAGCGGCTCGCCCGCGCTTTACGCGAACGCAGCGACGACGACCTCGCCGTGCTCATCGTGGACCTCCACAACGACGACCGGCTCTGCGTGCCTCCCGTCCCGCAGGGCGCCCACGCCGAACCCAACATCGTCTGCAGCATGGGCCTCCGTTCCGTAGACGGGTGATGACCGACGGCAGCACAGTGGCTTGACCGCCCGGGCGCGACAAAGCGGCATCAAGCGGACAACCCGGGGCGTGCCTCCTTGAGAGTCATGCGTAACGTGGCCTGATGCTGCAAGCGTTCATCTCGTGTGGGCCAGCGACGGGAACCCAGTGAAACGCCCCTAGATCGCTCCAAAGGAGATCGAGGGCTAGTTGCTGGTGCGCATCGGGGAGAACTTATGTGTGGCGGGCTGCTGATCGTGCAACCGCTATTGGGTGCTGATGCGCCACCATTCCCGCGTCGGGCTCACGGCCAGTCCTTGATCTTTCAGCTTCGATAGGGACCGGTGGATGCACGAACGCAGCGGGACTCGGTTGCTGACTGGGTACGGCCGCTGGTGCATCTCGGCGGGGTATCGCTGCGCCACCTCCTCATAGATGGTCCCGAGATGCACAGCGTTGGCATGCTCGCCAAATATGCGCGCGATAAGGGTCATGAGTTCGTTGTTGGTCGGGAGTTTGGGTTGCTGCGTGATGTATCGGAGGCCAACTGCGACGAAGCAGCCGAGCCAGTTGCGAGCGGTGGAGCATGGTGTCGCGGCCCTGTGCGGAGCGAGGGAGTTGAGCAGGACAACAGCGGCGGGAGGAGCGCAGTCCACTTTCCTCGGACCGCGTATCGTCACGCGCGACGAACGCAGCAGGCTCCGTGAGATTGAGCGCGCCGGACTAGGCAGTCAGCGTCAGGTCGGAGCGGAGCACCATGGTGCCGGCGATGATGTCGTAGATTGCGCGTCGGTCGCGGTGAAGGTACGCCACGCCGTAGTAGAGCAGCGCAAGCGTGCCCAGGACCTCGAGAACGATGTTGAGACCCGGGTTGGCACCGAAGAAGATCACGTCGACAGCGAGCAGCAGGCCGGTGAGGATGAGCGGTGCGTTGAACGCGAGCGACCGAATCGCGGAGACAGCCCACGGCGGTCTTCGCCGAGTCTTCACTGACACGACGCGTTCCGATGCGAGAGCGTGAACGGCCGAACGGCCAAATAGGGCGATGACGGCGCACTGATAGGCCACGCTTCCGAAAATGAGCGACGCAATGAAGCTGCTCGGGCTGAGCCAGCCCTCGTGGCCGCTGAACCGTGCAGCCAGGTGAACAGTGGCTGCGAGCAGGGGAATCGCCGCATAGAAAAGCAGTGTGCGAAGACCGGTCTTCTTGGTTTCGTGCCAAATGAGGTGCAGCGGTGCCGGTTTGGGGTTGTCGACCGATTCCTTCAGCACGGCGTAGGCCTCGCAGATCCGATTGCGAGTCACGAATCGCGCGACGGTGAGCATGATCGCTGTCAGTCGCAAGTGGTCTGTCAGCCAGTCGATTTGAATGGTTGCGTACGCCAGCCACAGCAGCAGAAGCAGTACCGAGACGCGATCCATCAGGACATGGATTTCGTGACTGCGGGGTCCGGCCGGGTCGTTGTCTGACAGTGGTGCTTCGGGCGCGAGGCCCTTGTAGGCCAGCATCGCCCCGATGACGATCAGTGCGACGCTGTAGCGGTGGTCTCCGTTCGCGAGCACGCTTTCCAGCGAGAGCGATATAGCGCCGATAACCAGCAACTGCCAGAGTCCGAACGCTCTGATGAGGGGATTGTCGCTGTTGGCGAAGCCCGCCCAGCCCATCGGTTCAAGCGTCATTGAGAACCTCCCGTTCTCGCGAACGATTGTTGCAATCAATGCTATTCGCCGTGTCGCGCGCCGATTGGGATGTTCTACGCCGTCGACTCGACTCCGCTCGACCAAAGTCTGCGCAACTCTCTGAGCGCACAGGGACCCGTAGTGTGAAGTTGGCAGAGCCTGCGCTGCAGTTCCGGTCTCTGGACGTGCTGTGATCGTCGGGCACGGGCGAAGGTAGCGGCACCCTTGAGGCGGAGCATCTATTTCGACTTTCGGCGCTTTCGAGGTGTTATGCGCGAGGGTGTTCTGGGTGGCGGTTTGGCCATGGATTGAAATGCGCCGTATGGTTTCAGGCCCACTTGCTTCACGATTGCATCGAGTTCAGCATCCTCGCCGGGACGGCGGTTGTCGTACATAAATGAGTGCGGTCTGCTCGATGGCTCCATACCGAATAGAACAGCTGCGCCGATCGCAGTTTGCATCTGGTGCTTCTTGGCGGCTACGTATCGCCGAATCGTTTCTTGCTCTCCCGCGTTTGTGTCGAGATCGTGTCCTACGACGAATACCAGGATGAAGCTGTTTGCAAATTGAGTTCCACCTGGAATGCAGGCGTCGTGAGCGCGTCCGTCTTCATGAGCTCGAGATCGGAGTTGCTCTATTGTGCGCAAATAGCTCTCCTGGGTCGCGCCCGACGATTCCAACAGCGTTGTTCCGACAGCTAGCCATCCCGGCTCCTGCATTTCGGCGAGTGCATCGACTATCTGTGCAATCCCGGGCGTGACGCTCTTGGATGGCCGATCAGCTAGTTCGGATCGATGGCGTTGTTCGTAGAAGTACCATGCGTCAAGCTGGTCCGTTCTGCTAAGGAGCACTCTTGGTTGTTGGCGCCTGTACTTCCGTTTGGCAGCCGTGGTCGGTTCACCGAATTGCGGCAACTGCCGCTTGATTTCTTCGGGATCGGGGTCCACATATAGGCCGGTCACGAAGTACTCGAGGAACAGATCGAGTTCATCGTTCGCTTGATAGAAGCGAGTGACCTCTGGCAGAGTGCGGCGGCGCAAGTACAAGATAAGGTCGGCTGGGCGTTCGATAAGCTCGCTGATGATCCGGAGATCGTAGAGCCATACCGTCCAAGGTATTGATCGTTTGTCTATGAGCCCGGCGTCGATAAGTTCAGCCGTGACGGTCGCGATGCCGGACAGGTCTTCGAGGCTCACTGCTATAGCGTGGACTTCGCGAATATTCGTGAGATCCAGCCATGTTCGATCTTTCAGTCGCAGACCTCGGTCCTCGTGGATAAGGTCGCGTAGCCGCGTGGCTTGGTCTGCCGCTCGGCGCACGATGCTCTTTAGGCCTTGGTTCAGTACTTGTTGGTTGCCGCTGCGGGCCTTGGGCCGCAGCGTGTTCGACTTTGCCTCAACGACGATCGCGATGTCGTCTATCAACAGTAGTGCGTCGCACTCGACCAGCACGGTGTAGCTTGCGGGCGCGTCTTCTGACGGCGCGGCGGACGAGTCGGGAGCCATGTACTTGAGGTTGTGGTGATGTGCCGCCGCAGGCAGCATGGAGAGCATCAGCTGGATGGTGGCATCCTCCAAGTAGTCGCCCCGGTGTTGCGAGTACTTGTTCCATGACGCCGAGTTCTTAAGCTTCTCTTCGACAACTTCGCGGACTGCGTGTATGCCGTAAGGCCCGTGTGCAGAGAAGCCAACACCATTCCGGTCACGGAGTTTGGGCGACAGGCGGAGCGGGGCGGGATCGGCTCTCAGAGCCTTCACTCTGTCTTGTGAGCTAGCAGCTTGGAAGGGGAATTCGAACAGCTTGAGCACTCGCTCGATAATTTCGGGGGAGAGTCCTGTCCTTGTGGCCAGCGCCGCGGCATCGAACGTCGAATCTGCACCGATACGTGACCAAAGCTGGTTGTCGGCGCGCTGAACCGCCGCGGCGATCAGTTGCTGCACCTCCTGACTGAGGCTGTCCACACCTGGTGGCGGCGTGTCTTCTGTCCGGCGGCTAAACCTGTCGCCCCCTTGCGCAACGATGGAAACCAATTCCGTGCGGACGAATTCTTGAAAGCGTCGCGACGATGCTTCCCCGAGGACTTCCACCTCTCGGAACACTGCGCACGCTTGTTGGACAGTGAACCCGAGTTCCTTCAAGCACAAGGTTTCCACTTCGGGTGCGCCGAATAGAGTAACGAGGCTGTCGCGAATCATATGAGGATATGCGGGATTCCGTACAGTCATGAGATGAACCCGTGCTCGCTGCGCTAGCCACTCATCGGGTCCGAACGGTCCGGTGCCCAATGACTCGACAACGGCGAGCGTAGAAATCAGATCCGCAGCGATGCGCCCTTGGTTGACGATTTGCTGGACAGCTTGACCGAAGTCCATTTCGGCTGCAGAAAGCTCTGCTTCGGTTCCCGAATCGCGTGAACTGGTTGCCAGAATGTACGCAATGAGTTCGATTACTGCACCGCGGCCTTCTGTTTCTGATTCCTTGTACTCGTTTGGATCTGCCGCCAGCTCATCGAAACGCACACGCTCCAAGATGTCGAATATCGGAAAGGCCCGCGCAACTCGCTCGATGTCGTCCATTGCCGCAGTAATGTCATCCGTGATCCGCTCGACGGCCTCTTCCTTGCTCTCAGTACCGGTCAAGTACCCTTGCGCATATTGTAGGAAGCGTTGCCAAGCGGACTGCATCACACGCACAGCCATGGGCAGCTCTGCTGGGTCGACCTCGGAGATCGGAGTAGCCCGCGAGCGTGCTTTGGCCCGCTTGCGCTTCTTGTGATCAGCTTTCTTGGACATCGTTGAACCGTCTCAGCATTCGACTAAGTGTCGCTTCGCGTGAAGTTGTATGCGCGTGATGCGGGCGGGCGCCCGAGTGCCGTGTGTTGCTGGTGCTGGGCGGTCGGCCACGGCCAGAATGCACTGAGAACGAATGGCCGTCGAGTGCACCACACGTGCTATGGGGCCGCATGGGGGATCGTCAAGGCCGCGGTGTATCGGGCGCCGTCAAGTTCATAGCAGGTGACATTGGCGCCGAGTGCCGTGAGGTGATGGCCAAGAAGCGCAGCGAATGCGGCTGGAGTGGCCTGCGTCAGGTGAATCGTGGCGGGACGGAGGGCGGCGTGAGCTTTGCGGATGAGGTTTGCAGCCCAGCGCGCGGAACTGGCTATCTCGGCCGGCGAGAGGTCGACGCCTGAGACCCGACGACTCAAGCTGATTCGGCCACCGACCCGTGGGAGGCTCGCGGCCAGCTGGCTGGTGAGGTCCGCGACGTCGTGGCCGAGCAGGTCAATGTCGACAATGAGGTCACCGGATTCGTTGTAGTGGTCGAAGTCTCCCTTGAGATGGGACCCGAGGTCGGTGTCGGCGGGCCTGATTGGGCCATGCCGAGTGGTGAAGGCGGGCAACCATCTGGTGGCCTGATGAAAGACTCGACCAGTTGCGAAAGCGGCGCTGAGGTGGCATCGGAGGTCGACTGTGATGCGGTGATCGGTGATTGTTGGCGCAAGAACTGCAGCGACTCCATGTAGGGCACCCAAGAACCTTGCCCAACTGGTAGTCCTGTTCGGGTTGCGGTCACCGCCGAGCAGGCGTGTGCCGTCAATGGTGAGGCGGCGTGGAGGCGGCTTTGTTCCGCGGGTCGCGACGAACAAATCGATCGGTACTGCTGGAGGTTGGCGATCAGTCAGAGCACGAAGGGCACTGTTGGCGACGAGCGCCGCTTCGTGATGGGTGATGTGGGGCGTGGCTTGATCGAGGGGGGTAATCCAGAGACTGGCGATGTCCTCGCCGGTTTGCCGACGGATGATCTCTGCTGCGGCATTGCGATCTCCGAGACCATGGGCGAGTGCGAGAATGACCGGGGTGTCAACGGCTCCGGGTCTGAGATTCTCGCGGCGCTGGCGCAGAGCCGGCCGCAGCTCGCCAACGAGCGCGGGCCGCGGCTGGTCGTCCGGGCGATCCAGGTAGAGGCTGCTTGGGGTGAGGTAGGCGACGAAGACGTCGCAGGCGTCAACAGCGCTGGCCATGTTGGCGGGGATGCGGCTGCCGTGGGTGAAGCTGTGACGATCGTGAATTACGCGGAAACCGCGAAGAGCCAACTCGTCGTGGATGAGCTCGGCGGCGACGTCATCACGCCAAGAATAGCTGACCATCGCTACAGGTGAGTCCATCGGCCCTCAGCTCTTGGCAAAAGCCGTGCCAAAAAGTTGTTGCCACACGTCGAGCGCAGCCCCGGTATGGCCGGCACGATCGTGATTCAGGGCGCTTGTGCAGGCCGCCTCGGCTTGTTTGAGCGCAAGGCGAGCCGTAGCGAGTTGACCGGCGTCGGCATTCATGCGATCACTTACGGGGTGGCCTAGGCCAGCAGGGTCGTCCCAGGTCTGGTCGATCGCATCGATTGCGGTGGCGAACCAGGCCTTGAGTTCACGTGGGTAGGAGCCACCCCAGTCCGCGACGATTTCGAGCGACATGACCTCGATGAGGAACGAGGGCTTGATCGGCTTGTCGTGGTGCTCGTTCCACTTCTTGATCATCTTGACGACCGGTTTCCAATGGCCGCCGAAAGCGGCGTTGGCGGCCGTGGCTTTGGTGGCATGAACCTGAGGGTCGGTCGGCATCCAGTCGCCGGTCGTGCGATCGGGGATGAGGTAGTGCCCACCATTGCCGAAGGCTGGCGTGACGTCGAAAGACATAACGGCATCGGTGAGGTCATCGACGAGTTTGACGCCGAAATCTACGCGCACTGACCGTCGTTGAAGAGCCACGCGCTGTTCGCCGTACTCGGTGGCCAGAGCCGTCCGCACGGAGGTCAGGATGCTGTCGGGGTGTTTGTCTTGGTAGTGCGCTTCGGCGTCTCCAAGCTGAACGAAGATGTCGACATCGTGGAGGGGTTTGGTCTTGGTATGGCGACTGTAGGAGCCAGTGAGGAAGTCATGTTTGACGTCGAACGCGTCGTCCATGACCGTACGGATTCGTTGTTGGCGGCTCGCGGCGTCGGCTTGCTCGGTGCCGCTTAGCTCAAGCCGGTTCTTGAACTTGGTGAATGCTTGGGGTATGGAGAGCATGTGGGTCTACTTCCAAACGCCTAGAGAAGCACCGAGGCTGCCGCCGCCGACGGTCGCGCCGAGGCTTCGTCGGGTGAGTCCGCTGGTCGAACGCAGCGCGCCTTTGCTCCAGCCGGCGACATCAGGTCGCCCGGCGCTGGTTCGCGCGAGGATGTCGTACGTGCAGTTCCTTGGAAGTTCTCCGCTCTTCTTGAGCGCATAGGCGACAGTGTCAGGGTCGATCCACAGGTCGCCGTCTCCACCAGGGTTGTATCCGTAGTCAATGTCGAAGTCGAAGCACCGGATCAACCTGTGGCTAGATCTTGAGTAAATCTCAAGAATGAGGCGTTCGAGATGGCCGCTGCCGAGCCATGTCGCGACGCCGCGTTCGAGGGTCTGCCACTGGCCGATGAGCTTGGCGGCGTCGAGCCCGCAGCCGACCACCAGCTGCTTGAGGCTGCGGATGAGGTTCGTGGCGACGTGGGTCGTGGCATAGGTGTGCACGTTGACCTGTACGGCAGTTGCCATGTCATGTCTCCAATGCCGTGAGATCGATCATCAACGATTTGTGGTCGACGGGTTGTCCCGCGAGTGACTGGCCCGTGGGTGTCGTGGCAGGGTCGTAGACGGTCACGTGGACGACAGAGGCAAGCACAGCCTCGGCTAGGTCGTAGTCGGACCCGGTCGCTGGAATCGACAGCCGCCAATCGTCGTCGGCGGTGATCATGAGGGGCTGTTCGATGACGGTGGAACCGTCGATCGCGTCGTTGCCATGGAGCGTGTAGATGCGGATCTGCGGCCCACAGCCGGTGATCACGATCGGGTCGGTCTTGGTGTGCTCTTCGGCGATGAGCATGCATGCCGTGTTGGCTGCGAGATCGAGTTGATGCGTGATGTTCTGGCCGGCGACGCTGACGAGATCACGAATGAGCGACCAAGTGTCTGTCGCGGTGCGAATCGGTGTCGACGCGATTCGGCGAGCAATTGTCGTCATAGCGCCCCGTTTGTGGCGTCGCCGATAGCGGCTTGGAGATCGTCGAACGTGATCTCGCCGGGATCGACGGTCGACACTGCGTTGCGGCCAGCTGCAGCGGCGATGACTTTGCGGAGTCGACGACCGTCGAGTCCTTCGGAGACGGCCGCAGCCCGATCGAGGAGGTCGTCAGCGAGTAGGCGCCGTGCCCCTGGGTATGCCTCGGCGAGTGCGGTGATCGTGTCGGCGAGGATGGCCTTGCGGGCCTGAAGCGTCGGAAGATCGACCGAGATCACGAGGTCGGCCCGGCTCATGAGTGCGCCATCGATCGCTGCTGGAAAGTTTGATGTGGCCACGAATAGAACGTCTCGGCGAGTACGTGCCACCCGGTCGAGGCCGATGAGGGCTGCGTCCACCGCCCGATGAACGTCTGCGGGGTTGGCGTCGAAGCTCAATTGACCGCGATCCGTTGCGATGGTCTCGACCTCGTCGAGTAGCACCACAAGGGGTCCTCCGGCGGCGACCTCGGCAATGGTGGTGTCGAACAGCTGTTGGACCGCCTGCTGGCTTCGGCCCAACGACGAGCTTGCCAAGGTGTGGGCGTCGATCTCGAGATAGGCGAACTGGCTGGGACCGCAGATGAGCTTGGCCAAGCGGTCTGCCAATCCTCGAGCGAGGGTGGTCTTGCCGGTACCTGGTGGTCCAACGAGGAGGATCACGCCATGGAGTGGCAAACGCTCGAATGCGATGCTGCGGCGAAGGACGAATCCGGCAGCGGCCGTCTGAGCGATTCGGTTCTTGTCGCCGTTGGGCAATACCACGGCGTCCCAGTAAGCGGCGAAGTCGGCGTCTGGAAGCAGGCGTGCATCGCTGAGTCCGGCGTGATCCAGCGACGGGAGGGGCCGTAGCTGCTGCGCCGCTGGTGCTGTGGAGCGGAGATGTCCGTTTCTGCTCACCAGGTGTCACCTATCGTTCGGCTCAAGGCCAGCTTACACATGTGGTGTTCGAAAATTGCGAATAGCGCTTGGGATTCGAGCGTTTCGAATATTGCGAAAATAACGATACCCTGCTACCGTGCCCGAAAGGCACTAGCGGCCCGCGGAGGTGCACCGATGGCACAAGGATCAGTTAGGGAACTCGAACTGCTCGACGAGCATGGAGCCGAGCAAGCTGCTGACGCTGTTGAACAGCTGACGGCGTTTCTCCGGGCGCACCCAACGCCGACGACGCACGTGCAGCTGGTGAGCGAGGATCCTGACGGAGCGACCCGGATTGTCGTTCCGTCGGTGGCATTCCGGTTTTTTGTCGACGTTCTCGCTGAGCTGGCGAATGGAAACGCAGTCACGGTTGCTCCGGTTCATGCTGAGCTCACCACACAACAGGCAGCGGACATCTTGAATGTGAGTCGGCCGTACCTCGTCAAGCTGCTCGACGAGCGGGAGATCCCGTACCGGCGCGTCGGCAATCGGCGCAAGGTGCTGCTGGTTGATCTAGTTGAGTACAAGCGCCGCGATGAGGCGATGCGGCGAGAGATCGCAGATGAACTCACTCGTGAGGCTCAAGAGATCGCGCAGAGCTACTAACGATCATGACGTTCGTCGCCTTGTACGACGCCAACGTCCTCTATCCGGGATCGTTGCGTGATCTTCTGGTGAGACTTGGTCAATCCCGATTGTTTCAAGCAAAGTGGACTGATCAGATCCTTGATGAGACATTCTCCGCGATCGTCCGAGACCAGCCCGAGCTGGCCGACAAGTTGGGGCGGACGCGTGAATTGATGAACAACGCGCTCACCGACGCACAGGTCACCGGCTACGAGTCCCTGACAGAGGGATTGGTGCTACCTGACGCAGCAGATCGCCACATCCTGGCGGCCGCCATCGTCTGTAACGCCCAAGTGATCGTAACCGCCAATCTGCGTCACTTCCCCGACGAATCACTAGCACCGTTCGACATTGAGGCGCAGAGTCCTGATGAGTTCGTGATCAATGTGCTTGAACTCGCGCCGGCTCGAGTCATCGGCATCATCAAGGATCAGGCTCGTGCGCTCACAAGGCCTGAAATGACATTTGAAGAACTCCTTGAACGGCTTCGAGACGTAGGTCTCCCTCGCACCGTGGCGGCGATACGTCAACAGTTCGGGCCACCCTGACGGTGTGCTTCTGGCGTGGCGTGACGCCATGGTTGTGCTCACGCAGGAAAACCCAGCGCTGACCCCTGAGCCGGAGGCGCTGGTCGGCCGCGTCACCGAGTTCGTCAGGGTCGCTGACACCGTCCGGCGACCCGCGACCGAGTCTTCAGTGTCGGTCCGACGGCTGCTCACCCATCTCGTGCACACCGGATTCGACGGCGCTCCCCGTTTCCTCAGCACCGAGCCCGACGGTTCGATCGTGCTCAGCTGGATCGAGGGGTGGGTGCCGGCCGACACCGAGTGCTGGCGGCTGGGCCGCGGCGAGCTGGCGTCGGTCGGGGAGCTGTTGCGGTCCTATCACGACTGCGTCGCAGGCTTCCCTCCCGAGACCGGCTTCGAAGAAGGCCCGCAGGCCGTCGCGGCGAGTCAGGTCGTGTGCCACGGGGACATAGCGCCGCGCAACACCGTGTTCAGGGACGGGCGGGCGACGGCGTTTATCGACTGGGACGGCATCTTCGTCTCGACGCCGATGTGGGACCTAGCGCACGCCGTCTGGCAGTTCGCCCCTGTCTGCGACAATGCCGATCCCTGGCTGGGTGGCTGGCCGAGCCCGTCCGACCGGTCAGCGCGCATCGCGGCGCTGGTCGGCGGCTACCGGCTGAGCGCCGACAGGGCCGATGAGCTCGCAGACATGGTCGCCGGGGTCATCGCCGGCATCACAGGCAGCGTTGTCCGCAAGATCGCTGCGGGGATCCCGGCATTCGTGCAGCTGGAACGCGAAGGCGTCCTCGAAGCGCTCGATAGCCAGCACCGAGCCGCCGAACAGCTCCACTCCCTCATCGCCCAAGCCGTCGTCGCGGACCCAGCTTCGGCCGAGAGCACCCACTTGGCGGTGCCCGAAGTGTCGAATCCCGCAAAGACGTAACCCCGACCGTTTACCGAAGCAGGACGGTTCCGGGGCTTTGAGGAGGCACCGCACGCCGTGACGGCACCGGCGCCAAGAACCGCTGCCTCGTGGGCGCAAAGGCCACGCCACCCATCAACGCAGGCACGGGGCAGAGCAGACCGTGCCCGCAAGGTGTGACGGGACTCAGCGGGACGGGGTCGGCAGAGCGTCGCTCACTGCGCGTCGAATCCAGGATGACACCGAGCGATCCTCGGCTGCCGCAGCCACTCTGATCTGTTCGAGCACACTCGGCGGAAAGCGCACGGCGATCGGATCGGACAGCTTCGGCGTGCGTCGCCGCGCCGGTCCTTGGGGACGCAGGTTTTCCGGCTGGCTGTAGAACTCGAATTCCTCGGCGGGGGTCATGGGCTCAGCGTTCATCTGTCCTCCATGTACTGGGCAATGAGATACGAGGGCGCCTCGTAGCAGCCGATCGGTCGGCACCGTGTCGGGTCGCCCGAGTCCGACGGTGCAAGAAGGACCACCAGCACCACTCCGCTGACCTCGGAGACCATGAGCCAGAGCGCCGGCGGGGTTGCAGGGTAGAAGAGCGGGTCGCTTCGCCAGACGTCGACGATGTCGGGCACGCCGAGCGCGCCGTGCTTGAAAAGATGCGGCAGCTGGTCCATGATTTCGAACGGGTCATCATCGTCGAGGAGATCCAGGTCGAAGAGGATCTCCACAGAGGTGATTGTATAACAAACGAATACAGATGGGGCGCAGATGGAGGCTCGGTCGACCAAGTAGGCCGACGCCTCGGCCTAGCGCCGAACGGCTCCACTCCCGCATCGCCCAGGCCGCTGTTTCTGCGAGCGCTGGATCGCCTCAGGGCTGAGATCGAGCACCCAGCCCCGATGCCGAGCGGTCGGTGCGCGTGGGATTGTGCGAGCGACGCAGCAAAACGGCTGTGACCGACATGGGGATCACTCCTACTCTGCCGCCATGACGCAACGACCACGCCGAGCGTGTTGCCACAGCGGTTGAGGGCAGCCCGGTGACCTCTGGCTACGAGGCCGCACTGCTGGTGCTGGTGCTGCTGCTCCCCGGAGCATTTGCAGCCTGGGGGTTCGAGCGGCATGTACAGCGTTACGGCCGGCGTCTGAACGACTGGCTCTTGCGATTGGCCGGCCTGTCGGCGGTGTGCCTCGCAGTGGGGGCGGGGCCGCTGTACTGGCTGATGGCCACCTACGGGCGTGATTTCGCGGAACGCGAGACGTTGCCGTGGTGGTTGTACCTCGTCCCGGGCCTCTATCTCGTGCTGCCCGCATCGGGAGGGTGGGCACTGGGCCTGCTGGTGCGTCGCTCGGGGTCACCGATGTCAAAGCTGCTCGGCCCGATCCGCGCACCATCTGCTTGGGACTCGCTGTTCGACACCAGAGAGGCGGGGTTCGTGAGATGCCGGCAGAGTTCCGGCGGCGTGTGATCGATCTGGTCGAGTCTGGTCGTCCGGTCGCTGCGGTGGCGGCTGAGCTGGGGATCAGCGGGCAGTCGATCTACACGTGGCGCCGTCAGGCACGCATCGATGCCGGGGTCGAGCCCGGCACCCTGTTCCGACCATCCCAAGTGGGTAGCGGTGTCGGCTGCCAACGCGATCGTGGATTGCGCCAAGGGCATGGCGTAGTCGATGTTGTTCGTCGTTGAGGGTGACGGTGGGGTGAGGGGATTGCCGTATCGGCGCTCGACGATGTTTACTATTCGTATGGATTCTGCTGAGGCGCTCGCCAGCATGCCGTTCGTGTTCAAGACGCGTGAGTTCTGCGCGTGTGCTGGCGTCAAGCCGTCGTCTGCGTCGCGCTCCCTGCGTGCCGCCGCCGCTGAAGGCATCGTCTCAAGAGTCGGGCGGGGTCTGTGGCAGCGCAGCGACAGCGAAGCGCCTGTCGCCGAGTGCAGCACGCCTCATCCGTTCCCGCCTGCTTGGATGAACGCCAACGAGTGCCTCATGGATGCAGCATTCGGTGCTGCGCCGCGCCGAATGTCGCACTTGATGGCGCTTGAAGCAGCGGGCGTGCCGTTGGTCGTCGGACCGCAACTGTCGTTCCCGCATGAACACGCCAGGACGGCGATGCCTTTGGGCATCACAGTGTTCAGTGAACCCCGCGATCGTGTCTGCCTTTTCGCGGCGAGGCTGACCGAGCGCACTTGGATGTCGTCCCCGACGCGCGCTGCGGTCGAGACCGCTCAGCATGATGTTGCTGCGCCTCTGTGGGACGAGCGCATCGCGTGGGTGTTCGCCGAGGACGGCGGCGCCATCCTCGATGCCGAAGAAGCCGTCGAGATCAGCGACGCGTTGCAGATGCGGGCAGGACTGCGGCGTCTGTCGTCCATCGCGGACGCGCTGCGCCGCCTCGCCGCCAGCGACCCCGGCGGCAGCTTGGGCAGCGTCCCTGACCAGTGGGCAAACATCGTGACCGCCCGACGAGGCGACGCGTGGATTCGCCTGCGCCGATCCATGCGGGCACCGCTCGGGCCGTCCGAGGCCGCATGGGTGGACAGCGAACGCAAAGTGCTGTGGGATCGGCACCCCAGGGCGCTCGCGGCATCCCTTATGACATGAACATCGCCTCTCCCTCCGGCGCTGGCGCGAAATTCGTTGCCGCAGGTCAGAGGAGCGCGAATTCGCCGCTTGCAGGCGATATTGCCCTGATTGGCAGGGATTCTGGCCGGATCTGGAAGGGAAATTCCAACGCGTTTCGTTCGGGCCTTTCGACGCTATGGCGCCAAGGCGAACTCTGCGCCATGCGTTCGCAGACGTTCAGAGAGCGTCCGGTGGAGCCGAGGCGTTCTCCGACCTCTCTTGGCCAATCCCGCGGCAGCCCGCGCTCAGCCGCGACCTCAGCCGTGATCTCACCGACAATCGCCGGACCGTTCCGAAGCGCATCGTCAACCGTCGACTCGCTATCACCTGCTCGCCGCGCCATGTTGACCATCATCGTGGCGGGCGTCTGACCCGAGCAGCCAGGGTCAGTCGCGGCTGTGCCGGCTCGCTCTGCCGCAACCCGAGTTCAGGCATTCCGCGATGTGCTCACAGCGACCGGTCGCGATCATCAATCGGCACCACGGAGCGGCAGATCGAATCGGGCGACCATTTCCAGCCCGAGCACAGTCAGCGCCGCCAGCACCTTGCTCGACGTTGAGCTGTGATCGCCCTGCTCCAGCCGGATGACCCACTGCCGGGTAGTGCCCACCTGATCCGCGAGTTGCTGTTGGGTCATCGCGGCCGCGAGCCGTGTTTCGCGCACCACCGCCCCGAGATCGGCGGCCGACCCGACTTTGCAGCCCTCGATCACAGCAACGACCTGTGCCTGCCTTTGTGGCCGGGACGAAGCAGACAGGGCTTGCGGGTGCGCTTGACCGTCTCGCCGCATGTCTCGATCTCAGGCGGAGCAGCCGCCGCGAGCAGCGACGCATCCCGCTCCCGGCCGGAGAATGCCAGAATGGCGTTGTTGCCTCGCACCGCTTGGCGAGCATGCGCGACGACGCGCTCGCAGACGAACTGTGCCGTGCCGAGCGCCCACTCGGGGCATTGCGCGGCAGCCGACTCTAGAGCGTTCGGCATATCTTGTGCCATGTCGTGGAGTTCGTCGGCGGCGACATCGACCCGAAGCCGCGCGGCGATCTGTGACCACTGCTGCACTGTCGTTGGGCTCGGCTCATTGAAGCGCATCGCGGGACGCATCGTTTGGGCATCGGGCGTCACGTAGGCGACGGCCGAACTCAAGTCGTACAAGGGGGCCAGCCTGGGAACGCGGCCGTCCAACAGCACCCCGTAGTTCTTGGAGTGCCCGTCGGCATTGCCGATCAGCCAGTTGTAGAACACAGACAAGAAGAACTTGCGAGGGTCGTCGCTGCCTGTCTCGTGCCGCAGCAGCCCGATGACTGCCTCGGGTGTCGGCCCGCCGTCCGACTGATACTTGAGGTCCGGGCGCAACCCCAGCGCTTGGCACAGGTCCTCAAAGTGGGAGCGATGCACTTCGCTTTCGCGTTCATGGCGGTCGAAACGCTCGGCGACCAGGCAGATCTCGTCCTCGAATGCTGCCAGCGATGTGCGTGCCGCTTCCAGCCCGAGAGTCCCGGCCGCCGTCTGGCACAGATGCTCGTTCACGGCTATGGAGTCCCGCAAGGCCGAGTTCAGATGCCCTCGCTGGGGCTTGAGAATATGGGTCGTCGCGAGTGAGCCGGTGGGCAAATGCCACCCGTCGACGGTGAGCCTCAACGCCATCTTGGGCTGGGCGCCGGGGAGCGACAGCCGCAGTTCTCCCAGCCCTTCAGTGGGGGCGTCTTCTGCGTCTTGCGCGATGAGGCGAAGCATCGCGGCCAACTCGGAATCCGAGACTCTCGAGAGGACCGCCAGTTGCGGGTCGGGCAACACCGGGTCCGGGTGAAACTGCACCGCCCCCGCGCACTCCAGCCCAGCCTGGGTGCTCAGCAGGTCGAACGGGGCTGTGGAGGTCGCCTCCAGTTCCTGCATCCACCGCGAGCGAGTGCGCGGGTTGTCCGGCAGCAGCCCGTCGATCCACGGCGAGATGTCCAATCGGCTGTGCTGACCGACCGGGAGCGACAGCGACACAGGCGCGGCTGACAGCGGATAGTCGTCGAGGTACCCAAAGTGCACGGCTCCTCGCAACGAACGCACTGCGCGGCCGACCAATTCGCCGTGCAGGAATACGTAGAGGCAGTGCGTCGACCCCGCCATGCGCTACACCTCTTCGGGCGGTGCGCCCGAAGCCCGCACGATGACGCTGGCCTCCAACGCCGACAGCGCAGCCACCACATCGCCCAGCGACGCGTCGGTACGGCCGCTCTCAAAGCTGGACACCCACTGCTGGGACCGACCGACGGCCGCGGCCAACTGCACCTGATTCCAGCCGAGCCGGCGGCGCAGGAAACGAACACAGCGGCGAAGGCCGCCTGGAGCGGCGAGCACGACCGTCTCTTGTGTCACACAAAATAGTATAGCTGCTTTACTATTCCATGTGACACAAGGCCCCGAGGCCGTGTTGCGCGCAAAGCTCAGACCCCCCGCCCCCCGCCCGCAATGGTGCGGCAGACACTGACGCCGACTTGTAGCCCGGTGTGTAGCAGAACTCACCCCCACATCCTCCTGTGGACCGCCAAACTTGTTGGGGTAGCAACCTGAGGTCCCTTCGGGGCGAAGCCACAATGCCTGAGCCCGAAGCCAAGGGCAGAGAAACCCGATACGTATGCGATCGGGTTTTCTATTTGAATCACCCCGGGTTTGGTGGAGGCTCTGTTCCTTGAGAGGATGGAGCTGAGGTGTGTCTGACTCTTCCGCGGAGATCGGCTCAGAAATGAACCAAGTCATGCCGTGTTCTCAGGTTTGTTGGCAGCGGTCCGGCGGTTGTGTTCGAGCCGTCGTGTTCGGGCTCGCTGGAGGCCCCGCCGGCGGGCCTCGCGGATCGTTTCTCCTCGTTGGTGGTGTTCGTCGTTGGGGGTGACGCAGCCGATCGCTTCGTGCAGTCGGACTTCGTTGTAGTCGATCCGGACGCGCGCCGGCTCGATGTCGGGCAGCGCCGGGTCGGTGATCGAGCACAGGTGGGGCCATTCGTGGGTGATGTGCCCGAAGAAGCTCTCGATCCAGGCTTGGCCGGTGGGTGTGCGGGGCCGGCCGTGGTGCTGGGCGATGGCCATCATCGCCATGCAGGCGCGGGTGTCGTGGCTGGTCATTGCCGGGCCGTTGTCGGACACGGCGAGCAGGATGGGCCGGTCGGGGTCGTCGACGCCGAGGTCGAGGCGGTCGTCGGCGGGCAGCTCGTCGAGGCCTTGGGCCACCAGCGCCTGGTCGAACACGGCACGCACTTGGGTGGAGGTCTCCTCGGTCGAGACCAGCGTGGCGGTCCAGCAGCGCGAGACCATGTCGACGATCGCGAGCACGCAGCGCCGGGCCCGCCCGAGGCGGGTCACGTCCCAGACCCGGATCCGGTTCGGTTCCCAGACCAGCCAGTGCGGCCACGGTGTCCTCGGCCGCTTCGGCGCCGGTGCCCGCTCGGGCAGCACAAGCCCGTGAGCAGCGAGAACACGCCGCAACGTCGAGGGTGCCACCCACACCCTGTCCACATAGGAGCCACGGTGGGCGAGCTTGCGGTGTGATCGGTCGATTGGCCCCCACTCCTCGGCGACGACGAGGATCTCCGCGACCTCATCGGCCAGCAAGGCGTGCACCGGCGCGCCTGCGGGGGCCAGATCGCACAGGGTGCCCAGCTCCCGCCGGCGGGCCCGCCAGCGGTGCACCCGGTCGTCGCAGACCTGCCACACGCCCGCAGCCCACGTGTGCGAGAACCCGGCGGCAACAGCGTCGTCGACAGTGTTGAGGACCAGCTCTTTAGCCTCGGCGGGGACTCCTGCGGGGACCGGCCCGCTCAGTCCCAGCCGGATTTTCCCCGCACGATGGCCAACTCGATCGCTTGGGCCTTGACCGCCTCGGCGAGCCGGCCGATCTCCGCCTGGGCTTCTTCGAGCTCCCAGTTCCGCTCGGCAGCCGGCCGGCCCGGCCTGCGTGCCAGCGCCGCCAGCGCCGCGTCCTTCACCGTGCGGCCGATGGTGATCACCGTCGACACATCGACCCCCCACCTCCGGGCAGCGTCGGCCTGGGCGACCGCTCCGCTCGTGACCTGCAAGCAGATCTCCCACTTCGTCTCCGCGGACAGCCTCTTGAGTCGACGCCGACCCTCGCCGATCGTCATCAGATGCTCCTTCACGCGTCAGCGAGAACACAACCAGACTTGGATCATTTATCAACCAACTCTCCGCGGCGAAATCAGACGCAACGCTGAGCGATGCCAGGAAATGGGAGATATCCAGCCGAGCTGCGTGAGCGGGCGGTGAGGATGGTGCTCGACAATGAGCGCCTGTATGGGTCTCGGTGGGAGGCGATCTGCTCGGTCGCGGACAAGCTGGGCCCGACCGCGGAGACGGTGCGGCTGTGGGTTCGCCGCGCGGAGATCGACGGCGGCGCCCGCCCGGGCGTGACCTCGGCTGAGCGCGTTCGGATCAAAGAGCTCGAGCGCGAGAACCGTGAGCTGCGCCGAGCGAACGAGATCCTCAAGGCGGCGTCGGCTTTCTTCGGGTAAGGGGCTCGACCGCCAGTCCCAGAGATAGTGGCGTTCATCGACGCTCACCGTGACCGGTTCGGGGTCGAGCCGATCTGCGCTGTGCTCGCCGAGCACGGCGTCGGGATTGCCCCGTCCGCCTATTACGCAGCCAAGACCCGGCGGCCCTCGGCAAGGGCCGTGCGCGACGCCCAGCTGTGCGCGGTGATCGCTCGGGTGCATCGGGAGGACTACGACGCCTACGGGGCGGCCAAGGTGTGGGACCACCTCAACACTGTTGAGGGCGTCGCGGTGGCTCGCTGCACCGTGGAGCGCCTCATGCGCCGCATGGGCCTTCAAGGAGTGCGCCGAGGCCGCCAGGCGGTGCGCACCACCACCCCCGACCCCGACGCCTGCCGGCCCGCCGACCTCGTCGAGCGGGACTTCACCGCGCCGGCCCCGAACCGGCTGTGGCTCGCGGACCTCACCTATGTGCGCACCCGCAGCGGCTGGGCGTACATGGCGTTCGTGATCGACGCCTACTCGCGCATGGTGATCGGCTGGGCGGCATCACGCTCGCTGCGCACCGACCTCGCCCTCGACGCCCTCGACATGGCCGTCTCGGGCCGGCGGCGCACAGGCGCAGACCTCGCCGAGGTCACCCATCACAGCGACACGGGATCGCAATACCTGTCCATCCGGTGCTCCCAGCGGCTCGCCGACAACGACATCGTGGCGTCGGTCGGCAGCCGAGGCGACAGCTATGACTGTGAGCATGATGGTGTTCGCTGTCCGGCTGGTGTTTGACCCTTGCTTACGACTGGCCGGTGTGCCTTGGCGTTGATCTGTCGGCGCCAGTCGGGCAGCGATCAACGCAGTGCCGGCTGGCCGGGAGGGTCGTGACCGAATGGGGGCCTGCTCTTTTGGACCGACCCGTCACAGTCCTGTCCTTCCCGCCCGACCAGCTGGCATCCACAGTCCCAGGAGGACAGCAATGACCAGTATCGCGCCAGGGCCGAAGCGGGTGAGAATCGTCGTCGGCGTTGACACGCACAAGCACATGCATGCCGCGGTCGCCGTCGACGAGCTGGGCAGCCGCCTCGGCGAATGCCATGTGCGGGCGAACCGGGAGGGCTACGCGCAGCTTGAGGCATGGGCCGTGTCGCTGGGGCGGCCGATGGCGTTCGGGGTCGAGGGCACCGCCAGCTACGGCGTCGGTCTGGCCAGCTGGCTGCGCCGCAACGGCTACCGGCTGGTTGAGGTGAATCGGGGCGATCGCCGTTCCCGCAGGATGAACGGCAAGACCGAAACCCTGGACGCCGAAGCCGCCGCGCGCTCAGTGCTGTCGGGCGAGTCCACCGCCGTGCCGAAGTCCGCGGACGGCACCGCGGAGATGATCCGCCAGATCAAGATCGCCCGCGACACCGCCCGCAAGGGCCGCACATCGGCGATCGTCACTCTCAAGGCGGTGATCGTGACCGTCCCCGCCGAGCTGCGCGAGCAGCTCGAGGGCATGGCGGACAAGGCGCTCATCGGCCGCTGTTCCGGCTTGCGGCCTGGCCCCATGGACACGCCGACCGCGTCGGCCAAGCACACCCTGCGATCGCTGGCCAAGCGCTGGATCGCCCTCAACGCCGAGATCGGCGATCACGACCGGATACTCGACGAACTCACCCGCGCCCACTCCCCGAACCTGCGAGACGGGTTCGGGATCGGCGCTGACACCGCAGCCGAGATGCTCATCGTCTTCGGCGACAACCCCGACCGGATCCGCTCCGAAGCAGCCTTCGCCAAACTCTGCGGCGCCTGCCCGATCCCCGCCTCATCGGGCGTCACCAACCGGCACCGGCTCTCCCGCGGCGGGCACCGACACGCCAACGCAGCGCTCTACCGCGCCGTCATCGTGCGCATGCGCTTCCACCAGCCCACCATCGACTACACCCGCCGTGTCCCGTGTCAAGTTTGTTGCTCAGTCTCGGGTGCGTCTTGTTTGAGGGTCGGGGCTTGGGGGTGTGCGTCGAGGGGGCGTGCCCAGTCGAGGTTCTCGTGGGGCCTGACGCGGTTGTATTCGTCGATGTAGTCGGTGGCGTGGGCGGCGAGGTTGATGCGGTCTGCGATGTCGTGGCGGCAGGGCCGCTCGTATTTGAGGGCTTCGAACCAGCGCTCGATCACGCCGTTGGTGTGCGGCGAGCGATGCCGGGTGCGCACGTGCGCGAAGTGCGGCCTGGCGGCGAACCAGCGGGCCGCGGCTGCTGATTTGGTGGCGGGGCCGTTGTCGGTCACGATCACGACCGGGGCGGTCTCGCCGGTGTCGGGGTCGGTGCAGTCCTCGATGAGAGCGTGCCCGAGCAGCTCGCCGGCTCGGGCCCCGGAGGCATCGAACGCTGCGCACAGGTCCCCGGCGGTCCCGGTGGCGCTCACCGGGCACGCCAGCCACTTTGGCGGCATAGTCGACCACGCCGCCGAGCTGGCGGGTGCCCTGCGCTGCGGTCTCGAACTCAGAGACCTCGGCCTGCCATACCCGGTTCGGTCTCGACGGGGCGTCGGCGAAGACCGCTCTGCGGGCCCTGGCGAGCTGGCGCCGCTCGGCCTGGCAGCGGATCGGCTCGCCCAGGCCCCGGCGGGCCATCGCCCGCCTGACCGACAACTGGGACCCGAAGTCGTGGCCGTCGTAGCGGCCCATCGCCCAGATCTTGCGATGCCCCCACCCCGGCCACTCCCCAGCCAGCTCGGCAACTGCCGGTTCTATCCGATCCACCACCGGCGCAGGCCACGGCCCTTTCGGCGGGCCACCGGCGCGGCGGGTGGCCAACCGGTACTGGCAGGTCCGTCGGGGCACGCCGACCACAGCCGCGAACCTCGTGATGGGCATGCCCGCGTCGGTGCGGATCATCTCGAGGTCCCCAACGGGGGGAGATACTCCCCCCCCTTGCGCCACACCCGCAGCTCCACATGGGCTTCGCCCAGTGCCGCTTTCAGCTCCTCGTTCTCCGCTTCGAGCTCGACCTCACGAGACGACCGGCGCCTACGGCCCCCAGCCAGGCCCTCCCGACCCGACTCCACCAGCAAACGCTTCCAGTTGTGCACCGACTGCTCACCGGCCCCAGCCTTGCGGCCAGCCCCAGCAGCGCTCTGCTCACCCCCCAGCACACTCAGCACCACTCGGAGCTTCTGCTCCGCGGACCTATTCGACGGTCTCGGCACCTGTCTCTCCTTGCACGGGCAAAAAACCCGAACCTGAGCAACAAACGATGACACGGGACAATTCGAAGATGGACCGGCGCGCGGTGGCTCGGTCGGGGTATCGGTGCCGGTGGACGAGCTCGCGTTTGAGGGTGGAGAAGAACGATTCGGCGACGGCGTTGTCCGCTGATGACCCGACGCGGCCCACTGATTGGCTCATGCCCCAGGACGTGACGGTCTTGGTGAACTTCCCAGCGAGGTATTGGCTGCCCCTGTCGGAGTGGAAGATGATCCCCGCGGTGCGGCCCCCGCGCGACGCGCCGGCCATGTCGAGGGCGTCCTGGGCCAAGCGGGTGTCGATGCGGTCGCTCATCTGATAGCCCAAGAGCCGGCGGCTGCCCAGGTCGAGCACGACCGCGAGGGCACGGCCAGCCCTGGTCGGTGCGCACATAGGTGATGTCCGCGATCCACGCCCGATCCGGGGTGCCCGGCACGAAGCGGCGACCCACAAGGTCGGGCAGCTTGGGCGCGGACCGCGACGGCGTCGTGGTGCGCTTGGGCCGCCGAGGGCGTATTCCCGCTATCTGGTGTGCTCTCATCAGCCGCTCCACACGCTTGGAGTTCACCAGGCAGCCTTCGGCGCGCAGCTCTGCTGTCACACGCGGCGCCCCATACGCGCCGCCCGAGCCGGCATGGATCTCTCGGATCCGCCCCACGAGGGCCGCCTCGGCGCGCTCGCGCACCGTCGGCCCCGCAGCGTGCTTGGCTCTCCAGCCATAGAACGCCTGACGCGACACACGGGCTGCTTGGCAGCACAACCTGGTCGGGAAGCCCTCGGCCTTTCGGGCAGCCACCCACCCATAGCGGGTCACTGTCCCAACTCCTTCACCCAAAAGGCCGTCGCCCCTTTGAGCAGTTCACGCTCCTGACGCAGCCGGGCATTCTCCCAACGCAGCTCGGCCAACTCGGAACGCTCCGCTGTCGTGGTCCCGTCGCGCTCGCCCCGATCGACCCGCGCCTGGCGCACCCAGTTGCCCAGGTTCGTCGCCCCGATCCCCAGCGAACGCGCCACCGACGCGATCGTGCGGCCCTCATCGAGCACCAACGCAACAGCGTCAGCCTTGAACTCCTTCGAGAACGATCACCGCGACCGGCCCGCCGGCAACACCGGCCCAGCCCGCTGCTGTTCCTCCACCAATGACATGGCTACCTCCTAGTCGAGGTGACCGGCCAACGGGGGGAAGCACCCGCCGCCGCTAGCCGCGAACCCGCCATGGCGCGCTGTCTGGGCAGTCGCGGCGGCGATGCTGGTAGCGGGGCACTTCGCCTTCGCGGCGCCCGCTGCATCGGCGCACTCCGTCGGTGAGTCAGGTGGTCCGGCCGTCGTGATCGCGAACGAGGCATCCCTCGCGGACACAGCCGCCGCGATCAGTCTCGCCGCATCCGATCCGAGAGCGACGGTCGTGCTCGCTGAGGGCGCGGATTCCCTGGGCGATCAGGCCGCCGCTTCGATAGCCCGGCGGCGCCCGGCTCGGGCCGTGCTGGTCGGGGGTGAGGCCGTGCTGTCGCGAGCACTGCAGCGGGAGATAGCCGGACTGGCGCCCGGAGCTGTGATCGAGCGCATTGCGGGCAGCAGCCGCATCGTCACCGCTGCGCTGGTAGAGCGGCAAGGTCGTGACCGTGACGCGGCGCGTTCACTTGTGATCGTTCACGGCTGGACCGATCGAGACGTCGCGCTCGGCGCGGCCCTCGTCGCGTCGGGCGGCGCGGATGCCGTGCTCCTCACTGGAGCGGGACGGCTCAGCGACACTGTTGCCGAATCGATCGCCGATCATCCGCCGGGCCGCATCCTGCTCTTGGGCAGTGTCGCCGCGCCTCACAGCCCTGTCGGGCAGGCCCTTGACAGCCTCGGCGCCATGCCGATCGAGCGCTACGAGAACTCAGAACCTGGGGAGATCATCGCTTCGTCCAGTGGTGGGTCGCTGCCGTTGGAACTGCGTCATGGAGTGCTCGTCGATGCGGACAATCCGGGCGGTGTGATGTCTGGCGCCGTGGTCGCGGCCAACGATCCCGGGGCCGTGGTGCTGCTCGCGCGCCGAGACGTGCCCAGCACTGCCAGCTACAAGCTCCGCGACGGATGGTCGCCCGAGCGCATCACGGTCGTCGGCCAAGCGATCTCGACGATACCTGGGTTCGGGCTTCCGGGAAGCTCGGCGGCGACTGGCGAGAGCTCCACCGAGCAGGCCTTCGAGACGTTCTCGGTCGGCTCGAGCTTTGCGTGCGGGCTGCTGGCATCGAGCGAGATCGAGTGCTGGGGCTCCAACAGCGACGGCACAGCGACGCCGCCGAACGGAAACTTCGCAGCGGTCTCGGCGGGATCTCACCATGCCTGCGCCGTTCGCACTGACGGCCGCTTGGCGTGCTGGGGCCGAGACACGTACCGTCGCGCGTCGCCGCCCGGCGGCAAGTTCTCAGCAGTCTCTCCCGGCTGGCAGCACAGTTGCGCCGTTCGCACTGACGGCCGCCTGACATGCTGGGGCAACAGTCGCAACCGCGCAACGGCCGCGCCCGGCGGCATCTTCACCGCGCTGGATGCGGGCGGGGGCCACACCTGCGCCCTGCGCACCGACGGCCAAGTCAAGTGCTGGGGCGAGAACGCTGGAGGAGAGGCGAGTGCTCCCGGCGGTAAGTACAAAGCCGTCGCCATCGGGTCCTCGCACTCATGCGCGATCCGCACCGATGGTCGTCTGGTGTGCTGGGGTCAGAACGTCAAGGGCCAATCGAGGCCGCCGGCGGGCAGATTCACTGCACCCGCGCTGGGTCAGAACTTCGGGTGCGCCGTGCGAGACGATGCTGCCGTTGAGTGCTGGGGAAACAACGACGACGGCGAATCGCAACCGCCTGAAGGCTCGTTCACCGATGTCTCGGCTGGCCGTCGGCACATGTGCGGACATCGCCCTGACGGCACGGTGACCTGTTGGGGCTATCGCTCTCAGCCCAAGGTTGCCGCCTCGATACTCCCGTGACTTCGGCGTTCCAATGCCGGGGACCTCGCGCCCGCGATGCACAAGGCCTCGGCGCGGCGGCATTGGCGCTGGTCGCCTGCATGGCTGCAACAGCAGTGGGAACGACGCCGGCAGCGGCCGCGCCGACTATCGACGCATTGGCGTACGCCGATGCGAAGGAGGCGACCTGGCTGCCCGGCGATGCAGAGACGCTGCTCCCAGGCGAGACGCTGTCCGCCGGTGCCGCGATCAGTTCGCCCGACGGCGGCTACCGGCTGGTTCTCGAGCCGCACGGCGATCTCGTGCTCTACGACATGACTGCGTGGTCGGCCGCCGACGCCGTGGAAGTCTTCGGCGGCTTCAGGGGCGACACCGCTTTCATTGCCGGAGGCATTGCGCGGAGTGTGTGGAGCGCTGGTGCATCGACGGCAGCGCGGCCCGCCGAGTTGACGCTGACGATGCAGCGCGACGGCCATCTCGTGCTGCACGACGCTGATCCTGCTCGTGCCGGGCCGATCTGGCAGACGCGCACCTCGGAATGGGCGGGAGCGTCATTGAGCGTCGTCAACACAGGCGCCGTCGTCGTCGGTCTCGGGGACGAGCGGGTGATCTGGACAGCAGGCGTCTCCACGCCAGATGTGGGGCTGCAGGGGCGACGCCATGTTGTCTACGGGCGCAGCGCGCAGCGCGTGTGGCTGTTGGAAGCTGACGGCACGCTCCTTGACACCTATCCCGTCAGCGGCAAGGACTCGCTTCCCGGACCCGGCAGGTATGCAGTCTTCTCCAAGTCCTTGCGGTCACGCTCTCTCGACGGCAGCCTGACAATTGAGCACATGGTGCGATTCGCTCGCGGGCCAAACGGCGCGGCCATCGGTTTCCATTCCATCCCGAGAACGCTCTCGGACGCTCCCGCGCAGAGCATTCACGAATTGGGCGAGCCGCGTTCTGGGGGCTGTGTGCGCCAGCAGGACAGCAAAGCGCGCCAGCTCTTCGAGTGGGTCCCCGTCGGTACTCCGGTTGTCGTCATCGAATAGCGTCATTGAGCGCGAATCCCGACGGCCTGTTGAGCCCCTTGACGGGCGCTGGGCGCCCCAATCGACAACCTCCAGCGGCCGCAAGCGGCTCAAGAGCCGACCGCGGACCCTGCGAGCGCCACGCGCCGCCCCCGTCCGATCAGCCGCATTGCGTGCCGGCGGTTGGAGCTGCCAGCAGCGCTTCGGCGTTCTGCTCGACGGCAATGCCAACGGCGAGGGTCATTCCGGTGCTTGACAGCTGTCAGCCAACGAGGCGTTCGCCTCCTCCGCGCTGCCCAGGAGAGCCTGAGCCACTGCGGCGCGCACCTTGGCGATCGGCGCGCTCCCGCGGGGAAACTCAGGGGGAATGAAGTTGACAGTGACGATCGTTGACGTGTCGACAGAGCGGCTAAGCGCGAGCAGCTCATCGAGGCGGTCGAGCGGAATGTCGGTTTGCACATGCCCGGAGACGATGTCGGTGAGCGAGGGGTATCTCAGGAGTATCTCCAACGGCGAATTCTGGTCGATCAAGGCTTCGACCACGCATCGCTGCCGGGTCATGCGGTGATAGTCCGAGCTGCCTCTGCGGGACCTCACGTAGCCGAGCGCGGTCAGGCCGTCGAAGTGGTGCTCGCCAGGCTCGACAACGATGTCGATGAGCGGCCCTCCCTCAGATATGGGCCTGATGCGATCGTTGATCGACTCGGTTACGTGGATGTCAATGCCGCCGAACAAGTCGATTGCCCTGACAAGCCCCTGCATGTCGATGAGCACGTAGTACTGGATCGGCAAGCCGGTCAGCTGCGCAAGCGCAGACTTGATCGCATGGCCAGACGGATCCTCGACATCGGGAAACACCTCAGGAGACCTCTGTCCTAGGCCGTAGATCGCATTCGCTATTTCCGGATAGCCGTCAGGCCAGAGTAGTGCGGCAGGTGTTCCGTCGGGGAAGGTTAGGTGCCGCCAGTTGCGCGGGACATTGAATGCGGCCGCCCCGCCAGTGTCCACATCGATGGAAACAACGATGATGGTGTCGGTTCGCACACCCACGCGGTCAAATCCGCCATCGCCACCAAGCAAGGCGATGGTAAGGCGCTCGGCGCCGTCCCAGGTTCGCGGCAGCGCGGTGTCCGTCGGCGCCGCAATCACCAGCGGTGATGGATCCGGAGCTTGCGGCGTTTCGGGAACGACGGCTGCTGCCGGAGGAACCGTCACGACCGCAGCCGGACTCGGTGTGGCCGCCGGGGTTTCGGCCGCAGCGAAGACTCGTGACAGCAGGTGCAGCTGTGCCGCGGCGTAGCGTACGACCAACAGGTGCGGCACCAAGACAATCGCGAACAGCACGACAACTCTGGCCACCGACCAGACTCGGCGGGCGCCTTGGTCCTTCAACAGTCGCATCCGCGAGACGGTCATGTAGACGTCGACGGCAACCGCGATGCGGACAATGAGCAGCACCACGGCACCGGCGATGACAAGCCGGAGCCGAAATGGACTCACGCCCCAGATCAGCAGGGTCGTCGCGCTGCGCGTGGACACATACGCCAGCACAGCCGCCATTGCCCCGACCGAGGTGATGATGAGCGCATACGCGCGGCGGTTGTTGTATCCGAAATGACCGAATCCGGGCAGGATCGCCGAGAGCGTCGCTGCTGTCAGCGGATGACGACCTCGGAACTCTCTCCGCGGGTTGACCACAGGACCTCACCGATGAAGGCAGAAGTCCGACGACTCCTCTCGCAGCGACCATACCGGTCTCGGCCCGGTGCACCGGGCAAAGGAGTCACACGCCAGCCTGTCCCCGCTTGCAGCAGTGTCGCCAGCAGCATCGACGACGGAATTGCCGCAGCGGTGCATGCGATCGGCGTTCCGCCGTCCGCCGAACAACGATGACTCAGCGGCCATTGGTAGACCAGTGCCACGGCTCGAGGACGAAGTTGTACAGGCCGAAGTGGTGTGCGTTGGCCAAGAGCCATTCGAAACAGGAGACCCCGGGGCGCATGGAGGCACCGCTGGTGCCGCATGTGAAGTCGACGGCGCGCCCGCTCTCATGCATCGACGATCTCGGCTTGCTGACAGGCGGCGTGCACTCGTTTGACTCCATGAGGGACAACTGCAGCCAGTACCGGTCCGAATCGGGCGGGGGCAGCGGGCAGTATTGGCGTCGCAGCCGGATCTGAGTAAGGGTGGATCGCCAGCCCCAGCCTTTCAGCTTGATGCCGTCAGCGGACGCTGCGTCGAGCAGAGCGCGCAGCGAGTCTGCCAGGCAAGGAGCCACTCTGAATCCTGCGACGACGACCGCTTCCGAGAACGGGAGCACCGGTGACTGCTGATCGCAGGCCCGGTACGGCGTCAGCGCAGGCGCGTCATCGGGAAGCGGCGATCTCGGGGACGATCTGAGCGAGCCCGCTGTCATCCGGTCGAGCGTGTCGGCTAAGCCTGCTGCTGTCGCGTCGGACATCGCCTCGACGAGATGTCGCTCCCAGAACGGCCAGGCTGGCGGTCCGATGCCGAGTTCGTCGTACTGCTCGGCAAGCGCAGCGGAGGCGCGGCAACCTCGCACGGCCGCGTTGCGGGTCACCGACCGCAGTTCGACGACGCGGTCCCCTCGGTGCCATTCTCCGTAGCCGATACGGGTAATCTCTGGAACGTCAGCGCTGACTGCTGCCACTACCCAAAGCGCTGTCACGCCGCACGGGTGCGGATGCGACGCAGTACGCAGCCGCATGACAGCGGCGGCGTTGCGGGCTGCCTCGGCCAGCATGGGGTGGACGCCCGCCGGCCTCCACACATCGATCTCAAACGCGGCGTTGAGATAGTCGAACCCATTCACGGCGGTGCCGCGGGTGCGGCTGTCCGCCAGCATTTCCAAGGCGCCGTCGGTCGCCGGCTCGAAGTGCGGAACCAGCCAAAGCAGCAGGGCCGGACACTGTTGCGGACCACGGCCGATGGGGCAGTCCGTATCGCGTGCCAGCAAGCGCGTAACGTGCTGATGCCACGCGTCGGCTGCCACGAGTTCACGGCGGCTGGCGAGCGTTACCAGGCGCGACAATTCCGAGGCGTCGGCTTCGCCGACATTGCCCGACGGCGGTCGGTAACCCACCAACAGACCGTCGAGGTTCGGCTCGTGCTTGAGATCGGTGACCCAGTAGGCAACGCCGATGTCGACTGCTGCGCGCCGGAATGCTTCGCGGATCGCGTTGTCGCGGAACAGCTCCGGAGCGCTGCCCGCCGACCTCAAAGAGCCGTCAAGCAGCACGTCGCCGGGATACGACAGGTTGCGAACGACCGGGCTTCGATATGGGCCAGCGACAGCGCCTGCCGGCAGCGGCATCACTACTATGAGAGCGGCGAGCACCACAGATGCCACTCGGGCCGATTGTCGTCGAGTCGATCTGCGGCTCACAGCCGCAAGCTATGCGCTGCCGAGCGACAATCAGCGTGTTGCAAGGCCAGGCAGCCAACGTCACGCAGAGGACTCCGATGCCGAAGCTACGATCCCCGAGAGTGCGACGAACCACCGCGACCAGCGCTCGCGCAGCGCCCGCCACGCGCGATCGATCCGCTGGCGCGGACATCGAACTCCGGCGACTGCCCGACGACACGAACCGCCGACGCCCGTCCTTTGTGGCACTCGGGTCGGTGCTCGCGATCGGCGTGGGCGTCGGCTGGCTCGCGGCAGCACAGTGGGGGCCGTGGCCAAGGCCCGCCGCACATCCCCAAGTCAGCACTGTCGCCGATCTCGAGTTGGCACCGGCTGCTCAGCCGGAGCCGTTGCCGTTTTCGCGCCCACTGGCCTTGATACAGCAAGACGGCATGTACCTAGTCGGCACCGACTTGACACCTGGCCGCTACGTCGCCACCGGTACCGGGTCCGTCTGCTACTACGCGGCCGTCACCGATCTCAGCGGATCGCTCAACGCCGTGGTCACCACCCACTTTGGCGATGCGTGGGGCAGGCGAGTTGAGCTAAATGACGGCGAGTACTTCGAGACCGACGCCTGCGGAACCTGGCAGTTGGAAGCCTCACCCTGAGTCCCGCTGATAAACCGCACGGCTCCACCGCCGTAGCTGCTGCACGGCAAGACCCTCCCGAGTCGGGGGCAGAGTCTGGCTGTCGCTCTCGGGGACGAGGAGCCGTCCGAAGATTTCGGTGTGGTGGTTGCCGGTGCGTTTGGCGTGGGCGAGCATCGCTCGTGCGAGCTGGAGGAGCTGGAAGCCGAGGGCTTGGTAGCGGTTGTTGTCTCGGGACTTGGTGATGCACCGTTTGTCGCGGAGCCTTTCTTTGTGGTCGCGGTTGCCTGATTCGCAGTCTTCGCGGCATCCGAAGACGATGTCGAAGTGCGGATCGGATTCGGCTATCGACGAGACGCTGCCGGGACGCAGCGTGGGGTCTTCGGCGTCGAGTTCTTCGAGTGGTGTGTCCATGCGCATGGTGATCGACGCGCCTCGCTGCCAGGCGGGGACGATGGGGTGGTGGGTCCGTCGGGAGCAAGCGATGGCACAGGTTGAACCGCGCTAGTGAACGACACCGGTTCGTTTGCGGCTCCTGTGCGACACGTTCTATAGTTTGAGTAATCGATTACTAAGGAGTCAAATGATCATCGGTGTTGACCCGCGGCTGTCCCCGGAACTGCTCATGGCCTTGGCTGGGATGGGGCACGGGGACGTGGCAGCCATTGTAGATCGCAACTTCCCCGCGGGCTCCTTGGGTCCGCCGGTCGTCCGGCTTGTGGGATGTTCTACACCGGAAGCGCTTGAGGCCGTAGTCTCGGCAATTCCGGTGGATATCGACGATCTGCCCAGCGCCATGTTAATGGCCGCACCACGCGGCGAGGTCGAAGTTCATGCTGAGTGCAGAGCCGTTCTCAGACGCGCCGGGGTAGCCGATGAGCACGTCGTGGGACTCAAGCGGCACGATTTCTACGATTACGCCAGGTCCGCCGTTGTCATCGTGCAGACAGGTGAGTCGCGTCCCTATGGGAACGCGACGATTCGCAAGGGTGTCCTCTGAGCCGATTGGCGGCGAACCGTGCCGCTCAGTTGCGAGGCCCGTTGAGGGGACACGCGGACCCAAGTCAGGAGCCCACCTCGCGACAGCTGCTGGCCCGCACAATTAGTTCGGGTTCCAAGATGTGGCGGACGACCTCGTCCGCTTTTCGATCCTTAACGCTCTCTCTACGCAGCAGAATATCGGCTGCAGCCTCGCCGAGTTCATAGGCAGGTTGCCGCACAACGGTAATTGATGGATCGACCAGCGTCGTCCACAGATCGTCATCGAATGTAGCGAACCCCAACTCATCTGGGATGGAGAGGCCGAGGTCGCGCACCGAAGCGTAAGCTCCCACTGCCATCTGTCCGTTTGCGACGAACAATGCATCCGCAGGTTGATCCGCCGTGACAAGCGCCGTTGCTGCTGCGTAACCGCTGGGGGCGAAGAAATCGCCGGTCGCGACGAGGTCATCAGTCGCGCCGATCCCATAGTCGACGAGCGCTGAGCAGTAGCCCGCTCGACGCTGTTGAGCCGTGCTGATGTCCGACGGACCGGCTATGAACCCGATACGCCGGTAGCCATTCTCCAACAGGTGAGTCACCGCCAAGTGGGCCCCGAGGTGGTTGTCGACCAGCACTGCATCGATCTCGGGGTAAGTAGCCGAGACACGGTCAACCAGCACGACTGGCATCTCGTCTTGGAGCACGTCCAACTCGGTCGCGGTCATCGATGCTGCCGCGATGACAAGTCCACCGAACTGGTAGTCGAGCGCTGTCTGGATGTACTGGCGCTCTCGTTCGAGATCCTCGCCCGTGTTGCACAGCATGAGCAGCTTGTCGTTCAGCAAAGCTTGTCCTTCGAGCCCGTGCAGGAGCGACGCGAAGAAAGGAGCCTCGATGTCAGATGCCAGGAAGCCCCAGATAGGCGTCCGTTTGCGTCGCAGCGCGCGGCCGAGCGGGTTCGCCCGATAGCCGAGCCGGTCAATGGCCTCGTTCACGCGAGCTGCCAACGCCACATCCACGCGGCCGTTGTTGTTTATTACTCGGGACACTGTGGCCGTCGATAATCGAGCCTCAGCCGCCACGTCGCGGATTGTCGCCATGGTCGTGAACAATAGGCGATGGCCAATCGGCGACTGAGGGGATGAGCTCGGGGCCGTTGTCCAAGCTTAGGTGCGCTGGAGCGCCTCGGTGTGTGACGAGGCGCTCCACAGTGGCGACGCCGCCGCCAGCGCCGATGCTGTGGTCGGCTTCGACAGCGAGGGCCTCGCGTGTGCGCTAGTCAACCACGTTGAGCAGCTTGATGCGGCGCCGATCCAATGTCTCGTCGGGAACAGAAGTCCAGCGCCCACACATCGTTGGGACCCTTGGGCGCGCGGCCGTGCGGCGTTGCCGACTGAGAGGCGGCGCCTGGCCTTGCGCTGAGAAGGCCGCTGAAGGCGTTCGTTGCGCCAGATGCGGCGTGTGAGCTTGGGGGTTGGTGACCAGCCCCTCACGGTGAGCCCTCGCATGAGCCTTGCGCCACCGGAGCCATGCATGGCAACCAGCGAGGTCCCTTGGCTGTTCACGCATCTCGGCCTCAGCGCGACACGGCGAGGCTCAAATCGCCACTTGACAGACCGTTGAGGTTGTGTTGTAAGATCGAGTGTTCGAGTAATCGATTACTCGAAGGGGGATTCTCAATGTCCAAGTCCAATATCATCGTCCGACTCTTTGGGGTGTTTCTTCTGTTGGCCTTGATAGCCGGGGCATGTGGCGACGACGAGGGCGCTGCACCCGCGGTCGACGACGGTGCTGCACCTGCGGCCGACGACACTGCTGCGCCCGCGGTCGACGACGGTGCTGCGCCCGCGGTCGACGACGGTGCTGCGCCCGCGGTCGACGACGGTGCTGCGCCCGCGGCCGACGACGGTGCTGCGCCCGCGGAAGAGTTCGATCTGGAGGTGCTTGTCTTTGAAACGCCGGCGCTTACTCCCGAGTTCTGGGACGCCACATTGGCCGCAGCTGCAGCACCCATTGACGGGCTGAATGTCGTCAAACTCGTGACTCCGGATCTCGACAGGACGGCCTACGCAAAGCAACTCCAGGCCTCGGGCCAGCTCCCCGATGTTCTGGCCGCACTGAACGTCAATGACTTCGTGGAGGCCGGCCTGCTGGTCCCATTCCGCGACGACTACCTCAACGAGCACTACCTCTTCCCGGATGCCACGAAGATCGACGGCAACGCCTGGCAGACGCCATCGGGTGGCCAGATCATCACCATGGTCTTCTACAACGAGAGCGTCTTTGCTGAGCTTGGTCTAGACGTCCCGACCACCTACGCCGAGTTCCTCGATGTTGCGAAGGCAACCAAGGATGCAGGGCTCGTGCCCATCTCCTACGCCGGAGCGGAGCCTTGGTCTGCTTCGCTAACGCTCTCCACGATCATGGCAGTCGACGTGCTGGGCCAGGACCCCGATTGGGTCATCAAGCGCACAGCCGGCGAGGTGTCGTTCTCCAATGACAATGTTGTGGCCGCGGCCAATAAGTGGAAGCAGTTCGTCGATGAGGGCCTACTTGATGCCGGAGCGCTCGGCGTCAACTACGATGGTGCCACCAACGCCTTCCTCGACGGGGAGGCAGCGATGTACATGATGGGTTCGTGGTGGCTGGGTGCGGCCGGGCAAGCTGACTTCCCTGTGGGTGTATTCCCGTTCCCAACCGACAGCGGGGATGTGGTCGTCCCGCTTCACGTCGGCGGTAACTTGTCGGTCTCGGCTCTGGCCGAGGACGTCGACAGAGCGATGCAATTCGCGCAGAACTGGCACACCGACCCTGAGGTGTCGCGTTTCTTGATTGAGTCTGACGGCTTGTTCGTGTATGTGAAGGGACAGGGAGCGCCCGATCTTGGTGCTGACGTGCTGCCCATTTACAACGAGGCCTTCGCCTGGACCACGGACACGAGCAACACCGTCGTGCCCCCATTCGCTTGGACCGTCAATGACCGGATGCTCATGCCCCCGGGCTTCAACGATGAGTTCTACGCGGCAGCGCAGAACATCTTCCTCGGTGACGACGTCGTCGACGAGATGGCCCGACTCGACGAAGCCTTCGACGCCGCGAACCGCTAGATCAGGCCTCCTAATGGACGTGCGGCAATTCTCTTCGACCTGTGGTGCGAGGTGCGGCAGGCCGAAGAGTTTCTCCTGAGGGAGGTGAAGGTCTTCCTTGCATCGATTGATCCATCGTCGGAGCGGAGGGCGCCGGTTTACGATGCTCGAGGTTGCGGCCTCCGGAGGCCTGCTGCTGTTCACGACGTTTGTTCTCATACCTCTGGCAATTAGCTTCTATATCGGGTTCACCGACCAGAATCCGCTGCTCAAGGACGCCAACTTCGTCGGCCTCGACAACTATCGCGAATTGTTCGGCGACGAGCCGCTGCACCGGGCTCTCAAGAACACGGCGAAGCTGACAATCGCCGTCACAATCGGCGCAAATGTGGGTGGATTGGCCTTGGCTGTCCTTTTGGATGGGACGTCGCGCTACTATCGTGTCCTCCGTACGCTGGTTTTCATACCTCAAGTCTTGAGTGCAGTCGTGGTGAGTTTCGTCTTCGTCACGATCCTGTCCAACCGTGGGATCCTGAACTCGGTGCTTGAGTCCATCGGATTGGAGCGCCTGGCCGAGCCATGGTTGGGCAAGCCGAACTTGGCGCTCTGGTCGATTGCGGCGGTGGTTATCTGGCAGATGATCGGCTTTACTACCGTGGTTTACCTAGCGGCTCTGCAGTCGGTACCGGATGAGCTATTGGACGCCGCTCGGATCGACGGCGCAGGAGCGTGGAAGCGCTTCTCCAAGATCTCGTTTCCGCTCATGGGGCAAGGCGTGACCATCGCAGTGACGATCGTCCTCATCACCACACTCCGACTGTATGACCACGTAGCCGTGCTGACCGGTGGGGGTCCAGGTTTCCGGACGGAAACCGCAGTGTTCTACCTCCTGCGCATGGGGTTCACAAACAACCGGACCGGCTACGCGTCATCTATCGCGTTTGTGCTCTTGTTGATCATCGGTTCTGTGTCCGCAATCGTGATCGGTCTGATGCGACGTCGTGAGGTCCAGCTGTGAGCAGGACCCGCGAGACAACACTGACGCGTCGGACGCGCTTGCTGCTCGCTGGCATCTCCGTCGCAGCATTCTCGCTTCCGCTCTACATAGCCGTCGTGAATGTCCTCAAGATCAACACGCAGATCTCGCGCCGACCCCTCGCTTTGCCGAACCCCGTCACCACGCAGAATTTGGTCGATGGCCTGACTCGCTCTGACAATCTGTTGTGGATCGGGTTGCGGAACAGCATGATAATTTCGACTGCCACCGTCATCATCATCGTCCCCATCGCCGCCACGGTCGCCTACTGGGTAGTGCGGCGCCGGAACAGAATCACAAAGATCGCTCTCATAGTGCTGATGTCGGGCATGATGATCCCCCCTCACGTGGTTTTCATCCCCGCAGTCGAGGTGCTGGAATTTCTCGGTATCGCTCGAACGTTTCCCGGGCTGGTGCTGTTCAACGTCGGGGGAGGCTTTCTGTCATTCGCCGTGTTCGTCTACGTCGGCTTCATGTCGACACTCCCCAAGAATCTCGATGAGGCTGCTCTCGTTGACGGCGCTACGCCGATGCAGACGCTGGTGTACGTCATCTTTCCACTGCTGCGCCCGGCGACTGCGACTGTCGCTATTTTTATCGGTTTGTGGACCTGGAACGACCTAGTGACGCCGCTGTTCATCCTGGGACCCAGCCAGGGCATAACAATCACCTCAGGGATCTTTGTGGCTCTGGGCCAGTACAACAACGACTATGGGCAGATGTTCGCGATCATGTTTTTGGCCTCTATACCGATTCTCATCTACTATCTATTGTTGCAGAAACAGTTTGCTAGCGGCCTGCTATCCGGCAGTTCGAAGGGTTGACTGATAGCCAATTACGGACGGTGTCCTCAGTGAGATCATCAACGTTCATCGTTTCGAACCTGCTGGGTTCTGGAACGAGTTCATCTGGTCGCTGGTGGTGGCCAACAACAACGAGCGGCGGGTGCTCAGCGTCGGGATTCGCTACTTCGTGACCCAGTACCAGGTGGACTGGGGCCTGACCATGGCCGCGGCCACGGTGTCGATCGTGCCGCTTGTCGTCATGTTGGCGTTGGGGCAAAAGCACCTCATCCGCGGCATCACCCTCACGGACATGAAGGGATGAGCCCATGAGCACGACGGTGAACCAAGGTCTGAAGCTGGCGGTGATCGGGGCCGGAACGAGGGGTTACACCTACGCCCGTCTGGCCGCCGAGCGCGGCGCCGAGGTCGTGGCCGTCGCCGAGCCCGACGTCCGCAAGCAGCGGCGGCTCCTCAGCTCGTTCGGGTCGGCCGGGGCGCGGCAAGCGTCGAGTTGGGACGCCCTCGAGCTGGACGCCGGTGAGGTCGACGGCGTGATTGTGGCGACGATGGACGACATGCACGTCGAGCCGACCCTGCGGTTCGCTCGGCTGGGAGTGCCCATGTTGCTCGAGAAGCCGATCGCGCGGTCATGGCAGGACTGCTGTCGGCTCCGGGCCGGACTCGGCGATGCCGCCCCGCCCATCCTGGTGGCCCACGTGCTGCGGTATGCGCCATACACACGGCTGCTGCGCTCGCTGATCGCCGACGGCGCCATAGGCGACATAGTCAACGTTCTGCATCTCGAGCCGGTCGGGTTCTGGCACTTCGCCCACTCGTTCGTCCGGGGCAACTGGCACTCCACCGCCACGGCCGCTGACTTCATGGTGGCCAAGGCGTGCCATGACGTGGATTGGATCATGCACCTGATCGACTCCGAGTGCGTGGCGGTGTCATCGTTCGCCAGCCTCACCCACTTCCGGCCTGAATCGAGGCCGACCGGTGCTGCCGAGCGCTGTATTGACTGCTCGGTGGACTGTGTCTACGACGCTCGGAGGATCTACCTGGACGCGGCCCTCGCGGGAGACTTCTCGTGGCCCGTCGAGGCCATCGTGGCCGACCCGACGGTCGCATCGGTCAGGGACGCATTGGAGAACAGCCGGTATGGCCGGTGCGTCTACCTCGGCGACAACGACGTGGCTGACACCCAGGTGGCGTCACTGTTGTTCGCGGGCGGTCAGACCGCCACGATCACCCTCAGCGCGTTCACCGAGTTGCGCAGCAGGCACACGATCATCTCGGGCACCCAAGCGGAGGCCACTGTGACCGCCGCGGGGGTCGAGCTCTACTCGTTTTCTGATCGGCGCCGCCGGTTCTGGGCTGCCGATGGTGCCGAGCGCGCAGGCCTGAGCGCCAGCCACGCCGGCGGCGACCGCGCCCTCGTGCACCGGTACCTGGACGAGATCGGTGAGCCTACGAAGGCAGGACGGCAAGCGTTCGGGGAGGCCCTGCGCACCCACCGCGTGGCCTTCGCCACCGAAGAGGCCCGTCGCCACAGCACAGTGGTCGATCCCCGCGATTTGCCGGAGCAGGTTCCAGACGAAGCCTCGTCCCAATCTCTTCTATTGGGCGCTGACCGAACGGGGAGCCGCCCATGAAGGGCGCACGTCAGCGTTCGATCCAGAACCTGCTGCGGCTGGCGGTCGCCGGCGTTGCCGTCGCGCACCCGAGCGCACCATCGGGCACGGCGTGACCGAGCCGCAGACCCAGGCCGCCAGTCACGGCGCCGGGTCTGCGACCTCTGCGGAGATCGCTTCCCAGCCTGGCCTTTGGCCTCGAGCCGTCGAGGTCGGGGTGTCCGCAACTGCGTTGCAGCACGAGCTGACTCGGGGGCCGACCCTGTACATCGGTTGTGGATCTACGGCTCACCTCGCCCGGGCGTTGGCCTTCGCCCACCGTCGGAGTTTGCCGACGTTCGCGTGGTCCGAGGCGGCCTCGGAGATCTGGCTTGCATCGGACCCGCAGTCACCCCGCGCCCATACGGTGGTCGCCGTCTCCAGGTCGGGCGAGACCACCGAGACGATCGAAGCGTGCCGGCGAGCCGGCAGGCTGGGCTCGACGCTGATGGCCGTGACTGCAAGCCCCCACAGTCCGCTGAGCGAGGTGTGCACCGAATCCGTCGTTGTCGACTTCGCCTCGGAGGAGTCGGTGGTGCAGACGAGATCGTTCACCAGCATGCTCCTGGCCTCCCTGGCCGCGCAGCTCACCGCGGCCGGCAGCAACGCCGCGGCCGTCTTCGAGGGGATCAGCGAGATGGGTGAGGAAGTCATCAACGCGGCCCCGGACATGACCGAGCAGCTTGCTGATGTATCGCTCGAGTCGGTGTTCGTGCTCGGTAGTGGATTGAACGGGCAGCTGGCGCCTGAGGCCGCGCTGAAGATCAAGGAGATGTCGGCCACGTTCGCCGAAGGGTTCCCCGTCCTGGACTTCCGCCACGGACCGATCTCGCTCGCGGACCAGCGCACCGCCGCCCTCGTCCTGTGCGGCACCAGCCTCGCCCATGAACTCGCCGTGGCAGCCGACATCGAGGCCTGCGGAGCCCGGGTGTTCACGGTGGGCCCGGACCCGCGCTGCAGCATCGAGACTCCTCGCGGCGCCTCGGAAGTATCGACTGCGGTGGCCTGCCTGATCGTGTCCCAGCTCGCCGGTCTGCGGCGCGGCCTGGCCAAGGGCCTGGACCCGGACGCCCCGCTCGGGGTTCACGCCCATGTGGAACTGAATCCCACGACGGGACAGACCCCTCTGGGCGAAGACACCCGCCAGGGTACGGGTGTCCTTGCAGACACATATGAGCAGCAATGATCAAACTCGTGCATCAGCGTCCGGTGTACATGGTGGCGTTCGACCATCGCCGCAGCCACCGGCGTGCTCTGAGCGTCATCGGAGCCAATACTGGGCCGGCACACCTCAGTGAGCTGAAGCAGATCGTCTGGCAGGGCCTGAAGACGGCGCTGCCAGACGTTGCCGAGGACGCCGACGTTGCCGTACTCATCGACCGCGGCAACGAGCGCATCGGACGTGAAGCCGACTCGGCCGGCGTCCGGGTCGCCCTCGCCCTGGAGGAGTCAGGAGGCGACACGCTCCGCCCCGACGCGGCAGCCGCCGTCCTGCGTCGGGAGCTGCTCGCGCTCCGAGGAGGGTTCGGGAAGGTGCTGATGCGATGGCATCCCGGCGATCTCGATACCAGGAAGCGGCGGCAACTGGTTGCGCTGCGCGATATCCACGACGTCATCTCAGACTCCGGCGCTGAACTCCTGTTGGAGCTGCTGATCCACCCCAGGCCGCACGACGGGCTGGACGACTCGTCGTCGCGGCTGCACACGGACGGCGTGCTTGCGGGCCTCCAGCGGGCGGCCGCGGAGGAGATCCTGAGCTCGGGGATCTCGCCCGCGTTGTGGAAGATGGAGGGCCATTCCAACGCGCAGGAGGCTGCCCGCCTGGATGCGCTCGTGGCATCGGCCCGCCCGGACACGGGGATTCTCATCTTGGGGGGAGGATCCGACATCGGCAGGCTGCGGCAGGCGTTTTCCTGCCGAGACGGCAATGAGCACTATCGGGGTTTCGCCGTCGGTCGCTCCATCTGGCAGGAGCCAATCCTGGCGCTGTGCAACCGCGAGACCGCCCAGACCGAGGCTGAAGCAAGGATCGGTGACAACTTCCTCGCTGTCGTCGACGCCTTCGAGTCGGCTGACCGAGCCCGGGTGGGGCAATGCTGAAGGGCGTCGTCCCGTCGAAGGGGTCGTCCCCCGGGTCGCGATCACAACACGTTGTCGAGGAACGCACCGGGGGCCGAGCGACATGCGCCTAGCCGCCATGTTGCCGAACGGACGGGGTGGGCTCTACTGCGGCCGCATCGTCGTCGCCTCCGGCCGCATCGTCGAGGTGGGTCCGCTGCCCGGCAGCGGCCCGGATGGCGACGCGGATCTGGACTTCACCCCCCACGTGGCCCTGCCCGGATTCGTCGACCTGCAACTGAACGGTGCCTTCGGCCACGACATCACGACCGACCCCTCGAAGATGTGGTCGATCGGCGAGCGGCTCCTGAGCCATGGCGTGACCGCATTCCTACCCACGGTCATAACCTCACCCCCGCAGCAGCGGCAAGCCGCCTATGACGCGATCAGATCCCGGCCGGCCGGGTATCGGGGCGCGATGCCGCTCGGCCTGCACATCGAGGGGCCCGAGCTCGCGCCCGACTACGCGGGCGCCCATCCGCGCACCGAACTCGTAAGCGGCTCTGAAGAACTCTCAGTCGAGTTCCTCCGCGAGGCGGATGTAGTGGCTCTTGTGACCATCGCCCCCGAGGTGGAGGGTGCATCGAACTCGATCGCGCGGCTGGTCGAGGCGGGGATCGCTGTTTCGCTCGGACACACAGGCGCAACTGCGGCACAGGCGTCCGCCGCGCTCGACGCGGGAGCGTCGGGATTAACCCATGTTTTCAACGGGATGGGGCCGCTGCATCACCGTGAGGTGGGCGCGGCTGGTGCTGGGCTACTGCACTCCCAGGCCTATGTCTCGCTTATCGCCGATGATCATCACCTCAGCGAGGAAGCCATCCAGATCGCTTGGCGCCTGGCCGGACCCGGCCGCATCTTCCTGGTGACCGACGCGATGGCCGGCATGGGCGCGCCGGCTGGTACCTACCGCATCGGAAGCGAGATCGTCGAGTGCGGTGAAGCGGCCCGTAACGGCGATGGAAGCCTCGCCGGCTCGTTGCTCACGATGCCAGAGGCGGTCCGGCAGGTGCAGAGAGTCACCGGCGCCACATGGGATGAGCTGGCCGCGGTCGCATCGACGAACCCCGCCGATCTACTCGGCGACACCGAACGCGGCCGCCTCTCACCAGGCCGCCGGGCCGATATCGCCATCGTGGACGCGCAGCTTCATCCGGTAGCCACCATGCTCGAAGGAAGGATCGCATACCGCCGGACCGAGCGCATCAATGTCCCCCAATCCCCATCGCCAAACACAAGCTTTGAATCCGAAGCGCTCTCATCTGCCGCCATCGGCGTCGACATCGGCGGCACCGCCTTCAAGGCAGCGGTCTACGACGGCACGGGGCTGGGCCGAGTGCTGCGGGGACGCACAGGGCCCGACAAGCCGGCTGCTGCGATCCTGGCAGCCATCCGTGAAGCGATCGACGAACTCGTGTGCACCGCGGAGGGTGCCGACGTCCGTGGAGTCGGGATTGGTTGTGCGGGCATCGTGGACGGTCCATCCGGCGTCGTGATTGAAGCGACGAATCTGGGGTGGCGCGATATCGACGTGTCCGCCGCGGTGGGGCGGGGTCTTGGGCTGCCAATCGTGCTGGACCATGACGCCTACCTCGGGGCCCGAGCCGAGTGGGAAACAGGCCGCGGCGTGGGCGCTGCGTCGATGTTGTACGTGTCTGTCGGAACGGGCGTGGCTTCGCGCCACTTCACTGTCGCTGGCACCGAGCGCGGCGGCTCGCAACTGGCAGGCGAGATGGGATTCGTACCGGTCGGCAGCGACAGCCGCCCCCTCGAGCGGGTGGCATCCGGGCGAGCCATCAGCGATGCCTACCGTCGAGAGACGGGACAAGCCCTCGGCGTCCCGCAGATCGTGGCCTCATTGTCCGAGGATCCCGTCGCGGCGCGGGTCTGGTCCACCGCCATGGACGCGCTGGCCCACGGCCTCGCCACAGCCGTGTGTTTCAGCGATCCAGAGATAGTGGTCTTAGGAGGTGGGCTTTCCAAAGCAGGCCGACATCTCCTAGAGGCTGTAGGTCCGCGGCTTGAGGCTCTCCTAGCGCCATTGCGGCCGCCGCCTCCGGTCGCCCTCGCTGCCCACGGAGATCTCAGCGGAGTGGTCGGAGCTGCGCTGCACGCCGGTCTCTGGACCAACCGATCAACACAGGGCTTGCATTCCCGGCTCTAGAGCCGAGCGGGTTCAGAGAGGTTCGAGTGCGATGACCACTATCAGAGCCGCCGCGGTGATTGACTTGCGGTTTCCGACCAGCGGGACACTCGACGGCTCCGATGCCATGAACCCCGACCCTGACTACTCCGCCGCCTACCTGGAGCTGTCGACGTCGGATCCGGATCTGACCGGCTGCGGCTTCGTGTTCACCATCGGGCGCGGCAACGACATCCAGGCCGCCGCGCTGGCCGCGGTCGCTGACCGCCTGGTGGGCAGAAGTCTGGACGAGCTGCTGGAGGATCCCGGCGCGATCAACCGGGAACTCACCTGGGACAGCCAGCTGCGGTGGCTGGGTCCCGACAAGGGCGTGATTCACATGGCAGTGGGCGCGGTCATGAACGCAGTCTGGGACCTGCGCTCCAAGCGCGAACGACGTCCGCTGTGGGCCACGCTGGGCCACCTAGAGCCAGCCGAGGTCGTTGCTCTAGTTGATTGGACCTACCTGGCGGACTTCCTGGACCCGGCACACGCCCGGGAGATGCTTGAGGAGCGCCGCAGCGAGCGCGACAGCCGCATCGCTGATCTGCACCGTGACGGCCTCGCCGCGTACACAACCTCTCCAGGCTGGCTGGGCTATGACGACAACAAGCTCGACCGGCTGTGCCGGCAAGCCCTCGATGACGGTTTCAACACCATCAAGCTCAAGGTCGGTGCCGACCTCGCCAGCGACCGGAGGCGGCTCGGCATCGCCCGCTGCGCCATCGGGTCTGACACCGCTCTGGCCATAGACGCCAACCAGCGTTGGAGCGTCCCCGAAGCCATCGCCGCCATCGACCAGCTCGCGCAATTCGATCTGCGCTGGGTCGAGGAGCCCACCCATCCCGACGACCTTGTCGGCCATGCCGCCATCGCCAAGGCCGTGCACCCGGTGCCCATCGCCACCGGCGAGCACCTCGCCAACCCCACGATGGCCAAACAGCTGCTGCAACTTGGGGGCGCCCAGATCCTGCAGATCGACGCGACCAGAGTTGCCGGCGTTCACGACCTGGTCGCCATGATCCTGCTAGCTGCCCACGCAGAAGTCGACGTAATTCCCCACGCCGGGGGCGTCGGCCTGTGCGTGGCCGTCCAGCGCTTCGCCTTCTTCAACGCCGTCAACGTCGCCGCCGACCCGTCTCGACTGGCGCTCGAATACGTAGACCACCTCCACGAGCACATGGCCCAGCCTGTGGAGGTCACAGCGGGCTGCTACCGGCTGCCCACCCAGCCCGGTGCGGGAACCGCCTTCCGTCCCGCCACAGCAGACTCCTTCGGGTACCCGGAGGGCGCACATTGGCGGGAATGACCGGCGCGACCGCTCAACTTCTCATGCATCTCCCAATGGACGGACGGACCCGGCTGCTACGTGAGGCTGTACCACTCGCGGGCAGTGCCCTCGAATAGCTGGCTTCGCTCGTGGTCGCTCAGTCCTGTCGTCATAGCGTCAGCGGAGTCGGTGACTTCGTGGTAGGTGGCGGCGAGCAGGCAGACGGGCCAGTCCGAGCCGAACATCGTCCTGTCGGGACCGAAGCACTCCAGTACGACATCGGAGACGAGCGTGAGGTCCGTTGGGGTCCAGGCCGCCCAGTCGGCTTCTGTGACTAGGCCGGAGAGTTTGCATGCAACGTGCTCGAAGCCGGCGAGGGTCCGGATGGATCGGGTCCAGTTCGTGAGGTCTGAGCCGATGGGCGGCTTCGCGCAGTGGTCCAGCACGAGGCGAGTGGCGTCGTGTGTGGCTTGGGCCAAGTTGATGGCGGAGGCGAGTTGGTGGGGCTTGACGAGCAGGTCGTACGTGAGCCCGCGGCGGCCGAGAGCGCGCACCGATTCCACAACTGGATTGGTGCTCAGCCAGTTCGGGTCGGCCTCGGACTCGGCCTGGTGGCGGACTCCGACAAGGAGCTCGTCGCCGTGGGAGGGGGCAAGCTCGTCGAGTTGGCGGTTCACGTCATTGTGGAGGTCTAGCCACCCCACCACCCCCGCGATCAGCGGGTCGGCGGCGGCCACCGACAGCATCTCGAGGGTCTCGTCGATGATGGGCTCGGTTTGAACCACGATGGAGGCTTGTACTGGGGTGCCTTCGATGGCGGCTCGCAGATCCCCAGTGTCGAAGGGGCGGTTGATGGGCCAACTCTGGTCCATCCAGGTCTGAGGCCGCACCGACGGATCCCATAGATGGTGATGGGCGTCAATCCACATCGTCTGCCCCTTCGATGATCTCGTCGAGCGCGGTCCACAGGTCATCGGGCAGACCGGCGTGGGTGTAGGACCAGTTCTCGGCGGCCTCAGCTTGGCTGCGGGCCCCGAGCAGCACAGTGCCTACGGCTGGATGGCGGATGACGAACTGGACCGCGGCCGCGGCAAGCGGCACGCCGAAGTCGTCACACGCCGCTTGGAGTTGGCGGGCCCGCGACACGATCTCTGCTGAGGCGACTGCGTAGTCGAAGTGGGGATTGGTCTCGACGGCGGCGAGTATTCCGGAGTTGTAGACGCCTGCAGCTATCACATGGACCCCTCGGGCCATGGCGGCGCTGAAGAGTGCCCGATCAGCGGATCGGTCCAGCAGCGTGTAGCGGCCCGCGATGAGCACCGCGTCGATGTCGGTGTCGGTCACGAACTGGGTAGGGAGCTTGGGTTCGTTCATTCCCACGCCCACTGCTCCGATCACACCCTCATCACGTAGGCGTTCCAGAGCCGGGTAGGCCTCGTCCAGGGCCTGGCGGGCGTGACGGTCGGGGTCGTGGATGAACACGACATCGATGTAGGAGCGGCCCAGTCGCTTCAGGCTCGCCTCCAAAGACCGGCGTACCCCGTCAGCGGAGAAGTCCCACATGGTCGCGCCGCTGCCACCGGCGAACATGTCGCCTGCGGGCCTCGGCGCGATCTCATCAATGATGCGACCTACCTTGGTAGACACCGCCATTTGAGCCCCGCAGCCTTCCAGTCCGCGGCCGAGGGCCCGCTCGGCCGCGCCGTAGCCATAGAGGGGCGCGGTGTCGAAGTACCGGTAGCCGATCTCCACCGCCTCCGCTACCGCAGCGGCGGCGTCGATTGGCGAGACTCGGGCGTAGAGCCCTCCAAGCGGCGCAGTACCGAGACCGACAGCAGGCAGAAGCGGGGTTCCACCCATAGGGGACCCTGATTCTATCGTCACCCCCAAGCGGTGGTCGGATCGACCGGGGCGCGGGAACCGCCTTCCGTCCTGCCACTGCAGACTTCTACGCGTATCCGGCGAGCGCACATTGGCAAGAATCACTGGCGCGACCGCTTGACCTCTAATGGATCTTCTAGTGGACGGACGACGCGGAGCCACATCTCTGTCTCGTGGTCTGCTGGGGTGGGCGACATCCGTCGGCTAGATTCAGTGCCGATCTACAAGATTGGGTTATCCACAGGCCGAATCTTTTAACGGAAGTTCTAACGGACGATCCGTTCAGGAGCAGCCTTCTTCGAGGAGGAGCGAAGTGGTAGCGGTCGCGTTCATCGGAGCGGGAAGCACGGTGTTCGCCCGCGGCCTCGTCTGTGATCTGCTCGCCTTCGACGATCTGCGTGACGAGCTCGACTTGCGTCTTCACGACATCGACGAGCGCAGGCTTGCGACGTCGGAGACTGTGGCCCTGCGACTGGTTCAGGCACGGGGCGCCGCGGCGCGCGTCAGGGCGACGACGGACCTGGACGCAGCCCTTGAGGGTGCCGACTACGTGGTCACGATGTTCCAGGTTGGCGGATACGAGCCGGCCACAGTCATCGACTTCGATCTGCCAGAGGGCTACGGACTGCAGCAGACGATCGCCGACACGGTCGGCATTGGCGGCATCATGCGGGGCCTGCGGACCGTCCCGGCCCTCGTGGAGGTGGCTGAGGCGATGAAGAGGCGGTGCCCCGCCGCCGTTCTTCTCAACTACGCGAATCCAATGGCCATCAACCTGTGGGGACTGGCCGAGTTCTGCGAGGTGGAGGTCTACGGACTGTGTCACAGCGTGCCCCAAACCGCCGCCCACTTGGCCTCGGACCTCGGAATCGTCGTAGAGGAACTCGACTACGTCGTGGCCGGCATCAACCACATGGCCTTCTTCCTCCGCCTCGAGCATCGCGGCCGCGACCTCTATCCGGAACTCAAGCGTCTGTACCCGGACCCCGCCGACGCCCCCAGGCGCGGCGAGTGGGGCCTTCCCGACGCGGTCCGGTACGAGATGTTGCGCCGCGTCGGCTATTTCGTGACGGAGTCGAGCGAGCACTTCGCGGAGTACACCCCGTACTTCCTCAGGAACCACCGTCCTGATCTGGCCGAGCGTTTCCAGGTTCCCGTACGCGAGTACATACGGCGGTGCAAACTGCAGATCGCGGGATGGGATGAGTTGAGGGGCCGCCTCGAGGATCCCTCCAGCTCCGTGGAGGTTCCCGGTAGCGACGAGTTCGCGCCCCGGATCATCCACAGCCTCGAGACCGGAACTGAGCGCACGGTGTACGTCAACGTCCGGAACGACGGCCTGATCGAGAACCTTCCTAGCGAGTGCATCGTCGAAGTTCCGGCGACGGTGAGCAGTGAGGGCCTCTCACCGACCGCTGTGGGGCGCCTGCCGGCGCATCTGGCGGCGCTGATCAGGACGAACATCGCAGCCCAGGAGTTGACCGTCGAGGCGCTGAAGTCTGGGCGTCGCGAGTGCGTGTACCACGCGGCCATGCTCGATCCCCGGACCGCCAGCGAACTCGACCTTGACCAGATCTGGTCTCTGGTGGACGATCTGATCGAGGCGCACGGCGACATGATTCCTGAGCCGTTGCGGCGCTCCTGTCCCGGAGCTGGCGCACCATGACCGTCGCCCACCTATCGGAGCCGGTGCAGTCGTCACGGCCACTCCGGCCGCAGGCGCGTCGGTTCAGGCTGCGCGATGGCTGGCCATCGGCGTGTGGGTGCCCGAAACCCTGTCGTGGCTGGTCAGGCGGCTTTTCGATGTTCGTTGACTAGTCCGCCGCAGCGTGTCGCTCGGACAATTCGAAGCTGCTGTCCGTTGGCGTTCGGCGGTTGCGTCGGCGCTGGGGGCCGTTGATCGAGCGAGCGGTGGGGCCGGTGGATGTTGTAGTGGTCGATGTGGTCGATCACGAGCCGCTGGAGCTGGCGTTGGTTCCAGATGATGGTGCGGTCGAGGAGCTCGCGTCGCACGGTGCCGATCCAGCGCTCGGCGAAGGCGTTGGCCATGGGTGCCCGGACCGGGGTCTTGAGAATCTTGAGGCCCTCGGTTCGGAAGATCTCGTCGAAGGCGTCGATGGATTGGCTGCCACGGTCACGGACGAGTGCTCGGGCATCGGCGAGTCGTTCGTTCTGGCGCAGGTACAGGTTGCGGGCTGCTTGGGTAGTCCAGGCGCCGGTTGGGTTGGTGGTGATGCCGGCGGAGCACCGTCAGTTGGTGGCCCAACACGATGATCTCGAGATCCTTGGAACGGCCCGAGCGCACGGCCAGACCGGCCAGCGCCGCGAGGAAGCGGCAAAGAATGCGAGACACGAGGCACGAGAATCGCAGCACATCGTGCCTGGTCAGCACTCACGTCCGAATATCGGGCACCCACAAGCATGCGCTGATCGAGCTTCGGACCCGACTGCGTCGTAGGGATCGACCGCTTCGGCCGGGACCTACCTCTGGCATTCGCTAACGGCAAGCGCCTCGATCTCACCAAGGAGCTGCCAGCTGTCGCTGGCATGCTGCACTGGACTCGCGGCGGTAAGTCCACGCGTTCCGCATTGGCATGACCTCAGCGTGTCCCAGCGGATCCAACCAGCACTGCGAACTGCAACCGAAATGTCCTCTGACCTGCGGTTATGGTGTCATTGTGATGCCAACCGGCTCGGATTTCGTTGCGCTGACGGCCCACCCGCGTTCCGGATTTTGGCGATTAGCGTTCCGCGGACTGCAAACGAACGTTCAAGTGCAGGCCTCTGACCTGCACTTATAGCCGCCAGTCGCAATGCGAGCACGTCCCACGAGGGCAATTCGCACACGTCCCCGAGAGGACGGCTGTCCGAAGTCTGCCCCTTTCGCAGCAGAGTTCGGCACGCCGTGGCGCTCGCGGCATCCTCGCCGAAGCTGACAAGATGGTTGAACCATGAAACCTGACGTGACCACCTTGGGACATCGCGTCGAAGTTGTGCAATCTGGCGAGTGGTGGGCGATAACGGTTCCTTCGCTTCGGGGCGTCTTCTCGCAAGCGAGACACCTCGACGAGGTGCCGGCGGCCGCTTGCGAGGCGATCGCCCTGATGCTCGATGTTGATCCTGCCGACGTGGGGCCGATCGACGTGTGTGTGCAGCGGCAGCAGGGTGGGGCTGAGCTTCTGGCCGGGTAGGGCCGTCGCCGGCAGCGCCGCCAGCATCGCGTCGTGGTTGCGGGCCTTCTCGGCGGGCCGGCAGACGATCGCCGGAGATCACCCGAGATCACCGGCGGCGCTCACGAGGTCGATGATCCCGATCGAGGGGCGCACGCCGAATCGGAGCTGCGGGGCGTTGCCGCGCTCGCGGCCCACGCCGGTCGACACGTAGATCGGTGTCCCGTCCAGCTCATGCAGCCCGCCTGCGGCGACGTGCCTCGGCACGCTCGACAACGTCAGCGGCGGGCCGAGGATCGGCAACGAGACCTGCCCGCCGTGGGTGTGGCCGGCTACCAGAAGATCGACAGGCGTCGCTTGCACCAACTCGATGGCGTCCGGCTTGTGCCCGAGGAGGATCCGCACTCCGGCTTGCCCGTTGCCCGCGAGCCGCTTTGCCATCCGCCGAGCCGCCGCGTCGTCGCCGAAGAGCGTCGTGCCGCCGATGCTCACCGAGACGCCCTTGAGCTCGAACGTGTCGATCTCGTTGTCGAGCACCCTCGCGCCGGTGCGGGCGGTGATCCGGCGGAGGCCCGCGACGGTGTCGGTGTTGCCGCTCACCAGGTACACGAGCGGCACATCGTCGACAATCCGCCTGATCAGCTGTGTGAATTGCGGTGCTCGCTCGTCCAGCAATTCGGCATCGAACTGGTACAGGTCGCCGGGCACCAGGACGATGTCGGGCGCGAAGCCGAGCAGACGTTCGGTCGCATCGCGCTCGTAGTCGCCGACCGCGGTGGTCTGCAGATCAGCCAGCACGCCGATCCGGATCCGTTCATCGACGTCGTCGACCGCAAGCCCCACGGCGTCCACCCTCAACCAGAAGGGCTCCACATAGGTCGCGTAGACGCCGACCGGGACGGCGGCCACGGCGATGACGCAGGCGGCGGTGATTGCCCGTGGGCGCGGGCGGGCCCAAAGCCGCACGATGCCGCCCGCCAGCGGCACCCCCACGGTCCCAACGACATAGGCGACATGGATCAGCGTGAACCCGTCCGCACCGGTGATGAGCAGCGCCCCGACGCTCAACACGGCCGTGCCCACCAATCCCACGCCCGCAGCACGCCCGACAACCCGTCCGCTGCGCAGGCCTGCACGCAGCCACCGCACCGAGAAGATCCCCGAGGCGGCCCCCACGGCCACAGCGACCGCAACGCAGTAGTAGTTCAAGAGCACCGGCTGCACGACCCCGAATCAGCAGAGTGTCACAGATGTGTCGCACCGACCAGCCGGAGCCGGGGGACGAGGTGAAGGCGGAACGTCGCTTTCGAAGGTCTTCGGGCTGCGCTGACGAGAGTGATCGGCGAGGCCGCTGAAGGATGCCGTGTCGTCCCTCATCCACGACGTGGCTCACCTAGAGGGTCAGCAGTCGGCGAGCGCTTCCAGGGCGCTGCATATCTCGACGTAGCGCCATCCGACGCTTCCGATGCGCTCGGTGAGGAACGACTTGTTGATCGGTTGCAGGTTGTCGAACGACGCTGCGCACTCGTCGCTCAGTCCCTCTGCGGGTCCGAGCTGGATCTCTGTGGGAATTGAGCGCACCGTGCGCGTGACCGGAGCGACGATGATCCACCTCAGCACTGCGATGGCATCTGTCCGGGTCACTACCAAGACCGGCCGTCGTTTGTCCTCGGCTTCTGCCCACCAGATGTCGCCTCGTGCGGGCGTCACCACGGCTCATCGGCGATCATTGCCGCCGTGGCTGCGTCGGACCATCCGACGTCGTGTTCGGTCTGCGGATGGCGGAGGTAACCGTCCACGATGACCTTGCCGATCCGCCGTCTGCGGTGCTCATCAACCAGCGATGTGAGTCCACGCCGCACCGCGTCGGAGCGAGACTCGAATTCGCCGGCAGCGACGAGGTCGTCAACTTGGGCGGCAAGATCGTCATCGATGCGCGTAACGAGTTGCGTCATGCAAAAAGCATAGTATTTTGCAATGCGCCGCTGAGCAGCTGTCTTGGACGGCCGGACGGAGCAGGTCATGCCGACAGTGCGCGACGCAATACGGCTGGTCGAACGCGACGGTTGGGTCCATGCGCGAACACGTGGCAGCCACCGGCAGTTTCGCCGTCCTGACAAGCCGGGCAAGGTCACGATCCCGGGTAGCTTCGAGACGGGGTGCCGAGGGGAACGTGGCTCACCATCTTGAGACAGGCAGGCCTCCGCCGGAGTTTGCGATGAAGCTGACCTACGCAGTCGTCATTGAGCAGACCCCGAACAACTACGGCGCCTACGCGCCAGACGTTCCGGGATGCATCAGCACCGCCGAGACCCCCGATGAGATGCTTGCGAACATCAGCGAGGCGCTCGCCTTCCACGTCGATGGCCTGGTCCGCAGCGGCGACCCTGTGCCGGTGCCTGCGATGTCGATCGACGATGCCATCGCGTACCACGGCCAGGCCCTCGCCGATGCGGATGCGGAGTGGCCGGCTGAGGGCGGCGACGCGACGGCGACGCTCTCGACCCGGTTCGAGACGGTCGAAGTCGAAATCTCAACCCCTCAAGCGACGCTCGCCGGCTGACGCCAGCCCGGGCTCTCGCCGGTCTCTGCGCCGTCGGCAGACGCTTGCGTTAGCCGTGCTCCTTGGTGCCGGTCAGGATCGTCTCGGCGAACCTCGGCTTCAGGGAAACCCCTAGGAGGGTGGTCGGCAATTGGGGTGTGGTGTGTGTTGTTTGTTGAGCGTGCGCGGTTGTCTGGTCGGTGGTTCGGGGTGGGTTGGGCGCGGGTGTTCTGCTTGATGATGCCCAGGCGCATCGTCGGTCGGCCAGTGGGGGCCGGGGTCGCCGGTCGGGGCGGGTGTTTTACCTGATGATGCCGAGGCGGCCGGCGCGGTCGAGGTTGAGGGCGGCGATTCGCAGGTCGAGCCACAGGTTGGCCTTGTCGAGGCCGCGCCAGGGGACGTTTTTGGTGCGGGACTTGATCTGAGCGATTTTGCGTTCGGCTTGGGTTCGCAGTCGGTATCGGCTGAGGAACTCCGGTGTCCATCGTTGCGCTCTTGCGGGGGCGAGGAGTTCTTCGTGGGGGTTGATCTCGACGATTCGGCCGCCGTCGCGTGTGGTGCATCGGGGCTTGAGCTCGCATGCTGCACAATCGGTTGCTGCGAACCGCGCCTGGCGCCGTTTGGCGCCGCGCGGCGGCGGGATGGGTGCGGTGTTCCCTTGCGGGCAGGTGACCGTCGCTGCTTCGAGGTCGATGTCGAAGTCGGCTTTGGTGAGCTTGTCGCCGCGGGTCGGGATCGGCTGGGCGGGGGCGACGAGGTGGATGCCTCGGTCGGCCATCGCTTGGCGGGTGGGCCCCGATCCGTAGTGGGTGTCGGCGATGATCTCGGCGACCGGGACCGGGTCGGCGTCGATGAGGTCTTCGATCACAGCGGCGTCGTGGGTGGTCGCGAGCGTCGCGGCCGCTGAGCAGACCAGGTCCGAGTCCACATCCGCGGACACGTGCAGCTTGTAGCCGTCGTAGCGGTCGGTGCGCGAACGGTGCCCGTGCCGAGCGTCGGGATCGACCGTGGAGATGACCCGGTCCGGGGCCACCCGTTGAGCTATCCGCGGGGTCTGGGCTCCGTCGTCGTCGGCGGCGATCTCGATGTCCTGGCCCGCCACGACCCTCAACAGCTCGACCGCCCCAGCCAGGCCCGGGTCCCCGAAACGGGCGCAGAACCCGATGACGGTCTCGGCGTCGCCGAACAGCTCCGCGACCAGAGCCGCCCGTGCTTGGGGGTCTGCCCACATGATCTGCGGCTTGGCCCCCCGGTCGTAGTCGTCACGCGACAACAGCCCCGCCAGCTCCGCCCCGGCATCGGCGTCGATCCCGCCCAGCACCCCGACGCACCTGCGGACCCCGGACCTGATGAGCGTGATCGTGTCCTGGGTCAGCACGCAGTCCGCCACACCGGTCGAGTCCATCGTGCGGCGATGGCCGATCACCCCGGCGCGCTTGGCAGCGATCTTGACACGATCCCCCAAAAAGGACTCCATCCCGGCGCGAACCAGACGCGCCCGGAACTCCACCAGCACCACATGAGCAATCCCCCGATGCTCCAGCGGCAAACCCAAAGCCGCTTTCCACGACATGTCGAACCGCGAACGCCGCTGCGCCTCACGGTCCGACACGCCATAGAACAACTGCAACAACAACAACGCCGCCGCCACCGACGGCGGATGCGACGGCCGACCCCGGCCAGACGCATACAACGCATCAAAATCGGCATCACAGAACAGCTCGCCCCGAGCCTGCCCCAACGTCACCAAGAACCCCTCGGTGTCGAGCAGGCCGCCCACCAACACCCCGACATCGAAAATCGAACCCTGACCATCAGCCGAACCGCGCACCCCACCATCATCCGCGATCACGCCCCCCAACACGAGGACCCACCCCCGGACTTTCCGACCACCCTCCTAGCGCCCGTGCACGACCGAGCAAGGGGACTGTCAGAATTGACCGTTCCCTCCGAGGTCACGGCTTGAACGCCAGTTCGACGTCGTCGCCTGAGAGCCGAGCTGCCATGAAGAGGCTGAGATGCAACTGACGTACACGCAGCACGCTCGACGGCAGATGGAACGGCGAGAGATTCCTTGGTCGTGGGCGAAGCGGGTCGTGGCGTCGCCGTCACATCGCATGCGGGACCCGGGTGACAGCACGGTGGAGCGCTTCTATGGGCCAATTGACGAGCGTGATGGCCGAGTGCTGCTTGCGGCGGTGAACACGTCGTCGGATCCGTGGCGAGTGGTTACGGTGTTCTTTGACCGCGGAATGCGAGGTGAGGCATGAAGCTGCGAATCGACAAGGAGGACGACGCGCTGTACTTCCATCTCGACGACTCTGCGATTGTCGACTCGCTCGAGGTCGTGCCCGGCGTGGTGTTGGATTTCAACGCTGCCGAACAGGTCGTCGGCATCGAGATGCTGAATGTGTCGGCCAGATCGCCTCATCTCAACCTCAACGCGCTCCAGTTCGAGACCGCGTAGCGGCGAGATGCGCAAGGAAGTCGCGCGCGTCGGCCGGATGGGTGGCCGACAACCTCGCTGTCATCGACGCTGCCCTCGCCAGTGCGCATGAGCCGCTCAGCGTGGAGGTGCTGCACGGCTGGCACGCCCGCCTCATGCGCAACAGCAACCTGGACCCCGAGCTGATCGGGGCGTTCCGTCCCAGAGTCGGCTGGGTCGGCGGCAGCTCACCGCTCACGGCGACGTACATCCCCCCGCCGCCGAGCGAGATCCCCGGCCTGATCGACGATCTCATCGGCTTCGCGAACGACCGGACCGACGTGGACCCGATCTCCCACGCGGCGATCCTGCACGCCCAGTTCGAGGCGATCCATCCCTACGGCGACGGCAACGGCCGACTCGGCCGGATACTCATCACCAGAGCCCTGCGACGAGCGGGCCTGACCCGCCATTCGACGGTGCCGATCAGCGTCGCGATCGCACGAGACGCCGGCGGCTACCTGTCGGGACTGCATCTGTTCGAGCTAGGCAGGACCGGCCCGTGGATCGCCTGGTTCGCTGGCGTCGCGCAACATGCCGCAGCAATCACCGATCAGCTCGCTGACCGCACACGCCACATCATCGACTCGTGGCAGGACAGGCTGAGCGGACTGCGCGCCGACAGCGCAGCACTGGCGCCGGTGCCGCTGCTGGTCGCTCACCCCCTCCAGAGCGCTCCCGACACCGCTGCCCTGCTGCACATCAGCAGACCCGCCGCGAGAACCGCGCTGCGGTCCCTCGCCGACCGCGGCATCCTCACCGCCGTCGAGGCCCCCACACCCGGCGTAGGCCGCAACCGCGACTGGTACGCCGCCTACGACCTCATTGACACCTGGACGCACTGACCGCGCACTCCCCGGGACGCTCATCGCCTCGGTCTCACCGATGACATGCAGCTGCGACGACGGCCGGTGGATGCGGGCCGACTCTTCGACGTGTCCGCTTTATTGGGTTTATAGCGCTTTTGGTGTCAGAACAAATTCCCTATAAAGCTTGCAAAGTCGCCCTTCGCGGGCCAACCGACCGCAGCGCCAGTGCCGGGATGGCGATGCGCGGCATGACCCGTCGCACTTCGACCGCCTGTCACACCCTCATGGCTATGGTGACGGGCAACGGGCGGCGCGGAACCCACCGCTTGCGCAGGGGAACCTGAGCACTCGGCCCTGAGCCGACTTCAGGCGGACCGGCCTCCCGTCTCGCGCGTCATGTGCGCCCATCGGGAAATGCAGCCGTGACCACGCTCCACGCCGCTGGACATCGTGAGCGACCCACTTGCAGCCACCGACAATTTCGCCATCCTGACCAGCCGGGCATGGTCACGATCCCGGGTAGTTTGGAGGATGCGGTGCCGAGGGGTACGTGGCTCAACATCTTGAGACAAGCAGGCCTCCGCCGGAGTTCGTGATGAAGCTGACCTACGCAGTGGTCATTGAGCAGATCTCCAACAACTGCGGTGCCTACGCGCCAGACGTTCCGGGATGCATCAGCACCGCCGAGACCCCCGATGAGATGCTCGCGAACATCCGCGAGGCGCTCGCCTTCCACATCGATGGCCTGGTCGAGAGCGGCGACCCTGTGCCGGTGCCTGCGATGTCCATCGACGATGCCATCGCGTACCACGGCCAGGCCCTCGCCGATTCGGACGCGGAGTCGATGGCTGACTACGGCGACGCCACGTCGACGCTCTCGACTCGGTTCGAAACGGTCGAAGTCGAGATCTCAACCCCTCAAGCGACTCTCGCTGGCTGACGCCAATCTGGCCCCTCGCCGATCTCTACGCTGCCAGCAGACGCTTGCGCTGGGCGTGGCACACATAGGCGAGGCTCTGGGGCGGGCGAAAGTCGTGAGCCTGCCGAAGCGTGTGCAGGGGTATCGGGGCGGCAGCGGCTCGGGGCACTCCAGCAACAGCGCCACGCCGCAATCTCGGCCTTCGAGGTAAGCGTCGAATTCAGTCTTGGACAGGGCGGTGTCGACGCCGTGCAAATGCCACAGCTCGTCGGTTGAGTACCGGGCAACACTTCGGACCACACATGTGCCGACCAGCGCTCGCGCACTGCCCGATGCGTACAGCAGCGCGAGCGTCGAGATGGTGATGCGCGGCATGACTCGTCGCACTTCGACCGTCTTGGTGCCGGCCAAGATCGCCTGGGCGAACCTCGGCTTCAGCGAGAGCACCAGCGCCCGTGCAGGATCGAGCAAGAGCTCAGTCATGGGCGGCGGGTCATGTTGCAGGTGTTCTCCCGTGTGACTGGGGTCCCTGACTTCGTTCCAGCTTGACCGACAATCGGATCACCGTCACCGGCGTTGAGGTTAGACGCCGCCGTCTTTGGGCACGAAATCTCAGTCCAGTGAGGCCGGATGCGCATGGTCCGATTGGGAATTCGTGGTGATGGGAGCTAGCAAGCAATTGCGTCGAATACGGGCTAAATCATCGAGAGAAACACTCAATGAGGACTTGTTCTCGTGCCTGTACACGGGCAAAATCGCGGCGAGGATAATTGCCGTTATCCATGACCTTGAGTCCCCTTGGTAGGCCGATTCCGCAACGAAGCAACGCTAGCGCGAGCCTTCCGAGCCAGAGTCCCAATCCCGACGAGCGGAAGACCTAGTCACGGTTCGCTGCGTCCGGTTGACGAGCAGTAGGTGCTGCGCGCGGAGCCGTTCTGCGTGGATCAGGTTGCCTGAGGCGGTTAGCGGGGGTCCCGCGGGTAGTCATAGAACTGCGCGACAGCGCCTCGGTCGGCGGTCTCATTGCGGGTGTAGTGCGCGGGCATCGTCGGGGAACGCCATCGTCCCGCGGTCATCAGACTGGGCAGTTCGACGCCTATTCGTGCAAGGTCCTGAGCCATGCCGACACGTGGCGAGTGTCCGCTGAAACCGTCGCCCAGGCCGGCCCCCAAGGCTGCCTTCTTGATCCGAAGCGAGATCTGATTCGGGCTGAGTTCGAACACCCGGAGTCCCGCTGGGGCGCCGTTACGAATCGACGCAAGGGCCGCCATGGTCTGCGTCGACACGAACACCACAGCACCTTCGCCGTCGGGGTCGGTCTTCGAGCGTCGAATTAGCAGTCGCCCGCTGCCATCAGGCACCGTCTCGATGTCGCTCCAGGTCAGCGCGGCGCACTCAGAGACCCTGAGCATCGCGTCGCGCATGAGCCTCACGAGAGCGATGTCGACACTTCCTCTCCTCGCGGCAGCCTGTGCGCTCTCTCGTCTGCCGTTCTTTCCGAGACGCGGCCGGCAGGCGGTGGCTGCGATTGCATCGAGTGCATCCGCCGTGAGGCCCTTCGCCTGCTTCTGAGCCTTGCCGGCTACTCGAGTCGCTCCCCTGAGGGTTCTCTTGACGTCCGGATGACTGCACGGGTTCGCGAGGCCGCAGTTGTTGTGGACGTAAGCGATCGCAGCAGCGGCCACGCGCAGCGTGGCCGGCTTGTGCCCGCGCTGCTCAAAGCGTTCGGCCAAGTACGCAGCAACATGCTCGGGCTTGGCAGGAATTGCTGGGACTCTCCGAGCAGTGGCCCAGGTGACGAAGCTGCGCCATTGACTTCTGTAGCTACGGATCGTGTTGTGCGTGATCTCGTGGCAAAACAGTCCACTCAGATTCTCCGCATCGGATTCTGTGAGGAGAACAACATCGGAGGTTGCCTTGTATCCGGGGCGTCTATCGGACGAGTTTCGAATCAATTGCTCGCTGGTCACAACCACACTGCCGCGGACGACTTCTTGCCAGCAACTGCCGCGCCGGGGAGCAGCCTGCCCCGTCGGATCCTCGAATGTCGATAGACGGAGCGCTTCCGATTCTTCGCAAGAGCCGTTGGCTTTGTTGATCCGAGTGGCTTCGACTGGCGGCACTGACCGGTCCACACACGCAAGCTCCGAATCGGACGCTCGCCCACGGGGTCTTGTCATGGAACGATCCCGCAAGCGCTCGATCTTCGCGAATGCCACTGACGATATGCAATATCCCGACAATTGCATGTAGTCATACAAGGTCAGAACTTATGGGATAACGGCAATTTCACACTGCAGCCGGCTTCGGCGCCGAGCTGCAGTTGACCGGAATGCCCAGCGATCTGGCAGAGGTGGCCACAGAGGTCGAGTTCGATCCGTCAGCCGAATCGGTGCTGTGCTCGCCATTTGAGGAACGCCGACAGCACTGCTTGGTCAAGCGGGGCAGGCGGTGATCGAGCAGGAGCTGCGGGAGCTGCTGCAGCAGGGTGACTTCGGGTCGCTGTTTCGCAGGATGGGCTGGGACGATCCTGGGGCCATCGGGACCGTGCAGGTGGATGAGAGCGACCTCGAGCCGACGGCGGTTGCCGACAAGCGGGGCGTGACAGCGTGGCTAGTGGCGTGTCCCGCTGGTGTGCCGCAGCGTTCGGAGCAGCATCGCGTCGTGCGGCGGCTCAAGCGCTTCAGCCGTGACCAGCTCGTCGTATTCGTATCGCCAGCCCAGCACCTGTGGCTGTGGCCGGAGCAGCGGTCCAGCGGAGTCGGGCACCGCCTCGTGGATCATGGGTACCCCTCGGTGGCGCCAACCGAGGCGTTGCTGCAGCGGCTCGTTCAAGCAAGTTTCACCCTTGATGAAGAGGACGGGCTCACCGCGACGTCGGTGCTCGCCCGGATTCGACGCACGTTCAACGCCGACCAGATCACCAAGTCGTTCTACCGGGAGTTCCAGAAGCACCACAAGAACTTCGCTGCGACAGTGGAGGGGATTGCTGCGGATGAGGACCGCAGATGGTACGCGTCGGTGTTGCTGAACCGGATCATGTTCATCTATTTCATCCAGCGCAAGGGGTTCCTTGAAGGCGATCGGAACTATCTCCGCAGCCGCCAGACGATGGTGCGGCAGCGCTACGGCGCCGACCGGTTCTACGCGTTCTACAAGCGATTCCTTGTGCCGCTCTTCCACGCAGGTCTCGGAAGTCCCCCGGGTCATCGCGCAGGCGTTGACCCCGAGATCGAGCGCATCATCGGCGATGTGCCGTATGTCAACGGCGGGATCTTTGAGCCTCACGAGCTGGAGGTGGCCTACGACATCGAGATCAATGACGACGCATTCGAGTCCTTGTTCGACTTCTTCGACGCATGGCGCTGGCACCTGGACGAGACCCCCACCGGCGCGACGGACGAGATCAACCCGGACATCCTCGGGTTCATCTTCGAGCAGTACATCAACTTCACAGATGCAGGCCAGAAGGAGAAAGGCGCCTACTACACCAAGCCGGACGTGACCGGCTACATGGCATCATCGACGATCCTGCCCGCGGTCGCCGATCGTCTCGTCGCCGCCGGGCTGGATGACCCGACGCTGCTGCTGGCCGGCTCGGGTGACGCCTACCTCCATGACGGCAACGCTCACGGCGTAGAACTCCCAACCTCGAGACGGACGGACGGACGCGGCGACGGCGACCTGCCGCCTGTCGGGGATGCATGGCCGTGGCAGTGGCACAGCGGCGACCCAGCCGATTACATGGCGTTGCCGCCCCCAGGCGAGCACCTTGCGCTGCCCGGCGAACGCTGGTGCGACGTAGTGCATAGGCGGGAGCGCTACCGACGCCAAACCGGACTGCTGTCCGACCCGCAGCGGACATGGACCGTCGATGACGCGATCACCGAGAATCTCGATCTCCCGGAGCTGCTGCGCGACTACCTGAGCCAGCTGTCGAACGCTGCCGAGTGCGACGCCGCGTTCGAGGTGCTGCGCTCGCTGACTGTCTGCGATCCGACGGTGGGTTCTGGGGCCTTCCTGTTCGCGGTGCTCGATGTGCTCGAACCGCTGTACGGCGAAGTGCTGGCACGCGCCGCCGAACTCGAGGCCCGCGGCTCACCTGTGCCTCCATTCCTCGCCGAGGCACGCGCGCACCCCAGCAGCCGGTACTGGCTGCTGAAGACGATCTGCCTGCACAACCTGTTCGGCGTCGACCTGATGCGCGACGCGCCGGAGATCGCCAAGCTCCGGCTGTTCTTGAAGCTCGCTGCCCAGATCGACGACGTGAAGCACTTGGAACCGCTGCCCGACCTGGACTTCAACATCAAGTGCGGCAATCTGCTCGTGGGCATCGCCGACACCGAGGACGCAAAGCAACGCCTGTTCAGTCAGAGACTCGACCATGTGAGCCAGCTGCAACAAGTCGAGGAGACGGCGCAGCACATCGCCGATGCCTTCGACGCCTACATCGCTGCGGAAACGGATGACACCGGCCAGCTTGACCACTCGGACGCGAAACAGAGACTCCACGCCAAGCTTCAAGCCGCGCGCAGCATGGCCGACTCGCTGCTGCACGAGATGCGAGACGAGGATGGCGACCTCGACGATTGGGCGAGTTCGCACCAACCGTTCCACTGGTTCGTGGAGTTCCCGAGCGTGTGGCGACAAGGCGGGTTCGACGTCATCATCGGCAACCCGCCCTACATCAAGACCTCGAAGGTCACGAGCTATCGCTGGTTGGGCTACGAGACACAATCCTGCCCGGATCTATATGCAGTCTGCATGGAACGGGCGTCGAACTTGCTCAACGACGGTGGCCGCTTCGCCATGATCGTGATGCACTCCCTCTGCTTCAGTCGTCATTTTGTGTCTCTTCGTGCATGCATGGCGTCAGCATTCGGCTGCCTGTGGGTGTCTTCATACAGCCGCGCGTCTGACAGTCTGTTTTCTGGATCGGCAAAGGTTCGCAACTCCATAGCAATTGGGAGCCGCACGGGATCACGCGAAGTATTCACCACGCAATGCCATCGCTGGTTGGTAGTCGCGCGGACGCACTTGATGGACAACTTGAAGTACACCCGGCTGATCGACAGGTTGGACTCCGGGTGCGGTGTGAAGGTTTGGCCATTCTCATGCAGCGTCGTTTTGGATCGAGCATTCGCCTCGATGTTGTCCGCAAACGAGCCCGTCGTCAGCAGTACAACCAGCGATTCGAACTACGCCCTTGGATTCAAGACGACGGCTACTAACTGGCTTGCCGTATTTGACATCGAGCCGCCGACGGTTGATCCAATTTCGCGAGTGCCTGCCGAAACCGCATCTAACAGAAGCGGCTGGTTCTATTTTGATGACGAATTCTGCCGGAACATCGCCGTGGCCGTGTTCAGCGGGCGCTGGGGCTATCTATGGTGGCTTCTGTACGGCGACGAATTTCATGTCACCCGCGGCACGCTTGCAGCGTTCCCAGGTGACATCAAACGGCTGAGCTCTGATGCGGTCCATATGGGCAACCCTGCCGCGGGTGACATGAAATTCGAGAGTTTAGTGAAGCTGTCCAAGAAGCTGTTGGAGGGTGCGGCCGATCACTTGGAGTTTCACCTGCGCGGCAGCGGCAATAAGCGGGTCTTGGTTGGTCGTTACAACATGTCCAGATTGCGCCACATGACCGACCGTGCCGACTGGCTGCTGGCGCAGGCGTGGGGTATCGAGGACGCATTCGACGCGGCGGGGAATCTGCGCGACCGCATGGTGTTCGGCAATAGGGAATAACGACGTGCCGAAGATCATCGACAACATCGTTCTTGATGCTGAGCGGGAACTGCTTGACTCGCTGTCGTCGTCCTACCGGTTGGATGCAGCGATCGGCTATTTCAACTTGCGCGGCTGGGGGTTATTGGCCGAGGCGGTGGATGCACTGCCGGCGCGGGCCGGTGGGCCGAAGGCGCGGATTCTTGTTGGCATGCACGAGGCCCCGGCCGATGAAATGGCTCGTTTGGCACGTCTTGGGCGGGCCGCACCGATGGACAATGCTGGTGCCGCTCGCTTGAAGAACGAGACGGTCGGGGAGTATCGGGAGCAGTTGCAGGTCGGTTTGCCGACGTATGGCGACGAGGCAGCGCTGCGGGCTCTGCTGCGCCAGATCGAGTCGGGGACCGTCGAGGTCCGGGTACACATGGCTCATCGGCTGCACGCCAAGCTGTATCTCTGCCATCGCGACGACTCTGCGGCGCCTCGCGTGGCGTACGTCGGATCGTCGAACTTGACGAGCTCAGGGCTGCGAGAGCAGGGCGAGCTGAACGTCGATGTGGTGGACGGCGATGCCACCGAGAAGCTCGCTGGTTGGTTCGAGGATCGCTGGAACGATCCGCTCAGCGCTGACGCCACACCGCAGCTGGCGGAGGTTCTCAAGGAGTCGTGGGCTTCGGAGGAGCCGCTCGATCCGTACCTGGTGTATCTGAAGATGGCCTTCCATCTTTCGCAGGAGGCACGCGAGGGCCTGGTCGAGTACGGCCTGCCGGCATCGATGCAGAACGAGCTTCTGGACTTCCAAGCAGCGGCGGTGAAGATCGCCGCCCGGATCGTGATGCAAAAGGGCGGGGCCATGATCGGCGATGTGGTCGGGCTGGGCAAGACGCTTGTCGGCACCGCGATCGCCCGGCTGCTCCAAGAAGAGCAGGGCTTCGAGACGCTGGTGGTCTGCCCGAAGAATCTGACCGAGATGTGGGAGTCGTACCTGCACCGCTATGAGGTGCGCGGCAAGGTGGAGTCGCTGTCGATGGTTCACAAGAACCTGCCTGATGCCCGGCGCTACCGGCTGGTCATCATCGACGAGGCACACAATCTCAGAAGCGACAAGCGCCGGGACCATCAAGTCATCAAGGACTACATCACCGACAACGACTCGCGGACGCTGCTGCTGACCGCGACCCCCTACAACAAGCAACTCGGTGATCTCGCGTCGCAGCTGTCGCTGTTCATCCGTCCCGACGCCGATCTGGGCGTCCGGCCCGAGCGGGCGATTGCTGAGATCGGCGAGGGCGACTTCTCGTATTTGTGCGACGGTCAGACCTCCTCTCTGGCGGCGTTCCGACGGTCGGAACATCTGGAGGACTGGCAAGCACTCATGTCCCAGTACATGGTGCGTCGCACGCGTCGCTTCGTGGAAGACAACTACGCACTCACCGATGAGCAAGGTCGGCGCTATCTGGAGTTCGGCACGGGCAAACGGTTCCATTTCCCCGAACGGACACCCCAGCCGGTCGACTGGGACCTCGCCGAGGACGACCCGGCACACGAGATGATCTCGGATCGCACCCTCGACGCGATCCGCGACCTGCGGCTGCCTCGCTACCAGCTTGGCTACTTCATCGACGAGGACTTCGTGCCCGGCGATGGGGATGAGCGGCAGTTGATGGAGGACCTCGAGAACTCAGTGCAAGGCAACCTGGCGGGCTTCACCAGGATCACGATGTTCAAGCGGCTGTCGTCGTCGGGGCCAGCGTTTGTGGCGACCCTTCGGCGTCATCGACTTCGGAACCTGGTGGCGGCCTATGCGCTGGCGAACGGCTTGGACATGCCGATCGGTTCCGTTGACAACGCATTGTGGGCGGCCGAGACCGACCAAGAACTCGAAGACAGCGGCGAAGACGATGACAGCGACGGTGCTGTGCTGTTCGGCACAGACGAGGACACTGCAGCGAGCGCATACGACAAGCTGCGCGCCAAGAGCCCCAAGGCGATCCGTTGGGCGCCGCCGCACATGTTCAGCGCCGATCTCGCCGACGAGCTGCGCGACGATGCGGACATCATCAGCGACCTGCTGGGGCGCTTCGGAGACTGGGACGCGGACCGCGACGGCAAGATCGCAGCACTGATGGACGTGCTCACGGTCCAGCATCCCCACGCCAAGGTGCTGATCTTCACCGAGGCTGCGGATACCGCCCGCTATGTGTGGGCAGAGCTAGTACGGCGTGGCGTCAGCGACGCAGGGCTCGTCACAGGCGACACCGAGGACCCCACGGCAGTGGCGCAGCGGTTCTCGCCGGTGTCCAACGGTCTCGGCGGAGACGGGCACCCGGTGCGGGACGAGTTGCGAGTGCTGGTGTCGACCGATGTGCTGTCGGAGGGCCAGAACCTCCAGGACGCGCACATCGTCGTCAACTACGACCTGCCGTGGGCGATCGTCAAGCTGGTGCAGCGCGCCGGACGAGTCGATCGCATCGGACAGCGCTCGGCTGAAGTGGTGGTGGTGTCGCTGATGCCTGACGCCTCGGTGGAGAAGGAGATCGAACTGCGCGGGCGCGTGCTACGCCGGCTGGGAGAGAACGCGCGCCTGCTCGGCTCCGATGAGGCTTTCTTCGGTCACCACTCCGAGCGGCAGGTGATCTCAGGAGTGTTCGACGAGTCGTCGGGGTTCAGGCTGGGTGCCGGCGTGGACGAAGTGGACCCTGTGTCGATGGCATATGAGATCTGGCGTCACGCAGCCGACGCCGACCCCGACCTGGCGGAGAAAGTCGCGGCGCTGCCCAATGTCGTGTACGCGACCAAACAACTCGCCCATGGCCCGCCCGGCGCGACGCCCGGTGTGGTGATTCACACGCAGACCCACGCCGGCGCAGACGCGTTCGCTTTCATCGAGCCCAGCGGAGGCGGCCGGCGTGTCACCCCCCAAGAAGCGCTTCGTCTTGCTGAATCCGAACCGTCCACACCGTCGGCGCCTCGTCTCGACGGTCACCATGACCTCGTCGCAGCAGCGCTGAGCGGCGCGCTGCGCACACCGACAGGCCGCACCAGCGGCGCCCTGCAAGGCGTGCGCGGCAAGGTGTGGAACCGCTTCGACGGCCAGCTCGACAAGTTCACCGACACCCTGTGGGTCACCAAAGCCGACCTCGAAGCGGCGCTGGACGCGATCAACGCACGTCCCTTGTACGACTCAGCTATCCAGCGGCTCGCTCGGGCATTGCGAGAACGCAGCGACGACGACCTCGCCGCGCTCATCGTTGACCTCCACAACGACGACCGGCTCAGCGTGCCTCCCGTCCCCCAAGGCACCCAAGCCGAACCCAACATCGTCTGCAGCATGGGCCTCCGTTCCGTAGACGGGCTTTGACCCACGGCAGCACTGTGGCTTAACCGCCGGAGCGTGGCAGGGTGGCACGAGCATGAGTCACTCCGGAGGAGATGGAACTAGCCGACAGGGTCTTTAACTTGGTCCTGCGCGGTTTTGTGGGGTTGGGGCTGCTGGGATCGGTGGGGGTCATTATGTCGTGAGGATGCCGCGGGCGGCGAAGTTGTGCGGGTTGGTGAAGCCGTGGGCGGTTCTACGCAGTACTTGGAGGAGGTTGTTGGTTCCTTCGATGCGTCCGTTTGAGGGTCGGCCGGTGTGGTGCCAGGCGAGTATTTCTGTGGACCAGGCGATGACGGTGTCCACGACGGAGCTGAACTCGGGCAGCTCGCCGGTGGCGTAGAGATCGGCGAACCGGTCCAGGGCTTCGAGGGCGCCTTGTTCGTCTTCGGCGAGATAGAGGCCGTGCAGTTCCTGGAGGGCCGCCCAGCCGGCTCGCAGTCGCGGGTGGGCGTCGAAGAGCTTTTCGAGGCGGGCACGGTCGGCTGGGTTGAGCTGGTCGCCGCGGCGCCCCAGCGCGAACCTCGCCTTGAACACCTCGCGGTCGAACGCTGGCTTGACGCCGGGCGGGCGGCGGCGCTGGATGTCGCGGCGCACCGCGGTCAGCCCGGCGCTGAACCAGCGGATCACATGAAAGCGGTCCAGCACGTGGCGGGCGTGCCCGAGGCGGGCGTCGATAGCGGCCCTGTACGCCTTGGAGCCGTCTGAGACCACGACCTTGACGCCTTTGCACCAGCGAGGCCCCTGAGCTGCCAGGAACCCCGAAAGCGCTGCAGCGCTGCGGTGGGGGACCATTGCCAGGGTCTCGCCGGAGTCGCCGTTCATGATCACAGTCACGTATCGGTGCCGTTTGCGCATCGAGGTCTCATCGACCAGAAGCACCCGGCTGCGGCGGCTGCGGCGATGGTCTGCCACGAGCGCCGACCAGGCCGTCACCAGCGTCATCACCGCTTCCCAGCCGATCCTGTGACGGCGAGCGACCGCACGGATCGGCATCGCCTTGGCGTCCGACACCAGCCGACGCGCCAGACGCCGCGTCAAGCGGCCCTCGAACTCGGGGTGGTCCTCCACCCAGCGCCTGTCGCAGCCCCAGCACGCGAACCGGCGGCGCAGCCACACCAGCGTCACCGACCGGCCCGACACCTCCAGGTCGCGTATCTCGCGGCGACGTCTGTCGTGCACCCCAGCACTGCCCAGCCCGCACCCCGGGCACCGAGGACGCCTGACCGTGGACGCGACCTCCACCCGCAGCTCGTCGACCTCGTCGACCAGCACACTCAGCACGCGCAACTGACGCAGGTGCAACCGCACCCGCATAACATCGGAAGCCATCGAGGCCCTCCTGGATCGTGATCTACCAATCACCGATCCCAGCAGGGCCTCGACCTGTCCCGTGTCATCGTTTCTTGCACAGTTCTTGGTTTGAGTCTGTTGCGAGGAGTTGAGCATGGCGAAGGCTTCGAAGAAGTCGCCCGAGGAGAAGCTGCGGGTGGTGTTGAGCGTGCTGCGCGGCGAGTTGTCCGCGTCGGTGGCGGGTCGCCGGGCGGGGGTTTCTGAGCAGACGGTGCACAATTGGAAGAAGGCGTTCTTGGAGGGGGGTCGGGACCGTCTGGCGCTCGGCGGTCGCCGTCGATCGGCGCGCGAGTTGGAGCTCGAAGCGGAGTGTGAGGAGCTCAAGGCGGCGTTGGGCGAGGCCCATGTGCAGCTGCGGGTGTGGAAGAAGGGGGCGGAGTATCTCCCCCCGTTGGGGACCTCGAGGTGATTCGCACTGAAGCGGGCATGCCCATCGCGAGGTTCGCTGCTGTGATCGGCGTGCCCCGGCGGACCTACCAGCACCGGCTGGCCACCCACCGCGCCGGCGACCCGCCGGCCGGGCCGTGGCCGGCGTGGGGTCATCGCAAGATCTGGGCCATGGGCCGCCACGCCGGCTGGGAGTTCGGATCCCAGTCGTCGGTGCGACGCGCGATGGCCCGCCGGGGGCTGTTGCAACCGGTCCGCTACCAGGCTGAGCGGCGCCAGCTGGCCAAAGCCCGCAGAGCCGTCTTCGCGGAGACCCCGTCGCGACGGAACCGGGTATGGCAGGCCGATTTCTCGGAGTTCGAGACCGAGACCGCCGGCGCCTGGCAGCTCGGCGGCGTGGTCGACTACGTCACCAAGCTCGTGTTGGCGTGCCCGGTGAGCGCAACCCAGACCGCCGGGGACCTGTGCGCCGCGTTCGACGCTGCCGAGACCCGCGCCAGCGAACTGCTGGGGCACCGGCTCGTCGAGGACTGCACCGACGACGACACCGGCGAGATCGACCCCGATCGTGATCGTGACCGACAACGGCCCGGCCATGAAATCAGCGGCCGTCGCCCGCTGGTTCGCCGACCGCTCCCACTTCTCGCACGTAAGAACCAGGCACCGGTCGCCGCACACAAACGGAGTGATCGAACGCTGGTTCGAAGCATTGAAATACGAACGGCTCTACCGCCACGACATCGCAGACGGCATCGGCCTCGCCGACCACGCCGCCGACTTCATCGACGAATACAACCGAATCCGACCCCACGAGAGCCTCGACTGGGCCCGCCCCCTCGACGCATATCTGCATACCCCGACACTCAAACCGAAACCCCCGAAACCTGAGCAACAAACTTGACACGGGACACACCCCTATTCAGGGACCCTCAACCACCCCAATCCCCACGTTTCCGCGCAGGCTCTTTAACTTGGGCCCCACGGACCAACTAACGGGTCCGCGTCACATCATCTTCCTCCGCCGATGTATCCATGATTCCAGCACGACGTCTCTAGGCTCGCCTGAGTGGCCAACCGAAAACGCAATAGAAGGTCAAAACGTCAACCAGCGCGTCGTAAATCGAATACGACCGCGCCGGATGATCGTCCGTTCATGCCGCAACCAGTGGAAGCGGCGTCGCACATGCTTAAGAGATTCTTGCATTATCAGGAATCGCACGGTGACAACCGGGGCGCACTAGCAGCTGCGACCGAGGACTTACGGTCGTGCGCGAGAGAAATCAATGCAATCGGCCGCACTTTTCCCATCTTCGACCTCCTTGACCAAGCAAGGTTCACACAGACAGTCCATAACCCGAATACGTATCAAGAGTCCACTCATCGAGGCTCTCTTCCGCTCTTGGAGCTTGTCGCTCTGGCGCTCACTGCCCAGCCGCCAGTTGACGATTTTCTAGGCGAGCCAAATCAGATTGAGCATCCTTCGGAGGCTGTTCAGCGGGCGCTCGATCTCGGGGGTGAAATTGTTGACCTGACAGTTATCCGAAGGCTCCTCAGTGCTGTTGAGGAGGGCGACTCTCGTGATGTCTTGGCGTTCATTGCGAGCCAACGTGAGATCTTTGTGCGAAGCCCAACCTACGAACACATAGCCGAGCGCACACTCGATCTGCTGTTCGACGATCCGCAATTGAACGTGCTATGTCAAGGACGCCTCGGCTTTACCGCCCGTCAAGCCCGTGATTTGTTCAGCGCGATCGACGCGCGAGTCGGCAAATCAATTGGCGAGTACGCGAATCGGCACAAGCGGTTCGGTGATCTGGCTGAGTCTCATCCGGGATTCCCAAAGTTCGGCTCCGGTGACATGCCGGACCCCGAGAGCATCCCGGCACCAGTCATGGCACTAACCCTGATTTTTCATGAGTCTGGTGGGCTTGGGTGTGTGAGTCCGCGGAAAAGCCCCTCTGATCTGCGACGATGCGTGTTGTCGAGGCACGCGGTCGGCAGTTCAGGGGGGCATCTCCGAGGTGAAACTTAGCAGTGTGACAAACGCGCGTCTGGCAGGCGGCGGGGATCGGGTGGTGTGGGGTGCGGGGCTGTTCGCTTTGGGCGGTTTCGCGGACCGGGTCGGGCTGACCGAGGCGCTGTCGGCGGCGGTGCCGCGCCGCGGCGAGCGCGCCCCGGTCCATGACCGGGGCCGGCTGTTGACGCATTTGCTGTTGGTGCTCGCCGGCGGCGGTGAGGCGTGCACAGATATCGAGCATCTGCGGTCTCAGCGGGAGCTGTTCGGGGCGGTGGGGTCGGACTCGACGCTGTATCGGGCGCTGCGGGGCATCGACGCCTCGGCGCTGGGCGGGCTGTGGGCAGCCGCGGCCGAGGCGCGTGAGCGAGTGTGGTCCCAGCGCCGCGGTTCGGGTCCGTTGGTGGTCGACATCGACTCGACGCTGGTGGAGGTCCACTCGCCCAACAAGGCGGGTGCGGCGCCGCATTTCAAGGGCGGGTACGGGTTCCACCCGATGATCTGCTCGACCGCGGACGGGGAGCCGTTGTGGGCGAAGCTGCGCCCGGGCAACGCGGCCGCGAACAGCATCGCCGATCACGTCGAGGTGCTCGACGCTGCGATATCGGTGCTGCCCGACGCTGACGCGGCAGGCCATCGGGCAGGCGACGATCTGGCGCTCGCAGGACGCGAGATGGTGCTGCGCTTGGACTCAGGAGGCTGTTCGGCGCGTATCGCCGCGGCGTGCAGGGACCGCAACGTGACGTTTTTCATGTCCGCCCGGGCCACAGCAGGCATCGACGCCGCGATCGCTGCGGCCCGCTGCGACCCAGGGCGGTGGACGCCGGGGGTGCCGAACCCCAAACAGCGGCATCCCAAAGCGCACGTCGCCGAGCTCACCGACCTGGTGGACCTGTCGGGCTGGCCAGCGCGGACACGGCTGATCATCCGACGCGAGCCCTTGCATCCGGGCGCGCAGCGCAGCCTGTTCGCGTCCGAGAACTTCCGCTACTGGGGATTCCTCACCGACGCTGCGGGCAGCCCCGCCCGGCTCGACCGTCTCATGCGCAAGCACGCCGACGTCGAGGACGCCATAGCCCGCCTCAAAGACAGCGGACTGGCCCGCATGCCCTTCACAGCCTGGGACGCCAACTGTGCATGGGCAGCGCTGTGCATGATCAGCGCCGCGCTCGTGCACTGGTTCCAGACACAGCGCCTTGCCGGACCGCTCAAACGCGCGGCACCCAAACGGCTCCGCTGGCAGCTGTGGCACCTGCCCGCGCTCGTATGCGAAACCGGCCGACGCACCTGGCTGCGGCTCCCCACCGCACACCCCGGCACCCGAAGCCTGCTCGCCGCCCAGCACCCCAACTGAGCACCCCGCACCCCCAGCCGCCAACAGCGCCGCTCACGCGGCGGCCGACCCGTCGCGCCCACACACCCATGTCAGGGTCCAACACCGGCCCTGCGACCACCCCAGCGGCACCAAACAACACCCACCGGGTCCCGTCAAGCCGACAAACCCGCCCGACACACCAAAACACAACCCATAAACCCTGAACAGGCATTCTCGTGAATAATCAGGGCTAGTCGATTGGCTTCAGACCATCTCGTCGCGTCAGGGCCCAGAGGGACGGTCCGCTTTGGGTACCGACCTCGCTGACGATGTCATTCCAGTGCCGCTCGATGAGCGCAGCCATCTGGGTCTTGTTCAGGTTCTTGGTGCTCGTCAGGAACACAGCCCTCACTGCCGATCGCATCAGGTGCTTGCGCTCGTTCTTGTCGCGACGGATCCTCTTGTCACGTGTAATGAAGATCAGGTCACGACCACTCGCGCCGAGCGCGTCGAGCAGGTCGGGGTCCTTGGTTGACGCTGGGATTTCCGGAATCGCTGGATGTCCGACGTAGTACACGAGCCCTGGGTGCATGGCTTCGAGTTCCTTGGCAACGCCGAGGATGTTCTCGTCAATGAACACTCCGTTGAACGTGCCGCCTTCCGCCATGGTCGTTCAGGCTCATGCGACCCGTGAGCATCTCAGGGCGTCGTCGACGTCGTCGTCGGTGATGTCCCACGTTGCCTTGATGTCGTCGCGCGTCTCGCCAGCAGCAAGAGCTTCCGCGATTGCCGAGACCCGCAATCGCCGGCCACGCACGGTCGGCTCGCCGAAACCGAATTCGGGGTCCAGCACCACGTTCGGGGTGCCGAACAAACGGAAGCGGCGCACCTCGTCCGTTTTCTCGTACTCGGCGTCCTGCTGAAAGCGCTGCACTTCCATCGAGAGCATGACGCTTTGGTTGGTGCGCACCACGAAACGCAGCGAAGGACTCAGAAGCGTCTCGTCCTGGACACGTAACACCAAGTCTCTACCATCTTCGCTGAGGAACGGGCGAGCGGTCGCGAGCGGATAGTCGGTACCAAACTCCTCTCGCAGCGCCATGATCGCCGGACGCATCCGCACGACCGAGACGCCGCGGCTGCGGTACTCGGCGATCAGCCGGGTCTCGACGAATTCACCCCAAGTCGCCACATCTGACCCAGTGGTCCCCACACGCACCAGCGGCTCATATCGGCGACCGCGCCGCTCATTGCCGTCGATCCAACGCCGCGCCGTACCGGTGCCCAAGTCGAGCAGGCGGTCCACTTGGCTCATCACGTACAACTCACGGTGAAGCAGGGACGTGACCTGGCTCATCAGCACCTCCCGGGATGCGTGCTCGTCCTGAGGATGCCACGAACGCTGTGTATGCAACGACTCAATTGGGGCCGCAACGAACTGCACGTCCCCAGGACCACAGATGAGGAGCCAAGACTTCGGTCAAGATTCGTGGCGATGTGGGCTCAGGAGCCAGACGAGCCGCCCATCACGCGGTTGAGGAACTCGAGCGCATCCGTGTGCCACCAGTAGCCACTTGCAGGAATCCAAGACGAGTCCCACATCCAGTGCTGGACATGCGGAGCGACGCTCGCCACGTGGTTGCTGAGAGCTTGGTCGACGTGGTTTCGGTAGACGATCTCAAGCGTTCGGAAGTCGGTGAAGAGTGCTCCCGGGATGGCTCCAGTCCACTCGTACAGATCAACGGCCAGAGAGCGGTCGGCATTGGCCAGTGTCACGAAGGTCGGGAAACGTTCCGGGGAGATCAGTTGCTCAAGGTCAGCTGGTGAGCACGGGCTGGCCCAAGCGCAGGGCGCAGATGGCGACGTGCGCGTCGACTGTGTCGGTGGTCTGCGTTGACGCCAGCAGCACGCCGACTAGACGCGCGTCGCTCGCATCCAGCGGGACGATGTCGATCTCGGGCCTGCGAAGCAGTGCTGCAAGTCGTGCCTGACGGCGTGGGTTGCGCCACGCTTGGGCGACACAACCCGCCGGGACCGTCAGCGTCGCGCCGATAGCGCGTGCTTCCGCGACGAGCGCGACCATGGTTCGGGTCGCGCGTTCCCACGCGATGAGTGCCCCGGTGTCGATAACAGCGCTGTTCACGCAGCAGCGTCGCCCGACAACACGCGCCTGGCGGCAGCGCGTTCGTCGGGTGTGAGCGGCCCGCCGGTCTCGTCGAGCATTGTGGCCAGCAGCACGTCGAAGTCAGCGTCGGCCGCGAGCTGGCATTGCACGGAGTGTTCGACATAAGCCGACACGCTCGATGCGCCACCTTGGGCAACCAGCGCCTTCACTCGGTCGACGATGTCGGAGTCGACGGTGATCGTCAACCGGCTCTTCGTGGCTGTCATACTGATCATCTTACTGAACAGCTGTCAGACACCCCGGCGACGTTATGTCTGACGACACTTGCCGCCAAACGAAAAAAAGGGATCCCCATCGGGGGTCCCAGCTGGACCTCGACAGAGATCCCTAGCAAAGCGGGTTCCACCGGAACCCGGACCGAAATGGTGCCCAACGGGCGAGATCAAGTGCCTGCGACGTACGCCGAGCCGAGCGAGATCGTCGTGCATCGGCTGACACCTGACGAGGCACGGGAAGCGCTTGAAGCCGCGATCGCCCAGACCGGATTCACGCGTGAGGAACTCGAGGCACAGGCACGCGCTGGTCGGTTTGAGACCGAGCTGGCGCATCAGACGTGGTTCTGCTTGCCGCCTCGGCTCGGAACGTCGGCAGGGTCACGACGGTGAACAGCATCGTGGAGCCGAGCAGCTGGGCACGCTCGCCGCGCTAACCGCCACCAACTCAACTGCCGAGACGCAATCCCTAACCGATCGCTCAAGTCAAGGCGGCGGTTGTTGCGGCCTGGGCATGGCCCGGCCGCTGTGCTCGACGAGAGAGCTTCGCGTTCAAATAAGGATTTCAATTACATAAGCACGCTGCTTATAATTGTCACATGCTTATGGAAGTAACTCGGCTGTTCGACAGCGCCGGGGTCATGGCGACTGTTGGTTCAGACACGTGTCGGCGGCCATGAGATCCTGCCCAGTGGCGGCCATGTAGCTGCCCGCTGGCGGCCGACGGTTCTGCCCAGCGGCGGCCAACAGAACTGCCCGCGTTGAAGTCCATTTCCCGTCGGGGTGCACCGCGGCGGGGTGCTCCTCCTACTCGAATAGCCGGTCACCACAACCGTGACCATCGAGCAGGAGGAGCAAGTGAAGTCTCGCGAGGAAATCATGAACATGTTGGAAGCGTTCGACCTGACTGGGTCGTTCCGGGATGCCGGCGAGCTGGCCGGTTGTTCGCATCACACCGTCGCCGCGTATGTGGCTGAGCGCGACGAGGGTCGGCTGGGGGGTGTGGGCCCGGTGCGGCGGAAACGGATCATCGATCCGTGGCTGCCGAAGATCGAGGAGTGGGTGGAGCGCTCCTGTGGCAAGATCCGCGCCGATCGTTGCCACGCCAAGCTGAAAGCGTTGGGGTTCGAGGGTTCGGATCGCACGGTGCGCCGAGCAGTGGCGGAGGCCAAGAAGAGCTTCCGGGCGGGTCGGCGGCGGGTGTATCGGCCGTGGATCCCCGAGCCGGGCATGTGGGCGCAGTGGGACTGGGGCGCGGGCCCGGTCATCGCCGGGCGGCGGACGAATCTGTTTTGCGCGTGGCTGGCGTGGTCGAGGTTCCGGGTGGTGATCGCGACCTGGGACCGCACCCTGCCCACGGTGATCGCCTGTGTGGATCGGGCGATGCGAGCCTTTGGCGGCGCTGCGACGTATTGGCTCACCGACAACGAGCGCACGGTCACGATCGACCACGTCGCCGGGATCGCCGTGCGCCATCCGGAGATCGTTGCGGTCGGCGGCCACTACGGCGTGACGGTCGCGACGTGTGTGCCGGCGGACCCTGAATCCAAAGGCGGCAGCGAGGCGACGGTGCGGGTCGCCAAGGCCGACTTGGTGCCAACCGACGCGAACCTGCGCGGCGACTACGCCAGTTGGGCCGAGCTGGTCGAGGCCTGCGAGGCGTTCACCGCTGAGGTGAACGAGCGGGTCCATCGGGTGACCCGGCGGGCGCCGGTGGAGATGCTCACCGAGGAACGGCACCGGCTGCACGCGCTGCCCGAACGCCCATACACGGCAGCGCTCGGGGAGACCCGGAAAGTCTCTTGGAGCTCCACGGTCAGCTTCGGCGGCGTGACCTACTCGGTCCCGCACACCCTCGCCGATGAGACGGTGTGGGTGCGCGTCGACGGTGACCAGGTCGTCGTCACCCACTGCGCACCGTCAGGCCCAATCGAGGTCGCCCGCCACCAGAGTTCGACACCCGGGCATCCGATGATCGACGACGCCCACTACCCGCCACGCCCGGCTGGGCCACTGGCGCGGCGTCCGAAGCCGACGAGCGCGGCCGAGACCGAGTTCCTCGCCATCGGAGACGGCGCCCGCACCTGGCTCGTTGAAGCAGCCGCCGCGGGCACGACCCGCATGAAGGTCAAGATGGCCCAAGCCGTCACCCTTGCCCGCCTCCACGGCCAGGTCCGCGTTGATTGGGCGCTCGGCCACTCCGCGATGTTCGGCCGCTTCGCAGACGGCGACCTGGCCTCGATCCTGGCTGCTGACCCGCCCGGACAACCCCGGCGCGCCGATGACGCGCACTCGCTGCAGCCCGGCACCGCCGCTTGGGGTCGCCTCGGAGGCGACCGATGAACCCAGCGCCGATCGACGAGGTCGTCGACTTGCTCCGCGCCCTGCGCCTACCCCACATGCGCGCCGCAGCACCGGACCTGTTGGCCACCGCCAAGGCACAACGCTGGGAACCGGCCGAAGCAATGAGGGCACTGCTGGCCGAGGAGCTCGCCGGCCGCCAAGCATCCTCAATCCGGGCCCGGCGCAAAGCGGCCGGGTTCCCCACCGGCAAGACCTTCGACATCTGGGACGGAACCGTCAGCTCGATCCCGGCGCCGACCCAGCGGGCGCTACGCACCCTGGAGTGGATCCACCGCCACGAGAACCTCGTCGTGTGCGGACCATCAGGCACAGGCAAGACGCACTTCCTTGAAGCGCTCGGCCAGGCCGCCGTCGATGCCGGCCACAAGGTGTCCTGGTTCAGTCTCGAGCACCTCGGCGCGCTCGTGCGCCGCCACAGCGCCGACGACACCGCCGCCAAGGCCATCCGGCGGATCATGCGCTCCGACGTCATCGTGATCGACGACATCGGCCTGCTCCCAGTCACCACCGAGACCGCCGAGGCGCTCTACCGGGTCGTCGACGCCGCTTACGAGAAACGCTCCATCGCCCTGTCGAGCAACCTTCACCCCGCCGGGTTCGACGAACTCATGCCCAAGACCATCGCCAACGCCACCGTCGACCGGCTGCTCCACCACGCCCACGTCGTCATGACCGCCGGCGACAGCATCCGCCTCACCCAAGCCACCGCCGGCAAGGGGGTGACGCCACTGACCAACTGACCCACGGGCAGAACACCTGGCCACCACCGGGCAGTTCTGTTGGCCACCAACGGGCAGTCCTGCTGTCCGCCACTGGGCAGATCCCACTGGCCCTTGACAGACACGAAGACGACTGCCGTCACCGATGCCGTTCTCGACGCTGAGGTTGACGACATACGGATTCGGTTCGCTGTCGAGATCAAGAGCCGCCCTCCGTACCCCGGCGAGACCCCGCGCTTGGAGCCCGTGAGAGATCGCCTCGCAACCGTAGGTGTGCCGTTGCTCGTGGCTCCACTGATTACCGAGTCCACCGGGCGGGCGCTCACGGAGGCGCAGTGGTCGTGGGCCGACACCCATGGCAACGCTGATGTCCGCGCACGCGGTATTCGCATCAGTTGCCGCGTGCCGAGTCGTTCGGTGAGAAGGACCCGGCGCGGCATGCCCAGAGGGTCCGGATCATGGTCGATCATCCGCTCGCTGATCTCGGACGGCGTCGTGGAAGGGGAAGCTGAGCTCGCCGAACGTGCTGGTGTCAGCCAGCCCCGGGTCTCGCAGGTGTTGTCGGCGTTGTCGGCCGCTGGGCTCGTCGAACGCCAAGGACGATCAACGTGGACCGTGGACCGGTCGGCGCTGCTCGATTCCTTCTCGAACCACTATGCGGACACACGAGGATTCACCAGCTGGTTCTACTCCTTGGATTCTCCCCATCAGACTTGCGAGCGGATCATGGCTGCCGGAGAGTCTCTTCAAGCTGACACTGTCATCTCGGGTGACGTCGCCGCTGACCGTCTCGTCCCGTGGCGCGTGCCCACGCACACGACGGTGTACACGGGTGATCATCGGCTTGCGGCCCACCTTGAGTTGACTCCCGCTCAAGGCCCCGACGATGCGAATGTCGAGTTGATCGTTCCCGCAGACAACTCGGTTCTACGCATCCGCCGGGAAGACGATCCGGCTCTGGCTCATCCGATGCAGGTGATATTGGACCTCCAGCGACTCGGCGGGGCCGATCGACACGAAGCCGCAGAGAGAGTGCGCGAATGGCTGCTGGCCCGCTAGAGCAACTTGACTTGACTTGCGCGTCGGCTGCCGAACACCTCGGATTCAGCGCGCTGGCAGATGTCGCCGCAGCGACGGTCGATAGCGACAACTGAGATCGGCCAAGCGCGGAATCTCTCTGACGTCGAAACCACCCGCCTGGAGACCCGGATCCAAGCGCTCATCCAGCGGGTGTTGCCCTAAGCGCAACGTTTGACCATGGCGGCCCTCGCGGACCGGTTGGAGCCGCTTCCGCTTGTTTCAGCACTCCCGCATCCGAGTACTTGTCTGCTCAGTTCTCGTACATCAGAGTTGTGGTCTTGTCGCACGCACAACGATCTTGTCATCGCTGAAACCCTTGATGACGTCTCCATCAACTTGGATCTCGAAGAACTCTTTGGCTGCATTGGATGCGTCGCGGAAGATCTCACGCAGCTGGTCGGCATCCTCGCCTTCAACGCCACCGCGTTCAAGCCAGAATTCGAACGACCGACCCTTTCGAACGGAAGCAACCCGCTCCACTCATAGACCAGCCCGCTCGATGATGCGCATCCACTCGTCTCGACGGTAGCTACGGACGTGAGTCGGGTCACGGCGTCGCTCGACCATGTCGAGGAAGGCGTCAAGCTCGGGATCGTCGGGCGACATGCTGTCAACAACGACGTACCGTCCACCAGGACGCAGGACGCGTGCGGCCTCCCCGATGGCGGCGTTGATGTCGACGAAGTGGTGCGGGGCGATTCGGCAGGTGACAAGGTCGAACGGCTCATCATCAAGGGGCAGCCGTTCCGCATCTGCGATGCCGCACTCAAGATTCGGCACGCCAGCTTCGGTACCACGCTCACGTGCCTTGTCGACCATCCCTGTCGCGAGGTCGGTGGCGACTACCGATGAGACCAACGGCGCCAGGGCCAGCGCCACATGACCAGCGCCAGTTGCAACATCCAAGACGACATCGTCGCTGACGGGTTCGGCGAATTCAATCAAGGTGTCAAGATCAGAGCCGGAGTGATGCTCAGAAATCGCGTACATGTCAGCGGCTCGGCTGAACTGGCTCTCGATTTGAACCTTCCTGCTGCGACTCGTTGTCATGCCTCCCACGATGGTAAGCCGTCAACTCTGAAACAAGCCGCGGCCGCCACAGGCCGGACAGGCCAACGTCAATCCGCGCCGCAGCACGCGCACTGCGGCAGTTTGCCCGTGGCATTCGGCGTCGCCCACGACCCCTGGCGCAGCACCTCGCTCGTTAGCGTGCTCGCTCAATGCAGATCCGCCCAGAGCCCACCCCTGAGCCGGAACCGAAGGCCGGGCGCGTCACCGAGTTCGTCAAAGTCGGTGACACAGTCCGGCGTCCCGCAACGGAGTCCTCAGTGTCCGTGCGGCAACTGCTCGTGCACCTCGAGCATGGCGGTTTCGATGGAGCCCCTCGTTTCCTTGGTGCCGAACCCGATGGCTCGATCGTGCTCAGCTGGGTCGAGGGGTGGGTGCCGACCGATGCCGAGTGCTGGCGAAGGGGGCCTCGGTGAGTTGGCGTCGGTGGGGGAGCTGCTGCGGTCGTTTCACGACCGCGTCGCGGGTTTCGCTCCCGAGACAGGCTTCGAGGAGGGTCCCCAGGCGGTGGCGGCGGGTCAGGTCGTGTGTCACGGGGACGTAGCCCCGCGCAACACGGTCTTTCGGGACGGACGGGCGACGGCCTTCATCGACTGGGACGGGATCTTCGTCTCGGCGCCGATGTGGGACCTCGCGCACGCCGTCTGGCAATTCGCCCCTGTCTGCGACGATGCCGATCCCTGGTTAGGAGACTGGCCGAGCACGCCCGATCGGTCTGCGCGCATTGCAGCTTTGGTCGGCGGCTACCGGCTGAGCGCCGACCGGGCCCATGGACTCGCGGACATGGTCGTCGAGGTCATCGCCGGCTGCAGACGCAGCGTGGTCTGCAAGATCGCTGCGGGGATCCCAGCATTCGTGCAAATGGAACGCGAAGGGATCCTCGCAGCGCTCGACAGTCAGCACCGAGCCGCCGAGCAGCACCGAACGCTCGTAGCGCAAGCCGCTGCTGCTTGAGCTGAGCTCCGGCAACCCTGCGACTTCTGCCGAGCCAAGCGAGATCGTGATGCTTGCCGCCTCGTGCCGGATGACCTCGGGGCGTATCAGCGAGGGTCTGGGTTCACGACAGTCTCTTATGCCGCGAAGAACCAGTCAGTGCGTGCGGCATGGTGCTCATCAGTTCCGTTCCCTGTTCGGTGATGAGGTACTGGTCTTCCAGTTTCACTCCCTGATGGCTTTCCGAATCGCCGATGTAGCTCTCTATGCAGATCACCATTCCCGGTTCGAAAGCACCCGAGACCGGGAACGGGCGTGATGGGTCGTGGACCGGAATGTAGGGAGGCTCGCCGGTGAGGCCGAGGCCATGGGCCAAGCAGTAGTAGCGGTACGGTGCAAACCGCTCAGGCACGGCCCACGCCGATCGGGCGAATGACTCGTAACTGCGTCCTGGCGCCAACAGCGACGCATTGTGCCGCAGCTGCTCAAGAGCCATCGAGAAAATGCTCTGCTGAGCCGGCGAGGGTCGGCGATCACCGCACACGAAAGTTCTCGAGAAGTCGGCGCCATAGCCGCCGGGTCCTATCGCGTCGGTGTCGACGCAGAACAGATCGCCGCTGGAGATCGTGGCCGTGCCGGCCTCGTTGAAGTACGGGAACGTCCGGGACCCCGCCTGGGCGAGCCGTGTCGAGATCAACTCGCCGTTCTGCGCGATGAGGCCCCGGTGCAGCTCAGCCCAGACCTCGACCTCGGTTCGTCCGGGCTCGATCCGGTCTCTCATCGTCTCAAGTGCCGCTGTGACGATGTCCATCGCGGAGCGCATGGCGGCCAGTTCGCCGGCGGTCTTGATTCGGCGGGCCGAGGCGAAAACCTTGGTAGCCGAAGTGAGCTCACAACCCTGTGCGCGCAGCGCGTCGGTCACATGGTGATCGAACCGTTCGATCGCGAGACGGCGTCCGCCGAACGGTTGCACCTTGATGAGATCGGCGACCTCGCGAGCGAAGCCCTCGGTGGACTCGGCCCAACGCGACCCGCTCGCCGGCGTCAAATCAGGAGCAATTCGCACTTCGGTGACCGACGGAGCACTCGCGGCCAAGTGCTCGCAACCAGCGAATTCCCACAGCACGACCGGTCCTTCAGCGAGCACGAGCACGAACCGGAACGCGCCCATCATCGAGAACACCGTCATGTTCCGCACGCCAGTCGCATAGACGACATTGACCGGATCAGCGGTCAGGACCGCCATGACATCAAGCGATTCCATCGTGCGACGGAGCCGGTTCAATCGCTCGACTTCCAGCGTCACATTTCGCCTCCGACCGGCCCGGGAGCATTCACGCACGACAAACGTGAGTCGGCTTTCGATCCCTGAGAATTCCGGGTACGCCACACACACGAACAGCCCCAGTATCGGTCACCGCCTGACCACGCAAGACAGTCTTTCGGGACGGGTGGGCGGCGGCCTTCATCGATTGGGACGGGATCTTCGTCTCGACGCCGATGTTGAGACCTCGCGCACCCCGTTTGGCTGTGCGCAGAGCGGCGTGGTAGGCCGGGCGACATGGCAGCGCCAAAGAGGCCGCAAGGGTCAAGGACCGCGAGCTGGACGCGGATCGCCAACTCATCTCTGAAATCAAGTTTCCTACCACAGTAGGATTCTGGTATGAAGATCAGCGTGAGCATTCCCGACGAGGACGTCGCAACGCTCGATGCGTACGCGCAAGCGCACCGGCTGCCGTCTCGGTCGGCGACGATCAGACAGGCCATCCGCCTACTGCGCACGTCGGACTTGGTGGTCGATTATTCCGAAGCGTTCGAGGAGTGGTCGGGAGCGGATGCAGATCTGTGGGACACCGCCGCGGATGACGGACTCAAGACTGCCTGATGCAGCGCAGCGAGGTCCGCGTCGTCGACTTCGGGCCCACCGTTGGTTCTGAGGCTGCCCGACGGCGGCCCGCTGTCATCGTGAGCAATGATGCGGCCAACGCTGCGGTCGGCATCACCGGACGCGGCGTGGTCACCGTGGTGCCGCTGACCTCGAATACCGACCGGGTACTGCCGTTCCAAGTCCTCATCGAGGCCGCTGATGCAGGGCTGCCCGTTGATTCCAAGGCTCAGGCCGAACAGGTCCGCTCAGTCGCTGCGAGCCGCATCGGCGACCGCATCGGTGTGCTGCCGTTCGAACTCATGCAGCGACTCGACGACGCCCTCCGTCTTCACCTCGACCTGTAGTCGCCCGAGCCGGTGTCGAAGCTGGCTTTACTTACGCGCCAGGGCGCTTGGGCGACCGTGCACTGCTCCACGGTGTGTTCGCCCCGACCGCTAGGCCTCCGCATCGCAGGAAGCACCGACCGCTAGCCACACGTGGATCGCCTCGTCATCGGACGAGGCGAGCACCTCGACGCAGCCGGGCTCGTTCAGCCAGATGCCGCCCGCCCAGACGAGCCACTCACCGCGATCGGCCCCACACGGCCAGCCTGGGGCGTTGCCGGCCGCGTCGGCCTCGCATAGGGGACCATGCGTGTCGCAGGGACCGACCGTCAGTGCACTCGCAGACCCCAATTTGATCTCCCCGTAGTCAAGGAATGCGCCGTCCGGGGCTCCCACGATCCCGAGCGACGCCTGGCGGGAGCGACGCACGAGCAGCCCGAACTTCGCGAACCGATAGTCCTCATGACCCGAGACCGCCGACCCCGATCGCCCGAGCTGCAACACCCCCGAGGGCAGCGCGACGAACCCGCCGTCGGCGCCGTATGCCGTGTAGCCGGGAACGAGCTCAGGGATCGCATCGATGACGCCTATGCACTTGACGACCCGGTGGCGGGGCTGATCTTTCGCCTCGGGATGGTCGGCAGCGCTGCCGCTGCAACCCAAGACCAGCCCTGCGACCAATGCCACACCAACGATCCGTGCCAACTCGGCCATCTGGCGGCGAGGCTACGAAGATCATCACGGAACCGGACCCTGAGCGGGTCGTACGAGCACGGCTGAAATTCGCTGCCGAGATCGCTTCAGACGACGCCGCCCAGTCACCTAGGTCTGCGCAGCCAGCGTCGGGCAGAAATCTGCTTGGCCGGAACGTGGGACTACCGTAATTTTCGTGGCTGTGAGGAAGCTGTCGGTCGCATTGGACGAATCGGTCGCCGAGAGAGCGGCCAGCGCAGCGGCGACGCACGGGGTCAGCCTGTCGGCGTGGCTGAACGCGGCTGCGGAGCGTGCGTTGCGTGTCGAGCAAGGGCTCGCCGCTGTGCGCGAATGGGAGCAGGAGCACGGTGAACTCAGCCCTGAGGCACTGACATGGGCTGAGCAGGTGATTGCCTCCGTCAAGAGTTCCTGAGTCGCCAGCGTGAGTGGAATCACGTACGACACCGGAGCGCTGATTGCCGCTGAACGCAACGACCAGCACGCAACGACCAGCAGGTATGGGCGTTGCACCAGGGTGTACTTGGAGATGGCATGACCCCGACGGTTCCCGCTGGTGTGCTGGCCCAAGGGTGGCGCGGCGGTCCACAGGCGCAGATGTCGAGGCTGCTGTCGGGCTGCCGGATCGAATCGCTCAACGAGACTCGGGCTCGTTCTGCGGGCACGGCATGTGCCTCAGCCGGCGCCAATGACGTAGTCGATGCCGCAGTTGTGGTCGGGGCCTCCGCTCGGGGCGACGTCGTGATCACCAGCGACGAGCGCGATCTTCAGCGCATCGCAGCGGCCCTCGGCGTCACGTTGCACACACGGCAGGCCTGAGACGCCAGAGGGTCTACTTCTTCAGCAGATCCCGGATTATCGCGGGGCAATGCCAGGGTGCGTGATGCTCGGATCCACAAAGCATGACGACATGCCGGTCACTACCCACGTGTCTGCCGTCCAGGCGTTGGCTGTCACGATCCCCACGGCCCAAGACTGGGTCGTCGGGTACGATCCCAGCATCGGCGGCTACGAAGCAAGCACTGTCAGGTGCCTCCTCTGCAACGGCGCTATCCCTAGTGCCAGCGTCAAATCGACGAGATCGCCGACGACAACGGCAAGGGCGTCACGTTCAGCACCCCGAGTGCACGGGAGTTGAACGAGAGTGCGTGGCACCGACCACTCGGAACACCCCCAAGGGTCGGTAGCGCCAACTGTGGCAACACATGCTGCCTGAGCTGTTGGTCCCGCTGGGACTGCTCATTGTGGTGGCCAAGCTGTTCGAAGGGGCGCTGGGACGGCTTGGCCTGAATTCGATCATCGCATACGTGCTGACCGGCATCTTGCTCGGGCCGGTCCTCAATTGGGTGACGCCCAACGACGAGTTGCAGCTCTTCTTGGGCCTGGGCATTTTCGTGCTGTTCTTCAACATCGGCTTCGACGAGATCGATGTACGGGGCTTCGTGTCGATCATTGGGGGCCGCTACTTCGCCGCCGCGATCATCTCCGTTGCGATATCCACGACGGTTGCCCTGTCGGTCACGTCAGACATCTTCGGCCTGAGCTTTTCGCTCAACCTTCCGATCACCGATGCGCTCGCCTTGGCGGGCGTGCTTTCGCTCTCAAGTCTGGGCCTAGTGGCCAAAGTGCTGTCCGACAGCGGGCAGCTGCGCGAGAGCATCGGTCTCAGGATCTTCGCCGTTGTGCTCATCGCCGAAATCATGACGCTGCTGGTGGTTGGCTTCACGGTTGGCGAACAGGCCCAAACGGCAGATGCCGCCGCGGCGGTCGGGTTGATCGCCCAGATCGTGGGCTTCGTCCTGGTTGCCTGGCTGCTGTCTACCCGGGTGCTGCCGACCGCCATCGCGTTGCTGCAGCGAATATTCAACGTCCCTCAGCTGTCATTTGGCCTGTTGCTGGGCGGGCTGTTCCTGATGGTGGTCGGCGCCGAGCGCATGGGCCTGCACGGCACCATTGGAGCGCTGCTGTTTGGCGCAGCCCTATCTGGCTTGCCTGAGCAGGTGCGCGGCGACATCATGCCCGGGCTGCGCAGCGCATCCGAAGGTCTGTTCGTGCCACTGTTCTTTGCGTCGGCCGGGCTGTACTTCGATCTGTCGTTCTTGGATCTGCCTGCGTCCACTATCGCCGCGCTGGTCATCATCCCGCTGGCGGGCAAGTTCGCCGGCGCTTTCATCGGCGCATATCTCGTGCGCATCGATGCACCGCTGACGCTCGCCACGGGCTTGATGGCGAAGGGTGTCGCCGAAGTCGGCTTCCTGCTGGTCATGCTGGAACGCGGCGTCATCGGTGCGGATGTCTTCTCGATGCTGGTGCTCGTGATGTTCGGGTACATGCTGCTCATTCCGCCGCTCATCACCGCCTCCGTGGAGCATGCGCGGGCAACCGGCGCACCTGCGACGCCGCTGTCCATGCCGCCGTCATTCGCCCGCTATGCCCTTGCTGGCGTCCAGGCCAGCAGCTTGCTCGATGCAACGCGCATGTTCCCGGGCCCGGAAGTGCCCATTGAAGAATTCCTTGAGAATTGGACCGTCCCCGGGCACACCGACTATGTCGTGGTGTCCGACGGCGAAGCCGTGGGCATCGTCTCTGCCGCCCGTCTGAAGAGGGTTCGCCGCAGAACGCGGGCCAGTACGCCGCTGCACAAGGTGATGCGCCCATGTCCAATGGAAGCTCGGCCCGACGAGCCGATCAGCGATGTGCTTGAACGCATGGCGAAATACGCTGTCAACGTGACACCGGTTGTCGACGGACCGGACGGAGAGTTCCGCGGCACCATCGTCACGCACGACGTCATTGACTTGCTGGCGCTGATGGAAGAGATCAGGCCACAACCCGACCGCGTACACCGCGGGCAGGGGTCTGCTGACGGTACCGATTCAGTTTCAGACCCAGCCTGACTCGGGTCGGCTCGTCTGAACAGCGTGCCGACGAGATTGCATCCATCAGCCCAAGGAAGTAGAGCGCTCTCGTGGATGTCGGAGACGAGAAGGCTGAATCCGAGTCCGAGCGCGATGCGCCGGGACGGCTCAAGCGATTGGCCAGCTCCGCACTCGGCACCGGATCTGAGGCGGCAGGCTTGGCAGCCGCCGGGGGCCGAACCATTGGCAAGAGCGCAAAATTCAGACCCGGGCAGGCGAGCTCACGGGCTCATCAAGTGCCATGACAGCGCTGTCGGCCTCTTCTCATCGCATCGACGTTCACGTTGGCACATTGCCACGCACGTGCCGTTGTGGCTACGCTTGTGGTCACAAAACAGCGAACCAGTGCGGGAGGCAGATCAGATGAGGTCAGTAGGGGTGCGGGAGTTCCGTGACCATGCGACGAAGCTGATCGGCTCCGGCGAGACGCTCGTCATCGAGAAGCACGGCCGGCCGGTCGGTTTTTTCGTGCCGATTGTTGCCAAGGACCGGCGTGCCGGGGCACAAGCGCTTGAGCGGCTGGACGTTCTCGTCACCGAAGTGCTCGAAGAGACCGGTCGGACCGAGGACGAATTGGTGTCTGAGATCGCGGACACCGACGGTGATCGCGACTGGAGAATCCAGCTGCAGTCTGCTCGAGTGAGCCGCAACCCGTCCGAGGGTGTCGTCTATACCGCCACGCCGTGGGCACGCGAGCCTGATGAGGCTCGTCGTTGACACCAGCGTTCTCGTCGGCGAACTCTTGTGGAAGGCCGGACGGGAGCGCCTGCGCGACACTCGCCTGAACCTGTTCCTGCCCGAGCAAATGTGGCAGGAGACCCAGTGGATGCTTCCTGTCCGGATAGAGCAATTCTCCCAGCAGCACGGCCTCTCGCCGGCGACCCAGCATGACCTCGTAACGGCCTGCTTGGAAGCGGTCATGGGAAACGTCGAGGTCGTTGCCGAGCCGATCTGCATGGCACGAGAAGACGAGGCGCGGGCTCGTTCGGTGCGCGACCCAGATGATTGGCCAGTCGTGGCGTGCGCGTTGTCGCTCGGCGCCGGGGTGTGGACCAACGACAACGACTTCCTGGGCACCGGCGTGCCGACGTGGACCACAGCAACGCTCGATCTCTGGCTGCGACGAACAGATTCAGACGACGAGACGTAACGCTCCGGACGTTGTTGAAGGGTGCGCGCCGGCCGCCGCAGCGATGGCGAGGCGGTATTTGATGTTCCGGCATAGATCAAATATGCAACGATTGTTATATTTATGCTCGCTATATGGCTAGGGTGCCAGCATGGATTTCGTGCATCCGGTCAATGCCGTGATCCCAGGGCGCGCAAGGACGAGTGCTTGCGGTGCTCGCGGAGAACTCCTCGCTGCGGTGCCGGGCTGTCATGGAGGTGATGATCCGCGTGAGGGCTGCAACCTGGCGCACCGCTGGCGTCGGGCATGGCTCGGCGCGGTGCGTGAGCGCTGGATCACAAGCGTCGGGCGTTCGTACAGCCCGGCGACGTCGCGGATTCTGCGGGTCGGGGGGTACCTCGATGAGGTGGGGCTTAGCCATATCTGGCTCGGCTTGCTGCTGTGGATCGACGACGAGAGGTGTCCCGATCACCGCGTCGTCGTTGTTCCGCCTCAATCGCGAGAACGAGGCCGCTCGAATCGTCGTCGAGCTCGCTCCGCTCGATTGCGAGCCTCCGACACCCCATGTGCTCAGGCGAATCGGCACCGCTGCAGGGGCGCAAGGGATCTGCCGCAGTCGCCTGCGAGCTTGATCGTTTTCGGGTCGTGCGGAACGACGAGAGGTGCCGTCGTCGTCGTTGTTCCGCCTCAATCGCGAGAACGAGGCCGCTCGAATCGTCGTCGAGCTGGCTCGATTGCGAGACAATGTGCTCAGGCGAATCGGCACCGCTGCAGGGGATCTGCCGCAGTCGCCTGCGAGCTTGATCGTTTTCGGGTCGTTCGCCCGCCGCGAAGCTGACCGGACAAGCGACATCGATGTCGTCATCGTGCGCCCCGACGAGGTGGACCCCGACGATGACGCATGGACCGAAGGGATTGACCGATGGCGCGAGAACGCCAGAGCAATCACGGGGAACGACATCGAGGTCATCGAGATCGGGCTGACCACTGCCGTCGGAAAGCTGTCGGACGGCGGGCAAGTGTGGGAAGAAATCGCCCGCGATGGCGTAGCCATCTTCGGTGCGTCCCTCGACGAGCTTCGGGACATGGCGGATGCCTAGGTCGTCTCGGACAAGACCAGTGTTGGGTTTCCCCCCGAATTGTGGAGGGTCGGTCAGTCGAAGTCGCTCGGACTCGGAGGCCTCATCAGCGCGTCGATCGCGCCGGAACACAAGCTCAGCACTGGCAACCTACGCCCGAGCGTCCGCCCATCCCGACACCACGCTCTTCTGAGCTGTTCTGAACACCGCGCCGGCATCACTCGCTCAGAGACACTCGGACTCGCCGACGGCAACCGCGAAGGGACCCGTCTCGTTGTAGTCGGCGAAGTGCTCCTCGGTGTCGAAGCGATCGAGGTCTCGCAGGCTGCGCGCCACCGCTGATGCGCCGCCCGCTCGCTCGAGCCAGGTTGCAAACGTCTCGCCTGCATCCCGCTCCCCCACATAGCGCTCGACGATTCGCACGACCGCATGCGGCGCATTCTTGGCGGGCAGTCGCAGCGCCCGGGACCCGAACTTGATCTGCTCTTGGCCGACATGACCACCGAGCAGCAACTGGTACCCGGGTGCCGACTTGGCCTCGACGCGCCGCTCGATGCCGAAGAAGCCGATGTCCGCGACATGATGCTGACCGCAGCTGTTCATGCAGCCCGAGATGTTGATGCGAAGCCCTGGTACTTCGGCCAGCCCGGCTTCTTCGAGTGCATCGGTGATCGCTTCTGCCAGCCCTCTCGACTGGGTCACCGCCAGATTGCACGTGTCGGCACCCGGGCATGCCACCACATCGCGCAGCAGCTCGGCGCCGGCGGAGGCCATGCCGATCTCAGCGAGCCGGCGGTAGAGGTCTCCCAGTTGATGCTCTTGCAGGTCTCGGAAGACGAGGTTCTGACGATTCGTCAGCCGCACGCTTGCCCCCAGGGAGCGCTGGACGTCTGCGAGGGCGCGGAACTGTGCCGTGGTGATGTCGCCGAGGGGGGCATGTGCGTAGGCAGAGACGGTGCCGTTGGTGGTGCCGCGCACCACGTTGGCCCGCTCCCAGTCGGCGTATTCGCTCACCCCGTCGACCGGGCGGCGGGCAGCAATGGTCACAGGGACCGATGCAGCGCCATGGCCCACGAAGCTGACACCGTCCGATGCCCGCCCCGCAGGCTCGTCGCCGTCTGCCATCACGGCATCGGGAAGCCCGCCGGGCCAGCTCGTCGACGCAATCAGCGTTCGGCGGATGCTGAGCACTCGACGCCGGACCTCGTCGATCCCTAGCGTGTCCACGAGCCACTTCATGCGGGCGCGGAGCCTGTTGTCGCGGTTGCCCGCTTGGTCGAAGACCCGCAGAATCGCTTCGATCGTCGGCAGCAGGTCTTCGCGTGGAGTGAAGTCCTCCAATGCCAGCGCGGCATGGGGGTTGGCCCCAAGGCCTCCAGCCACATACACCCGAAAGCCGGCTTGCGGCTTGCCCCCTTCGTTCATGTCGACGGTCGCTACAACACCGACATCGTTGAACATGGCCTGGCCGCAATCGGTGTCGCAGCCCGAGAAGTTGATCTTGAACTTCCGGGGAAGCCGCTGGGCGATGGGATTCCGCACGAAGTGCTCGTATGCGGCCTCGGCCCACGGCGAGATGTCCAGAATCTCATACGGGCACGCACCGGCCAGATGGCAGCCCGCGATGTTGCGCACCGTATCTCCGCATGCCTCCCGCGTCGTGACGCCCACACTCGCCAGCAGCCGCAGCACTTCGCCGATCTGGTCGAGTTGCACGTAGTGCATCTGCAAGTTCTGACGTGTGGTGATGTGCGCCCAGCCCCGGCTGTAGTGCTCGGCGAGGTAGCCGATCATCTCGAGCTGCTCGGGCTGAATCGACCCGTACGGCACTTTGATGCGCACCATCTGGTTGCGTCCGCCTTGGCGCTGGCCGTAGACGCCGTTGGTCAGTCGATACGTCTTGTACACGTCGGGGTCGATGTGACCGTCGAAGTACTGCTGGGTGATCGACTCCCATTTGACGATGTCGCCCAGGAACGGCTCGGCGAGCTCCGTGTCGCGAGGTATGGGCCGCTGGCGAGCAGCTGGTCGGTCGATGATTGTCATGCTGTGCCTCCGAGGGCGCCGTGGTGAGTGGTGCTGTGGTGGGTGGTGCCGTTGTGGGTGCTGTTGTGGTGGGTGGTGCTGTCGTGAGCGGTGCCGTGGTGGTTGGTGAGATGGTCGCCTTGCCACACCGGCAACCCTTCAAAACCCGCGACATCGCCGATCACGATGATTGCCGGGGCGGGAACCCGGACCTGTGCGAGCCGGGCAAGGGTGGTGCGCTCCACCTGTTGACATGCGGTTGTGGCTGAGCCGATCACCGCGACCGGCTCATCGGGCGACCGGCCGCCTGCGATCAGCGCCGTGGCGATGTGAGGCGCCAAGCGCACCCCCATGAGCACCACCAGCGTGTGATCGAGCCGGGCGATCCCAAGCCAGTCCACGCCCGCCACGTCGTGGGCGCTGGCAGCCGTCACAACGGTGAAGCCATGCGATCGGCCTCGATGGGTCAGCGGGATGCCGGCGGCCGCGGGAGCAGCAATAGCGCTCGACAGGCCGGGCACTACTTCCACGTGATGACCGGCGTCGAGCAACGCGAAGGCCTCCTCGCCGCCTCGGCCGAACACATAAGGGTCGCCGCCCTTGAGCCGGACAACGACCTCGTAGAGAGCCGCGTAGTGGAGCAGCAGGGCGTTGAGGTCGGCCTGGGCGCGACGCGGATCGCCCGGTCGCTTGCCGACATCGACCAGCGGTGTTCCCGACGGAATGAGATCGAGCACACCCGATCCGACGAGCCGGTCATGGATCACCACATCGGCCCGTTCCAGCAGTCGCGCTGCCCGCATCGTCAGCAAGTCCGGGTCGCCGGGTCCTGCGCCGACTAGATACACCGTCATCGAAGCGTCACCGCTTGCGTCTGCTCTGTGTCGTCGGCGGTGTCCGCGTCGTCGTCGGCTGCGTCAAGGCCGAGGGCGGCGCGCAGCCGCCGCCGTGCCCACGCGCCCCGGCCAGCCCTGACGGCGTCGAGGAGGCCGTCGTCGAGGGCTTCCTGCCAGCCCGGATGCTCCGACGACCCCGTGGCCGCGCGCAGTTCAGCCCGTGCAGCACTCAAGAGCCGAACGAGTTCCTCTGCGCCGTCGTCGAGTTCGCGCCCGAAGCGGCTGCGCAGCCACGACGCCAGCGCCGGAGTGACGCCTTGCGTGCAGACCGAGACAGACAGCGTGCCTCGTCGCGCTACAGCCGGCAGGATGAACGAGCAATTGTCGATGTCGTCGGCCGAGTTGACCCAGACGCCGCTCGCTTCGCCGTCTGCGAACACCTGCGCGTCCACCTCGAGTTCGCCCGTGCAGGTGAACGCCAGCCGGTAGCCCGCGACTTCGCCCTGCTGGTAGGGCCGGCGGTGCCATCGCACGTCATCTCGCTCGGCGATTGCGGGGACCGCAGTCGGCGCCACGACGGTGACTGCCGCACCGGTGGGCACCAAGCGCTCGATCTTGCGTGCGGCCACGACGCCTGCGCCGACCACCAGCACCCGACGGCCGCGAAGGTCGAGGTACACGGGGTACGAGTGCCGGTCGGCAAGGGACGTGGCAGGTGTTGATACGGGTGTTGACATAGGCGGCAGCCATATTACCGACAAATATGATCAACTTGGTCAGGAATTAGCTGCGGTGTGTCCGGCCAGCACTATGCCGGTCCGAGACTTCACAGGGTGGCGATCACGAACAGGTGTGTGCAGCCTGCAGTGCCGAGCAGATGTCGGCTGTCACGTCGTCGGGATGCTCGAGTCCCATCGACATCCTGATCATCCCCTCGCCGATGCCGATTGCTGCACGCTCATCGGGTGCAAGCTGGGCATGCGTCATCGACGCAGGATGGTTGACGAGCGTCTCGGGACCACCCAGCGAAGGCGCCAAGTAGGCCAGATGCAGCGCATCCACAAATGTGCAGGCTGCCTCGTAGCCTCCTACGAGCTCGAAGGTGACGCAGCCTCCGCCCGATGCCATCTGTCTGGCCGCGAGTTCGCGCTGAGGATGCCGGTCGAGTCCGGGGTAGAACACCTCGGCGACGGCGCTGTGGGCGCTGAGAATGCCGGCAACTGCCAGGGCATTCGCACACTGGCGCTCCATGCGGACCCCGAGTGTCTTGAGGCCGCGCAGCGCATTCCAGCTGTCGAACGCCGACGCCGAGCTGCCCTGCACCACCCCATAGCCCCACAGTTCGTTGACCAGCGTCTTCTCGCCGGCAATCACCCCGAGAGTGGCGTCGTTGTGGCCCGACAGTGCTTTGGTGGCTGAGTGGACCACGAGGTCCACTCCGTAGTCCAAAGGACGCTGGATGAGCGGCGTGGCCATCGTGGAGTCGACCACGGTGATCGGGCCGGCCATGGCACCCAACGCATCGAGATCGGCCAGGGCAAGCGTCGGGTTGCTGGGCGTCTCGACGAAGACCAACGTTGTGCGGCCCGGCTCGACGGCGGCCAGCCACGCCTCGGTTTGGTCCACATCCACAAAAGTGACGTCGATCCCGAATCGCGGACATACCCGGGCGAAGAGCTGCAACGTGCCAGAGAACAGTTGACGCTGGGTGACCACATGGCTTCCTTGCGAGCACATCCCGAGCACCACCGTCGAGATGGCGCCCATTCCGCTGGAGCTGCAGATGGCTGCCTCGGCACCCTCCAGTTCGGCCACGGCGTCGGCGAATGCCTGCACCGTGGGATTGCCGTACCTCCCGTAGAAATCGGTGACACGGGGGCGTACGGCTCTGCGAGCGGCATCCGCCGCGTCCGCGGCCCCGAACGCTGTGGATGGCTCGAGTCCAGGCGCCAGTCCGTCGCCGGCGCTGCGGCTGGCCAACAGAGCAGCCGTTTCGGGATGGTGAGCAGGTCGGTTCATCGCTGTCTCCTGATGAACGACAGCTACGTCATGGACAGCCGGAAGGCCAGTGGGGATACTTGATCGCTGATCGGGAACAGCCGCATCTGTGCCGACAGAAGAAGCGCCCGGAGCACCCGCCAAATTGCCCGACGCACCGCGCCGCGACCCGCCGCTACAGATGTCGGCAGTCAAGCTACAAGATGCGCGACAGCACCGATACCACCGACACTACCGATACCACTACAGTCGCCTCAACCGTCCCTGATGCACCGGTCGTCACCATGACTCACGGATCCATAGGCACCACCAACGGACGGCGACATTGCGGAATCGTTGAACGCGTTTTCCAGCCTGTGGGGCTGACTACGGCGCCGGATCTTCACGGGACTGGGCAGCCAAGGGCACAGCCCTACTTGGGTTCGGGCCGTAGCGGATTCGGCGTCGCGAGCAGCCGCGGTAGAACCCAAGTCTGTTCGATTGTCGTTTCGCTAAGAGTCGTGGTGTCCTGGGACCAAGGCCAGCTGCAGTCAACCTAGTCAACGACCTTCAGGATCACCTGGATACCCACTGGCTCGGCAGCGGAGGCAAGTCGACGCTTGATCACGAGAATTGCCGGATCGCCATCGAGGGTGTGTACACGTGGGAAAGGTGGGCGAAGAAATGGTGAGGTAAGAGCCTGGTTCAGTGCTCCTCTGCCCCATCTTTTCCTGGCTCCGTTTCCCCTTCCAGCAGCGCCCTGACCTGAGAAAATGCCGCTTCAGCGGCCTCCGGTCTGCACGACTGGCCGCAAAATCCGTTCCAAGATTGGCGAAAATCCGTTCCTAGCCAAATCTGGTGTAGGCCGCTGACCTAGCGGTTTCCTATTTCGCGCAAGCCCCACGAGGGCGGGGTGTGTGCGGAATGTACTGCTGAGTCCAGTTCGGAATGAGGTGCGAGATCAAGTGTGGCGTGCCGTCCTCCTGGTGTGTCGGTCGTGCTCTCGTCGCCGTGTTCGTTCCGGAGGCTCAAGTCATCCTTCCGTTGTCGACCACATTGCCCAGACGCCATAGTCTGGATCGCATGGCCCCGAGGGATGTCATCGGCGGGGCGGCGGCTCGTCGTCACCGGATCAAGCGCCGCCAGATGCTGTGTGCTCGATCGGTCGGCTCAGCAGCCAGCATGTCCAAGCACTCCCGGATCCGATGGTTCGAACGGGGCCGTGCGAGGGGCTTCAGCGGCAGTGCTGAGCGACGTGGCTCGAAGGCTGCCAAGGCAAGAGCGGAATTCGAGTACCACCGAGACACTTTCTTCATCCCGGGCTTCTGAGACCGACATGAGCCCGTCCGTCAAACCGGATGCGACCGCCGTCCGTACAGCCTCACAGCACACAGGCGACCGCAGGCGAACGCTGAGCCGCTAGGCAATCTGCAACTGCTCGTGCACCTCGAGCAATCCGGTTTCGATGGTGCCCCCCGATTCCTCGGTGCCGAGCCCGATGGCTCGATCGTGCTCAGCTGGATCGAGGGGTGGGTGCTGACCGATGCCGAGTGCTGGCGACTGGGACTCAGCGAGTTGGCGTCGGTCGGGGAACTGCTGCGGTCGTATCACGACAGCATCGCAGGATTTGCTCCCGAGACAGGCTTCCCCGAAGGCCCTCAGGCAGTCGCCTCGGGTCAGGTCGTGTGCCACGGGGACATAGCCCCGCGCCACACCGTCTTTCGGGACGGACAGGCGACGGCATTCATCGACTGGGACGGGAAGGGATCCTCGAAACGCTCGACAGTCAGCGCCAGGCCGCCGAGCAGCTCTGCACTCTCATTGCCCAGTCAGCGACCGCCGCTAGCGCAGAAGCGCAATTCCGCCCCAGTCGTTGATGACGAAGTGGCGGCAGATATCGGCTTGACACGCTCCGACAGCGGCGTTCGACTTGAGAAGTGTGTCGTCGAATAAGCAATTGGCAGAAATAAGCACGTCACTTATAATATTCACATGCTTATGGAGGTAATGCAGCTATTCGACAGCGTTGGCATCGCCGGGACTCTGAGTTCAGACGCGCATACAACTGCCCATGCAGATGCCGTGCTCGACGCCGAGGTTGACGACATGCGGGTTCGATTCGCTGTCGAGGTGAAGAGCCGCGCTCCGTATCCCGGTGAGACCCGGCGATTGGAGCCCCAGCGAGATCGTCTCGCAGCCGAGGGTGTCCCTCTGCTCGTGGCACCGCTCATTACCGAGTCCACCGGACGGGCGCTCACCGAAGCGCAGTGGTCGTGGGCCGACACCCACGGCAACGCTGATGTCCGTGCACGCGGAATCCGCATCAGTCGGCGCATACCGAGCCGTTCTGTGAGGAAACCGCGTCGCGGCTTGCCGACAGGATCCGGATCGTGGTCGATCATCCGTTCACTCATTTCCGAGGGCGTTGTGGAGGGGGAAACCGAGTTCGCCGAACGAGCTGGCGTCAGCCAGCCTCGGGTGTCACAGGTGTTGTCGGCGCTGTTGGCTGCCGGACTCGTCGAACGCCAGGGGCGATCAACATGGGCCGCGGACCGGCCGGCGCTGCTCGATGCCCTACTGAGGGACTATGCGGGAGCGCGCGGGTTCACTAGCTGGTTCTACTCGCTTGATCCTCCTCAGCAGACATGCGACCGAATCGTGGCCGCTGCAGAGTCCCTGCAGGCTGACGCCGTCATCTCGGGTGACGTCGCCGCTGACCGCCTGGTCCCGTGGCGCGTACCTACGCACACGACGGTGTACACGAGCGATCATCGATTGGCTGCCCACTTTGAGATGACTCCCGCTCAAGGCCCCGAAGACGCGAACGTCGAGTTGATCGTGCCGGCAGATGCCTCGGTACTACGTATCCGCCATGACGGCGATCCGACTCTTGCCCATCCGACGCAGGTGATCTTGGATCTCCAGCGACTCGGCGGGACCGACCGACACGAAGCCGCAGAGGGAATTCGTGAATGGCTACTAGCCCGTTAGAACAACTCGACTTGAAGTGCGCATCGACTGCCTGCCGACCGCTGTCAGCAACAACTATGCCGTCGTCGACGTTCTGACCCTCAAGATCATGGCCCGTACGGTACGGCGCGCAGACAGCGATGCTGTCGACGTCTGGCGCGCACTTGAGGTCTGCGCCGCTGCCGGCATACGCGATATCGACTTCGGTCCCAACGAGGAATCTGTCAGACAGGTCCTCACGACACAGTTCGCGCGAGGCGGTGACGCGATAGATGAGATCGGCCGAGCGCAGAATCTCTCTGACGTCGAAGCCACACGCCGGGAGACAAGGATCCAAGCGCTCATCAAGCAGGTGTTGCCCTGAGCGGGACACCGTTACGCGCACGCCCCGGCTCTACGAGGGGTCGACCGAGCCGGGTGACCGCGCAGTCAGCGAGCCGGTCCACGCTCTGAGCTCACGCCGCGAGGACAGCCACACGATTGGGAGTTCGGGACGCTGCTCGGCCGATGCCGGGATACGCGGTGCGTGTTCGGGTTGAGTTCGCATCGCCCAGCGGACGATGTGGTCGGGATCGTTCAGGATCGTCCGGAGGGGTGCCTCACGACTTCCATTCCAGAGTTCGGTTCGGTGCAGCGCCCGCCGCAGTGTTCGCCGCACGATCCGCGAGGTCACCACCCATCGCGGCAAGTCGAGAAAGATCAGAAGATCGGCACGCTCGGCCAGCAGAGGGCGGGCGACGGGGTACTGCTACTCCGTGACCCACTGATCCTCAGCAGCCAGAGCGATGACGTCGTCGCGAAACGTCGGTCTCGGTTGCCACTCCGGACCGTGGCAAAGGGTGTCAATCTCCACATAGGGCAGCGCCAGGTGGGCCCCTACCTGCCGTGCAAGCGTCGACTTGCCGACGCCTGTCGCACCCGCCACCAAGACTCGCTTCGGCTTCCCCGGCAGCGGATCGGACCACTTCAGGATCGGCACTCCTCCAAGGGTAGGTTCGAAGCTCGTCGGCACTCGTGTGTTGGTTGGTTCTGTCGAGCGGATTCGGTGGAGCAGGTCCCATCCCAGCGGTTCGAAGATTCCCTGAGAGGCACCTTTGCGTTTGGAGCGCGCTCACATGAGGATTCAGATGTTCGTCGAGAACCCGGCTGGGTCGGTTACCAAGCACCTCCATGACGAGGACACGCTCGTCCTCGTCGGGCTGCTCGAACAGTTCGAGGAAACCGGGGACCAGTGCCTCGTCGAGGACCACAACCTCCTCACCTGTCGCGTCGGCGACACCCGCCCCGCCACCGTCGATGAGATCGAGACGCTGAAGGAGTTCATCACCTCGGTATTCGGCGACACCGGTCCTGTCATGCATGTCGGCGCGGTCCGGGACGCCCGCGACGCGGCTCAACTCCTTTCCGACCGCCTCGACTGCGGAGCGGTCATGTGACGGTCACCGTCACCGCACCCGAATCCGCGCGGCGGCGCGGTTGGCCACCTTGATCCGTCCTCGTTCCCGGCGTTCCACCTCGTCGATAGACGGAACCAGGACGACGACATGAAGCCGAGCGGGACGAAGCAGCTCGACCATCTCGCCCAAGAAGTCGCCGAGAATCACGTCTTGGTAGAAGACCGTGAAGCCGGCCGCGGCGTACGCCCGAGCTGCATGCGCGCTGAGCTCGTAGCGGCGGAAGATGTCACCTCGCAAATGAACCGATCGAGACGTCCGCTGGGCGAGTGCCTCGGCGATCGTCGACTTGCCCGACGCCGGGATGCCAGTGATCAGAAAAATGTCACCATCGGGCGACTGGGCAGCTGGCTCGGGCATAAGGGCCGCAACCTAGCGAGCGGCCCGCCGCGTGTCTCTCGAATAATGGCGTTGCGCGCAAGAAACTCTGGGTGAAAGATGCCGCTCAATTGCTGGCCCGAAAATCGATCGAGATCGCAACATCGATCAGATAATCTGATTTCATGACGGAGATCAGCGCAACCGAAGCCGCACGAGGCTTTGCGTCCGTCCTCGATGCCGTCGAGCACCGTGGCCAGCAATTCACCGTCGTCCGGCGCGGCAAGGCGATCGCCCGCATCGAGCCTCTCGGCCTCGGCGAAGGTCGTGAGGTCAAAGAGCTGCTTTCCGCCACACGTCCGGACCCGGCATGGGCCGATGAGCTCGCGGACCTACGCAGGCTGCTTGAGGTCGACGATCGCGCATGACAGCGCTGCTGGCAGACACGCACCGAGCTGGTCAGGCGCGCGGCGCCCACGACCTCATCATCGCCGCCACTGCACGCGCGACTAACCGCACGGTCGTGACCGCCGACCCGACGGGGTTCGATGGCCTCACCGGCGTCTCCATCGCCACGTACGGTTGACGCACCGCTTCAGATTCAGGCGACGCCGCCCCTCTCAGCGTGCAGCGCGCAGACGCAGGCGTGGCACAGCGGTGTACAGCAGCCACCCCCCGCACCACACCGTCACAGCGACCAGCAGAACAGTCTCGCCACGAGCGTCGAGGCCGGGTGCGTAGAACGGTTCGACGAAGTACTGGGAGATGAAGCCGCCCCGGTAGGGCGTGTGACCCGCGAGGCGCCAGAGATCTTTCTCCCAGACCGTCAGCGGGCACGGCAGCCCGGGCAAGTTCACCGCCGCGATAGGCGCCAGCGCGACGAGGTACCAGCGCATCACCCGGGGACTGCGCGCAGCCAGCGGTGCGCCGAACACGATGAAGACGGCCAGCAGCCCGTGGGAAAGCGCCACAGCGGCCGCCAGCAACCATGCGACCACGCATCCACGCTATGCGAGCCACCTCGGCGGCCAATGACTTGACGTCAAAGAGCTGCTCGCTGGCGCACGTGCCGACACGGCATGGACCGGTGAGCTGGGCGACCTGCGTAGGTTGCAGGAGTCCGACCTGGGCAATACGGCGTCAAATTGACGACAACGTTGCGTCAATCAGGCGGCGCGCCTGGCTGTGTGTCGAACGGTGTAGTACGCCTGCGACATGGCGGCGCGATTCCCGTTGCGGACCCGCACTTGGGTCTTGGGTGCTGTTGCAGTCCTCGCTGCCGCAGCGTGCGGTTCGGCCGACCGGGTGGACCAAGTCTCGACTGCCGGGATGGACACTGCCGAGGACTCGACAACCCCAACTGCACTGGTTGCTCCCGTGACGGCCGCACCGTCGCCATCCAGCGAACCGTCGCCAACGACGTCAACAGCGGCCTCGCCGCTCAGCGCATTCGTGGCGTGCGATGACATTCCCGAGCTGGAGAGCACCGTCGAAGGCAATCTGAGCGGCACCCAGAATCCCGATGACGAGCTGACTCGCACCATCCGGGACTACGGCGGACAGCACCGTGAGACGTTCGCCGATCTGTGGATCGATCGGGCGCACGGCGGGGCGCTCGTGGCAGCGTTCACGGACGGTCTTGAGTCCCACCGCGAGGCACTAGCGGCCCTGCTGCCAGACAGCGCGAGATTCGATGTCGTCCGGGCCGACTATTCCACTGCTGAGCTCGAGGTGGTCCGGGCCGAGATCCAAGCCAACGCAGAAGAACTCGAAGGAATGAGCCATTTCGGCATCCGGACGACACGGAACCGGGTCGAAGTCGGCTTCATCGACCCGCCCGACGCCACGCTGGACCGGCTCGCTGAACTTGTGTCCGCAGAGCCGGTGTGCGTCGATGTCTCCTACAGGCCCGAGCCGCCCAGCGGGCCGTTGGACATCGTCCCGCTGGTCAGTGCCGACGACCCGCTGGTGGTTTGCCGCGGCATCGGATCGGTGCGCTACTCCCTGCTGGTCAACCCGCTCTCGGTCGACGAGGTCGATCATCCCGCTGTGGAGGCGTTGCGTGATGAGCTCCGATCTCCGGGCCCCGAACCACTGCTCATGGGCGACTGGTCAGTCATGCGCATCGACGACGACCGCGCCACGTTCGCCATCATCGACGGCGACGTCATCGTCGGGCGTGCATCGTTTCGCTTGGCTGGCGAGAGGTGGGTGCTGTCAGGCTTCGGCACGAGCAACCGCCCGTGCAAAGCACGCGTAGCGCTCCCGCCGGGTCTCGCCCATGTCGAGGTCCACCTCGATCCCGGCTCGCTGCCACAGCCCGCCGACACGAGCATTCACCTGCAGGTGAGAGAGATCGACTGCGCGAGTGGCCGCGAGATGGGCGACGCCCTTCAAGGACCGCAGGTCATCGAGACCGAGGACAGCGTGCTCGTGGCGTTTGCTGTCGTGCCGATCACCACTGGCGCGGTCACCTGCCAGGGAAACCCGTTCACACGGGTGACGGTCGAGCTGTCTCAGCCGCTAGGCGAACGCGCCCTGCTCAACGCTGTGCGGGTGCCGCCCGCACCGATCGAGGTTCGTCCCGACGGCTAGGTTCGCACGTTCCACGAGATGACAGCGCAAGACCCTGACCTGGGGCTTTACCCAATCGCACCAACCGCACGAGGGCGAGAGTGTGTGCAAAATGTAGTGCTGCATACGGTGCGAAATACAGTGCGGAATCAATTGTGGCTCGCTGCGCCGGGGTCTGCGGTCGGACTGGCGCGAAAGATGCTTGCGGGGCGCGGATCAGACTGGGTCGCTGCTGAAGCGGTGGGCCCGGAGGTCGCTGAGGTCTGCCCACTCCAGGGTGCGCGCATGGGTCGCCTCCAGCACGACCTGGGGTGCGGCTCCCGCGGTGAGTGCCTCCGTCCAACGGGACGCGCACAGGCACCAGTGGTCGCCGGGGACCAGTCCGTTGAAGCCTGCGGCCGGCTGCGGCGTAGACAGGTCGTTGCCTGCCGCCTTGGAGAACTCAAGGAACTCAGCGCTCATCACGGCGCACACAGTGTGGACTCCGTGGTCGCCGGAGTCTGTGTTGCAGCAGCCATCCCGGAACCAACCGGTGAGCGGGTCGTATGAGCAGGGCTGCAGCTCACCGCCGAGAACGTTGTGGGCCACGGCGTTCAGTCTCTCAGGTCTCGCAACCCCTGTTGCAGCACCAGCTCCGCCTGAGGGACCTGTTTCCTCAAGAAGTCCCGATAGGAAGATCTAGGCGAGCAGCCCTGCGTACAGCGGCGCCAACAGGGCCGTCATGAACCCTGCCATGGCCAGCATGATCGTGCGGGTCTGCCTAGCGATGGCGCTGTCGACGTAGGCGCGTAGCCGTTCCTCGACAGCGCGCAGGTCGTCTTTGGTGGCGAACTTGCGCAGGTCGTTCTTGGTGGCGAACTTGCGCAGGTCGTCTTTGGTGGCGAATTTACACAGGTCGTCTTTGGTGGCGAGGTTGTCGGTGCCGTGGGGCCAGACGGTCTTCATGAGGGTGGCGGCAGGATCTTCGCCGAGTGTGGTGATGAGCTTGTTCACCAGTGCGTTCCGTTCGATCTCTTCGATGGCCACGGGCTTCTCCTCAAGTGTAAGCATGTGCAGGCGCGCAGGCGGGCGGCCTCCCCGATGGGCGCCCTTGGACCACTGCGGGCGAGTCGGCAAGGCTCGACAAGGGAGCGGTCTCGCAGGCGGTGCGGTGAGGCAGGCGCGCCGTTTCAGCCCGGCGGCGAGGCTGAGACGCAATCTATGGCGTGACAACCGTGGGAGCCGGTGAATTTCGGGCCCGCCGGCTGCGCGCCGTGGCCTCGCCACCCGCCGCGACGTACCTCGCGCTCGGCCGGATGATCTTGTTGTCATTGGCCTGTTCAAGAATGTGAGCGCCCCAGCCGACGATTCGGCTTGCGGTGAAGGTCGGCGTGAAGGCGTCCTGGGGGAGCCCGGCGAGATGCAGAACGACGGCGGCGTAGTACTCCACGTCGGTGACGATGACGGCACTGGGCCGGTGCTCAGCGAGCAATGTCAGGACTTCTGACTCGATGGCGATTGCCCGCTCGACGAGTTCGCCGCCGAGCTCCAACGCGACTTGCTTCAGTGTCTGCGAGCGGGGGTCTGCGGCCCGATAGACGGCATGCCCGAATCCCATGAGTTTGCGACGGGCGTTGAGCTCGGCCGAGGCCCATGCCCGAGCGTTCGCGGGGTCGCCGATGGCGTCGAGCATGTCGAGGACGCGGCTCGGGGCGCCACCATGGAGCGGGCCCGACAGCGCTCCCAGAGCGCCGGCGATTGCGCCTGCGACGGAGGCACCGGTGCTGGTGATGACCCGGGCGGTGAACGCCGAGGCGTTGAAGCCGTGCTCGGCAGTGAGGTTCAGATAGGTCTCGACCGCCTTCGCGTGGACTGCTCGCGGAGTCTCACCCAGCGCTGATCTCAGGTAGTGCGCTGCATACGAGTGGGTGTCATCGGAACTGACTGGCTCGCCACCTGACCGAATCCTGTTGACGGTGCCGAGGACCGTCGGCGCAACTCCGATTGCCCGCAGTACGGCTCGGCGTCGCTCTGCATGGGTCATGTCGATCGTCGGTCGCGGATCGACAACCAGCGGTAGCACGCTGGCCAGGACGGCCAGCGGATCCAGATCCGTGTGCGACAGCCTGACGGTCAGGTCGCGAGCCTCGGAAGCCAGCGCCCGGTAGGTCGCAAGCTCAGCTGCGAAAGCAGTCCCTCCGCCGGACTCGGGCAGCACCCCGTCCATCAGCAAGCGGGCAATTGCCTCGAATGACACCGAGCGTGCGAGGTCGGTGGCGTCGTGGCCTCGGTAGTGGTACCAGCCCTCATCGCCTCGGACCGTGCCGATCGCCGTATTGGCGACGATCAAGCCCTTCAACCCAGGCGGGGCGACAGCGCCTGCGGGAACGAATTCTGCACTCATGGCGGGGAGGCTATGCATGCCTGGATATATTGACAATATTGATCAATGTCAATATTGCTTTGCTCCACACCAACGGCGCGGTGGAGCGCTGGCTGAGAAGAAGCCACGGACATGGATGATTGGCTGACAACTGAGCAAGCAGCCGCCCGCCTCGGCATCAAACGCGAGACGCTCTACGCCTATGTGAGCCGGGGCCTGCTGCACAGGGCGCTCGACGCCGACGGCCGGAGGTCGCGCTTCGACCCCGGAGAGATTGATCGCCTGCGCCAGCGGCACCGATCAGACGGAGAATTCGCCACGCTCGTGTCGACACGAATCTCGCGGCCGACTGACGAAGGCCTGTACGTGCGTGGTCGCGACCTGGTGGCCGAAGCCTCGTTGTCGACGTTTGAACAGGCCGCGGATCGGGTGTGGCAGGCAGGCGCAGATGAGACGTGGCCGTCCGTCGTCGATGCAGACGAACTTCTCGACGACGTCCAATCCCGACTCTCGAGGCATACGCCCCCCATGGATCGGCTTCGCATCGGAGTAGCGCTGGCTTCTGCCGCGGACCCCCTGCGCGATGATCTCTCGCCGGCAGCCGTGCGCACGGCTGGCCGTCGAGCGGTGCGGATGATGGTGATGTCGCTTCCGCGTCGCTGTTCGCTTCAGGGTGATGGCGTTGCCGACGCGTTGTGGTGTCGCTTGGCGCGGCGACAGGCGGGCCAGCGGCGCCGGTTTGCATTGAGTCGCGCTCTGGTGCTGCTGCTTGAGCACGGCATGGCGAGTTCCACGCTCGGGGCTCGCGTCGCGGCCTCTGTGCGCGCCGATCCGTACTCGGTCATCACTGCTGGCCTCGGCGTGCTCGGCGGGCGCCTGCACGGCGCCGCAAGCGCTCCGGTCCACCGTCTCTTCGCCGAAGCCGCACGCAGCGGTGATGCGGCCCGTGCACTGGGTGATGCGCAGCGAACGCTGAGAAGCACCCCAGGGTTCGGTCACGTCACGCTCAAGCGACGCGATGCTCGATGCGGAGCACTGCTGGAAGCCGTCACGAGCGCCTGGCCCACGGACGAGCGTCTCCAAACGGTGCTGGAGGTGTACGACCTCGCGACCGACCGCACTGACGGCATCGCCACCGTGGACTTCGCGCTCGGTGCTCTGACGTATCTGGCAGACATGCAGACCGAGGCGGGTGAGGCCGTCTTCGCTATTGCGCGCACGGTCGGCTGGGTCACTCACGCTCTGGAGGAATACGACGAGGGGCCGCTTCGCTTCCGCTTTCGAGCCCGCTACGTCGGCGACTGATCACGGCGAGATGCCCGCACACGGCCGTGAGGTCGATGCAGCCACCGGCCTGAAGCAGCGACTCGTGACAGCCGGGCTGCAGGGGACCTCTCAGCCGAGGCCGAGTTCGCGCGAAATTACGATTCGTTGAATCTCGCTGGTGCCTTCGCCGATCTCCAGGATTTTCGCATCGCGATAGAACCGCGCCACAGGGGTTTCGTCGATGAAGCCGTAGCCGCCAAAGATCTGCGTCGCTTCGCGGGTCGCCGCCACAGCTGCCTCTGTCGCATAGAGCTTGGCGATGGCTGCCTCCTTCTTGAACGGCAGTCCTGCGTCTTTGCGTGCCGCAGCGGCGTAGGTCACCTGTCGAGCTGTTTCAGCGGCTACCGCCATGTCGGCGCACTTGAATGCGACCGCTTGGTTGCTGCCGATCGGCCTGCCGAATGCGATCCGCTGGTTCGCGTACGCCGTGCATTCTTCGAGACACGCCTGAATCAACCCGACTGCGAGTGCCGCGATGGCGATCCGCCCGTCGTCGAGGGTGGCCAAGAACTGCTGAAACCCTCGGCCGGGCGCCCCGAGAAGGTTGGATTCAGGCACTCGGCATCCGTCGAACCGAAGCCCGTGGGTGTCCGATGCGTGCCATCCCATCTTGTGGTATGCCGATTCCACGACGAAGCCAGAGGTGCCGGAGGGCACGATGATGGTCGAGATGCCGTCGGCGGTGCGCGCCGTCACCGTGACCAGGCTGGTGATATCAGTGCCCGAGTTCGTGATGAAGCACTTCGATCCATCGATCACCCAGTGCGGCTGGTCGCCTGAGGTGTCGAGCGTGGCGCGTGTCTTGGTCGCGCCGGCGTCCGAGCCGGCGTCGGGCTCCGTCAGACCGAACCCGGCGAGCGCTTGACCGGCCACTAAGTCGGGCAGGTACTCGTGCTTCTGTGCGTCTGATCCGAACTCGAAGATGGGCTTGGCGCCGAGGCAGACAGCCGCTTCCAAGGTGATCCCCAGCGACTGATCGGCACGGCCTACTTCCTCGATGGCGATGCACAGAGTGGTGAAGTCCGCCTCTGCTCCGCCGAATTCCTCCGGGAAGATCAGCCCGAACAGCCCGAGGTCGCCCATCGCCTTGACGGTGTCCGTGGGAAAGGTGTGGTCGAGATCCCATTCCGCCGCGTAGGGGGCGATCTCGGCGTTCGCGAAGTCGCGCACGACGGACCGGAATTGGTTCTGCTCGTCGGTGAATTGCATGGCGCTGTACACCTCGTGTCTGGATCAACGGGCTGGCGTCTACAGGGCCATGAACTTGCGTTGAAGGTCCCGATCGTTGCGAAGCTCCGCGATGTCGAGGCTCTCGATGATCTCGCCCTTCTCCATGATCAGACCCCGGCGGGCGATGCGGGCGGCGAAGTCGAGGTTCTGCTCCACGACGAGGACGGCAATGCCGCGCTTGGAGTTGATGTGGTCGATGACCTCCGCGATCTGATCGAGAATCGACGGCTGAATCCCTTCGGAGGGCTCGTCGAGCAGCAGCAGCCTCGGCTCGGAGACAAGTGCGCGGGCGAGCGCCAGGATCTGCTGCTGGCCGCCGGACAAGTTGCCGCCCCGGGCCCGGCGACGGGTTGCCAGGAGGGGGAACTCGTCGTAGATCTCGTCGAGGCTGCTGTCGCTGGAGCGCCCGACTGCCGCGGCTCCCACTTTGAGGTTTTCTGCCACGGTGAGCTTCGGGAAAATGTCCCGGCCTTGTGGCACGTGGGCGATGCCCATGCGGGCGCGTTCGTAGGGCTTGAGCGGCGTGAGATCGGTGCCTTCGAAGGTCAGGGTCCCGCCGGTGCAGCCGACTGCGCCGCTGATGGTTCGCATGAGCGTTGTCTTGCCGACGCCGTTGCGTCCGAGGACGGCAACGCGCTCTCCGGCTTCTAGGGACAGGTCGACGCCGTGGAGGACCGCCGCGGTTCCGTACCCGGCACGCAGATCAGTCGCTTGCAGCATCGGCGTGGCTCCCTCCCAAGTAGATGTCGATGATGCGCTCGTCGTCTGACAGCTCCCCGAAGGTGCCTTGAGCGAACACTGATCCCATGTGGAGCACGGTGACCGGCGCGCCAAGCTGGCGCACGAATTCCATGTCGTGCTCTACGACGATGACGGATGCCTGTTCGCCCAATTCAGTCACGAGGCTGGCGGTGCGCTCGGTTTCGTCTCGTGTCATTCCAGCCGTCGGCTCGTCGAGCAGCACGATGCCTGGATCGCCCGCGACGACCATGCCGATTTCCAGCCATTGCTGCTGGCCGTGGGACAGAGTGCCGGCGGGACGTTCGGCGTCGTCGCTGAGCCCGAGCCACTCGAGCAGGTCCGCCGAACGGTTCCGGGCCGACTCGACAGTGCGAGCCTTTGCGTAGCACGCGAGCCAGAGGTTTTCCCGTGCCGTCAACGTCTTGTAGATGGAAGCGACTTGCAGCTTGATGCCGATGCCGCTGCGGGCCCTGCGGTAGGGATGCCACTTCGTCAGGTCATGATCGTCGAGCGTCACAGATCCCGATGTGGCGCGCAGCTGGCCCGACAGCAATGCGAGCAGCGTGCTCTTGCCGGCGCCGTTGGGTCCGATGAGGCACGACACGCCCCGTGGCGGGAACTCCAACGTGACGTCGTCCACCGCTGCCAGTCCGCCGAATCGTCTCGTTACGTCACGAGCTGCGATACGGCGCGCTGGCTGCTCGATGGCGTCGCGCAGCGCGGTCGCACCGGTGCCGCGTTGACCACCGGCGCCGTCTCTTGCCACGACGCCTTGGTGAGCAAGCTGGCGAGCACTGCCGGCTAGGCGGTTCCGGGACCAGATGCGGACCCGACCCAAGCCGGTGACGATTCCGCCAGGCAATGCCAACACGATCACGATCAGCAGCAGTCCGAGAACGATCGGCTCGTTGTCACCGCTCGCACCGCCGAACCAGGACGAGAAGCCCTTGACGACGAGCACTCCGACAATTGCCCCGGCGACGCTCGTGCGGCCGCCTACCAGCACCCAGATCACCACTAGTGCCGCCGGAGCGAGCGAGAACACCGGTGGGCTAATGAACCGGCCCCACGCCGCGAACAGGGCGCCTGCAAGTCCTGCGATGGCGCCACCGATGGTGAACAGCGCCAGCTTGTGCCAGCGCACGTCGTAGCCGAGCAGTTCTGTGCGCAACTCGTTGTGCTGCAGCGCGACGGCGATCCGCCCGAACGGCCGTCGCGCGATGACCCGGATGATCACCGCGATGAGCAATCCAGCGGCGACGCACACCAAGAAGAACTGCGTCCGGGTGAGAACGTGGCTGTCGGCGCCTGGCAGCCGCCATGTGAGGCGAGGAATGCGAGTCATTCCGTTGTATCCGCCGAACGGGGCGTCGCCAATGCGGTACGCAGTGCCCGATGTCGAGTTCACGAATGCGAACAGCACCAGGCTCGTGGCGAGCGTGATGATCGCCACATACACGTCAGTGACGTTGCCGTAGAACATGAAATAGCCGAGAAGCGCTGCGAAGATCGACCCGACGACGACTGCGGCCACTACTGCAGTGATGGTCTCGCCGGTGTTGTCAGCAAAGTTGATGGCCCAGAACCCGTAGGTGTAGCCGCCGATGCCGTAGATGGCCGCTTGGCCAAGGCTGAAGATGCCGCCCTGTCCCCATACGAGCGTCAGGGACAGCGCGAGGATCGCCTGGGTAGCCCACAGCGACCACTCGAACGCGGTGAATTCCTGCACCAAGTTCGCCAGCACCGCAGCTGCGACAAACGCAGCGGCGGCGCCGGCAAGGTCCGTGCGCAGCCTTCCATGTGCGGTTCCCCCGCCTGGTGCGCTGAGCCGCGCCAGCAAGGCGTTCATCGCAGGCTCCGACGGCCGGTGAGGCCTTGGGGCATGAACCGCAGGATCACGATCGCCGCGATCAGCAGCATGGCTTGTCCAATCACCGGTGTGAACCAGTTCGTGCTGAGGTTCTCAATGAACCCCAGCAGCCCGCTGGCCGACACGGGCCCGGCGACAAAGGCCGGCCCGCCGACGATCACCGTCATGAACGAGCGGGCCACGAACGTCTGGCCCATGGTCGGGATGACGCCGACGAGCGGAGCCAGCAGCGCACCAGCGGCCCCGGCCAGCGCTGCGCCAAACCCGAACGTCCACATGTTCACCCGGGACGTATTGACGCCGAGGCTCTCGGCCATGGTGGAGGATTGCACCGACGCTCGCGCATGCAGCCCGTAGCGGGTGTGGTGCATGACGCCGTAGGTGACCAGTACGCACGCCGCAGCAGCCCCCATCAGCACGACGTTGTAGGTCGACATCGAATAGCTGCCGACGTTGAAGTTGCCGACTGGCACCGCGATGCCCTCGGTCACCGATCCGTAGAGGTTCTCGATGACCTGGACCATGATCAGCGACAGCCCCCAGGTCGCGAGCATCGTGTCGGTCAGGCGGGCGTAGAGCCATCGGATGAGCAACCGCTCGACGATGATGCCGAACACGCCAACGGCCAGCGAAGCGACCAGCATCGCGACCCAGACGTTGAGTCCGTTGCGAACCCCGCTGAGCGTGGCGAAGGCTCCCAGCATGATGAACTCGCCGTGAGCGAGGTTGATGATCCCCCGCATGCCGAAGGTGATTGCCAACCCGATGGACACCAAGGCCAGCACCGAGATCGTCGTGGTGAGATCAAAGCCGAGGTTGAAGAGTCGGTCGAAGGCCATCGGCTCGGCGTGCTCCGTTGTTCTTCGGATTCATGAGGCAGTCGCGGGAAGCGCCGAGGGGTGTTGGCGCCTTCCCGCGACTGCATGTCGCTGGCCCCGCCGGGAGGGATCAGGGAGTGAACTGTTCGTTCGTGTCGGGGCTGGCGATCAGATCGCAGACGTCCTGTTCGAACGACGGCGGGATGTTGTCGAACGTCTCGAAGACGTCGAAGCCGTTGCTGGCATTGGCACGGGCCAGGCTGACCGGCTGGATCAGGTGGTGCGATCCGCCGTCCATGCTCACCTCGCCCTTCGGGCTGCCGAAGCTGACACCGCTCTCGAGTTGTGCGATCACTGCGTCGCGGTCCAAGGTCCCTGCGGCGTTCACAGCGTCAGCCCACAGGTGCCACCCCTCCCAGACATAGACAGCAAGGTCTGTGATGTATGGGTAGTCGCCGCCGAACTCGTTCTGCCAAGCAGTGACAAATGCTGCATTGACAGAGGTGTCGAGTTCTTCGAAGTACGGGTAGGCGACGACGATTCCTTCCGAGGAGGCTGCATCGAGTGCGACTTGTTCGCTGCCCAGTCCGAACGTCGTCGACACGATGGGGATGTCGGCGTTGACCCCGGCCGCGTTGTACTGGCTGTAGAACGACATGTGAGCGCCGCCGACCAGCAGTGACACGACCGCGTCGGGGCTGGCGTTCTGCACCTCGGAGATCGTGGTGCCGAACTCGGCGACGTCGAGGGGGAAGAAGTCCTCGCCCACGATCTCGCCGCCGTTCTCCGCTGCGTACTCACGCACCCAGTCGGCCGAGATCTGGCCGTAGTTGTAGTCCGCGGCGAGCACGTACAGGCGTGGCCCCATATTCTTGATCGCCCACGGGATCAGCACCTGCAGCTGCTGGGTCGGCACCACTCCGGTGACGAAGGTGTTGCGGTCGCACACGCCGCCCTCGTAGAGGACGTTGTAGAAGTACAGCAACTCGGCCTCGTCGAAGATGGGCCGGATCGCCTCACGCGAAGCGCTGGTGATGCCGGCATGGACCACGGCGAGGTCTCGGGCCACCAGTTGGTCGGCTCCGGCGATGTACTCGTTCTGATCAGACTTCGAGTCGAGTGCCACGAGCTCGAGCTGACGGCCGAGCACTCCGCCCTTTGCATTGATGTCGGCGATCGCGAGCCGCGTGGCGTCTGCCATCGGCGTGCCGTAGATGTTCAGCGGTCCCGTCTCGTCGAGGAGACTGCCGACACGGATCGGCTCTGTCTCGGTTGGCGCCGCGGCCTCGTCGTCCGCCATGTCCGCAGTCGTGGTCTCGGTGGCCCCCGCAGCAGTGTCGGCAGCGCCCGCGTCGGCGGCCGTAGCGGTTTCAGTCGCTGGTTCGGCGGCATCATCGCTGCTGGTACATGCCGTCGCCGTCAGTCCGAGCGCGACGAGTGCGACAGCGAGTCTGTATAGGTGACTCCGGGCGCGGGGCCTGGCCACGCTTGCATTTGCAGACATAGGAACTGGTCTCCCCTTCGTGACGCTTCAGTCATCGATCACAGGCGCCGCACCATGCGGCCCCTCCGGCGCGATGCATCTGAGGCGTGTTCTGCACAGTGCTTATTTCGCAAGCTCGATGCGCCGACACACGCGATTGCAGGGTCTCGCGCAACTACGCGCGAATGCAGGTGCTGGCTAAAGGAGTCGCAACTCGCGAGCTATCGCCACGGCTTCTATGCGGTTTCGTGCGTGCAGCTTCGACAGCAGCGCTTGGGTGTAGCTGCGCACCGTGTTCTCCGCGAGATGCAACTCGGCCGCGATCTCCTTACTGGTGCGGCCCAGCGCCATGACACACAAGACCTCGTATTCCCGCAGGGTCAGCGACTCGTACACGCCGCCTTCCTCTCCGAGCCGCAGCGCCCGAACCTTCGGGTCCACAACAAGCGACGGATCCACGTAGATCTCTCCGGTCATCACGCGGCGCAGTGCGTCCACCAGATTGCTGGCGTCTTTCAGCACGACTCCCACCGCGCCCGCGTTCAGGCAGGCCCGCAGCGGTTCCCGGTCATCGAAGGCTGTGTGAATTACGATGCGAGACGTCCGCGAGACGTCAGACAGAAGCCGGCAGAGGTGCGGTGCGAAGCAGTCGCCCAGCTTCAAGTCCAACAGCACCAGGTCAGGTGTCAGCGACTTTGCCAGTACCACCCCTTCGTCGCCGTTGGTGGCCTCGCCGATTATGTCGAAGTCCAGCTCGCCGGCCAACAGCTGGCGGACCCCTTCAATCACCACAGGATGATCGTCGATCACCAGTACCGAAGCGGTCATTGATGCTCGCCGACGGGCATCGTGATGCGGACCGTCGTCCCGCCGTCCTCTCCGGGCCGCACCTCGAAGTCGCCGCCTTGGCGCTGTGCCCGTCGCAGCATCGAGGCCAAGCCCCAGTGCCGGTCGCCCGACGGGACCACCAGCAGCTGGAATTCCTCCGGCAGTCCGTGGCCGTCGTCTTGGATGACCAGTGAGACTTCTGCGTCTCTGAATTCCAGCGTCGCGACGACCATCGACGCTTGCGCGTGCTGTTCGATATTGAAGAAGGCTTGGCGGGCGATGCTGACGAGAGCAGCCTCGACTCGTTGCGGTATCGGACGAATTGCACCCCGCACTACGAAGTGCGCCATGAGCCCCGATCTGCCGGCCAAGTCGTCGATCTCGCTCTGCAGCGCAACGGTCGCGGACTCGCTGGACACGCTGGGCTCTGTGACTTTGAAGGCCTGGCGCATGCGTTGGGTTGCTTCTTGAGCTTGCCGCTCGATGCGCTCGGCGATCGCGGATTGGCTCTCGCTGCCGCCATCGCGCAGACATTGTGCGGCAACGCTGATCGAGAACAGCAGCTGGCTCACGTCGTCGTGGAGATTGCTCGCAATGCGTTGACGTTCGGCATCGACGTGCCGCCGGATGGCAGTGGCGGCTCGAATCGAGGCGGCCATCATCGGCGCCAGGTTGAAGGCGGCTTCTTCGAGCAGCACCTTGGATCGGTCGCCGATCGACCCGATGGAGCGCAGGCCGCCGTACAGGATTCCCACGAGCTCGTTGTCGTACTCGACGGGCACAGCCACCATGCCGCCGAGCCCCTCAGCGGACACCACGTCGGAAAAGTGATTGGTGATGCGCGGGTCGGTGGTGTAGTTCTCCACCTCGATCGGCTGCCGCTCGATCATCACCCTGCCGCCCATGCCTTCGCCCGTCGACAACTGAACTTGGCGGAAACGGTCGGTGCGTGCGCCATGGACGCCGCGCATCGCGTAGTGCGACATGCCGTCACGTACGGCCACTGAAACGAGCGGGAGCCCCAGCAGGCGATGCAGCATCGTGGCGGTGTGCTGGGCGAGCGCTCCCGGGTCGAGGAATCCGACGAGCGTCTCGCTGAGATCCGCGAGCCGTTCGAGATCCTCAAGGCCGACAGCGTCGCTGCCCCTGGTGCCGTTCCCCCTGGGCCTGACTTCAGTCATGGCTCCCTCGCGCTCTGAGACCAACGCTTCCCCAATTGATAGAGCACGGTTCGTGTGCTCTTCGTTCAGCCGTCGAGCCTCTTTCTTGCCACCGGAGATAGGGCGAATCCGCCCACAAGCTTCTCATAGGAACGACCTACCCGAATCAGCGTGCACTCATCCCATTGCTTGCCCACGATGCTCATGCCGACCGGCATGCCATGGCCTGCTGCGACCGGAATCGTCAGGTCAGGATTGCCGGTCACGTTGGAAACCGCCGTGTTGGGAATCATCTCCAGCGCACGCGCCACGTACTCGTCGATCGGGGCGTCACTCGATGGGATTTCTTTCGCCGAGAACGGCAGCGTCGGATAGCACAGTATGTCGTAGTCGGCGAGCGCCGCGTCGACGGCGGCGTTGATCTGCGGGCGAACGTTGGAGGCTCGCGCATAGGCCCCGCCACCGGTATGGGAGATCGTGTGCTCCGCGCACAGCATCACGAACTTGAGCGTCTTCGATGTCAGCTGGGCTTTGGCCTTCCAGCCTCGATGGGAGTGCTCGATCTGTTCGGGGTCGAACCGGCCTCGGTAGTTCATGCCGTAGCCGTTGCCTCGAATCATCTGCCACATGGCACCGTCGGTTGCGATGACGTTCCAGACATGCAGCGCGTCTCGGTGTTCGGGGATCGAGACGGTCTCGACGATTGCTCCGGCGTCCGCGAGACGATGAGCGGCAGTTTCCACGAGTGAGTCGGAATCGGGGTCGCTGAGTCCCTCCCATCCGAATCCTTCGGCAACGACGCCAACCCTGAGACCCTCGATCCCGCCATCCATGCCGGCGGAGTAGTCGATGCCCGATGGCGCATGGGGTTGGCGTGGGTCGTGGCCGTCAGGACCGGCGATCGCGGTGAGGAATGCCGCCAGATCTGCCATGTTTCGTGCGATCGGGCCCAGATGGTCGATGGTCCACTCGATCGGATATGCGCCGGTGTAGGGGACAAGGCCGAAGGTTGGCTTCAGCCCGGCGTTGCCGCAGAACGCTGAAGGCATCCGGATCGAACCGCCTTGATCGCCAGCGATGGCCATGTCCACTTCGCCAGCAGCCACCAGGGCGCCGCTGCCACCCGACGAACCCCCTGAGGTTCGCGACGTGTCCCAGGGGTTGCGAATGGGACCCGTGGCGCACGTATGGCTGGCGCCTGAGAAGCACAGATCCTCGCATGCTGATTTGCCCAGGATCGTTCCCCCCGCAGCCAGGATCCGGGTCACGACAGTGGCATCTATGGTGGGGACGTAGCCTTCGACGATGCGCGAGCCGTTCATCATCGGGATTCCAGCGACCGCCACGTTGTCCTTGATGGCGAACGTCTTTCCCGTCAGCGGACCGAACTCGGATTCACGGAGCTCACACCGGAAGTACCAGGCCCCGAGCTGGTTGTCGCCCTCAGCCGGGTGGTAGCTGTGACGCTCCGGCGCAGCGGGTTTGGATGCGTCGTACATCGCATCGACGTACTCGTATGACCCCAGCGTGCCTTCGATCAGCGCCTGATACACCGAGAGCTCGTCGTCGTGAAGTCCCAGATTCCAGTTCTGCGAAATCGCCCGAAGCTCGTCCAAGTCCGGTACTGGAATGGCCACCGCTACCCCCAGGTCGTCCGTCGTCGCGACCCTCGAAAGGGCCGAACCGTTCGCAGCGTAAGTACGGCCGCGAACGCCATGTCACCTGCAATTGCGGGTACCTGGATGGGGGGGTCAGAGTGACCACAGAGAAGGAGCAGTCCGAACGACAATTCATCGTCAAATAACATCTGAAATGTCGCTAAACTCGTCAGAGCGACAACTCGGAAGGGCACGATCGTGGGTTGGAACCAGCAGCGATTCTGGGACGACCGGACATTCACGTCTCGCGCAGCGCGACCGACCGACCCGAAAGAGCAGGTCTTCTCTGCCTTCGTCCCTCATCTGATCAGCGGATGGGCACCGGAACTGCACGCTGACACATGGCAGCGGATTACCGCTGCGGCCCAGCGATGCGAGGACCTCGCGCAGTCGACAGCGGGCGCTCCAGGGTTGGCTTCGGAGTGGCTCTTGGACCGAGCTGAGAGCATCGCCTCGAGCACGATCGAAGAGATCCGGCCGTCAGCTCGTCGGGTTGCCCGGGCGGAAGCGCAACTCAGCCTCTTTGGCACCCAGCCGCCCCTTCCCGAGATGGAGGCATTGCGCAACGTCGCGACAACAAGGAAGGCGAGTGAGTTGGCAGCATCGAGCGCAGACCTGACGATCGATGCGTTGTGCGAGATCCACGCAACGTTGATGGGGGACGACGACCCGATCGCCGGGCAGCTCCGCGACCGGCAGAACTGGGTCGGCGGCGGCGCCCTTGGCGGCCCGCTCGAAGCTCGCCATGTCGGCCCGCCACCGGAACTCGTGCACGATCTGCTCGAAGACCTCATCGAGTTCATCAACGGCGACGGAATACCGCTCGTGCGTGCAGCGATCGCTCATGCCCAGTTCGAGACAGTCCACCCCTTCCCCGACGGGAACGGGAGAACCGGCCGTGCACTGATCCAGTACATGTACCTGCGCGACGGGGTGATCGGGAGCGGAGCGCTGCCGGTGAGTTCGTCGCTGATGCTCAACAAGGAGCGGTATTTCGACGCGCTCGACCTGACTCGTGTCGTCTGTGCGCCTGATGCACCTCAGCGGTCGCAGGCAATCCGGCCTTGGATCGAGTTACTGGCTGAGGCGACCGACCATGCTTGCGTTCTGCGGAGCAGGCTCACCTCGCACGTCGAATCGCTCACCGAACGATGGGTCCATCAGGCTCGCTCGTCGAGCATTCGAACCTCGAGCGCTGCGTTCCGCCTGCTGCAGCAACTCCCTCAGCACCCCGTGATCACCGTCGACAGCGCAATGGGCCTGCTGCGGGTTGACAAGCGAACAGCCCAACGAGCGGTCGCCCGACTTGCCGACGCAGGCGTCTTGGAGCAACGAAGCGCTGGTCGCCGCAACCGCGTGTTCGAGTGCCGCGACATGATGGACGCCTTCAACGAATCAGTGCGCCAGCAATCTGCTCAGAACCTGACGCTGTCAACGCCCAGCAAGGCCACCGTTGCTCCGACGTCGGGCACATGCGGAGCGCCGACGAGTCGAGGCGGCACATGCGGCCATCCACAGCCGCCCCCGGGTGGTCGTTGCCAAGCCGGGCATCGCAGAGCAAGCTGATCGCGAAGCGGCTCAGCAGGTGGATTCAGGTTGAGAGGCGGCGGGCCGTGGCGGCATCGAACCCCACGGAGAACTCGATCGGCAGGTCCTCGCGGTGCCATTCGCCATCGATGCGCAGATCAAGCAGCGATCGGTCGATCCGGACTCGCATGTTGCTGGCAGTTCCGGGGGCGATGCGCTCCTTGGCGAAGCCCACCAACCGCTTCGCAGGACGTTCGTGAACAGAATCGGGCACGCTGCCATAGACCTGCACGACGGCGGAACCGGGACGCAGACCGGTGTTCCTAACAGTGGCGATCACTTCGTCGCCGTCGAGGCGAGCATCGCCGAGTTCGAACGCGGTGTAGCCGAGGCCGTGTCCGAAGGGCAGGTGGGCCGGAGTGCTCTTGGCGTCGAGGTGCCACTGGCCGTGCAGCAGTCCGTAGGTCGCCGTCTCGGCCTCTGGGTCGAAGTCGGTGAGCTCGCGCTCGTCGCGCGGCACGGCGAACGGCAGTCGCCCGCCGGGCTCGGCCTGGCCCAGCAGCACGTCGGCCAACGCGTTGCCGCCTTCGGACCCGGGGTACCACACCATCAACGTGGCCGCGACGCTGTCGAGCCAGGGCATCACCACTGCGCCTCCCGACATGACTGCCACGATCACCCGGTCGCACGCAGCCCGAGCGTCAGCGATGAGCTGCTCATCGCCCGGATGCAGCCGCAAGGAGCCTCGGTCGCCACCCAAGGGCAAGCCGGCCACAGGGTCGCGGAGCCCCATGATGAGGTCGGTGACGACCAGCCCGTTCCAACCCCAGTCGTCGCGCAGCACCTCGGTGAGCAACGGCCGACCACGCAGCCCCGCGGTCCGTCGGCGAAGCTCAAACCGGGAATGCCGAGCCGGTCGTGCCTCCTATTTTCGCGACGGCTTCACGAACGGCAGTCTCGAGAGAGAAATCGGAACATCGATCGGTTGTTCACTCTCATCCCATCTCAGGAATACAGCATCATGAGGATCTAGGTAAGCCGGCAATTGGGCGAACCCGATTATTTCCTTGAGATTCGAACTCCAACCGATGCTCGTCGCGAATCCAGTGACGTCACCCCCACTCAGCAATTGCATAGGGGGGATACGCCGAATTTTACCGTTGACGATGGGCATCTCATCACGCTCCAAGTATGACGAAATAAGCTGACGCCAATCAACTCTCATGGCCCAAATACGACGTCCGATGCCTCCAGCTTGACTTTCAGTAAGGAGTGCGTTTCTTCCGACAAAGTCACCCTTGTTGAAGTCCACAAAGCGTCCGAGATTTAGTTCGTACGGCGAAGCGTGGTACGCATCATCTACCAAGCCATAGCTATGCGCCTTTACGACATCTGGACCCGTTCGTGCATAGTCAATGGCGGGAAGCACCATGCCAGCCTCAGAAGATCGAGCTGCTGCGTCCTGAGCAGTTCATTGCCCGGCACGGCGGGAGAGGCCAGAAGAACGACGAATGCGACGATGTCAGACCGGTTGGCCACGTACGGCGCAACCATGCCGCCTTCGCTGTGACCGAGCAGACCGATGCTGCCGGCCTCGGTCGTCTCGGGAGCGGAGCAGCTTGACGGCTGCTTCGACATCGGAGGCTCGGTCCTCGATGGTTGCCTCCAGACCGTCGCCCGAAGATCCGCCGACACCACGGTCGTCGAAGCGCAGCGAGGCGATGCCCACTTGGGCCAGCTGTCGGCGCAACGTCTTCGCTGCTGCAGGCGGCTGCTGCCACCACGAGCAGCCGTACGAGCAGCACGGTGAGCAGCCGTACTGCCTCCCGCCGGCTCGACTCAGTGCCCCGGTCTGATTGCTCGGATGAGCCGAGCCACGACTTCGGACCAGTCGTCATCGGTTGGGCGACCCCGCTCCTCGGCCTGAACACGCATGGTCAGATAGGTGCCAAGGCCGAGTGCCTGGCACAAGAAGACGACAGCATCGGTGCTCAACGACGGGTCGATGACGCCGGTCGCCTTGCCTTCGGCCACGATCTCCGCGAGATCGCCCGCTTCTGCCTCCTGGCACTGGGCAACGGCCGGGTGCAGCCACGGTTCCCGGCTGGCGCTGACACATGCCTCGATCCAAAGGTTGCGAGTGTCATCGCGTGTCGATATGAACAGCGCCGCGCCGAGCATCGTGAGCTTCTCGGCAGTGGTCGCCTCAGTATCCTTGATCAACAGCAGCATTCGCTGCGCCGATGTGTGCTCGATGACAGCGGTGAACAGTTCGCGCTTGGTGGGCCAACGCGCGTAGATGGCCCCGGTGGTCAGACCGCACCTGCGGGCGATATCCGAGACGGTCGCGGATTCGTAGCCGCGCTCGCTGAATACGCTGATCGCCGAATTCAAGAGGCGATGCGTGACTTCCTCGGGTCCTCGACTGCGCGATGCCGTTTCAGCTGGAACCGGGGAATCGGAATTCGGGAGAAGCGGCACTGAACGCTGATCGTAGTCTTAACGACTGTTTAGCCAATGCAGCACTTCGCTGACTCCGCGGGCCGAATTCGACCCCCTCTCGATCCCTCTCTTAGATCGTGATCTCGTGCCGGATGCCTCGGACGTCCATTTCGAAGTCGAGATCGTGTACCGGCGGGCGCGACCGGTACCACCGCAGTCCGTGACGGGTCGCTGGTCCCAACGCGGGAATCACCGCGTCCTCCAGCAACCCTTCATGCATGAACACCGTGTACACGTCGGCAGTCGTGACGAGATCCCAGCTAGCGCCCATGGCCCCCAAGCGCGAACCCATGGTGGCCACGACGTGGCCGGCCTTCTCGCGCATGGCCTCGGACCCGGTCTCGCCCTTGCGGATGATCGCGTTGTCGTCGAGCGTCGCTTCGGGAATCTCCCCGGCTCCCGAGACCACGAATGTCGCCGGAGCGGCTCCGTCGCTCTCAGCGGTGTAGGAGAAGGCGTGCAGAACCGGCTCGGTGGGTGGGTTGTGGGCCGGAGCCACATTGGTGCGTGCAACGGGGTTGTGGTCGTCGACGTAGAGATCCCATGACCGGACCAGCTCGACGTAGCCGGCGTTGAATTCCATAAAGCCGGGCATGGAGTACGGGACTGGGCAACGCAGCTCGATCGCACACAGGGCCTGACGCTCCCGCCCGACCTCGGACAGGTGGGCGTCGATCAGCTCGAAGCCCTTCCGCCACGGCAGCTGGGTTCCCAGCGTCGCGTGGACTATCTCGTGGTCCCCCTCGGCTACTACCCCGCTGGAGAACGGGGAAATGCCCGTGAGGAAGCGGTACCCGCCTCGGGGGTTGGCGATGAGCATGGTTCGACTCCCATCGGAAGTGTTCGCTGTGCCACGTCCCGCGCAGTCGCGAGGGAACACCCGGACAGTACTGATCTTGCATGGTCTCGGCACCTGGCGGCAGCAAAAAGCGCTCGGCGAGCTAACCGTCCGACAGCGTGTCGCGCAGGCGGTTGCCCTGCTCGGCGCGATCGCTACGGGACCCCGCGGGCCCGAATCAGGCTCGATGCACCCGTGCCGGCTTATCCGCTGGGCATGGTCCAGCTGACGACAAGCAGGCAGCCGGCGAGCGCCACAGCGATGGCGAGCAGCCAGTCGCCGGTGCGAGCACGGGTCTCGGTGGGTGTGTTCATGGTGACTTTTCCATCTCTGTGCACCATGCTGTTGGGGTGCACGTTGTCCTCACTGCAGTGCACCAAGGGGGTGTCACACGAATGCGAGCTGCCCGTCGCCTGCTCGGCGTAGTCGCCGTCGTGGTGCTGCTGATCCTCGGGTGCGCGTCCGGCGACGATGTCGACGCAGGGACCGCAGCGATGCCAGCCGATCCGGTGCCGGTTCAAGCGACGCAAGACATCGACCTGTTCGAGACGGTGAGGTCGCGGGGCGTCCTCAACTGCGGGGTGTACGGCGCCGCGGTGGCATTCTCCGAGACGCAACCCGACGGCAGCACCACCGGTTTCGACGCCGATTACTGCCGGGCCCTCGCCATCGCGATGCTCGGCGACGCTGGCGCGGTCAACTTCGTGCCGCTCACATCGGCCGAACGATTCACGGCGTTGCAGAGCGGCCTCATCGACGTGCTGGTGCGGAACACGACTTGGACGCAGAGCCGCGACGGCGACCTGAAATTCGACTTCGCGCCAGTCACCTTCTACGACGGCCAGCAGTTGATGGGCCGCGCCCGTGACGGCTTCACGCCTGCATCGACCGTGGCGGACATCGCCGGCGCAACGGTCTGCGCCACCGCTGGAACCACCACCGAGAAGAACATCGCTGACGCAGCCAACGCTGCAGGCGTCGAGATCAGGCTGCAGACCTTCGAAGACCTCGACATCATCACCGACAGCTTCATCACCGGCACATGCGACTTGATGACCACCGATGGCTCAGGGCTTATCGGCCGCCGGAATCGCCAACAGGGTGACCAGGAGTGGGTGATCTTCCCCGCAGCACCCTTCTCCAAGGAGCCGCTTGCCCCGCTGTACCTGCCCAACCAGTCGACCTTTGGCGACATCGTCAACTGGACGATCTACGCGACGATCATCTTCGACGAGAAGGGCATCACGTCTGCCAACGTCGATGACCTGCTGGGCAGCGGCCAGCTCGATGCCGAGGCAATACGGCTGCTCGGTGGCGAAGGCGAGCTGCAAACCAAGATGAGTTTGGAGCCCGATGCGTTTTACGAGGTGGTCCGCCAGATCGGGAACTACGACGAGATCTATGCCCGCAACCTCGAAGCTGTCGGGTTACAGCGGACCGGTACGCCCAATGCGCGATGGACCGAAGGCGGGCTGATCTACGCGCCACCGGCGCGCTGAATCACCAGGTGGGCCGCGTCAGCACGCCGCCGTCCACAACAAGGGCGATTCCGGTGATCCACCTGGACAGGTCCGAGCACAGGAACACGCACGCGTCGCCGACATCCGCGGCGGTGCCCAGCCGTCGCAGCGGTGTCGTTGCGTGCCAGCGGGACACCCCGTCGGGCCAGTCGTCGGCGAGGCTGGGCCGGTCGATCAGACCTGGCGAGATGCTGTTCACGCGGATCCCGTCGGGGCCGTAGGCAGCGGCCGCGGCCCTGGCATGCATCAGCAGCCCGGCCTTGGAAGTGGAGTAGTGCCCGGTCCCGTCGTCGGGCTGATGTCCATCGATCGACGCAATGTGCACTACGGCGCCGCCGGAGCCCTGCGCCTGCATCGCGCGGACGGCGGCCTGAGTCAGCCGGTGTGTCGCGTTGAGGTTGACATCGATCATCTCGGACCATAGGTCGTCGGTCAGCTCGGCGAACGGTGCAACGTTCGCGATGGCGGCGTTGTTGACCAAACCGTCGATGCGGCCGTGATGATCGATCGCAGCGGCCACGATGCGCTGCGGAGCGTCGGGGGCGAGCAGATCCGCCTCGACCGAGGTCACGGGGTTGCCGGCGGCATCAACCAGATGGTCGACTGGCGACGACCGCGTGTGGGCCACCACCGTTGCACCGGCCGCTCCGAGGCGCTGGGCGATGCCAGTGCCGACGCCACCACCAGCGCCGGTCACCACGATGACGCGGCCGTCCAGTCGCAGCAGGTCCGCTGGCGCCCGAAGGTCGTCGTGATCAGCCATAGTCCTTCTCCATTCGCGTGAAGCGTGCGATGTCGGAGGCCGCCTGCGGGTAGGCGGCCACAAGCGCATCCCGCTCGCCCAGCTCGAAACCGGCATCGGTGAATGCGGGCGCCATCGTCGTGCCGACAAGCGACCAGTCGCCCGTAGTTCCCGCCGCCATCCAGACACCGGGCCCGACTGCGACGACGGGCCGCTGTCCACCTGCCAAGTCGTCACCGAGCATCGGACGCTCGACGCCGCCACCGGGTTCCAGCAGCAGTATCTCGACGGGTGCCCCGGCGTAGTGATGCCAGAGCTCGACGCCCCCGAGACAATGCAGAGCGGAGAAGTCCCCCGGCTGCATCAGGTAGTAGATCGCTGACGAATGCTCGTCGCGCCAGGTCTGGGCCCACTGGCCGCCTTCGCTCGCTAGTGGAGTGAGGCCCAGCAACTCGGTCACCTTGTCGGCGTCCACCGGCCCAACGTAACCCCCCGTCCCGAAGCGACGTGCTCCGGCAGTTCAGTCTGAGGCAGAGGCGATCTCTGGCGCGATGGGGTCGAGACCAAGCAGATCCTCCAGCACGGCAAGCGTCTGCAGCACGCCGATGTCGTCGACTTGATGGCCGAGCACCTGCAGGCCGATGGGCATGCCGTCATCGGTGAAGCCGCAGCAGATGGTTCCCGCTGGGCGCCGGGTGAGGTTGGCCAGCGGCGTGAAGCGGACCCAATTCTCCGTCTCGACGCCGTTGATGGTCCCGTCCCCTCCGACAACAGGTGTCTGGCCCGCCATTGTCGGCGAGAGCATCGCGTCGAAACCAGCCATCACCTCGCCGAGTTGCATCGACAGCTCGGCGGCCTGCTGGCGGGCCGCTGCCACCGTGTCCACCGTCACTCGTTCAAAGGCTTCTTCCAACGCCACGGCGAGCACGTCGGTGACGTCATCCCACGCGGGCGTTCCGTACAGGGGCCGAAACGCCGGCCCGATCAGCCCACCCAGGAAGAGCGGCAGAAACGCCCCCGAGACCGTGTCGAACAGCGTGCCCATCTCGACAACCTCGACGCCCTCCGCCGCGAGCCGCTCGACCGCAGCAGCACAGCTGGCCAGGATCTCAGCGTCCACCGGTTCGCCGTCGAACGAGGGAACCCACAGCACACGCTTCGGCAGCGGGGGGTCGTCCAGCGCCCCGTGCCACGATTCGGTCGGTGCCGGCAGGCTGCGGAGGTCGGACGGATGGGGGCCCACCACTGCGTCGAGGCAATACGCCACGTCACGGATGAGGCGAGCCATCGGCCCCACGCACGACAGGTCCAACAGTCCCGGCGGCGGCGGCCCGCTCGGCACACGTCCCTGGCTCGTCTTGATGCCCGACAGGCCGCACATCGCCGAGGGGATCCGGATGGAGCCGCCACCGTCGGAGCCAGTGCCGACCGGCACCATGCCCGATGCAATCGCAGCAGCGGTGCCCCCCGACGAACCACCGGGAGAACGGCTCAGGTTCCATGGATTCCACGTCGCTCCGAACACTGGGTTGTAGGTGTCGCCCATACAGCCGAACTCTGGCGTATTGGTCTTGCCGACGATGACGGCGCCAGCAGCCCGCAAACGCGCGACTTCGGTGGAGTCGGCGGTGACCGGCGGGGTGTCGCGCAGGTGCATGGCTCCGCGAGTGGTACCGAACCCTGCGGCGTCGGCGAGGTCCTTGACGCCGATCGGGATGCCCGCCAACGGTCCCACGTCCTCGCCGGCATCGAGGCGTACATCGATGGCAGCGGCTTGGGAGCGAGCGGCCGCTTCGTCAATGGCGACGAACGCATTGAGGTGCGGGTTCAGGGCTTCGATGCGCTCAAGAGCGTGCTCGGTCACCTCCCCGGCGGTCAGCGTCCGGTCTCGCACCATCGACACCAGCGCTTCAACTGTCACTGTCCTGAAGTCGGGCACGTCCATGTCAGTCCACCCCCCGGAGGCACGACACTACTAACCGGTCTGGGCCGGTCCGGTGGCGCTGCGATGTCAGCGAGCTGATGCGCCGCCGTCGATCGTGATCGACGTGCCGCTGACGTGGCTGGACCGATCCGATGCAAGAAAGGCGACCACGTCGGCTACCTGCTCCACGGTTCCCGGAGCGGGATCGGCAGGGATCAGCTCTTCCCAGCGGGACTCATCGCCCCATTCGTCGACCGCCTGGCGGCGCAGCAAATCACCCATGCGGTCGGTGATGATGAGCCCGGGATTGACGGCCACCACCCGCACGCCCTCGCGCAGGCTCCGGCTGCCCAGCGCCGCAGTCATCGCCACAAGACCGCTGTTGCCGACCGCACCGGCGATGTAGGACGGCTGCGGCCGTAGCGAGGCCGCCCCGATGACGTTGACGATGACACCGCTGCCTCGAGCGGACATGAGGGGATAGATGGCCCGGCACAGGTCGATGTAACCGAACACCTTCAGGTCCCAGGCGTCGCGCCATGTGGTGTCGTCGACGGTCACGATGTCACCGCCGGGGATTGCCCCGGCGTTGTTGACCCAGATGTCGACGGGGCCGTCGAGGCCGGTCTCGGCCAGTAGCGTCTGGCGTCCCCCGGTCGTGGACAGGTCAACAGCGTGCGTCGAGACCGTCGATTCCGGCGCCGCAGACTCCACCTCCCCGGCGGCCTTGGCCAGGACATCAGCCGACCGCGCCGCCAGCGCAACATCGCAGCCCTCGCGGGCAAGCGCCATAGCGCACCCCAGCCCGATTCCCTTTGATGCGCCAGTGATCACGGCGCGCCTGCCTGCTAGTGCTGTGTCCGCAAACGTTTGCGCGCTTTGGTCATGCGGCTGCTTTGGCGGGTCGGCCCCATCGTTGTTGCCGTTCGGCTCGGGTTCTGGCTCGTTCGCGCCGTTGGGCTGCGAGCAGTTCGGGTGAGCGTTTGTTGGCGTTGCGCCAGCGCAGGTAGGCGTGCAGGCGGCGGGTGAGCACGGTGTGGTTGGGGTGGTCGGAGTTGTTGAGCACGAATTCGCGCAGCGGCCCGAAGTGCGCTTCGATGGGGTTCGCCCATGAGCTGTAGGTCGGGGTGAAGCACAGCTCGACTTTGTTGCGCTTGGCCCATCTGGCGATGTCGGTGCCTTTGTGGGCGGACAGGTTGTCCAAGATCACATAGACCGGCTCGCCGTCAGGGCGCCGGGCGCGGATGGTCTTGAGCGCTGCGAGGGTGTTGGCTGCGGACTTGCGGCGCCGCACGACACCCCACAGCTCGTCGTCGCCGACGCTGTAGCAGCCGTGGAACTGGCGCACCCCGTGGAGCTTGTTGTAGTTCGCGCGCAGCCGCTGGGGACGCGACCGCGGCGCCCAGCACGCCCCGCCGGTCGGGTGAATGGCCAGCGGCCCGAACTCGTCGAACGCGAACACCCGGTCCGGTTGCTTGTCCGCCACATGCTCGATGCGGTCCAGCTTCGCGTCACGGTCAGGGTCGTTGGACTCCTTCCAGGTCTTGGTGCGCTGGAACGTGATGCCTGACTCGGTGAGGATCTCGTGCAGCCGCTGCCGGCCGACCTGCACCACCCGGGTCGGGTTGTCGGCCAGGTACGTCGCGAGCTTGCGGATGCTCCACCGAGTGAACGGCTGAGCCAGCTTGCGCGGGCGGGTGCGGGCCGTCTCGACGATGAACGCCTCATCGTCAGTCGTGATCCGGCGGGGACGGCCACCCGCCCACTGAGGGTCCAACGACACCATCCCCGACTCGTTGAACCTGTGGATCATCTCGCGCACCCGATCAGGCGACGTCGCCGCCAGCTGCGCGATCACCGGCACCGAGTTCCCGCCCGCCGACGCATGGATCACCACCGCACGCCGCCATCGCACATGAGACCCCGGCGACTTGTCGGCGCCGCGACGCACGATCCGCTGCAACGTGATGGGTCAACCGACGGACCCGCGCTCACCATACCCCCGACCAAACCACAAACCACACCCCGCCACGCGGACACCAACCCGACGAACGTTTGCACTAGCCCCAAGTCCATCGGCTCAACGTAACCCCGGCGTCTCACACGCGCCGTGGGGTCGCGGCCCGCGCAGTGTCCGCTTCGCACCAACGGGCGTCGAATGCGCTGTGGTCCTACGCTCAACTCATGGCGAGTGCCGGCGAGGTACGTGACGAAGCCCGCACATGGCTTGACGAGCACTGGCACCCCGAGCGGCCGCTCATCGAGTGGCGCAACCTGCTGGCCGACACTGGCTGGGGCACCCCGTCATGGCCGACGCAGTGGCACGGCCGAGGCCTGCCGCCGTCCATGGACGCCGTCGTGGCGGGCGAGTTCGACGCGGTCGGAGCCATCGGCGTTGCGGCCGGCGTCAGCATGTACCTGGTGGCGCCGACGCTGCTGGCTCATGCCGACGACGAGCTGAAGCGGCGTCACCTTCGCCCGATCCTGACCGGCGAGCACAAGTGGTGCCAGCTGTTCTCCGAGCCCACGAACGGGTCGGATCTGGCGGGGCTCGTGACACGGGCCGACCGCGACGGCGACGAGTGGATTGTCAATGGCCAGAAGGTCTGGAACTCCGGGGCGCACAAGGCCCGATTCGGCATCCTGATGGCCCGCACCAACTGGGAGGTCCCTAAGCACCAGGGCATCTCGTACTTCCTGATGCCGATGAAGCAGCCCGGAGTGGAGGTGCGCCCGCTGCGCCAGATGAACGGCCATGCGTCGTTCAACGAGGTGTTCTTTGTCGATGCCCGGGTACCCGACAGCGAGATGGTCGGCAATCCCGGCGACGGCTGGCGCATTGCCCTCACCACGCTGGCGCACGAGCGCTCCGCGGTGGCCACCCGCCGTCCCCGCTACCCGGCCGACGGCGGCCCGACGGTGACCCAGGCCAAGCGCGAGCGCGACGAATACTTCGCCACCTACAAGTGGTACCCGCAGCGGGCGGGGCGGGCGAACCTGGTCATCCCCGAGGCACAGCGGACCGGACGGGTCAGCGACCCGCTGGTCCGACAGCAGATCGCCCGCGTCGAGACGCTTCGCCGGATCTCGTCGTGGACCGCCAAGCGCGCCCGGGCCGCACGTGCCGCTGGCAAACCGCCCGGCCCCGAAGGCTCGCTCACCAAGCTGAACATGTCGGTCACCGCCCGCGCCTGCCACGAGGCCCACACGCTGATCGCCGGCCCGATGGGAATGCTCGTGGGGCCCCGCAGCAACGCCGACGGCATCGTCTCGGAGATCCTCTTGTCCACACCGGCGATGTCGATCGCCGGCGGCACCGACGAGATACAGCGCAACATCATCGGCGAGCGGGTGCTGGGCCTGCCCAAGGAGCCAGACGACTCCAAGGACATCCCCTACTCCGCTTCCCGCCGCAACTGAATCCCGCAACCGACGGCGAGCGACGAGACGGTGCAGTTCGTCTTGCCACATCTTTCGAGCTAAGAACATCAGACAATTAAGTTCTTGACCAGAATATGACTGATTCAAAATCTCTTCTCAGAGAAATATTGCTGCTTCTTGAGTTCTCGGGGCGTTAGCGTCAGACTATGGCTCGAAGAGTCTCCACCCCTTGGCCGACTGAGCCTCGCACAGTGTTCTTCGACGACGTGGCGTCGCGGGACACGCTCAGCCGGGCTGTGGCCGATGGCAGGATTCGCCGGCTGGCACCACGGCTGTACTCTGCCGACCTCGTCAGCGACCCCGCTGAGATCGTGGTTGCCAACCGATGGCTCATCCTGGGGCACTTGCTTCCCGGTGCTGTCATCGTTGATCGCTCGGCCGCGCAAGACGGCAGCGTGAGTGGAGACTGCATCTTCGTCGCAACAGAGAATGGGCGCAAATCCATTCAGCTGCCAGGGATGGAGGTCCGGATCCGCTGTGGCAGGCCCTTGACCGAACCGCTAGAGGATCCGCCTTGGCCCCACGGGCTCAGGATGTCCAGCCCGGCTCGCATCTTGGTGGACAACCTCGCCGTCACTCGCGGCCGCAGCGGGCGGACGCCCCGGACACTGTCGCTGGCGGAGCTTGAGGATTGGCTGGCCGCCAAGGCCATCACTTGGGGGCCAGAACGGATGTCGCGACTTCGCGACGACGCGACCACCCTCGCCGACGTCTTAGGCAAGGTCGATCAGGTCGACAGGATTAAGCGTCTGTTTGACCAGTTGACGGGCGACCAGCCGTTGCGTCCCACAGCCGGCCCGCTTCTACAAGCGTTGACTTACGGTAGAGCCTGGGATGAACGCAGGGTCGAGATGTTCAACCGGTTGGCTCAGGGCTTGACCGGCTACGACGACCCGGATGTGCCCGATTGGCTCCCAGCAGGACCCGAAGCGGAACCGCTGCCGTTCTTCGAGAGTTACTTCTCCAACTACATCGAGGGCACAGTATTCACGGTGCCCGAAGCCCGTCGCATCATTGACACCCAGCAACCCCCACCCACTCGCCCAGCCGATGGCCACGACATCTTGGGCACCTATCGCTGTGTCGCCGACACCGTCGGACGCAGGGCCACCGCTGACGATGTTGAAGGGTTCCTGAGTCACCTGCGCGAGCGACATCAGATGATTCTCGCAGGCCGCCCCGAAGTGGGTCCGGGGCAGTGGAAGCAGGCACCCAACCAAGTCGGCGCATATCTCTTCGTCGATCCCCCCTTGGTCGAAGGCACACTGCGTCAAGGTTTCGAGCTGTCCCTCTCGGTTCCCGCTGGCTTCCGGCGCGCGCTCTACATCATGATCATGGTGGCCGAGGTTCACCCCTTCACCGACGGCAATGGGAGGGTGGCGCGCGTGATGATGAACGCCGAGCTGTCGGCAGTCGATGCTGCGCGGATCATCATCCCGAGTGTGTTCCGCAATGAGTACATCGGCTGCCTCCGACGCACCTCGACAACGCAGGCTGATGATGTTGCAGTACTGATGAGAGTCATGAGCTTCGCGTGGCGGTGGACGGCAGCTATGCCCTGGCACGACAAAGGGGCTACCGGCGGCCAATTGGAGGCCACCAATGCCCTCCGAGATCCCGACGACGCTGCCATCGGTGGCATCAAGCTCCGACTGCCCTGAGACACGGGTAGCTCGGTACGCTCCAAGCGGGGCAATGGGTGCAATCGACGACCCTGCCAGCGCCCGCGGCCCGATCAGCACCGATGGGAGGCGTCATGGCCACACTCGGCATCCGGCACGCAGTGCTGTGGGTGAGCGACCCCGAGGCGTCAGCCCGCTTCTACAACCAGGCGCTCGGTCTGGACGTGGTGAACCGCTATGGCACCGGCATCTACATGGCGTCACCCCAATCGAACACCGACCACGACCTTGGACTCTTCGGCGCGGTCGGCGAGGGCGCTCCCCCTCGACATGTGGGCCTGTACCACCTGGCTTGGGAAGTCGCCACGCTCGCCGAACTGGCCGAGGCCAAGACCCGGCTGGCCGAGATGGATGCTCTCGTGGGCGAGAACAACCACGGCACCAGCCGCAGCCTGTACTGCCACGACCCTGACGGCATCGAATTCGAAGTGATGTGGGAGGTGCCGCTGGAGCTCTACGAGAAAGACGCTCCGCGCAACATCCCGCTTGATCTCGAAGCAGACATCGCCCGCTGGGGCGCCGACCGACTCAGCCGAGGGGCCACCGCCGCGTAGCGACCGCCCCCGCCGGCAACCGCCCCAACTGCTCTGCTACACGTCGATCTTGTAGAGCTCGGCAGCGTTGTCCTGCAGGATCCGCTTCTGGACGGCGGGATCGAGGCTGCCGATCGCGTCACGCACCCGCTCGACGCTGCGCGGGTAGAGGCAGGTGGGGTGCGGGATGTCGGTCTCGAACATGATCTGGGTGGCCCCGATGTGGTCGATGGCCGGCGCCAGCGTCTGGGACTCGAACCAGAAACAGCCAAAGAACTGCCGCCGGAAATACTCCGAGGGCTTCATCGACAGGTGGGCCAGATGCTCGGGCGCTGTCTCGCCGCACTGGTAGTCGAGCGCGTCCAGCAGGAACGGGATCCAGCCGATGCCGCTCTCCACTGACACGAAGTTGAGGTTCGGGTAGCGCTCGGGGACGTCGCTGACCAGCAGGTTCACCATCCAGCGCAGCTGGCTCAGGAAGATCGCCGCTCCTCCCAAGGAGATCTTCACGTCGCCCGACCAGGTGTCATACGGCACCGAGCCGGACCAATTGATGTCGCCTTCGGAGGCGCCGATGTGGAAGTTGACCGGCATTTCGAGCGCTTCGCAGATCTCCCAGAACGGTCGCCAGTCGGGCTGGGCGAAGTTCGGCATGCCCGAGTCGTGGGGGTTGGAGCACATCACGATGCCCTTGGCGCCGTTGCGATGCATGCGATCGACTTCTCCGACGCTGGCGTCGATGTCCCACCACGGCACCAGGGCCATGGGCAGGATGCGCCCGCCCGAGCGAGCCTGCAGGTCGCTCATCCAGTCGTTGTAGATCTCGACGCAGGCGATGCGCAGCGCCCGGTCCTCGACCTTGAGGAAGTTCTGGTTCCCGAACCCGCCGACGTTGGGGTACACGATGCCGTGGCTCACGCCCATGGCATCCATCAGCTCCAGGCGGGCGTCGCAGTCGTAAGACGCCGCGTGGACCATCTCGATGTCGTGCTTGAGGAACTTCAGCCCGAGCATCTTGTTGCCGTCGGGCAGGATCGCCGAGACCGCCGAGTCGCCGGCGATCGGGATGTCGCCATTGACGACCCACTTGCGCTTGCCGTTGTGCTCGCGGACCTGCGGGACAAGATCGCGGTACTTCGCCGGGGCGAGACTGGTCCACAGGTCATGCGGCTCGGTCCAGTGCGTGTCCGAGTCGATGATCTTGATGCCAGGAAAGAACTCAGTGATCGGCATGGTGGCAACCCCCTCGGCGCCGCATCGGCGCCCCAGCCGAAATTATCAGGCGCCCCTGCAACCGATCCGAGGCTGCACACCCGAGGCGGGCAATATGGCGGAGCGCTAGACCGGCTTGCGCCCAAGCACGAAGTACATCGGAGTGAAGATCCCGAGCCGACCGGCCTCCGCGAGGGCCGCCGCACCGATGTTCAGAACTCTCGACATACCCGGTGTTCCCGGCGGCACGACGCGAAGCGCCTCGAGCACGCGCAGGGACTGGTGTGTCACTGCCCGTCCCACACGTGAGCTTCGAAGGCTCGTCAGCGACACACCGGAGCCGACCAGGGGTTCATACCAAGGGATTGCAGGCCCGGCCTGATCCGCGAGGTCGCGGGTCTCCAGCAGCCCAAAGCCAGCCTTGCCCATCGCGACGTCTGCGTCGTGCGTCGTGATGAGGTCCTGTATTGCCGTGCCCAACTCGATGTCGTTCTTGACCTGTACCTGGTGCGAATTGAGTGAGTCGAATTGGTCGGTCACGCACCACTCGTACGACGCAAAGCAGCCGCCGGTTTTGAGCAGGCGGAACGCCTCACCGAACACGTCGGCCCGATCTGGCGCATGGCATGTCGCTTCAATCGCATACACCGCGTCGAAGGAGCCTTCCGGTTCACCAGTTCTAGTGAAATCAGTCTCGAGATACTCCGCCAGGTGACTCAGTCCGGCTTCATCGGTGAGTTTCGGTGCTCGTTCGAGTTGGTAGGCGCTGATGTTGACGCCCACGATCTGCGATCCCGAGAATCGGGCGATCTCGCGCAACGGAGCGCCGACACCGCACCCCAGGTCTGCTACACGCATGCCAGGCCGCAAGCCGAGCGCGAGCGCAATGAAGTGCTGGTGACGAGCCAGTGAGGCATGAAAACTCTCGCCTGGGACCCGTGGCGCGAAGTGGAACGATTCACCCCAGCCGTACTCATAGAGGTCGGTGACGAGGTTGTAATTGTTCTCAATGAATTCTCGGTAATTCGCCGCACGCGGATCTTGGCCGTGGCGGCTCCCAAAGTCATAGCTGCGTTCGTGTGAATTGACGCTTGAAGCCACAGAAGTGCGGTCGATTGAACCCTTGAGCAGGTCGGTGAGCTTGGGCGACATGACGCGGGACCTGCTTCAGTTCGAGCATGACCGAGATCCCAGCATGGCATGTGGTCCATGCAGCCGCCGAATCTAGTCGCGCTCCGCATGACGATCGGAAACGCACGCGCCAGACCGCATCTGGACCCACCTCCAAGCCCCCAACTTGACATAGGAGCTCAACTAGCCTCGCCGCGAGGCGAGCTCCCCGACGCCCGAGGAGGCGAACGATGCTGCGACTCACGTTCTTGCTGCGGCGCAAGGAAGGCATGACCCGGGCCGAGATGCAGGACTACTGGCTCAACGTGCACGGCCCGCTGGTGAGCGCTCACGCGGCGCAGGCGAAGATGCTGCGCTACGTGCAGGTGCACACCACAGACGACGACCACAGCCGCCTGCCGGGCCGGCGGGGCGAAATGGAAGAGCCCTACGACGGTGTGGCTGAGGTGTGGTGGGAGTCGCGTGAGTCGATGCTCGAGGCCATGCAGACCGACGCCGGTCGCGAGTTCGACCGGCTGTTGCGCGAAGACGAACTCAACTTCGCGGACATCAAGCGCTCGTCGGCCTACTACTGCTACGAGTACCCGCAGGTGAATCCGACGCCGGAGAACATCGTTGCCACCGACCGCTCCAGCCTCGTCAAGCTCTACTTCGCCTTCCGTCACCTGCCAGCGCTCAGCATCGATGAAGCGCAGTGGTACTGGCGCACCCACCACGGGCCGGTTATCCGGCGTCAAGCGCAATCATCCGGCATCCTGCGCTACCAGCAGGTACACGCCGACGAACACTCCTTCACCGCAGCCATCAACCGTTCACGGGACTCAACTGTCGAGCCCTACACCGGTCACGCCGAGGTCTGGATGGACCGCAGTGCGATGGGCAACGCCATCCCCGAGAACCGGGCCGCGTCCCGGCGGGCCTACGAGGACGAGGCCAACTTCATCGACTTCTCCCGTTCGGTGATGTTCCTGGCCAAAGAGCACGTGATGGTCGACCACCGCTAGCCAACGCGCGAGCCGATGGCGCTTGCGAGAGCGTCAGGTGTGTTCTTGACGGCGCACCACCAGGAACCACGTGAGGGCGAAGGACAAGACCACCAGGATCACGCCCATCAGGCCAGCTTCGGCGATGAAGGCGTCCTCGAACAAGCCGAAGATCCGGGTGGTCAGCGTCGAGAAGCCCAGCGGAGAGACCAGCAGACTGATCGGCAGCTCCTTCATCACCGACAACAGCACCAGGCCAGCACCCGCCCCCAATGCGGGTCCCATGACCGGCAGGTCGACGGAGAAGAAGCGGCGCACCGGTCCGGCGCCGAGCAGCCGGGCCGAGTCGTGCAGGCGATCGGGCACGCTGCGCACTGCGACCACGCTCACGCCCATCGCCAGCGACCCGAAGCGAACGATGTACGCGAAGATCAGCAGCACCGTCGAGTCGCCGAGCAGTTCCAGCACCAGGTCGGTCCGCAGTGTCCAGAAGCGCATCGACAGGGCGATGAGCAGGCCGGGCAGCGCGAACGTGCTGATGACGACTGCGTGAGCGAGCGATCCGGTCCGTGAGCGATGTCGCCCTACCAGCATCGCGATGGGCAAGACCGCGGCAACTGACACCACTGCGGCCACGACACTCACCCAGACCGTGTTGAAGGTGGCGTCAGCGATGCTCGCGTAGTCGACAGCGAGTGCCCGGTCGCCGGTGATCGAGCGCAGCACGCCCCGCTGGGCCCAGTCCACCAAGGCGATGAAGGGTGCGCCCACGCTGGCGAAGACGGTGATTGCCACCGCTGCCAGGGCGACGGGCCGCCAGCGCCCCAAGTGATAGTCGAGGGGTCGTTGCGAGCCCGAGCGTGTTCCGTCGGGCAGGCGGCGGGAGAACCAACGCTCAGCCAGTACCACCGCCGCGGCGAGCACGAGCAGCATGAGGCTGAGCGCCAGCGCCACCGGCGGATTTGCCAGATAGTTGGTGGCGATGGCGCGGGTCAGCGTGTCGTAGCGCATCAGCTGCACCGCACCGAAGTCACTCAGCGTGTACAGGAACACCAGCAGCGTCCCCGCGCCGATTGCCGTGCCGGCATGGGGAAGGCAGATGCGTCGGAACACGGCGAATGCGCTGTCCCCGAGCAGTCTGGCGCTCTCCTCGAGGCTGCCGGGAAGCTGCCGCAGCCGTGCCGCGACCGGCAGGTACACGTAGGGGTAAGTCATCAGCAGCAACACCAGCCAGGCCCCGAAGAACCCTCGCAACTCGGGCACCGAAGCGATGCCAATGCGTGCGAGCACGTCGTTCGCGAGGCCGCCGGGATTCAGCGTGCGGATGAACGCGGCGGCGCCCACGAAGGTCGGGTAGACGAGCGGCAGCGGCAGCAGCACGCGCCACAACCGGCGCAGCGGGAGATCGGTGCGCATGGCAAGCCACGCCAGGCCCGTGCCGAGCACCAGCGCGCTCGCAGACACGGAGATGGCGAGCCGGAGCGTGCGCCACATCGGGCCCAGGGTGCGTGGACTCCACAGCAGACCCTCGGGACCCGTGCCGTCACGCAGCGCCCGGAACACCAGGTACACGCCGGGGAAGGCGAACAAGAACGCCAGCACCACGCCGGCGACGCGCAGCGCCGGCGGTGCGCTGCTGCGCCCCCGCCGGGCTGCTGGGATCATTTCGCCGCTCGGGCCGGTCGTCACCCGTTCAGGATGCCGCTCGCCTCGATGATCTCCGTCGAGCGGGCGAAACCCTCGCCGAGCGAGTCGAAGTTGATGCTCCCGACCTCGGGACCACCCAACGCCGGCAGGACGTCGGCGGGAGCGACCCCCGCCGCAAGCGGGTACTCGAGCGTCTCGCTGCTGAAGTAGCGCTGCGAGGGCCCGCTCAACAGGTAGGCGATGAACTCGTGTGCGGCTTCGACGTTGTCGCTGGCGGCGGTCACGGTGGCAGCGGTGATGATCAGCAGCGAGCCGATGTCGTCGTCGGTGAAGTCCCAGTTCGCAGCCCTGTGGTCCTCACCGGACGCTTCGGCCACTTGGTACTGGTAGTAGTGGTTGACGAGGCCCATGTCGATTTCGCCTCGGCCGGTGGCCTCCACGATGGACCGGTTGTTCGGGTAGTAGCGGGCGTCATTGGCGACCATGTCGTCGAGCCACTGCATGGCCACCTCAGTGCCGTGCTGGTTGCGGAACACGGTGAACCAGTCCACGAACGAACCGTTGGTGGCGGGGATCGCCACCCGGCCTCGGTAGCGCTCATCGGTGAGGTCGAAGACAGAATCGGGCAGCTCGTCGTCGGGCACCTCGTCGACGTTGTAGACGAGCACTCGCTTGCGGCCGGTGAATCCCACCCACGTTCCCTCGTCTGAACTGTTCTCATCGCTGACGAGGCTGAGGACGTCATGTTCGATGGCGGTGAGCAGACCCTTGCCTTCGAGAAATCCGACCGGACCAGGTGAGCGCGACAGGAACACGTCGGCGGCGGTGCGGTCGCCTTCCTCGGCGAGCAGCAGTGCCAAGTCGGTCGAAGCGCCCCAGCGAACGGCCACCTCGATGCCGCTCTCGCACTCGAAGGCGTCGAGCACTGGCCCGATGAGGTTCTCGGTGCGGCCCGAGTACACGGTGAGCTGCCGGCCGTTTGCGTCTTGGCATTCACCGTCGTATATCGCAGCAGCCGGGCCCTCGAGCGTGCGCGCCGACCCGCAGGCAGTTGCAATGGTCGCGATCGCAACGGCCATCGCGGCCCAGCGAAGATGCCACCGAGTTGAGCGGCACGGTGACGACGGGCGGGATACAGAACGAGACGTCGTGGACATGGCGTCGCACCTTAGCCACTGTTTCCGTTCGATGTCAAGGATACCTAACGAAATGTGTCGAGTCCGCTAACCGGATGGAATCTGACTCGCGCGCGAATGACTCACGAGAACTGCAGCGGCTCCTCCGCGCTCCAGCCGACTGGCTGCTCGTCGAGGTTCAGTGACAGCTGGTGCCAAACCAGCTCCACACCAGCTGGGCCGGCATCTTCAGCATCGCCGGTGCCTCCAACGGAGTTCACCATCAACTCGAACATTCCGCCGTCGGTCTCGTTGATCGGCCGGGCCAGAAGCGCCATGAACGCCTCGGCCATCTCGCACGGTTCCAGCATCCGGGGCTGCCAGCGCCCATAGACCCGCTCGTTGCCGGCGTACTCGTTGGTCATTCCGGTGCGCACGAATGGCAGCAGCAGCGTGAAGCAGCTCACCAGGTCGGCGCTGCGTCCCAGATTCACCTTCAGCACTCTCGGCAGCTGCAGCACCGCCCAGTTGCTGAGCGCGTAGCCGGGCACCGCCGGTCCCGGGTCGATCGCCTGGCGGGAGGACACGTAGACGATCTGGGCCGGCTCGCCGGCGTAGACCGCCTCACCCGCCCACAAGTGCGTCGAGGCCAAGAAGCCGTCGACCTTGGTGTCGAGCACCAGCCGCGACTGTTCGAGGTTGTCGATGAAGTGCTGGCGCACGCGGGCTCGCCGCAGCGACGAGGATTCGCCCTCCACCTGCCGCAGCGTGCGACCCAGGTTGTAGCCCGACTCGGTGAGGCCCGAATTGCAGATGATCAAGTTCGGCGGCAGTCCGCCCATCTGGTCGATGACGTAGCTGCGGATCGCCCAGAGGTCACGCAGGTTCGTGACATCGGCCTGCACGGGAAAGGCGTGCACACCCTCGTCGCGCAGCTGGGCGATGAGGTCGAAGCCGTCTTCGTAGCTGCGATGGAAGTGCACGCCGACCGACTCGGCGCCGTTGAGCCCGGTGCTGAGCGCGAATGCCTGGCCGATGCCGCCGTCCTTGCCGGCACCGGTGATCAGCACACGTTTGCCCGTTGCCGCGGTTCGGAACTCATCGAACCGGAATGAGTCAGTCGGTGCCGTGTAGGCCATGAGAGTGCTCCTGTGAGGCTCCGGGCTGAGGGCTGATCCGAGCGGATCAGTGGTGAGTCTGCCTCAGCGACCGGTCCACACAGGATCGCGCTTCTCAACGAAGGCCTTTGGCCCCTCGAGGAAATCCTCGGTGCCCAGGATGCTGCGGAAGTGATTCTTGGTGATTTCCCAGCCGTCATCCTCCGTGCGCGCATGGCTCTCGAGCACCACGGCGCGGCTCTCTCGCACCGCCTTCGGAGCATTTGCGATGATGCGCCCAGCCAGTGCGATGGCGGCTGGGACAACCTCACCCTCGTCGGCCATCTCGTTGACGAGCCCGAGCTGGAAGGCCCGTTCGGCCGAGATCGGGTCGCCCGTCATCGCCAGCTCCAGCGCCACATTGCGTCCCACCACCTGCGGCAGCCGGAACAGCCCGCCGGCAGCGGCCACCAGCGATCGCTTCACCTCGGGAATGCCGAAACGGGCTCGGGGCGACGCGACCACCAAATCGCACGACAGCACGATCTCCAAGCCCCCGGCCAGGGCTGCCCCGTCCACCGCTGCGATGAGCGGTTTGGTACGGGGATAGCGAGCGAGCCCGGCAAAGCCGCCCTTGGAGGTCTCGATGGGCTTCTTGGCGGCCACCGACTTCAGGTCGGCGCCGGCGCTGAACACGGTGCCTGTTCCGGCCAGGATCCCAACCCACACGTCGGGATCGGCCTCGAAGGCGTCGAGATGGGCTTCCATGGCGGAGGACACCTCGTGGCTGATTGCGTTGCGGGCTTCGGGCCGATTCAGCGTGAAGATCGCTATCCGGCCTTGTGTTTCGTATTCAACGACCATCGCGCCAATCTAAGAGGCCGGACGGCTCGTTGCCGTCCCGGTGCTCAGCGGCGGATATCGGGTGCTCCAAGGCGGGCAGCGTCGGCGGTCTGGTCGTCGGGCCGGGTCTGGCTGTCGCGTTCGGCCTCGACCCGCGCCTGGTAGTGCCAGACCTCGCGCTCGATCGTCTCAGGCGACCAGCCGAGTTCTGCGCCCATCAATTCGGCCGTGTCCTGGGCTACGTCGACGCCGCGGTCCCACGACTCAACGGACAGCCGGGTACGCCGGGTCAGCACGTCGTCGAGGTGCAGGGCGCCCTCACTGCGGACGGCGTGGGTCACTTCGGCACGCAGGTAGAGGTGCCCCTGCGCCAGCGGCTCGCCCAGGTCTCCTTGAGCGGCGATCAACTCGAGCACCTCGTCGATCTGGTCGCCGTGACGGTCCAGCAGGTGAACGAGGGTGGCGCGGCTCAAGCCCGCACGAGCGGCAACCTCGTCATGGCGCCGACGGCGCTCCTCGTAACCCTTGGCGCCCACGAGTGGCGTGATCGTTGTCTTGGATCGGTGGGCGGCGGCGTCGCGCCGACGATGGGGGAGCTTCGGCGGCCTTCGGCCATGGGCCGCCTCGACCTCCGCGAGTGCGAGTTCGACCGTGTCCGCCGCCATGACCCGGTACGTCGTGTACTTGCCGCCGGCCACCGAGACCAGCCCCGGTACAACCCGGGCAACCACGTGTTCGCGGCTCAGCTTGGCTGACAGCTCGTTTACCGAAGGGGTGTCGCCAGCCACCAGCGGCCGCAGGCCGGCATAGACGCCGCAGATGTCGTCGCGGGTGATCGGGTCGGACAGCACGCTGTTGACCCGCTCCAGCAGCAGCTCAATGTCGGCGCTGCTCGCTGCGGGATGGGCGTTGTCGAGATCCCAGTCGCTGTCGGTGGTGCCGATGATCCAGCGGTTTCCCCACGGAACGACGAACAGGACGCTGGGGGGTGTCGGCACGATGAGCCCGCAGTCGAGATCGATCCGTTCTGCGGGGACTAGTAGGTGAATGCCCTTCGATGCCCGGATGCGAGTCCGGGGCGCTGCGGCGTCCGTCGAGTCGCGCTCGGCGAGCTGCTCGATCTGGCTGGTCCATACGCCGGTGGCGTTGATGACGGCGTCGGCGTCCAGCTTGAAGGTGCGACCGGTTTCGCCGCAGTGCGCAATCACGCCCCGCACCGCGCCATCGGTGACGAGCAGTTCCTGTACGCGGGTCGAGGTGAGGATGCGTGCGCCATGTTCTGCAGCGGTGCGAGCGATCGCAACCACAAGCCGAGCGTCATCGGTCTGGCCGTCCCAGTAGGTGATTCCCCCGCGCACGACTCCTGGATCGAGCGCTGGCGCGAGTCGCTGTGTGCGGCGGGCGCCGAGGTGCCGGTGGGATCCGATGCTGTGTTGCCTCCGACCGGCCATCGCGCTGTACAGCGCGATGCCCGCTCCAGTGCGCAGCCGTTCTCGCCAGCCCCGCCGTATCGGATACAGGAACTGAACCGGCCGGACCAAGTGGGGCGCCAGCCTGCCCAGCAGCAGCCGACGCTCGGTCAGCGATTCCTTGACGAGGCCGAATTCGAGTCGTTGCAGGTAGCGCAGGCCCCCGTGGATCAGCTTTGACGAACGGCTCGAGGTGCCCGACGCCAAGTCTCGCTGTTCGAGCAGCGCGACCGAGCGGCCGCGCAGCGCTAGGTCCAACGCGCAGCCGACGCCGGTGACACCGCCGCCGATGACCACGACATCGACGCGGCCGCCACCCACTTCGTCAAGCCAGGCCGCACGTTGTGTCGGTCCCAGCCTGGTGTTCGCTTCGCTCACCGGCCGCTCGGGCCGCTGGCGAATTCGTGAGCCAGGTGTCGCCGGGTGGCCCAGCCGAACAGGATCCAGCCGAAATCGCCCTGCGTGAGGTCATCCTGGGCGGTGCGTGCCGCTTCGGCCGAGATCGGAATCCCGTTCGGGGCTTTCATCTGCACCTCGGCCACTCGCTCCATGAGTACGAACCAGCCGACGGCATCGGCCGGGCTGGCTCCGACCGTGAGCAGACCGTGGTTGGCCAGGATCGCGGCCCGGCAATCGCCCAGTGCGGCGGCGATGCGCTTGCCCCCGTCGGTGGAACGGACCTGCACTTCTCCGTCGTCGAACAGGGAGTGGTCCTCGAAGAAGCACGTCGCCTCTTGATTGGTCGGCTCGATCATCCGCCGCTCGGCCGAGAACGGCGTGCCCCACTGGGTGTGCGTGTGAGCCACAGCGCCGATGTCGGGACGGGCCTCATGGATTGGGTGATGAATGTTGTAGGCGCTGTTGTTGATCGGAGCGACACGGCCATCACGGTCGACGGCGGTGCCGTCGGGCGCCACTAACACCAGGTCATCCACGGTGGCCCATTCGAAGCTCACTCCGTAGCGAAGCAGCCACATGTGGTCGGAGCGCAACGGATCGCGACAGGTGATGTGGCCGTCACCCAATTCGCCCCAGCGCAGCGTTCCGAACAGGCGGTACGCCTGAGCCAAATCCTCAAGCAGCCGGGCGCGCTCGACGTGCGGATCGGCCTCGAACGGTTCAGCGGCATCCGCCGCAAGGTTGCGAGCATTCACTGCGTGGATTCTGCCACGGCCGCGATTCGACAGGCAACTCCCGTTGGGGATGCGAAGTAATCTCGACCAACTGGGCCGCAGTGCCCCGAGATGGGGGTCTCATGGCAACCGTCACGCTCGACCGGTTGACAAAGAAGTACCCGAACGGTTTCGTCGCGGTAACCGAGCTGAACATTGACATCGCGGACAGCGAGTTCCTGGTGCTGGTGGGGCCATCAGGGTGCGGCAAATCGACGGCGCTGCGCATGGTGGCCGGTCTTGAGGAGATCAGCGACGGAGACCTTCTGATCGACGGCGATCGCATGAACGAGGTGGAGCCCAAGGATCGCAACATCGCGATGGTCTTCCAGAGCTATGCGCTGTACCCACACCTCAACGTGGCCCGCAACATCGGATTCCCACTCAAGCTGGCAGGCGTCCCGAAGCAAGAGGCAGAAGCGAAGGTTCTCGAAGCGGCGCGCCTGCTCGAACTCGAGCCGCTGCTGGCCAGCAAGCCGGCGCAGCTGTCCGGCGGTCAGCGCCAGCGTGTCGCTATGGGTCGGGCCATCGTGCGCGATCCCGCCGTGTTCCTGATGGACGAGCCGTTGTCGAACCTCGACGCCAAGCTGCGCGTCCAGATGCGAGCCGAGATCACCGGGCTCCAGCATCGGCTCGGCGCCACCACCATCTACGTCACCCACGACCAGGTCGAGGCGATGACAATGGGGGACCGCGTGGCAGTCCTGCGGGACGGACTGCTCCAGCAAGTGGCCGCGCCGACAGATCTCTACGAGCAACCCGACAACTTGTTCGTTGCCGGCTTCATCGGCGCGCCGGCAATGAACCTGCGCATGGCGCGCCTGTCGAGCGGAAACGACGGCTGGCAGCTGCAACTGGGGTCACAGGCGCTGGGCCTCGCTGAATCTGTGTTCGACACACACCCCGCGCTTCGGGGTTACGACGGCGTAGAGGTCGTGGTGGGCATCCGGCCCGAGGCCATCGAAGACGCATCCGTGGGGGGCGATGACGGACGTTCTCGCCTGAGGGCGGTCGTGTCGCTCACCGAAGCGCTCGGTTCGGACTTGCTGCTGCACTTCCCGCTCGATGCGCCTTCGGTGGAGGCAGGGGATCCAGACACGCTCGAAGGCATCGACGACCGGATGGTGATCGCACGAGTGAGCCCGCGCAGCAGCGCGCGCCCCGGCACGACAGTCGAGCTCAGCGTCGACACCGAGAACCTGCACTTCTTCGACCCGCAGACCGAGCTGACCATTCGCGCCTGAAAGACCGCGCCGATGGGTCACGGCTCGGGAAACGCCGGTCACGCTTTCTCGGTGCAGAAATGCCGCCACAGACGGCAATTTTGCGCAAAGAAGGCGTGATCGGTGTCGTGACGCCTCCAGTCCTTCGATGTCTGCTCCGAGCCCACGGTTGTCGTCGCCTCAGTCACCGGTCGTGCAGCTCGGAGACCCCGCTTGTCCCCATGCCGGGCAGTGATCGCTGTGCAAGTGTCACGTAGGGATCGTCGTCCGATCTCGGCGGCCGGCTCGACCGCACATCGCGCCACGACTCGCGCAGTTCAGGAGAGCCGTGATAGGTACGGCCCCGCCCTGCACCGGCAGCATCAAGCACGCCAGCGTCGACAAGGGCCTTCAGATCTCGGCTGGCGGTGAGATCCGAGATGGGGTCACCGTCGGTCATCTCGACGAGCCGGGCGTAGATCGACCGTCGGAGTCTGCGGCCGCGAGCGGCGTCGGCGAGGGCACCGATCGCCCGAGACGGCAGCTTTCGCCTGGCGACGAGTTGGGAGAGGTTGTCGTAGAGCTGCTCAGTCTCGTGAACGCGCCGTTGCAGCGTGCACGCTTGGCGATAGTGCGCTCGCAACATGAAGCGGGTCCACGGCCTTGCCGAATTCGCCGGGCGCCAGCTTCCTTGCCCCACCTCGGCGAGCACCGCGTAGTAGTCGGCGGTATTTCGCCCGAGGTACTCCTCGACTGATGAGAACTCCGGCGAGACGATGCCTTCGGCCGAAAGAACCATCGTCTGCAGCACCCGGGCCATGCGCCCGTTTCCATCCCGGAAAGGGTGGATCATCACCAAGTTGAGGTGGGCCATCGCCGCACGCAACATGACCGGCACCGAACCGCTGCTCTGCAGCGACTCCACGAGTTCCGCCATCAGATCGCCGACGAGATGTGCGTCGGGTGCTTCGTAGACGCGAGTCGCGGTCTCGTCTTCCACCCATACGTCCCCGGTGCGGTAGTGGCCGGGCCGGATCCGCAGCTCATGCTTGGTCATCATGAAGTGGAGCGACTTCAGCAGCGACTCATCGACCTCGACTCGGTCTTCTGCCAGTGAGAGCACATACGTCATGGCGTCGCGGTAGCCGGTGAGTGCCAAGCGGGTCTGTTCAGCAGTAGCGACGGGTTCTTCGTTCTCGATGGCGTCGAGAACGTCGTCGAGAGACGCCCGGTAACCCTCGATCCAATTGGAGCCTCGCACAGCTCGCGCGAAACTCATTCGCCGCAGGTGTCCCGCCCACCGTCGGGGTCGGTGAACGACATAGTGCGATAGCTCACGGCGAAACCGCTCGATCTCCTTGATGACCATCAGATCGGCATCGTCCGGCTCTGGCGTGACGAATACACCGGCTGACATGAGATTGAAGCTATCAGATATCGATATGTAATACATATCATCGTGTCATTAGAGGGCCGTGGGGCATCGTTTCGAGGACGAGGCGGCCGAAGAGGTCGCACTCGGCGATGTGCGGGTAGCCGGACAAGATAAAGGCGTCGATGCCGACATCGGAGTAGGCGCCGAGCTTCGCAGCGACCTGGTCGGGGTCGCCGACGATGGCAGCGCCGGCTCCGCTGCGTGCCCGCCCGATGCCTGTCCAGAGCCCCTCTTCTGCGAAGCCCTCGCGGTCGGCGCTTTCGCGTAGCTGTGCCTGTCGCTGGACCCCGACCGAGGCGGAATCGAGAGCCCGTGACCGGATCGCCGCCCCTGTGTCGTCGTCGAGCTGGCTCACCAGCCGCTTGGTGGCGTCGACAGCCTCAGCGGTGGTGGGACGCACAATCACGTGCGATCGCAGGCCGAACTGCAGCTCGCGCCCGACCGCTGCCGCTCGGTCGCGCATCTCGTTGACCGTCGCGGCGACACCCTCCACGGTGTCGGGCCAGGTCAGAAAGACGTCCGCTGCGACTGCGGCTGTTTGCTTGGCGTCTTCGGAGAAACCGCCAAAATAGAACGGCGGGCAGCGTCCGCTCACCGTGCCGATGCGGGGCGGATCGAGCTGGACCGAGACGAACTCGCCGTCGAAGTCGATCGGCTGGCCGTCGAGCAGGGTGCGCAGCACCGTCATGTACTCGCGGGTGCGCTGGTAGCGAGGCGCTGATGGCAGCGGGGCGCCGGGCAGGTCGCTGGAGATGATGTTGATGGTCAGCCGGCCGCCGGACATCTGGTCGATGGTGGCGAGCTGGCGGGCCAGCTGGGGTGGCCACAGCTCGCCCATCCGGACCGCCAGCAGCAGGTTGATCCGGCTCGTCCGCGTGGCGATGCCCGCGCCGAACGCACTGGCGTCGATGCCGAGCGCGTAGCCCGACGGCAGCAAGACATTGTCGAAGCCGTTGCGTTCGGCTGCTTGGACGATGTCCGCGCAGTGCTCCCACGAGCTCGCCAGCGCGGGGTCCGGCGCGCCCAGAAACTCGTAGTCGTCGTCGCAGAGCGCCGAGAACCACGCAACCTCGGGCAGCGGCCGGTCACTGGTCATGTCGCCACCGCACCGTTCAGCACCTCGTCCAGCATGATCGGCCGACCCTCGTCGATGGAGCGATGGGCGGCGTGACCGATGGCGACCGACCACAGTCCGTCGTCCAACGTGCTCTCGGCTGGAGTTCCGCCGATCACGGCGTCCCGAAACCGCTCCAGCTCGATGAACGACGAGCCGTGGTGATGTCCTTCGAGTGGTGCCGTCGACGTCACTTCGCGCTCTTCGACGTTGCCGATCCAATCCCGTCCGCGCACGCCGACGCGCAGCACCGACGAGGGCACGAGCGCTTCGAGCTTCCCGTCGTCCCCGACGACGGAGATCTCCTCCTGGTTCCGGGTGGCGTCGGCGAACATGCACAGATCGAGCAGGGCCCGGGTGCCTGAGGCGAAGTCCACGATCACGAACGCGTTGTCCAAGATGTCGGGCACCTCGCCGCCGTAGCTCTCGTCGAGATGGTTGAGATCCTGGCCGCCGGAGGCGAGCACGCGCACCGGGTCGCTGCGGACGATCAGCCGCATGAGGTCGAAGAAGTGGCAGCACTTCTCCACCAGCGTTCCGCCCGTGTTGCGGTTGAACCGGTTCCAGTCTCGCACCTTCGGCTGGAACGGAAACCGGTGCTCGCGGATCGCGACCATGCGGACGCTGCCGACGGTGCCAGCGTGGGTCTCACGGATGAGTTCGGCGACTGGTGCGATGTAGCGGTATTCCAGGCCCACCCAGACCAGCGGAGGAGTGGTCAGCCTCCCGACGCCGTCGATGATCTTTCGGCAGTCCGCGAGTGTGGTGGCGAGCGGTTTTTCCACCAGCTGCGGCAGTCCTGTGGCCGCGACATCCAGCATGATGTCGGTGTGCAGGTGGTTCGGAGTCGCCACCACCACCGCATCGCACGCACCAGAATCCAGCAACTCCCGGTGGTCGGCGAATCGCAGCACGCCGGCGCCGGCGCCGAGCAGTTGCTGGGCGGCATCGAGCGACGGCGTCCAGTTGTCGCACAGCGCGGAGACCTCGGCCCCGTCCAGCGCCATGACGTTGGCAATGTGTTCGCGCCCCATCATTCCGGTTCCGATGACGCCGAATCGCAGCGGTCGGCTCGATGCAGCCACGCTGGCACTCACGGCAAGGGCACTCCCTCGGACGCCTCGACGACGTCGTAGACGTCGTTGCGGTCGAGATGGACTCTGAGGGAAGCCTGTGCCGCTGCCAGTCGGTCGATGCGTTGCGTGCCCACAATCGCGACCGGTGCAGACGGATGTGCCAGGACGAAGGCCAGACACACCGCAGCGCGATCGACGCCCTCGCGCTCTGCGAATCGGTCGAGCGTTTCCAGCAGCTCCGGCCGCACACCCTCACCCTCGCCTTCGCCCTCGGAAGGGAGTCGCCGGCCTGCGAGCGGGCTCTGTCGCATGAGTCGCCCGCCTGCCAGCGGGCTCTGTCGCATGAGTCGCCCGCCTGCCAGCGGGCTCCATGCCAGTGGCACCATCGAGGTCTCGGCGCAGAGGTCGAGCGTGCCGTCGCGCATCGGATCGAGGCAGGCCGCCGAGAACTCGGGCTGGGTCGAGACGAGCGGATGGTCAAGGTGTGCCGCGAGCGCACGGGTCTGGGCTGGCGTGTAGTTCGACACGCCGACTGCGCCTACCTTGCCGCTCGCGATCAGCCCGTCCAGCGTGTCGGCAAGTTCGGCGGGGTGCGTGAACATGTCGGGCCGGTGGATTTGGTACAGATCGATCCGATCGGTTCGCAGGCGCTGCAGCGATGCGTCGCACGCCTCCCGCAGTGCCGCTGCGCCGGAGTCGTACGGGAGCGGCGGCACGATGCCCCCCTTTGTGGCGAGGACCATCTGCTCCCGCAGCTCGGGCCGGGCGTCGAGCACGGCGCCGAGGTTGGCCTCGCACGAACCGAAGCCAGTGCCTCCCCAGTCCAGGCCATAGACATCGGCGAGATCCACGAGGTTCATGCCCGAGTCCAGACCGGCTTCGACGAGCGCCGCATTGGCGCCGACATCGCTGCCGGTGAACCGCCACAGTCCCAGCGCGAGCGGTCCGACATCAGGTCCGTTGGGCCCGAGGCGCCTCGGCGTAGTCCGCACGAGCCCCGCCCGTGCATCGGAGTTCATCTTTCGTTCCTCTGCTCTGTCGTCGGTCGGATCGGGGCGCAGTCTGCCGGACCGATCCCGACTGCGTGCGCTGAACTCTCGTCGCGTCGTTGGAGGAAGGCCGTGGCGCAGCTCAGGACTTCACCGAACCTGCCAGCAGACCCCGCACGAAGAACCGTTGCAGGCCGAAGAACACCAGCAACGGCACTCCTGCTTGGATGAACGCGCCGGCAGACAGCACATGCTCCCGCAGCCCGAATTCACCGGCCAGCGAAGCGATGCGGATGGTTGCGGGCCACGCCTCCCCGTTGGCTCCGATCATCGTGATGGCCACCAGGTAGTCGTTCCAGGTCCACAGGAATTGGAAGATGGTGAACGCCGCCAGCGCGGGCACCGACAGCGGCACCACGAGCCGCCAGAAGATCGTGACGTGTCCGGCGCCGTCGATGCGCGCTGCTTCGAACAGCTCGCCGGGCAGCGACGAGATGTAGTTGTGCAGTAGGAACACGGCGAATGGCATGGCGAACGCGGTGTGGGTGAGCCAGACGGCCGCGGCAGTGCCGGCAAGATCGAGATCGGGCAGCAATGTGAGTACGAACTCCGTACCTGGCAGGGTCCAGTGCGCGCCGCCCGCGTACAGCTGCAGCAGCGGAAGCAGCGCAACTTGGTTCGGCAGCGCCAGCAGCGAAACGAAGCCGATGAACAGCCATTCGCGGCCCTTGAACGGGATCCAGGCGAAGGCATAGGCCGCCATCGCTGCGATCGCCACCGGGATCACCGTGGCCGGAATGGCGATTGCGAACGAGTTCACCAACGCCCGCGCGAGCCCGCCTGTCTGATCGGTGCCCAGCACTTCGGTGTAGTTGGCGAACGTCCAGCCGCCCTCGGTGAACGACACCCACCATCCGCTCCCTCGCTGCGCGTCACGGGTGCGGAACGAATTCAGCAGCAGGCTGCCGGCGGGGACGCTCCACGCGATGACGAGCACAAACAGCAGCCACGACGGGATGCGGCGCAACATGCCGTAGACGAGCTTGCCGGCGCGATCCACCGGCCCGGTGCTGTGCTCGGGGGTCGTGACGCTCATGCGTCCGCTCGCTGCATGCGGCGGATGTTGAAGGCCATCGCAGGCACAACCGCCAGGAACAGCACTACCGCCAGGGCAGAGCCGAGCCCGAAGTTCAGCTCGGTGAAGGCGCGCTGCCACATCTCGTTTGCGATGACCTGTGTGCCGAAGTTGCCCGCAGTCATCACCTTCACGATGTCGTACACCTTCATGACCAGCACGATGAGGGTGGTAGCGACGACGGTGATGGTGGGCACGATGGTCGGCATCGTCACGTGCCAGAAGGTCTGCCGCTCGGTGGCGCCGTCCACCCGTGCAGCTTCGAGCAATTCGGAAGGCACGGCCTTGATGGCGGCGGACAGGATGACCATGGCGAACCCGGTCTGGATCCACACGAGCACCACCATGAGCCAGACATTGTTGAAGGGGGCTTCCTGCAGGAACAGAATGGTTCCGGCGATGTGCTCGCCGTTGGGACCCGGCACTGAACCGCCGACGCCCGGGCCCAAGAAGCGGTAGATCAGCCACAGCACCGGCACGGCGCTCACGGCGGCTCCGACGGCGAGTCCGATCTGCCGCCGCCGCAATCCGAAAGCACACAGACCCGCAAGCGCCACCGTGACAGCGCCGAGGAGGGCAACGGCCACCCATGAACCCGTCGTGCGCGGTCGCAAGCTGCCCAGCCCGGCCCAGATGGCATTCAGCACACCCGTTTGGGGCTTCTGCGGTGGCCGCGCGATGTACATGAAACGCCAGATGATGCCTGCGCCGACAAACGAGATGGCCATCGGCAAGAAGATGAGGCTCTTCGCTACCGACTCCCACCGGACCCGGTCGGCCAGCACAGCCGCGGCGAGGCCAAGTCCCGTCGAGAGCGCCGTGACTACCACCACCCACCACAGGTTGTTCATCACCGTGCCGCGCAGCGTCGAGAGCACGGCGAATGAGAGCACGAACAGCCCGATGCCGATCGGGCCGATCACTGACGGCAACGGTTCGAGCACCCTGCCACGACGGCGCCCGGCGATCATGCCGATCAGCAGGCCGACTGCGACCAGCACGGCGGCGGCGAAGAACAAGCGGCTTGTGAAGATGTCGGCCCAGCCGCTCAGGTCGATGCTCTTCTCGTTGGTCAGGATCTCGCCGTAGTTGGCCAGGCCGACCCATTCGACCGTGCGCTCGTCGAATACCGACAAGTAGATGGTTCGGATCAGCGGGATCACCAGTCCGAGGGCCACAAACAGCACTGCCGGGCCCAAGAACGTGACGATGCGCCCACGCTCGGTGAGGCGTTCTCGGCTGGCGCGCGACGGCGCACCAAGCGAGCCGATCACGGCGCCTGCAGCACCGCCGGCTAAGGCGCCTACTACGGCCCACTGCCAAATCGCGCTTCCCACCACGGCCCATAGCCAAAATGTTGTGGACGCCTCGGCCGACAGCAACGACAACCCGCCGAACACGTGATTGCCGGCGAGCACCGCGCCCACAACGACGCCAATGAGAGCGCCAGAAACGGTGAGGAAGCTGCGCCAGCGATCGACGGCGAGGTCGAACAGCCTGCTCGCTCCGACGAACAACGCAGCGCTGGCTGCGATGGCGATGACGACGCTCGCCAGCGCACCTCCCAGAGCGTCCACCGGCGCAGTCTTGCAGGTGTGTTAGCTGGGGTTTTGCCTTCCCGCGCAACCGGGTCGCGCCTGCGGAAGCTCGTGACTTTGTTGGCAACGGCAGAGGCCGGCCCGCTGGTGCGGGCCGGCCTCCGGTCCGTTGTCTGGTTGTTGTTGCGCCTGATCTCGCCCGCAGCAGCGGGCGAAGCGGCAGCCGGCAGTGCTGGCTATTGGGGCCAGGAAGCGTCAATGGCAGCGAAGGCCTCGGCGATCGACTTGTCACCGTTGACCGCGCTGGTGCCCTCCGACCAGAAGGTGCCTGCGCCGACAGCTGCCGGCATGAGGTCGGAGCCGTCGAACCGGGCCGGGCTGGCCGTCTGCAGGATCGACACGAACGATTGCTCGAGGTCGTTGTAGACGCCGAGATCCTGATCGAGATTCGCCGACAGGAAGCCGGACTGGCCGCCGCCCTTTCGAGCTGACTGCGCAGCCTGGCGGGCGTTGGCGTACTCGGCGCTGCCGAAGAACTCCATTACAGCCCACACCTCAGGAGCGTCACGGAAAGCCGAGACGTAGGTGCCTGCAGTCAGAACCGGACGGTTGCCCTTGGCTGCGACAGCCGGGAAGTAGAACACGTCCACGTCCTGGCCTGGGCCGACGCTGGTGCCTTCAGGCAGGAATGCCGCGAAGAACGATGCCTGACGGTGCATGGCGCAGTCACCGGCAACCAGCGGCTCGCCGTTGTCGCCGAACGGCGTCGCAGCGATCGAACCGCCGGCGGCGTACACCGCTCCCGGCGCGTTCCACAGTTCGAGCACGGTCTCAGCGACTCCCACGATGCGCGGGTCGGCAAATCCGACCTCGCCGGCGACCCACTGGTCGTAGACGTTCTCGTCCTCGATGCGCAGCACGAGGTCTTCCATCCAGTCGGTGAAGGCCCAGCCGGTCGCGGGACCGGACTCGATGCCGACGCACCACGGCGTGACGCCGTCGACGATCATCTGGAACGACAGGGCGCCCAGCTCCAGGAACGACTCAGGCACGGAGTAGCCGCCGCTGGAGAAGATCGAGGTGTTGTACCAGACGATCGATTTCAGGTCGGTCTTATTGGGGACGCCGTAGAGGGTGCCGCCAAAGGTGACGGTGTCCAGCGAGCCCGCAGGCCACTGGGCCGCGACCGCGGCCTTCACGTCGTCGGGTACGGCCAGGATGTAGTTCTCTGCAGCGAAGTCGCCGACCTTGCCCGGCTGCGGGAAGACCGCAATGTCCGGCGGGTTGCCGCCGGCTGCCTGAGCGTTGATCTGGTCGGAGAAGTCGCGGGCGCCGGTGTAGACGATCTCGATGCCCGACTCGGCAGCGAAGACGTCAAGAGCGTCCTGCAATGCACCGGCCTCTTCATCGCTCGACTCGGGGCCGTAGACCGTCACCTTGGTGCCCGCGAGCGGGTCCGCTTCGGTGGTCGTCGGCGCGGCTGTCGTGACCGCAGGCGCCGCGGTGGGAGCGGCGGCTTCGTCGGCGCCGTCGTCATCGCTGCCGCACGCCGCTGCAATGAGCCCAAATGCCAGTGCGATCGCCCAGAGCCGCGCTCCGCGGCGCCGGGTCGGTTTGGTGTTGTGATCTTTCATGCGTGTTCCTCCCTGAAGGGTCGCAAGACGATGAGCCTGTCCATGTTGCAAGCGCTTGCAGTCACCGTGGCCGAAGCATAGCGCGACGGCTCAACGCGCAAGACGGCCGTGGCCATGCCGTAGCACCGGCTGCACCGCACTGGCGGTGTACCACGGGGCATTTGGGTCCATGCTCAGCCGGGGCGCGGCGGCCCCACCGAGTCACGGACGATCAGCTCGGTACGGAGTTGCACATGCTGCGGCGGTGCAGTGCTCGATCCGAGCATTCGCAGCACGAGTTCCGCGGCGGCAGTTCCCTGCTCGGCGACGTGCTGTCGAACGGTGGTCAAGCCCACGAGGCGGCTCTGATCGTGGTCGTCGACGCCCACGAGTGACACATCTTCGGGAATGCGCAGATCGAGATCGCGTGCTGCGAGCATCGCACCGAAGGCCTGTTCGTCGCACATGGCGAAGATTGCGCTCGGCCGTCCGGCAGAGCTCAGCAGCACATGGGCGGCCCGACGCGCTTGGGTCCAGCTGTTGTTCGTCGATACGGTCAGCGCCGGGTTTGGCGTCAGTCCTGCCTCGGCATGCGCCCGGGCGTAGCCCTCGGCCCGATGGCTGGGTATGGCGAAGTTCAGCGAGTCGCCGCTGTCAAGGCTGAGCAGTCCGATGTGCCGGTGCCCGTGGTGGAGAAGGATCTGGGTGGCAGAAAAGCCGACTTCCACGTTGTCCACCGTCACCGAGCTGAGCGCCGGAGTCCTGAGGCCGACGCTGACGGCGCACCCGCCCTGCGCGACGAATGCATCCGCAACCGTCTCGTCCAGGGCGACGTCGATGAGCACCACCGCATCGCTGCGGCCCGATCCCACACCGTTCAGCTCGATGAAGCGTCGCCTTTCATTCCCGCTTGCGACGCCTGACAGCAGCAAGTCGTACCCCGCGGAGGCCGTCTCGCGGCCCAGAGCGCCCACGATCGTCGCATTAAACCAAGTGGCAGGGTCTGGCACCGCCACGGCAATCGTGTCGGTTGTACCTGCAGCCAGCCGGGCCGCCGGCAGATTGGGCCGATAGTCGAGTTCGGCTGCGACGGTGAGCACCCGCTGCCGTGTGGCTGGCGCGACATGCTGCAGACCTCGCAGCGCGCGGCTGACTGTGGCGGTGGATACTCCCGCGGCTCGAGCGACGTCGCCGATGCGGATCGTCGGACTGCCGTTGGGCCGTTGCTCGCTGCCGGTGTCCGGGTGGTGGTCTGCGCTCATGTCTCCCACACCACGGCGCTCGCTGGTGCGAGCAGGCGCGTACCGCTCGATGAGTCGCCAGCGCATGGACCGGGAACGTCGGCATGTGGGTGCTGGCACGCCGCAGCGGAGTCATACAACTCCGTCGCAGCGGCGGGAGCCTGCACCTCGTGAGCGGTCTCACCGACGTTCGCAGCGACAGCAATGCGGCCCCGGCGATACGAGATGATGGGTCCACTGCCGTTGTCGCTCCACTCGACAGCGGCACTGTTCTCTGCGAAGCCTGGCCGCGCTCGCCGCTCCACCTCCAGCAGCCCCTGATAAGCCCGCAGCCACGATCGCTCATCGCCCGCCTGCGCCGCGGCTGACTCGCGATGAGGACGGTCCGCCGCACGCAGCCACGGTTCGACGCCGGAAAAACCGTTGTAGGGGCCGGTACCCCAGGGCATCGGCGTGCGGCAGCCGTCACGACCGGCGGTCACGTCGCCGTCGGGGCCGATGGGGTCGAGCTTGTCCGCCGCGGCAACCTCACCATCGGCCAGACCGAGTTCTTCTCCCTGGTACAGCACGAAAGTGCCGGGCAGGAAGGCCGTCAGCACGTTGAAGACGAGCGTGCGCGCAGCACCCCAGTCGTCTCGAGTTCCTGCCGGTCGGTCGGCGGTGTCGGGTGGCGCGAAACGTGTCGGTGCGCGTGGCATGTCATGGCTGCTCGTAGCCCACAGCAGCCGACTGGCCAAGTTGTCGGACGGGGCTTGGAGCGCCTCGCGGATTGCCTTCGGCGCCCACTCAATGTGCATTGGTGCAAACCAGTAGCCGCTGTGCATGCCGTCGGGCGGCAACAAGCCGTCCATGCCCCCCGGGTCGAGGTGGTAGGTCTCACCGTGCAGGAACGCCCCATACCGATCGCAAATGGCGCGCCAGCGTCGGAAGACGTCCTGGCTCTCCGGTTGGAAGACATCGTGGCGGTGCTCGAAACAGTCCCATTGTTCCCAGCGTGACGCCTGTGGCGGAATGGGTTGTAGTTGCGGATTGGATCGCAGTTGCACGTCCTTGACCAAGCCACCGGCCACGTCGACCCGGAAACCGTCGACGCCGCGATCCAGCCAGAACCGCAGAATGTCGTCCCACTCGGATGCGACGGCTGGATTGCGCCAACTCAGATCGGGCTGCGACGGCAGGAACAGGTGCAAGTAGTACTGGCCCGAGTCGGGTTCAAGGGTCCATGCCGGGCCACCGAAGTAGCCCACCCAGTTGTTGGGCGGGCCGCCGCCGTGCGCCGGGTCGCGCCAGATGTAGTAGTCGCGGTAGCGCTCGCGCTCTGCTGCGCCCGAGTTGCCGAGCGCCGCCTGGAACCAGCGATGGCTGCTGCTGGTGTGATTCGGCACCAGATCGGTGACGATGCGGATGTCGCGGTCGTGCGCTTCCGCCACCAACTGGTCGAACTTTCCCAGATCGCCGAAGAGCGGATCCACGTCGCGGTAGTTGGCCACGTCGTATCCCCAGTCGTCCCCCGGCGACGGGTAGAACGGCGTGAGCCAGACAAAGTCCACGCCGAGGCGCTTCAAGTAATCCAGCTTCTCGATCACCCCGCCAAGGTCGCCCACGCCATCGTTGTCAGAATCGGCGAACGAACGCAGGTACACCTGGTAGCCGACGGCATCCGCCCACCAGCGCTGCAGCGTGCCTGGGACGGATGCGGGGCTGCGGCGCTTCACGACCACCTCCAGTTGTTGAATGCACAGTGCTGGCCGACGCCGGCGTCGGTGCCGGATGAGCCGCGACTTGGGGGCGATGTTCTGATGCCCGTCAGTCTGCCGCGTGACTGCAACCGCTTGCGGCATGCCCCCCAAAGTGTGCCGCCCTGTCTCTCGTCGACTTCGAGGTGACTGGGTCCACGACAAAGACCGGCCCGCAGAAGCGGGCCGGTCCTTGGTCTGTCAGTTTGGGTTGTGTGATGTGCAGCCCGGGGTTTACACCCCGAGCGGTGAACACGTGGCCTGTCTAGTGCAAAACGGTGAGCGCGTGCCAATTCGTTGCCCGCGACATCGGTGAAGGTGCTGCATAGGGGCATGAACCGGCCCACCACACGGGTTCCATCCCGCGCGCGATTTTCGCGGTGGATCGCGGCAATGCAGCGCCCTCTCGCAACGTGCAGCGACTGAATTCCAAACGAATAGTGTCAAGCGCGGCCGTGCGGACGGTTCCGGGCCAGCTGCAACGGCCCGATCGCCGAACGCACCCTGTGCCCCACGATGATCGAATCAATGAGCAACAGAAAGGCGTCTGCCATGTCACAACCTCCGAGTCCTTACGACTTTCTTCCTGCGGTTGCATCGTTCGAGGTACGAAGCGACGACGTAGCAGAGGGACAGATGCTGCCGATGCCGCAGGTTTCGGGCATCTTCGGTGCCGGCGGCGAAGACCGGTCCCCGCACTTGGCGTGGTCGGGAGCGCCTGAGGGCACGCAGAGCTACGCGGTCACGTGCTTCGATCCCGATGCGCCGACCGGAAGCGGGTTCTGGCACTGGGTGGTGTTCGACATTCCTATGTCGTGCACCGAGCTCGCTTCAGGTGCCGGTGAGGCGGAAGGCAGCGGATTGCCCGAAGGCGCCCAGCAGCTGTGCAACGACGCCGGGATGTATGGCTACCTGGGCTCCGCGCCGCCTCCGGGTCATGGCCCTCACCGCTACATGTTCGCGGTCCACGCGTTGAGCGTGCCCTCACTGCCGATCGACACGAGCGTCTCGCCGGCGATCTGCGGTTTCAACATGTTCGGCACGACGCTGGGCCGCGCCTTCATCACGCCCATCTACGAACAGAGCTAGTGATGCTGACCGGAGGTGCCCGCTGCGGCGTCCCGGACTCGCAGGCTCCAGCGCAGAGCGGCTTGGCGGCAACATTGGTCGTCGGCTCGTCCGAGGTTGCCCCATGAGTACCGCCCAGATACGGCCCACTGCGACGCCGGTGGTGTACCGGGCGATGTGGAACGACGATCGACCCGGCCTGCACGAACTCGCCGCTCGCTCATTTCGAGCTTGGGCGAGATCCCTGCATCCCCAACTCGGCGGCGGTGACCACACGTCTCCCGAAGCGACGTCACCTTCACAGGAACGACAGCAGTCCCAACCGTCGACCGGAGGCGACGGTAACGGTGCAAGCGACACGAGGGTAAATCTGCGCCGAGAAACGGCAGCCCATGGTGGCGTGTCGGAGACGTTGCTCGAGCTCGATCAACACATTCTCGAGGGATCGTCGCTGGTCGTCATGCGGGTGTTGACGAATGGCTCGGACAGCTGGATCTGGGTCGACGTGGAGATGCCCGGAGACCGCCATGGCACCATGAGCGGTACTGGCGTACAGAATCTCGTGTGCACACTGCTCGACGAGGCTGAGCGAGGCGGTGGGCGGCCGCGACTCGGGAACGAGCTGCTCCGAACGTCAGCCGATTGGGCGGAGCCTCGGCGCGATTTCATGGTGCCGTTCGCTGACAGGATCCGTGATCCTGCCCGGCGCCTTCCCTATGTCGTGATTGCGTACGACCCGCTGGGAAGCCCGGCGAAGGATGTAGATGTCGCCCGTGTGACGGCGCAGCAGCTCGCCGGCCTCGCGAGAGTCTTCGTGCTCCCCGCTCAGAGCCTCAATGCATTCCAGGTCGTCATGGGAGAGGAGTGGTACGTGACCCCGGGGGAGGCGCGTCTGTACCTGCCTGGCGAGCATGAACCGCACCGGCATCGCACCCTCGCACCCGAGTTCGTTCGAAGCGGCACCGATGAGACGGGTCGCTGGTTCGGTCGCTTGCTGCAGACCATGCTTGTCGAACGCGAACCTCCTGACCTGTACCGCCGTTCCCGCCAATTGCTGGGTGATCGCCGCGAGCGGTACGAGCCGCCGCCCGACTTCGACGCTGCCGAGCGAGCCGCAGCACTCGAAGTCGAGGTGGAGGCGGTATGGGATGCGCTGTATCAGGCTCGTACAGAGCGAGCGGCTGCACGGGCCGAGCGGGACGAACAGTCCGATCAGCTGTATGGCGTGCTCGAGGAACTCGAGGGGGCACAAGAACGCATCGAGCAGTTGCAGCTGCTCTTGGACGAGTCGCGCGACGAGGTGTCCAAGCTCAACGCGATCGTGGACAGGAAGGTCGGTGAGTTGGTGGCGGCGGGAGATGCAGCCATGTCGCCCCCGCTCGACGCGTCCAAGCGCGCGTACCGCCAACCGACATCGGTACGCGACGCGATCGCATCGGCTCGGGAGAACCTGCGCAAGGTGGAAATACCTGCAGGGGTCGAGCAGCGTTTGGAGAAGCTCGACAGCGCGTTGGAGTCACGTACCTGGGCTCGAAGTGCGCTCGACGGGCTCTTGGCACTCGAGGCGTACGCCCACTCCGACGACGCAGCGGGTGATTTCCGGGAATGGTGCATTCGCACCAAGAATCCGCGCAAGTGGCCCCCCAGTGGAAAGAAGCTCGCGATGAAGGAGTCGAAGGAGGTCATGCGTCAGCCGGAACTGCTCAAGCACCGGCGGTTTCCGGTGTCGACTCGCGTGCCTGGTTCGACGTCGGGCCGCCTCGAGATGCAAGCTCATCTCAAGCTGTCGAACGGATCGTTGGCACCGCGGCTCTACTTCCACGATGACACGCGTGGCACCACTGGCAAGGTGCATGTGGGCTACATCGGCCCACACCTGCCGACGAAGCGTTTCAGGTCCTGAAGCAGTCACCGCAGATGCCGCGTGGCACGCTGGCACCACGTGAGCGCAAACGGGGACCCGAGCTGATCCTCCTTCGACGAGGGACGATGGCGCGCTCAGTCGTCCGCATCGCCGAGTCGGAATGTGACCCGGACGTACCTGCTCTCGGCGCTGTGGTCAATCTCGGGCTCGGTGCCGTTGAATTCGCGCATCGCGGCGCGCATGAGCGGCCAACCACGTGCACGCTGCTCCATGAACTTCATGGTGAGCAGGTAATTGGCGATGGATTCATTTCGGGAACGCGCCGTCCCCCCAGCGCGAACACTGGCGGTGGTCATGTGATTTGGCAGCGAGCCCGGGCTGGTCAGCTCGGCTCGGTCTGCGAAGAAATCGAACTGAACCTTGGACCCGGTAATGGCATAGTCGCGATGGGCGACCGCGTTGGTCAGAGCCTCCCGCAGTGCTTCAGGCGGGAGTAGGTACCGGTCTCGCCGCACGAATTCGTTGTATGTCTCGAAGCGTCCGAGCGATCGAAACCAAGCCAATGCTCGTCTCAACTGCTCGTCGAGCCGCCCGGTGGCGCTGGCGACTATGAGCGGTACGGAGGCCCGGTCGGTACCGGCGTACGCAGCACACTCGATTCGAAAGTTCGCGGTTTGGGGATAGCGCTGTGGTTCCTTGCCGAATGCGAGTACGCCATACAGAGTCGGTCGCAGTTGTCCGCCGATGTCAACAACGACTGTTCGATTGCGCAGGTCGTCGTCGGTGTGCGGTTGAGGGCTCTCTTCGGTCTCGATGCCTAGCTGTCGCAGGTAGGCCCGAAAGGCTTCGAGATCGATATCTGCGCTCGACGCCGCACCTATCGCCCGTTCTTCCGTCAGGACGTAACCGAAGATGTTGTAAAGCTCCTGCAGTTCAGTCGGCGAAGGCTGCACGCTGCTGCGACCGCGGCGCACCCACACACGGCCGTCGTAGCGCAAAGGCTCATATCCGCGTTGACGTGGTACTTCCAACCAGTGGACCCAACCCTTCGGGTCCTGGTGCCGACTGAGACGCGCATTGACCGGGGAGCTGCAACCAGTCTGCAGAAACGACGTCAGCCGCTCCTGCACCTGCTCGCTGTCTTCGTCGACGCCGATGATCTGCCGGGAATCACTGACCCCGAGCACGACGAGTCCGCCCCTTGTGTTGGCAAAGGCGCAGATCGTCTTGCCGACTTTGGACTTGTCCTTGAAGTTCGGTTTGAATTCGGTGTGCCCGTCCTCGCCCCCAGCGATCCGGTTGAGGACATCGGTCCATTCCATGGAAAGCCTCAGAACCCGTACTTGAGCCGTCGCAGGCGGAAGGCTTCGTCGCCTCCGTCCACCGTCTGCACGATCGCGTCGCGCATTGCCGGATCTTCGATGGCGCCGGAGCAAGCGACGTGCCCGTGCTCGGCTTCCGCGTCCAATTGAATGACATGATCCGCGTCGCCGTTCACAACGATATTGGCGTTGTGTGTCGCGACAATGACTTGCCGCCGCCCCTTCAAACGGTGGAGTGCGGGCAGCAGCGTCTCTAGCAGGAATCGATTGTCCAGCTCATCCTCAGGTTGGTCGATGACTAGCGGACGGCTGTCACTCGTCGCAAGCAACAGCGACAACAGCAGATTGACGCGTTGGCCCCCAGACAACTTGTCGAGCGGTCGGTACTGCGCGTCCATAGTCCTGAATTCGAGCCGATAGCGATCAGGACACCGCAGCGCTGCGAGGTTTCGACGCATGGCCGGAGTCATGCAACTGCCGAACGTCTGTTGAACTGTGCTGCTCATGCCGACGGCGTTCAGGGTTCCGTTGTCGAGTCGCGCCAACAGCACTCGCGGCGAAGGACGGAGTTCATTCTTGCCGTCGTTCCACCAGCGGGTGACGCCGCGTTGGCCGAGATCAGTAAGGAATGCCTCAAGCGGCTCCGAGCCGCCGTCGTCGACGCGCCGTGCTGCGATGCGTCCACTGAAGCGCGCCCGTATCGAATGCAGGATTCTGTCGTAGGCCAGTCGTTGCTCAGCGACGAGCTCTTGCCGTTCTTGCAGTCCTTGTTTGAATACCGATAGGAGCTCATCGGCAGCGGCGCGAAGCGTGTCGAGGTTCGCTTCGTAGCTGTCCAGTAGGGCCGCCTGCGCGTTGAGCGCTTGAAACTCGTTGATCCGCGCGCCGTCAAATCCCTGATCAGCGAGAGTTCGCTCGACTTGCACATGCAATTCGTCGCGCCGTGTCTCGTGTGTCCGCAGGCCTGCCGCGGCGACGCGTTGCGCCTCGACAAGCCAGTCGCGAAGAGCGTCAGCGGCTTCCGCAGCCGATGTCCATCGCTGGTCGAGTCGCTCCGCTTCGACGTCGATCTGCTCCGTCGTTTCGTCAAGAGCGGTCGCAATGACCGGCAGCCTCACTGCGTTCATCGACGAAATGAGATCGCCAGTCTTGTCCACGGTGTCGTTGATCGCCGTCGTGACGTCGCGCCACGCCGACGCGGACGTGGCGGCACTGTTCAGCTCCTCCATGCCGGCTTCGGAGAAGACTCCCAGCTCGTCGCGTGCGTGCGAGCTGCGGTCAAGCGCTTGCTCAGCCTCCGCGAGCTCATGGTCGAACTCCGCGAGCCGGCTGGCGATCCTTCCGAGTTCTCGGTCGCGTGCGCTCAGATCGCGTTCGCGGTGATGGATCTCATCGGTCAACGAGGCGTCCAGCCGGGACAGGATGTGCTGTACCGCTTCCGGATCTTGCGCCAGGCGCTGCAGCTCGCCTTGTGTATAGAACTCAGCAGGCCACCGCTCGTGCGCCTCTGCGGTGGGATCGCTGCCTGGAATGTCGAGTTCGACTGTCGGTGCGCCGGCGAGAAATCGTTCAGCGGCGCGCTCATCCATCTGCCGCTGCATGCGGTCGTCCTGCGGTGGCGGGGCGCCGACATGCACACGCAGCCCGTCGAGGAGCGTGCTCTTGCCGGTCATGCTGCCGCCGATGACGCAGGTCAGATCGGGGCTGAACTCGAACGTGACTGGCGGCTCATCATGCTTGGAGTCAAAGAACGCCGCAGTTCCCTGCACTGAGACGGACCTCAGCCACGGGCGTTCGTGCCGCATCGTGTCAGGTGGGTCGCTCAGATCCCGAAAATCGCCGTTGGGGCTGAGTTCATGCCCGATGCGCAAGCGGGAATCGTGCGCAATGAACGCTTGGCGTAGCGCTTCGATCTTTGGGCTGGCCATCTTGACCCAAGCGTGGCGCTTGCCGATGTCGTCGATGGCGTGAGCTGCACTGCCGTGAAAGAACGCCAAACGATTGGAGGCCACGAATTCATTGACCCAAGGCTTGCCTTGGAGGGCTTCGTCTTGGAGCGAGTTCTCTGGGAGCTCGAGAGCGACAATGTCTCGGGCGTCGAAGTCTTTTCTCTCAATGTGTTCACTCGGAGTTCCGAGAAGGCCTGATTCACTGAATGCGTTCGGAGCCAGCGCAAGGTAATCCCAGGGTGTGGCGTCGTCAGAGGTCTCGTCCTGTAGCCGGTTGTCGCGCAACAGTTCGAACACTGCCTCTGGGCCGAGAGGAGAAGCGGCACGTTGTCTGCCGTTCCATGGCGGTCTGCCGTGCATCACTAGGTCGAACATGCGCAGGTAGCGGTCGCGACCGATTTCCGGATCGAACAGGAAGAGCAGATGCAGGCCGCCGCGCCCATCACTCAGTCGTGGCTTGAATCCTGGAAAGGCGGCAAAGATCTGCTCGCCGTAGGGGACGCCAGTGTCGTCGACACCGCTGTTCCACTCCTCCACGATCTTCCAGACGGCACTGAGATCATCGGCGACGGACATGCGGGGGCAGTGTGGAGTGATCCCGAGCACCTGAACACCGCTCTCGACGGCAGCGTCAAGAAATCGACGCGCGTAAGCAGTGAGCGCTTCGGGTGAGTCCGCAGGCTCACCAATGCCATCCGGCAATCTGGCCTGCCCGCCGGGGGCATCGTCGATGGTGTGGATGTGCAGGTCGGCCTTGAACCAGCGCGCCCCAGGAATGTCGCGGCGCCAATTCTCTGCCTGCTGACGCACGAAGCTCAACTGCATGCCTCCTGAGCCGGTGAGTCCTAGTTCGCGACGGTACAGCGCTCGTCGTTCAGTTCGAAGTTGCGACTACCGAACACCCCCGATGCGACGAGCGGGTGCCCTTCCGAGACACTTCGCCTGCTGTGTCAGTTCGAGGAACCGCTGGCGCCTTGGCGCTCGCCTTGAGGATCGCGGCGCGTCACGAAGTCGTTGAGGCCGCAGGCCTCGCGCACGGACCTGGTCATGTCGTAGGTGCCTGGATCCAGCGGGGTGCCGGTGCCGTCGGCGACGCGGGTCATCATGTGGAAGTTGGCACTGACGGCCACAGCATCGACCATGACGTCGGCTCCTGCGGCATCGATCACAGCGGCACGCGCAGCAGCCGTGGCTTCGCTGTCGCCTTCCCACATCGCCTCCGCGAGGCGGGCCAGCAGGGCGCCGTGCTGCACTCCGCCATCGCCCCCGTCAGAGCCGTTGACGGCGCCGTAGCCGACTTCCATGTCCTTTTGTTGGCCGCTCAGACCGAGCAGCATCGCGTGGGCGGATGTTCAGTAGAAGCACTCGTTGAGCTTCGATGTTCTCGCCGCGAGCAGCTCGATCTGCGGACGGTTCAGCGAGTTCTGGTCATTGATCAGCTCGCCACGCACACGCTCCATCGGCACGTACTGAGCGTCGGAGAGGATGAAGAGCGACTCGTTTTCCGCTGGTACGGCGCTCAGGGCCTTGATGACGTTGGGCATCTTGATGTCGGCAGTGGGAACCCAGTGGTACTTCACCGCCGCGGGCGCGCCTTCTCTCGTCGGTGGGCCATCGGCGGGCTCGTCCAGATCGATCCGCGGCAGCTCCAAAGCGTCTGCGAACCGATCGACGCAGTTGGCCTGCGCGACTACGCCAACCAGTTCCACGTACGCCAGGGGATCGACGCCGCGGTCGATGATCGACTGGTACCAGTCCTCGGTCAGCGTTCCTGGATGGTTGGTAGTGCGCCAGATCGCGTCGACGGCGGCGGTGGGCAGGGGGCCGTCGGCATCGACCAGACCGTCGATGCTGCTGGGCTGGACCCACGGAGGCAGCACGTCGCCGTTGTCGGTGCGATGGTCGCGCGCTGCCCTCACTTGCCGCACGATCTCCGCACGCTGGGCTGCTGCCCACCAGGTTCCCGGCCGGGCCCAGCGTGCCGCGATCTCTCCGTGAGCGGCTGCGAGATCGTCCCGGATGGGCAGCTCAGTGTCGTAGGTGCGCTGTGGTGCTGCGATGCTCATGAGCGCTACTCCGCCGGTCGGGGGCAGTGACAATCATCACATGCTGGCATACGTCGAGCAGTTAGGCAGCAGCTGCGTCAAGCAGTGGGGAGCGGGGGTGCGCGCGCCGCAGCGATTGGCCTACGATCAGCCCCGCAATCTCGCTGCAGCGCCGCCGCAAGCGTCGCCCGGCGGGGTCGCTTTCGCTTGCACCACCGACCCCTCAAGGAGCACAGATGCCAACGCCGCAGAAGGCCATCTTCAACGAGATGGGCGCCAACCAGTGGTACGTCCACCTGAGCCGCGTCGAGGGTGCCGACCTCGGCGCAATTAGGTCCGTGCTCGCCGACCTGCGCGCTGCTTGTGACGCAGAGGGCATCAACCTGACGCTCGGCTTTGGCTCCAGCCTGCTGCCGGAGCTCACCGACGACGTGCCGGACGACTTCCAGGCCTACGTCACGGTGCAGTCCGAAGACGGTTCGGGACGCGAGGCCAAGGGCACGCAGGAAGAACTGCTGCTGTGGCTGAACCACGGCGCCAAGGACAAGGTGTGGAAGGCGCAGTACGACGCCCGCACCGCGCTGGCCGGCCACATGGCCGTTGCCCGCGAGACGCCGACGTTCATCTACGGTGACTCGCTGGACATGACCGGCTTCAAGGACGGCACTGGCAACCCCGCCGATGAGGACCAGCCGGCAGCGGCGATCGTGCCCGATGGCGACGCCGGCGCTGGCGGCGCCCACATCATCGCCCAACGCTGGGTGCACGACCTCGACGGCTGGAACGCCCTGTCCGACGCGCAGCAGGAGAAGAACTTCGGTCGCCAGAAGTACCCGGAGATCGAAAAGACCGACACCCAGGAGCCGTACAGCCACCTCAGCCACGTCGAGCTGCGCGCGGATGGCAACCACGGCAACGAGGGCAGCGACAAGATCAACGAGATCGCTCGCCGCTCCACGCCGTACGCGTTCCACGACGGCACCGTCGGGCTGTACTTCATGGCGTTCTGCAAGGATCAGGCACCGCTGCGTCGGCGTCTGCGCCGGATGTACGGCCTCGATGACGCCAACGGCGTCCGCGATGCCATCACAAGCTTCTCGAACCCCGCGTCAGGCTCGTTCTACTTCGCGCCCAGCGAGGAAACCCTCGACGCCATCACTGGCTGATCGCCGCCGCTTCGGGCGGCTGCACAAGCGCTACAGGCCCGGGCTTCGGCCCGGGCCGTTGGCATTCTGGGAGCGGGTGCTCAGCTCTGGGCGCTGTCTTGGTCGCGGAACCACTCGCGGGCGGACATCGCTGCGATCGCCTCGAGCGCCAGACCGGTGTGCAGGTCGTCGGCCATGGCCCGCCTCAAGGGGCGCACCAGTGCGTGACGGGTGTTGCGCAGCAGTACCGGGTTGAGCTCGGCCAGTTCCGATGCGATCTCCAGCGCCCGGTCCATCAGCCCCTCGGCTGGCAGGACCTCGCCCACGATGCCGAGGTCGTGGGCTTCGGCGGCACCGATCTGCTGGCCGGTCAGCAGGAAATACCGCCCCCGGTTCGGACCGAGCAGCAGCGGCCACACGATCTGCATGCTGTCGCCGGGCACCAGCCCGCCTGGAAAGTGCGGCGCATCCTGGAAGTAGGTGTCGGGTGTGGCGAGCACGATGTCGCACAGCACGGCCAGCTCGGAATGCACGGTCACCGGACCGTTCACCGCAGCGATCATCGGCACCTCGATGTCGAGCAACTGGTCGACGAGACGGTTGCCCTCCCAGATGATGCGGTCCCAGACGGTGGCGTTGGCACGTCCCTCGGCGAGCGCGTTGACCTCCTCGGGCAGCTCGATGAACGACTCCCCGGTGCCGGTGAGGATCACCACCTTGATGTCACGGTCTGAAGCCAGCGCCATGAACAGCTCGGGCAGTTCACGGTGAGGACGGCCGCCCCACTGCAACGGCCCGCCGCGGGTATGCATGCGGACGGTCACGACTCCGGCGTCGTCCCGGGTCACATCGGCGGTGCGGTAACGATCTGCGTACTCGTGGAACTCCATCCGCTCATGCTCGCAGAACCCCTGCCGGTGCGCTTGCTACTCCCAGGGATTGACCACCCTGAGGTCGAGACCGGTGAGGTCGCTCGTATCGCGCGTCGCCAGTGTGAGGTGGTTCACCGACGCCGTTGCAGCGATCAGTGAATCACTAATGGTCAGCGTGCGACCAGACCGGCGGACGAAGACCCGGAATTCGGCCGCGCGCACGGATTCAGGCACGCCAACCGGCAAGACCTGATCACCGGCCTCTGCGACGAATGACCGGATCGTTGCGGCGAGATGATCACGCCGGCGTCCACTGGGCATCTGCCCAATGCCGTACTCAAGTTCGTGAACCACGATTGCAGACAGCCAGAAGGACTGTGAAGCCGCCAAAAAAGCCAGCACGTTCTGATCGGGTGTGGGCCTGGTTGCTTCGGAGATGACGTTGGTGTCGAGCAGGATGCCGCTCACTCCTCGATTCCCTCGGCAACGAGCAATGGGTTGGGCCGATCCGAGGAGCGATCGGGGAGTTCGAGGTCGTAGCCGCGCGGCATGTTCTCTATGAGCCACCGTCCCAAGTGCACCTCGGGTTCAGTGTGTTCCTCCCACAGATGTTCAGGAACGACGACGAATGTCTTGCGAGTTCCGATGCGCTGGGGACCCTGTTCCTCTGCGCAACGCAAGATGTGCGACAGACGCGCCTTGGCTTCGGCAATGGTCCACACACGGGAACCAGTCGTCGAACGTTCGGCAAGGTTGGCGACCATGGGCTCGCTCTCTTCCACGGTAAGTAGTCTATATTGGACTTGTTTCCTGGATCGCCGTTCATATGCGGAAGGGCGTCGGGACCGGCCGAGCCTGCCACGGCTACCATTCGTCGAATGATCGATTTCCGGCGCCGACGGCTCATGTGTGCCGGAGATCGCTCCACGGGGACCACGGCAGGGGGCGTGCGATGACCGATGTTGCGGATCCGGTGCAGGCGGCCGATGCGCCGTCAAGGGAGCAGCACTTGGCGCAGATGGCCGACTACCTCGCTGGCGGCGAGCGACGCGCTCACGAGACCGGCAACCGGGGGCCGGTTCGGTATGGCCCCGACGGCAAGCTGCATCCCGACATCCTGGACGTCTACTGGAAGCAGGGCTTCTACGTCTTCACCGGAGTCGTGGATGCCGCCGAGATTGCCGAGTTGCGAGCCGACGTCGCCGAAGTCATCGATCGTGCGCCGGTGCGCACGGGCGCTGAGGTCGACAAACACGGCCGGCCGGCGCTCGGGCGCGATTTGGCCGTGGAGCCTTACGTCCTCATCCCGCCGCTGTCAGACCCCTACGGCGGCACCAACGCCTTGGCGGGCCGTCATCAGGTGCAGATGGAACAGCCCGCGCCTGATGCCGACGCCCCACCCCATGTCGTCTACCTGATCTTCAGCATGTGCCAGACGATGCCCGCGGCACTGCGGCTGTACGGGCATCCCGACCTGATGTCGATCGCCGAGAGCATCAACGGCCCCGACTTCGTGCCCTACAACGACGCCATCTTCGTCAAGGAGTCCGGTCTTGGCGGCTCGGTGGCGTGGCACCAGGACGGCGTCACCCACTGGGACAGCCCCGACTGGGACATGGGCATCCACGGCTTCAACTTCCAGGTCCAGCTGTACGAGACAACCGCGGCAAATGCGCTGTGGGTGGTGCCTGGCACGCACACCGAAGGCCGCATCGACTTGAAACAGAAGGTGGCTTCGAACGGCGGCAGCGTGATGCTTCCCGACGCGATCCCGCTGCTGTGCCAGCCGGGCGATGCGACGGTGGTGAACCGGCACATGGTCCACGGCTCGTATGCCAACACCTCGCCCGACCCGCGCATTTCGGTCACGTTCGGCTTTCACCGACGGTCGTCGGTGATCGGCGTGGCCGGTCAGCTGAGGGTGCACGCACGAGATTCGGTGGTCGTCTACGACGAAGAGCGGGTGTTCAAGCGCTCGTCGGTGATAGCGGTGGCCATCGACGCCCGGGCCCAGCACCGCCCGAACGAGCGGCGCTACACCTACGCCCCCTTCGTCGGCCTCGAGGACGACTTCCGCTTCAGCGACGAGACGTTCGAACGGGTTATCCGCGACTACAACCTCAACGACCTCGCCATCTAAGCCAACCGCCACTCTCGGCTGGCCCTCTACATGCTGGTCACTCCCAAGGGTTGATCAGGCGGACGTCGCGACGCTCGAAGTTTGCAATATTGCGGGCAGCCAGCGAAAGCCGTCGAATGACGGCCACGGCCGCAGTGAGTGCATCGCCCAATTTGCGGGTGCGACTTGCGCGCCGGGTGTCGGCTCGTAATTCTGCGGCGTGGAGGACTCCTTGCGTCGAGCACTTCCTGAACTTGCTGGCGGCGTGTCCGGACAGTCGGCAATTCAGAACATGGGCAACAGACAATTCTTCGTGTCCTAAGTTGCAAGTGTGGTGAAGTGCACCTACCCCAGCTGCCCGCAGGGCACGTGGTGGCGGGTCGCCGGCAGTAGGACCACGTCGTCTATGCGCGACCGGAGCAATCGGTTCTCCTGTCGCCTCGGTGACGAACTGTGTGGTCTGCACGTGCAGTTGGTGCAGGACCGCTTCGATGTGGAGCAGAAGCAGCCGTGCGCGTCGGTCAAGTTCGACGCGGGCCCGAATGTGCCGGGACTCATTCTCGGGCGGGGCGGTAGTCAAATGCAGCCCTGGCTCCGCTCGTAGGGAGCCGCCATGCGTGCATTTGTCTGCATCGCCCTGCTCGTGGCGGCCTTGGTCGCCTGCTCGAACAGCTCCCAAGAGACCGCCACCTCGGTCATCGAGCCCGTGCTCGCTGAGCATTAACAGCTCGTAACTTCATCGACGGTGGCGGCCCCACTCACCGGGAATGCCCGGGTCAGCGTGACTTCGGCTGCGCGCCCTACTGGCACCGCAACCCCAACTTCTTCGTGGCCGACTGCGTCAACCCCAGATCAACAGCACGGCGAGCTTCGCCGCTGTTTCAATCTCGCGGTCTCTTACGCGGAAAAGGCAGGTGCCGTGACCGGAGTCAGAGAATTGATGCTTGACGGTCAGCGGCGCGGGGTGACGAATGGTCACGGACCACGCTTGTGGAAGACGCTCAATCAGGCTGTCTTCGACATGCGTGAGAGCTATCGAGATCTGAGTCAACACTGCTCAGAATTGCGGGATTTGTTGCTGATCGAACACTTAGAGGATGAGCGGATAGGTGGGTCAGTGGGGTTGCCAGCGGTCGTGGTGGTCGATGAGTTTGAGGGTGATGATCAAGGTGACGGCGAGGGCGAGCTGGGCTTGGCGGTGCTCGGGTCGGCGGTCGGTGTTGCGTCTGAGCTGCCCGTAGCCGGCGAGCCATGAGTTGGCGCGCTCGACATGCCAGCGCAGCCCCAGCGGGGCGGTGGCCGGCTCGGCAGGGCCGGCGCTGGGTTTGCGTTTGGGCGGCCGCGCCAAGTCGCAGATCCCGGCCGCGTCCGCGGCGGCGTCGACGCGGGCGCCCCAGTAGCCGCGGTCGAGGTGGATGGTGTCGATGTCGTGATGCAGTCCTTGTCGTTCGAGCTCGGCCATGGTGGGCTCGAACAGCATGATGTCGTTGCGGTTCGCGCCGTCCGCGCACCACGCGACCGGCACGCCTTCGGCGTCGACCGCGAGGGACCACTTCCAGCCCGATTTGCGTCTGTCGACAGGGCTTTTGCCGGTCCCGGGGCCGCCGCAGGGCGCCTTGTGGACGGACCCGTCGATGCACACATCACCGAGTCGCAGGCCCATGATGCGGTCCCATGCGGCGATCGCCTCGGCTGCGATCTGGTCGAAAACGCCCGCAGCGACCCACTCGTCGCGGCGTGACCGCAGCGTCGTGTCGGACACCGCGTTGTCCAACAGGATCTCCACGGACCGCCATGAGCAGCCCAATACCAGCCGCCAGATGATCCCCCGCAAACACAATCGGTCGCACACGCGGGGCCGGTGACAGCCCAACGGGTGACGATCCGGCGAGCGGGGCAAAAGCGGCTCGACTGCCGCCCAGATGACATCCACCACTGCCTTTGTCAGAGCGCGCATGATGAGCAGGCACCTCCACCATGTCGTCGGTTGGAACAGCAGCCCGCATCACAGCGGGCCCAACCCGACGACTGGTGGATGGTCGCCTATTCGCGCGGCCTCTTAGTGGAGCTCCAAGAGCAGCGTGTGGCGAACTATCGGGTTGAGTGCCTGCGGGTCAATAGCCAGACCCCACGAGAGTGCTGGGACAAGGGCGAGTGACAGCAACTGAGAATGAGCTCCGAGGGAGGCTGCTGGCGACTCGGTCGGTCTTGGCAGCCGTCATTGGCCTTCTGGACGCAAACCAGGAGGCCTCAGTCTTGAGAGTCCTCCATTCGCTGCCGCGCGAGCCTCGCTTCGAAGGCCTCGGCGAGGCGGCTCTAAACGAGTTCGTCAATATCCAAAGGTGGATCATCGAGGGGTCTGTCCCCCGAGAGATCACCGGGCTCGAATGAACCCTTGGCCCATCCCTTCCGGACCAAGACGGACCTGTGCGTTGCTACTTGTCTCCCGAACCGCTGCCGGAGGATCCGGAAGCGCTGGGCGGCGGCTCGTATGCGCCTTTGGGGACGTCCTTCGGCTCGATCGATGCAGTGGGCGTGTAGCCGTCGTGCACGCTTCGACGGATCTCACGGGGCTCTGATCTCTCGATCCGGTCGCTCGGCTTGTCTCGGCTCATCGGATCAACCTCCGTCGGCCGGATCGGGTATCACTATGAATTCTAACGACTCGATTTCCTGGGACTCCAGCAGCAGCCCGGACCCCGTCAGCCACAGTTCGCCCTCGTCGTCGCGCGCTGGCACACCGATTTCGTCAAAGAACACGGCTTGTGCGATGTAGACGTCCCATCGCTCATTGCCGGTTGCGGCGTGCGAGGGGATCGGCTCGGCGTTCCCGTACAGCCCCCCAACCCAGCGACCAGAACGAAGCCTGCAGCGGATGAAACCGGCTTCGCGGCTCCCGAAGAGCTGGTCCCATGCCGTCGGGGCACGATTCACCCCTAGCAACCTTCGCATTCGGCGCGGATGCTTCGCCGTGAGCCATCCCAACCCCCAGCCGACGAGGTATGGGACGACAACGAATCCGAGGGGTACGAGGTACACCCACCACGAGACTGGTCTTCGAGTCACTAGATCGTCCCAGTAGCGCAGCGCCAATGAGTGCCAGACCCAGAATCCCGCAGCTAGCCACACTCCCGAGAACAGCAGCAGTCGCAGCCCCCAGTCGCGCCCCCGGCGGCCATAGCGCACTGAGTGCCACTCAAATCCTGCGGCGGCAGCTGCTCCAGGAATAAGCAGAACGAACGCCACCGCAGCCGTGCGAGCGATCGTCTCGAACTCGGGCAACATCACGACTCCACCGGCGGCCAAGGGTCCAGAAGCGCTTCGCAGTCTCGCGCCTCTCGAAGTCGCCCAGACAGTCAATTTCCCAGCGATCACGTTGCAGGCGACGGCACGCCGAACTTGCCCAAACGTCGTTGGTTGCGCAGGAAGTCCACGGAGGGAGGGCTCTGATAGCGCGGCAGGTGCGACGCAGCGTTTGAAAGAGTCATACGCGACTACAACCCGAACGACCTCGCCATCAGCGATTGCGGCGCAGTGCTCCCAGCAGCATCACGGAAGGCACAATGTCAGACATGGCCAAGGCGAAGATCTCTGTCGCGTTGGAAGAGGACGTGCTGGCACGGATCCGTTCAGCGGTTGAAGCCGGACGCGATCAGAGCGTGTCGGCCTTCGTCGAACGCGCCGCCCGCGAGCAGCTCGCTGCCGAAGACGGCTTCGATGCGGTGCTCACCGAGATGCTTGCCGAGACCGGCCGCACGCTGACTCCAGAGGATCAGGCGGCGGCCCCAGGCACGCTCTCGAGGGGCTGGACCCGTGATGAGCTGTACAAGCGTGGCCAACGCGTCTTTGAGGGATAACACAGTTCCCGATTGGCCGGCGAACGCATTCGCGCGTGCCTCGAGCTCCTCCATGGCATCCATGCAGCCCATGGCTGTCTGGACAGAAAGCACGATGACTTCCGCTCGGGAGAATCGTCATGTGCCTACTGATCTGCCTTGCTCTTCTCGCCACATCGCTGATCGCTTGCAGTAACAGCGATGAACAAGAGGTCGCCGCCCAGTCACACCACATGGACGGCATACGACGCGTCGAAGGAGTCACGAAGAAAGAGGACTACCAAGTGCTGTGAACTGAAGCAGCCGCATTCATCACTGCCGAGGAAGAGCTCGTCCGGGTTGACAAGCTGAGAGGCTGGGCGAGGGTCCGGCGGAAGCGACTCCACGCAGCGCCTCGGCCGGAATCCAGTTGGACATGTGTAACACTGAGTTATATCGAAAATATATGTAATATAACTGCAATGAACTGATTGGGTCGAAAACGCTTGTTTGTGACAGCCGCACGCTAGAGTGAACACATGTTCTCCCACGTGGAGCAGGCGCTCGAACACCTCAACACCGCGCTCGACGAGGTCGAGGTTGCGCCCAGCGAGCTGCTGCGCCGCACCCTGGGCCTGTCCAAGCAGCTGCGCAGCCGCGTCGAACTGCTCGAGACCAAGGCCGCTGCGCTCGTTGCGCAGCGCGAACGCCACGGCGACGGCGGCGCCGGGCTGCTGCACCAGCACAGCGGCCTGTCCCGCTCCGACGCCGCTCGCAACGTGCGCACAGACACAGAGCTGGCCTCGCTACCCGATGCGCACGCCGCAGTGTCCGAAGGGCACATCAGCTTGGCGAATGCCGCCAAGCTCGCGCAGGCCGCCCGCAAAACCAGCCCCGACGCGGTGCAAGGCGATCCCGAGCTGGTCGGGCTCGCCAAGACCGAACTCGGCTCAGCCTGCCCGCTGACGAATTCGCCCAAGCCGCCCAGCGCTGGACGGCCCGCCACCAAGACGCTGCTGATCTGGCTGCGCAGCATCGCCGCAACCGGCGCAACCGCCATGTGCGTTTTTGGAACGGCGACGACGGCTCGGTGCAGATGCGCGGTTCATTCGACGCCGAGACTGGCGCCCGCGTTCAAGACCGGTTGCGTCGCCAAGCAGAGCAGCTCCGTCAAGCAGATCGTCGTCGACAAGCCCAGCCTCAACCCCAACGTGAACCCGGTGGCGACAACGACAACGGCGATGATGCTGCCGCGCGCACCCACGACCAGCGCATGGCAGACGCGCTCGACACGCTCCTCGCCGCCGCTGCCCGGGCCGGCGCCGACGCCTCGAAGGCACGGCCGCCGGCCCAAAGCGAGCGTAAAGGCGCCGCTGCAGAGATCATCGTGCGCGCAGATCTGGCGGCCTTGACGGGTCAGTCCGGCGGTGTCGCCGAGATCGCCGGCATCGGTCCGATCCCACCCAGCACGCTGGAACGGCTCGCGTGCAACTCCGACGCGTGGCTCGAGATCTTCGCCGACAAGCTCACCCCGTTGTACGAGACCGTCGCGCGCCGGGCGCCCACCGCAGCACAACGCCGCGCCTTAGTCGCACGCGACGGAGCATGCATCGCCTGTGGGGCGCCGCCGGGCGACTGCGAAGCGCACCATGTCATTCCGTGGAAATGCGGAGGCAAGACCCGTGTCGACAACCTCGTGCTGGTTTGCTGGTCCTGCCACGACCGCATCCACGATCACAACTGGCAGGTCATCGTCCGCGACGACCTCTTCCGTCTCAGCCCCCCAAATCCAGCACGCCCCTCGAACCCGGCCCCCTCGCGCAAACCCAAGCACCGCTCGCCAGAACATTCGCCACCCGCGGCGATTCACCCCGGGACCCTCAGCCCCTGTGAGACCTGGTGAGGTCCAGGCGTACTTGGACCCTCAGCCCCTGTGAGACCTGGTGAGGTCCAGGCGTACTCGGACTCTCAGGCTGCAGTCGGCGGATCGTAGAGCTCGGCAACGACCTCCAAGGCGTGCGACACCAAGGGGAGCGGCTCACCGGCGCCCCTGAGCAGCAGCAAGGGCACCGAGGCGCTTGCATCGGTCAGCGGCATGTAGTGCAGACCAGGCGGCCGGAACGTCTGGACGCCTGCGGGCACGATGGCCACGCCCTCGCCGGCAGCGACAAATCCCAAGATCGTCGTGTACTCGGTCGCTTCGATCATCGGGTCATACGCGACGCCCTGAGCGCTGAGCATCCCTGCGAGCACAGCGTGCAAGCTGGGTGACACGTTGCGGTCGAATCCGATCATCGGCTCGCCGTCAAGGTCGCCCAGACTTGCCGAACTCGATGCGGCGAGTCGGTGGGACGCGCCGGCGGCCAACAGCAATCGCTCGTGCATCACCAGTGTCGCCTCTACCCCGCCGGCATCGGCAGCGGCCCGACCGATGCCCAGGTCGATACGACCGGCTCGCAAGGCCTTCACCTGCTCGTCGGAGCTCAATGTGTGCAGCTCGAAGTCGACCTGGGGTCGGCGGCGCCGGTACTCGCCCAGCACACGCGGCATCACCTCATAGGCAGCCGAGTCGACGAAGCCCACCCGCAGCGTGCCCGTCTGGCCATGCCTGCGCTGTTCCATGAGTCTGTCGACGCCGTCGGCTGCCGCCAGGAGACGGACGGCCTCCGGGTACAGGTATCTCCCGGCGTCGGTGAGGGTCACACGCCGGGTGCTGCGATCGAACAGTGCCGTGTCGAGCTCCCGTTCGAGCAAGCGGATCTGCTGGCTGAGCGGCGGCTGGGACATGTGGAGCCGCTGGGCCGCCCGGCCGAAGTGCAGCTCCTCGGCTACTGCCGCGAAGTAGCGCAATCGCTGCAGGTTCATCGAGCAACACTACCCCTATTCATATTCAATCAGTCTGAATTCATCGTAATTTGATACTTTGACTCACCTAGAGCGATGCTTAGCCTGCATGGTGATGACGGGACCCATGCGCCGGCTCCGGCGGCGCCCGCCGAAGTACTCGGCGGCGGCGCTGGCTTGGAAGGGTCTGCGGGGCACGAGCTGGCCGCGGGTGTGGCGTGATTGCGACCTGAAGCGCTCCTACGACGCGGTGATCATCGGCGGCGGAGTGCACGGCTTGGCCACCGCCTACTACCTGGCCCGCAATCACGGCATTACCGACGTCGCCGTGCTCGACAAGGCCTACCTCGGCAGCGGCGCCTCGGGCCGCAACACCGCCATCGTGCGCTCCAACTACCTCACCCCGGCTGGCGTGGCGTTCTACGACCGTTCCGTGCAGCTCTACCGCACAATGGCTGTCGACCTGAACATCAATGTGATGTTCAGCCAGCGGGGCCACCTGACCCTGGCCCACTCCGACAGCTCTCTGCGCACCATGCACTGGCGAGCCGAGGTCAACAAGCTGCAGGGCGTCAACTCCAGCGTCATCGGCCCCGACGAGATCAAGAAAGAGGCTCCGAGCCTGGACACGTCCGATCATCCTCGCTACCCGATCCTCGGGGCGCTCTACCACCCGCCCGGCGGCGTGGTGCGCCACGATGCGGTGGTGTGGGGCTACGCCCGGGCCGCCGACCACCTGGGCGTCGAGATGCACCAGAAAACCGAGGTCACCGACATCATCTGCACTGGCGGTGAAGGTCCCGACGGCAAGGGCGCCGGAGGCCGCGTGACTGGCGTCCGCACCAACCGAGGCGACATCTCAACCCCGGTCGTGGTCAACTGCACCGCTGGCTGGGCATCACTCATCTCCGCCATGGCCGGCATTCGGCTGCCCATCACCACCCATCCCCTGCAGGCCGCTGTCACCGAGCCGGTGAAGATGTTCCTGCCCACGGTGGTGGTGTCGGGGTCGCTGCATGTGTATGTGAGCCAGACCGACCGGGGCGAGCTTGTATTCGGTGCTGCGGTTGACCCGATCGCCAACTACTCGGTGCGCGGCTCGCTCGAGTTCACCGAGGAACTGGCAGGCCATGTGCTCGAGCTCATGCCCGGCATCTCGCGCATGCGCGTGCTGCGCCAGTGGTCGGGGCTGTGCGACATGACGCCCGACTACTCGCCGGTGATGGGCTTCACGCCCGTGGACGGCTTCCTGGTGGATGTCGGCTGGGGCACCTACGGATTCAAGGCGGCCCCGGTGTCGGGTGAGCAGATGGCCGAGGCGGTGGCCACCGGCAAGACGCCCAAACTGATCGAGGCCTTCGCCCTCAGCCGCTTCGAGAGCGGCGAGCTGGTGGGCGAAAAGGGCGCAGCGGCGGTGGGTCACTGATGGTGCTCGTACCCGTTCCCAACGGTGCCGTTGTGCCCACCGCCGCCGTCGCGAGAGTGGTGGGTCACTGATGCTGCTCGTGCCTTGCCCTCACTGCGGCCCACGCAATTCGGCCGATCTCCGGTACGGAGGCGAGTCACATACACGTCCCGATCCCAACACGGCGTCCCCCTCGCAGTGGCGGAGCTACCTGTACCTGCGCGACAACCCGGCCGGGTGGCTGCGCGAGACCTGGTACTGCGCGTCGGGCTGCCGCCGGTGGTTCACGATCGAACGCAACACCGCCACCAACGAGTTCCGGGATCCGCCTCTGCCGGGTGACAAGCGAGGCGGTGCGGCATGACAATGAGCCGGCAGGGCGTCCAGCCCACTGAGGTGATCGAGCGGGCTGCCAAGCTGCGCTTCAGCTGGAACGGCAAGCGGTTCAGCGGCTTCGAGGGCGACACGATCGCCTCAGCGCTGGCCGCATCGGGCGTCAATGTGTTCTCGCGTTCGATGAAATACCACCGTCCCCGCGGCATCCTCACGGCCGACTACTGGGACCCCAACTTGATGGTCCAGGTGGGCGACGACCCCAACGTCAGGGCAGGCCATCGCTTGCTGGAAGCCGGCATGGACGTCCGCTCGCAGAATGCGTGGCCGTCGCTGAACCGTGACCTGAAGGCGGCGAACGGCCTTCTCGGGCGCTTCCTGTCGGCCGGCTTCTACTACAAGACCTTCATGCGCCCGCAGTGGCTCTGGCCCACTTACGAGCGGGTGCTCGCCACGTTTGCGCCAGGCGGCAAGATCGACATCGACACCCCTCACGGCTACCACGACAAGCGCTACATCCATCCCGATGTGGTGGTGGCCGGCGCCGGGCCAGTCGGCATCGAAGCAGCTCTGGCTGCGAGCGAGGCCGGCGCCGGGGTGCTGCTCGTCGAACACGAGCATGCGGTGGGCGGCCATCTCCGCTATTCGAGTGACGCCGCCGACCGAGCCGCGCTGGCCGAGCTGCGAGCGGCGCTCGCAGCCTCCGATATCGAGGTGCTGGCCGACTCGACGGTCACTGGTCGGTATGAGGACAACTGGCTCGGCATCTGCCAGCGCAGCCACCCGATCGCGGTAGAACGGCTCATCAAAGCCCGGGCCAAGACCCTGGTCGTGGCTCCCGGACTCATCGAGCGGCCCTACGTCTTCGAGGGCAATGACCGGCCGGGCGTCATCACGTCGGGAGCGGCCCGGCGCCTCATCAATCTGTGGGGAGTCAAGCCGGGTGAGCGGGCGGTGGTGTTCACCGCCAACGCCGATGGCGATGCGGCTGCGACCGACCTGGAGCGGGCCGGGGTGGAGATCGCCAGCGTGATCGACGGCCGCGAGGGTCACCGAGTCAGCGCAACTCAGGGCTCTTCCCGGGCGGTCAATGCCGTGATCGCCGACGCAGGGCTTGCCAGCAATAGGCGCATCGATGCCGACCTGTTGGTCGTGGCCGCCGGTTGGACCGCCCCGACCTCACTGCTCAACATGGCGGGCGACCGTCCCGTCTACGACGCAGCCGCGGCTCGGTTCTTCCCGTCCGACCCACCGAGCAACGTCCTGGCAACAGGGGGCATCGCCGGCGACGGAAGTCTTGACCAACTTCGTTCCCATGGCGCCGCTACTGGCCGCCTCGCCGCGGCCCGAGCCGCGACCGTGCGCCATCGCCTGCAGGCCTGCACGACCAGAGCGCTCCCGGTGGCGGGCGATGAGCCCGCCTGGGCGCCCGACGAACGGGTAGCGCTGGGCCGTGACGCCCATCCCGAGCTGTACCGCTCCGACACCCACGGCATGGTCGACTACTCCGAGGACGTCGGCTCCAAGGACCTCGTCGCCGCAACCAAGGAGGGGTACGACTCGGTCGAGCTGGCCAAGCGCTACACCACCGCCACTATGGGACCCTCGCAGGGCAAGTTGGAGACGGTCAATACCGTCGCGGCGATCGCAGAGGCCCGGGGCGAGACGATCGCCGAGGTCGGCACCACGGTGTGGCGACCCCCTTATGCACCCCTCACGCTGGGCGCACTCGCTGGCCGGGTCTTCGAGCCGGTTCGTGTCTCGTCCATCCATCCATGGCACGAAGCCAACGGCGTGACCACCATCCAGGCCGGCCAGTGGATCCGCCCGGATCACTACGGCGATCCCGCCGCCGAAGTGCGCAACGTCCGTGAGAATGTCGGGCTCATCGACGTCACGCCGCTGGGCAAGCTCGATCTGCGTGGCCCCGACGTCCCGAAGCTGCTCAGCCTGCTGTATGTCAACAAGTGGATGAAGCTGGACGTGGGCCGGGTTCGCTACGGAATGATGTGCGCTGAAGACGGGGTGGTGCTTGACGACGGTGTCACCGGCCGCCTTGGCCCCGACCACTACGTGATGTCCACTACCAGCTCGGGCGCGGGCGGCGTGTGGGAGTGGGTGGAGAATTGGCTCCAGACCGAACGGCCCGACTGGCAGGTCCATGTGACCCCGGTGACCACCGCCTACGCCAGCATCAACGTGGCCGGCCCCAAGTCGCGCGAGCTGATGAGCCGCGTCACTGAGGGAGTGGACCTGTCGCCCGAGGCCTTCGGGTACATGACCGTTCGTTCGGCCACAGTCGCCGGCGTGTCGGGCTGCTTCATGTGGCGCATCGGCTTCACCGGCGAGCTGTCGTTCGAGCTGCACGTGCCCGCTGGCCACGGCCTAGGGGTGTGGGAGGCCCTGATGGATGCGGGCCAAGACCTGGGCGTCGGGCCCTTCGGCCTGGAAGGTCAGCGCATCATGCGTCTCGAGAAGGGCCACTTCATCGTGGGCCAGGACACCGACGGGCTGACCCTGGGTCCCAGCACCGGCTTGGGTTCGCTCATCAAGCTCGACAAGGACGATTTCGCCGGCAAGCCCGAGCTGGCCTGGGCGGCCGACCGGCAACTGCCGCAGGTCGTGGCCATCCAGCCGGACGACCCCCGCATCGTTCCAGACGAGGCAAGCCAGATTGTGCGCGGCGAGACCAACGAGATCCTGGGCCGGATCACCTCGTCGCGGTTCTCACCCACGCTCGACCGGTCGATCTGCCTCGGGCAGGTCGAGCCCGAACTGGCCGCCGGCGGTACCAAGCTGACGGTGCTGCTCATCTCCGGGGAGCGCATCAGCGCCACTGTGATCGACCATCACGCCCATTTCGATCCGGCCGGGGAGCGTCTCCGTGGCTGACGCCCGATCACTTGAGGTCTCGGCGTCTGAGAGCCCGGAGTTCGAGAGCCCGGTCGTGCGGAGCTACCCGGCGGCCGAAGCAGGCGAGCTGACGCTGTCCGATGTCAGTGCCACAACCAAGTGGCTGGTCCGGGCCGGTGCACAGGGACCGGCAGCCGACTTGCTCGGCGCGAGGTTCGGATCGTCGCAGGTCGCGCCCTCCGGCGCGCTGGTGCTGGGCTCCCGGCCCGGCGAATGGATCGTGCTCGGCACACCATCGGGGGTTGCGGCCGTGGTTGCCGAGCTGGACGGGCTTGACTCCCAAGAATTCATGTCGGCCTTGGACTGGACCCACGGCCGGGCGATGTTCCGTGTGACCGGCCGCGAGTCGGCGCGGATGCTGGAGAAGGTGTGCAGCCTGGACTGGGCCGATCCGATGACGCCCGACGGTGCAGTGTCGTCGGCCTCAGTGGCCAAGGTCACCTGTGACATCGCCCGCAACGACACCGGCGGTGCACCCTCCTACCTCATCTTCTGCGACAGGTCGTTCGGCCAGTACCTCTTCGATGCCTTGATTGACGCTGGCAACGAATTCGGCCTGTCTGTCGCAACTGCCGGCGCCTAAGGCCGGCATTCCTGAGCTGCAGCGTTGCTCTACTCAGAGGAAAGAGCCGCTACTCAGATTAGACATGACGGCGAGAACTGTGCTACGTTTCGGCGGGATCTGGGCACGTTCGAGCGCACGGGCTCCGGGGCGTTACGGTTCGTGTGAACCAAGAAGTCATGCAGACAGGGGAAGCAATGGCCACCGATCTTGAGATGTTTGTCGGCGCAGACGGACGAGACGAGCAGATCGCCGAAGTGGAGGCCCGCATCGAAGCGGACGGCATTCGGTACCTGTACTGCCAGTTCGTTTCGGTCACCGGCCGCATCATGGGCAAGGGGATTCCCGCCAAACACTTCGGGATGATCGCCCGCAAGGGTTTTCAGCTCGTCTATGGCTCCACTGCCAACCTCTTCACCGACCGTCACGGCAACTACATCGGCTACGGCCCCGAGGCCCGCGAGCTCGTCGGCATCGGCGAGCCCGAAACGTTCATGCCGCTGCCGTGGGATCGCAAGACGGCCCGAGTCTGGTGCACGCTGTTCCGGGGTCGTGAGGAAGAGGTGGACGGTGGTGCATTCCTGACCTCCGACTGCCGCGGCAACCTGCGGCGGCTTCACGCCGAGTTCGAGGCCAAGCACGGTCTGCACCTGCGAGCCGGCTGCGAGCCCGAGATGATGTGGCTCAAGGCCGACGCCGACGGCAAGCCGACCGTCGAGGGCATGACCAAGCCCAACTGCTATCACATCGACCAATTCGCCGAACTGCAGCCGCTGATCCACAGGGTGATCGAGTACTGCGAGGCCATGGGACTCGAGATGATCCAGGGCGACCATGAGGACGCCCCCGGCCAGCTCGAGCTGAACTTCCAATTCGACCGAGCCGAGCTCACCGCCGACCGGCTCACCACCTATCGCCAAGTGTGCAAGCAGGTCGGTCGCGAGCTCGGGGCCTTCCCGTGCTTCATGCCCAAGCCGTTCATGGGCGTGTCCGCCAACGGGTGTCACCACAACATCTCGCTGTGGGATTCCGAGGGCAACAACAAGTTCATGCCCGAAGGTGACAACCCTCAGCTGCCCGGTCCCATCGGCATGAAGGCCATCGGCGGCATCCTCGAGCACGTCCGAGGTCTCACCTGCCTCAGCGCGCCGACGGTCAATTCCTACCGGAGGCTGTGGGACACCGGCTTTTGGGCGCCCGTCTTCGCAGACTGGGGCTTCCAGAACCGCACGACCGCCCTGCGGATCAGCGCGCCGGGCCGCTTCGAGTACCGAACGGCCGACAGCTCGGTCAACCCGCACCTGTCCTTCGCGGGGCTCTTGATGGCCATGGACGACGGCCTCGACCGCAGCCTCGACCCGGGTCCGCCCGAGGAGCGCAACATCTATGAGGCCGTGGAGTCGGGCAAGGACGTGCAGAAGATCCCGCTGAACCTGGGTGAGGCGCTTGCGGCGTTCGACGCCGACGAGGTGGTCAAGGCGGCCCTGCCCGGCGAGATGTACAGGGTGTTCATGCACTACAAGACCGATGAGTGGGAGCGGTTCCTGCACACCGTCTCCGACTGGGACGTGGAGGAGTATCTCGACGTCCTGCCCTGACCGCCCGCCTGCTCTGATCTCGCGGGGCTGGCACACGAGACATACCGAGACAGAACACACGCACCCACGAAGGGGGTAGCACCATGTGCGGCATAGCCGGAGTGATCCACCGCGACGGAAGCGCCGACATCGGAGCGGAGCTCACCGCGATGCTCCAATCGATGAAGCACCGGGGGCCGGACTCCACCGGCTACGCGGTGTACGGGCCGGCCGACGACCTCGTCGTCATCCGGTTCGTGCTGGCTGAGCCCAACAAGAGCGCCGGCTTCGGCATGGCCGAGCGCCTCGAACGCAACCGCGCCGAAGTGGAAAGTCGCCTGGCCAAGATCGGTGCCGAGGTGGCCGCGGTCACCGGCGAAACCGGGTACGCATTCCGGGCCACCATCCGCTACGGCGGCGACCTCAAGGCGCTGGCCGACTACCTCGAGGACGTGCCTGGCTGCGAGGTGCTGTCGCTGGGCAGCTCGCTGGAGATCATCAAGGACCTGGGCGACGCTGCAACGGTGAGCGACCAGTACAACTTGGGGTCGTTCCGCGGCACTCACGGCATCGGCCATGTGCGCATGGCCACCGAATCCCAAGTGGACCTGGCCAGCGCACATCCTTACTGGGCCTACCCGTTCGCGGACGTGGCCGTGGTGCACAACGGCCAGCTCACCAACTACCACCAGTGGCGCCGGCGTCTCGAACAACATGGCCACCGGTTCCAGAGCGAGTGCGACTCCGAGATCATCGCCGTGTATCTCGCTGAGTACATGTCGCGGGGCCTGTCGTTGGAAACGTCGATGAAGCACAGCCTCGATGAGCTCGACGGCGTGTTCACATACGTGTGCGTCACCGGCAACCAGATGGGAATCGCCAAGGATGAAATGGCGGCCAAGCCGCTGGTGCTGTTCGAGTCCGAGCCGCTGGTGGCGGTGGCCACCGAGGAAGTGGCCATCCGAGCATTGGTGCATCGCGAGGTGGAAACCCGCGATCCCTACGAGCGAGAGGTGCTGGTATGGCAGGTGTAGGTTCCCGCAGCGGGGTCGCCTATGACGCCCGGGGGCTCGTGGAGCCCCATGCGGAGATGCCCGACAACGTCGAGGTCGACGGTGCCAGGGCCCGTTTCGATGCAGCCGATCTGACCATTCGTCAGATCAACATGGTGCTGCGAAAGCTCATCTACGACGACGGCATCAGCGACGTGACCGTGCTCAATCCCGCCTCGAAGCACTCGTTGGCGGTGGGGATACTGAAGCGCTGCCGGATTCACTTCGAGGGAAGCCCTGGCTGGTTTGCGTGCGGGCTCATCGACGGCCCTGAAGTGACGATCAACGGCCGTGTGGGCTGGTCGGTGGCCGAAAACATGATGTCCGGCGTCGTCACCATCGAGCGCGGCGCCGGCTCGCTGACCGGTGCAGCCATCCGTGGCGGCGACCTCATCGTGAAGGGCGACGTGGGTGCCCGCACGGGAATCGACCAGAAGGGCGGCACGATCATCGTGCTCGGCAACGTCGGCATTAACACCGGATTCATGATGCAGCGGGGGCGCCAGATCATCTGCGGCAACGCGGGTCAGCACCTGGGCGACTCCATGTACGACGGCGCCCTCTACGTGGGCGGCAAGGTGAGTTCGCTGGGCGTCGACTGCGTGCCCGGCGAGTGGGACGACGCCGACACCGAGTTCATCGAGCGCAAGTTCCGCATCCACTCACTCGGCGATCCGCCCGAATTCCAGAAATTCGTCTGCGGCAAAGTGCTGCACAACTACGACTTGCTCGAGCCTTCTGAGCGCAAGCTCGTCATTCACTAGCGAGCGCAAGCTCGTCAATCGATACAGGGAAAGACACATGGCCGATACGAACGAGGTCAACGAGAGCACCGATGTGCTCGGCAAGAGTCGGATCTTCACCCGCGAGGTCATCAACGACATCCATGTGAAGGCCGAACTCGGCCGCTACCGGATGCGGGGATTTTCGATCTTCAAGAAGATCCCCCACTGGGATGAGCTGGTGTTCCTGCCTGGAACCCTCACCCGTTTCGTGATCGAGGGCTACCGCGAGAAGTGCGACACCGCCACAGTCATCGGCTCGCGCTTCGCCGCCAAGCCGCTCGAACTCGAAATCCCGGTGTACATCACGGGCATGAGCTTTGGTGCGCTGTCGCTGGAGGCCAAGATGGCCTTGGCCAAGGGCGCGTCCATGGCTGGCACCGCCACCTGCTCCGGCGAGGGCGGAATGATCCCGCCAGAGCGCGACCTGTCCACCAAGTGGTACTACCAGATCATCCAGAGCCGCTACGGCTTCAACCCCCACCACCTGATGCTGGCCGATGCCGTGGAGTTCTTCATCGGCCAGGGTTGCAAGGTTGGTCTCGGCGGCCACCTGATGGGCCAGAAGGTCACCGAGCAGGTTGCTGAGATGCGGTCGCTGCCGACGGGCATCGACCAGCGGTCGCCGGCCCGCCACCCTGACTGGCTTGGCCCCGACGATCTGTCGCTGAAGATCCAGGAGATTCGCGAAGCCACCGACTACCAGGTCCCCATTCAACTCAAGCTGGGATCTGCCCGGGTGTATGACGACGTGCGCATGGCGGCCAAGTGTGGCCCCGACGTCATCTACCTCGATGGTGCTGAGGGTGGCACTGGTGCGGGACCGCATCTGGCTACTGAGGAGACCGGCATTCCGCTGATGGCGGCTATCCCCGAGGCCCGCCGGGCGCTCGAGGATGTGGGCCTCGCCGACGACATCAACCTGGTCGTGGCGGGTGGTATTCGCAACGGCGGCGACGTGGCCAAGTGCCTGGCCTTGGGTGCAGATGCCATCGCGCTGGGCACAGCGGCGCTGATGGCGCTCAACTGCAACAAGGAGATCCCTGGCGTCACCGACTACGAGGGCACGATCGGCGTGCCTGCGGGCGAGTGTTACCACTGCCACACCGGTCGGTGTCCCGTCGGCGTGGCCACCCAGGACGTCGAGCTGCGCAAGCGCCTCGACGTCGATGAGGCCGCCCTGCGGGTTTACAACTTCCTCATCACCCTCACCATGGAAGTGCAGATGCTGGCCCGGGCTTGCGGCAAGACCGATGTGCATTCTCTGGAGCCCGAGGACCTGGCCGCGCTCACCCACGAGGCGGCCGCCATGGCCAAGGTGCCTCTCGCGGGCACCACCTACATCCCGGGTGTCACCGAGGAGCGGAACATGCAAGAGATCCGCGACCTCTTCGACCGCTACGTGATCGACAAGGGAGTGTGACATGGCCGAGACCACGAACACAGCATCCGCGCACACAGGCGAGAGCTCGCGCGAGACCCGCACCGTCGCCATCGACGCCGAAGTCCTGGCGGGGAAGCGGTTCGCCTACCAAGAAGACATGTCGCTGATCACCGACATAGATCTTCTGGCGGTTACCCCAGGACTCGACATCAACTGGCTAGAGGACATCACCCTTCTCGAAGAGGACGGGGTGCCGGCGGTGTTCGATCGGTACTCGAACTCGTTCTTGAAGATCTATTTCGAGATTCCGCCTGGCCGCGAGGACGAGATCGCCCGCAAGGTGCTCATGAAGCACCTCATCGAGGGCAACAGCTACGGCATCACCCTCAAAGACATCCATTGCAAGTTCCCGCAGGTGGAGCTGGGGCCGTGGGTCGAAGAATCGCGGATCGTCGGCACCGACTGGCGCAAGCCGGTGCTGGAGGGCTGGACAGCCCCCGGCGGCCACTGAGCCGTCACTCAGAGAAGCCACTCAAAGAGACTGAACCGAGGAGGCTGCGGTTATGGCACTGCCGACCAGGGCTCGTTTTGTCATCATCGGCGGAGGCATTCACGGCCTGTCGACAGCTTGGAACCTTGCCCGCGATCTGAGGTCGTCGGGACGGGGATCGGGCGACGACATCGTCGTCATCGACAAGACCGGCGTGGGTGCGGGCGCTTCGGGCATCGCCTGCGGTGTCATTCGCAACAACTACTTCCAACCGGCCATGCGTGAGCTCATGACCCATTCGGTGGACGTCTGGGATAGCGATCCCGAGGCGTTCTCGTATCACCCTGTGGGCTACATGCAGATCAGCCATGAGGCGATGCGCGACGACGTGGCCTCGATCCATGCGCAGCAGAAGGCCATCGGCTACTCGTCCACGTTCGTTGAAGGTGCCGAGGCCTCGGCCAGCTACATGCGTGGGATCTTCGATGACTGGCAGGCGCAGGGCATTACCAGCGTCCTGCATGAGCACCGGGGCGGGTATGCCAACAACATGGCCTCGCTCAAGGGGCTGCTCGGCAAGGTCGAGGCAGAAGGCGTCGGCGTGGTGGGCGGTGTCACCGTGACCGGGTTCGACCAGGATGCCTCTGGAGCGGTCACTGCTGTGCTTACCGATCAAGGACCCGTGGCCTGCGATCACGTGGTGGTGGCGGTGGGGCCGTGGGTGCAGAAGATCTGGGCCATGCTCGACCTGCCGACGACCACCGAGGTTCTCGCCAGCGACGGCCAGGTGCACAGCCGCCCGACCTGGACCTACATGTGCCTGCAGGAAGGCACGCTCACGGTCGACCCCGGCTTCCTCACCGACAACGAGGGCAACATGCCGCCGGTGGTGCACATTGACACCGACGCTCCCCTGTACGACGCCGACGGGCTCGTCACCGAGGGGCCGTGGGGCATCTACTACAAGCCGGACTTCAACTTCGGCGGCGTCCAGGGCGGCTATATGCCCTACGTCGTGGATAAGCCGTCTGCCGATGTGGCCGTCGACCCCTACGGACCCGACTCGCCCGACTTCGTTGTGGGGGGCGACTTCTATCGCACCTGGACCGCCGCGTTGGCCCACTGTCACAAGCGCTTCGAGGGCAAGACCCACCTCATCAGCGACGAGCCTTCAGGGGGGATCGGCAGCTTCTCGCCCGACAACTTCCCTGTGTTCGACACCTTCTGCGACAACGCCTACTTCATTGCCGACTCCAACCACGGCTACAAGATGATCGGCGTGGGTGCGCTGGTGGCCAAGGAGCTGCTCGGAGAGCCTCAGGCGCTGCTGGAGCCGTTCCGCTATTCGCGCTACGCCGAAGGCCGGCTCCACCCGGTGAGCAACTCGCCCTATCCCTGGAGCTAGCTAGGCGCGGGCGCTCGGCCCGTACGACAAGTGCATGAGGTCGCCCTCAGCGAAGCGTGAGGGGCGCAGCGCCCGGGTGTCGATGGCTGGCGCGTCGCCCACACACTCGAGGCCGAGCACGTGTGCGGCGACGATCTCCCCGAGGGCCGGCGACAGCTTGAGCCCGTGCCCCGAGAGGCCGATGGCCAGGTAGAGGCCGTCCACCGGGGCGATCTCGGCGGCCCATCCCAAGATGGGGTGGTAGTCCGGCGATACGTCGTAGGCGCCGCTGGTGGTGCTCACCGTGGCTACGACCGACATCTCGGGCAGGCGTTCGGCGATGGCTGCCTCGAGGCGCACGGCGTGGGCCGAGTGGTCCGATTCCGACGCGTCGGCGAGCGGGTCGTCGACCACGGGCATCTCAGGCGGGTAGGCCACGGCCACGACGTGGCGTCCCATGTCGGGGCGGATGACCAGGTTGGAGTTGCCATCGGTGATGCAGGTTCCCAGCGCCGGCGCTCCGGGCCGCTGGGAGAACACCGCCATGTCGAGCCGTCGCCGCTCGACAGGCACCTCCACGCCCAGCGGATCGAGCAGGTCGCGCGCCCAGGCGCCAGTGGCGGCGATGACGATCGGAGCCCGGATCTCCCCAGCTGACGTCGCCACGCCCGCCACGGCGCCGCCAGACACCAGGATCTGGTCCACGGCGACCGGCGCCAGCACTGCAGCCCCCGCTGCGGTTGCAGCCGTAAGCCAGCTCAGCACCATCTTCGTGACGTCGATGAAGCCGCCGTCAGGTTCGTAGGCGCCACCTGCGAGTCCGTCCGCGTTCACCAGAGGCTCGATCTCAGTGATCTCGCGGCCCACGACGAAGCGTGTATCGACGCCGAGGCCGCGGCCGAGGTCGATGTTGTACTGCAGCCCATCCAGCTGATCGGAGGTCACCAACAGCATGTAGCCGAGCCGGGCATAGCCAGGGTCGCCGTAGCCCACCTCGGAGTCCCAGTTGCCGATGCAGTGGAACCCGCGCTGGGCAATGCGCACCATCAGCTCATTTGAGTAGTGCTGGCGGATCTGGCCGAACGTCCGGCCCGAGATGCCCCCGACGGGCGCCCGAGCATCGACGATGGCCACTCGCAAGTCCGAGTGCCGGGCGAGCTGGTAGCCGATGCTGGCACCGATCACCCCGGCACCGATCACCACGGCATCGACTTCGGAGGGCACGGGCGCCATGAGGTGTCCCTGGGACGTGGTCCTGCGGATCACCCCGAGTCGGCCAGGTAGGACTCCAGCGAGTCGTCGAGAGCTTCCTCCCAGGACGTGTGGTGTATCGGCGCCATCGTGCCCGTCATCGGCGAAGTATGGCCGTGGTCGCGGTAGCCGAGGATCGACTGCTTCTTGTGCTTCTTCCAGTCCTTGAACATCTTGTTGATGAGCGGTGTGTTGGGGTCGGGACAGTCGGTCTGGTCGAGAAGGTCCTGGGTGTAGTCGCCTTGAAAGTCAATGGCGGCGTAGTCGTCGGGCACTTCGTCTTCCGCGGTCTGGAAGTCGTCAATCCAGCGGGCCTGCTCGTCGGCGTCGGGCAGCTCGATGCGGCCCAGGATGACGTCACGGGCATACCAAGTCTGGGCGTCGAACATGTTGAACGTGTACCACTGATCCTGCATCCCCAGGTACAGCACCCGGTTCTCGGGCTGGAACACCACGCCCCGGTAGAGCATCGACGAGGCGAGCCGGTTGGCGGTCACCAGCCGAAGCTCGTCGTCCATGAACGGGAAGTGGTGGAGGTAGCCCGTGCACGAGACGATGGCATCGACCTCGGTGCTGGTGCCGTCGGTGAAGTGCACCGTGCGACCGTCCACGTGGGTCAGGATCGGCGTCTCGGTGATGCCGTCGGGCCAGTCGAAGCCCATCGGACCGCTGCGTGAGGAGCAGATGACCGACCGCGCCCCGTACTTCCACAGCTGCGATGCAATGTCCTCGGCCGAGTAGCTCGACCCGATGACGAGCACGTCGCGGCCCTCGAACTGCACGGCGTCCCGAAAGTCGTGGGCATGCAGCAGCGTGCCCCCGAAGGTCTCATAGCCGGGGTAATGGGGCATGTTGGGTGTCGAGAAGTGTCCGGTGGACACCACGACCCAGTCGAATTCTTCGCTGGAGGTGGCGTCTGCGGCGCGATCGTGCGTCGTCACCGTGAAGCCATTGCCGGTGGACGACCGGCTGACGCGCCGTACCGCCTGGTTGAACAGGATCTTGTCGCGAATGCCGCTGCGGTTGGCGCGGCCGACGATGTAGTCGTAGAGCACCTCGCGAGGCGGGAATGACGCCACCGGCTTGCCGAAGTGTTCCTCGAAGCCGTAGTCGCCGAATTCCAGGCACTCCTTGGGACCGTTGGACCACAGGTAGCGATACATGCTCCCGTGGCACGGCTCGCCGTGCTCATCGAGTCCGGTGCGCCAAGTGTAGTTCCACAGACCGCCCCAGTCCGACTGCTTCTCGAAACAGACGAGTTCGAGTTCTGCTGCCTCCGACGAGGCATCGCTGGCAAACGCGTGCAGCTGCGAGAGTCCGCATGGCCCCGCGCCGATGATGGCTACCCGTGTCATGACGAGATCCCCCCTGTGGTTAGATGTTTATGCAACGAGAGTAGAACAATTCTCGGTCTTGCATCCCCGCGCAGGGCTGCAGAACACGCCTAAGCGCGGACTCGGGACTTGTCCGGGTCGTAGAACGGGTACCGCACTACCTCGGCACTGATGCGCTTCTCGTGGCCGTCCAGCTTGCCCACCTCGACGGCCGTGCCGATCTCGTTGTAGGGCAACGCCATGCGGCACAGGGCGATGTTCTTCCGCAGGATGGGGGAGATGGTGCCGCTGGTGATCACACCGACGTGGTTGCGCCCCACGTATACGCCGTCGCCAAGCGCCGCCGGCTCGCCCCCCTCAACTTCCAGCCCCACCAGCCGCCTCTGAGGGTTGTCGCGCCGGTCGAACAGGGCATCGCGCCCAATGAAGTCGTCTTCTTTGGTCTTCAGCGGGACCGTGAAACCGATTCCCGCCTCATAGGGATCGGTCTCGTCGCAGAATTCGTGGCCGGCGAAGACGAGCCCGGCCTCGATGCGCAGCATGTCGAGCGCAGTCAGGCCCATGGGCACGAGCCCGTGGGGTGTGCCCGCCTCGAAGATGGCGTCCCACACTGCCGGGGCGTCGGAGGGGTGGCAGAACACTTCGAAGCCGAGCTCGCCGGTGTAGCCCGTGCGTGAGACGACGATCGGGATGCCGTCGTGGTCCCCGATCCGCGCAATCGCGAACCGGAACCAGCCCAGCTCCCCCACGGTTGGCTGGTCGGGGCGCGTCCAGATGACCTCGTCGAGTATGCGGCGGCTGTCGGGGCCTTGGACCTGCAGGTTGTGGAGCTGCTCGGTGGAATTGCGCACCCAGACAGCCAGCCCGAGCCGCTCGGCCTGCTCCCGAAGCCAGATGCCGCTGTAGCCGAGCTGGCCGCCGATCCAGCGGAAGTTCTCGCGCGCCAGCCGGAAGACGGTGCCGTCGTCGATCATTCCGCCGGTGGGGTGGCACATAGCGGTGTACACGACCTGTCCGTCAGCCAGCTTGCGGACGTTGCGGGTCACGCACGTCTGCATCAGCACTTCGGCGTCGGGCCCCGTCACCTCGTACTTGCGCAGCGGCGACAGGTCGATGACCGCCGCGGCCTGCCGGCAGGCCCAGTACTCCTCGACGGCGCCGTGTGCCGTGTAATGGTCGGCCAGCCAGTAGCCGCAGTACTCGCTGAAGCTCCGCGTCAAGGCGGAGGTGCGGGGGTGGAATCCGGTCTCTTGGGTGAGCTGGGCTTCGGAGTCAGCGGTCATTCTGATCGCCGTCGCTTTCTTGAACATGTTGGCTGCGGGGTACACCCTGACCGCGATGTCGGTGGGGTTCCAGCCGTTGGCAGCGTCGACATCGCACGGGCACGCGGTGCTGACGCACACCAAGTCCTCCAGCGCCCGCAGCAGCACATAGTCGCCAGGGCGCGACCACGGCTCGTCGAGGTAGATCTGATTCGCGTCATCCACTTGGGTGTTGTAGAAGAAGTTGATCGCCTCCCAGCCCCGCCGTGCAGCGACTCCGAAGGGATCGAGGACCCCGTTGATGTTGTCGGTGCAGTTGATGTGGCCGGGGTAGCCCATCTCCTCGTAGTAGCGGGCGTTGCAGGCAGTGTTGAAGGTGTCGTGGCGGCCCACCGTGTCCTGCACCACTTCGACAAGCGGCTGCATCTTGGCGTTGAAGAACTTCGAGTACAGGCCGGGTGCCGGGCAGCTTGCTCCCATGAGGGAGCGGGTGATGGTGGCGTTGAGGCCGAGCTCGGAGCCCGCTTCGAGGTCCGCCACTGCGAAGCACTGGAAGTCCGAGCACTGCCGTCCCTCCATGTCCACTACTTGGAACCAGTTGCCCTTGGACACTTGGTAGGCGCGAGCTGTGCTGCGCAGCACGATGAAGTCCTGACTGGGGTCGGCCAGCGGTGTCGGCAGCAACGGCTCGGTGTCAACGCCGTCAGGTTTGCTGCGGTGGACATAGGCGATCAGGTCGGTGGGCGGAGTACCGCCATGGGCCGACATGGGGCCGCCCGGCGCTGCCACGACGCAGGCGACATCGGCATGCGCGACCACGCGAGCGCTGCTGTTGGGAGGCGTGTCAACGTCGAAGAGCCGGAGCGGCGCCGCTGCCTGCACTTTGGCCATGTCGATGCCGACGCGCTCGAGCCCGGCTCGCACTCGGCGGGAGTCGTGCAGGCCCGCTGAGAGGATGCTTACAGCGGCCGGCACGCTCGATGACGGAACTCGCCCGCTCCCATTGCCGACTGCGATCGCCAGCAATCCAGGGTCTGACATCCCGGTCTGATCGAAGGCGATCAGCTCGCAGGGCTGGCATCCCTCAGGATCGACGATCTCCAACTCGTCGCCGGCGGCGAGCGCCAGCACCGTTGCGCCGCCGCCGGTCACCCGGTAGCGCTCCACACCCGGTCCCAGCATCATCAGCCCTGGAACCAACACCTGTGACTGTTCGGTTGCGAGCGTCGTCATTGCTGCCTCTGTGAGTGTCGTGTCGATGTCAGGCCGGTCCGCCTGTCTGGGTTTCGCCGTCTCCCAGGACCGGTCGCAGCATCACTGCCGACGACCCAACGGGCCCGACAGTCCACGCCGCGGTGGCTCGTCGGCGTCGCCGCCGTCATCGTCACCAGCCGAAACGCCGGCGAACATTTCCCACACCAGCACTACGACGGCCACGGCAGAGGCGATGATCGCGACCCACAAACCCGAGCCTGGATCGGGGCTGCCGACGCCGGACGGATCCAAGACTTCGCGCACTGCGATTGCGCCCGCGAATCCGGCGCCGATCCACGCCGGACGCCAACGGATCTGTACCAGCGCGATCGTGATGATGCAGACGACAAAGAGAAGTCTGCCTATACCGGTGCCGATGCCGCGCACGGTCTGGGTGCCACTCAGTCCGGCGTTGACGTGCCACGGCAGGAACATCGCTGCGCCGGCAACCGCAGTGCACGCTTGGGCGATTCGCAGACGGGCGACTCTCACAACGCCAACCTAAGTCCTCCACGCGCCAGCAGACGCCGCGTCGCCGATGGGCGGCGCGACGTCTGCCGGGTTGATCAGGTTGCGTCTGCTGACTGCTGTCAGCCGACGACCTGGATGGCAATGATGGTGAAGACGATGCAGGCGATGGTGAATACCACCACCCCGATCTCGACCGCCTTGTTGTGACCATGCAGTCCTTGGAATTCGATCTGCTTGCGTCGAGCCATGTCGGTCCTCCTAGCTGTACTTGTCAGCGAGACGATCAGCTGCATCGTTGAGCAGCTTGTCCTCACGCGCCGTCACGAGCAGTGCCGCAACCACCGAGACCGCAATCCCGATGATTGCAAGGACGTACGAGCCGGTGTTGCCACCTGGACCCCAGGTGAAGTACCCGGTCGTGCCGTCGGCTGCTTCGAGGGCGGCTTCCCAACTGTCGTAGGGGAAGGTGTTCATTCAGTCCTCCTTAAGTCCTGAACGATGTCAGTCATCGTGTCGGTCATGTCCCAGTGCCTCCTGCTGCGCTCGCTTCTGCTTGCCCCAGTACCCGGCGGCCGCAACCAGCAGGTACATGACGACGATCGCAAGAACGAACTGCATCCACGAGGCGGACACCCGACTTAGCGGTTGGCGGCGAGGTCGGCCCGCAGCGTTTCTTCTGCGGAACTCTCCGACCCGTCGGCGTGGATGATGGGCTCATCGGCTCGGCCGAACTCCGGATAGAAGTCCGTTTCGAACTCGGCCATGTCGAGGCCCTCGACCTCCACCTCGGGCGGCACCCGAAGCAGATTCAGCTTCTTCAGGATGAAGGATGCGAAGTACCCGGTGACGAACGACAATGCGAAGATTGCCGCTGCGCCAACGAGCTGGCCCAGGATGGTGGTCTTCACCCCTGCGGGTCCTGTCGGGTAGCCCGCAGCGAAGATGCCGACGGCCATGACGCCCCAGAATCCCATGACACCGTGGACTGCCACCGCTCCGACAGCATCGTCGATGCGGGCCTTTTGCTCGATCCAGCTGCCCACCATGAAGGCGGCACCGGCGGAGAAGAAGGCGAGGATCAGCACCAGGTTCGGGCTGTAGATGTCGGCGCCTGCCGACACAGCCACGACCCCGGCGAGACCTCCGGAGATGGTCCAGAACGGATCGCCCTTGCTGAAGATGTAGCCGCCTGCGAATCCGCCTGCGAAGCCCATCGTGATGGTGTAGGTGATCGCCGACAACGTGGCCGGGTTGAAGTAGATGTTCGCCCAACCCGGAGTGGTGTCGGCCGTGATGGCCAGGCACGCCGCGTAGAAGGCGTAGAAGGCCGTGAAGATGATCATCAGCCCCATCAACGTCAGATGGAGGTTGTGGGGCTTGAAGGCCCGTGTACCGCCATTGCTGTCGTACCGGCCGATTCTTGGCCCGAGGTTGAATAGCACCCCGAGGGCGAAGATTCCGGCGACGCCGTGGACCACGCCTGAAGCGGCGAAGTCGTGGTATCCGAAGTGGACAGTCAGCCAGCCGCCGTAGCTCCAGCCCCAAGCGGCCGCAACCACCCAGACGATGCCGCCCATCAGGGCGGTGAGCCAGAGGTAGGCCGAAATTCGGATTCGCTCTAGCACCGAGCCGGACATGATCGAACCGGTTGTCCAAGAGAACAGCACGAAGGCTGCCCAGAAGACGCCGGTGATGTTGTCACCGAGGTTCGGTCCCGCAGTACCGTCCCAGGGCAGGCCGTACTGGTCGCCGCAAAAAAACAGATCCGCAAGTCCTGCGGGGCTGTTGCCGCTGGTGGTCCCTGTGAACTTCAGGCCCTCCTGCATGCAGAAGTAGACGTACCAACCGACGTAGTAGAACGTCGGCGTCACTACGGCGATCGTCATGATGTTCTTCATCGCCGTCGACATGATGTTCTTGCGTCGGCTGACGCCTGCCTCGTAGGTCATGAAACCTACGTGCAGCAGCCACATGATCGCGACAGTGAAGAAGTAATAAGCCTCCGTGAACACAACAGACGTGTCCATCGCGCCTCCCCTCGTTTTGGTTTGCGCTTGAGTTCCAAACAACCCGGCGCCAGACCAATTGGATGAGACCGTAACACGTTCGCAATGTTCGCCTGAACATCACCCACCCGATGGGTTGATATTGAACCTCGCGGACGGTTGGCGCGCGAATTCAGCCGGGCAGCCGCGCGCCGCGAGCGACGGAGCAGCGCTATTGAGCTGAGCCTCGCCGACGACCGTGCGGCGCCGGTCAGTTGTCGACAGGCTTGCCGACGTTGACTTGGCGGACCTCCCCGGTGCCGGCGTCCACCCAGATGGCTGCGTGTTGGAGGAATTCCTCCGGTCCCCCTTCAGGGTCTTGGACCGTGAAGACAATGACCCACATTGCAGTCGGGGGGAAGCCTTGGCGGAGAATCTTGGTCTCGGTCCGCTCAGGTGTGAAGGCTCGGGGATGGGTTTCGAGGGCGGCGCGGGCGGTGGCGATGGCCTGGCCCTCCTCGATGTCGATTCCAGAACAGCTTCCTGGAAAGAAGACGAGGAAAACGACCAGGATCAGGCCAACCACGATGAGCAGCATCGGGCGCCCCGGCATCGCATTGATGCGGCCGAGCAGGCCCTTCGGCTTATCGGGTATCGACTCGTGTTCAGGCATCTTGGCGTCCTACGGCTCGCGAGCTTGAGGGGTCAGTCGTCTTGGGGCGGGCGAACGACGAAGCGCAGGATCAGGTAGCCCACCACATGAGTGATAGCCACGAAAGACACCCACCACAGTAAGACCGTTTGCCGGTAGCCGCGTTCGCGGCATTCCCAGTAGGTGAGACCGACTGCCGCGGCCAGGAGGATCCAGAGCCAGATGTTCCGGCGAGCGAAGCCGGTTTCGCTGATCCAGTCGGCGACGAACATCAAGCCCATCGCGTCACCCTCCCGCCGCTCCGCGCGGCTCACTGGCGGGGTACACCTTGATGGAGATGAACCGTACCGGCAACTCCACGAGCTCAACCGGGCCGTGGGCCACCTCGCCGTGGATCTGCATGGTGTCGCCTCTGTTCAGCAGGTAGGCCTTGCCGCCGTAGCCGTAGGAGAGCGACCCATCCAGGACGTGGAGAAACTCCACGCCGGGATGCTGGTAGAGCGGGAAGACGCCTCCCGGCTCGATGATGGTGGTGATCATCGGCTCGATGATCCGGTTGGGTCCGCGCAGGGTGCCGAGGTCTTGGTACAGCCGCTCTGGTCCGCCCCGGTCGTGGTGGATCTCATGGCCCTCGCCCGCCCGAACGATGACCAGGTCGTGCTCCTCGTCGAGGCCCCGGAACAACGCGGTCACCGGCACCTTGGCTGTTGCCGCCAGGCGCGCAAGCGTCGACAGGCTGGGCGCGCTCTGGCCGTGCTCGATCTTGGAAAGCATCCCCAGCGAGATGCCGGCGTCAGTGGCGAAGGCCGACATCGTCATGTTCAACGCCTGGCGCAGTTCGCGTACGCGGCTGCCGACCACGCGGCAGAGCTCGGCAGTGGTGAGCGGCGATTCGATGGCCACCCCCGCGAGGTTCAGCGAGTCGGGATCGCCGAGGACAGGAATCCCCTCGGGGCTCTCCAGCGGGTCCGGGATCGTTGCCCCGCCACTCGTCATCGCCCCGATAGTGCCAGATAGCGGCTGTGAACCGTAACGGGCCGACCCAATGTGCTTTGGCCGGCTGAACGCGTTGGGGCTCAGACTCAGACTCCGGCTGCTATGGCGAAGGTGCGCAGCTCGCGCTCGACGTCGCCCATCGGCTGGAACGAGACCTCAGTGATGCCAGCGGCGGCGAGCCGATCCATACGCTCGGGCACCTCGGCGGCATGGCACACGAACGGGGCAATGCGCAGCGACTCAGGCGTGAGGACCTGGCGATCGATGGCGTTCAACTGGGTGAGGTGACCTTCGTGGAGCGACAGGTGAATGGTCGCGGGGTCCATGTCCCCAGTGATCTCGGCGAAGTGCTCAGCATTCGGCAACGTGCCGAGCCGGGCGTCGCGTTGTTCCAGAAACGCGTGGTACGCCACGCTGACACCGGGGCCGGCGGTGTCCATCACGCGAGGGGACTCGATCGATTCGTCGTCGTCCATGATCGTGCCGAAGCCGAGCAGGATGACGTCGTCGATCCCGTTGTAGTCGTCATCAGAACGGGGTCGTGAGGTGAACACGCCGGCGCCCATCTCGGCGGCCGCGGCGAGCCCTCGGGGGCCGTTCACGCCCAGGATCCACGGCACCTCGATGGGTCGCTCAACTGCTTGGCCGCGCCAGTGCAGCATCCGCGTCGCCCTGCCGTCGACCTCGACAATCTCGCCCCGAAGCAGTGCTTGCACGTCGGTGACCATGCCCCCGAAGTCGACCCAGCGCAACGGCTTTTGACCCATGGCCCGGCGGCCCGTGAAGCCGGTGCCGGCGCCGACGATCACCCGGTCGGCACCGACCAGGCCAACCAGCGTTGCGATAGCCGAGGCGGTAGTGAGGCGATGGCGCAGCGACGGGATGAGCACGCCCGGTCCGAGACGGATGCGCTCGGTGCGAATCGCCGCGAGTGCGAGTGTCATCCAGACGTCGAGCTGCAGCGCAGGGGTGTCGTAGACCCACGCGGTCTCGTAGCCCAACTCCTCGGCCAGCACGATGTGGTCGGGTGTCTCGGGAACGGGCGGAAACGCAGCGGAGATCTTCATGGCGGCAGTCTCGCGGACCGAGCCGAACTCCACTGAATTGACGATGCGGTGTGTGCGACGCTGTGCCCATGGAGATCTCCAAGGCACTCGACTACGTGCGCAAGAACGACCGGGGAGTTCTGGCGACCAAGGCGCGCGACGGGACACCGCAGCTGTCGCCGGTGACGGTCGCAGTCGTCGACGACACGGTGGTGATGAGCACCCGCGACACGGCCTTCAAGACCAAGAACCTGCATTGCGACCCGCAGTCCTGGCTGTGCGTGTTCCCCGAGAAGTGGTTGGGCCGATGGGTCCAGCTCGAGTGCCAAGCCGAGATCATTTCCGGCGAGGCTGGCCTGCTGCCGTGACGGCGTCTCAGTTCGGGCGGGGTTCAATACCAGTCGTAGGCGGCGAGGGGTCGCTGCGCCCAACCGGCTCGGCCGGTCTGGCGCATTTCGTCGCCGAGGCTCGACATCTGGTCGGCGTACAGATCGGTTCCGACGTCGTTCCACGAGCCGTGTCCGGCGAACACCCACTCGACACGGAGCGTCGAGAGCAGGTCCATCGAGCCGGCGAGCTCGTCCCACGAGTGGAAGGTCTGCTCGGGAAAGACGTCCAGCTCGTGCCGGCGGTGGTTCCAATGCAGCGTGTCGCCGGTGAACAGCCACCGGTCGTCGACGTGGAAGACGACCGAGCCTTCGGTGTGGCCCGGCACCGGGATGGCGACGATCCCCGGAGAGATCAAGGCGGGGTCGTCGCCGTCGAGGATCACGGTGGCGTAGGGAGCGGCGTCCGCGTCGGCCGCATGAATCCACACCTCCGCGCCATAACGCTCGGCCCACCGGTCGGCGTCGGCGACATCGTCGCGGTGACTGAGCAGCACGTGCCGGATGCCGCCGAGGTCGTCCACTCCTTCGGCCAAGCCGCGCAGGTACCGAGGCGAGTCGACCATGAGATTTCCGTCTGGCCGTTCAACGAGGTACGAGTGCGCCCCGAATGAGGATCGAGCGTTGTGCCCGAGCGCCAACACACCGGGTGTCAGCTCGTAGGGGAATGGCCGGATGGGCGGGCGGCGGATGTCAAGGTTGCCGATCGACTGCGTCGGGCAAGCCTCGGCCGCTCGCCACAACGCGGCAGTCTCGGCTGGGCTCTCCGGTTGGCGCGCCAGGTACGAGAGCCCGCTGTCGTCCATCTCGATGAGACCGGGAGCCCAGTGCCGGGCGACATCGCACCGGATGCAGCGCGTGTCGACGAACCATGGCCCGTCGACGTTGTCAGTGTGAGCCATATCGGCACGTGCCATCGCTTGCACCCCCTAGTGGCTCTCGCTCGAATACTAAGTACGCCCCGCCGCTACGCGCGCATTTCTACGGTTGGCGAGCGGAGCGTCAGGCCGCGCTCACCTGCCATTGGACGAGGGTGAAGGGCGGGCCGCCGTCGTCGTGGTCTTCGAAGACGGCCTCGACGTCGCTGCCGATGACGATGTCGGCCATCGGGTCGCCGAGGAGGTTGCCGATCATCCGCAGGTTGTCGGCATGGGGGAGTTCGACGAGCACCACGATGTAGGGGCCGTGGTCAGCGAGCGCCGGATGCACCGGGTGATAGACGCGCTGCCATGAGTAGATGCGGGCGGTGGGCTCGACGGACACCCATTCGACGTCGAGTGACTGGCAGGCGTGGCACATCCACTCGGGACCCCACTGGTGGGTGCCGCAATCGGCGCAGCGCTGGACTCGCAGCTCGTGTTCGCGGGTGCCCTCCCAGTACGGAAGGTCGAGGCCGTCGCGCATGGGTGCCGGCTGCGTCAGGCCCTTCGGTAGGTAGGTGGAGCCGGAGAGGGTGCTCATCCGAGTGCCTCGGCCGTGCCGTAGATGGCGGTCGATGCAATCTCGACCATCGGGCCGGCGTTCGAGAGCGACACCTTTACATTGGGCACCTGATTGGTTGAGTCGCCGCGCACCTGGCGTACCGCTTCGATCTGCATCCCGAGACCGTGCATGTAGCACTCGGCCAGATTGCCGCCGCTGGTGTTCAGCGGGAGCGAGCCACCGTCGGCACGCAGGTTCTCGAACGTCAAGACCTCGTTGGCGTTCTCGTAGGTGCACAGGCCGTGCTCGATGAGGCTCATCACCACGGCGCCGGTGAAGTTCTCGTAGCTCTGCACAACGTCGACATCTTCAGGGGTCACGCCTGCCTGTTCGTACAGATGCTGTGCCGCGAACTTGAAGCTGGACGTGGCGTAATCGGTCGGGTTGTGGGCCCACGCGCCGGAGCGGTGCCCGCCGCTCTGCTGGGCTGCGAGCACCAGCACAGGCGTGTCGCTGAGATTGGCGGTCAGCTCGGCGGACGTGATGATCATCGCGGCGGCACCGTCGTTCTCCAGGCAGCAGTCGTACAGGCGGAAGGGCTCGGTGATCCAGCGCGACGAGTCGTACGTCTCGGCATCCAATGGCCGGCCGTGCATGACCGCTCTGGGGTTGTTCTGCGCGTGGTGGTACGCGGCGAGGGCCACAGCGCGCATCGTGGATCGGTCGATGCCGTGTTCGTGCATGAGCCGGGTGGTGCGCATTGCGTAGGTCTGAGCTGGGCTCATGACGCCGTAGGGGATGGTGTAGGCGTACTCGCCGCTGATCGCCGGCCGCCGGCTGCCCTGGCCGAACCGTCCGAACTGCCCCTGGGCGAGACCCCGGTAGGCCACCACGACGTCCGCCGAGCCGGCGAGCACCGCGCCGGCGGCGTTCTGCACGACACCGGCTGCGCCGCCCCCGCCGCCGCCCCACTGCATGTTCGAATACCTCAGCTCGGAGAGGCCCAGCGCATTCGCCAGCCGGGCCGGGGTGTTGCGGTCGTTGCTGTAGGAGCAGAAGCCGTCGATCTCACGTGGCTTGATGCCGGCGTCGGTGCAAGCGGCGAGGATCGCCTTGAGCACCAGCACGAATTCAGGGTCGGGCGACTGGCCTCGCTTGAAGTAGGTGGTCTCGCCGACACCCGCGATAGCGGTTCGACCGCGCATCCCTTGACCCGAAGCACTCACGGCGCAAACCGTAGCCAAGTGATGCCCGGTGCCGCCCGAGTGTGGAGCGGCACAGCGCAACCGGACGTCGGCTGCCGATCCGGTGGTTGTCGTGGCTCGATGGGCTAGAAACAGAGCCGATGTCCGACGACGAGCTCGCTGCTTACCGCCGCAGCATCGACGAGGTCGACGGTGCCCTGGTGCGCCTGTTGGCCGAGAGATTCCGCATCACGCATGCCGTCGGCGTGCACAAGGCGGCCCACGGCATGGCGCCGATCGATCTGGTACGTGAGCAAGAGCAGATCGACGGGTTGCGCCAGCTCGCCGCCGAGGAGGGCCTCGATCCCGACTTCTGTGAGAAGTTTGTGCGCTTCGTGATGGATGAAGTCATCCGCAACCACGTTCGTATCGTCGAGACAGACTCCTGAGGGCCCCTCCTGACGTCCCTCGGCTCCCCTGACGACGGCTCAGCGTGAGGCGATGACGGTGACGCCGACGTCGGCGAGCTGGGTACGGGCTGCGGCCTCAGTCTCTGGTGCAACCGACGCAGAGAAGTCCTCGAGCACCGTGACGGCGTAGCCGTTGGCAGCTGCATCGACAGCGGTGGCGCGCACACAGTGGTCGAACGCCAGCCCGACGACGTCAACGTCGGTCACCCCCGCAGCGGCCAACACCTCGTCCAGCGTCCGGCCGTTGTCGTCGATTCCTTCGAAGCCCGAATATGCCGCGGCCCCCATGCCCTTGCGCACGCTGGCGCCGATCCGGTCACTGACAGGATCGAGGCTCGGATGCACTTCCGCTTCCGCAGTGCCGGCTACTCCGTGCGGCGGCCACGTGTCGACGAAATCGGGTTCGTCGCTGAAGTGGTCGCCGGGATCGACGTGCCAGTCCTGGGTGGTGACCACCAAGTCGTAGCCATGGTCGCCGGCCAACAGGTCTGCCAACCGCGAGGCAACGGAGTTGCCGCCCTCGACGGGAAGGGCGCCGCCCTCGCAAAAGGTGGGCTGCACATCCACGACGAGCAGGGCCGTACGCGACTGCTCGCGCTGGATTGGGTTCTGAGCCATGTCTGCTCTCCTGCGCCGAGGCTCGTGCCGCCGGGCGCGGCTCCCGCAGCGCCCTGTGGCCAAATCTACCGCTGGCCCGCGCGGGCTCCGGCAGCGCTAGACGCCGAGCAGGAATGAGGCGTTGCCGGCCCAGAACGGCGCAGTGGCACCCTCGCCGAGGCCGGCGGCGGTGAACGACGCCTGGAACTCCGAAATGGGGTCGCGGCCGCCTTCGGGGTGCGGCCAATCGGACGAGAACAGGAACAGCTCGGGTCCGCAGTTCGACACCAGCCAGCCCACGTCCTCGAAGTGCCACGGAGTGAATCGCACCTGCCGCCGGATGTAGTCCGACGGTGCCATGGTCAGCTTCGCCAACTCGGGCTCGTGTCGTCCGAACGCCGTAATGCTGTTGTCGAGCGAGCGCAGCAGGTTCGGCACCCACCCCGCGCCCAGCTCGATGAGACCGCAACGCAACTTGGGGAACTGCTCGAAGATGCCGTCCATCACCATGCACGCCAGCAGGTTCTCGGCATCGTGGAACAGGTTCAGGAAATCCTTCGAGCGCAGGTTTTCACCGCCGCCCACAAAGTCCTTGCCGGGGTTACGGCCGTTGTTGTGGTACGTCTTCGGCAGCTGGTTGCCGCCGTTGGGCCCCAGGTGCAAGAGCACGGGCACGCTCGCCTCGCACAGCAACGCCCACAGGGGATCAAAGTCCGGATGCGTCGGGCTCAGTTCGGTCGGCACGCCGTGAGGAATCCATGCGGCCCGGCAGCCGGCCTCGATGGCCTCGCGAGCGCACTCGATGGTGCGCTGCGGGTCTTCCAGCGGCACAAACGCCACACCGAGCAGGCGCGGGTCGACCGAGCAGAAGTCAGCGATGCCGCGGTTGTGCGCCGACGCACCGCCGTACACCAAGTTGAGGTCGCTGCGGCCGTGGAATTGGGTGTGCGCAAACGTCGTGAAGACGAGTTGGCTGGCGAACCCCAACTGGTCGAGCGCTCCCACCCGCTCGTTGGCATCCATCGAGCCATAGGCGTAGTAGCCCTTCGGCCCGTTCACTACGTCGGCGGCCAGCTTCGCGGTCTCGTCGGAATCGTTGCGACGCTCCCAACATTTCTCCACAAGCTCGAACGTCGCCGCATCGCCCCCGCCGGCCAGGCTGAGATCTCGGAGCTTTTCGGCGGTGGCGCCGTCGGCGTAGCTGGCCAGCCAGTCCACCGGCTCCATGAGATGGCTGTCGGTGTCGTGAATGAATCGCTCACCGGCGTATGTCGCCATGGCTTCCCCTCGAGTTTGTTGTCGGAACGCAAGCCTCAGCTTCCGAGTCTTGCAGCCGAGAATGAGCCGCACTCGCAGAGTCCCCCGAGATCAATCGTCTTCTATGGAGCAGTCGGCAGATCCGCTTGTGGAACAGCGGCGACGAGTCCCCGGTCGGTCGTGACGATAGGCATCCCGACTTGATCCGACAGTGCGGCGTAGAGCGCGTCCGTGAGCCGCAAATCATGACGGTATTCCCATGCAGCCGCGAGCAGCGGATCCAGCAAGTGCCGTCGGATGGGCAGGCGCCGGAAGATCTCCAACCGCTGCGTCACCTGCTTCGCGCTCAAGAGACCGCCGCGGTGCAATCGGCCTATTGCTGACAGGACTTCGACGTCGAGATGCGCAGGTGCATGTAGCTCGTTCTGCCTCAAGCGGGCTCGGATTGCGTCTGCCGCCGATGCGTCGATGAGCAGATCGACCACGGCCGACGCGTCGACGATCAGCACCTCATTTGCCGAACTCAAGCTCGTCCTTCGCTGCGGCGACAGCCGCATGTGCAGTCGCTTCGTCGATGCCAGTGGGAGGCAGAGCCGCCACTTCGTCAAGCCAGAGGTCGAGCGAGTGATCGTCGAGCGCACGCTGGATGGCAGCTTGCGCGAGGCCGGACACGTTCAAGTCGGCTGCCCGCGCATTCGCTGCGAGATCGTCTGGCAAGTACACGTTTACGCGGGCCATGCGCATATGATACACACTTGACTTCCTCATCTCACTCGGTCCAACGCTGGACGCGCCCATGGACGTTCAGTGGACGCTCTTGCATGGAGATCTCCTTGCTCTCGAGCGCGCGTGCCTTCCCTTCAGTGAGACCGTGTGCGATCGTTTCAAGTTCGTAGTCGACACCCGCCGCTACGAGTTCGCTGATCTTCGCGGAGCCCCCCGTCAGCCTCTCGCCCCCAGAGATGTGTTCTGCCTCCCGAGCAGCCACCGAGCGCTCTGTTATACCCACGTAACTCTCGCCTGTCTCGAACTTGAACCGATAGACCTCCCATCGATGACTTGGCGGAACAGGCGTATCTGTAAGGCGCTCCAAAGATCGGTACTCCAACTCGAGCCGGAGCTTCGCCGCATTGAGTTCGCCCAGTTCTGCAGCGGATGCACCCGCCGCCCGCTGTCGCTTGAGCTTGTTGCGCGCCCTGACGAACCGTCCCCAGCGTTTCGATGCCTCTGCGCAGGATTCGCAGAGGCTCTCGCCATGCTCACTGTGCCATTGGGCTGCGGCCCATGTTCCGCACGGCCTCCTTGGCTTACCGCCAATGGAGACCCGTCTGCGCTCGGACTCGTCTGCTAGGTAGCCCTCGGGCATTTCCGTCGCCGCGCCCGTTGGACGGGTCTGCTTAGCCGCCGTGGCGGAGGAGCTGGCCGCTGTAGGTCTCGGTTTGGATGTCTTCGGAGATGGTCTCGTGGCCGTTCACGATGACGCTGCGGTAGCCGCTGGCCCGCTGGACTCGCCGCCACTCGCCGCCCGGCAGGTCGTGGACGACTTCGTTCGGGCCGATCTCCAGATTCTCCGGGTCGTACACGAGCACGTCGGCGGGTCCGCCGTTTCGGATCAGGCCCCGGTCACGGAAGCCGGCGAGCTGTGCGGGCAGCGCCGACAGGCGACGGTGGGCTTCCTCGTAGGTAATCCACTGGTTCTCGCGCACGTGTTCGGTCAGCGTCTCGGTGGGGTAGCGACCCGCCGTCAGGAACTTGGTGTGCGCACCGCCGTCGGACACGCCGAACAGCATGTGCGGGTACTGCACCAAGTCGCGCAACAGGTCTGAGTTGCCCTGCGGCGGCGCCACGAAGAACAGGGTGTCGAGTCCGTCGGTCACGGCCACGTCGAGCATGAGATCCACCGGGTGCTTGCCGGCAATCTCGGCCGCCTGGCCCACCGACATCTCCCGGTACCGCTCGGTTGATTCGCTGCGCGGCGACAGGATCGTCACCGTCTCGAGCGGCGCCGTCGCAGTGCGAGGAAGCGTGTCCTTGAGGGCTTGGCGGCGCTCGGGATCGGCCATCTTCGCCAGCCGCTCTTCCTTGTCGCCCATGCAGGCTTCCATCCAGGCCTCAGAGTCGTCGTAGAGGTTCCAGTCCTCGAGCGTGAAGGTGAACCCCGCATCGCTCGTGACGCCCTGGCCGTAGACCGGCACGCCCTGCTCACGGCAGCGTTCCAGCCATTCGATCTGGCGGCGGTGGATGTTCGGCTTGTCCTCGAAGGCCTGCACCACGTTGTGCAGCAGCGGGCGGCCGCTGATCGACGCGATCTCTTCGAGGTGTGCGAGATCGTGGGCCACGTTGCCGCTGGTCAGCGTCATCTGCACGACACCCTCGTTGCGTTCGGCCAGAACCCGGGCCAGCACCAGCGCCGTCTCGTCGTTCATCATGTCGGTCGGCATCGGCGTACCGTCCCAGTCACGCTGCACCGCGGCGGGACCGGTCGGAGGCAGCCGCTGAGCGGACCAGCCGCAGCCGCCCGCGTCCATGGCCTCGTGCACCAGCTTGGCCAGCATCTCGTGCTCGCCGACCGTCGGCATCCGGCCTTCCTTGGCGTCGTCAAGGCCCAACACCATGACGAGCATCGGCCCGATCGGCACGTACGGCAGGATGTTGAGCGCCTTGGGGGTGCGCTCGAGGCTGTCGAGGTACTCGGGGAACGTCACCCAGTCCCACGGCATGCCTTGGCGCATCGACTCGTAGGGAATGGCCTCCACCCGGGTCATCGAGCGCATGGCGTACTCGCGCATGTCGGGGTCGACTGGGGCGAAGCCGAAGCCGCAGTTGCCGATGGCCACCGAGGTGATGCCGTGCCAGCCCGACAGCGTGCAGTAGGGGTCCCAGAACACCTGGGCGTCGTAGTGGGTGTGCAGGTCGACGAAGCCGGGGGCGATGTGCATGCCCGAGGCGTCGATGACCTTGGCCGCCTCGCGGGCATCGACCCGCCCAACGGCGGCGATCTTGCCGCCGACGATGCCGACGTCGCCGCGCACCCTGGGCGCTCCGGTGCCGTCAAAGATCATGCCGTCCTTGATGACGATGTCGTAGGTGCTCATGACAACCGCTCCTGATGCTCTTGCGTCTGTCCTTGTCGATTGTGATCGATATTGATTCTGATCGATTGTGCCAAGTGAGGCTCTGGTCGTGCCTGACGGCGGAGCCGAGTCGGTCAGGCGTCGAGATCCCAACCCATCTGGCGCGCTGCGTAGAGCGTGTCGACGTATTCCTCCATGTAGGTGATACGGCCCCCGGAGCAGGTGTAGACCCAGCAGTACTGGTTGTCGTAGTCGTTGCCGGTCGCCTTGGCAGTGGCAGTCAGCCGATGCTGCACGACGGCCGTGTCGCCCTCCACTGTCATCTTGCGAATCTCGAGGTTGATCGGCTTCTTGATGTCGAAGGCCTGCCGGACAACGCGACCACCCAGAGCATCCACGACTGCCTTCGCCCCGGACATCGTGTCGACAGCGTTGCCCAGAGCGGCCGTGGCGGGAGGTTCCCACACCACATCAGGGTCGAGGCAATCCAACATCCCGTCCTGGTCAGCCGACGTCAGCGCGGCGTAGTAGCGCTCGACGAGTTCCCGGGTCTCAGCAGTCTCCATGGTCGCTCAGCTTTCGACGGCCGGCATGCGCGCAGCACAACCCGGGCGGGCCGGCCCTACCGCCCCCGCTGCGTCTGCCTCAGTCTCGCACCGACGCGCGCGCCCATGCTCGGCTGCCGTCGGGGCCGCGTCCGAAGCAGCGTTAGGCGGTGACTGGCGAGGTTGCTCGAATCGCGTCTTCGAGTCGGTCGAAGATCTGCCCGATCTCGGCATCAGAGATGACGAGGGGCGGGCAGAACATGAGGGCGCTTGCGACCGGGCGCGAGATGACGCCGCGCTTGAGAAACGCTTCACGAGTCTCGGCGGCGTCATAGCCGAGATCGGCTGCCCAGATGGCCCCGAGGCCCCGGTAGCCCGCGAGCATGCCGTCGCCTTGCAGCGCCCGGAAGCCCTCTTCCATCTTGGTGCCGATGTGGCTTGCCTGCTCCACGAGCCCTTCTGACTCGATGACGCCGATGTTGGCAACACCAGCGGCGCATGCCGTGGGGTGCCCAGAGTAGGTGTAGCCGTGCATGAACTTCTCCGGGTCTGATTCCATCAATTCGGCGATCTCGCGTGACACCACGACACCTGACAGTGGGAGATAGCCCGAGGTGACGCCCTTGGCGAACGTGAACATGTCAGGCGTCACGCCGAAGGTCTGACCGCCGAACCATGAGCCGGTGCGTCCGAAACCACAGATCACCTCATCGAAGATGAGCAGGGCGCCGTGCTCATCGCACAGGCGGCGCAGGCCCTCAAAATAACCGTCCGGCGGCGGGATCACGCCACCGGCGCCCTGAATGGGCTCGGAGATGACCGCCGCAATGCGGTCGCCGTGCTCAGCGAAGAGCTGAGCCGCCGGCTCGACATCGTCGTTGGGGATCTCGACCACGTGGGGCAGCAGATCGCCCCAGCCGGTCCGGATCGGTTCGAGTCCTTGCACGCTCGTCCCGCCGACATTCACGCCGTGGTAGCCGCCCGTGCGCCGCACGAAGATCTGCCGGTCGACATCGCCGCGCAGTTGATGGACTCGCCGAGCGAACTTGAGCACGGTGTCGACGGCTTCTGAGCCCGAGCAACCCAGAAACACGCGGCCGTCGGGATGCTGGGAGCGCGCACGCACCATCTCGGCTACTTCGACAGCGGGTCCGTTCGAGAACGGCGCGAACGTGTTGTACGTCTGCAGCTGATCGAGCTGTGCGGTGATGGCGTCGATGACGGTGCGATTGCCATGCCCGATCTGGCACAGCCACAGGCTGGCGAGTGCGTCGATGTACTCGTTGCCGGCGTCATCGCGCAGCATGACGCCCTCGCCGGAGACGATCTTGATGAATTCGTTCTCATGCTGTGCGAGGACCGAGAATGGATGGATCAGTGCGCTGCCGCTCATCGAACAACCCCGCCTTCTGTTCTGGGAGATTGAGCGCAGCCTACGCCCGCGGCGATTGGCGGACCGGCCCGCAAATGCGTGCATGCTTGACTAGCGCCGCTCGGGTGTCGCCGGACGCGGGCCACATGACATTCGAACCTGCGCAGGCCTTGCCCGGGCCGTTCGTAGGCTTGGTGTTCTCGGCGATGTGCAGTTGTTGCGCCATCGTCGGAGGGAGATGCAATGTCATTGCGACACGGTCGTCCGCTGGTCATGATTCCGGGCCCGTCGGTGATCCCAGATCGAGTGCTGTCGGCCATGCACCGATCGATTCCGAACATTTACGAGGGCGAGGTGGTGGACCTCACCTACTCGCTGCTGGAGCGGCTGCCCGCGTTCGCCCGAACCGAGCATCGTGCCTACATCGCCATCTCCAACGGCCACGGCGCCTGGGAGATGGCCATCACCAACACGCTGTCTCGTGGCGACAAGGTGCTCGTGCTCGAAGTCGGGCACTTCGCCACGAACTGGGCCGAGATGGCGGCCCAGAGCGGCGTCAAGTTCGAGGTGCTGCATGCGGCCGACCGGGCCGCGATCGACCCCGATGCCGTGACCGAACGACTGCGAGCAGACGTCGGGCGGGAATTCGCAGCAGTGCTCGTGGCGCAGACCGACACTGCGTCGTCGGTGCGTAACGACATTGCCGCGGTGCGTCGTGCCATGGACGATGCCGACCATCCGGCCTTGCTGTTGGCTGACTGCGTGGCCTCGCTGGGGTGCGAACCCTTTGAGATGGACGCGTGGGACGTGGACGTCACCGTGGCGGGCAGTCAGAAGGGCCTGATGGTGCCGCCGGGCCTCGGCATGGTGTGGGTCGGTCCTAGGGCGTGGGAGGCCCACCAGCGAGCCGATCTTCGCACCGCGTATTGGGACTGGACGAGGCGGACCGACCCCGACGCGCACTACTGGATCTTCTGCGGCACGCCGCCGGTCCAGCACCTGTGGGGCCTCGCCGAGGCGCTCGACATGCTCGACGAAGAAGGTCTCGAAAACGTCTGGGAACGTCACCGTGTGATGGCGAGCGCGATTCATGCGGCGGTCGACACGTGGTCAGCGCCGGGAGGTCTCGAGCTCAACGTGCTCGACCCCGCGCACCGGTCGAGCTCGGTCACCATGATCCGAACCGGCGACGTCTCCGCACAACAGCTGCGCGCCACGTGCGAGACAGACGCGGGCCTCACGCTCGGACTCAGCATCACAGGCCGTCCTGACGCCGAGTTCCGCATCGGCCACATGGGACACCTCAACCCGCCGATGCTGCTCGGCACGCTCGGCACTATCGAGGCCACCCTTGCGGCCATCGACGCCCCCATCGGCGGCTCGGGTGTGGCCGCGGCTGCCCAGGTCATCGCGCAGGCGACGACTCCGGCGCCCAAGCCGCCGCCTGGCCCCGAGGACCCCTGGTCCTGACCATCGGCGGCGGACAAGCGCCGGCTGGCGCGCTGCCCTCAGCCGATGACGATCTGGCGGATGAGCACGACCGTTGCACTGGTGGCGGCGACGGCGAGCACGATCATCCGGAAGCGTGGTCCCGCAAGGCGCGGCCGTAGCCACCTTCCGAACGGCAAGCCGAGTGCCACCGCGGGCAGCAGGCCCAGCCCGAGCCAGAGCTGTCGGAGGCCGAAATCGCCCAAGACGGCTAGGGCGCTGATAATGACCGTGCCGACAATGAGCATGTAGGTGGCCAGCGTGGCTCGCAACGCTGCAGGTTGCCAGTGGCTGGCGAAGACGGCGTACACCGGACCGGGCACTGCTGCCACCGATGACGAGAACGCAGTGCCGGCCCCTGCGGCATAGTCAGCTCGCTGGCCCTCGGGCGGCCGCACCCCGAACGCCTGGACTGCAACGGCCAACAGCACGAACAGGCTCACGGCAATTGCCAGCGCACGATCGCTCAACGCGGACAGCAATGCCATGCCCCCGACGAGACCCAGCGGTGCCGCGAGCAACTGCCGCCGCAGAGCGGGTGCGTTCAGCGAGGCTCTGTCCGCGATGGCGTTGCGCAGATTGATGCCGCCCGCAATCATCAGCATCGGCCCGGGCACCGCGGTCGGCTCGATGACCACCAGCACCGGCCCGGCTATGAGTCCCATGCCAATGCCGATGCACGCCTGTGTGCCAGCACCGGCGGCGACGAACAACGCTGCCAGCAAGTATTCGAGGACGCTCATCGGACGTTCTTTGCGCGGCTCATCGAACGTCCATCGTCAGCAACACACTCAGATCGGCAGGTTGCCGGTCGCTGCGGCGGTGCTGTTGGTGTCGCTGTAGGCGGCGATGGTTCGCTGGGCGATGCGCATCTGGTGGACCTCGTCGGCCCCGTCGGCAAAGCGGGCCCAGCGGGCGTGCTGGTACATATGCGCCAACGGCGTATCGGTGGAGTAGCCGAGCGCGCCGTGCACCTGAATCGAGCGGTCGATGACCCGGCCCAGCATGTTCGCTACGAAGTGCTTCGCCATCGAGACTTCGGCTTTGAAGTCGTCTCCGTGTCCGGCCTGGGCGCGATCGACCTTGTAGGCCGCGTGCAGCACCATGAGCTTCGCTTGGTACAGCTCCACCGTGCTGTCGGCGATCATCCACTGAATGCCTTGCTTCTCGGCAAGCAGCGAGCCGTGAGAGAACCGGTTGAGCGACCGGTCGACCATCATGTCGAGCGCAGTCTGGGCCTGGGCGATCCAGCGCATGCAGTGCGCCAGCCGCGCTGGCCCGAGCCGGTACTGGCCCAGCAGGTGGCCCTGGCCGCGCCCGCCCAGCATCTGGCCCCCGCCGACACGCAAGTCCTCGATCAGGATCTCGCTGTGACCGGTGGAGCCGTGCATGGTCTCGATCTGTCGAACCTCGGTCCACCCGTCAGCGGGCAGATCCACAACAAACGCGGTGTTCCCCGCTTGCGGGATATCCGGGTTGTCCTCGGTGCGGGCGATCAGGATCGCGAACTTCGAGCGATGCGCATTGGAGATGAACCACTTGTGGCCGTTGAGCACCCATTCGTCACCGTCGGGATAGCCGCGGGTCTGGATGAGCGTCGGATCTGATCCGGCCACCTCGGGCTCGGTCATCGCGAAGCACGACTCGGCTCGGCCCTCGCACAGCGGCGCCAGGTAGCGCTGCTTCTGGTCGTCGGTGCCCCAGTGCAGCAGCGTGTGCATGTTGCCCTCGTTGGGGGCTTGGCAGTTGAGCACCCACGGGCCGAAACGAGTCTTGGCAGCCTCGGCCTGCACCATCGCCATCTCGACGTGGCCGAGCCCCATGCCGCCCCATTCGGCGGGCATGTGCGGCAGCCACAGGTGTTCTTCGCGTGCGCGCTTGCGCATGCCCAGCAGAGCCGTGACGTACGCATCGCGATCGGTTTCTTCGAGTCGCTCCGCGTCGATGCGGCTCTCGACGGGGCGCACCTCTGCGTCGATGAAGTCGGCGATACGAGCGCGCAGCTTCTCGAGTTCTGGACTCAAGCTGAAATCGATGGCCATCGGTACCTCCTCGTGCCCGTATGGCTGAGGCGACCCCGCAGATCCGCGACTGCGGGTTCTGACGCAAGTGCGCTACAGCGTGAAGGCCTCGCCGTCGCCGCGCTCGCGAACGACGAACTCCTCGACGGGCTTGCGACTGAGCTTGGTGAGCTGCTTGGTCGGCTTGCCGATCGGAAGCAGCCCACACACCGCCTCCCAGTCCTCGAGGCCGAGAAATTCCTTGGCTTCGGGCTCGGATGCCGACAACAGCGTGGTCATCGCGCCACCGAGACCTTCATTGCGGGCGCTGAGCAGGATGTTCCACGCGAACGGGTAGATCGAGGCGCCGCTCACGACACCGACGCGGTCGAGCTGCTTGTCGATGGAGGCAACCACGCGCAGGTCGACGACGACCACGAGCACCACCGGCACCTGGTCCATGTGCCGGAACATCGGGAGCGGAAACTTCAGCGACTCGTCGTTCATCGCTTCGGCGATGTTCACCGCTGAGGGGCTGTAGCTCTGCCAGTAGACCTCGCCGGCCTTCACTTGCGCTGCTGCGACGCGCATTGCCGGGTAGCACAGCTCACCCAAGCGCTTCTTGCGTGCGGGGTCGCGCACCACGATGACCTTCCAGCCCTGGCGGTTGCCGCCGCTGGCCGCGAAGCGGGCGTTGTCGAAGATGCGGTACAGCATTTCGTCGGTGACTTCGTCGTCGGTGAAGTCCCGAGCGGCGAAGGTCGTGCGCATGACGTCGTAAATCTCCATCGCGTCAGTCTCGCATCGTGGGGCGTGCCTCGTGCTGTGCGACACACCGGTTCCTGTGCACCGATGTGCCACAGCGGCCACAATCGCCACACCGACAGCGCGTACGGCGCTGAGCCAGGGGGAATCGTGAGCTTCGACCGGGTCCTCATCGCCAACCGCGGCGAGATCGCCATCCGCATTGCCAAGGCTGCTGACGCACTTGGCATCGAGTCGGTTGCCGTCTACGCGCCCGTCGACGAGCGCTCACTGCACCTGGTAGCCGCGGACCACGTTGCTCCATTGCCCGGCAGCGACCCGGTGGCTGCGTACTTGGACATCTTCGCCCTGCTGCGGATCGCAGGCGAGCACGGCTGCGACTGCGTTCACCCGGGCTATGGATTCCTTGCTGAGAACGCAGCGTTCGTTCATGCATGTGCTCAGGCGGGGATCGCATTCGTCGGCCCGGCAGCGAGCACGCTCGAGCTTTTCGGCGACAAGATCCGCGCTCGGGCCCTGGCCACTTCCCTCGGCATTCCCGTCGTGGGGGGATCGCCGGGTGCTGTTGCCGACGCGGCTGCCGCAGCCGGCGCGGCCGCAGCGATTGGATTGCCGGTCATGCTGAAGGCCGCTGCTGGCGGGGGCGGTCGCGGCATGCGCGCCGTGGAGCGCATCGAGGACATCGACGAGGCGTTCGGACGGTGCTCGAGCGAGGCCGCCGCAGCGTTTGGCGACGGTACTGTGTTCGTGGAACGTCTCGTGGATCGGCCGCGCCACATCGAGGTGCAGGTGCTGGCGGACCATCACGGAAATGTGACGCATCTCTACGAACGGGATTGCTCGGTCCAGCAGCGCAATCAGAAGGTCATCGAGATCGCCCCTGCCCATGGGCTCAGTGCTGAACTGCGGGCACAGCTTCATGCCGACGCCGTCCGACTCGCCGCCGAGGCGGGCCTGGTGAATGCGGCCACGGTCGAGTTCCTGGTTTCGCCCGAAGCTGGCGAGCACTACTTCATCGAGTGCAACCCCCGCATCCAGGTGGAGCACACCGTCACCGAGCAGGTCACCGGCATCGACCTCGTCGAAGCTCAGTTCCGCATCGCCTCCGGTGAGACGCTCGCAGCGGTGGGCATCGGCGCGGCTGGCGCCGCCAAGCCCCGCGGCTACGCGGTGCAGGCCCGGGTGGTGGCAACTGGATCGGGTGCAATCTCGGCATACCAGGAGCCCTCCGGGGTGGGTGTGCGAGTCGACGCCGCCGGATATTCCGGCTACGCGCCGCCGCCGTACTACGACCCCCTGCTCGCCAAGGTCATCGGCACCGGGAACACCATCGAAGCCGCGGTGGCCCGCACGTCATCGGCCTTAGCCGACTTCCACATCGGTCGGCTGCCCACGAACATCGGCCAGCTCCGCGACATCCTGGATCATCCGGCGGTGAGCAATGGCGACGCACGCACCACGTTGCTGGCCGAGATGGTGACGGCGCAAAGCGGAGCGTCGGGCAGTCCGAACGGCATGGGTGGCGGCGACGCTTCGCGCCGCGCCGCCCTCTTGGAGCCGGCGTTGCCACACCCCGCTGCTGCGCCTGCCGCTATGGCGGCGTTGCCGCCATCGACATGGCCGGACCGCGAACTCGGTGACGATGAAGTAGCAGTCTCCAGCCCACTTCCCGCCAGCGTCGTCGAGGTACGGGTAAGCGCAGGTGACGCTGTGGCAGCAGGGCAGGCGCTCGTGGTGCTGTCGGCCATGAAGATGGAGACCGAGGTCACCGCGCCTAGCGCCGGCACGATCACAGCTCTGCGTGAGTTGCAGCCTGGCGACCAGCTGGCCGCGGGCGACGTGCTCGCGGTAGTGACTGCGACGGCTTTGTCGGGCACACCGGCGGCCGCAGAAGCGGCGCGCAGCGGCTGGGAACCGCTGCTTGATGAGGTGCAAACCCTGCGGCGGTTGGCGGAGAAACGCCTGGGGCCCGACTCGGACGAGCCCGGTGTGGTGCGCCAGCGCAGCCGGGGAAAGCTGCACTGCCGGGACCGCATCCGGCTGCTGCTCGACGAGGGCTCCTTCCGCGAAGTCGGCAGCCTCGCGGGCTTTGCCTCCTACGACGACGATGGCGAGATCGCAGCGTTCACACCCGCGAATCACGTCGGCGGAACCGGCACGATCGAGAGCCGAGGCGTGGTGGTCTGTGCAGACGACTTCACCTCGCGCGGCGGCCATGCCGACGGGGCAATCGGCGCCAAGAGCTTCCACCTCGACCTGCTCTCGACCGAGTTGGGGGTGCCGTCGATCCGGCTCCTCGATGGCTCTTCGGGCGGTGGCAGCGTTGCCTCGATGGTGCCCGAGCAACGCAAGGATGGGGAAAGCACGGCCAAGGAGAGCTCTGGCGCCATTAAAGCCGGGCGCCCGCGGGTGAGTGGAGGCGGCGGTTCGTTCTTGCCTTCGCACTTGGGCAGCACCGAGTACGCCGAGCAGCTCGCCACGGTGCCGGTGGTCAACATGCTGCTCGGCAGCGTGGTCGGCATCGGAGCCGCGAAGGCCGTCCTGGGCCACTTCGCCGTCATGGTGCGCGACATCTCGCAGCTGTTCGTGGCAGGACCGCCGGTCGTCAGCCACGCGATGGGCTACGACATTTCCAAGGAAGACCTCGGCGACTGGCGCATCCACTGCACGAACGGCTCGGTGGACAACCTGGCCGAGACCGAGGAGGAGGCAGCCGAGCTGGTGCGACAGTTCCTTTCGTACCTGCCGTCGTCGGTGTATGAGACGCCACCCGTGCTGCGGCCGGACCCCGATGATCCGCCGGATCGGCGTGAAGACGAGCTGCTGACGCTGATTCCCCGAAAGCGCACCACCACGTTCGACATCCGCCGCGGCATCGAGATGATCTGTGACCGCGGCTCGTTTTTCGAGATCGGTCCGCTGTGGGGCACCGACCAGGTGGTCGGGTTCGCACGCATGAACGGGCGCCCGGTCGGCGTGCTGGCGTCAGACAGCCGGCATCGCAACGGCGGCGCGCTGACTGCCGACGGGTGCGACAAGCTGACCCGCCATATCGACCTGTGCGACCTCTTTCATGTGCCGATCCTGAACCTGTGCGACAACCCCGGCTTCGCGGTCGGCGTCGAGCACGAGATCACCGGGACGATCCGCAAGGGTGCGACGTGGATGACGGCGTTCGCCCAGGCCACGGTGCCAATCTTCACTGTGCTCATGCGGCGCAGCTTCGGCGTGGCCGGCAACAACTACGCCACGCCCCGCCGGCAGCACAGCGCTCGGGTTGTGTGGCCCGCAGCGGACGTCGGCGGCATCCCGCCCGAGGGCGGCATCGAAGCTGCGTACAAGCGGCAGCTGGCGGAGGCGGGCGACCCGGTGGCGCTGCGGGCCGATCTGGAGGCGCGGATCGAGGCGGCGCGTGGCCCGATCGGTCCGCTCAACCGCTTCCAGATCGAGGAGATGATCGACCCTCGCGAGACTCGCCGACTGATCTGCGAGTGGATCGACGGTGCCTATCGAATCGCCAGCCGGCCGGCTCAGCTCGTGGCGCGTCCAATCGCTTTCCGTCCCTGACCTCGCTGCGCCACCAGCGTCTCGGCCCGCAGCCGCAACTCGGAATGGTCGCGGAGCGCCTGACGTCAGACGGGTTTGACCGACCAGACCTCGGGTGCGCCGCGTGGGCGGATGACGGGGGTATCGCCAGCGGCGGCAGCGTATGCACCGGCCATGACGAGAGCCTGGTCGCGAACACCGCTCGCGCCGTTGCGGGCGATGGCAACGACAGGACGGGGACCGTCGGCGAGCGGACGGGGCGCAGCCACCACGCGTCGTGGTTGAGGTGCTCCGGTCGGCGGCGGTGCGTTCAGGTAGTCGCGCGCTGGCTTGCCGCTGAAGCTGTACACGATGAATCCGGCGGCCCCGACCAGGGCCAGGGCGTAGTACGCGATCCGGTAGTCGTAGCTGTCTTCGAGGATCCCGGTGAGGAGGGGCCCGCCGCCGACGCCAACGATCATCAGAAGGGACCCGAGGCCGTAGATCCGGGGATATTCGCGCACCCCAAAGGCGTCGACGAGGATGAGTGGGTGCAGCATGAGCAGGTTGCCCATCGCGCTGCCGAGGATGAGTGTCCCGACAAAGACCGCCGGCTTCGTGTCGGCGTTGGCGAGCAGATAGAGACCGATGAGCTGCACGCAGATCAAGAACGATGCAAGCCCACGAAGGGAGATCTTGATGGCCGCCATGCCTCCAAGCAGACGAGCCACGACGCTCGTCACGGCCAGGGAGGTGAGCGCCCCTCCGGCAGCGGCGCTCGACAGGCGATTCTCCGTCAGATTGAAGACGTGCTGGATCGCGCCGACCTGGCTGCCCATGATCAAGACAAATCCAAGGGACACGAACACGAAGAACCGTGACCTCACGGCTTCGCGGAACGGGGTGCCGGGTGGCGCGGGCGGCGGTTGATCGCCCGAGCCGTTGAGCACGACCGGCACGCCATCGGCCTGCAGGCCCAGCTTCTGCGGCGAGTCGCGAACAAATAGCCAGGTCGCCGCCAGAACAGAGCCGAAAAACATGAGGGCGAAGGGCATCGCCCATTTCGCCAACGATTCCCGGTTGACGAGACCGGCGAGCAGTTGCGAGCTGAGGACGCCCCCGACAGAAAGCCCTGTCGACGCAATCGCCAGCGCGACCGAGCGTCGACGCTGGAACCAACGCGTCACGAGGGTGGTCGTCGGTACGAGGCCGTTCAAAGCGAATCCGGCACCGAAGATCGGCATGACCACGATGAGGTGCCATTCCTCGCGGACTTCGCCGAGCATCGCCAAGCCCGCCGATGCCACAACAGTGCCCACGGTCATGACCCAGCGCACGTCGAATCGGTCGACGAGCCCGCCCGTGAAGTAGCCGCAGATGCCCGAGGCGACGAAGAAGATCGTCACGCCCGCACTGGCCCACGCGTTGGCGAAGCCCTGCTCGTCGATGAGGGCGTCCAAGAAGACGCCCTGGGAGTAGAAGGCGAAGCCCGACGTCAGCGTCATGACGAGGAAGACGCCGGCCAGGACGACCCACCCGCGGATGAACGGCCCGCTGCGCGGTGCTTCGGCGAGCGGGGCATTCATCGCCGGACAGCCTGCCAGCTAACTTGCCCGAATGCGCTGTCGGGCAGCCTCTGGTGCACGCGGCAGTGGCGGTGGCGATCGGGGCGGTTCACGTCACCACAGACATCAGCGCCACCGCTGACGGCTGGGCGTTCATGAGCCAGTATTCGCGAGGCAACTGAGCCACCGCAGCAGCCAGAGTGCAGGGAGCGGGCAGATGGAGATGATGAAGGCTGGCCGCATGGTCGACATCGGACGCATGGAGTGCGAGGAGATCGGAGTGCCTTCGCTGGGCGGGGTCTCCTCGGACGCCGCACCGTCGTCCCGGCCCGACGCTGCCTTGGGCATGACAGCGGTGAACTACGACGTGCTGGTGCGCTCCGAGATGGCCTCGATCTGTGGCAGCGACCTGCACATGGTGATGATGGGCAGCGGCTTGGCCCACCCCACACCGTGCCCGCACGGGTTCCCCGGCCACGAGGGCATCGGCATGGTGGTGGAGAGCCGAACGCCGAGCCTGCCTGAGGGCACCCACGTGCTCACCTTCCCGAATCCGCCGGTAGGCGAGTGCTTCAACGCCTACCAACGAGTCGGCGCCGGGTACTGCGTGCCGCTTCCGGCCTGCGACCTGCCCCGGTCGCACCTGCTCATGGCCCAGCAGCTCGGCACGGTCATCTATGCCATGCGCCAACATCCCCGCGACGTCTCCGGCGAGACCGTCGTGGTGATGGGCCAGGGCTCCGCCGGGCTGTTCTTCACGCACCTGCTGAAGCGGGCCGGAGCTGAGCGGGTCATCGTCTCGGACCTCTCACCAGCGCGCTTGGCGGTGGCCGAGGCATACGGCGCGGATGAGTGCCTGAACGCCTCGGAGCTGGATAACCGTGGCGTCATTGAGGCCGTGTGCGACATCACCGGTGGGCGCGGGGCCGACTATGTCATCGAGGCGGTGGGACGTTCGGACACGTTCCTCGATTCGGTCGAGTTGGTGCGCATGGACGGACAGCTGCTGTGGTTCGGGTTGCCGTCGACCGACGACAACATCCATGTGCGCTTCCAGGAGTTCTTCCGCAAGCGGCTGTCGGCTGCCAGCAGCTATGGCGCCCAGGACGAGCCTGGTTCCATGTCATTCCGCCAAGCGCTGCGGCTCATTGCCTCCGGCGACATCGACGTGTCGCCGCTGCTCAGTCATGTCTTCGACGTCAGCGACGTCGGCGATGCGTTCCGGCTCGCGCACGAGCCGCACGAAGCCGGCGCGCTGAAGGTCTCCATCAGCTTCGACTGACGAGCGCCCGCTTTCAGTCGAGCGCTTCGATGGCGGCGACAATGAGGTCCAGTCCCTCGTCCATCTCGGCTTCGGTCACGTTCAGCATCGGCGTGATGCGAATGACGTTGCCATACAACCCGCCCTTGCCCACGAGCAATCCCCGGTCCTTGGCGGACTCCAGCAGGGCTGCCGTGGTCGCAGCGTCGGGCTCGATGCTGCCGGGGTGGCAGAACTCGATGGCCTGCATGAGCCCCTTGCCGCGCAACTCGGCGACGTGAGGCGACGCATCGCACACAGGTGTCAGGCGTTCACGCATCTGCGCCCCACGAGCAGCGGCGTTGGCCTGCAAGTTGTTCTCAAGGACATAGCGCAACGTGGCCCGGCCCGCCGCCGTCGAGAGGGGGTTCCCGCCGAATGTGGTGATCGAGTTGCGAGAGAGGCAGTTCATGAGCTCCGCACGAGCCACGATGCCCGCCAGCGTGATGCCGTTACCGACACCCTTGGCAAACGTGACGGCGTCGGGCGTGATGCCGTGCGCCTCGTATCCCCAGAAGTGCTCGCCTGTGCGTCCCCAACCGGTCTGGACCTCGTCAGAGATGAACAGGATCCCCTCCGAGGCCAGCACCTTGCCCATTGCCCCGAAGAAGCCATCTGGCGGCATGGCGAATCCCCCGACGCCCTGGATGGGCTCGGCGATCAGCGCCGAGAAGCCGCCCGAGTCGGTCATGTCGATGAGCTGGATGAGATCCTCCACACAAGCATCGGTGAAGGCGTCGTCGTCGAGGTGCCGGAACGGGCTGCGCAGCCGGTAGCCGCCCTGCACGAACTGCACGTCGAGCCCGCTGTGACTGGTTGTCGACCAGGCACGGTGGCTGGTGATGGCCTGGGCCGTGAGTGAGCGGCCGTGATAGCTGTTGCGCATCGCCAGCACTTGATTGCTCTTGCGGTAGTTGGTGGCCAGCAGAATCGCAGTGTCGTTTGCCTCGCTGCCTGAGGTGGTGAACAGCACCCGTGGGTCAGGAATCCCCGAGACAGCAGCGACCTCCTCGGCGAACGAGATCATTTCCTCGTTCAGGTACAGCGTCGAGGTATGCATCACCTTGGCCGCCTGCGCCTGCACCGCCTGGGCCACGACGGGATTGGCGTGACCGATCATGGTCGTGAGGATCCCGCCAAAGAAGTCGAGGTAGCGGTTGCCCTCGTTGTCGAAGATGTAGCTGCCTTCGCCGCGTTCGATCGAGATCGGTTGCTCGTAGAGCGGGCTGATGAAGCTGGGCATGATCGCCCGGTAGCGCTCGGCAAGTTCGGCGGTAGCGGCCATCTGGGCTCACTTTCGCGTCGGCAGGATGTTCGTCCGCCCAAACCGCACGCGCTGGTGCATGCGGGACAGGCTCTGTGTAGTTCGGCCACATCGTAGAGTTTGATAGCACCCGGTCCGATCGGGCGGTGCTCGATACGGGCACGCGCATTCGGGTCGGCTTTGATCTGACGTGTCCAAGCGGACCCTGAGCGGCCGGCAGAGAGGAGACAGACGATGGTGGGTCTGGCGACATGGGTCTCGCAGGCGTACGAGACCGCCCGCAGCGTCATGCAGTTCGGCGAGTTCGAACATGATGCCGACAAGCGGCACCTGATCCGGGCGGCCGACGTGTCCGACTTGCGCCGCATGGCGAAGCGCCGGATGCCCGGTGGCTGCTTCGACTACATCGACGGGGCAGCGGAGGATGAGATCAGCGCCGAGCGAAGCATGTCGGCGTACCACCGGTGGCAGTTTCGCCCGCGAGTGTTGCGCGATGTGACCGAGGTGGACATCTCGGGCAAGGTGCTGGGCCAGGACGTACCGATACCGCTGGTGATCGCACCGACGGGTTTCGACCGCATCGCCCATTCCCAAGGCGAGCTGGCGGTGGCACGAGCCGCTGAACGCGCCGGCATTCCCTACTCGCTGTCGACGATGGGGACGCGCTCAGTCGAAGAAGTGGCCCAAGTGTGCTCAGGGCGCAAGTTCTTCCAGGTGTACGTGTGGCGTGACCGACAGCTGATGGCCGATCTATTGCAGCGATCCGCGGCCTGCGGGTATGAGGCGATCATGATCACCGTCGACACGGCGGTGCTGGGGCGCCGCGAGCGCGACGTGCGCCATGGTTTCAGCCTGCCGCCCAAGCTCGGTCCCGACACGATCATCGATGGCCTGCTGCACCCGCGATGGCTGCTCGACTTCTTGAGCAACGAGCCGATCAAGTTCTCCAATTGCGAGGGGGGGACCGGCGGCGACGGCGGCGATGCGGTCGCCCTCGCCGACTACATCAACAGCCAATTCGACCCGTCGCTGTCGTGGGACGACATCGAGTGGTTCCGTGATCGCTGGGACGGCCCCGTGATGCTCAAGGGGGTGCTGTCGCCGGACGATGCGAAGATCGCCGCCGACATCGAGCTCGACGCCGTGATCGTGTCCAACCACGGGGGACGCCAGCTCGACGGGGCCCCGGCCCCGCTGGAGTGCGTGCCGGCGATTCGCAAGGCAGTCGGTGACCGCTGCGAGGTGATCTGCGACGGCGGGATCCGGCGAGGCAGCGACATCGTCAAGGCGCTGGCACTGGGGGCGGACTCGGCGATGATCGGTCGTGCGTATCTGTATGCCCTCGGTGCTGCCGGCGAGACCGGAGTGGACTGGGTGCTCAACTACTTCGTCGAGGGGATGACCCGAACGATGCGCCTGAACGGCGTCCGCTCCACCGCGGATCTGACGCCTGACTTGCTTGAACGCGTCTGAGGCCGACCTGATGGCAGAACAGACCTTGACCGGCCGCGCAGTGCCCAATCGCACCCTCCCAGATCGAGCCGAGGTCGTCGTCGTGGGTGGGGGCGTCGTGGGCTGCGCGATCGCCTACCACCTCGTGCGGAGGGGCATCCGCGACGTGCTGCTGCTGGAGCAGAACCAGCTCACGTCGGGCACGACATGGCATGCCGCCGGGTTGGCGGCGCAGCTCAAATCGACCTACAGCCTCACCAAGCTCGCGACCTACTCGGTGCGCCTGTTCGAAGCGCTGGAAGACGAGACGGGTCAGGCCACGGGCTTCCGCGCGCCGGGCTCGATCTCGGTGGCGTCGGACGCCGAGCGTTGGGAGGAGATCCTGCGAGGCGCCTCGATGGGGGCCTCCATCGGCGTCGAATCCCGGCAGATCGACATGGACGAGCTCTCGGAGATGTGGCCGCTGATCCGCACCGACGATCTGGTGGGCGCGCTGTACCTGCCCGATGACGGCATGGTCTCGCCCGTTGACGTGACGATGGCGCTGGCAAAGGGGGCGCGAGCGCACGGCTGCCGCATCGTCGAAGGCGTAGCGGTGACGGGCCTCGAGACGCGCAACGGCGCGATCTGCGGCGTGCGCGCTGAATCGGCGAACGGCGGCGAGGATGAAGCCCCCGATCACCTCATCGAAACCGAAACGGTGGTGCTGGCTACGGGCATGTGGACCCGCCATCTGGCTGCGCAGATCGGTGTCAACGTGCCGCTACAGGCCTGCGAGCACTTCTACGTCGTGACCGAGCCACTCGATGGCGTCGACGCGACGACGCCCATCATGCGCGATCCCGGCAACTTCTCGTACTTCAAGGAGGAGACCGGCAAGCTCATGGTCGGCTTCTTCGAACCGGAGGCCAAGGTCTGGCGCCTCGGCGGCGTTCCTCGGGACTTCAGCTTCGGCACCCTCGACGAGGACTGGGACCACGTCGGACCGGTGTTCGAGCGCTCCTGTCACCGAGTGCCCGCACTCGAGGACTGCGGCGTGCAGCTGTTCTTCAACGGTCCCGAGTCGTTCACGCCCGACGGCGTGTACTACCTGGGCGAGGCGCCCGAAGTCGACGGCTGTTTCGTGGCTGCCGGCTTCAACTCCGTCGGCATCCAGTCCGCCGGTGGGGCGGGATGGGTGCTGGCCGACTGGATCGCAGACCGGCACCCGCCGATGGACCTCTCAGCAGTGGACATCCGGCGTGCCATGCCGTTTCAGGCCGACAACGGCTACCTGGCCGAGCGCATCAGCGAGAGCCTCGGGCTGCTGTATGCGATGCACTGGCCGTTCTTCCAGTACACGAGCGCCCGCGATCAGCGTCGCTCGGCGCTGCACGACGCGATGGATGCGGCCGGTGCGGTCTTCGGCGAAACGGCCGGCTGGGAGCGGGCCAACTGGTTTGCCGAGCCGGGCCAGGGGCGCGAGTACCGCTACAGCTACGGCAAGCAGAACTGGTTCGAAAATTCGGGTCGGGAATGCGACGCGGTTCGCAACGGTGTGGCGGTGTTCGATCAGTCGTCGTTCGCCAAGTTCACGGTGCACGGTCCCGACGCGCTCGATGTGCTCGACACGCTGAGCGTGGCTTCGGTGGATGTGCCCGCCGGGCGCGCCGTCTACACCCAGTGGTGCAACGAGCGGGGCGGCATCGAAGCCGACCTGACCGTGACTCGGCTGGGCGACGACGAATTCTGGGTTGTCACGTCGGCTGCCAGTCAGACACGCGACTGGGCGTGGCTGCGCCGTGCCTGCCGTGGCCGCGACGTCAAGATCGCCGATGTGACCGACGACTGGGCGGTGCTCGGCCTGATGGGTCCGCAATCGAGGGACCTGCTCTGCACCCTCACCGAGGCCAACCTTGACAACGAGACGTTCGGCTTCGGCGCCGCTCAGCACATCGACATCGCGACGGCGACGGGCCAGACGTCGGTCCTGGCGGTACGCATGAGTTATGTGGGCGAGCTCGGCTGGGAGCTGTACGTCCCCAATGCGCAGGCGGTCGCGGTGTACGAGGCGCTGAGAGACGCTGGCAAGGCCGCCGACGGGTTGGAGCTGGCGCACGCCGGCTACCACGCCATGAACACGCTGCGACTGGAGTGCGGCTACCGCCACTGGGGGCACGACATCAGCGATGAGGACACGCCTCTCGAATCAGGACTCGGGTTCGCGATCGCATGGGACAAGCAACGCGACTTCATCGGCCGTGCAGCGCTGGAAGCACAGCGTCACCAGCCGCGCACCCGCCGTTTGGTGCAGTTCCGTCTGGAAGATCCCGACCTGCTCGCCTACCACGACGAGCCGATCCGTCGTGACGGCGAACTCGTCGGCCGGGTCACTTCGGCCATGTGGAGTTACACCGAGGACCGCTGCCTGGCAATGGGCTACGTGACGCATCCGGCGGCGGCCGATCCGGATCCGCAGCCCGTCACCAAGTCCTGGCTCGACGCCGGCGCGTTCGATATCGAAATCGCCGGGAGACGCATCGCCGCCACGCCCTCGATCCGCAGCTTCTACGACCCCACCAACCAGCGCGTCCGCATGTAGTTCGGGATACGCGCAGCGGTGCGCGGAACGGGTGATAATTTGTGCGCACTACGTCGGCATGCCACGGGGCCGGTACCGGGGGGTACGGCTCTCGTCTGGCCTGGAACATTGGGGACCTGTGTATGGCTGAGCAGGCCCGGCATCACTGAGCATGCCTGAACAAGCGCGATGCGTCATTATCGGCGGCGGGGCAATGGGCGCCGGTCTGCTGTATGCCCTCGCGCACGAGGGCTGGACCGACACGATCCTGGTCGAAAAGGGGGAGCTGACCTCCGGATCGACCTGGCACGCCGCTGGGCTGATCCCGAACTTCATCGGCGATCTGAACATGGCGAAGTGCCATCAGGAGGCGATCGCGCTCTACCCGCGGCTGGAAGCCGAGACGGGGCTCTCCGCCGGCTGGCACGGCTGCGGTGCCCTCCGGTTGGCACGCACTGCCGACGAGGCCGACTGGCACCACTACGTCCACGCCATGCTCACCCAGATCGGTGTCGAGTCCTATCTCATCGGGCCCAATGAGATCGCCGAGCGGCACCCGCTTCTGACCGACCTCAGCGACGTCCGTCTCGGCTTCTACACCCCCAACGATGGCTGGACCGACCCGTCGAGTTGTACCAACGCCATGGCCAAGGGCGCCCGCGATCTCGGCTGCCGGATCATGCGGCACACGCTGGTGACCGGCATGTCCCAGCGTGCAGACGGCACCTGGGACGTGACCATCGTTCGCGGCGGCGCGGAACCAGGGCGGCGCCGCAACGGGTCGAACGGCGACGACGAGCAGGACACCATTCATTGCGAGCACGTCGTCAATGCCGCGGGGCACTACGCACCGCAGCTGGGGGCGATGATCGGGCTTGACGTGCCGATCGTGTCGGTCATCCACCAGTATCTGGTCACCGAATCCGTCCCGGCCGTGGCTGCGCTCGAGGCCGAGCTGCCGGTTGTGCGCGATCCCCGCGCGTCCTGCTACTACCGCCAGGAAATCGACGGCCTGCTTATCGGGCCGTATGAGATGTCCGGCGCACGGTCGTACGGCATCGATGGCATCGACTGGGACCTGCACTTCCACCTTCCCGGTCAGGATCTCGACGTCTTGGAGGAGTGTTTGGATTTCGCGCAGCAGCGCATTGGCGCGCTCTCCGAAGCCGGCATCAAGCAGGTGGTGTCAGGGCCGATCACCCACACGCCTGACTCGGGATACCTGATGGGGCCCGCCCCGGGCGTGCGCAACTACTGGCACTGCAACGGGGCGTCCATCGGCATCACCCAGGGCCCCGGCGCCGGGAGGTTCCTGGCGCAGTGGATAGTCCACGGCCAGACCGAGATCAACGTGCGCGGCATGGACCCTCGCCGCTTCGGCGACCACACCGGCCCCAAGTCGCAGTTTGCGTTTGAGAAGGCCATCGACGAGTACCACGAGATGTACCAAGTGCGGCTGCCGGGCGAGCAACGCGCCGCCGGCCGACCGGTGAAGAGCACTCCGCTGTGGGAGCGCTTCGACGCCTTGGGTGCGCAATGGCAGGAAATCTATGGCTGGGAGCGCCCGCAGTATTTCTCGCCCGACGGCAGCCCGGAGGCGCACTCGTTCCGCCGTTCCAACGCGCACGACGTCGTCGGCGCCGAGGTTCGGGGCGTGCGTGAACGTGTCGGTGTCGCCGACCTGAGCGCGTTCGCCAAGTTCGAGGTGAGCGGCCCTGACGCTGCCGCCTTGCTGGACCGGCTGTCGGCCAACCGCTTGCCTGGGCGCGACGGCGGCATCCGCTTGACGCACATGCTGACCGAGCTGGGCGGCATCGAGTGCGAGATGACGATTGCACGGCTTGCGCCGGACCGGTTCTGGCTGGCCTCCGCGATCATGGGCGAGAGCCACGACCTGGACTGGCTGCGCGACCACGTTGAGGCTGGCGAGCAGGTGAGCGTGCGCGACGCCACTGACGCCACCGCCATCTTGGGAGTCACCGGCCCGCGCGCTCGCGACGTGCTCGCCCCGCTGACCGATGCCGATCTCGGCAACGACGCGTTTAGCTGGCTCACAGCCCAACAGATCACCGTGGCGGGAGTGCCCGTCATCGCGCTGCGGGTGTCCTACGTCGGCGAATTGGGCTGGGAGCTGCATTGCCCGATGGGTGACTTGGGCCGGCTCTACGACGCCGTCGCAGAAGCCGGCAGCCCGCACGGCCTAGTGCATTTCGGCAGCTACGCCATGAACGTCATGCGCATCGAGAAGGCGTACAAGGCGTGGGGGAGCGAGTTGACCACCGAGATCACTCCGGTGGAGGCGCGTCTCGGACGTTTCGTTGATTACCAACGGCCGTTTGTCGGTCGCGACGCCGCCGCGGCGCGCCGCGAATCCGAAGATCGCGGCGAGCCGCTGTCGATGGTGCTCGTGTATTGCGAGGTGGACGCCACCGACAACGAGGTGCGAGGTAACGAGCCCGCATTTGCGACCGGCAGCGACGAGCCGATGGGAATCGGCACGAGCGGCGCCTGGGGCCACACCGTGGGCCGCAGCCTCGCTTTCGTGTATGTGGATCCCCGATTCGAAGCATCCGGCAGCACCTTCGAACTCGACCTGCTCGGCGAGCGCCGCACCGCCACCGTGCTCGCTGAGGCCGCATATGACCCCGCCAACAAAGCGCTTCGCGCCTGAGAGGAAACGCAGGCTTCGAGCCTGACAGGAAGAACTGGCTTCGCGCCTGAGAGGAAACGCAGGCTTCGAGCCTGAGCAGCAGACGAGGTTGTGAGCGCCTCAGCGAGCACAACGACGACGAGCGCCCTGGAGGTGTTCCCCGCAATGGCAGATACCAATCCTCCCGAAGCGTCTCCGACGTCAACCTCTGGCGAAGCGCCGCGGAGACGCCGCGGCGGTGGCCGAGCGGGACGCATCGCCATACGCGAGGCCGTTCCCGAAGCTGATCGCCGTCCAGTTCGGCCCGGCTTGCCCGCCGGCCGCTTCAAGCCGCTCACCGATGCCGATATGCAGCAGGTGTTCGAGACGGCCCTGTCCCTGCTCGAAGACATCGGCATGGGCGAGCCGCTCGACGAGTTCATTGAAGCGGCGACGCCCCTCGGCGGCTGGGTGGACGACAACGGTCGCCTGCGACTGCCCCGCGGCATCGTCGAGCGGGCCATTTCAACAGCGGCCAAAGAGTGGATCTGGCACGGCTTCGACGACGACCAGTCGGTGCACGTAGGCGGCGAGCACGTCTACTTCGGCACCTCGGGCGCGGCAGTGCTCATATACGACCACGTCACGCGCACGTTCCGGCACTCGGTGGCACAGGACGTGTACGACTGCGGCCGTCTCGTCGACACGCTCGACAACCTGCACTTCTACGTGCGCACAGTCGTGGCCCGCGACCTGCCCGAAACCCGTGACCTCGACATCACCACGGCATACGCAGTGATGTGCAGCACCACGAAACCGGGCGGATCCTCGTGGTTCGACCCACGTTGGGTGTACGAATCGGTCGAGATGTTCGACCTCGTGCTTGGTGGCCCGGGCGAGTTTGCGAAGCGTCCGTTCATGGCTGCGAACAACACCTTCGTGGTGCCCCCGCTGCGCTTCGCTCACGATTCGGCGAGGTGCTTGGTTGCACAGGTGCGCACAGGCATGCCGATCAACCTGCTCTCGGCCCTACAAGCTGGCGCCACCGCGCCCGCGGCGCTCGGAGGCGCACTGGCACAGGCGCTGGCAGAGTGCCTTGGCGGGCTGACCTTCGTGAACCTGCTGTCGCCCGGGCATCCATGCTTGCTGGGCTTGTGGCCGTTCGTGTCCGACCTGCGCACGGGAGCCATGAGCGGGGGATCGGGCGAGGAAGGCATCCTCAACGCCGCCGCGGCCCAAGTCGGCCACTGGCTCGGACTGCCCACCGGCGTGGCGGCGGGCATGACGGACTCCAAGGTGAATGACGCCCAGGCCGGCTACGAGAAGGGTCTGAACGTGGGGCTGGCCGCGCACGCCGGAGCGAACATCGTCTACGAGTCGGCAGGGATGCTGGCCAGCCTGCTGGCGTGCTCGCACGAAGCACTGGTGATTGACAACGACATGCTGGGAGCCATCAACCGCACCGTTCGAGGCATTGAGGTGAACGCTGACACCCTGTCGGCCGATCTCATCGCCGAGGTCATTGCCGGTCCAGGGCACTTCCTCGGCTCAACGCAGACGCTCGAGCTCATGGAGACCGAGTACCTGTACCCGCTGGTGAGCAACCGGGACACTCCCGAAGACTGGGCCGATGCAGGCAGCCGGGCTGCACACGATGTCGCGCATGATCGGGTGACGGCCACGTTGGCTGACCACTGGCCGTCGCACATCAGTCCCGCCGTCGACGCCGCCATTCGCGACGCCTTCCCGATCAGCCTGTCACCCCAGGGCCGCGCCTAGCTTGAGCCCGTGGCGCGAGATGCGGTTCCCAACGTGGTGCTGACCGGTTTCATGGGGACCGGCAAATCCACGGTCGGACGGCTCATCGCTCGCGAACTTGGCTGGGCCTTCGTTGACACTGACGATGTCATCGTGGATCGACACGGGACCATCGAGGCCATCTTTGAGACGCGCGGCGAGGACGCATTCCGGGCACACGAGCGAGAGGTGGCCGCTGAGGTGGCCGGGCGTCAGCATCACGTCATCGCCACGGGCGGTCGGCTGCTGCTTGACGCGGCGAATGCCGACGCTCTCACCGCCACAGGTCGGGTCTTCTGCCTCGTTGCAGACGCCGATGAGATCATCCGCCGCCTGCGGGCGGATACCGACGGCCCGGTGCGACCGCTGCTGGCGGGCAAGAACGCGACCGCTGCGGTGACTCGCCTCTTGAACGAACGAGCGGCTGGCTACGGGCAGTTCGAGCAGGTCCCGACCGCCCGGCATTCCCCTGAGGACATCGCCGCGGACATCATCGGGCGCCTCGGCATCTGACCGGCGCCGACGCAGCGTTGAAGGCCGTTCAGTCGGTGGCGACGACCCCGCGCTCGGTCAGATCGGCGATCTCGTCGGCATCGAGACCCAGCACGTCCGACAACACCTCGACGGTGTGCTCGCCGGCTCGTGGCGCAGGCCCGCGTACGCCCACGTCGGGGGCATTGTGCATGCGGAACGGGGCAGCGATCGTCTCGAATTCTCCAGCTTCGGGGTGGTGAATGGTCTCGAAGGCGCCCGTCGCGCGCACCTGCGGATCCTGCACCGCCGACGCGGTGTCGTTGATCGGTGCCCAAATGCAGCGGTACTCGTCCAGACGAGGCATCCAGTACTCGGATGGCTTCGACTTCAGGGTGTCTTCGATGTCGGTCACGAGGGCACCCATTGCCCGGAACCGCTGCCGGCCAGTCTCGTAGTCGGGATTGGTGAGCAGGTCGTCTCGTTCGATCGCCTTGCAAAACCGCTCCCAGGCGTTGCCCGTATCGGGCATCGTGAAGTGAATCCACCGGCCATCACCGCACTCGAATGCCTCGAGCATCGGGGAGAGCCCTCGATCCCGCGGGCGCTCGGTGTTAGGGCGCCCGTCCACCAGCGAGGTCGAGAGGTCGATCGCAATCGTCCAAGCAGCGGTGCGCAGCAGCGACGACTCGACGACTTGTCCTTCGCCGGTGACGTCGCGGGCGCGTAGACCCGTCATGATCGCACCGAAGAAGGCCAGGCTGGTGGTGTGGTCGCCTTGGCCCGGACGGGCGTGGGGAGGCAATCCGCCGGGCGGCGTGGAAGCCCCGTACAACCCAGAGCGCGAGAAGAACGCCGTGACGTCATAGCCAGGCCGGTCAATCTCGTCGCCCAGTTCGCCGTAGCCCGACAGCAGGCCGATCACCAGGTCGGGCTTCATCGCCAGCAGATCGTCAGTATTGAGGCCAAAACGATCTCGGCGTTCGGGCAGCAGGTTCATCACGACGACATCGGACGCTGCGACGAGGCGACGGGCAATGGCTGAGCCGTCGGGATCGTCCAGATTCAGCTGGATCGACTGTTTGCCGCGGTTGATGAACTGGAAGGCCACATCAGGGTTGTGAGCTCCCTCGGGCACCTTCGCCTGCTTCATCAGGCCGCGGATCGGGTCGCCGCCGATGGCTTCGACTTTGATCACTTCGGCCCCGAGATCGGCCATGATCGCGACGGCCGACGGCGCAGCGGCAAAGTTCGCGAACTCGGTGACCCGGATTCCTTCAAGCGGTGATGTCATCGCAATTGCCCCATGTGAGTCGTGATCCGGATAGTCCCGGTTTGCCCGGTCGCGACTCGGCAAGGCTAGATCGCCCGACTCGCAGCTGTCCCGACGGACGATCCGCTGAAGCCCTTAGTGCTCCCGAACGCCGGTGACGATGAACTCCGTCGCTGGCTTGGCCGGAAGGCCTCCGAGCGCGCGGCAGGCGATCGTCGGCACGGTCCGCCCGGCCACCACCGACACCGTCCACGCGCGTTCCGCCTCCGCTGAGATGACATCGACGTCCCAACCGTTTGCCGCGGGTCTGAAGCTGACGGTGCGGGTCATGTCTTCGAGCGGCCAGCCGACCTGGGTGAACACGGCGCGTTCAGCGACTTGCGCGGGCCCAGTAGCTGCCCCCCACCATCCCCTGCAGCGGGGCGCCAACGCCGAGGCGTCGGCGGTTCGGTCGAGGATGGCAGCGATTTCGCCTGCCTCGATGCTGGCCCACATGCGGCCGTCGGGCAGCGTCATCGCCGTCGGTGCGAAGCGGTGACCTCCTGTGTGGCTGACGCGATGAACGGAGACTCGTCCGCCGGCGGTCGGCGCGCCTGCGTACGGTTCATCGACGTCGGAGTCGCGGTACGCACGCAACACTGCTTCAAAATCGGCCGCAAGGCGGGTGCCTTCACTGCCGCAGCACACGTCGTGACTTCCTTGGGTGCACACGAGCACGGCCCGCTCGCCCTCGGTGTGTCCGAACGAGACGAACCCCTCCCCGTCCGGGATCGGCTCCGATGGCATGCGGCTTGCCAGGTGCTCGAACAGCTGGCGCAGGCCGGCGGCGCCGTCAGCTTCGAAGTACGCCGTTTGCGTGCCCGCACCCACGCGCCAATGCAGCACGACAGGGATCCTGTCCGCCCGACTGCGTTCATCCGGTGGCACAACGGCGAGCACCCGTGTCGGGCCCATCGCCAGGTCCGTCATCGGTCTGAAGCCCTCAAGCAGCCCGTTGGCGAACACGGGCTTCGGCCATGGCAGTGGCATCTCCACCAGCGCCACAGCATCCGCCGAAATGGAAGTGCCGCCGGGATCGCTGCCGATGGCCGAAGCGTGGGCGGCGCAGCGTGGCGCCTCGTCGGGTGCCGGCAGGAGCGCCAAGACCTCTGGGGCCAGGGGCGGCACGGCCAGCGGCATGCCCTGCTGGGGCATTCCGGCTGCCGGTACCGATGACATCGGGCCAGCATAGGAAGCCGCTTCGCACCGGGTCGGATGACGGTTCGCCCCCGCAGGTGTCCGTCCCAAGATGTCGACGACGCATCACCGGGTCGCGGCTTCGGCATGAGGCAGGCCCGCGGTAGGTTCAGGTTCATGCCGTGGTGGTTGTGGGGGCTGATCATCGTCGGGGCATTTCTGGTATTCGTGTTCATTCACGACAGCTTTCAGAAGCGCCACTCGATTCTGCGCACGTATCCCGTCATCGGTCATCTCCGTTTCTTTCTGGAGAAGATCGGCCCGGAGTTGCGCCAGTACATCGTCGCCCACAACGAAGAGGAGCGGCCGTTCAACCGGGACGAACGCCGCTGGGTCTACTCAACCGCCAAGCAGCAGAACACCTACTTCGGCTTCGGCACCGATGATGAGATCGACAAGCCCGGCCACATCACGTTTCGCCACAGCCCCTTCCCGCTTGGCCGGGATGTGCCCCCGGACGCGCCGATCCCCTGCGGAAAGGTTATGGGCGGTTGGCGGGATCGGGCCAAGGCATACCGGCCGGCTTCGGTGGTCAACATCTCCGCCATGAGCTTCGGTTCGCTGTCGGGTCCGGCCATCGCGGCGCTCAATCGCGGGGCCCAGATGGCTGGCTGCACGCACAACACCGGCGAGGGAGGCGTGTCGAAGTACCACCGTAACGGTGGCGACCTCGTCTACCAGATGGGTACCGGCTACTTCGGGTGTCGCAACCCTGACGGCACATTCTCGATGGACCGTCTGCTGGAAACGGTCGAATCAGCACCGGTCCGAGCCATCGAGGTAAAGTTGTCCCAGGGGGCGAAGCCCGGCGTCGGCGGCCTGCTGCCCGCGGCAAAGGTGAGTTCCGAGATTGCAGCGGCGCGCGGCGTCCCGATCGGCAAGGACGTAGTGAGTCCCAGCCGGCACTCCGCATTCGGCTCGGTCGTCGAGCTTGTGAACTTTGTGGAGGAAGTGGCGGGGGCAACCGGCCTCCCTGTGGGCATCAAGTCGGCCATCGGCCAGGAGGCCTTCTGGACCGAGCTGGCCCAGCACATGGCCCAGACCCGCCGCGGGCCGGATTTTGTGACGGTCGACGGTGCCGAGGGCGGCACAGGTGCAGGACCCTTGGTGTTTACCGATCACGTAGCACTGCCGTTCTGGCGGGCGTTCGGAGTCGTGCATCGGGCGTTCGGCGAAGCTGGGCTGACCGACGAGATCGTCATGATTGGCTCGGCCAAGCTCGGCTTTCCTGCCCCGGCGGCGCTTGCCTTCAACATCGGCGTCGACATGATCGGCGTCGCACGTGAGCCGATGATGGCGATCGGGTGCATTCAGGCTCAGCGGTGTCACACCGACCACTGCCCGACGGGCGTGGCGACGCAGAACAAGTGGCTCTCGCGGGGGCTCGATCCGACGAACAAGAGCGTCCGGCTGGCGAACTACATCATCGGGCTTCGCAAGGAGCTCTTCCGTCTCGCTGATGCGTGCGGGGTGGAGCATCCGGGGTTGATCGGCGCCGACAATGTGAACGTGGTGAGCCCCTTCGGCGATCTCGTTCCGGCGCACCATGCGTTCGGCGTTCACCAGGAGCGGACCCACAGCCCGGCTCGCATAGCGGGGCTGCGGCGGGCAGTTTGCGCCGACGGCGAGCCCGGAATCGACGAGCGCGCATAAGAGGCCGCGCGGATAGGTGACGTCTCGGAAAGCTGCTGTCGAGCGTTCTTTGTGCAAATTTGCCGCCTGCGGCGGCATTTCTGCGCAAAGTCGAGAACGGCGGGGCTGCCCGGCATCGCCGCCTATCTGCTCAGACTCTCAGCAGAGCCTGATTCGCTGGCAGAATCTGTCTCATCGACGTCGCCTGCGGAATCGGCCCGAGCCGGACCCCGCGGGATAGCTCGTGACGGGAGACAACGATGAGTCGACAGCAGGTGCTTGAAGCAGCCAGGGCCCGCATTACCGCAGAGCACAAGGCAACGTTCGAAGCCGAGGGAGTTGTCAAGGTCAGCGGTGCTGTGGGCGACGACTGGATTGAGCGGGTGCTCGAGGTTGCCGACAAGCAGTTGCGCGATCCCGGCAAGTGGGTGTCCGACACCAACCCCGGCGCGAGCTCGAACCGGCTGTTCACCACGCGATACCGCTGGCAGGAAGATCCTGTGATCGGCGGCTTCGTCTTCGACTCGGGCATGGCGCAGATGGCAGCCGAACTCATGGGATCGTCGTCAGCACGGTTCTATTTCGATCATCTGCTCATCAAGGAACCGCGGACCGCGAACCCCACACCATGGCATCAGGACATCCCGTACTGGCCCTTCATGGGCAAGCAGATCTGCTCTTCGTGGGTGGCGATGACGCCGGTGACCGTCGCAGAGAGCTCGCTGGAATTCGTGCGCGGCTCGCACAGCTGGGGTGCGTACTACGCGCCCGAGTCGTTCGACGGCTCGAAGGGCTTCATGGCCGACTTTGAAGGCGAGAAGATGCCCGACGTCGAGGCTGATCGTGCCAGCTACGACATCGTCGGCTTCGACGTCGAGCCCGGCGACGCATTGTTCTTCTCGTCGTGGATCATTCACGGCTCGCCTGGCAATGCCGGCGACCACCGGCGTGTGGCGCTGTCCACCCGCTGGCTGGGCGACGATGCGGTGTGGTACCCGCATCCGGGCTGCGACCCCATCGTCTCTGACGACGACACGATCGCCGTGGCAGGCGAGTACCCGGCCGACGACAATCGGTTCCCGCTGGTGGTCGTTTAGGCCCCCGGGCAGGGAAGCGCAGCAAGTAGGTTCCTGCGCATGGCTTACCCCGCTTCTGTCAGTGTCGAAACGCCAGAGCGCGTGGCCAATTGGCGACCCTTGCTCCATTGGCTCATGGCGATCCCGCACATCATCATCACGGCTGTGTTGTCGTATGTGTCCCAGATTGTCGGCCTGATTTCGTGGTTCATCATTCTGTTCACCGGTCGGCTTCCTTCGGGATTGGCCGGACTTCAGGTGCTGTACTTGCGATACAACACGCGAGTCAACGCCTACGTGGGTTTCCTGCACGAGCAGTACCCGCCGTTCTCGTTCGAGATGACCGCCGAGGAGCCGGGCGGTACGCCAGTGACGGTGTCGTTCGAACCTCAGCTCGACGATCGCAATCGGCTGACCACGCTGGTGCGTCTGATCCTGGCCATTCCGGCCTTCATATTCTCGGTCATTGTCGGTCTCATTTCGCTCGTTTGTCACGTACTGGGCTTCTTCGCAGTGCTGTTCACCGGTCGCTGGCCGGGCGGGTTGAGAAATTGGATTGTCTCGGTACTGGGTGTTGAATTGCGGCTGAGTGCGTACATGACCCTTCTCACCGACGAGTACCCGCCCTTCAGCCTCGACGCCTGAGCGTCACCACGACACGCCGCCTTTGGGCGGCCTGCGGCACCGCAGGGCTACCGTGCGGGCGATGAGCGAGGCCCAAGGTGCGTAATGGCGATGAGTGAGATGACCGGCGGCGAGGCCGTCGCAGCGACGTTGGCGCGTCTGGGCGTGCGGCACGTGTTCGGGATCGTCAGCGTCCACAACCTGCCGATGTACGAGGCGCTGTCGGTACGCGACGACATCGAGGTGGTGAAGGTCCGGCACGAGCAGGCGGCCGCACACGCGGCAGATGCCTACTTCCGGGCCACGGGTGAGATGGGGGTATTGCTGACGTCGACTGGCCCGGGCGCAGCGAACGCCGTGGCGGGGCTGTACGAAGCAGGTTTCTCCAGCTCGGCTGTGCTGATGGTGACGGGGCAGACCGAATCGCGGTTCTACGGCAAAGGCAAGGGATTCCTGCACGAGAACGAGGGCCAGCTGGCCATGCTGCGTTCGGTGTGCCGCAGTGTCGCCTCGGTTCGTCATCCGGGAGAGATCTCGACCGAGATTGCCAGGGTTGCCGACGACGTCCGCACCGGTCGGCCCCAGCCCGGTGCCGTCGAGATCCCCATCGACTTCCAGTACGCACGCGTGGGAAACGCCGCCGAAGCTGGTTCGCCGCAAGTGGCTCGCCTTGCGCCCAATGGAGCATTGCTGGACGACGCCGCAGAACGTCTTGCGACCGCGGAGCGTCCCGTCATCTGGGCGGGCGGTGGCGTCAACATCGCGGATGCATCCGGTGAGCTGGCGGCGTTGGCGCAGCGGCTCGGCGCGCCGGTTTTTACCACCATCGAAGGCCGAGGTTCGATCAGCGAAGAGCATCCGCTGTCGCTGGGGTTCCGTTCGGATCGCCCCCAGATGGCCGATGTGTTCGCAGAAGCCGATCTGCTGCTGGCCGTCGGCACTCGATTCCAGAACTACGCCACGCGAGTGTGGGCGCTGGAGCTGCCAGCAGAGCTGATCCACCTCGATGTCGACCCCGGCGTGATCGGGCTCAACTACAAGCCGTCGCTGGCGGTGGTCGGCGACGCCAAACTCAGCTTGGCGGGCCTGGTCGAACGACTGGGCGACGGTGCGCCGACGATCGATGACGGATTCGTGGAGCGCTCTCGCAAGCACCGCGCCGCCGACATGGAGGCGTTGCGTGACGAGATCGGCGCCGATCACGCCGCCATCTGCGACCTGATGCGGCAGCTCTTGCCCCACGATGCGCGCATCGTGCGCGACACGACGGTTCCCGGCTACATGTGGGGGAACCGTCTACTGCCGATCGTTGCGCCTCGAACATCAATCCGGGCTGCCAACGCCGCCATCGGCCCCGGTGTGCCGATGGCTGTGGGCGCCGCGCTCGGCACTGGGAAGCCGACGGTCGTCATCCAAGGCGACGGCGGGCTGATGCTGTCGATTGGTGAGATCTCGTCGCTGGCCGAGCACAGCCTGCCGGTCATTGTCTGCGTGTTCAACGACGGCGGCTACGGCGTGCTGCGCATCATCCAGGACGCGCTGTGGGATGACCACCACGGCACCGAGATCGGCGGCATCGACTTCGTCGGCGTCGCCCAGGCGATGGGCGTGCCGGCCGAGCGGGTCGCCAGCGTTGCCGAGTTCGAGGCTGCATTCGGCCGCGCCGTCGACCGTGCCAACGGCGCCTCAGGTCCGGTGGGTCCAACCCTGCTCGACATCGACCTCACCGCTCTCATCCCCATCACGTTCCCGCTGCCCGCGCACCAGCGCCGCCGGGAGGACTGAGCCGCCCGCGTTTCGCTCCGGCTAGAGGCCGGAGGTATCCATGTCGGGATCGAAGAAGGTGCGGCCGGCCACTTCCATGACCGACATCGCAACCATGAAGTGAGCCGACGCCGTATGCACGTCACGCAGGTGGCGTTGCAGCGGTGACGACTCGAAGATTGCAGTGCCGCCGACTGCGGTGTTCATGGACTCGATCACCCGCACACTGGTCTGCATCGCATGGACGGTTGCGGTGCGCAGGTCGCGCCGGGTCGCAATGTCGGCCAGCGTGTGTTGTGCACGATCCCACGCTGCATCGATGGTCGTGTAGAGCAGCGTGCGGGCGGCGCGGACTTCGGTGTCGGCCACTGCCACTGCGCTGTGCAGTGCCGGCCGTTGCGCCAAGGTGCGACGGGAACCCTGAGGCACTTTGGCCTTGGCAACCTCGATGACCTCGTCGACGCAGGCACGAGCCATGCCGAGCGCGATCGCACCTATCGGCAGTGCAAGCAGTCCGAAGAGCGGAAAGCGGTACAACGGCTCCGCGGCGTACGGAGATCGCAGGATGTCGGCACCGTTGGCGATGCGAGGGGTGGGGAGCCACACGTCGTGGCACTCGAAGGTGCTCGAACCCGAGCCCCGCAGCCCGCTGGTGTGCCAGTCGTCGTGAATCAGGATCTCGTCAGGTCGGAAGAAAGCACGGCCCAGTGCTGGCAGTCCGGAATCGCCCGAGTCCTGACCGTCGATCTGCACGCCTCCTGAGATCCACTCGGAGTTTTGGCAGCCCGACGCCCACGCCCAGCGCCCGCCCACGACGTAGCCGTCAGTGCCGTCGGGACCGGGGGCGGGTGTGGCACGGCCCGAAGAGGCAAACACGCCGGCGGTGATGACGTCAGGGTTTCTGAGAACTTCGGCCAGCTGTTCCGGCGTCAGCGCGGCGAACATGATCTGCGACGTGGCGCCGATGAACGTGCACCAAGCAGCCGACGCATTGCCTGTCGCGAGTGTCTCGCTCACCTGTGCCACGGTGGTCGGGGACAGTCCGAGGCCGCCAAGGGTCGGCGGCACCAGCGTCCGATAGAAGCCGGCTTCGGCGAGCGAGTCCGCCAGGTCTTGGGGCAGCTTTCGCAGACGGTCGATCTCAACGCTGCGTTCGCGCAGTTCACCTAAGAAGCTCGCCGCGGCAGCCAGCATCGCCTCACCATCGACGACGTCGGACGTAGCGGCGGGCGTCATCGCGGCACGGTAACAGCGTCCGCGTAGCCGGCCCTCATGCTTGCCGGGTGTCCTGCTAGCCCCGGTTCGGCGCAGTCGTCAGCAGGCTTCGCAATCGAACGGCACCTCAAGCTCGTCGCCGATACGGCGCAGCGAGCGGACCACCGACGCGGGATAGCTGACTGTGCCGACGGCGGTACGACGGTCCATCTCTAGCTGTTCCAGTTCGCCCGGTAGGTACACCGTCTGGCCCGGCAGGGCGTCTTCGGCGCCCGCGGCGCGGATCTGGTCGACCATCGATTCGATGTCGTCGTGGTAGCCGTCGAGGTCGCGGAACACGCCGGGGTCCATCAGGAGGAAGAACTGTCCCCGGTGCCCGACGGCCACGTCGCCAGTGTGGGCAGAGCCTGCGAGGATGCCGGCGGCGACGTTCGAAGCGGTCACCATGCCGATGCCCTTGTAGCCGCCGATGGCCGGCACGATGCCCCGCATTGCCACATCGGGATCCACGGTGGGGTTGCCGTCGCGATCCAGGAAGCCCCAGGCCTCGGGAATCTCCTTGCCCTCAGAACGGGCCCGCAGCACCTTGCCGAGCGCGACCGGGGTGATCGCCATGTCGAGCACGATCGGCGGATCGTTGCGGCGGGGGAACGTCCACACGATCGGGTTGTTGCCGAACAGCTTGCGGCGGCTGCCGAACGGCGCCAGATTCGGCACCGACGTCGTCGTGCCGTAGCAGACGAAGCCCTCCTCAGCTGCGCGATACGGGTAGTTCGCACCGCAGCCCCAGTCGTTGGAGTTACGGATCACGCCCACGACCAGTCCGCTCTCGCGAGCAGCGTCGATCAATTGCTCCATGAAGCGGGTGATGACGAGCTGACCGAGTCCGTGGTGCCCGTCGGCCACCAGCACCGACGGCGTGCGGGTCACGATTTCACACTTCGCTGTCGGATCGGTGGTGCCGTCGCGGAACCAGTTCACGTACCAGCTGACCCGCTGGAAACCGTGCGTGTCGACACCGCGCCGGTCCGACCACAGCTGATTGTCGACGACTGTTGCCGCATCGGCGGGCGCCATGCCGGCGGCCACATACGCCGCGATGCCCCACGGTCGCAGCTCGTCCAGCCGGAACGACAGCGGAGCAGGGTCATCGCCCGCTGCGGGACGGTCGTCAGGTATTCCCCGCGGCAGTGCACCGGGGTTCGTGGACTTCTCACTCATGTCTGGTCGCTCGCCCTCGGCTCGATCTGCAGCAAGTTTGTACACCCATGGGCAACTCGCTGCCGGTGTGTGACCGCCGTTACCCCCGCTAGCGGTTCAGCCAGTCTTGGCGTGTGTAGCCCGCCTGCTTGAGAAGGCGGAGCAGAAACGGCGCGGGGATCTCGCGGTCACTTGGCATGACCTGTCTGTGAGTCCCCTTGATCATGAATTCGTGACTGCCGCCGGGTCGAGGCCCATCCCAGCCTCGCTCACTCAGGAATCTGATGAGTTGCGACGTGTGGCGGGAGGAAGCCGACTGGTCATGCAGTAACGGCGATTTCGTCATCACGGATCTCTTCGACAGCGGCACCGGCGAGCCCAGCGTCAAGCCAACTCTCCAGCGGCAGCTGCGTCGGGGTCTGCGCCATGGCTCCAAGCGTAATTCTGTGCTCTCAATCGCCCGCTACAACACTTCGATGACGGCAGAGGCGAAGTCTTCAGTTCCCGCTGTGCCGCCTTGGTCCGGTGTCAGGTGTTCACTTGCTTCGAAGGCCTCTGCGAGAGTCCGATCCAGCCGATCGGCCGGAGCTTCGAGTCCCAGGCAGCGAAGCATCATCCCGGCGGGTTCGAGCGTGGCAGTCGGGTTGATGATGCATAGTTTGTTGGCCGACGGCCGATGGTGCGAGCGGTGGAAAATGGCGTGACCTGCGTCCGCAGGTGTGCAATGCTGCCGACGTGCGCAAGATGTCGCAGGTGGAAGGCATAGACGATGTCGGCGTCAACCCGCCGATGATGCTGCCTGACACCGTGCTCACCCGCTTGGAGGCCCGTTTTGAGAAGCTGCGCCCTGCGCTGGTGCGCGAACACCCCAACCAGTGGGCACTTCTCATCTACCGCGGCTCGAAACGGGTGCCGCTGCTTGACGTATGGGCCGACGAGTGGGACGCCATCCGCGCTGGCTATGCCGATCCGCAGGCCCGCCGTTTCTGCGTGAAGCAAATCATCGAAACCGACGAAGACGTGTTTGTGAACTCGCTGGGAGCTTGGCATTGAGGCTTTGGCGGGTTCTTGGCCGCTGACGGCGCGTATCAGCGCTAGTGGTGCGCGCATCGACTTCGAGCTGAACGCGACACCCGTCGACGTGCAGGAACACAGGATGGTTGCACGCCCCCTGCCCCTGCCTGTGCGCGGCAGGGCACTCATCGACACCGGTACCCAGATGTCGCTGATCAGCGGTCGCATTGCCCAAACCCTGGGTCTCGACCCCACCCGCTCCACCGTGCTGCGCACCGCCACCGGCCGGACCGCCACCGTCTGCTACGCCGTTTCCTTCTCGTTCGTGTCGCGAGGTACCCCCATCGGCAGCCCACAGGATTTGATCGTCGGACGTGCCGACATTCTGCAAGAAGACATGCTGCTCGGTCTCGATGTGCTCCGCCACAGCCACCTCGAATGGAATGGCCCTGCCGCCACGCTTCACCTTCGGCCGCAGTACGAGCCGGTGTGCCATGTCGTCGATCAAATGGTCGATTGCAAACCACACAGATTGCTGATGAGCACCTAGACAAATCGTCGATTATGCGTCAGACAGATTGCTGACGAGCTCCCTGACTAATTGTTGATTGGAAGGCAGGAAGATTGTGGATTGGGCGCTAGGTTTGGACGCGTGGAAGAGCACCGGCGGCATCTGGGCGCGAACCTCACGGACGCGCTTGACACATCACGGGTGGTCGTGCTCCATGGGCCGCGCCAAAGCGGCAAAACCACGCTGGCACGACGAATCGCCACCGCACGCGGTGGCGACTACGTCAGCCTCGACGACGACGACGTTCTTGCTCTAGCCCTCGACGACCCACACGCCTTCGTTCGTGCATTCCGCCCGCCTGTGGTCATCGACGAAGTTCAGCGGGCCGGAGATCGATTGGTGCGAGCCGTGAAGATCGCTGTGGACGACGGAACCAATGCAGCAGGACGCTTCCTGCTGACCGGTTCCACGAATTTCCTCACGGTGCCGACGATCAGCGAATCGCTGGCCGGGCGCGCGACGATCTTGACGCTGTGGCCTTTCAGCCAAGCCGAACTGTGGGGGTCTTCCGTCGGCACTCACAGCGCAACCGGCGCCATGCCCCCCGTCAGTGCACACCCAACGCAGCAATCGAAGCTGACGTCATCCGCCGTCGGCGCATCGCGCTCCACCAACGCCGTCGAGCGGTGGTTCGACCAAGACAGCTCCCTACGGCGAGCAGCGCGTTCCTCCACCAGTCGCAGCGATTACCTGCAGAAGGTGTGCATCGGTGGCTTCCCGGAGGTACAGCAGCTCAGCGCGCACGGACGCAACCGATGGTTCTTGGGCTACGCCGAAACGGTGGTGAGTCGGGATATAGCGCAGCTCGGCGACATCCGTCGCGCTGCGATGTTGCCGCAGATGCTGCGCCTCGCAGCCGCTCAGACCTCGTCGGAGCTCAACGTGTCTCGGTGGGCTGATCAACTCGGAGCGGATCGCGCAACGGTGCAGTCCTACCTTGGCTGGCTGCGCATAGTTTTCTTGGTCCATGAACTGTCCTCGTGGCGGCGCAACCGAACTTCTAGAGTCGTACAGCGCCCAAAGCTGCACGTCACCGACAGCGGACTCGCCGCAGGGCTGCTCGGGCTGAGCGCTGACGCTTTGGCAGCGCTGAATCACCCGATGACTGGTCCGCTCTTCGAGACGTTTGCCGTCAATGAGATCGTGCGGCTCTGCTCAGCAGCGGAGATGCCGGTGTCACTGCATCACTACCGCGACAATGCTCAACGCGAGGTTGATCTGGTACTCGAACGATCCGACGGTGCTGTCGTGGCGGTGGAGATCAAGGCGACATCGTCGCCCAGGCCAGATGATCTGCGCAATCTGGTCTACTTCCGAGACCGCCTCGATGCCGTCGAACCGGGAGCATTTCGCGCGGGTGTGCTGCTCCACTCAGGTGCCAACACCTTGCCCCACGACGATCGCGTGCTGTCAGCCTCCCTCGACACGCTTTGGCAATCGCCCCGATGAACGGCTGATGAGTTCGCGACGTGTAGCCGGAGGAAGCCGGCTGGTCATGCGGTTCGGGCACCTGCTAGAGCTGTGTCCGCAAGCGTTTGCGCTGTAGTCGGCGAGCCCGGTGCTGGCATTCCGCAGTCCTGGCAGGCTGCGTCGGCTGGGAGCGAGGGTGCATGCGTGCGCACAGCACGATTGATGGCGCGACGCGACCTGCTCGTCCGGGCTCGGTCATCGGACAGGGGCGCGAGCCCGCCACGAGTGCGCTGCGTTGCGGTGTCTGGGGGTTGCGCTGGCGTCGGTTTGGGTGTGGTGATGCCGTTGGGGGGTCGTTCGGGGGCTTTCGTATCACACCCCATATTTACAGTCATTGTCATGAAGCGCTCAGACGTTCGCAGCGATTCGACGGAAATGCCGACCGGCTTGATGCCGGCGAGCGACGCGGCCGTGGCCGCTCCGCCCGCGCTGGCGTCACCGGTCGAACCGGCATCGCTTCGGGTTGAGCCGGTTGAGCCGGTATCGATTGCGGTGCCGCTTCGGGCCGGGCCGGTTGAGCCGGTATCGATTGCGGTGCCGCTTCGGGCCGGGCCGGTTGAGGGTGTGTTGTCGGTGCTGTGCGGGGCGCGTGACGTCGTCGCGCGGGCGTCGCGGGTGCCGTTGGGCGATGCCGGCTGCGACACGCTCGCCGATGTCATCGACATGGCGTCTCGGCTGCGCTCAGCCGCGGACGCGCTGGTGCTCTCAGCGACTGCTGCGCTCGAGGTCGCCCGTCCTGGGTCGGGCCGCAGTGCGCTGGTGGGCCGGGCGCGGCTGAGCAAGCGCAACGCCAAGCGCACCGTCGAGTCCAGCGAGCAGGTCGCTCAGATGCCGAATGTGGCTCGGGGCCTCGCGGTGGGCGAGCTGAACGTCGAGCATGCCCAGGTACTTGCCGACGCTGCGCGGCGCACCAGGCCCGACGCGGTCGATTCCGCAGCAGAGCTGCTCGAAGCCGCCGCGGTGGTGTCGCCTGAGACGCTGCGCGAGCAAGCCAAGAAGTTCGCGGCCCGTCATGACCCTGCCGCTGCGCAGACCGAGTTGGGCCGTCAGCGCCGCGATCGCTGCGCGTCGTTGTTCGTTGACGATTCCACCGGGATGGGTGTGTTGCACGCCCAGTTCGACTCGGTCAGCTTCGCAATGGTGCGCCAAGCACTCGAGAACTACAACGACGCCTTGTGGCGTCTCGACGGCGGACGCGACGCCACACCCAACCAGATTCGCGACAACCGCCAGCGCCTCGCGGACAGCCTGTTCGAGATGGTCACCGACCGCAACGCCCTGGCCACCATCGACCACACCGCCGCACACGGCCACGACACCGCGCGCCGCCCACGAACCGATGACGGCCACGGCTGGCGCAGCGATGCCGACGGCGATGACGCCTCCGACAGCCCGGCGGGTCGCTCGATCGATCGGTGGCGGCCCGCGCAAGCACCCAACCAGCTCATCATCATCGCCGAGATCGGCGTCATCGACGGCACCAAACCCCACGGAACCTGCGAACTCCTCGGCACCGGACCCGTCCCGCCGGCAATCCTCGACAACCTCTCACCCGACACTCACATCAGGGGCGCACTGTTCGACACCAACGGAGAAATCCTGTGGCTCGGACGCAGCCGCCGAGACGCCAGCGTCGCCCAACATCTCGCCGTCGCGATCCGCGACCGCGGCTGCGTGCTGTGCCGCGCACCCATGCACCGCTGCGACGACCACCACATCGAGGAATGGGCCGCCGACAACGGCACCACCGACGTGCCCAATCTCGCTGCTCTGTGCAAGAAATGCCACCACGAGCTCCACAACAACAACCAGCAACTCCACCGACACCGAGCCACCGGCGAATGGACCGCCAAGCCCCGCACCCGCACCGCCAACCACGCCACCGCCGCTACCGCTACTGCACGAGCAGCCGGCCCGCTGCACACACCACGCGAATAGGGACTTGAGCGGGCAGGCGACTGGTCAAGCACGCGGGCGCCGTCAGAACGACGCCTGCCCGACCTGTCGCCCGCCTACTCGCTCGGCTCCTAAGCCACAGCCCCCCCAGCGACACGGGGTCAGCCACGACACAACGACCGCCGAGAGCCAACCATGACGAGTCAGCCACGACGGAGCGTCCACCGAGAACCGACCACGACGAAGCCAGCCACGACACAACGTCCACCGAGAACCGACTACGACTCGGTGCCTCCGGCGGGCGGACGGACATCGAGCGGCTGACTCAGCGCCTCAGCACACAGTCGCCCTCATCCACGCCGACGTTGCCGGACACAGCACTAGATAACGTCGATGACGGCGGAGGCGAAGTCCTCGGTGCCTGCTGTGCCGCCCTGGTCAGGCGTCAGGCGCTCGCCTTGTTCGTAGACCTCTTCCAGCGCCCGGTCCAACCGGTCCGCTGGAGCCTCAAGCCCGAGGTGGCGCAGCATCATCTCGGCGGATTCGAGCGTGGCGGTCGGGTTGATGATGCCCAGCCCGGCGATATCGGGAGCCGTGCCGTGCGCCGATTCGAAGTAGGCCCAGTCGTCGCCGTAGCAGCCAGATGGTGCGAGGCCCATCCCGCCGATGGTGCCTGCACCCTCGTCGGAGAGGATGTCGCCGTACAGGTTGGGCAGCAGCAGCACATCGAGATCGTGCGGGCGCATGACCAGCCGGTGTGCCATGTCGTCGATGATGAACTGCTCGTATTCCAGGCCCGGATACTCCGAGGCGACCTCACGAGCGATGTCGCAGAACCAGCGATCGGTGGCGGGCAGCATGTTCGTCTTGGCAGACACGGTCAGCTTCCCGCCTCGCTGCAATGCCAGCTCGCACGCAAAGCGAGTGACCTGTTCCGTGCCGGGCCGGGTGATGATCTTCGCCGCGAAGCGGCCATTTGCGGCGTCGGGCGGGACACGGGAGCGGCCTTCGGTCAGCCCTGCATCCAGCAGCAACTTGGCGGGACCCATCACGCCGACGTACATGTCCTCGAGGTTCTCGCGCACGATCACGTAATCGATGCCCTCGGGCCGAGCCAGCGGCGAGGCGTAGCCCGGCCGCCAGCGGACCGGACGCACGTTGGCGTACGTGCGCTTGCCCCAGCGCATGAAGCCTGCCCCTGGCGTCGTGCCATTTGACGAGCCGAACAGCACCGTGTCGGCGGCGTCGATGTGCTCGCCGACCAGTGCTTCTCGCTCTTCGGGTGTGCGGGCGGCCAATTCGTCGCCGACTGGGACGTGGTCCCACTCGATCGGCAGGTCGAGGGCGTCCAAGACGCGCAGCGAGGCCGACATCGCCTCGGGCGCAGCGTCGTCGCCAGGAATCACGCACACCTTGTGCCGCCGAACAGAGGTCATGCGCCGACGCTACGCGGCCCAGTTGTCGTATTGCCCGGCGTCGCCTGCGCGAGGCGATCACGGCGTCGCTGTGAGACGGCGGGCTCAGAGGCCGGGCTTGGTCACCATCACCGCGATTGCCGCCACGACGACCAGGCTCGCCATTGCGTCGAGCGTGCGCCAGCGACGAAGCAGGCCACTGATCACCGCTGGCTCGCTGTTGCCGGCGTCGAGTGCTGCGAGCAGCTTCTGCGTCGTGGGCCGCACGGCCCCGTGCGCGAGGGCCACCCAGGCGAAATAGAGGACCAAGCCAATCGTGACCCAGCCTTGGCGGAAGTCCCAGCGATCGTCGAGCAACACCGCAGCGAAACCCGCCAGACCGGCAACGTAGACCGACACGTCCGCGAAGCGAGTCAGGACGTAGCGGTTGGATCGCTGCGCCACCGCCGCTGCGGCTGGGTGCACGGGCTCGTTCGACTCGGGGGAGTCCTCAAGCGCGTCATTGATGGTTCGACGTGTTGCAAATGCAGTCATCGCTGCGCCGCCGAATCCGAAACCGGCGGTGAGCAAATGAATCACCAGCAGCACTTGATATGGCCCTGAGTTGAATCCGGCGGCCAGCAGCGAACTCACAGCGTTGTGATCCATGACCTGAGTATTCCGTGCCCACGGGTCGATGGGTGCGCGGGTAGCCGAGCGAGACGTGAAGCCCGCCGATCGGGCTTCGTTCTTGCCACCAGCACCGTCAGTGGTAGGTTCACAGTGCCGCAGAGACACGGCCGGATCTCCGGGGGAAGGGGAGTCCATGCCGATCGAGTCATCAGGCCATAGTGCTGGCAACCCGAGGCTGTACGAGGTCATCGAGGGCACGCCCCGCGAGGGTCCCGGCCCGACGATCTGGGCGTGGCCGCAAATTGTCGATTATCTCAAGGTCGCCGGACAGCCGGTCCAAGGGCCTTGGCCGCCCCACCAGGAGCGACGTCCCGATCCCGATGCCGAGGCGATGCCGCGAGCTGTGCCGGATCCGCAGGGACCTGGTGGGCAGTCGACGGGGGGCTGAGGTATGTATCCATCCCGCTTCCGCTACGAAGCCCCCTCGACACTCGCCGAGGCCATAGCCCTGCTCGCCGCTGCTGATGGCGAGGCGAAGATCCTTGCGGGGGGCCAGAGCCTCATCCCGATGATGAAGCTGCGTTTCGCCGCCCCGGCGATGCTCGTCGACATCAACGGCGTCAGTGGTCTCGACTACCACCGGGCCGATGCCGATGGCACCTATCGCATCGGTGCGCTGTGCCGTCACGCCGATCTCGAGAAATCGGCAACGCTCGGCGATCATCAACCCACAATCGCTGCGGCGGCCCCCATTGTGGCCGACCCGCTCGTGCGCACACGAGGGACGCTGGTCGGCTCGGTGTGCCACGCCGACCCGCAGGGCGACTGGGCCTCGGTGATGGTTTCGCTGGAGGGAGCCATCGTGGCCCAAGGCCCGAACGGGCAACGGACCATTCCGGTCAACGACTTCATCGACGGTCCGTTCCAGACGGTGCTCGCCAACGACGAGATCGCCGTCGAGGCGGTGGTTCCGCCAGCGGGTGGGACCCGGGCCGGCGGTTACCTCAAGCTTGAACGCCGTGTCGGCGACTTCGCCACCGTCGGCGTGGCGGTCTCGGTGGAGATGTCGGGCGACAGTGTTGCTCGGGCGGGCATCGGGCTGACCGGTGTCGGGCCTGCCACCATCAACGCTTCCGACGCAGCGGCGGCTTTGGTCGGCACGGCGCTCGATAGCGACGCCGTCGATGCGGCGGCTCAGCTCGCCGCCGAAGCGGCCCAGCCCCGCTCCGACCACCGGGGAAGCGCCGACTACAAGCGCCACGTCGTCGCGACATTCGTGAGACGCCTCGGGGCGCAAATTCAGCGGTCTGGACAGAAGGCGGCCTGACATGAGCACGTTGTTCGAAGAGGTCCCGCCGAGCTTTGGTGACGACGTGCCGGTTCGCCGGGTGGAATTGACCGTGAATGGCGAACGGCGTGCTGCCGACGTCGAGCCGCGGCTGCTGCTGGCACACCTGCTGCGCAACGGCTTCCGACTGACGGGGACCCACACCGGCTGCGACACGACGAACTGCGGTGCATGCACGGTGCTGTACGACGGAGTGCCCGTCAAGAGCTGCACGATGTTCGCAGTCCAAGCCGACGGTCATGAGATCCTCACCGTTGAAGGCCTTGCGACCGCGAGCGAACTGCATCCGATCCAGGAAGGCTTCAAGGACGAGCACGGTCTGCAGTGCGGCTTCTGCACCCCCGGCATGATGCTCAGCGCCAAAGCCCTTCTGGAGGAGAACCCGAACCCGAGCGAGGACGAGATCCGCTGGGCACTGTCCGGGAACCTGTGCCGCTGCACCGGCTACCAGAACATCGTCAAGGCGGTGATGTGGGCCGCCGAGAAGCTACGCGGCGCCGCACCCGACAGCGACGACCCGGATGCTGGTGGCAGTGCCGCCGGCGACGGGGCCGGAGAGGAGGGCTGAGATGGCGCTCGACGAGATCAAGATCGGCGGCCTCGGCGCCAGCCGGCGCCGGGTCGAGGACAACCGCTTCATCCGCGGCAAGGGCAACTACATCGACGACATCGCCCTGCCCGGGATGCTGCACATGGAGATCCTCCGCAGCCCGTTGGCACACGCTCGAATCAGGTCCATCGATGTCAGCGGCGCCTGGGCGATCCCCGGCGTTCGCCTCGTGCTCACAGGCGACTTGCTTGCTGCACGGAATCTGGCGTGGATGCCGACGCTGTCGTATGACACTCAGGCGGTCCTTGCCACGGACAAGGTCAGATTCCAGGGGCAGGAGGTCGCGTGTGTCATCGCCGACGACCCCTATCTCGCGAAGGACGGCTGCGAGGCCATCGTCGTCGACTACGAACCGTTGCCGCCCATCGTCAACCCGACCCAGGCGCTGGCCCCCGATGCGCCGCTGATCCGCGACGACAAGACCGGTCAGAACAACAACGTGGTGTTCGATTGGGAGGTCGGCGACCGGGAGGGCACCAATCGGGCCTTCGCCGAGGCCGACGTGGTCTCGGCCATCGAGATGCACTACCCGCGCTCTCACCCGTCGCCCATCGAGACCTGCGGTTCGATCGCCGACTTTGACCGGGCGACCTCAAAGCTCACCGTGTACATGACCACCCAGGCGCCGCACATCATCCGGGCCGCGGTGGCAATGGTGGCCGAGTTGCCCGAGCACATGATCCGCATCGTCTCTCCCGACCTCGGCGGCGGTTTCGGGAACAAGGTGCCGGTGTATCCGGGCTACGTGGTGTCGATCCTGGCTTCGATCCTGCTCGAATGCCCCGTCAAGTGGATCGAGGACAAGAGCGGGAACCTCATCTCCACCGGATTCGGCCGCGACATCTACCTCAAGGGCGAGCTGGCGCTGCGCAACGACGGCCGCATTTTGGGCGTGCGCATGCACACCGACTCCGACCATGGAGCGTTCTTTTCCGATGCCCAGCCGAGCAAGTTCAAGATCGGTCTGATGCACTCGGCGTTTGCCTGTTACGACATCCCGGCTGCCCACCTCACCGCCCAAGGCGTCTACACCAACAAGGCGCCGGGAGGCGTCGCGTATCGATGCTCCTTCCGGGTCACCGAAGCCATGTACTTCCAGGAGCGCATGGTGCAAGCCGCCGCCGACGACCTCGGCATGGACCAGGCCGAGTTCCGCCGGATCAATCTGGTTCGAGATGACGACTTCCCGCATCGCACTCCCTTCGGATTCCTGACCGACTCCGGCCAGTACCAGAAGTGCCTCGACCTCGGCCTCGAGGCGATCGGCTACGACGACTTCCTGCGGCAGAAGGAAGATGCCCGCAAGCGGGGCCGGCTCTTGGGCATCGGCATCTCGACGATGACCGAGCCCCTCGGGGCCGGCAACAGCCGGGAATACGACATCTTGGGCATCAAGATGTTCGACTCCGCCGAGCTGAAGGTGCACATGACCGGCAAGGCGCTGCTGCGCACCGGTGCCAAATCCCAGGGTCAAGGCCACGAGACCACATGGGCACAGATCGTCGCCCACGAACTCGGTATCCCGGCCGAAGATGTGCTCGTCGAAGAGGGCGATACCGACACGGCCCCGTTCGGCATGGGAACCTACGCATCGCGTAGTACCCCCGTCGCCGGGGCGGCCGTTGCAATGGTGGCGCGCAAGATCCGCGCCAAGGCCCGCAAGCTTGCCGCTCACCTGCTGGAGGTGTCCGAAGAGGACATCGAGTGGGAACTCGGGCGGTTCTCGATTCGCGGCGCCCCTGACCGAGGCGTGACAATCCAGGAATGCGCATTTGCCGCCTACAGCAACATGCCTGACGGCATGGAGCCGGGCCTTGAGAACAACGCCTACTACGACCCTCCCAACCTGACGTGGCCGTTCGCCTGCTACATCGCGACCGTCGAGGTCGATCCCGAGACCGGCGTGTGGGACGTCTTGCGGGTGGTGGCCGTGGACGACTGCGGTGTGCGCATCAACCCAATGATTGTCGAGGGCCAGATCATGGGCGGCCTCACCGAGGCGTATGCCATGGCCAACATGCAGTTCATCACCTTCGACGAGGACGGCAACTGCATCGGCTCCAACTACATGGACTACTTGCTGCCGACGGCTTGGGAGACACCGGGCTTCGAGCTGCACGAGGTGGTGACCCCGTGCCCGCACCATCCCATCGGGGCCAAGGGCATCGGGGAATGCGCCACCGTCGGCGGTCCCGCAGCGTTCGTCAACGCCGTCATGGACGCGATCTCCGACACCGGCGTGCGCAATATCGACATGCCGCTGCTGCCTGATCGGGTCTATGAAGCCATCACCCAGCGTCACGACGTCTCCGGCGCACCGCCGGTGAAGACAGAGCCGTGAGCGAACCCGTTCTTGCCGAGCACAGGGCCGTCGAGGGCGGGGCCGTCGCAGGCTGGGGCGTCCTGGAACAGGCCATCGAACTCGCACGCAGCGGCGAGGCATTCGTGTTGGCAACGGTTGTCTGGCGCGAAGCCCCGACCTCGGGGCAGCAGGGATCTCGTGCCATCTACACGGCCTCGGGCGAGATCTACGGCTGGATCGGCGGCGCATGCGCTGAGCCGGTGTTCATCCGGGAGGCCATGGCAACGCTTGAAGCCGGGACGCCGCGGTTGCTGGCGCTCGGCGCGAGCGATCGTTTCGGCGATCTCCCCCAAGGCACGACCGCGGTGGCCATGTCGTGCCAGAGCGAAGGCGCCCTGCAGATCTATCTGGAGCCCGTCGTGGCCGTACCTCACTTGGTGATCGTCGGAAGCTCGCCGATGGCGACAACCCTGTCGGTGCTCGCCAGTCAGCTCGACTGGCGTGTCGAGCTGGTCACCGGCTCTGAGTTCAGCGAGGGTTTGCTCACACCGCAGTCGATCGTCGTCGTCGCCACCCAAGGACACGGCGACGAAGACGTGCTGGGGGCCGCGCTCAAGGCGGCTCCGGCTTATGTGGGCCTCGTCGCGTCCAGCCGCAGGGGAGAGAGCGTGCGTGCACAGCTCGTTGCTCAGGGGGCCGACCAAGCCCAACTCGACGCCCTACGCGTCCCGGCAGGACTGGATCTCGGCAGCACTTCTCACAAAGAGGTCGCTGTGTCGATCCTGGCCGAGCTGGTGCAATTGCGAGCACAGGGTGCGTTCGCTGTCCCGGTCACCCCCCAAGCGCCCACGACAGCCACGGCTATCGATCCCGTCTGCGGCATGACGGTCCAGATCGATCCGGCTGCTGTCTCACTGGAGGTGGGAGACGAGGTCTTCTACTTCTGCTGTGCAGGGTGCCGGACGGCCTATGCGCGTGAACAGGGAGTCGCCTGATGGAGATCACCAATCAGTTCGAGGTCGCTCAGCCGCTGGAGGTTGTGTGGGACTTCTTCGGTGACGTCCCGCAGGTTGCCGCGTGCCTGCCCGGCACGGAGCTGACCACCGAGCTGGGAGACGACAGCTACGGCGGCACGGTGTCGATCGGTCTCGGTCCGATCAAGATGGATTTCGACGGTGGCGCTGAGATCACCCACCGCGACGTTGAGGCCCGCACGATCTCCGTCGCTGCCAGCGGCGCCGATCGCAAGGGCCGGGGCCAAGCGACGCTCGCGCTCAACGCAAGCCTTGCCCCGGCTGCGGACGGCACCACCGTCGACGTCGCCATGGATCTGCAGCTCTCCGGGCCGGCCGCGCAGTATGGGCGTGGCTTGGTGAGCGACATCACCGCAGTGCTGCTGAACGATTTTGCCGCCAACGTGCAGAACCGACTGGCTGCGATCGCGGCGGGCCGTGACCCCGATCCCCTCAGCCAAGCCCAAGCCGCCGGCGGCGTTGCCATCGGTGTGCGCGCCGCGCGAATGGGGCTCGCGCGCGTCCTACGTCGATTCGTCCTGCCGTACCGCCCCGAGGCCGTCTGAGGAGGCTGTTGTGCTCTGGTGGATTGGAAACCTGATACTGCTGCTGGTGGTAGTGCCGGTGGCAGTCGCACTGCTGAACCGGGTACTGGCTGCCATCGAGCGGATCCGCAAAGCCAGCGACGAGATCCTGACTGCGGGCGTGGCGGTCATCGGAGAACTCGACACCACGCGCGATCTGCTTGCAACGACTGACGAGACGATCGAAGAGGTAGCAGACGGTGCGGTGCGCTACGCCGGTTCGGTCGGGAAGCTCTTGGGCTGAAGGGAGTTCTGATGCCTGCTGTTGCCTGGGTCACTGTCATCATCGGCGGCCTGATCATCGTGGCTGCCGCTGTCGGGTTGCTGCGAGTGGCGCTCCACTTGCGGGCGGTCCACAGCACGCTCGTCGCGGTCGCGGGCGGCGTTCGTGTCATCGCCGACCAGACCTCGACAATCCCGACCGTGTTGCCGTCGGTGAATTCGACGCTCAAACCCGTGCGGGACTTCTGCGAATCGATCTGAGGGAGGGAATGCCGTGATACTGCTACTCGCTCAAGAGTCGACAACCGGGTGGATAATCGGCTACGTCATCGGCATCGTCGCGGTCATCGCGGTGGTCGCGCTCGTCGTGCCGATCCTGATGCTGGCTCGTTCGATCGGCAATCGGGCATCGGAGATCAACGCCGGGCTGGAAGACGCGGTCACCAACACGGCGTCGCTGGCGGAATTGAACACCACGATCGAGTCGGCATCGGCAATCGTCGCCGGCCTGAAGCGTGGTCGGGCCCGGTTAGGAGGCTGAGATGGACCTACTGGGGTTGACCGACACCCAAGAGAACCTGTGGTGGGGAGTCATCATCGGCGGCTTCGTCGTGATTGTGGCTGTCGTTGCCCTGCTCACCATGCTGGTGCTGCTCGTGCGCACGATCGAGCGCCGGGTGAGGATCATCAAGGGCACGCTCGAGCGTGCCGCCGCTAACACCGGCGACACCGCCCTCATCGCAGAGACCGCCGAGGGGGTCGATGCGGTCCTGACCGAAGGCCTCGAACACCACCTGTTCCTTGGCCGCGTTCTCGACAAGGTGCGCACATGACGACACTTGTAGTTCTCTCCGTCATCCTGATCGGCCTGCTGATCGCCGGGCTGGCCTTCTACCTGTTCATCGTGGGAAGCCAGCTGACCCGGATCGCCGGGCTTCTGGAAGAGTGCTCGCAGATCGTGTGGAAGATCAAGGCAGACGCCGAAGCTGTCGAACCAGGTGTCGAGCGCATCAACAACACCAGCGGCGTCATCGCGGGAGCGTTGCCGCTGCTGTACGGCATGGCCGAAGGCATCGTGGCTGGGGCCACGTATGAACCTGACCCCGAGCCTCGCGAGCCTGCGCCGGCCCGGCCCGCGATGGGCACGCGCCGCAGCCGGCTCCACGACGCCGTCGGTTACCACCCCGAATAGCCGTCAGCGATCAGTTCAAGTCCGACTCGGAGGCCCGCCCAGTCGAGCGCCCAGGATCGCGCGTGGTGGTGAGCGGGCCTGCGGTGGGGGCCCGGTAGCTGCCGATCCACTCGTCCTTCCAAATTTGGTCGAACTGTTCGGGCGCGCAGCCGGGTCGGTAGATGGCGACCAGCTCGCGGACGATCTGCTCGCGATGCGAGCGCAACCCGCCTGGGACCTCATAGGTGCAGATGTGGAGGTTCCACTTGTTGCCGGCGCGCCGCTCCCAGCACTTTGCTCGCGGGTGGCCGAACGGCAGCCCGGCCGCAGCCAGGTTGTCCGCGTGGTCGACGTCGATCACGGCGTAGTCGTATGGTCGGCCGTCGGGATCGGCTCGGTACAGGATCGCGAACACGGCCGCAATTGCAGGCGGCGTCCAGCCGCCGAGCACCCTGGGTCCCTCGAAGGGGTAACCGGCGAGCGAGCCCAGTCGGATCATCTGGGGCGGATCATCTGGGCCGGATCATTCGGGGAACCCGAACTCGTCGTCGGAGTCTTCGGGGCCGATGACTTCTGCTCGGGTCATCGGCCAGGCTGGGAGCCTCGCTGTCTCGACTGCATCGGCGAAGGCCTCCATTGCCGTTTCGACGGCGATGTCGGCGTTTTCGGCCTCGATCACGATCTGAGCGCCGTACGCCATCGCGCCGACGCCCGATGCGATGCCGCCGAGCGGCGCGACCGCGTCGGCAAGCGCCACAACCTCGCTGAGTTCGACGGGCCGGTCGCCCTCTGCCTGGATGGAGACGCTCCACTTGTTCATACCGATCAGCCGATGTGAGGCAGCTTGGCGGCGAAGGACTCGAGGCTGGCCAGGTCGTGTCCGGATACGAGGGTGTCGATGAACGGGCCCGCGACCAACATGGCGAGCGTGCTCGGTGGGACATCGATGTCGTCGCCGACGAGCGGGTTCATCCAGATGATCCGGTGGCAGAGCCGACTGAGGCGTTCCATTGCGTCGGCGAGCACGGCTGGGTCTCCGCGGTCAAGCCCGTCGGAGCAGACAACGACGGTGGCGCCCCGGCTGAGGCCTTTGCGACCCCACTTGCGGACGAAGGTGTCCAGCGACTTGCCGATCTGCGTGCCGCCGTCCCAGTCGAGCACACGGGCGGCAGCGAGCTTCATCGCATCGTCCGGGTTCCGTCGGTCCAGCGCCGGCGTGATGCGCGTCAGCCGGGTGCCGAAACAGAAGACCTCGACTTTCTGGGCTGCCCGGCGCATCGAGTACGCGAACTGCAACAGGTTGCGCGAGTAGTCGGCCATCGACCCCGAGACGTCACAGATGAGCACGAGGGGCCGGGGTCGCAGTGATCGAGACAGGTGGCGCAGATCGGGTGCGGTGTGGCTGATCCGCATGGCTTCGCGGGCCATGCGCCGGATGTCGAGCCGCGAGCCCGACGGGTCCGGCTGCCGCCGTCGTGTACGGCGTCGAGGCGGCTGCAGCCGGATCCGGGTCATGATCCGCCGCAGCATTGCCAATTCGTCGGGCGTGCACTCGGCGAATCGTTTGTCACGCTGGATCTCGACCCCCGATGCCTGCAGTCCGAGCACCATCGGTCGGTCATCGCCGGCCTGCTCGCCAGGTTCGCTGTCAGGAACCTGCAGCGTGCCGCTCAGTCCTTGCGTCACCGGTTCGTGCGGTTCGGGTTCGGGGGAGCGGGGCGACCGCAGACCCATGAAATAGCGGCGGAATACCTCGTCAAAGACCGGCAGGTGCTCGCGGCGATGCACGAGGGTCGCTCGGCCGCTCCAATAGACGTCGGTGAGGTCGCTGGGTGTGAGCTCGGCGACCCCTGAGCAGAACATGACGACGTCATCGGAGCCGACCGGCAGGCCCTCGTCTCTCAGCGCGTGGCCGAAACCGACGAGCCGCGCCACGATCTCCATTGACGGTGAGCCAGCCTCGTGTGCGGCCCCGGGACCCGTCTCAGGCATCGGCCATGGCATCGATGTCAGGCATCGGCAACGACACCGATGTCAAGCATCGGCCACAACACGGTCGAGCTCGGCTTCGACAAGTTCGAGGTCGTCGCGATCCTTGATGACCGCGCCGAGCGTGTCGGCTGCCGACGCCGCGTCGAGTTCGGAGGTACCCAGCACGCCGAGCGCGTCCACCCAGTCCAGTGTCTCCGCGACGCCGGGAAGCTTGACCAAGTCCATGTCCCGCAGTCGCTGGACCGCCGCGACAACTTTGCGCACGAGCGCCTCGACCGCATCAGGCGCACGCAGGCGCACGATCTCGATTTCTTCTTCGAAGGTGGGATAGCCGATCCAGTGATACAGGCACCTTCGCTTCAGGGCGTCGTGCAATTCCCGTGTGCGATTCGATGTCAGCACCACGGCCGGTCGGTCGTCGGCGGCGATCGTGCCGACCTCGGGAATCGTGATCTGGAAGTCTGACAGCAGCTCCAAGAGGAACGCCTCGAATTCGTCATCTGCACGGTCGATTTCGTCAATCAAGAGCACGGCTTTGCTTCCGGCCCGGATCGCCGCGAGGAGTGGGCGTTCGATCAGGAACTCAGGGCTATAGAGGCCGCTGACGGTCGAGGCATCTGAGAGCTCGCCCTCCGACAGCGCCCGGACGTGGAGCATCTGACGTGCGTAGTCCCACTCGTACAGGGCCTGGTGGGTGTCGATGCCCTCGTAGCACTGGAGCCGGATGAGCTGCCGCCCGCCGATGTGGGCGAGGCACTTGGCCATTTCGGTCTTGCCGACGCCGACCTCGCCCTCAAGCAGGATGGGTCGACCTAGCCGCAGCCCGATCAGGGTTGCCGTGGCCAGGCCGCGGCTCGCGAGGTAGCCAGACGAGCGAAGCTGTGCCTGCAGGTCGGCAACGCTTGCCGGCGCCTCGTTGCGGGGCTGGTCGCTCACCGTTGGAGGCCGGGATGTCGCCGGCCTCAGTCTCCTGATTTCGGACCGAGGACCAGATCGCGCACTGTGGTGCCGTCAGGCGATGACTTGCCCTCGCGCTCGAGCAGCTTCCGCCATGACGTGGCGAGGTCTTCGTCGTCTTCAGCGATGCCGTCGAATGTGAAGTCACGCGCGTTGCGGCACACCTTGGTGGGACTGCAGTCAGCATCCAGACCGACGTCGTCCGCGCCCTGCCACATGTCTTCGGGGACAGGCAGCGGCTCGGCGTTCGGGTCTGTATTCGTCAGGATCGGATCCGTCGACGTCACTGCGTCGATGGTAGCCGCGGGTGGCAGAACTCGATCTTCGAGCCCGTCAGGACGGCGGCGGATTCCGCACGGCGATCATCTCGGCGAGGACCGACACAGCGACTTCGCTCGGTGTTCGAGCGCCGATGTCAATGCCGGCCGGCGCGCAAATCCGGGTGGTGTCGGTGACGCCTCGGTAGGCGAGCCAGTCGAGCCTCGCCGCTTGGATCGACTGCGGACCCACCGAGCCGAGGTAGCCGGCTTGGGAGTTCATCGCGGCCAACAGCACGCGCCCGGTCCCTTCGATGTCGTGCCCCGTCACGACAAGGCCATCGATACTCGAGAGGGTTGCGGCCATGCCGACGGCTGCATCGGGCCCACCGATGTGCTCGACGTTCCAGCTCACCAGTTCGCCAGCGGCAGCCAGGGCTTCCGCCATTGGACCGGAGCCCATCACCACGAAGGTGGGCCGCGGGCTCCACGCTGTCGTGACCGAATCGGACCCGAACTCGACAGCACTGCCGCTGGCGTCGGTTTGCAGGACTTTCGTCTCGACAACGGTGTCGCAGTCGAGTTCGGCCACCAGGCAGGTGGGTCGTCGTTCGAGCAGTTGATCCCAGAGTTCGCCCGGGAGCGTGGAGGCCGGTGCAACCAGGATGCGGATCGTGGTGCCCGGCGCCACGCCGACGGTGTGGCTCTCGATGGCGTTCAGTTCGATCTCGACGACCCGGCCGCTGGTCGGCTTGGCCGCAGCGATCTCGATGAGACGGCTGTCGATGGCGCCGTCGAGGAGTGAGCCAAGCCGTCCTCCGCCCGGTGTGATCGCAACAGCGTCCGCTGGGTCGAATCGCGAAGTCCGGCCGGGATCCAGATTCCACGCCACGTCGACCCGGGTGCCGCCGCGCAGGCAAGCAGCCACGCTGAGCGCGATGCCGTACACGGCGCAAACGTACTTGGCGCTGCGGCAGCCGTCGAAGAGTTCGTCGCCCTAGGATGCCGCGCTGATGCGCGGGGGCGGGGCTGACGTTTCGGTGCCGCAACCCGATGCAGTCAGCAGCGGCAAGAGCCCATTCTCGGCCCGGGGATTCACACCGTTGTGGCTGAGCGGCTTGTGCTGGCACTGGGGACGCTGGGCAATCGCCTTCCTGGCCGGCTACCACGTCAACGTCGTCACCGATTCGCCGCGCATGGTGCAGCTCACCGGTGCCGTCATGTGGGCGCCGTTGCTGCTCGGCGGAGCTGTGGGCGGTGTGATCTCCGATCGATTCGACCGCCGCACCACCGTGCGCCTGCAGACGGCGCTGCTGGTGCCGATCGTGGTCCTCATCGGGCTTGGCGAGCGGGCGGGGCAGCTCAGCATCTGGCTGCTGTACCCATTCCTGCTGTTCGCGGGCATCGGCTGGGTCGTCGACATGACCAGCCGCCGAGCGCTGATCCTGGACGTCGTCGGTCCGCACCGGCTCGGTGGTGCGATGGCTTGGGAGACCATGGCCCTGGCATCGGGCCTGGCGGCCGGTCAGCTGCTTGGCGGAATCGTGGCCGACCGAGCAGGCGTCGGCGAAGCGTTCCTGGGCGTCGGGGCACTGCTGGGCCTCGGTCTGATCTTGCTGATGTGGGTGCCGCGTGTGCCTCGGTCCATGCCTCCTGCAGCGACGGCCGAGTCTCGTGAGCCGAAGTGGACCCATGCCCTGGCCGACCGAGTCTTCGAGGTGGTGCCGCCCGATCAGTCAGGCTCGCAGTCAGCTTCGACAGAAACTGCACCGCAGCCGTCGGTCGCAGCGGAGCTGCGAGCGGGTTTGCGACTGGCACGAACGAACCGGGGCCTGCTGAGCATCTTGGGCGTCACCGTGATGGCCAACTTCTTCATGTTCGCCTACTTCCCGGCGGTACAGCTCATCGGCAAGGAAGTCGAGGCGACGGCGTCGCAAATCGGGCTGATCGGATCGATGACCGGCTTCGGCATGATCACCAGCTCGTTCATCACCTCGGTCGCCAGCAGCCGGCGCTGGGGCATCCTCTACGTCGGCGGTGTCTTCATCACCATGGCAATGCTCATTGTGTGGGCCCTCTCGCCGAATGTGCCCTTCGCTGTAGTCACCCTGTACCTCGCGAGCTGCGGCAGCGGGCTATTCGCGGCAACCCAATCCACGCTCGTGCTCACGACGGTCTCCGAAGAGATGCGAGGCCGGGCAATGGGCTTGCTGAGCATGGCCATCGGAGCGTTGCCGGTCGGCACTTATGTTCTTGGCGAGGTAGCCCAGCGGTTCGGCCCCCGTACAGCGGTCATCTCGATGGCGTCGCTGGGGTTTGTCGCGCTGACGTTGTGGCTGACGTACTGCCCCGAGGTCGTGCGCCGCACCCGCCCAGGCCGCTGAGCATTGGCTCCCGGGCGGGCATAGCGTCCCGTGGCCGGTTCGCTACGCTGCGGCGAGGTCTAGCCGCCTGTAGGCGGCGAGAGAGGAACTGACGATGAAGGCAGCAGTGCTCAATGAGATCCCGGGGGACTTGCAGATCGAGGACGTCTCGGTGGACGCACCCGGTCCCGACGAGGTCGTGATCGAAGTCCGCCACGCGGGGCTGTGCCACAGCGATCTGCACTTCATGGACGCACACTGGCCGTACCAGCTGCCCGCGGTGATGGGTCACGAGAGCGCCGGTGTTGTCGCCGCGGTCGGCAACAACGTCTCGTATGTGAAGCCGGGCGATCACGTCATCACCTGCCTGTCGATCTTCTGCGGGCATTGCGAGCGCTGCCTCACGGGTCGGCCAAATATCTGCCAGAACCACGCTGCGGTGGCCCGCGCCCAGGGTGCCGCCCCGCGGCTGTCTAGGCCCGACGGCACCGAAGTTGGGCAATTCGCCCGGCTCGGCGGGTTTGCCGAGGAGATGCTGGTTCACCAGAACGCCGTGGTGAAGATTCGCGACGACATGCCGCTCGACCGTGCCTCGCTCATCGGCTGCGGCGTCACCACCGGTCTCGGTGCGGTGTTCAAGACGGCTCGCATCGAGCCCGGTTCCACGGTTGCCGTGTACGGCGCCGGCGGCATCGGTCTGTCCGCGGTGCAGGGCGCACGGATCGCCGGTGCCGGTCGGGTCATCTCGGTCGATGTCGAGAACGCCAAGCTCGAGACAGCACGCCAGGTGGGCGCCACCGACACGGTCAACGGCGCCGAGGTCGACGCTGTCGAGGCCATCAAGGAGCTGACTGGCGGCGGCGTGGACTACGCCTTCGAGTGCATCGGGCTGAAGCAGACCTGTGAGCAGGCGTGGTCGTCATCCCGCCAGGGCGGAACGACCGTCATTGTCGGCATGATGCCCTTCGGCGAGAAGATCGAGATCGCCGGCTACGAAGTGTTCATGCTCGAGAAGCGGCTGCAGGGCTCGATGATGGGCTCGAACGCCTTCCGGGTGGACATGCCTCGGTATATCGACATGTACCTCGATGGGCGGCTGATGCTCGACGAGATGATCTCGTCGCACATGCCGCTTGCCGACATCAACGCGGGCTACGAGCAGATGCGCCAGCGCGTCGGCACCCGCACCGTCATCGACTTCGACTAGCGACGCGCGTCTCGAGACGCATTCACAGCAACACACATCAACGGAGAAGTGAGCGAGGAGCTATGGAGGTCGAAGGCAGAGTCGCCGTTGTCACCGGCGCGGCGAGCGGGATGGGTCGAGCCATGGCGGACACGTTCGCGGCCGCTGGCATGAAGGTGGTGCTGGCTGACATCGAGGATGCTCCGCTGAACGATGCGGCTGCCGACCTGCGCGCGACCGGTGCGGAAGCCATCGCCGTGCCCACCGATGTGTCGAAGCTGGCCGACATCGAGGCGCTTGCGGACGCAACGGTCACGCAATTCGGGACGGCAAACGTCTTGTGCAACAACGCGGGCGTAGGCATACCCGGCCCGGTGGGGGACATGTCGCTGGAGGACTGGCGCTGGACCCTCGACATCGACTTGTGGGGCCCGATCTACGGCGCCCATGTATTCCTGCCGATCATCGAGGCAGCCGGCGAGGGCCATATCAACTCGACCGCATCGGTGGCCGGTCTGTATGCAGGCGCTTCGCTGGGTGCCTACAACGTGGCCAAGCACGGTGTCGTGGCACTGATGGCCACGCTCGAGCGAGATCTGCGCCTGCGGAATTCGCCCGTCCGGGCGTCAGTGCTGTGCCCGGGTCCGATCAACACCAACATCGTCTACAGCCAGCGCAACCGCGACCCCGAAGATGCCTCCCACCACGTGCGTACCGAGCAGGGCGAGAAGTTCTGGGACATGCTCAAAGGCTTCTTGGCCGAAGGCATGGATCCGGCCGAAGTCGGACCCATGCTGCTCGACGCCATCCGGACTGACCGCTTCTGGGTGCTGACCCACCCGGATATGGGCAAGATCGCTCGCTACCAAGCCGATGCGATGCTCGACGACGGCCACCTCACCCGTTGAGCAGCCCGGCTCGGCGACACCGCACTTACTCACAGCTCATGCCCCGATGAAACCCGCAGGACCGATTTCGCGCGCCCCCACGGGGGTGCCGTCGGCCCGACCGTCGGTGTTCACGGTCGTACCGCAGGTGCCCGACGCAGGGGGGCGCCCCCTGCCGCCGTCTGTGGCACCGCCCGCGCCGCCGATCACTCCGGCATCAGCTGCGCAGCCCGAGGGCCTACCCGTATCGCCGCGCTATCGCTGGGTGCTGTTGACCGTCATCGGCTTCGCCGTGCTCGGTTTCGGTTCGTTGATGACCTTGGTGAGTGCTGCGCTGGGGACGATCGCGCAAGACCTGGACACGAGCGTGCCGACGGCCGGCTGGGTAATGACCGGTCTGATGCTCGCGATGGCGGTGTCCACGCCAGCGGGCGGCAAGCTCGGCGACCGCTACGGCCATCGCCGGATGTTCATGATCGGCATGGTCGGCATGACAGCGATGATGATCGCCAACTACTGGGTGGCTGGCATCGGCAGCTTCATCGCCGTGCGAGTCGTCTTCGGGTTGTGCGGCGGCATGCTCATGCCGTCAGGCATGGCGCTGCTGATGCATGCGTTCGGTCCAGCAGAGCGAGCCCGTGCGGTGGGGTGGTTCCAGTTCGCAATGACTGGCGCGCCGACAATCGGCGTGGTTGTGGGCGGGCCATTGCTGAATGTCTTCGGATGGCGCGGCATCTTCTTGATGTTCGGGTTCATCGGACTGCTCGGCACAGCGCTGGCGGCGATCGTGGTGAAGCCGATCCCGCGTGGAGTGCGCGTGCCGATCGACGTTCTCGGAGCGCTGCTGCTCGCTGGCTGCACGTTGCTTGCACTGTGGGCGATCACGCTGGTGCCGTCGCTGACACGGTCTGGGACGCCGTTGCTCTCGGACCGGACGTTCACGTTGATGCTGGCGGGCTCGCTGGCCTGCTTGGTGCTGTTCGTGCTGTGGGAGCGGCGCGCGAAAGCTCCCTTGCTCGACCTGCGGCTGTTTCGACGCGCCAGCTTTTCGCTGCCGTTGCTGTCGGCGGCGTGCAACCAGTTCGCCTACATGGGCGCCTTCATCATCGTGCCGACCTTCCTGCTGCAAGACGGCTACGGGTACTCGGTGGGCGTCGCGGCTTTGCTGATGGTTCCGCGGCCTGGAGCATTTGCCGTGGCATCGCCGCTTGGCGGAACGCTGGTCACCAAGATCGGTGCGCGTGCCCCGATGATCTTTGGGACCACGGCCATGATCGGTTCGATGGCGGCCTTCGCCATGGGTTCCGATCCGGCCGGTTGGGGGCTCACCCTCGTGATGGTGGGACTGGTGCTGTCAGGTGTCTCGGCAGGGTTCGGCTCGCCCGCCTACCAGGTGCTCGTGGCGGATTCGGTAGACGACAAGGACTTGGGCATAGCGAATGGCATGAACCAGACGGTCATGTGGATCGGCATCATCACCGGCATTCAGTCGATGCTCGCGTTCGCCGGCGACGATCCCTCGCTCGAACGCCTGCGAGCCACCTTCGTCTTCGGCGCAATCGTGGCCGCGTTCGGATTTCTCGCACCGCTGTTCGCCACCCGTCGCGCCGCCCGACTGGCCTAAGGATTCCGACGCTCGCCGATCGAGCGGTGGTCCAGTAGCGAGTTACAGCGCAGCGAGGAAATCGAGCAGCTCCGCGTTGAGCTCGTCGGCGGCTTCTTGCTGCACCCAGTGGCCGATGCCGTCGAGGATCACCGACTTGTGCAGGTTGGGCAGCGTCTCGCCGAACTTGGCGATGGCGCCCGCGCCCCAGACCGTCGGACCGTCGAACTCACCGCCGACGAACAGGGAGGGCTGGGTGATGGGTGCGCTGTCGAAAGCAGCTAGGTCCTCCCAGTCGCGATCCACATTTCGATAGCGGTTCAGGCCGCCCGACATGCCGGTGCGTGTGAATTCCGAGGCGTAGAAGTCGAAGTCGGCCTCGGACATCCAGTACGGCCACGTGCCCGGCTCGGGCCAGATGAAGTTGTCCGAGAGCTTGCCGCCGAGGGCCACCGTGAACCGTCCACCTGAAGGGTCGTTGGACGCCATTCGTGCCCGCACGCCATCACCTGAGGCGGCGTAGTACATGCCGAGCAGCCAATGGGGCAGGTCGACCTCCATTTCGGCCTCGGCACGGCCGGGCTCTTGGAAGTACTCGATGTAGAACTCCTCGTCGCCGCCCATCAGGCGGAACGCCGCGCTGGGCTTGAAATCGCCGCGGGCGTTGTAGGGCACGCTCACCAGCGCCATGGCCGTGAATATGTCGGGCCGCCACAGTGCCGAGCTCCAAGCGATCGGCGCCCCCCAATCGTGCCCCACGATGACGGCGGATTCGGTGCCCAGCGCCCGCACGACACCCACGTTGTCGGCAACGTGACGCACCATGCGATAGTCGTCGACCGCAGCTGGCGCGAACGAACGGCCATAGCCCCGCACGTCTATTGCGACGGCGCGATACCCGGCCGCGGCCACCGCTGGGAGCTGATGACGCCACGAGTACCACGACTCGGGGAAGCCGTGGACGAACAGCACCATCGGCCCCTCGCCCACCTCAGCCACATGGATCCGGGTGCCCAGTGCATCCACATCGTGGTGCTTCACCCCAGACAGATCAGGAGTCGTCGTGCCATTGCCATCGCTCATGGCGACAGTCTGGCCTGCCGCTGCAAGTTCTTGCGTGGCTGCACTCAAAACGACGGTGACGAGAGCGCTGCCAATTGTTTGCTTCGTATCGTGACAAGTGAACAGGTGAAGACAGTCGCCAGAACTCATGGTCAGAATTCACACGAAGCCTTGGTGCCCATGACCGAGGTGATGCCGTTCTCCGAGGCAAAGGCCCGCTTGTCGGAGCTGGCGGACCGGGTTGAGGATCAGCACGAGCGCATCGTCGTAACCCGTCATGGTCGACCGACGTTCGTGCTCATGAGTCCAGACGAATTGGAATCGCTCGAAGAGACGCTGGACATTCTCCAAGACGACGAACTCGAAGCGTCGTTGAGGTTGTCGCGGCAGGAAGCCGCCGAAGGCCAGCTGATCCCGCTGCACGAGATCATCGAGGCCGAAACATCGGCGGCGAGTTCGGGGCGCACCGGCGAACTTGTCACACCGTGGCGCGATGCTTGCCGTCGTGGAATTGCAACTGACAAGACTCATCGAGAGCGCTCCGTGGCGCGAGGCCGTGACGTACCGAGACACGTGGCCGCATGAGTACATGTTGAGCGAAAAGGACCATCAGCGAGACCTGCTTGCAGCGATTTGCGCGCGGTTCCATGCCGGTGAGGGCGTCGCAGGCCGCTTCTTCCGGATGTCGAACACGTACCTGTTCGTCGGCGAGTACAAGTACTGGTTGATGACCGACTACCGCGAGATCGACCCGCACGCGGGCGAGGACAACTACGTCATCAACCGGGCCCGCCTGTACCGCGACAGGCGAGACTTCGTCATCCAGCCGGGCGACACCGGCCGGCACGACGACTACCCAACATCGCCCGCGCGCAACTGGACCAACTGAATGGAGACCCCCTGATGTCGGACGATCACTTACTGCTGGCCCATCTAGTGCCGAAGCTGACACGCGTTGTCGAGGATGCCGCGACCGACGCACTCGCCTTCATTCTCAACGAATCGGAGGCGTGCCTGGACGCCTTGATCGAGTTCGTCAACGACAGCACGCATGCGTTGGCACCGGTCCAGAACGCCGCGACTCAGGTGGCTCCATCCGAAACGGCGCGCCTAGATCTCGTCGCGTACGACAGCGACGGCCGTATGCGGCTCATCATCGAATCGAAGTTTTGGGCCCCACTGCTGGATGGCCAGGCCAGCGGCTACGTCAAGTACCTGTCCTCGGAAGGGCCGACGATGCTGCTCTTCGTCGCCCCGGAGCCCCGCCACCCACTGCTGTGGGGGAAGATCAGGGCGCAGTTCGAGAACGGGTCAGAGGCGAAGCTTGGACCGGATGGCAAGGTCGGCAAGATCAAGGTTGCCGACGTCATCGACACCCAGAAGCGTGTCGCTTTGGTGAGCTGGAGCGCGCTGCTCGATCACCTAAAGGAAGCAGACCCCTCGAGGGCCCACGATGTTCAGCAGTTGCAGGGCTTGACACAAGCCCAAGGCGCGGCCGCGTTTACACCGCTGCACGCTGAAGACTTCAACCAAGCGCTCCCGCGGCGGATGCTCGACTACAACCGGATTGTTGACGATGTCGTGTGGGCGCACGGCGTTTGCGATGGCTGGATGAGCGTGAAGGGCATGAAGGCGACACCCCAATATGACGGGTATCTGCGATTTTTCCAGTTCCGCTCGGAGGACGGCAACCGACTGAGTCAGGCGTTCGCGCTGTACGCCAGCTACGACCAGTGGGCTCGATCGGGTATCACGCCGATGTGGCTGCGCCTCTGGCACAGCCGACAAGAGGAGATTGACACCCTTAGAGGACAGAGCGATGTCGAGTACGAATGGACCGCTGGCGGCCACCTGTGGATACCGCTGCGTCTGCTGACCGGTGTCGAGTACGCCGATGTCCTCGAAGATGTCGTTGCCCAAGTGGAGCGGGTCCGCGACATCGTCCTCCCGGCTCCCGAAGAGACTGAGATATCCGAGCTGACCGCTGATGATGCTGAATCAGCCGAAGATGCCGGGGTAGGCGATCTGGCCGCCGAGCAGTAGCCGCGTCGGAGCGGTCGCCCGAAATTCCCGGCATGGTGGTGCGATGGCCGTAGAGATCACCGTCTATGACGTTTCGGAGAATGTCCGAGACCGATTGGCAGAGAACGCTGCCGACCGTTCGCAGTCATTGGACGACTACCTGCGGCAGGAACTAGAGCGTCTTGCCATGACGCCGTCGGTGAAGTCGTTGGTCGAGGAGGTTCGACGTCGCAAGGAGGCCAGCGGCGCGTCGGTCTCAACCTCGGAGATCCTTGCGGCACGCGATGCTGATCGTGCGTAGTCGCTGAGCGCACGTCACTTCGAATTGCAGCCCGCAAAGTGAGTTCCGAGTCCCGCCGCGGCCCGAACCGACCGGGTGACGTCCGAGGCCGCACAGCAGAATAGAGGACCGGCAAGGATGGGCGACATGAGCTTGTTGACATTTGAGCTGCCGGAATTGGAAACCATCGAGCTGTTGCCTGATGGGGAGACGCTGCGGGTCTGGCTGAATCGGCCTGAGTCGCGAAATGCACACAACCAGCTGATGATCCGCGAGGTCGGGGACCTGTTCACTGCGCTCAACGGGCAAACCCAGTACCGGGTGGTGGTGCTCGCGGGTCGAGGCAAGTCGTTCTGTGCGGGCGCGGATCGCAAGGAGCAGCCGCTGGCCGCTGCGAATGACCGTGAGGCTCGCTACGTCAACCAGCTTGGCCGCAGGGCGGCCCGTGCCATCGAGGACTGCGAGGCGGTCACGATCGCGCGGGTACACGGCCATGCGATCGGCGGCGGGTGCTGCTTCGCCACCAGTTGTGATTTTCGGATCACTGCGGCAGACGCGCTCTGGTATGTGCCGGAGGTCGAGCTGGGAGTACCGCTGCCGTGGGGTGCAACGCCCCGGCTGATCGCCGAGATCGGCATGTCACGTGCCCGTCAATTCGTCATGACCAGCGAGCGCATCGACGGCCGCCAAGCGACCGAGTGGGGCTTGGCGCACGAGGTGTGCGATGACGAAACGACGTTGGATGCAGCGGTCGAGCGATGGGTGGCGCGCCTGCTGGATTTGCCGGCACTGTCAATACAGATGGCCAAGCACCAGCTCCGCGGCTACGCCCAGCTCACACGACTGGGCGATCTGTCGGAGTTCGATGGCGACGCGTCAGCACATTCCATCCGCAGCGAGGACGCCCAGGCCCGTTTCGGCTCCTTCTGAACGCGATCTCGCCGGTCAGGACAGCCGCGAGCATCGGATCCGGGACCGGGCGGCAACCGGTGGCGCCCAGTCGCAGGAAGCGATTCGATCTCACTCAGTCGAAGGCCGGCATCACCTGGTCGTGGATGAGCTGCAGTTGGCCCGGGACGTCGGGGACCTCGATGTCTCGTCCAGTGAACGCGTTTAGCAGGAACGAGTCCGTGATGCAGGCGATGAAGTGGTTGACGCCGCTCGGCTCGATGTCCGACTTGATCTTGTCGACCACCTCCTCGGGGGTGCCCGCCACCGAGAGCCTCTCGGCGATGTCGGGTGTCATGGCGTCGATCGCTCCCTGGACGTCTCCATCTCCGAAGGCGTCGAGGATGGGCTGCACGTCGGCCTGGGAGACGCCGTGCCGCTCCATCTGTTCCACCGCCATGGCCGGGATGTAGAACGCCCCGATGGTTTGGGCCGCGGCCTTGGCCTTCTCCGAGTCGGGCCCGATGGCGAACACGTTCCAGACCGCAATGTCCAGGTCCCGCCAGTTGCGTCCAGCCCGCTCCGCGCCGATTCTCAGGTGCTCCACCATGTAGTCGCACGCCTCTTTGGAGTATTGGGCGAAAGCGTGGGTGCCGTCGGAGAGCTCGCCTGCCGCCTCGAAGGACTTCGGACCGCGCAAGGCACCGATCAGCAGGGGAAGTTGCTTCTGCACCGGGCGGGCGAAGGTGAACAGCCCGTCGTAGTTGTAGAACTCTCCTTCGAAGGTCAGCGCTCCGGTGTCGAGGAAGGTGCGCATCACCTCGTGTGCCTCGGTGACCCGAGACAGCGTCTTGATGCCCGTCCAGTCCATCCCGTACTGGGCGAGCAGGCTGAAGTTCCCAATGGAGATGACGCACTCGGCACGGCCGCCGGTCAACTCGTCGAGCGTGGCGACCGCCTGGGCAACCTGGGTCGGCTCACGCAAGGCGATCGGGGCCAGGCTCGGTCCCAGACGGATTTGCTCGGTCATGGACGCCGCGGCTGCGAACAGCACGTAGAGATCCTTGTGCCAAGTCTCATCGGCTGCGTAGCACCCGTAGAAGCCGAGTTCGTCAGCCAATTTGATGTGCCCCAAAGACTCCTGTAGCGGGTAGTCGGGCAGTGTTACGAAACTGAACTTCATCTTTGCTCCTTAGCCCAGATCCACTGGTACTGGTTTCCCCCCCAAATCATGGAGAGTTGATCAATCGGTGTTGGCTATTTCGTAGTCGGTCCAGCTGATCGTGTCGAGAGTGGAGTTCATCTGGCGGGCGTCGATCTCGTGCAGCGCTAGCAGCGCGCGTCGATCTCGCCGCGGCGGTCAGCCGCGGGCATCGATCTTGTCGAAGGCCTTCTTCATGGCCTGGGTGCCCTCGACCGCACGAGGAATGCCGCCGTAGATGGTCATCTGCACCATGATCTCCTCGATCTCGGTACGAGACAGGCCGTGATTCAGTCCAGCCGGAACGTGGAACGCCAGCTCGTCGGTACGACTCAGCACGGTCAAGATCGAGATGACGACAATGCTGCGATCCCGCCGAGACAGCTCGTCGCGAGCCCACAGATCTCCGAACGCCCAGTGATAGGCGATGCGCCCCACCTCGCCCAAGTGCTCGACGAGGCGCGCCATGTCAGTGGCGGGGTCGCTCGACGCTCGACCGGCAGTGAGCGTCTGTCGCACTTCGACCGCACGACGTTCCCGCTCGTCGTCGTCGAGCTCGGGTCCCGGCGACCGTTCAGGCAGCCTGTCGACCCCGTCGAGGGTGCGGAACCGCTCGTCCACCACCCTCGATGCCGCCATCGCCATCGGAAAGCCCGCGTACGCAGCGACCTGGATCAGGATCTCCTCGATCTCGGTGCGAGTCAGGCCGTGGTTCAGTCCGACTTCGGTGTGCAGCGACAGCTCCTCGCTCGAACCGATGGTGGCGAGCACGGTGATCACGATGAGGCTGCGGTCCCGGCGTGACAGTTGCGGCCGCGACCACACGTCTCCCATGACCACGTCGAACGCGAACGTGCCCAACGCGCCAAGCTGCCGGGCCATCGCACGCTGCGCACGTTCCGCGTCGAACTCGCCGTTGGTGAACCGCTCGAACACCTCGAGCGCAGCTGCCCGCCGTTCGGCGTGCGTGCGTGATCTTGAAGTTCCATCAGTCGTCGCCATCTTCATCTCCCTGCGCTGGATCGACTGTGTGTCAGCGGCCGCCATCTTCGTCGCGAACGCACAGTTCATGCCACGCTGCGGCGACGCACCCCAGCCGGCTGTCGGCGCTGCATCAGTTATCTGGGGCTACAGCTCGCCGGGTTCCCTGCCAGGCAGGTAGGTGACAGGCAGCCTCGTCAAACGGCGTACCCGCGACGGCAGGTCGGCTCCTACCAGCCGCGAAGCACCCGCAGGCAAGGTCGACAGGATGATGCCGTCGAAACTGGAACGCGACAGCACTGCTTGGATCGCCCGAAGCGGATCGGGATCGCCGAGCTCGCCCGATGCGGCGTACGACGCTGCGGCGATCTTGGCAAGCTGGGCATCGAGCCGCTTCTGCGCCTGCTCCATTCCCAGCGTGTCGGGTCCCAAGTAGTCGGCGGCGGGGACGTGCTCAGATGGGATGCCGGTCACTGGATCGGCCGCCAGCATCGAGAGCCGCCGGGCCCGGGCGTAGCTCTTCGAGTGGGTCATCGGCACGAGCAGGTGGAATTCGCACGGTCCATGAGAGTTCAGCCGGTCGATCTCGGCGACAACCTCGCCGGTGCCGAGTGTCTGATTGGCAACAATGAGCCACCGCGTCACCTCGAAATCGGGTGCGCCGGGTGTCAAGCCGGGCCGCATCCGGTCGACCTGGAACGCGAGGCGAAGCTTGATGCGGTAGAGCGCGATCTCGCCTTCCACAATCATCACATCGCGCTCTTCGACATGCGCCACAGACAGATCGCGGATGGTCTTGGTGGCTTCGGCCACGCCCCGTCGCGCTGCGTCCTCCCAAGAGATCCGACTCGCCGCGATCAGCGTTATGACCTTCTCGACCGAGTTGCGGTTGCGTTGGGGTGCTTCGTTCAAGGTTCGGACCCGTTCGCTTCAGGGCTCGTCCCCAGGGGCGGAGAGCGATGCGCTTCGGTGGGGCAGACTGTAGGGCACGCCGCGTTCATGCGACAAAAAGCGCGGCTGGTGCCGAGTCGACGGCTTGGCATAAGGTCGAGACAGATTGACCTGGCTCGAGTCGCAGCACCAAGGAGAAACCGATGAGCAGCGTCTACAACGTGATCGAGTTGATCGGCACGAGCGACGAGTCGTGGGAGAAGGCAACGCAGAACGCGATCACCGAGGCCTCCAAGACCCTGCGAGATCTCCGGGTTGCCGAGGTGGTCGAGCAGGACGTCGTGATCGAGGGCGGCGCGATCTCGGCATTCCGCACCAAGGTCCGGCTGTCGTTCAAGCACGAGTCGCCTTGAGTCACTGCGTCCTGCATATGTCGAGTTTCCGACGAAACTCGGGAGGAGCGCGCGACCTCAGCGCGCACCTGACATCTCGATGACCGCGCGCGGGCTCGACGGCATCCGTGTCGTCGAGATGGGACAGATGGTGGCTGCCCCCTGGACCGCCAAGCTGCTCGCCGACCTGGGTGCCGATGTCATCAAGGTCGAACCGCCCCAGGGCGACCGGGCACGCCATCGCGGGCCGTTCCCGCCAGGCAACAGCAACGCGAGCGGCATGGGCGGGCTGTTCGCCGCCATCAACACCAACAAGCGCAGCGTCGTTGCGGACCTTGCGCACCCCGAAGACCGCACTGCGCTGCACGAGTTGCTCGCAGGTGCAGACGTGTTCATCCACGACTTGGCCCCGCGCACCGCAGCAGAGCTCGGCCTGTCGGCGGAATCGCTGCGTGCACAGCATCCGTCGCTCGTGACGATCTCGGTGACGCCGTTCGGCCAGACGGGGCCGTATGCGCATTGGCGAGCCGAGGAATTGCAGGTCATTCACGGTGGCGGATGGGGCTGGCTCACTCCCGGCTGCGTGCACAATGCCGAGCTGCCTCCGCTGAAGCCCCACGGCCACCAGGCGGCGTTCCAATCCGGGTTCGCCGCGGCCTGTGTTGCGCTCGCCGCCGTCGACCGAGCACAACGCACGGGACACGGCGAGCACATCGACTTCGCCCAGATGTCCTACGTCATCGGGATGCTGGAGGCAGCGTTCATCAGCTGGTCCTACATGGGCGAGAACCCCAGCCGACTGGGCGCTCGCATCCTGAATCCGTGGGGGATGTTTCCGGCCACCGACGGGCACATCTTCGTCGTGTGCGTCGAAGCCGACCAGTGGGAGCGGCTGAAGGACTTCATGGGCCGGCCGGAGTGGGCCGACATGGCCATCTTCGACACTGTCGAGAGCCGCTTCGAGAATGAAGACCTGCTGCGCATGTGGCTAGGCGAGTGGATCGCCACCCAATCGGTGACGGAGCTGTTCCACCGGGGGCAGCGAGAACGGCTGGCATTCGCGCCCGTGAACACGGTTGCGCAGATGGCCGCCGACCCGCATCTGGCCGCCCGCGACTTCCTCGTGACCTACGACCAGCCCGGACTGGGCAGCATCACCGTCCCGGGCGCACCGTCACGGCTGACCAAGCCGTGGTGGTCGATCCGCCGTCCGGCGCCTGCCCTCGGTGAGCACGACGGTGCCGGCTTCGAGGCCGAGCGCGGCGCGGCAGCGACGCCTCCGGGCGTTGCGGCCAAGACCGATCGCCCGCTCGACGGCGTGACTGTCGCAGATTTCAGCTGGGTCTGGGCAGGTCCATATTGCACACTGCACCTTGCGCATCTAGGCGCAACGGTGATCAAGATCGAATCGGCGGCCCGGCCCGACTTGGGACGCCGCCTGCCGACGCAATCGGCGCACCACGAACCCACGCTCGACACCAACGGCTACTTCAACCAGTACGGCCAGGGAAAGAAGAGCATCACGATCGACATGGGCACCGCCGAGGGCCGGGCGCTGGCAAAGCGGCTGGCGCTGGAGTGCGACGTGGTGGTCTCGAATTACGCCACCGGCGTCATGGATGAGTGGGGGCTCTGCTACGAGGCACTGGCTGCTGAGCGTCCCGACGTCATCGTGGGTGCCATCAGCGGTTACGGCCACCACGGGCCCTACAAGTCGTACATGGGCTACGGACCGACCACGGGGCCGCTGTCGGGCCTGGCGTCGATGACCGGCTATCCCGGCGGCGGCGCCGAGGAACTGGGGGTGTCGCTCGGCGACCCGGCGGCCGGCATCGCCACGGCGTACGCGCTCGTGGCCGCGCTAGTGGCGCGGCGCCGGACGGGCGAGGGCCAGTTCATCGACACCTCCATGTGGGAGGCAACGACTGCATGCACGGCTGAGGGTTGGATGGAATGGGTGCTACGCGGCACCCAGCCGGCGCCGATGGGCAACTCGGATCCGCTCTGGTCGCCGCACAACCTGTACCGGTGCGCTGGCAACGATGACTGGGTCGCCATTTGCTGCGTCGACGAAGACGAGTGGGCGGCGCTGGCGGCCCTCACCGGCATAGATCCTGCCGACGAGCGCTTCCATACCGCTGCAGACCGCAAAGCCAACGAGCCCGAGCTCGACAAGGTCATCGGCGCGTGGACTCGAGACCGAGACCAGTGGGACGTCACTGAGCTGTTGCAGACCGTCGGGGTGCCGGCGTTCCCGTCACTCAGCGTGCGATCGCTGGAAGAGAACCCTCACCTGGCGGCCCGCGGCCTGATCGAGCGCCTCGATCATCCCGTCGTCGGCCAGATGAGCCACGTCGGCATCCCGTGGCTGCTGGCCGACGGCACCAACGGCGTGCAAGCGCCCGCTCCCACGCTGGGTCAGCACACCCACGAGGTGCTCACCGAGGTGCTGGGCCTCAGCAACGCCGAGATCGCCCACCTCAGGAAGACCGGCGCCCTGCGCTAGACCCGCTAGGCGGGCCAGTCGGTCAGGGTGACGAGGTCGAAGGCGGCGCCCGCAGGATCAACCAACGTTGCCATGCGGCCCGGGCCCCAGTCGAACGGCGGCACGATCACATTGCCGCCGCGCGCAGTGGCCTCGGCACACACGGCGTCAACGTCCGACACGCCGAAGCTCACCCGCCAATGCGGTGGCACCCCGGGCGGCGGCGCCATCGACGTGCTCGCGACCGGCGCTCCGTCGAGCGTGAAGACCGTGGGTCCCTCGGGCACGCCTTCCATCGTTCCGGCATCCCAGCCGAACAGTTCACCGTAGAAGGCCGAAGCGGTGTCGTTGTCATGCGTGGCGACTTCTGCCCACGTGAAGGCGCCGGGAGCATTCACGACGCCGGCCCCGATGGCGGCGATCGGCGCCCACGTGCAGAACACTGCGCCGGTCGGGTCGGCAGCGATCACCATGCGGCCCGCGGCGTTGGGCCCTGGTTCGGGCACGTCCACTGGTGGTCGCATGACCGCCCCGCCAGCCGCGGCGACGCGTGCGGCGAACTCGTCGGCGTCGGCCACAGTGATATAGACGTTCCAGCAGGGAGGCACGCCTTCATCGAGCATCTCGGGGGGCATGTCGAACACGCCAGCGGCAGGGCGCCCGTTGACGACTGCCATGACGTAGTTGATCTCGCCGGTTGGGTCGCGCTCGTACTCCCAGCCGAGCACGGCTGCGTAGAAGTCGAGAGCGCCCTCGACGTCCGTCGTTGCCAGGTCGACCCACGACGGCGTTCCTGGTTGGTGGCTGTCTCGCAACGGCATATCGGTTGTCCTCCTACTTGGCTGGCGCAAGAGCGCGGCGCAACGCGTGGGCTGTGAGCTCTTGGGCTTCGATGGCCTGATCCAGGAAGCGGGTCATGCCGAAGAAGCCGTGGAACTGGCCGGGATACTCGATGAGCGTCGTGGGCACTTGGGATTCGGCGAGCTTTTTCGCGTAGTCGACGCCCTCGTCACGCAGCGGGTCATGGCCGGCCACGATGACGAGTGCGGGCGCCGCCCCAGACGGGTCGTCGACCGCGAGCGGGGCCGCGTAGGGGTTCTTTCGTTCCGACGGCGGGCAGTAGAGATCATCGAACCACTCCATCGTGGCGCGGGTCAGCAGGTAGCCCTCGGCGTTGGCGATCATCGAATGGGTGTCGCGGTCGTAATCGGTGACCGGGTAGATGAGCACCTGCAGTGCAGGCTGTCCGCAAGCGTCATCGTTCGCAGCTGCGTCGCGGCACATCAGCGCCACCGCGGCCGCCAGGTTGCCCCCTGCGCTGTCGCCGCCGATGGCGACGCGCCGCGAGTCGACGCCTAGCTCAGCGGCGTTGTTGATCACCCATTGCGTGGTAGCGCAGCAGTCGTTCGGACCCGCGGGAAATGGGTGCTCGGGAGCGAGGCGGTAGTCCACCGACACCGTGACAACGCCAGCCAGCATCGTGAGGGAGCGGCACGTCAGGTCATGGGTCTCGATGCTGCCGACGACCCAGCCGCCGCCGTGGAAGTACACGAGGCAGCCGAGCACGCCACTGTGGTCAGCTGTCAAAGCACCGTCGCCGGGTCGGTAGATGCGAACCGCAATGTCGTTGCCATCAGGCCCGGGGATCGTTCGGTCCTCAGTGCTCGCGACGTCGACCTCCAGGCCACCGGGGGGCAACTCCTCGAAGCCCTTGCGGGCACGATCGGGGCCAACATCCTGAAACGTCGGTCGGTCCAAGGCGTTGAGCTGGGCAATGACAAGGGATGCTTCTGCTTCAAGAGTCACGGCGGGAGCATATGACTGTGACGCAGCAGGCTGCTGGGCAATGCCTCAGCTAGCCGTCGTCGCGGGCGAACAGTGTCGCGGACGCCCCTGCGAGCGGCTCCTATGCAGCGACCAGCGGCTCGAGGTGGGAGCGGATGGACCGCGCGATCGCCGCGCCGTCTTGCATCGGGCCAAAGTGACCGAATTCCGAGAAGACCTCGAGTCGACCGTCGCCGAGGGCTTCGGCGATCGGCTGTGCGAGCTTGGGCGGGATGTCGTTGCGCATGGCCCCGCTGCCACCCCGAGCCACGACGGCAGGACATCTGATAGTGCCGAGTCGGGTGTACTCGATCGAAAGGCCGGTCACGTAAATGCGCGCCTCAGTGTCCCCCGAGCAGGAGAGTCGGACGGCACCGTCATCCGTCGGGTACGTGCCCAACTCCAAGTAGGCGCGCACCGCCTCGGGCTCGCAGCCCGAGAAGGGCGGTTTGGACACGAATCGCTCGTACGCCTCGTCGAGGCTCTCGAAGTGGATGCGTCGCCTCCGAGAGGCTTGCACGAGCGGGTGATCGGCCTCTGGCCGGGGCGAGCCGGGCGGAGCCAGCAGCGGCTCATACAACCACAGTCCCGTGTAGGAACCCGGTTGAGCCAGCTCGGCGAGCAGCAAGCTGGACCCCCCCAGCGAGTGACCGGCTGCGAGCAGCGGCTCGCCGCCGAGCGGTCCTGCGGCGGCCAGCACCTCGTCGACGAAGCGGCTGCGCTCGACGGACATGTCGTCGTGCTGGGGCCGCGCTGCGCCGTGGCCACGGAAGTCGAGTCCCCAGCAGCGGAAGCCATCCTGCAGGTGCGGCACCACTGTGGCCCACATGCCGGCGTTGAGACTGTTGCCGTGTGTCAGCAGCAGCGGTGCCCCGCTGCCGCCCATGTCGTGGAGCACCGCATGCTCCCCGTCGGAACCCGTCAGACGGATCATCTCGGAGCTATCTCGAAGCTGCCCTGGGCCGAAAATACGGCCGCGCCCGCCACCGGCGTCAACTGAGCTGGCGGGCGAAGAGGTCGTGCAGGAGTTCCCAGTGGCGCTCAGCCGCGTACTTGTCGTATGCGAAGCGCTGCGGGAAGACGAATCCATGATGAACGCCTTCGAGCCAGTGGCAATTCGCGTTGGTGCCCGCCTCGACGAACGAAGCGCACAGCCGGTCATAGTGGGCGCGGTCGACGTAGTCGTCGAACTCGGCGGCCAGCACCAGCACTTCGCCCTTGATGTCCGCGGAGCGACGGTGCGGCGAGTCGTCTGCGTCGACAGCCAATCGCACACCGTGCACCGAGATGGCCGCTGTGATCGTTTCGGGGAACTCGGCTGCGATCCACAGCGCCATCGGGCCGGTCATGCAGTAGCCGGTCGTGCCGACTTGGTCGGTGCTGGCCGAGCTGTCGGATTCGGCGTGGGTCAGCATCGCCTCGGCGTCACGGGCGACCATGGCGTTGGACAGTCTCGACATCATCCCGAACATGAATTCGACGCTCGCGGGATCGTCGCGCAGCACGGTAAAGCCCGGGGTCTCGCGGTAGTACAGGTTCGGCAGCATCACGTAGTACCCGACCGTTGCGATGCGCCGCGCCATGTCCAGCAGCTCATCGCGCTTGCCGGGAGCGTCCATCAAGAACAGCACCGTGGGGAACGGTCCCGGCCGGAGCTCGGTGAGCTCGGGACGCACGACGAAAGTGCTCATCACGCCATCGCCCGTGTCGATTGCCACATGTTCTTCGAACATCGTTGCCTCCCTCGATGCCGTAACTGCCAGTGCGGTCGAAGCTGCAGTCCCCGATGCGGTCCTGCGTGCGCGTCATCCGGCGCTTTGACGCTAGTCGGAGGCGCGTCTCCACGAGCTCGAGCACATGGCGCGGCCCGTCGCAGCCTTGGCGTGCCGCCCGCGAGCGCCCGAACAGCCCGCAACTAAGCTGCGGCGCCGATGGCTGCTGACACATCGGAAGGCGCCGTCCACTACGAACCGGACGATGCGTGTCCGGCACGGGTGAGCATGAGCGTCGGCCTGCAGGGCGTGCTCCTGATCATGGGGCCGACCGTTCTGTTGGCATCGTTCGCCGCGCATGCCAGCGACCAGGACGCCAGTTATGTGTCGTGGACGGTGTTCGCCGCGCTGCTGGTCAGCGGAATCCTCACTGCTCTGCAAGCGAGCCGTGTCGGAAGATTCGGCTCCGGGATGTCGTTCATGGTGAGCGCATCACCGTCCTATGTGGCCATATCGGTGCTCGCACTCGCCGAAGGCGGGCCGACCATGCTGTCGAGCCTGACTGCGGCTGCAGCGATCTCATATCTCTCGCTGTCGCTGTGGCTGCCAAAGCTGCGCAAGATCATCACGCCGCTGGTCTCGGGCACCGTGCTGATGCTGATCGCCGTCACGCTGCTGCCCGCGTCGTTCAACGGAATCTCGGACGTACCCGAAGGCACAGCGGCAGCCGGCGGTGTGATCGTCGGCCTGGTGACGCTGGTCGCTGCGACGGTGCTGACTCTGGCATCACGCGGGGTATGGAGGATCATGGCGCCGCTCATGACGATCGGAGCGGGTTGCGCAGTTGCCCTGATGTTCGGGATGTACGACCCCCAGGTGATCGTCGATGCGCCGTGGGTGGGCCTTCCGGGCTCAGGGTTCCCCAGCTTCGAGCCGAATTTCGGCGCGAGCTTTTGGTCGCTGCTGCCGGTGTTCGCGCTCGTGGCGCTTGTCGACGGCATCAAGAACATCGGCGACAACGTGCTCGTGCAGCAGCAGTCCTACCGCACTCCACGCGTCACCGACTTCCGTCGCGTGCAGGGCTCGATCAACGTCACCGGTGCCGGCTTGGTGCTGGCCGGAGCGGTCGGGTCGCCACCCCTGTGCAGCTGGGGGACCTACAGCACGGCACTCACCAATTTCACCGGGGTCGCGGCACGACGTGTCGGGTACTACATCGGTGCAGCCTTGGTGGCGCTGGCCCTGCTCCCGAAACTGACGGCTGTTCTGCTCGCCGTCCCGGGCCCGGTCGCAGGGGCGTACCTCTTGAGCATTGTGGGGCTGCTGTTCGTCGGCGGCATCCGAACGGCGAGCCAAGGGGGACTCGACGGCCGGGATGCAGTCATATTGGGCGTATCTTTCGCTGTCGGTGCCGGCGTCGATCAGGGCACGCTCATCGCCGATCTGCTCGGCGGCGTGTGGGGACCGCTGGCCAACAACGGGGTCACGGTCGGCGCGCTCTTGGCGATTGTGATGGTGTGGCTCACCAATCTCTTCGGGGGGCGGGACCGCAGGCGTCTTGAGGTCGCGCTGAGCATTGACTGCCTTCGCGAGCTCGACGAGTACCTCGCGTCGATCGCTGCCCGACTCGGCTGGAACGGCCCGTCGACGCATCGGCTGCGCTCTGTTGGTGAGGAGACACTGATGAGCCTGCTCGACTTGGACGAGTCCAGCTCTGGCGACGTCGTGCCCCGACTGATCGTTGCGGCGCGTCCCACAAGAACCGTGGTGGAACTTGAGTTCATGGCCGTCTTCGACGAAGAGAACCTCGAGGACCGGCTCGCGTACCTGGGCGAGGAAGCCGAGGGCGCCGCGGGTTCCGTCGACGCAAGCACGATGACGCTGCGCCTGCTCCGCCACTACACATCGTCGGTGCAGCATCAGAAGTACTACGGCCTCGATGTCGTTACTGTGCAGGTCAAGGGGTCGCGCTAACACGGAGCTGGCCACCTGACCACAGCGCGCACGCATCTGTGCTGACAGCACGTGCGGTTGCCGGATGAGGCCCCGACGGAGGGGACGACCATGAAGGATCTGCTGATTCGAGGCGGCACGGTGGTGGACGGCACGGGTGCCGAGCCACGCCGTGCCGACGTGCGCATCTCCGATGGCGTCGTTGCCGAGATTTCCGAGTCGCCCGGTGCACTGGCCGGCCGGCGGGCCGACCGGATCATCGACGCAGAGGGCCATGTCGTCACGCCGGGATTCGTTGACGTGCACACCCACATGGATGCGCAGATTGCCTGGGATCCGATGGGCGAGAGCTCGTGCTTCCACGGCGTGACCACCGTTGTGATGGGCAACTGCGGCTTCACGCTGGCACCTGCTCGCAGCGACGCCCGTCACCTGGTGGTGCGCAACCTCGAACGAGCCGAGGACATCTCTGCCGAGGCGATGGCCGCAGGCATCGACTGGACTTGGGAGACCTTCCCCGAGTACCTCGATTTCGTCGACGCGACGCCCAAGGGCATCAACTACGCGGGCTACTTGGGCCACTCGGCGCTGCGCACATGGGCGATGGGCGAAGCGGCATTCGAGCGCGGCGCCAACGCCGAAGAGCTGGCACTCATGGTCGGGCAGCTGCGCGACTCGCTGCATGCCGGCGCGGTCGGTTTCACCACATCGCTCTCGTACAACCACGAGACCTCCGACAACCGTCCGATTGCCTCCCGGCTGGCGGAGTGGTCCGAGATCGACGCGCTCGTCAGCGAGATGGGTGCGATGGGCGCGGGCATCTTCGAGCTCGCCAACCATCCCGACCTTCGAACCCGCGACGCTCAGCGCCGGGAGGCCTATATCGCCAAGGTGGTCGAGCTGGGGGCGCGCACCGGAGTGCCGATCACCTTCGGAATGCTGGCGCTGTCCAGCGCTGAGCATCACTGGAAGCCAGTGATGGATCTGGTCGATCGGCTGAATGCCGCCGGAGGCGCCTCATGGGCCCAGGTCCTCACCCGGCAGTTCGGGGTGCTGCTGTCGTTCCGCAGCCGCCTGCCGTTCGACGCACTGCCGGCGTGGCGAGACTTCCGCAAGGCGCCGCTCGCTGAACAGCGCGTCGCGCTGGAGGATCCTGCGACGCGGGCAAGGTTGGTAGCTGAGGCGACCCATGGCGACTACGGGCGCGCCATCGGTGCAGAGGCTCGCAAGCCCCAGTGGGAGCACGTATACCCCCTGACTCAGCCGCTCCCGCCGTTCCGGTCGATGGCCGAGATTGCCGCAGAGCGCCGAGTCGACCCGATGGAGGCCTTCGTGGACGTCGCGCTCGACAGCGACCTCGAGCTGTTCTTCATCCAGGCCGCAGCGAACCAAGACCAGGATCTGGTGCTGAAACTGATGAAGCACCCGCGCGCGATCCCCACGTTCTCCGACAGTGGTGCGCATGTCACCCAGATCATGGATTCGTCGCTGCAGACCCACCTTCTGGGGCACTGGGTGCGCGACCGCCAGGAGTTCACAATGGCCGAGGCAGTGCATCGCATCACCCAGGTCCCCGCCGTGGCGTGGGGCTTCGCCGACCGGGGGGTGCTCACTCCGGGCATGGCTGCCGATGTCAATGTGTTCGACCCTGACACCATCTCGCCAGACCTGCCCGAGCTCGTACACGACCTGCCCGCGGGTGCTGCCCGGCTGCGCCAAACCGCCACGGGCTTCGCCGCCACGATCGTCAACGGCGAGGTCATCACCGAGCATGGCAAGTTGACCGGTGCCGTGCCGGGCCGCCTGCTGAGGGGACCGCTGGCGCGCTGAACGGTTCAGCTGCTCGCCGAAGTCGGCGGGGTACTGGCGAAATTCAAGAATTCAGGCTGCCGCGCTTGTGGGTGACACCGGGGTTGGGGCGGTTGCCGACGTACGCACTGCCGTAGTTGGGCTCGCGGATCCACTCGATGCCGGCAACGGCCGCACCGAGGTCCTGCCGAACGTCCTTCCACGCTGCCACGAGCCGGTCTTCAGCCTCGTAGTCGAAGGGGTCGCCCAGCCGTTGCTCGAGTGCGCCGCCGCGTTCGAGCGGGTGATCGGCCAGCCAGCGAGCAGCGGCGCGCCACGCCTCGGTGGGCGCCAGCACGTCCTGATAGCCGAGATCCCGCACGGTCGGCCCGATGTCGAGCACCCGGTGGGTGGTGGACCAGCTGCCCACGAGCGGTCGTGCGGGCACTGCGAGGTCGTACGGCAGCGAAACCAGCTCCCAGCTGTGGCCGAGCTCGTCGGCGACGATCTCGGCGATCTGAGCGATCGTGAGCGCAGACGAGTCAGCCACGTTGTAGATGCCGCCGAGGGCCGCAGGGGGCGCATCGCAGGCCAGCAGCGTGGCGTGCGCAGCGTTGCCGACCCATCCTTGGCTCTTGACCGTCAGACCGCCGTCGGCCACCACCAGATGGGCGCGCCGGTCGAGGGCTCGTCGCACCAGCGGCCATTCACGAGGCAGCGGCTGACGGGGACCGTACAGCCGGGGGTAACGCAGGTGGATGGCCTTCGGATGCTGCTCGAAGACAGCCTCTTCGGTGACCCGGATCATCCGCAGCTTGCGGAACTCCTCGCCGTCGCCGACTAATGACGCTCCGTGCGGCAGTGGCACTGGCATGCCGAGCGGGAAGACCTCGTCGGGACTGCCGAAGCCCCGGTAAACGCCCACGACAAGCGCTGTTTGGCGTGCGGTCACGGGGTCATTGTGTCTTGCATTGCAGGCGGTCGCTGTGAGGTAATGCCGGTGCGCGACGTGTAGCTTCGTACCGACCACCTTTCGCATTGACACGATGAGACCAGGGGGATGCTGTGGCGACCAAGGCTGGAGAGCGTCTGGAGTTCGACGGTGGTGTGCAGGTCATCGTCACCAAGGGCGGTGACGCCAACATTTCCACGTCCGCAGGTGGCGAAGGCCTGAAGGTAGGCAAGCGCTACCAGGACCCCGATTCCGGCATCGAAGTGCTTGTCACCAAGCCGGGCGCGGTGACCTTGCTGTGCGACGGCAAGGACATGGCACTGCAGGAGCCGAAGAAGACCAAGTCGGCCGACTGAGGCCGATCAGCGGGCACGGGGCCGACTGAGGCGGATCAGCGGGCACGGGGCCGACTGAGGCGTCCGACTCGGACAACCTGCGCCGGCCACCCAAGGGGGTGGTGGCACCCTGAAACGCATCGAGCACATCCTGAGCGGCGGCGAACTGGATCGCGCCGCAGCCCGAGCGCTGGTTGAGCTTTGCGCGTCGGTGCGTGAGGCGCGAGAGCCGGCGGTACTCATCCTGCGAAATGAGCCCGGCACCGACTTCTGCTCGGGCATCAGCTTCGATCCACTTGAGCTGCAGCCCGATCCGGCATCCGCGCTGGCCGCTGTGCGGAGCCCAGTGATCTGTGCCGTCAGCGGCGAGTGCTCCGGTGCGGGCCTAGAGATCGCTCTGGCCTGTGATGTGCGCCTGTGCGACCCCACTGCGCACTTTTCGATGCGTACTGCGCTTGATGGCGGGCTGCCAGCGTGGGGCGGCACGCAGCGCTTGCCTCGCGCCGTGGGAGCGTCGCGCGCCAGTGCAATGTTGCTCTTGGGCGCCGCCGTCGACAGTCCGACCGCGCTGGCGTGGGGGCTCACCCATGCGGTCGAAGAAGATCTCGACAGTGCCGTCGAGCGTTGGCTCGACGACTTGGCAGGCGCAGGACCTCTCGCGCTGGAATTCGCCAAGGAAGCCGTCCATCGGGGCGCCGAGATGCCCCTTGCTGACGGCCTCCGCCTCGAAGGCGACCTGAACCACCAACTCGCGGCCACCGAGGACCGCGCCGAAGGGCTCGCCGCGTTCTTCGACAAGCGCCCCCCAGACTTCGCAGGGCGTTAGCCATGCGAAGCATCAGACTCGGTGCAGGGCGTTAGCCATGCGAAGCATCAGACTCGGTGCAGGGCGTTAGCCATGCGAAGCATCAGACTCGGTGCAGGGCGATGAGCGATTGGCTGCCGCCGGGCCTGTTCGCCTACGGAGCTGAGCTGTCCGCTGAGATCGACTGTCGGCTCGGCCGCACGCTGGTCGGAGACGGGGCGACCTGGATTGACATGCCCCGCAGGCTCGGAACGGCCGACGTGCCCAGCGAGCCCCTGCAGTGGGGCACCGGTGCACTGTGCGTGGACCTCGGGCCAGACGACGTCGAGACCTGGGAGCGCTTCGCGGACGTGCATCGCCACGAGGCTGACCCCGAAGTCGTGGCAGCCGCCGCGCAGGAATGGCGCCTGCCGGTCACGCCGTACCGCCGGCAAGCCCCCGCGCCCGTAACCGCCCGACCGGAAACGGGCCCAAGCGGCGACGGACCGACGCGCTCGATCGAAATCGACGGCGCCCACATCGTCGACCTGACCTCGATGTGGGCCGGCCCGCTGTGCACGGAGCTGCTCGGGCGTGCCGGTGCTGAAGTCCACAAGGTCACTTCCACAGCCCGCCCAGACGGCTTGGCGGGCTCGCCGATGCACGCCGAGCTGAATGCGCACAAGTCGGTCGTCGACCACGACCTGCGGCTTCCCGCCGCCCGCCGCTGCCTCGACGAGATGCTGGCGACAGCCGACCTGCTGGTCACGTCGCTCTCGCCGCGAGCTCTGGCCAATCTGGACCTGCTGCCCGCACAGCTCGGTGCAGCTCATCCAAGCCTGCGCACCTTGGCGATCACTGCGTTCGAATCGGATTCGCCCGAAGGCGACTGGATCGCGTACGGCACCGGCGTGCATGCCGCGTCGGGTCTCGGTTGGCTGGATGACGGCCCGAGGCCCCCTGCGTACTCCTATCCCGATCCCCTTGCGGGACTGCGGGCGTCCAGTGTGGCTCTGGACCAGTTGGCCGGCATCGCGTCACCCCATCAGGGGGTATCGCTGGCAGATGCTGTCGCACCCCTCGCCGCCCGGGCTGCGTGTACCCACGGCAAGGGCGCCAGTCATGGCTGAGCGGGTCCGGCTGGTGTTCGGCCGCGACGGCGTGGCCACGATCACGCTGTGTCATCCGCCGCTCAACATCTACGACCTCGAGATGCGAGATGGGCTGATCGAGGCGATCACGGCGGTGCGCGATGTGCCCGATGTGCGCTGCGTGGTGCTCGCCGCCGAGGGCAAGCACTTCAGCGCCGGCGCCGACCTGTCGGAATTCGGCACCGCCGACTCCATCTTCGACGCTCGGCGCATCCGCTGGGACCGCGACCCGTGGCTGCCGCTGGTCAACCTCCCGGTACCCACGCTGTGCTCGCTGCACGGCTACGCACTGGGATCCGGCCTGGAGATGTCGCTGCTGTGCGACCTGCGCATTGCCAGCGCCGACGCAGTGATGGGCTTGCCAGAGGTGAAGCTCGGCATGCTCCCCGCAGCAGGCGGCACTCAGAGCCTCACTGCGGCGATCGGGCCGGCAGCCGCGCTGCCGCTGGTGCTCAGCGGCCGCACGGTCGACGCAGCCGAAGCACACCGCCTCGGCATCGTGTGCGAAGTCGTCCCAACCGATGATCTGGACAGCCGCACAGCGGAGCTGGCCGGTCAGCTCGCCGGTATCGAACGACCGGTGGCGCGGGCACTGCGCCGCTGCCTGCGCGCCGCGAACGACCTCCCGTTGGGTGAGGGCTTGGCCGTCGAGCGCCGCTCAGCCAGGCTCGTTGCCGCCGATTCAATCGACTGAACTCTGCTGCGACGCGAAGCGCTAGGAGGGTGGTCGGCAATTGGGGTGTGGTGTGTGTTGTTTGTTGAGCGTGCGCGGTTGTCTGGTCGGTGGTTCGGGGTGGGTTGGGCGCGGGTGTTCTGCTTGATGATGCCCAGGCGCATCGTCGGTCGGCCAGTGGGGGCCGGGGTCGCCGGTCGGGGCGGGTGTTTTACCTGATGATGCCGAGGCGGCCGGCGCGGTCGAGGTTGAGGGCGGCGATTCGCAGGTCGAGCCACAGGTTGGCCTTGTCGAGGCCGCGCCAGGGGACGTTTTTGGTGCGGGACTTGATCTGAGCGATTTTGCGTTCGGCTTGGGTTCGCAGTCGGTATCGGCTGAGGAACTCCGGTGTCCATCGTTGCGCTCTTGCGGGGGCGAGGAGTTCTTCGTGGGGGTTGATCTCGACGATTCGGCCGCCGTCGCGTGTGGTGCATCGGGGCTTGAGCTCGCATGCTGCACAATCGGTTGCTGCGAACCGCGCCTGGCGCCGTTTGGCGCCCCGCGGCGGCGGGATGGGTGCGGTGTTCCCTTGCGGGCAGGTGACCGTCGCTGCTTCGAGGTCGATGTCGAAGTCGGCTTTGGTGAGCTTGTCGCCGCGGGTCGGGATCGGCTGGGCGGGGGCGACGAGGTGGATGCCTCGGTCGGCCATCGCTTGGCGGGTGGGCCCCGATCCGTAGTGGGTGTCGGCGATGATCTCGGCGACCGGGACCGGGTCGGCGTCGATGAGGTCTTCGATCACAGCGGCGTCGTGGGTGGTCGCGAGCGTCGCGGCCGCTGAGCAGACCAGGTCCGAGTCCACATCCGCGGACACGTGCAGCTTGTAGCCGTCGTAGCGGTCGGTGCGCGAACGGTGCCCGTGCCGAGCGTCGGGATCGACCGTGGAGATGACCCGGTCCGGGGCCACCCGTTGAGCTATCCGCGGGGTCTGGGCTCCGTCGTCGTCGGCGGCGATCTCGATGTCCTGGCCCGCCACGACCCTCAACAGCTCGACCGCCCCAGCCAGGCCCGGGTCCCCGAAACGGGCGCAGAACCCGATGACGGTCTCGGCGTCGCCGAACAGCTCCGCGACCAGAGCCGCCCGTGCTTGGGGGTCTGCCCACATGATCTGCGGCTTGGCCCCCCGGTCGTAGTCGTCACGCGACAACAGCCCCGCCAGCTCCGCCCCGGCATCGGCGTCGATCCCGCCCAGCACCCCGACGCACCTGCGGACCCCGGACCTGATGAGCGTGATCGTGTCCTGGGTCAGCACGCAGTCCGCCACACCGGTCGAGTCCATCGTGCGGCGATGGCCGATCACCCCGGCGCGCTTGGCAGCGATCTTGACACGATCCCCCAAAAAGGACTCCATCCCGGCGCGAACCAGACGCGCCCGGAACTCCACCAGCACCACATGAGCAATCCCCCGATGCTCCAGCGGCAAACCCAAAGCCGCTTTCCACGACATGTCGAACCGCGAACGCCGCTGCGCCTCACGGTCCGACACGCCATATGTGTTGCGTCTGATTTAGCGCGACAGGTTCTGAGTTTTTTCAGGCAGCGTCGGGCAGGGTTGGCGGTCTCAGAGGAGGAGGCTGCGGCCGATGAGTTCGCAGGACCGAATAGCGAAGCGGGTGCTGACAGCGGAGCAGAAGTACGACTTGTGGCTGCGGATGCTGACCGGGCAGATCACCCAGGCCGACGCGGCGGCGGAGGCGGGGGTGGATCGTTCGGTGATCTCTCGGCTGCGTGCGGTGGCTCGCGACGGGGCGATCGCCGCTTTGCAGGCGTCCAGGCCGGGGCGGCCGCGCCGGTCCCGTGCAGAGGCGACCGAGGCGGCGGCGTTGCGCGCCGAGGTCGAGCGGCTCCAGTCCACGGTGGTCGAGCAGGCGGTCGAGCTGGCGGTCCTGCGGGGAAAATCGCATTGGGGATGAGCGGCCCGATCCCCGCCCGCGTCGACGGGGCCGCCAAGGCAGCGCTGCTCGGCTTGATCGGCGACGCAGCGGCTGCGGGCTGGAGTGCGGCCCGGGCCTGCGCGGTCCTCGAAGTGGACCGGGGCAGGGTGTGGCGCTGGCGGCAGCGCCGAGCCGTCGGCGGTCTTGAGGACCTCGCCCCGGGCGGGAACCCGATCCATGGGCTCCTCGAGTGGGAACAAGCCGAGATCGTGACGCTGTTCGACGACTGGGGCGACATCGACCGCTCGCACCGCAAGCTCGCTCATCGCGGCTCCTACGAGCAGCGAGTGTGGGTGTCGCCCTCGACAGTGGATCGGGTGCTGAGCCGTCACGGCCTTGCCCTGCAAGGCGATCCGCGGCCAGCGCGCAGCGCGAAGACGCCGTGGCCGGCCTGGTGCGAATGGCACCCGAACCAGCTGTGGTGCTGGGACGGCACCCAGTTCCCGGCCTGCCGCCCAGCCAAGCACGCGTACGCGATCGTCGACCTCGTCAGCCGCAAATGGATCTGCACCCACCTCACCGCCAACCCCGACTCGGTCGCCGCTCGGGTCCTGTTCATGCGCGGCCTCGACAACGAGGGGCTGCTCACCGACGAGCTGCGGGCACGCCTCGACGACCCCGACGCCGAACCCCCCGACGACAGAGCCGAGATCCCGCTGCTGCTGGCGATCTCGGACAACGGCACCGAGATGCGCGCCAACGACACCCGCCGGTTCATGGCCCTGTGCTCGATCGCCCAGCACTTCGGCCGCCCCTCCACACCGACCGACCAAGCCTGGATCGAGTCGCCACGTCAAACACGAGCACCCCCACCTCACCGCGATCACCGACCCCGCCCTGCTCGCCGCCGAGCTCGAACGGGCCCGAGCCCGCCACAACAGCGTCCGGCTGCACGAAGCCATCGGCTACGTGACCCCAAACGACGAACACGAAAGCCGCGGTGACGCCATCCGAACCGCCCGCCAACAAGGGATGCGCAACGCCGACCGGCAACGCCGAGCCTGGCACCGAAACCGACCACTACCATGACCAACCAACCACCACCGCCCACCCGCCGATGCGGCCTGAAAAAACCGGCGATCTGTCGCGAAGAGTCAGACACACCTCACATAGAACAACTGCAACAACAACAACGCCGCCACCACCGACGGCGGATGCGACGGCCGACCCCGGCCAGACGCATACAACGCATCAAAATCGGCATCACAGAACAGCTCGCCCCGAGCCTGCCCCAACGTCACCAAGAACCCCTCGGTGTCGAGCAGGCCGCCCACCAACACCCCGACATCGAAAATCGAACCCTGACCATCAGCCGAACCGCGCACCCCACCATCATCCGCGATCACGCCCCCCAACACGAGGACCCACCCCCGGACTTTCCGACCACCCTCCTAGGAGAGGGCTTCAGCGGACATTCCCCGCGAGTGGGAATGGCACAGGATCTGGCTCGAGCGGGCATCGAGTTGCCCAGTTTGATGACCGCGGGGAGATGGCGGTCGCCGACGATGCCGGCGCACTACACCCGCAACGAGAGCGCCGACCGAGGCGCCGTCGCACGCTTCTACGGACACCACCGCAACGCCACGTGAAGCGCTGATATCTCCGCCGCCTACGAGCTAGGTGTCAGCGATGGAAGCGCATTTCTTGCGGAAGTACACGTGTTGGCCGCGCTAAGGGGAACGAATAGATGCTGGCCACTGGCAGTTTTGTGCATTAGTTCCCTAGAAGTTCCCTTTGGGCATCGCATGATCAGTCTCTCCGTTGCCTCCAGAGGCTTGTCGCGCCAGCATGATCGGCATTTGGCGTTTCGTTCGGTTCTCGATGCCCGACGAGCGTCGGAGCTGACGCATGTCGCTAGTGACGCCTCCGCCGAGAATGGAACCCACCGCCTCTGCTCGCCAGCTGGGTGGAGTCTCCAAGACGTAGCCCCGGTGATGCTCTTGCGGCTCGAATGGGCGATGGTGTTCACCGAGCACCTTCCACGCTGCCTCATCTCCTTGCGACGGATAGTGCCCGGTTATCTCCGGTTGCGGCTGGCCAGCCAGCCCGGAACCCCAGCAGCGGCGGGAACGCGGCCTATCGTGGTTCTGCACGTTATCTGCGACTAACGGGGGGTCCTGTGGTGGGGGAGGTCATCGAACTCGGCCCTCAGCGGCCCTCTGAGGTCACTCTTTTCGGCCTGGTGGACGATTTTGTGGGCGCGGTGGACCTCTCGGCCAACACCCAACGGGCCTACCGGGCGTCGCTCGAGGCGCTGGTCGACGACGTCGGGCACCGCTCGATCGGCAGCATCGGGCGGGCCACGATCGAGCGGCACCTTCGCACCTGCTACGCCGAGCGGGCGCCGGCGACCGTGAATCGACATCTGGCGGCGATTTTTCGGCGATGTTCTCCTGGGCAGCCGAGATCGGGCTGATCGAGGCATCGCCGGCGGCGGGCATCCGACGTCGCCGCCAGACCCGCAGCCGCCAGGCCGAAACCCAGGCCCGCGCGATCCCGCTCGACGAGCTGCAGAAGCTGTGGAGCGACCGGCGCCACCACACCCGCGACCAGGTGCTGTGGAGGATGCTCTACGACTCCGGAGCAAGAGCGAGCGAGATCCTCGGCCTCAACATCGAGGACCTGGACTTGGCGAAGAAGCGCGCCACGGTGATCGGCAAGGGCGGCGACGCAGAGACGATCCAGTGGTCCACCGCCACCGCACGAGTCCTGCCGGCCCTGCTGCGCTGGCACCACCTGCGCCGCGAGGCCGGACCACTTTTCGTCTCGTACCGGTGCCAGCGGTACCCCGAAGACGTGCCGACACGGGACCTGTGCCCGCTCACTCGCTACAACCGGCTGTCGTACAACCGCGCAGCGGAGATCTTCAAGCAGGCCTCCGGCGGCCGCACCCTGCACCAGCTGCGGCACAGTCGGCTGACTCACCTCGCGGAATCAGGGGTCGACGTCACTATCCTGCGCGCCATCAGCCGACACTCGTCGCTGCGCACTCTTGAGCGGTACGTGCATCCCTCTCCGGAGACTGTGGCGGCGGTGCTCGACGAGCACGCCCCCTGAGACCGCTCCCTGCGCTGCTCGTGCCTACAGGTCGTTTCCTCGGCTGCGGCTGCGTGGTGTTCGGCCGGGGGGATCGGGCTGAATCCGCAGCGGTCGGTTGAGGGCGTCCACGTTCTCTTGCAGGTCGGCCTCAAATTGCTGGAGCACTTCGTCGTCGAAGCCGCGCCCGCGGGACTGTTCGCCGGCGAACGCAGCAATCCGGTTGGCGTAGGCGACGTAGCGGCGAAGGTAAGTGTCGTTGAAGTGCTTCACCGGACGGACGTTGTGATAAAGGGCTCCTTGGTGCCATTTGTCGAATTCGACGAAGTCGATGTCGGGGCCTCGGTCGATGAATGCGTTGCGCACCCGTGCAGGCTGAGCTTGCAGGAGCTTGAGAATCTCGTGCCAGCGTGGGGGAGCGGTGCCCAGCGTCAGGACGTAGGTGAGCTTGGCGGCGGTCTCGACGACGAAGTGCGTGCCGCGACACGCGTGGCCGAAACGACGGTCCTCGCGACTCGACAGGACAGACGGATTCGATGAGGCGGCCGCACGGTTCTCGCGGTCGGTCGGCCGGAGATGTTCTGTCAGATCCGACACGGCGCCAGCGAAGTTGACGAAGCTGTTCTGCATCTCAGCAGTCGGGTTGTCGGCCAATCCGATCTCCTTGTTCCAGCGGATTTCGGCATGGTCGTGCGTATCGGCCAGTTCAATTGCGTGGTCGACGATGCGCGCTTCCAAAGAGCAGGGCACCTTGAGGGTGCGAATCGCCCACTCAGGAGCGTCGGTGACCATCACGTCAACGCTGCAGCCGGTTGCCGCTCTCGTCCGGGCTTCGAGGGCGCACCGACGTGAATTGCGGTCGCTGTAGTCGCCGAGGTCGTCGTAGATGGCGATCAGGTCGATGTCGCTGTCCTGGTGCGCTTCGCCGCGTGCCAGCGAGCCGAACAGAAGAACTGTGCCGACACCGGCACAGAGAATCTCGTCGGCTGCACGGCGAGCATCAGCAAGAGTCGGCGCGGCCATGCGCCGAGGCTACCGCCCGCCTTCTGGCCACAGGAAGCCAGCACAGCGAAGCAGTGGGCTAACGCGGGTGGGAATTCTTGCACGCCGCACGTTGGCTGCGCCGGGAGTGGACCGGCGCCGGCGCCGGCAGACAAGCGGCCCGAACGACCGGGCGGAAGACGCGATCGGCAACCGCGGCCCGATGCTGCGAGACGACGTCGACCAAGGACGGAACTCACGAAGCAGCGAGGAGTGCGCGGCCGGGACTGGAGGCTCGGCCGGAGGGGTCCTGCAAGCTCTGAGCGAACGCGAACGCCAGGCCGGCGAGACAGCCCCACAGGGTCGTCCAAGATATGGCCGTGGCAAACGAGAGCAGCCCGCCATCCTCAAGCCGCTCAAAGAGGCACACCCGGGCATCAGTCTCGGCAAACCGGGTAGCCACAAACCCGACAGCGAGCATGGCCGATGCCATGAGCGTTGCGAGCACCAAGACTGCGACATTGAGACGATCGCCTGCTTTGTCCAAGGAGGAGTGCTGCCCGGGCAACAGAGCCCATATGGAGCTGCAGGCTGCGATCATGAGACCAGGAATGGCGGCAGAGCTGAGTACCGACCAGAGAGTTGCCCACATCGGCGTGGGAACTTAGCGGCGTGGCCGTCGGCCGACTCGGCCACAGTCGTCCCAATCCGGGACACGTGGCAGGGTTACCGTTGGGGTGTGTCCCAGCCTGAGACAGAGGGTCCGTTCGGGCCGGCTCCCGTGGACATCGACTGGGAGCGGCACCAAGCGACGCTCCGTGAGATCGCGGCCAACAAGCAAGCCGCGCTCGACGAGCTGCGGGCACGGCGAGACGCGGTCGCCGCTGGGCAGGTCGAGCTGGACCAGGCTCTGCAGGCCGCTACGGGTCTGCGCGCGTCGAGCCTGAACTACGAGCAGGCCATGACGATGGCCGAGATCTCCTCCGCTGCCGGCATTTGCCGTTCGGAGCTGTACCGGCGCATCGCTGGCTGGGTGGCCTAGATCCCTGATCGGGATACAAACAGGCGTTCGCCGATAAGACATCTTATGTCAAGTAGAGCGGAGTCGACTCTCCGCCGGGAATTGTTGCTGCAGAAACCCACGTTGCTCTGCACAACTTCGTTCCTGCAGGTCTCAGTCCTTGAACCATGGTATTCCGCAAGCGAGAGAGATTGGAGAGCTGGGCGTCGTGCGGCCCATTGATGTGCTTTGACGAAAGAGGCTCCGGCACACCTTCCTTGACACGCAGTTCGGCTCCCAATTGGCACTGCAGCACATTCAAGCGCCAGCCCGTCGTTCGAGGGGCTAAGAGGATGAGCGGATAGGTGGGTCAGTGGGGTTGCCAGCGGTCGTGGTGGTCGATGAGTTTGAGGGTGATGATCAAGGTGACGGCGAGGGCGAGTTGGGCTTGGCGGTGCTCGGGTCGGCGGTCGGTGTTGCGTCTGAGCTGCCCGTAGCCGGCGAGCCATGAGTTGGCGCGCTCGACATGCCAGCGCAGCCCCAGCGGGGCGGTGGCCGGCTCGGCAGGGCCGGCGCTGGGTTTGCGTTTGGGCGGCCGCGCCAAGTCGCAGATCCCGGCCGCGTCCGCGGCGGCGTCGACGCGGGCGCCCCAGTAGCAGCGGTCGAGGTGGATGGTGTCGATGTCGTGATGCAGTCCTTGTCGTTCGAGCTCGGCCATGGTTGGCTCGAACAGCATGATGTCGTTGCGGTTCGCGCCGTCCGCGCACCACGCGACCGGCACGCCTTCGGCGTCGACCGCGAGGGACCACTTCCAGCCCGATTTGCGTCTGTCAACAGGGCTTTTGCCGGTCCCGGGGCCGCCGCAGGGCGCCTTGTGGACGGACCCGTCGATGCACACATCACCGAGTCGCAGGCCCATGATGCGGTCCCATGCGGCGATCGCCTCGGCTGCGATCTGGTCGAAAACGCCCGCAGCGACCCACTCGTCGCGGCGTGACCGCAGCGTCGTGTCGGACACCGCGTTGTCCAACAGGATCTCCACGGACCGCCATGAGCAGCCCAATACCAGCCGCCAGATGATCCCCCGCAAACACAATCGGTCGCACACGCGGGGCCGATGACAGCCCAACGGGTGACGATCCGGCGAGCGGGGCAAAAGCGGCTCGACTGCCGCCCAGATGACATCCACCACTGCCTTTGTCAGAGCGCGCATGATGAACAGGCACCTCCACCATGTCGTCGGTTGGAACAGCAGCCCGCATCACAGCGGGCCCAACCCGACGACTGGTGGATGGTCGCCTATTCGCGCGGCCTCTTAGTGTCGTTTTTTTGGGTGGGTTTAGCCCGCATGGTCGGGTTCTTGTGATTGTCGGTTGTGATGGTATGCGATGCGTTGTTCGCGTGCGCGGTCGAGGCCGTGGCGTCGGGCTGCCCTCGCGGCGTCGGCGTGGCCGTTGTGTTCCTGGTCGGGGGTGACGTAGCCGATGCCGGCGTGAAGCCGGACGGTGTTGTGGTGGTTGCGCTGGGGTTCGAGCTCGGCGCGCAGCACGTCGATGTCGCAGATCAGCTCCAGGTGGGGCTGCTCGGTCTTGAGGCGCCCGAACAGGCTCTCGATCCAGGCCTGGTCGGTGGGGGTGCCGGGCCGGCGGTAGTGGGTGGCGAGCCAGCACAGGGCCATGAAGTCCCGTGTCGATCCCGAGGCCGTCTGGGGGCCGTTGTCGCACAGCACGAGCAGCACCGGGATGTCGTCGCTGTCGGGGTCCCATCGCAGTGCGTCGGGGTTGCGCTCGTCGATGATCTCTTCGAGGCCCTCGCAGCGCAGCGCCCGGCTGAACACGGCCTGGACCTCGATGCTGGTCTCGTCCTGGGAGGTGATGTCGGCGATCGGTTTGCGGGAGACCGCGTCGCAGATCACCGTCGTGGCCGCCCGCGCGCGGGGCCAGTGGGTCGTGTCGCAGGTCCAGATCCGGTTCGGGGCCGACTCGACCCACGCCGGCCACGGCCGCTGGGCAGTGCGCGGACCGCGCTTGGGGCCGCGAAAGCGCAGGTCACGGCGTTCCAGCACACGCCGGACCGTGGACGGGTCGGCCCAGAAGCGGCCCAGCCACGACCCCCGGTGGGCGAGCTTGCGATGAGACCGGTCGACATCGCCCCACTCGTCGAACACTGCCACGATCTCGTCTTCGGCGCCCGGGATCAGCCCATGGGACGGGTTCGGCCCGGCGCTGTGTTATCGAGGCCTGAGCCATCAGCGACACGGCGCCGCCACCGCTGGACCCGCCGCACCGACAGCCCCAAGCCCCCGCATGCAGCACCGGTGCTCCACCCCGCAGCCTCAGCGCGGCCGACCAGGCCCAGCAAAGCTGCCTTGGCGGCCGCGTCCACTCCGGCAGCGACCCGGCCGCTCAGCCCCAATGCCCTTTTCCCCCCGACAGCGTCAACCGCACCGCCATCTCCGCCAACGCCGCGCGCAGACGCTCCGCCTCGGCCCGAGCCTGTTCCAGCTCCACATCGCGCACCGAGCCCCGGCGACCCGGACGCGACACCGCCAACGCATCGAGCGCGCCCTGCCGGGCAACCTCGCGCAGCTGTGTTGCGTCTGATTTAGCGCGACAGGTTCTGAGTTTTTTCAGGCAGCGTCGGGCAGGGTTGGCGGTCTCAGAGGAGGAGGCTGCGGCCGATGAGTTCGCAGGACCGAATAGCGAAGCGGGTGCTGACAGCGGAGCAGAAGTACGACTTGTGGCTGCGGATGCTGACCGGGCAGATCACCCAGGCCGACGCGGCGGCGGAGGCGGGGGTGGATCGTTCGGTGATCTCTCGGCTGCGTGCGGTGGCTCGCGACGGGGCGATCGCCGCTTTGCAGGCGTCCAGGCCGGGGCGGCCGCGCCGGTCCCGTGCAGAGGCGACCGAGGCGGCGGCGTTGCGCGCCGAGGTCGAGCGGCTCCAGTCCACGGTGGTCGAGCAGGCGGTCGAGCTGGCGGTCCTGCGGGGAAAATCGCATTGGGGATGAGCGGCCCGATCCCCGCCCGCGTCGACGGGGCCGCCAAGGCAGCGCTGCTCGGCTTGATCGGCGACGCAGCGGCTGCGGGCTGGAGTGCGGCCCGGGCCTGCGCGGTCCTCGAAGTGGACCGGGGCAGGGTGTGGCGCTGGCGGCAGCGCCGAGCCGTCGGCGGTCTTGAGGACCTCGCCCCGGGCGGGAACCCGATCCATGGGCTCCTCGAGTGGGAACAAGCCGAGATCGTGACGCTGTTCGACGACTGGGGCGACATCGACCGCTCGCACCGCAAGCTCGCTCATCGCGGCTCCTACGAGCAGCGAGTGTGGGTGTCGCCCTCGACAGTGGATCGGGTGCTGAGCCGTCACGGCCTTGCCCTGCAAGGCGATCCGCGGCCAGCGCGCAGCGCGAAGACGCCGTGGCCGGCCTGGTGCGAATGGCACCCGAACCAGCTGTGGTGCTGGGACGGCACCCAGTTCCCGGCCTGCCGCCCAGCCAAGCACGCGTACGCGATCGTCGACCTCGTCAGCCGCAAATGGATCTGCACCCACCTCACCGCCAACCCCGACTCGGTCGCCGCTCGGGTCCTGTTCATGCGCGGCCTCGACAACGAGGGGCTGCTCACCGACGAGCTGCGGGCACGCCTCGACGACCCCGACGCCGAACCCCCCGACGACAGAGCCGAGATCCCGCTGCTGCTGGCGATCTCGGACAACGGCACCGAGATGCGCGCCAACGACACCCGCCGGTTCATGGCCCTGTGCTCGATCGCCCAGCACTTCGGCCGCCCCTCCACACCGACCGACCAAGCCTGGATCGAGTCGCTGTGGGGCCACGTCAAACACGAGCACCCCCACCTCACCGCGATCACCGACCCCGCCCTGCTCGCCGCCGAGCTCGAACGGGCCCGAGCCCGCCACAACAGCGTCCGGCTGCACGAAGCCATCGGCTACGTGACCCCAAACGACGAACACGAAAGCCGCGGTGACGCCATCCGAACCGCCCGCCAACAAGGGATGCGCAACGCCGACCGGCAACGCCGAGCCTGGCACCGAAACCGACCACTACCATGACCAACCAACCACCACCGCCCACCCGCCGATGCGGCCTGAAAAAACCGGCGATCTGTCGCGAAGAGTCAGACACACCTCACTTCGCGACAGTCGAACGATCCACCCCAGCGCGCCCGGCCGCTTCCGCGACCGTGATCTCCCCACGCACGAGCTGCATCCAGATCTCGTACTTCTCCTGCGGCGCCAAAAACCGCTTCCTCTTCATGGCAGGCTGAGAACTCAACGGGCCTCCTCAATGCTCGATCGAGAATCCTCCCATGCCGGCTGAAAACAACCCCAAACAGCGACACGAAATCAGCCTCAACACATCACCAGTTGCGGCACACGTGTTTCACCCGGCTGCGTGAGGCGGGAATGGCTCTCGAAGCGATCCAGGCCCAGGCCGGGCATCGGTCGATCGAGTCGACAAGGATCTATCTGCACTTGGCGAACGATTGGCTCGCCGGTGAGTATCGCCGGGCGACCGAGGCGATCGATGCCCAACAGGTCGGGGAGTGGTGATGCCCGCCGCGCTCTGCGTCGATGATCGGTCCCGTGACGAACTCGACGAGTTCGGTCGTGCTTTGGAGGCGGCCGGCCAGCAGGCATGGGCGTCCACGCTTCGCGCGGCGCGCACCTTTCGCAGCCGAGTCGACCGAGCCGGGGGCTGGGACCGAGTCGAGCTGGACACCCAGCTGGAGTGGATGCGCCGGGCCCGGCCGTTCGTTTCGTGGCTGCTGGCCACCGGGCGCCTAGCTGCGAGCGCTGACTTCTTGGCACGGGCCGATCTGCGTCTGGGGCTCACCGCCCGCAAACACCTTGTCGAGGTTCACGCTTGGTTCGTCAACGCCGCCGACCGTGTGGATGCCACCGACGAGGACACGGCGCTGCAGTGGAACGCCCTGTGCAAAGTGGCCGCGTTGTCCGCCACCCGTCCCGACGACGTCGATACCGACCGGTTCTTCGCGGCTCGGTCCGACCTCTGCGCCGCGTACAGGAGGCGGGGCCGCCCCGAGGCCGGACGCAACGCCGGTTCGATCTTTCACCGACAAGGTCGAGGCCCTCCATGGCCAACCCCACCAACTCCCCGCCAGCGACGAAGGCAACGAGATGCGCAAACTCCGTGCCGAGATGCACCGGCGCATGCTCGGCAACGGCTGCTGCGCCCGACCCGTCGAGATGGACTGCCACTTCGAATCGATCTGCGAGTCCTGCAACTTCTTCGTCACCACGACCGAGTTCAAACCAACGCTGCGCCGCCAACGCGACGACGCCGCCGACAAGGGCCAGATCGGTCGCCAGAAGATCTTCGACGGCCTCCTCGACCGACTCGACGAGCAAGCCTCATGACATCCCCACTTGACCCGATCACCCGCATAAGTACAACACCCGACGGCTCCACAGCACCCTCGACATGACCAGCCCGACCGACTACGAACTAGCCAACACCAACTGACCAACCCTCCACGATTTGGGGGGAAGCCCACCTACTCACAGCCGGCGTCTGTCCGCGCACGCCGACACCCGTTGGTGTCGGGTCCGCCGTCTGTGTGGTCGGTTCCGTTGCCTCCGTCGAGGGTGTCGTCGCCTTGGCCGCCGTAGACGCGGTCGTCGCCTGGGCCTCCTCGGAGGGTGTCGTTCCCGGCGCCGCCGTCGAGCTGGTCGTCGTGGCCTTGCCCGTCGAGAGTGTCATCGCCCGGGCCGCCTCACAGCGCGTCGTTTTGGGTGTTGCCGTCGAGTGTGTCGTCGCCCGATCCGCCGTGCAGCATGTCCGCGCCCGCACCGCCGGTGAGGGTGTCCGAATCGATCCCGCCCCAGATGGTGTCGTCGCCGTTGCCGCCGCGCAGCGTGTCCGTCCCCGGTCCGCCCCAGAGGATGTCGTCGCCGCCGAGGCCGCAGATCACGTCGTCGCCTAGCGTGCCCCGGATCGTGTCGCCGATTTCTGTGCCGATGATCGTGCACCCCGCAGTGCCCACCATCACCGGCGCATGAACTCCTGCCAACGCCGGGCCATGTCGCTCTCCCCCGAAGCACGCCGACCAAACAGACCACGCGGCGACGGCCCGGCCGGGAGCCGAACCACCGACGTGCCGACGAGCTTGTCGCGCCAGCCGCGCCGCTGGGGATCCCACAGCACAGAGGCATGCATCAGCGCCCACATGCTCAACGACAACACGGCGAGCCACGCTCCGGGGATCCCTTCAGTGCCGCTCCACCACGCCCACAGCAGCGCTGCGACACCGACCAGCAGCGGCACAGCACTGACCGCCCAGCGCAGCAGCGCACCGCCGGGCCCCACCGGACGGTCGTCCGCGAAGCGCACCACCCTGATGCCTGCAATGCGCTGGCCCGCCGTCGCACCCCAGCAGCGCGCAACCACCGGCCCGCACACCACCAGAATCATCGCGAGCATCGCCACCGGCGGCGCCCAATACACCGCACTCCAACTCAAGATGTCGAGATACGTCCTCAGACCTAGATCCAGGTAATGGAGGCCGTAGTCCTCCATAGCCGACAGCACCGACCATCCGCCCAGCAGCACCAACGCAACCCCAGAGACCACATCGACCAGCCCCGCCCCGACACGCGCCGGCACGCCCGCCCGCGCAGCAACCGGGGTCTCGCCCCGCTCAACGAGGCCGCTGTGCCCCCGCGGCTCGCGGCCGACCTCCGCAGCCGAGGCGCGCACCACGACTGTGCCCGCAAGCCTGTCATGCCAACCCCGCTCGTCCCGACGAAACGCCATCGAAAGAGCGAGAACGAACATCACCACGAACCAGCCCGTACCCAGCGTCAACACGCCCGCGAGCGTCGGCAACAGCACCCGCAGCCACGACGAAGCCGCCGAGACCGGCGCCCCATCCGTGTAACGCACCACCCTGATCCCCATCGCCTGCTTGCCCACCGTGGCACCCCAGCGCGCAACCATCAGCGGCTCATACACCAGCAACACCAGCAGCCCCGCCAAGCCATACACGTCCAGTACCGGAGGAACCTCATATCCCGGCTCGACACCCCCAGCCAGTCCCGTCGCCAGTCCGTGACCGAAAACCCCAAACGCGCGCAAAACAAGCGATTTCGCAATCATCAGCATCGCCGGGCTCAGCACGACCAAGTCCAGCAACCTGGCCCGATGACGCCGCTCCAAAGACGCCTGCACAACACTGCGGCCGTCGCCCAAACACACGACGAAGCTGCTCACTGGCTCGACAATCCCGCCCGCACGGAACAGCCCCGCCTCGACTGCCGGGCAGGGGATGCAACGCCGAGCTTGCGGCGTCGGCGACCCCCGACCGCGCTCAGAACACTCGCATCAATGGCATGGACCTGAGTGCGGGCCGCTGCGGATGGTTGGGCGAGACCCATGGCAGTTCACTCGCAGCCAGCAGCTGTCCCGGCACGCCGACAGGTGTCGGTGTCGGGTCCGCCGTCGGTGTGGTCGGTTCCGTTGCCTCCGTCGAGACCGTCATCGCCCGGGCCGCCATATAGGCGGTCATCGCCCGCTCCGCCCCACAGCGTGTCGTTCCCAACGCCGCCGATCAACTGGTCGTCGTGGCCGCCTCCGTCAAGGGTGTCCGTTCCGGGGCCTCCCCACAGGCCGTCGTTCTGAGTGTTGCCGTCGAGTGTGTCGTCGCCCGTTCCGCCGTGCAGCATGTCGGCGCCTGCTCCGCCGGTGAGGGTGTCCGCGTCGAGCCCGCCCCAGATGGTGTCGTCGCCGTTGCCGCCGCGCACCATGTCCGCGCCCGGGCCGCCCCAGATGGTGTCGTTGCCGGCGTGCCCGTCGAGGGTGTCATCGCCCGGGCCGCCCCAGATTAGATCCACTTCGCCGCCGCCGTCGGCGGTGTCGTCGCCGAGGCCGCCCATGATGCGGTCATCACGCCGATTGCCATAGAGCGTGTCGTCGCCGTCGCCGCCCCACAGCGTGTCCGCTCCGTTGCCGCCCCACAGCGTGTCGGCTCCCTGGCCGCCCCAGATCAGGTCGTCACCGTCACCTATGCCGATGAGGGTCTCGTTGCCGCCATAGAGCATGTCGTCGCCCGGGCCGCCGACGATCACATCGTCACCGTCAAGCCCGTAGATCGTGTCATCGCCGCCAAGACCGCAGATCACGTCGTCGCCGGGAGTGCCGCGGATCGTGTCGTCGGCTTGTGTGCCGATGATCGTGCACCCGGCGGTGCCGACCATCATCGTTACGTGAGCGGTCGCGCAGTTCGCCAGCGAGTCGCACACCTCATAGGACAACGACACAGTGCCACCGGCCGCCGCCGCCGTGAAGCTGACGACCGAGCGACCATCGGCATCCTGTGTCACCGTCGCAGTGCCGGCTGCAGGAGCTGTGGAGATTCGCAGCGACCCTGCATCGATGTCCTCATTAGGGTCATGATCATTGCCCAGCACATCGATCACGACGGTGGCCGACTCCTCGGCCCACACCCAGTCATCAGCCGGCTCAGGACCGGCCTGGGCAACGGTCACCCGCGGGGCCACCACCAGCTCAAAGTCATCGTCGATCACCGTGTCAGCAGTGTCGATGCTGTGGACCGAGTCCATGCCCGGTCCGCCATGCACCGTGTCCACACCGGCACCGGCCACTATTCGGTCGTCGCCCCCGTTGCCTTGAATCACATCGTCGCCGTCGCCGCCGTAGATCCATTCCACACCGGCGCCACCCAAGATCACATCGTCGCCGCCCTTGGCGTCGATGATGTGGAACGCACGCCAGTCGCCACGGTCAGGCACGCAGATCACGTCATCACCTTCGGTGCCCTCGATCAGTTCGACACCCGCGGTGCCAGTGATAGTGCACCCCGCAGCCACCGTCACCGTGAGATCGGCTTCGACGCCGATCCCCCAGCCGTCGAACACGACATAGGAAGTCTCAACGGTGCCCCAGAACCCGGCGTCAGGCGTGAACGTCACCAAACCGGTCGCAGTGTCGACGCTGAACTTGCCGCCGTCGGCGGAACGCACCCGCACCGACGACGCTTCCAGCGAGCCGCCCGTCGGCGCCCTGTCGTTAGCCAGCACCCGGACCTGCACGCTGATTCCCAGCGCCATGGTCGCCGTGTCAGCCGCCGCGCACGGCACGATCCCCGGGTATGCCACCATCGATCCGGTCATGAACGCATAACGCGTCTCGTCGTCGGCGCCTTCGCCCGATGCCTGGAAGACGTACCCGCGCGGCACCGCATCAACGGTTGCCGCCGACACGGTCGGCACGGTCCACGACGCCTCGATGCGGCCGTCCCCGTCCGCCGTCGCATTCGTGATCGTCGGGTCGCTCAGCGCCGCGTCGCCCCCTGACACCGCGCGTCCCACGAACGACACCGTCGAGTTCGCGGCGAAGCCTCCCGCCGTGAGCATCACCGTCTCTGCGGGGGCCACGAAGGCTGCGCCGCAACCGGATACCGCCGCTGCGCGCTTGACGGACAGCACACCCCACGAGAAATCTGTGCCTTCGTCCGTGTCGCTGTCGGAGCCATCGTCGTCATCGTCAGCGGAACCGTCGCCGTCGCCGCTGCGCTTGGCCAGCCCAGAACTCGCCGAACCCTCGACATCGCGCTGCTGGCTGCGGGACCCAGCCGACCCCGTCGCCGCGTCCTGGTCCTGGGGAACGGGGTTCACCGGCAGACCCGCCGCGGTCAATCCGATCTTGGGGTCGCGGATCGCATTGCGCACGTAGTCCCACACGATCTCCGCATAGCCCACATGACCCGCCACCGTCGGATGAAACGACTTGCCGTTCACGCCGCTGTCCTCGACGTCATCGGCCACAAAACCGTTCAGCCACGGATCGCCGCTGCACTGGTCATGACCCACGAAACCCGACGGATGTCGCACCGAGTCCACCTCGCCTACGACATTCACGAAATGCACCCGCGCCCTCAACGCCGCCTTCTGCAACGCCTCGTTCAGGTCATCAGCGCCCTGACGCAGGAACAACGCCTCCCCGGGATCGATCTTCACGATCCCCGGAGCGAACTGCGCAGTGCCATCGCTCAGGAGACTGTCCAACCAATCGCTGCTGAGAGCGAATGCGACTTCTTGAGCGTTCAGGCTTTCGCACTCATAGAAGGTCTCGAAGTAGATTTCGAGACGGCTTCGGCATTCAACTGAGACACCCAAATGGCGCAATTCTCCCTCGTATGTTTGGCGCATCTGTTCGAATTGGGCTTGACCGGAGTGAATCTGCAGTAATTCGTACAAAGTGTTGACCGTTTCGATCTGGTCGCGTGAGAGCCCGCCGCATGGCTCCATCACCGGCGTCAGATAGGGGTAGCCCAAGAGCATTATTGACGCTTGGGGCGCGATCTCCCTGATGTGTGTCAGAGCTGCGGCGACGCGGTCCTCGACGGTGTCGAACACCTCCTCGTAGCTCAGCGGCGTGGTGCACTCCGCGAGGTGGCCCTCGTTGGCGGCGATCTTACAGTCCACCACGTCGCTCTCATCGCAGGTCGTGTCGTCGTTCTCATAGATGGGGGTCACGCAGTCTTGGAGGATCTCGGAGAAGCTGACGTCGTTGCCGCCGATGGTGATGGTGACCAGGTCCACGCTGTCCATGTCGACACGGTCGAGCGACACAGCCTGACGGGCTTCGTGAACCGCTCCCGGGGTGGGCCCTTTGGTCCCGATGCTGCGCGCATCGTTGTTGGTGTCGTCGGGGTCCAGCGCATCGAACACATTTTGCGGTCTGGCACTGACGCAAGCGAACGTGGCGAACTCGACCCTGAGGGTGACATCGCCGCTGCTCAGCAGGCGTCGCTCGAGCACCCTGGGATACGCTTGGTCCCATCTGCGGCACTTGTAGTCCGCGGGGCTCACGTCTTTCTGGTAGTTGCCGTCGAACCCGGGGAAGCCGCGGCGGCCGTTTTCGCCTGCTGAGTACGAGTCGCCGAGTGCGACGTAGTTGACGGCTTTGGCGAGGGGGATCCTGAGGGTGCTGGTGGGCTCGGGTGTGACGATGCGCTGGTTCTCGTCGACGGTGTCTGAGTCGTAGTTGCCGTCCTGGTCGGCGTCGAGCCACACGCGCAGCAGATCGTGCTGTTGGCGCAGCACGCTGACCGCGCCGGGCGGCACCTTGAACCGCACATCGACATGGCCCCTCGCGTCGGTCGCGCAGCGGTCCGAGTAGCCCGGGGAGGGCACCACGTCGGTGGGCGGCACCGAGCACATCACTGCTGCGGTGCGGCTGGGACCTGCCAGCATCGACACCCCCACCGGGGTGTTCACGACGGCATCCCTGCGGTACACCGGACCGCCGAGAGTGTGGCCGATCACCTCATCGGTGCGGGTCCGCAGGGCAAGCCGCAGCGACGTGTACAGCCCTGCGCGGCTGACGCGATCGCTCCACGGCGTCACCAGCGACACCTCGAAGCGCCGCGGCAACCCGAATTCGGTACCGCCGCCCTCGCCGGGGGCTCGTGTCTCGAAGTCGGACTCGAAGTCTGCAAAGGGCTCGCCTCGGTCGAACACACCGTCACGATCAGCATCGACCCACGCCAACAGTTGATGCATCTGCCCGATGGCGGTGTCGGGGATGCGCAGCAGATGCGTCGAACGGCCGTCGCTGGGGTGCTCACCCGGATGCGTACTCAGAGTCCGACAGCCTTGCGATGTTTGGGTCGTGGCAGTGGTGTTCGCGACGGAGCGAAACGTCAAGAAGCCCCGTGTCGAAAGGCAATGCTGGCTCTGCCCGATGCTCGCCGATGGTCCACTGATGACGGCCACTGCCGTGGGATAGCCGATCCCGGAGACGCCTCCGCTGTCGCAGGAGACGTCCACGTCCACGAACACATGAGTGTCATCCGCATAAGCCGTCTGGGTGATGTCGAACACGTCACGGACCGAGCCGCGCACCGACGTGCGCTCGCATGGCTCGATTGGGCGCAGTTCGACCGGCGGTGCTTCATCGTCGACGATTGCGCCCAGTTCAATCTCGTCGTCGAGCACGGTGCCGACAGGATTGCTGAGATCCAACCGGATGTACTCGGTCATCTCGGGGATTGAGTCGCCGAGTAGCGGAACGCTGATGGTCGCTCGCCTGACGCCAGCGGGGATCGTCAGAGTTCCTGACACGTTTGTGTAGTCGCTGCCTGCTTCCGCTGTCTCAGATGCGGCTATGCCGTATGCCGCGAGGGCTGAGCGGGTCGCGAAATCCAGCGACACCTCCGATTCGTGACGTGTGGTGATCGTGCTGTCGATCGGGGACAGCAACACCGTGAACACGGCTTCGGCGTCGCTCTCGCTGACGTAGGCGCCAATCGTGGACACTTGCAGGTTCGAGCAGAAGATGATGCCGGGATCGACGATTGGGTCGAAACGAAACGTCGACAGAACATCGGGCAGACAACCCGCCAGGCTGTTTCCGTCCAAGCGAAGGCTGGCGAGACTGTTGAGGTTGCCGATCTCCTGAGGGATCGGCCCCGAGAGGTGATTGTCGCTCAAGCTGAGGACCTGAAGCTGGGCCAGATCGCCTATCGACGCAGGAATCGCCCCGCTGAGCTGATTGTCGTGCAGAAGGAGGATTCTCAAACTGGCAAGGCCGCCGATCTGGGTCGGGATCGCGCCCGAGATCCGGTTCTCGCCTAGATCGAGCTCCCACAGCCCAGTCAAATTGCCGAGTCCCGCAGGAATCGACCCCGATAGCTCGTTGTCGCGTAGAAGGAGCCGCGAGATGCCGGCGAGGCCGCCGAATTCGACCGGGATCGAGCCGCTCAACTCATTCTCGGACAGGTCCAGCCAAACGAGGTTGGCGAGGCCGCCGAATTCGACCGGGATCGAGCCGCTCAACTCATTCTCGGACAACTCCAGGAAGCGGAGGTTGGAGAGGCTGCCGATCTGGGTGGGTATCGAGCCCGACAGCTGATTGCCGTGCAGCCATAAGGTTCGTAGGTCGGTGAGGTTGCCGATCTGGGTGGGTATCAAGCCCGAAAGCTCATTTCCAGACAGGCGCAGGTAGCGAAGGTTGGTGAGGTCGCCCAGCTCGGTGGGGATCGAGCCGGACAGAGCATTGCTCGGCAATTCGAGAGTACGGAGGTTTGTGAGATTGCCGAGTTCGGTGGGGATCGAGCCGGACAGAGCATTGCTTGCCAAACCGAGCGTGTGCAGGTTGGTGAGGTCGAGCTCGGTGGGGATCGAGCGACAGAGCATTGCTTGCCAAACCGAGCGTACGGAGGTTGGTGAGGTCGCCCAGCTCGGTGGGGATCGAGCCCGACAGAGCATTGCTTGCCAAACCGAGCGTACGGAGGTTTGTGAGATTGCCGAGTTCGGTGGGGATCGAGCCCGACAGCTCATTTCCAGACAGGCGCAGGTAGCGAAGGTTGGTGAGGTCGCCCAGCTCGGTGGGGATCGAGCCGGACAGAGCATTGCTCGGCAATTCGAGAGTACGGAGGTTTGTGAGATTGCCGAGTTCGGTGGGGATCGAGCCCGACAACTGATTGTTCCTCAGGTCTAGCTGGACGAGGTTGGTGAGATTGCCGAATTGGGTGGGGATCGAACCCGCCAGCGCGTTGTTGAAGAGAGACAGCAGCGTGAGGTTGGTGAGATTGCCGAGTTCGGTGGGGATCGAGCCAGATAGAGCATTGCTGTGCAAGGACAGCATCGTTGAGGTTGGTGAGGCTGCTCAGCTCAGTGGGTATCGAGCCCGACAGAGCATTGCTGGAGAGATACATCTGAGAGATGTTGGTGAGGTTGCCGAGTTCGGTAGGGATCGAGCCAGATAGAGCATTGCTGTGCAAGGACAGCATCGTGAGGTTGGTGAGGCTGCCCAGCTCGGAAGTAACCGTGCCCGATAGGCGATTGAAGGAGAGATCCAATTCTACGAGGCTGGCGAAGTCGCCGATCTCGGCGGGAATCGGACCCGATAGTCCATTCTCGCGGAGATACAGATTGGTGATGTTGCCGTTGGTGTCGGTGGTGATTCCGTACCAGTTCCTGACGGGTGCGGTGGTGTTCCAGTTGGTGTTGCGGGTCCAGTTCGGCCCGTCGGTGGCGGTGTAGAGCGCCACCAGCGCGGCGCGCTGCGCAGCGGACGTGGTCGGCGTGTTGCGCGCGGTGTGTCCGGTGCGCTGCGGCTTGTCGATGCCGACGGTGCCCACGCCGACGAAATCGCCCGGCGGCAGCGACACGTCGCGCACGACGACATGGCATGACGACCAGCCGCTGCTGAGGGTGTGCTCGCAGTCGGCGAAATCGGCAGCGAACGCGCCGCCGCCGAAAACGACGTCGAGCTCGCCCAGCGAGCGGTAGGCATTCACGGTCAGCTCTGGCGCTCCCACCAGCATCACCTCGGTGAACACACCTTCCGCGTCATACCCCTCTTGCCAGGCCGCGCCCCTTGGGGAACCTGTCAGAGATCCCTCCGCGCCTCCGCAGGCCTTGGCCACCGTCGCGGAGCCGAGCAGCCCCAAGGTCCAGCCGTCCAGTGCCGCGCACGCCCCCTGGTCGGTGACCGCTGCCGCTGCGGTCGCCATCACGGCGGTGCCGTCCCACCAACCGCCGGTCGCCACTGCGGGAACGCGTTCAGCGGCGATTTCCGGGTCCGGCTGTGGAGTCGCAGGCTCAGCCGCAGCCACGGGCACCAGCGGCAGCACCAGCCCTAACGCGAGCAATGCCGTCGACCCAGCGAACCAGAGGGCTCGGTGCGGCGCGGCGCTTGGAATCCGGCGGGCTGCGCTGAGCTGCTTCACGACGGCAGACTACAATTACGGCTCCGATTGTCATGTGGGATACATATTCAATACATGTGTCATCAACCCACAGAATCAATACAAACCGACGCGCATCGCAAGTTGCGCATTCGATCCGTCCTGTCTCAGTGTCAAGGGCCAGTGGGATCTGCCCAGTGGCGGACAGCAGGACTGCCCGTTGGTGGCCAACAGAACTGCCCGGTGGTGGCCAGGTGTTCTGCCCGTGGGTCAGTTGGTCAGTGGCGTCACCCCCTTGCCGGCGGTGGCTTGGGTGAGGCGGATGCTGTCGCCGGCGGTCATGACGACGTGGGCGTGGTGGAGCAGCCGGTCGACGGTGGCGTTGGCGATGGTCTTGGGCATGAGTTCGTCGAACCCGGCGGGGTGAAGGTTGCTCGACAGGGCGATGGAGCGTTTCTCGTAAGCGGCGTCGACGACCCGGTAGAGCGCCTCGGCGGTCTCGGTGGTGACTGGGAGCAGGCCGATGTCGTCGATCACGATGACGTCGGAGCGCATGATCCGCCGGATGGCCTTGGCGGCGGTGTCGTCGGCGCTGTGGCGGCGCACGAGCGCGCCGAGGTGCTCGAGACTGAACCAGGACACCTTGTGGCCGGCATCGACGGCGGCCTGGCCGAGCGCTTCAAGGAAGTGCGTCTTGCCTGTGCCTGATGGTCCGCACACGACGAGGTTCTCGTGGCGGTGGATCCACTCCAGGGTGCGTAGCGCCCGCTGGGTCGGCGCCGGGATCGAGCTGACGGTTCCGTCCCAGATGTCGAAGGTCTTGCCGGTGGGGAACCCGGCCGCTTTGCGCCGGGCCCGGATTGAGGATGCTTGGCGGCCGGCGAGCTCCTCGGCCAGCAGTGCCCTCATTGCTTCGGCCGGTTCCCAGCGTTGTGCCTTGGCGGTGGCCAACAGGTCCGGTGCTGCGGCGCGCATGTGGGGCAGGCGCAGGGCGCGGAGCAAGTCGACGACCTCGTCGATCGGCGCTGGGTTCATCGGTCGCCTCCGAGGCGACCCCAAGCGGCGGTGCCGGGCTGCAGCGAGTGCGCGTCATCGGCGCGCCGGGGTTGTCCGGGCGGGTCAGCAGCCAGGATCGAGGCCAGGTCGCCGTCTGCGAAGCGGCCGAACATCGCGGAGTGGCCGAGCGCCCAATCAACGCGGACCTGGCCGTGGAGGCGGGCAAGGGTGACGGCTTGGGCCATCTTGACCTTCATGCGGGTCGTGCCCGCGGCGGCTGCTTCAACGAGCCAGGTGCGGGCGCCGTCTCCGATGGCGAGGAACTCGGTCTCGGCCGCGCTCGTCGGCTTCGGACGCCGCGCCAGTGGCCCAGCCGGGCGTGGCGGGTAGTGGGCGTCGTCGATCATCGGATGCCCGGGTGTCGAACTCTGGTGGCGGGCGACCTCGATTGGGCCTGACGGTGCGCAGTGGGTGACGACGACCTGGTCACCGTCGACGCGCACCCACACCGTCTCATCGGCGAGGGTGTGCGGGACCGAGTAGGTCACGCCGCCGAAGCTGACCGTGGAGCTCCAAGAGACTTTCCGGGTCTCCCCGAGCGCTGCCGTGTATGGGCGTTCGGGCAGCGCGTGCAGCCGGTGCCGTTCCTCGGTGAGCATCTCCACCGGCGCCCGCCGGGTCACCCGATGGACCCGCTCGTTCACCTCAGCGGTGAACGCCTCGCAGGCCTCGACCAGCTCGGCCCAACTGGCGTAGTCGCCGCGCAGGTTCGCGTCGGTTGGCACCAAGTCGGCCTTGGCGACCCGCACCGTCGCCTCGCTGCCGCCTTTGGATTCAGGGTCCGCCGGCACACACGTCGCGACCGTCACGCCGTAGTGGCCGCCGACCGCAACGATCTCCGGATGGCGCACGGCGATCCCGGCGACGTGGTCGATCGTGACCGTGCGCTCGTTGTCGGTGAGCCAATACGTCGCAGCGCCGCCAAAGGCTCGCATCGCCCGATCCACACAGGCGATCACCGTGGGCAGGGTGCGGTCCCAGGTCGCGATCACCACCCGGAACCTCGACCACGCCAGCCACGCGCAAAACAGATTCGTCCGCCGCCCGGCGATGACCGGGCCCGCGCCCCAGTCCCACTGCGCCCACATGCCCGGCTCGGGGATCCACGGCCGATACACCCGCCGCCGACCCGCCCGGAAGCTCTTCTTGGCCTCCGCCACTGCTCGGCGCACCGTGCGATCCGAACCCTCGAACCCCAACGCTTTCAGCTTGGCGTGGCAACGATCGGCGCGGATCTTGCCACAGGAGCGCTCCACCCACTCCTCGATCTTCGGCAGCCACGGATCGATGATCCGTTTCCGCCGCACCGGGCCCACACCCCCCAGCCGACCCTCGTCGCGCTCAGCCACATACGCGGCGACGGTGTGATGCGAACAACCGGCCAGCTCGCCGGCATCCCGGAACGACCCAGTCAGGTCGAACGCTTCCAACATGTTCATGATTTCCTCGCGAGACTTCACTTGCTCCTCCTGCTCGATGGTCACGGTTGTGGTGACCGGCTATTCGAGTAGGAGGAGCACCCCGCCGCGGTGCACCCCGACGGGAAATGGACTTCAACGCGGGCAGTTCTGTTGGCCGCCGCTGGGCAGAACCGTCGGCCGCCAGCGGGCAGCTACATGGCCGCCACTGGGCAGGATCTCATGGCCGCCGACATCTCAGGCGGTGTCGTAGGCGTGATCGTTCACGCAGTAGACATGCGTGAGCGGACCGAACGAACCGTGGGAACGTGATTCCAAGACGTCCCGTGAGGTCCCACGATGACATAGTCAGAGGTCTGGAAGCACCTCGGAACCGTCGAAGAGGTGCTTTCACGATTGTCGAGTGGGACTACCGGCCTTGGGTCGATGACGGCGAGAGGGTGAACGGCGGCTACACAGGCGCGTTCGCTCTGCGAGTCCGCGCGCCCGTCGGGGCGGTGTGGAAGGGCGGAACCCGAGAATCACTGGTCGCCACTGCGCAGTTGCCGCGGGGCAGTCCCTATGACTGACGCCCTGCAACAACGTGAGCGAATGCGCCTATCTGCCACCTCGCGGGAGAACTCATTCTGACTGCTTGTCACGCGACAGGAGATGGGGCACTTGCATGCAGCTGCGCGTGCCGCCATTCCAACTCGGAAGCCGATCAGCATCAGTGCGAAGCGGGACGAAGGCAGCCACGATGGCGCCCAATCCACGCCGCGGCGAGAACCACGGCGATTGGTGCTCCTGGCGCCGCCAGACACATCCGACGGTCGACTGCCAGAGCAGGTCAACTAACGCGAAGATCGCAAAGTACGCGTAGGCGACGAAGTACCCGACGAGGAGCCAGCGAGAAATCGGCACGAACAGATGCACCGAAGTTGCGGTCGGGTCGCTGAGGTCTGCGACTAAGTCGTTCCGCAGCCAGCGAGCTACGAAAAATAGCGCCGGGCCGAGCAGCAACCACCAAGCCGCTGTCCGCACGCGGTCGAGCTTGACCAGCCGTTGAAGTTCACCCTCGTGCGTCGGATGGGCGTCGGCCACCGTTAGGTACGCGAGGGGCGCTGCAGCGGTCACATCGAATCGCTCCGGCACGTGACCCCACAACTGAGTCGGCGGTCTGCACTCGGACAACGGCAGGATGAGCCACATGGCGTCGCCGGCGATCTTTCCTTGGTGCCGCAAGAACGCCGTTGGGTTGCCGTCAAATTTCGTGTCGGCGCTATGCAGAGTGAGACGGCCCGGTGCGTCCGCATCGAGGGTCATCCCGTACCGGGCATTCACCAAGAGACACCGTACCGGTGCGCCTTTGTCGGCCATGTCCGGAGTTGTCGCAATCGCGACGAGGCGCCGCTCTTTGTGACGCCCTCTTGCCGCCAACATCGACCGCCTCAGGTGCCGCCGATTCTCGTTGGCGTGAACCTTGATCTCGAGCTTGAAGCTGCCGCCGTAGGGGGCGTCGCCGAATGCCGTGAGGTCGGCACCAGGGGAGTACCGCAGCTGATCAACGACGAAACTCCCTTTCGGCGCGGTTTGTGTCACCAACGCCCGAGCCCGTATGCGACGGCCAAGACCGAGGAACCACCGTCCTGAAGGGCGCCGCCTCAGGGGAACGCGGCCCCACAGGCGGGTCAGCTGAGCGAGGCTCTCAGCAGACCAATTGGTCTGAGCACGCAACGGCACGGTGAGCACGCGGCTCTTCGCTCGGTCGGTGCCGGGCTGCCGTGACCACCGCTTCTTCGGAGGCAGCACACTGAGGTAACTCAGCAGGAGCCGGCCCGGGTTCCAGAGAATCGAGAGCGACGACAGCGTGCCGAAGAAGACGGTGACTATTCCTTCGGCAGTGCTGAGATAGTCGATGAGATCCGAGATTCCCACACTCACGCCTCGCCGAGTATCGGGCGTCCGCGCCGGTTCAGCTACGAGGCGCTTCTGCTCATACGAGTACCCGACTGTCGTCGAGTCCGGTCACTCTATGGGTCGCTGTTCGCCACGGAGGTGGTGTCGTCAGGATGCGGCATCCGGTAGCCGACGCGGGGGACGGTGACGATGTATCGGGGATTGCGCGCATCGTCGCCGAGCTTGCGGCGGAGATCCTTGATCACGATGCGCAGCCGGCTGGGGTCGGCTGCGGAGTCGGATCCCCACACTGCGGTGAGGAGCTGCTCGTGGGTCAGCACGGTTCCGGCATTGGCGGCGAGCTCGGCGAGCAAGTTGTACTCGATACGCGCGAGCTCGACGGGGCTGCCCGAGACGCGGACCAACCGCGCAGCGTCGTCGATCGAGAGGTCGCCGAGCGTGAAGCGACGGCGCATCGTCAGGTCCCAGTTTTGCTCGCCGCCTCCTGGCGAACGCCGGGCGCCGACAAGGTGAGCCGCTCCGGATTGACCTCCTTGCGCTTCCACCATCCCTTTGAGGGCATCGAGCAGCCTCCGAATGGCATCGACCTGCTCGTCCATGATCCCAAGAAACTGGAGCATCTGAGAACGCGGAAGCTGCGTCTGATCGACTTGATGTCGGCGGCCGGCGAAGATCGCCAGCGCCGCCAGCGATGCGAACACGGCCAGCGTCTCCTCGTCATCGGCTGATACTTCGCTCGGGCTCTTGGCCACGCAGATGGCGCCCAGCCTTTCGCCGAAGTGCCGGATCGGCGATGTGAGGTACGTCATGGCCTGGCCTGTCGGGATCGGCGAAACTGCGTCCGACAGCCCGTGCTCATTCAGGTGACTCTGGATGTCGTCGATGCGCAGAGGTCCGTCTGCCTGGGTCAGCCGATCGAAGAACTCCCGCTGGTCCTGCGCTGCGTTCAGGAATTCATCGGACTCCTCTGCGGTCATCCCGGCAGTGAAGAAAGCGGAGTGCGACTCTGGGTCGTCCGCGAGCCAGATCAATGCAGAGCGGCCCTCGATCGATTCACGGGCGTTGTCGAGGAGTCCCTGAAGCGCCGCGTCGAGATCAGTGCTCTCGCTGATGAGCAGGACGGCGCCACGGAGCGGGCCATTCGGGTCCATAAGCGGTGCATAAGTTGAGTTATACACAACATGGACTAGCGACAATTGGTGCACAGGCCTGTGGACGACCGAGATTCTGCATTGCTCCCGTAGGTGCGTCGACAGTGTCAGGGACCGCCCGCAGGATCGCCGAACTTGGCCCGGCGGTAACCCGCGACGGTCGCAGTTCGAGCTGAGATGTTCTCGAGCGGAGCGTTCACGCAGACCGATGATCCGTCGGCGGGACAGCTGGGTCCGGCTTGCGAGCGTCGGCCAAACGGCGATTCTCACGGACTTCGGTCGGGCGCTGACAATGCGTCAACGTCCTCCGAATCGTCCGGCTTTCAAGGAGTAGCGATCCGCGGCCAGCAGACGGACGGTGCCCGCCTCCCCTTGCGGCTGGCCTCGTCCGAGCTTGACAACCTCAATGGAATCCTGCGACACGAGGTGTCCGCCAACACATTCAAGAACTACATGACCCAGTGGAATCTCTTCCGCTGTTGGGCGACGGCGAAATGTGTCCAGTGTCTTCCGGCCCAGGCGGCGCAAGTGGCGGCCTATCTGGCCGAACGCACCGAATTGCACGGACACAAGCCTGCGACCCTACGAGTGGCCGCCGCCGCGATTGCCTTCGCGCATAGGAGTGCGGGGTGCGAGGACCCCTGCAGCAGCGACGAGGTCAAGCGGACGCTCAAGGCCGCCGCCCGCAAGTCGGGCCGAGCCCAAAAGCAGGCAGTCGCACTCACCGCAGAGGCGCTCGGCATCATCAGAACGGCAGCGTGCAGGCCGCGGCCGGGTCGGGGAGGGAGACTCGAGAGTCCCGGGAAAGCCAAAGCCAGAGGCAGCTTCGACATCGCGCTCATCAGCGTCATGCGCGACGCCATGCTGCGCGTGTCCGAGGCGGCCGCGCTGAAATGGGGCGACATACACACAGAGCCTGACGGCACCGGACGTCTGCTGATTCGGCGCTCCAAGACAGATCCCGAGGGTCGAGGTGCCGTGGCGTTCGTGTCCGCTGAGGCCATGGCAGCACTCAGCATCATCAAAGAGGCCCGCTCCGGCAGCGACGACGTGTTCGCCTTGAGCCCCAATCAAATCTCCCGGCGAATCAAGCAGGCAGCTCAAGCAGCCGGACTGGGCGAAGGATTCAGCGGGCACTCCCCGCGTGTCGGCATGGCGCGAGACTTGGTGAGGGCAGGCATCGAGCTACCCGCCTTGATGCACGCCGGACGGTGGCGCAGCCCGGCGATGCCCGCGCACTACGCCCGAAACGAGATCGCCGGCAACAACGCAGTCGCAAGGTTCTATGGCACGCCGGCCGGCCATCTCAACGCCGCGACTCAATCGGATGCCGCCCAGCGAGAGATCCGCCGACACGGCTGAGGGCCACCCTCAACACGCTGCGCCGATCGCACCGGTGATGCCCCTCGATTGATTGAACGTCTCCCTCTGTGCGCTAGTCTCATGCGTCGCAGCAGAGGCGGGCTGCTGAGGCCGAGCCGGGGACAAGCGATGCATAACTCAACTTATGTGCATTTCATGTTCGAACCGGACGCGCGTCCGGCATCAGTTGCTGTCGCTATCTCTTTAGTCGTTAGTCGGCGCGAGTGCTACCCGGACGTGGCAACTCAGAGGGCGGATCGTTGGCGCGGCCTCCGCACGCCGAAGTCAACGGTAGGGCGAAGCAGAGCTGGGGCACCAATTCGGCTCAATCCTTCGTTGACCCCCCCCCCCCCCCCCCCCCCGCGTCCCGGGCCGATGTCACTGGGACAATGCCACTAGTTGTGACAACCGGGGAGGTTGGCCCTTGGCAGCAACGTGTCGTCGGCGTGCAATTGCTGCTACGGCAACGGACCCTCAGTCCACAGCCGAAACCCCACCACCGCGGCAGTGCCGGCCACGAGCCCGGGTGCCCACCGCACCTTGGCGTCACGGCCTCGGCGAGCCAGCGAGACAGCGGCTGCGGGCCACTGCGCCAGCGCACCGGCCATCAGCGCCCACCACGACCAGGCGAGACCCCACCAGCCTGCGAGCAGACCGTTGACAATTATGAGCCGCACATCGCCGAAACCCATCCAGTTCGGCCGCAGCCGATAGACGACCTCGAGCACCACAGCAAGCGACGCCGCGCCGATCACCGCCCAACCGAAGCGGGCGAACTCGCCCGCAGAGAGCGCCGAAGCGCCCAGCAGCACCGTGATCGCGCCGCCCGCAGGCCACACCGCTCGGCGCGGGATCACCGCATGGCGTACATCGGTAATCGACACGTAGAGCCCGAGCACAACCCAAACCGCGACCGCTGCCACCACAAGTCCAGCACTCACCTTGTCCTCCCCCGGGTGATGTGGCGGGGCCGGCGGCCGGGGCCTCGCAGAGCTTACGACGTGAAGCCAGCTGCGTCAGCGACCCGGCCCGGCCCTGCTGCACCGCTGGCGAATGATCGAGTCAACAGCACGACTACGAATCGACAAGGAGCAATCCAATGAAATTGTCCCCCGCCCGTATTCTTCGAGCACTCACGCGACCGATCAGCAGACGGTCGCCGGTGCGCAGGGACGACAGCGGCCTGACCACCCTCGAATGGCTGCTGATCGTCGCCGCGGTGGCCGGCTGGCCGCGTTGGCCGTAGTGCTCGTTCAACGCGTCGTGTCAGACACCGCCGAACAGATCAGCGGCTCGAGCGCCCGCAAGATCGCCGCGCAGGTCGCAGCCCAGCAGGTGACCGATAAGGCCCGCGCGCAAGACGCCACAAGCGACAACGCTGCCAACGACGACACGTCGGCCGTATCTCTGAACGCCGAGTACAAGAGTGACTGCACGCTCATTGCGATCACCTACGGAGACGTCCCTGACCTGGAGGTGTTTTGGGTTAATGCGATTCCCGCGGCTCAAGCGGGTAAGGACGCAATCACAGACCATAGCAATGTGGCCACCGAAACCGTCTGGGACAACGTTGCGTCGACCTATGGATGCCTCGTCCCGTGATCACGCAGACTGGATCCGGCGTACCGCGCCACGTTGAGGGCGCCGCCGAGCCAATCGCAGTGCCGGTGCGACAGGACCTGCAAAAGGCCCATGGCCACCGCGGCGATTCGGGGCTCACCACGCTGGAGTGGCTGCTCATCGTCGCCGCGGTGGCGGGGCTGGCCGCGCTCGCAGTGGTGCTGGTCCAGCGCGTGGTCAGCGACACAAGCGAGCAGATCGCCGGCAACAGCGCCCGTCAAACGGCCGCGAAGGTCGCTGGTGTGCAGGTCGCCGACAAGGCGAGGGCTGCGGGTCTTGAGACGGGTGCGGATCACGACGAAATCAATCAGGATGGCAAGAGGGAGTGCGATCGGCTGAAGATCCTCTACTCCGATGCCGGGATCACAACCACCTACACCGATGGCGTATTTGCTGGCAGTGTTTGGACCACGGATCCCAATTGCCAAGTGACTGCGAGCGGCGACACAGCAACGCCCGCAACGCCCTGGTCAACCACAAACCCTGGCGCACAGTGGCACGACGCTGACATGGGCTGCACCTACGTCAATTGGCGGGAGTCCGATTACGGGCTATGTGATCGAATGCATGGTTCCGGGGGGCTCCACCGCAACGTGTGGCTCTCGGGATACCAACGCTTCGTCGGGGTGGACGATCACGGCCATGGGTTCAGGACAGATGGTGACTTACACAGTCGCGGCACGGAACACCGCGGGGCTCGGCCCCACCGCCAGCGTCACCATCACCTTGTCATAACCCGGATCCAGTGCAGTGTCCCTAACCGTTCGTTCCAGAATGAGACGAGAACTCCAATATGCCCGAGGCAGATCGGTCGTGCCGTGCTCGTCGCACGCGCGGCGACAGCGGCCTGACCACTTTGGAGTGGCTGCTGATCACTGCGGCGGTGGCTGCGCTGGCGGCTTTGGCTGTCGTTCTCGTGCAGGCGGAGGTGAAGGACACTGCGGATCGGGTCGCGAGTCCCGATCCGCGGGTGACCGCCGCAATTCACTCTGCCTTCGAGGTCGAGACCGGTGCCAAGGCCGCGGCTGCGGGCGACTTCGAGTCGTGGACGGGCTGGGAGCGCCGTTTCAGCGAGAGGTGCAGCCTGCTCGCGGTGCTGTACGGCGACGCCGACGTCGAAGTGGTGCTCAACAACTTCAACCGGGCGACCGGCGGCGGCATCGAATTCGATGCGGCTGCGGCCAGCCACGCCGCTGCGGCCGACGAACAGCCGGCGGACCCCAGCAAGGCCCAAGTCCAATGCGAAGTGCGCTGAGCCGCCGCCCGGCCTCCCCCGAAGAGAGGGATGACTGATGGCAGATGACGACGACATCGCCGAACCAGCGTCGCCGGGCAGGACCGGCCGTTTCGGTCGCCGTCGCAAGTCGCAGGAAGCGGCCGATGGGACCGAGGCGGTCGAGTCTGACGGCCTCGGCATGCAGTCCGAGCGGGCACCCGAGGCGGCGCCGGCGAAAGCCAAGCGGACGCGTCGGCAGATGCCGGAGTCGACCAAGCGACTGCTGTTTATCGTCGCTGGCGTGTTCGTGCTGGTGGGCAGCGTCGGGGGTTTCTATCTGACGTCGGATGCGTTTGAGTCGCGTGTACCGGTGCTGGTTGCGACACGCAACATAGCGGTCGGCGAGACCGTCAGCTCCGCAGATGTCGCATCCGAGTTGATGGTCACCGGGTCGGTGCCGCACATCCCCTGGACTGTCGAAGCACCGTTGTTCTTCGAGGGCACGGTGGCGCTGCAGCCCATGCCGTTGGGCGGGCTGGTCCGGTACGACATGGTCGCTCAGGTCGACACCGTGCCCGAGGGCGACGAGCTGGTGGTCGAGGTGCCGCTGGACGTGAGCCTGGTCACCGAGACGGTGTTCGAAGGCGAACTGGTGCTGCTGGTGGATCCCGGGATCGCTCCGGCGCCGGGCAATCCGGGGCGGCCGCGCAATGTCATACGGGACTTCACGCTGACCAGCTTCGACGGGTCGCAGATGCGGCTGATCCTGCCCGCTCAGGAGTGGGCGGACTGGACGGCGCTGCTCGACGAGGTGGGCGGCACGCTGATGGTCAAGGACCTCGGCCCCCGTGCCGACATCGCCGCCACCAGCGAGAGCCTGGACGCAGTGTGGCAGTCGCAGTGGTCCCAAGCGGCGGCGGAAGTCGCGGTGGTTGCGGCGGCGGCAGCGCCCACAGCGGGCCCCGGCGAGCTGGAAGTGATCGTGTCGCTCGATGCCAGCCTGGTGCCCTCTGGTGTCGCCGCGGGCAGTCTTGTGCTGCTGGTCGATCCAGGTGCGGCGCCGCTGGGCAACAACGAAGGCCGGCCCCGCAGAGTGATCGGCACGCTGGAGCTCGAGAACTTCTCCGGCGGGCAGATGCAGATGTTCGTCGGGCCTGAGGACTGGCAGTACTGGCGGTCGCTGCCGGAGGTTCTGGGCGCCGCTCCGATGGTGCTGCCCGTGCCGCCGGGCACCGATGTGGAGGACATGTCCGAGCGTCTCGACGCCGTGTGGGACGAAGAGTGGCGCCGTCAGCTCGGCGAGGCGACTGGGCCCGCGTAGGCCGATGGTCGGATTGGCTGTGCTCGCTCTGGGGTCGGCATCGTGCTAGCGGTGCTGAGCGCTGAGGGCGCGCGTTTCGACACCGGCGCGGTGGCAATGGCGGTGGCCCGCCGCATCGGCAATTCGGGTGAGCGGGTGCTGTTCGTCGACGCCGACGCATCCGGTTCCCGGCTTGCGCAGCGCTTCGGCGGCGCCGATTCCGCGGCCTACTCGCCCGCGGACCGGGGCCTGCCGTCGTTGATCGTGGCCCGCGAGCCGCTCACGTTGCGTCTGCTGGCACAGCACTGCTACAGCCTCGACGTTGCCAACGGGTCGCTGTGGTCGCTGTTCGGGCCTCACCATCCCGCAGGTGCGCAGTACGCGGCTCGGTGGCTCGCGGAGCGTGTCGAGAATCTTGTCGCGGTCGGCGCGCAGCGCCGGCTGGTCGTGTCGTCCACGCTTCGATCCGCTGCCGAGCACCTGGCGCCGCTGCTGAGCGCTGCGCAGGTGGTGGCAGTTGCCGCCCGGGTGGCGACGATCGACGACGCCAGAGCGCTGATGGCGCAGTCCCGCGACGCCGGGCTGCGAAGGCACGGCAGCGGCCAGCAGGCACTGATCGTCGAGGGCGACTCGCCGCTGGGCGACGACGAGATCTTCCTGGAGTCGGGCATGCGCGTCGCCGGGCGGCTCCCGGTCATAGACGACGACAGGATCCTGCGACTGCAGGGCGGCCGCCGCGACCGCTCGTTCACCAATCACCTCGACGACATCGCGGCCCGGCTGCTGGCCTTGCTGAACCTGGTCGGCGCGTCCGACGCCGACCACGACGACGCTGGCACTGCGACCGATCTGCGCCTCGCTGAGCATCCCGAGCCCCAGCCGGCCGTCAACGGAACCCATGACAGACCGCCGCACGCGGCACGGCTCGACCACGCGGCACGCAGCGAAGAGCGGGTGTGAGATGTCGCTGCGCGAAGAGATCTGGGAGGCGGTGCGGCCGCAGGTGCAAGAACAGCGGCTCAGCACCGCGACCGACGGCGAGAGCGTCTCAGACGCGAGCCATGACCTAGCCGCCTCAGCGATCCGGGGCCAGGAGGCAACTGCGCTGAACGACACCGGCCGGATGCTGACCGATGAGGATCTCGACTGGCTGTGGGCCCAGATGGCGGCACTGCTGGGAGCAGGACCCATGGAGCGGTTCCTGCGCCGCGCCGACGTCGAGAACATCTACGTGTTCGGCCCCGACTACGCAGTGCTGGGCTGCACCGGCGGACGCCAGGAGCACGTCCGCGAGCCGGTGTTCGCCGACGAGGACGACATGGTCCGCTACATCGCGCACCTGGCCACCACACACGGCCAGACCGGGCGCCGCTTCGACCAGTCGGCGCCGCTTCTGGACCTGAGACTCAAGACGGGGGAGCGGATCTTCGCTGCGATGGCGGTGTGCGGCACACCGTTCCTGACGATCCGCTGCCACCGCCACCGCAGCATCCGTCTCGTGGATCTCGTGGAGCGCGAATCGCTGTCGGAGCAGGCTGCGGACTTCCTGCGGGCCGCAGTGAGACCGCCCGCTCCGTCCAACATCTTGGTGTGCGGCGCGCTCGGCGCCGGCAAGACCACATTGCTGCGCGCCCTGCTGGCCGAGATCGGGCCCAGCGAGATCGTGTGCACCCTCGAGCAGACCTTCGAGCTGTTCTTGGACCAGACCCATCCCTTGACCTTCGCGGTGGAGACCCGGGAGGCCAACAGCGACGGCTCCGGGGAGATCACCATGGAGGAGCTGTCCAAACGGTCCCTGCGCTCGGGCGCCGACCGGGTGATCGTGGGGGAGCTGCGCGGCGCCGAGGCGGCGACATTCCTGTCGGCGTGCGGCACCGGCTCGGACGGCTCGATGGCGACGATCCACGCCTCATCGCCGCGGCAGGCCCTGAGCCGGCTCGTGCGCTACTGCCTGTCCTCCAACACGGCCGCGTCCCAGTCGGCGCTGATCCAGGAGACCGCCGAGGTCATCCACCTTGTTACGCACCTGCGCGGCGATCCCCGCACAGGGTTCAGGGGAGTGAACTCGATCGCAGAGATCGTCGGATCCGACGAGGACCGTTGCGAGATGCACGAGATCTTCGGCCGCCGCAGACGAGGCGGGCCGCTGGAGCTGATCGGCAAGCCCCGCAACCCCGATGTCGTCGAGCGCGTCGTCGAGGGCGGCTTGGACCTCTCCGAGTGGCCCGAGGGCGACTGAGATGGCGTCAGCGGTCGTCTTCGGCGTGCTCGCCGCTGCAGGGATCGCCCTCGCGGCGGGATCCGGCGCGCTGGCCCGCGCCCGCCCCCGCATCAACGGCCGGGGCGGCGACTCGGACTCAAGGTCGCCCCGCGGGTCGAAACCGGCCGGCGGCCGGCGCTTGAGCTCGCTGATGATGGTGCAGATCGTTGCAGCGTCGGGTCTGGGCTTCGCGGGGTGGGCTGGGACAGGCCTGCTGGGGATGGTGCTGCTGCTGGGCGGGCTGGGAGCACTGCTGCCGCCGTTCATGGCGGCTCCGGCCCGGCGTCGCCGCCAGACCCGCCAGGCGCTGGCCTGGTCGCTGTGGAGCCGCCAGATCGCGGAGCTGGCCAGAGCCGGTTCGGGTCTCGCCGACTCGATCCGGGGAAGCACCGAGCACGCACCGGAGGAGATCGCGCCCATCGTCGCACGCATCGCGGCCACAGCGGAGATGCGAAGCCTCGAGGAAGCGCTCGACGAGCTCGCCGCATCGGGCACTGTGTGGGAACCCGAGGTGGCAGCAGGGCTGCGCATGGCGGCCAGCTCAGGCGGCGCAGTGGCCGATCCGCTCCTGGATTTGTGCGGCCGCATCAGCGACGTCGTCGACCTGCACCGCTCCAAGTCCGAAGCCGTGGTTCAGCTGTGGACCCAGACCATCGCGCTGCTCGGACTGGCAGGCGGAGTGGTGGTGCTCATGTACCGCAACAACCCCGCCTACTTCGAGCCCTACGAGCAAGGCACCGGACAGCTGGTATTCGTCGGCATCGCCGGCATGCTGCTGATGTCGACGGCGTTCTTGGTGTACCACTCGGTGGTCCGCGAGGAGAACTCCATCCTGGTGGAGCCCCGCCGGCGCAGCCGGGCCAAGGATCCGATATGAGCCCGCTGGTCCTAGGGGCGGGCCTGTCGTTTTTCGCCGGGCTGGTGCTCGTCGCCGTCGGCATCGCGGGTCCGCCGAAACGCCGCCGCGTCGCCCAGAGTCCCGGGGAGACGCTGCGCGATCTGCTTCCCACGATCAAGGAGGGCGAGGAGCAGAACCTGCGCCTGGCCGGCATCACGCCCGAGTCCTACTCGGTGCAGCGCTTCGGCGGCCTCGTCGGCGGCCTGGCAGGTGGTCTGCTGATCAGCTATCTGAGAGGCAGCGGCCCGATTGGGACGGTCCTGCAGACGGTTGCGCTGGGCGCCGGCGGCTGGCTGCTTCCCATGTTGGGGGTGCGCGACACCGCCAAGAAGGCCCGAGCCGAGATCGACCAGGTCATCCGGGTGTGGATCGCGCTGGTGGCCCAGCAGGTGTCCGCCGGCGTGGAGCCCACGGTAGCGATGCTCGCCGCCGCGCAGTCCGGGCGGCGTGACAGCTGGCGTCTGCTGCACCGGTTCCTGGTCGCCGCGCAGCAGGAGCGCCGAGCCGCCTGGGAGGGACTCGTCGACATCGTGGAGCGGTACGGCATCCACTCCCTCGCGCCCGTGACCTCCTCATTGGGGCTGGCAGCCGAGCGCGGCACCCGCATCTCAGAAGCAGTGCTGGTCGCGGCGGACACTCTGTGGCGCGAGACCACCTCCCGAGAACGCGAGAAAGCTTCCCGCCGGGCCCAGATCATCGTGCTTCCCGCCACCGGCATCGCCCTTGCTCTGGCCGGGATCCTCGTGTACCCGCCGTTCACGTCGCTCACCGGCGGCGGCCTCACCAATCTCCCATGACCGTGAGCGCCACGCCGACCCGCACCCAACCGAGCCTGCGAGGGGCGTCGAGCCGCCGCGGCGATCAGGGGCTCATCGCCTTGGAGTGGCTGCTCATCGTCGGCGCCGTGGCCGGGCTGGCCGCGTCCACCGTGCTGGTGGTGCAGCGAGTCGCCGACGACGCGGCCGGGGCTCCCGTCGAGCCCGGTGTGCGGTTCATCGACGCCGAGATCGCCGCCGCCGCGGTCGGCGCGGAAGCTACGGACTTTCGTCTGGGCCAGATTCCGGTCGACGTAGTGAACGACTTCAATGAACCGCGGAAACACTGCGATCTTCACGGTCCTGGACTACAGCGTCTATGAGCAACGCTGCGACTTGATCTCGAGGCTGCATTCGACGACGTCATCGGGCGATGTCGATTTCGTCAGGCCCCTCGAGTACTTCGAGGACTACGATGACTTCAGCCTGATCGTTCCGTTCTCATCCGGCGTCCCTGACTGGAGCATGAGCCCGAACCCCGCAGACTGAGATCGCATTTGCGGCGGGGGAGATCAAGGCAAGAGCGCGCTGCGAGGTGCAGCCCCGTGCATGAATCTGAGATCAGCTCGGCGCCCTCTGGACGCTGCGGGGCGCTCAGCACGCCGGCAGCTCAGCAGGGACGATGAGGCCCGGGTCGCTCGCGGCGGGTGCCGCCAGCACCGCTGGGCCCTGCGCAACGGAGTACACGGTGTCCCAGCGATTCGGCCACAGCGCAGCCAGCGGCCCGTACACCTCACCGGCGACCACCACTCTCAGCCATCCGGTGTCGCCCTCGAACGGCCGGAAGCTGCCGGGAGGCCCGACCGGCGGAGTAACCGGGTAAGGGTGGCACCAGTCGCTGCGCACCTCGGCCGCCCCGGGAGTCCACCAGCGCCAGCCCTCCTTGGTCGCCGCAGCCTGCGCCACTGCTGCCTCTGCCGCGTCGACCATGGTCTGAACCTCGGGGTGAGGGTCAGCGCCGACGTAGAGGAACGCTGGGTTAGTGGGGTCCCGCGAGAAGTCGGCATCAGCGATGGCGCGCCACGCCGAGCGCAGCCCCTCCGATGCCGCGACCTCGGCCTCGGCGCGTGCATTGGCCACGATGAACGCGTGGACCAGCATCAGCAGGATCGCGGTGAGCAGCGCGGGCCATACAACCAGCAACGCCAGCGATTCGCCGCTGTCGCCGCGGCTGCTCCGGGCCGCGCCTCGGCTTCGGCGCACCACCCGATGCTACCGCCCACGCCGATCAGCAAATCACTCAGACTCAGTCGTAATCAAATTACATTGGAGCAAAATTACTGTGACTAAAGGGCATTTCAGGGCATTCGCTTACGTATTGGGTGTGGCCGCGCTGGCAGCCGCCTGCACAGGCGACGGATCCGCAGGCGAGAACGACGCCGGGACAGCCGCGACCACCACCGCGCCAGCCGAACCCGACGCGCCGGCCGTGGCGGACGAGGCGCCGACGGCAACAGAGCCCGCCGAGCCAGCCGAGCCCGAGCCCGCGGAGCCGCAAGGGCCGCCGCACATCGCCGAGTTGGCCTGGGGAAACTTCGAGCTGTCCGAACGGATCGCTGCAAAGCTCGAGGCCGACGAGCGGCTCAACTTCGTGATCTCGCTGCGAGCAACTGGAGAGGGTGGCTTCGCGGACTCGTTCGAGCACGGCTGGCAGCAGGCGGCCGCGGCCGCAGCCGAGGAACACGGTGTGCAGATCAATGCCAGGGTCATCGGGCCCCACGCTGCCGACGCCGAATCGCAGTCTGCCGCCATCGAAGCGCTGCTGTCCACCGGCGACATCGACTGCCTCGCGGTGGACGCCGCCAACCCCGGGCTGCTCGACGACGCCATCGACGCCGCAGCGGACGCTGGCGTCCCGGTGTTCGCGGTCGGCGGAGACAGTCCTGACTCCAAGCGGTTCGCGTTTCACGGTCCCGACGACGTCGAGGCCGGCCGGGCCGCGGGGTCGCTGGTGGGCCAATGGGCCGAGGACGGCGGCATCCTGGTGCGCGTCGCGGGCGTGCTCACCGGCGACGCCGCGGATCAGGGCTCCTATGACCTGATGCGAGGCTTCGTCGCCGGACTGAGCGAGATCCACTCCGGCGTGATCTGGGCCAACAGCCCCGAGGACGTCGAGTCCTTCGGCTACGACCCGGTGTCGGTGTACGACCGGATCGAGGCGTGGGTGCTCGACAACAGCGACGCCGACATCGTGTTCTTCACCGACGCCGGCGTCGAGTCCCTGGCTGCGGTCATGGCCGACCAGCTGCTCTACGGCGACATGTACGCGGTCGGGTTCCACATGAGCCCGACGATGGCAGCTTTCATCCGCGAGCGGCTGGTCGTCGCCGCGATGGTCCCCCGACATGCCGAGCAGGCCCGGCTGGCCGGGCAGGCATGCGGCGATTTCCTGCTCCAAGGCACCCTCCAGACCGGACACATCATCGTGGAGCCCCTCGCAGTGACCCTCGACAACGTCGAGGACGCCGACTGGTCGCTGCCGGAGAACCTCTAGGCGGAGCCCCAAGGCACCAAGGCCCCGATGGGACCCCACGGCCGGAGATCTCGCCGCGACGAGCGCGGAGGCGCCGTCAGCCTGTGGGTGGTGCTGATGGTGCCGGTGTCCGCGTTCGCAGCGCTGGTGGCCATGGCCGGCCCCCAGCGCGTGGCCGCCGAGTCCAGCGTGCAGGACGCCGCCGAGGACCTGGCGATGCTGGCCGTCGCCTGGCGCGACGGCCAGGGCGCCAACGCCGTCGTTGGCGCGCCGCAGGGCCCGCTCTACGCGTTTCCTCCCGAATGCGACAACGACGGTCAGCCCACTCCATTCGACACCTCCATCGAGACTGCCCAGGTCCAGATCGGCGGCTATCAGGCCCGCATCGTCAATTGGACACCGCGCGACCCACTGACGGTGCCGCAGCTTGAGACCGAACGAGACCTGGAGCAAGACCGACACGACCAGCTCGTCGACCGTCGCGACGAGCGTAGAGGCGACTGGAAGGCGGCATGCGAGCTCGTGCGCGAATCGGTGCTGCGCGACCTCGGCTACCTGGGCGTGAACGCAGGCTCGCTGCAGGGCTTCTACAGCGACTCGCTGACGATCTCGCCGGTAACCAACAAGCCCCCGTGCCGAGCCTCGCCTGGCACCATGGTCGAGGACGCGGTGCACGTGGCATTGGCCGCGGACTGGCAGCACGCGGGCTGGGCTGCCGCACAAGTGTGGCCCGAAGGCACCCGCGTCGCCGCGGAGTCGATCGGGCGGCTCAGCCTGCCCGACACGGCGAATCCCGCAATCGGATGCGGAGAATCCCTCGCAGTTCTCGACGAACGGGGCCGCTCCCGGCTCGGCCCAAGCGATCCGTCGAGAGAGCTAACCCGGTCGGTGCCGCGCACGCTGATCCCGGGCTGAGCGAGTGCGATGTGAGTCTGCGTCCCCGCTCCCGGTACGACTCCGCAAGACGAGCGCACGCGCCCCGCAAGCCTGAACCTTCAACTGCAGGTTCAGGCTTGCGGCCGCCAAGGCGCCGTCGCGGCGAGACAGGGACTGTGTCCTTGGAGCTGGTGCTGCTCATGCCGGTGCTGGTGCTGCTGACGCTGTTCGTGCTGTGGGCGGGTCGAGGGGGCCGAGTCGCGCTGAGCGCAGACCTCGCCGCGGAGGAAGCCGCCACCGCGGCCGCGTACTGCTGCGCGGAAGGCGACGCGGGCAGCGGCGACCGGGAGGCAATCGTCCAGGACATGCTGCGGACCCGTCCCGGTCTGGGATACCTGTGCGTGGACGAGCCGCATCCAGCAGCAGAACCCGACCGAGTCGGGGATCCGCAGCAGTACGTGACCGAAGAATGGCTCGAGTTCGAGCCGGGACGAACCACGGGAGGCGTCGGTGTGCTGGGGGTCCAGTTCACCTGTGAGACCGACGGGGCGGTGGCGCCGCTGCGGGGCCTGTTCCCGATCGTCACCTTCCACGGGCAGGCTTCAGAAATCGTGCTCCGCAGCCCCGTCCCACCGGGCGTCGGTTTCGCTCCCACACCAGATGTCGTGGAAGGCGAGGATCTGGTGTTCACCGCGGCCTCAGACAGCGTGGCCCCCTCGGACATCACCGTCAGCTACGCGGTCGTAGCCCCTACGGCAGGGCGCCGACAGGCGACCCCGGTCGACGACTACGACCCCGTGCCACTTAGCACCGGCAACGTGCTCATTCTCCGCGGCACCAGCACGGTGCGGGTCGTCGTGCCGACGATCGACGACCGCCAGTATGAGGGCGGCGACGAGTACCTGGCGCTGCAGATCACCGGTGTGAGCTTGGGCTCGATCGATCCCTTACGGGAAACAGCGGAAGGCAAGATCACCGAGTCCACTCCCCAGCCGTACCTCCTCGTCGCCTGCGGCATGCCGTCCACGGTTACCGAGGGAGGCGTGGACGGCACAGGCGGGGTGCTGAGCTTCACCGTGCGGCTGCGCGACCAAGGCAATAGTCAAGACGCGCCCGCAGCCGATCAGATCGAAGTCGACGTCGCCGCTGTGGGCGGCTCGACGGGGACCGCAGCGACACCGGGCACCGACTTCGCCGCGGTGCCGACACTCGGAGCGAACTTGATCTTCGCTCCCGGCACGACCGAGCTGGCTGTCGAGGTCACCACCATCGACGACAAGAGAAGTCCCGTGCCCGAGGGCGACGAGACGGTCACGCTTCTCCTTGCCGCGCCCGCCCCGTGGCCGCCCTATGTCACCGTGCATGGCGACTCATGCGACGGGACAATCATCGACGACGAAGCCCAAGTGATCATCGAGGGTGTCAAGGCTGACTCCGGCATCGGCACGGACGAGGACGCCTACGCAGCAGAAGGCGTCGACCTCGAGTTCACCCTGCGCCTCGTGGCGCGCGGCAACGGAGCGCTGCCTGACACCGATGTCGACGTCGACTACGAGCTGAAGGACAGCAGACGGGGGACGCCGGCGACGCTCGGCGACGAGTGCGGTCTGCCTGACGCTGTCGACGGCCCCGACTACCCCCGCTGGGAGGACCCGCCCGGCTCGGGAACGTTCACCGCATCAGGCACCGTGACCTTCAGGCAGCCGTCATCGCCGACCGGCGAGACAACCAAGACCATCACGGTGCCGACCTGTGTGGATCCCCTCGTCGAGCATCGGGAACAGTTCTGGCTCGAAGTGACCGTTCCCATTGGGAACGAGGCCGCTGTGCGCAGCGGCTCCGGCATCAATGATACCTACGGCGGTTCCGGGCACATTCTCAACGACGACATCGCTGTCGTGGTCGTCGCCGAGCAGAGCGCTCGAGAAACTGATGGCACGATGACTTTCGATGTCGGCTTGAAGGTCAATGGCGGATCGGCGCGGCTCACCGAGGACGTGACCGTGGATTTCGCCACCCAGCCCCGCACAGCAACCGGCGGCAGCGCCTGCGGCGACCCGGGCACCGACTATGTGTCTCGGTCCGCCGGCTCGCTCACCTTCACCCCGACGATGGCCGAGCGCCAAGTGGTCGTGGATGTGTGCGACGACAGCGACGGATCCGAACTCGACGAGACATTCGTGCTCGTGTTCGAAAATCCGCTGCCGTACCCCGACATGTTCGACGGCGACCCTGCAGCTGCCGACCCGCCGACACTCGAGGCAACAGGCACCATCATCAACGTCGCCCCGGCGACGCTCAGCGTGAACGATGTCGACGCGGACGAGGGCGAGACGCTCACCTTCACCGTGACGCTGACCGACCCTCGAATCGGCCAAACCGTCAACGTCGACTACGAAGTCGACGGCGGCACAGCACAAGCCGGCATCGACTATGAGGACACCTTGCCGCCTGATCCGCTCACGGGCACGCTCACACTGAGCGACGTCGCGCTGACCGACACTGTGGAAGTGCTGACGTTGCGTGACACGATCGCCGATGACGGCGAGACCGTCTCACTTGTGCTCAGCAATCGGAGACCGGCCAACGTCAAGATCGGCGACGCGGAAGGCACCGGCACCATCACCGATGTCGCGCCGGCGATCGTGCGGATCAGCAACCCCACTGCTGCCGAAGGCGACGCTCTGGAATTCGTCATCTCGTTGCATCAGCAGCTCGACGTCGACAACGACGGCGACGGCAGGCCCGACGAGGTTCCGTTCCCCATGAGCGACCTCGCCGGCGACATCGTGGTGGACTACGCCACCGAGGACCGGGGCGCGGTGGCCGGCGCGGACTATGACGCCGTGGATTCGGCGGATCCCGCACATTCGCCGATCACGTTCACCAGCGGCGGGCTCTCGGCCCGGACTGTGGCGGTGACGACGCTGCGCGACGCGGTCGCCGACGGCGGCGAGGACGTCGCGCTGGTGCTGAGTGTCGATCCCGACATCCGGTACGGGGCGCTCGGCGACGCGGAAGGCACCGGCACCATCACCGATGTGGACTCGGCGTCTCTCATCGCCGAGGACACATTCGTCGACGAAGGAGACGACATTGTCTTCGCGGTGACATTGTGCAACTCGCGAGTCGGCGAGACAGTGACCGTCAAGTACCGCTCCGAGAGCCGTTCAGCCAAACAGGGCCTGGACTACGTCGATGACGTGAGCGGGACACTGACGTTCGTGCCGGCAAGCCTGCCGGAGGCAACAGGCACCGACCGCGGCCGCTGCGGCCCCGGCGCCGTCTCGGTGAAACGGCTGACCATTCCGCGGATCGAGACGCTGCCCGACAAGATCTCAGAGAACCCCGAGTCCGTCGCACTCGTGCTGAGCGATGCGACCAACGCCGATACCGACGACGACACCGGCTTCGGGGTGATCAACGACGTCCCGCCGGCGATCGTGCGGATCAGCAACCCCACTGCTGCCGAAGGCGACGATCTGGAATTCCTCATCTCCTTGCGAAAGCAGCTCGACGTCGACAACGACGGCGACGGCATGCTCGATCAGGTTGCGTTCCCCACGAGCGACCTCGCCCGCGACGTGACGGTCGAGTACTGGACAGCTGACCGCAGCGCCACCGCCGGGGCGGTCGGGACTCCCGATGCCGATTACGAGCCAATATCTGAAACGCCACCGTCGTCGGTCACGTTCACACCAGGCGGCGACAGCCATCACAGCGTGCCGGTCACCACCTACACCGACACGACCGACGAGAGCGACGAGACACTATCGCTTCTGCTGTTCGTCGATCCCAACAGCCCTGTCGCATCGCTGGGAGACACCGAGGGCACCGGCACGATCCGCGACAGGCCCCCGCCCAGGATCCGCATCGACGACGCTTCCGCCCAGGAGGGCGACACGTTGACGTTCACGGTGTCGCTGGTCGACGAGAACGGCGTGCCCACATCCACCAGCGAGAACGTGACCGTCAAGTACGAGACCGGCGACCAGAGCGCGCTGACAGTCGACTGCCCCGATCCGACGCTGCTCACAGGCCGGTGCGACTATGACGCCACGAGCGGTGATATCGAAATTGCGGCAGGACTGATGCAGGAAACGATCACGGTTCGTGTGCTGGCGGACGATGTCTGGGAGCCCGAAGAGAGGCTCCGCGTGGACCTGTACACGCCCGAGCACGCAATCCTGGATCGCGCAGTCGGCATCGGCACCATCAGAGCGAATTGCATCGGACGCACCGACCCTCAAGTGCCGACAATCACAGTCCACGGTGAAGAAATCTGGGAGGGCACTCGAGGTCCCGACCCCATCGGTACTAGCCCGCCGCACCATCTCTGGCTGAGCTTCAGCAGGCCGCTGTGCGATCAGTCCACGTTGAATTTCCGAGTCGTCTATCACAGTGACGACCCCGATGAACACATGGTCCTGCCCTATGACCGGCGCTTCCCCTTTGACCTCAACCGAAGCGACCTGAACCGTGGCATTGCCGTAGACCTTCCCTTGGCAACGCTGCGTGTGCAAGCAGCGGAATCTGAGGCCGACCGGATACTCATCTACAGCTATCACGCCAACAGGGATGCACTCGACGAGTACGACGAGCGGTTCTTCGTCGAATACCGATGGGGCGTTGGAATGCCCTCCCATTACCCGAAGGGCAATGACGATTGGGTCAGAGGTGTCTACACGATCCTCGACGACGATCCCGAGCCGAGCTTGCGCATTTCTGATGCCTCCGCGCAAGCCGGCGATGCGATGACCTTCACCGTGTCGCTCGACGCCGAGAGCGGACGAGATGTCCACGTCGGCTACTACACCGTGGACGTCACCGCGCAAGGCGGCGGAGCGGACTATGCAAGCGTCACCCCCTCGATGCCGAGCACCGTGACGATTCCCGAAGGCTCGACAACTGCAACGTTCACCGTGCAGACCGCCGCCAACGCCCCAGACGAGCCCGACGAGACCTTTCGCGTCCGACTCGTCAACGCTGTCCACGCGACAGTCGACGACGGAGTCGGCATCGGCACGATCCTCGCGGGGACGGGTCCGAACCTGCGAGTCTTCGATGCCAGCGCGGACGAGGACGCCAGCATGCAATTCAGGGTGCTGCTCAGCTCGGCCGCGACGCAGCCGATTTCGGTCGACTACCGAACGACGGAGAGACCGCAGGGCCGGGGCGCGGCGACTGAGGGCGCCGACTACCAACCGCGGAATGGCCCGCTGCTGTTCGCCGTGGGCGACGAAGAGCAGTTCATCGACGTGCCGATCCTCGACGACACCGAAACCGAGCCTCCAGAGACCTTCTTCGTCGAGTTGAGCAACCCGACAGCGGGCGTCTCGCTCGCCGATTCCAGTGCAGTCGGCACGATCAACGCGGACGTTGACTGCGTGGACTCGAGCTTCAGCAGCAACGAACCGATGCCCGGCACAAGCATCACCGCCGCTGACGGCACTGATTCGATTGAAGCACGCGAGGATTCTGGCCGCATCACCGCGTCGTTCGTCCTCGAACGGCCGCTCTGCCACCCATATCGCATCTACCTCGTCACGCCGAGTGGGACGGCCACCGCGGACGAGGATTACATAGCGTTTCTCTACAATTCGGATCACCATGTGTCGCTGGCCGCGTTCGAGACAGAAGTAGACATTCACGTCGAACTGCTCGACGACGAGATCGCCGAGGGAACTGAGAGCTTTGTCCTGGCGTCAAGGCACTACGGCTATGGGGATCATCGAAACCTGCCCCTTGTCTCCGCCGAACCCAGAATCCTCGACGACGACGTAGCAAGCTTGGTGCTGCCGACCCTCGCCGGTACTGAGACGGTCGAAGGCGGCCATCTCAGCTTCGTGGTGCGGCTCGACGGTCCCACCACAGAAAGAGTGACGTTCGACTACGTGACTGCGGACGGTTCGGTGCGCCCCGCGAATGCTGATGCCGACTACGAGCCGCGGCAAAGCACCGCCGCGATCACCCCCGGGGAGCTGTCCGTGACCATCCCGGTACGAACTATCGAGGACGAGCTCGACGAGTACGACGAGACTGTCGCGTTGGTGCTCAGCAACCTCGCCGGCGCAGAACCAGACCCTGACGGCGACACGGCGATCGGGCGCATCGTTGACGACGACGAGCCACCTGGGGTGAGCGTCTCGAACGCCGCAGCCGACGAGGGCGACGACCTGCAATTCGTAGTGGAACTCGAAACCAAGAGCGGCCGCCCGACCTCTGTTGGATTCACCACCCGCGACGGCACCGGTAGTGGAGGCGCGACGGCTCCCGGTGACTACGGCGCACGATCAGGAACTGTCAGCTTCGACGCGGGCGAGACCCGCAAGGTCGTGTCGGTCACGGCTTCGAGCGATACAGCGATCGAGGGCGACGAGCGATTCTGGCTCGATCTGGTGCTCGGCAGCGTCGACGGGCTGCGGCTCGGCGACCGGATTGGCGAGGGCACCATCCGCGATGTCACCGAGCGCCGAGTCGGCGTCGCGGACGCGTTCGTCTCCGAGGGCGGCGTTCTGAGCTTCACGGTCAGCTTCGAGGGAACGCCCCGCAGCCGAGACATCACTATCGACTACCGCACCGCCCAGGACACAGCCACCGTCGGCGACGACTACAGCAACGCATTCGAGACACAATCCGGTCAGGTGCGCATCCTCGCCGGGCAGAACTTCGCCTCGGTGCAGATCCCCACGGTCGAAGACAATCTGGACGAAGCCGCCGAGCGCCTGTATCTGCGGCTGTCGAACCCTGCCGGCGCGGTGCTCGAAGACCCCGAAGCCGCAGGCGTGATCATCGACGACGACCCCGCGCCGTCGCTGTCTATCGACGACCCCGAAGTGACCGAAGGCGACGACACCGAGGCCATCTTCACGCTGACACTCAGCGAACAGAGCGGCCGCGCCGTAACCGTCACCTACAACACCGCCGACGGCACCGCCACAGCCGGCAATGACTACACCGCGGTCCAAGCGGCCGGCGAGACGGCGACAATCCCAGCAGGCGACTCAAGCGTCAGGGTCGCGGTGGCACTCGTCGACGACAGCACCGCCGAGGAAGTCGAGAACTTCCAACTGGTGCTGTCCGCACCCGACAACGCGACGCTCGCAGACACAATCGGCGTCGCCCGAATCCTCGACGACGACGGCACACCGCAGATCCTCGTCGACAACCCCGCCCCGGTACGCGAAGGCGACGGCGCAACAATCGAATTCGTCGTCCGGCTCAGCCGCGCCGCAACCGACGAGATCACCGTCGACTACGAAACCGAGGCCGCTACTGCAACTGCCGGCGATGACTTTGTCGCCGACTCCGACACGCTCACATTCACAGCGGGCGACAACGAGAAGACAGTGTCGATCGCGCTGGTGAACGACAGCGTCATCGAACAGACCGAGACATTCCGGCTCAAGCTCACCAACACCAGCACCACCGCCACCATCGGCACCGACACTGCGACTGCGACGATCCTCGACGACGACGCGCTCTCGGCGATGTCCGTCGCGGACGCCGCTGCAGCGGAAGGATCTTCGGCAAGCTTCGTCGTGAGCCTCGACAAGGCGTCCGCACAGGCGATAACCGTCCAATACGCAGCAGTCACCGACCCAACCGCCGGCGGCACCGCAGCGATCCCCGCACAGGACTTCACCGAAGTCAGCGGCACGCTCACCGTTCCAGCCCGCAGCACCACAGCAACCGTCTCGGTGCCGCTGCGCGACGACACCCTCGACGAGCACTCCGAGACATTCTGGCTGCGCCTCAGCGACCCAAACGGCGCTCGAATCGAGGACGGCACCGCCGTCGGCACCATCACCGACAATGACCCGCTGCCGCAGATCACCATCGCCGACGCCGGCGAACCCGAAGGCGAAACGCTGCGATTCGCCATCACGATGAACTCGGCTAGCGGCCGCACCGTCTCGGTTCCTTGGGCGACTGAGCCACGCGGCGTCGGCGATAATCCAGCCACGCCGGACGACGACTATACGGCCGGCTCGGGAACACTGACGTTCACCGCAGGAAACGACACCGCATATGTCGACATCGCGACCGTTGATGACGACATCGACGAAGCAGACGAGACGCTCCTGGTTCAGCTCGGCGAGCCGACGTTCGCAACACTTGACGACAGCACCGCGGTCGGCGTCATACGCGACAACGACAGCGAGCCACGGATCTTGATCACCGACACCGAGGTGCTCGAGACTGACAGCCCCGCCGTGTTCACAGTCGCACTCAGTCGAAGAAGTAGTCAGCCCGTCACTGTCGCTTACCAAACCACCGACGGCACTGCGACTGCCGGCACCGACTACGCAACCACAGCAGACGGAGCGTCAGGCACGCTCACCATCCCTGCCGGCATCGAGCTTGGCGAGATCTCCGTGTACGTCGTCGACGACTCCATCGCCGAGGACACCGAGACCTTCCACATCACTCTCAGCGATCCGACAAACGCGGTCGTAGCTGCCGACGCCAGCACGGCCACGGCATACATCCTCGACAACGAGAGAGCGCGCCTCAGCATCAGCGGCGCCCAGGCCTCCGAAGGCGACGGCACCATCGAATTCGAGGTCGCGCTCCTGGACGTCACGAGCAATGATGTCGAAGTCACCGTGGAGTACGCCACGTTTGACGACTCGGCTACGCAGCCCGACGACTATCTCGCTGCCTCAGGCACCGTGACCATTCCATCCGGATCCATCAGCAACACGATCTCCGTGACCCTCGCCGACGACGAATTCACCGAGGACACCGAGCAGTTCCTGGTCCGGCTGAGCGATGTCACGAATGCCGATCTGGTCGACGCCCAAGCCATCGGCGACATCATCGACGACGACGCGCTGCCCGTCATCACCCTGCCCGACTACCCGAAATTTCGCGAGGACGCAGGCACGATCAGTCTGCGGCTGGCGCTCAATCGAGCGAGTGACGTGGAAGTGAGCGTCGACTACGCCACTGGCACCTATTGGCCGGGCACCTGCGATCAGCCCTATGTCGCGACATCGGGCACCGTCGTGTTCGCACCCGGATCGGTTGCCGAGGAATTCGAAGTCACGCTCGTGGACGACATGGAACCGTGCGCCCTGTACGACCGCATTCGTCGAACATTTGACGTCGACCTCAGCAATCCGCAGAACGCGAACTTCGGCATCCGAAAGGGCATTGCCTGGCGGACCGGCGAGCCGTACTCGTATCCGAGGCTCACCGATTCAATCAGTGTCACCGTCTGGGATGTGGCGCGATTGCCGTGTATCGGATCGATCGGCCCCGCCGGCGTCCTCGAAGGCGATGGCCCATTCGTCTTCACAGCCATCTTGAACCGAACTCCCGACGACGACGTGCGATTCAGGGCGTACACAACCAGCGCCAGCATCCGAACGTGGACTGCGTTCCAAGAACACGCAACGAGCGGCGTCGACTACACAGCGGTGAACGTCGAGTTCACCATCCCTGCAGGAAGCCTGTCCACGACGGTGGAAGTCGACATCATCGACGACTCCACCGTCGAGAATCTCGAGGGACTCGCACTCGGGGTTCAAGGGCTCGAGAACGTCCTGTATCTCTATGCTGACTGCATTGAGCACCATGATCCACGCTCCGAAGCGTGGATCATCGACGACGACGCGACACCGGAGCTCACCGTCGGCGATGTCGATGTCACTGAGGATGCCGGCTCGGCGACCTTCGAGATCTCAGTCAACCGCGTCAGCTCGTCGGTCATCACGGTTGATTTCGAGACAGTCGACGGATCTGCCACCGCGCCCAACGACTACACAGCAATCAGCGGGGAGGCGCAGATCGACGCCGGATTCACGTCCACCTTCGTCACAGTGCCGATCATCGACGACGCCGAAACCGAAGGCGACGAGACATTCGAACTGCGTCTCAGCAACGCCAACGGCGCCACCATCGACGTCGGAGTCGCCACGGCGACGATCCGCGACGACGAGAGCATCACCCTGCCCAGCCTCAGCGTCGCCGACGCAACCGGCTCCGACAACGACGGCTGCCTGCGATTCACCGTGACACTGAGCGAGCCCAGCATGGACGACGTCACCTTTAGAGCGTCCACCGTGGCAGTTCCGTCACTCGGGGACTATGCGGCGACTCCGGCGGTTGATCATGGCAACGAGCCTGGCGCCGACTACACATCGCTGAGCGGCCAGTACGAATACACGATCACCGCGGGAGGGACCGTCACGTACTTCTGTGTGTCTCTCCCCCAATACGACAGCACCCCCGAATTCGACGAGCAATTCAGAGTCGTCCTCCACGACCCCGTCGGCGCAACCCTCGGCAAAGCATCGGCATGGGCCACAATCCTCGACGACGACACACCGATTGTCACCATCGCCGACCAGACGATCTCCGAGAGCGCAGGCACCGTCACCTTCACCGTGGAGCTGCATGAGCCAGGCGTCTATCCAGCCAGCCTCCGCTACGCGACTGCAGTCAGAGGCTCCGCCGGCGACCAAGCGGCACGACCCGATGAGGACTACGCGCACACCGCCGGCACATTGCCGATCCCGGCCGGGCAGACCACAGCGACCATCACCGTGCCGATCTATAACGACAGCGCCGATGAGGCAGACGAATCGTTCCTGCTCGAACTCACCCAAGCGAGCGCACTCGAGTTCTCCGATTCAACAGCCGTTGGCATCATCACCGACGACGACCCCGGCTGGTGGGTCAACGATGTCAGCGTGCGCGAGGGAACTTCGACGATGCAATTCTCCGTGCAGCGTGATCACACCAGCACGACAGCGGTCACGGTCGAGTACGAAGTCACAGGTGCTTCCGCTAGTGGCGGTGCCACCGCCGACGGCTGCGTCAACGGCGTCGATTTCCTGCTCCCCTCGGGCAGCGCTGTCGTGCAGCCGACTGAGACACAAGTGTCGATCAGCGTGACTATCTGCGATGACACCGATGCTGAAGCCCGAGAGACTCTGCTGCTGGAGCTCACCAACGTGGACGGGCGCGACCTATCAGCCGTGGGTACGATCATCGACAATGACTAGGAACTGCGCGGTGTCGCAATGACCGACCTCGGCCAGCGCGCTCAAGTAACGGGCATTTGGATCTTGCAAGTTGAGTCAAAGTCGAATAGCGCATTCGCTTGTTTTTATTGACGAAGCGGCAACGCTAGATCCGTCTGGAAGCTGAGATATAACCGCGGATTCGCGCTGTTGAACCGCCAGATGACCTAGGGCATATTCGACGCTGCAGGATCGCGGCCTTCACGCGTCCGCCGCAAGCGCATCATGAGCAGTTGCCACAACGCACCGCAGAAACAACCGCCAGAGGGACCTAGGCGAAACGGGTCCGCGCGGGATCAGATCGACGTCACGACCGACAGCCCCATACACGACACCGTCGACATCGTCCCAAGGCTCGTGTCAGCTGTCCGAGAGCCTTCAGATAAGGGCAAGGCGATCGAGCAATCCCATCTGCCGAGCGCCTTCTGCTACGGACTCCTTACCGAGGCCGAAGTGGACAATCTGAATGAGATCATCAGCTACGAGGTTTCTCAGGGCACGATCCGAATCTATGAGTGCCAATGGCGCCAGTTCGTCGCCTGGGGAGTGTTGCGGGGCGTAACGGTGCTTCCCGCCGCGCCGGCGCATGTCGCGGCGTATCTCGCGGACCGCGTCGAGAAGCTCGGACACAAGCCCGCCACGCTCCGCGTCGCTGCTGCGGCGATCGCCTTCGTTCACGCAACGCTCGAACTGCAAAGCCCGTGCGCGCATCCCGACGTGAAGAGAACCCTCAAGGGGGCGACACGAAAGGCTGGCAGGGCGCAGAAGCAGGCGAGAGGGCTCACTGCTGAGATGCTCGACGCGATCCGGGCCACGGCTCGACACCCCCGGATAGGGCGCGGCGGCAGACCTGAGAGCCTGCAGACTGCCGAGCGAAGAGGCGTACAAGACATTGCCATGGCAGGTCTCATGCGCGACGCGATGCTGCGTGTCTCAGAGGCCGCCGCACTCAAGTGGAACGACATCGAGACCGCACCCGACGGCAGCGGACGGCTGCTGATTCGCCGCTCCAAGACCGACCCGGAAGGCGAGGGTGCCGTTGTCTTCGTGTCAATTCAGACGATGGTCGACCTCGAGCCGATCCGCAACGGCCCTGGCGGGGATCTCAACGTGTTCGGGCTGCACCGAAACCAGATCTCTCTCAGAATCCAGAAGGCAGCCGCCGCCGCAGGCCTAGGAGGGTGGTCGGCAATTGGGGTGTGGTGTGTGTTGTTTGTTGAGCGTGCGCGGTTGTCTGGTCGGTGGTTCGGGGTGGGTTGGGCGCGGGTGTTCTGCTTGATGATGCCCAGGCGCATCGTCGGTCGGCCAGTGGGGGCCGGGGTCGCCGGTCGGGGCGGGTGTTTTACCTGATGATGCCGAGGCGGCCGGCGCGGTCGAGGTTGAGGGCGGCGATTCGCAGGTCGAGCCACAGGTTGGCCTTGTCGAGGCCGCGCCAGGGGACGTTTTTGGTGCGGGACTTGATCTGAGCGATTTTGCGTTCGGCTTGGGTTCGCAGTCGGTATCGGCTGAGGAACTCCGGTGTCCATCGTTGCGCTCTTGCGGGGGCGAGGAGTTCTTCGTGGGGGTTGATCTCGACGATTCGGCCGCCGTCGCGTGTGGTGCATCGGGGCTTGAGCTCGCATGCTGCACAATCGGTTGCTGCGAACCGCGCCTGGCGCCGTTTGGCGCCCCGCGGCGGCGGGATGGGTGCGGTGTTCCCTTGCGGGCAGGTGACCGTCGCTGCTTCGAGGTCGATGTCGAAGTCGGCTTTGGTGAGCTTGTCGCCGCGGGTCGGGATCGGCTGGGCGGGGGCGACGAGGTGGATGCCTCGGTCGGCCATCGCTTGGCGGGTGGGCCCCGATCCGTAGTGGGTGTCGGCGATGATCTCGGCGACCGGGACCGGGTCGGCGTCGATGAGGTCTTCGATCACAGCGGCGTCGTGGGTGGTCGCGAGCGTCGCGGCCGCTGAGCAGACCAGGTCCGAGTCCACATCCGCGGACACGTGCAGCTTGTAGCCGTCGTAGCGGTCGGTGCGCGAACGGTGCCCGTGCCGAGCGTCGGGATCGACCGTGGAGATGACCCGGTCCGGGGCCACCCGTTGAGCTATCCGCGGGGTCTGGGCTCCGTCGTCGTCGGCGGCGATCTCGATGTCCTGGCCCGCCACGACCCTCAACAGCTCGACCGCCCCAGCCAGGCCCGGGTCCCCGAAACGGGCGCAGAACCCGATGACGGTCTCGGCGTCGCCGAACAGCTCCGCGACCAGAGCCGCCCGTGCTTGGGGGTCTGCCCACATGATCTGCGGCTTGGCCCCCCGGTCGTAGTCGTCACGCGACAACAGCCCCGCCAGCTCCGCCCCGGCATCGGCGTCGATCCCGCCCAGCACCCCGACGCACCTGCGGACCCCGGACCTGATGAGCGTGATCGTGTCCTGGGTCAGCACGCAGTCCGCCACACCGGTCGAGTCCATCGTGCGGCGATGGCCGATCACCCCGGCGCGCTTGGCAGCGATCTTGACACGATCCCCCAAAAAGGACTCCATCCCGGCGCGAACCAGACGCGCCCGGAACTCCACCAGCACCACATGAGCAATCCCCCGATGCTCCAGCGGCAAACCCAAAGCCGCTTTCCACGACATGTCGAACCGCGAACGCCGCTGCGCCTCACGGTCCGACACGCCATAGAACAACTGCAACAACAACAACGCCGCCACCACCGACGGCGGATGCGACGGCCGACCCCGGCCAGACGCATACAACGCATCAAAATCGGCATCACAGAACAGCTCGCCCCGAGCCTGCCCCAACGTCACCAAGAACCCCTCGGTGTCGAGCAGGCCGCCCACCAACACCCCGACATCGAAAATCGAACCCTGACCATCAGCCGAACCGCGCACCCCACCATCATCCGCGATCACGCCCCCCAACACGAGGACCCACCCCCGGACTTTCCGACCACCCTCCTAGGTCCCGCGAGAGACGACGCAGAATTCGGAGCCCTCTGGGTCGGCCATCACGGTGGCCCGGAAACCGAGGTGACCGCCAGATCCGGAATCGGCTGTCTGCGTGCTCGCAGGCACCAGCACGTTGGCGCCGAGTGCCACTAGGCGAGCGACCTCGGTGTCCATGTCGCGGGTGAACAGATCGAGATGGGCCCGCAGCTTCGCCGTCTTGGCTTCGGGCACGCGCTGGATGGTCAGGTGGTTCAGCATCCGGCCGCCGCCCGCGTCCGACAGCGTGATGTAGGGACGGCCGTTGCCGACCCGCCTAGCAAAACCGACCGCTACCTGCCAGAAATCGGCAATTCGCTCCGGATCGGAGCAGTCAATCGTCACGCCCACGGCCCGCAGCTGCGAGCCGGTCTCAGTGGTGCTGTCGGGGGTATCGGGGGCCGATTCGCTCATGGCTGCGGACGCTACTGGACGCGTTCGGTGCCGTCCGCGGCCGACTTTGCGGGGTCGCAGACGAATCGGATCGCGGGAATCTCGATGTCCTCAAGCGACACCGAACAGCTCACGACCCAGTACGGATCGAGCAGCCGCTGACCCCATGCCTCGGCATCGAATGCATCGATACGGGCGGCGAGTCGCTCGACGCGGGACGGCACGTGATGTGTCTCGACCTGGACGAGCCGTAGCCCCAGCGGGGTGTGCGCCAAGTTCATCGAACCGACGTGCTGAAGGTCGCCAACCGACAGCGGATCGGGATCGAGGGCGCTCACCGCGAGCATCGGCTCAGCGCCGTTTCGACGTGCCGCGCCGTCACCCGCTCCGCCGCTCGAGGCCACCGTCAGGTCGACTCCGTCGTAGTGGCGCCGCAACGCCACTTCGGCGCGCTGTGCGGGGAATCCGAGTTGAGACCGCAAGCCTGCGACGGCGTCGTTCGTGGTAGCTGCTGCACCGATACAGAACGTTCGGGCGCGGGCACCGCTGCGGCACACGACCCGAACGGATACGGCACTGAACGCCCCCCATGGTGAGTCGCCCACATCCCAGGCGAGCAGTGACATTACGGGCGGCACGATGGGGTGCAGTGCTGGCGGCAGGACTTCCTCGCGGGCGCCGCGCCGCAACTCGGCGACCAGCGAGAGACCGGTGACACCGCTCAGCGTGATGGGTTCGCTGCCGAACGACTCGATTTCCGCTGCGTCTGCAGCCAACTCGTCGACCGACGCAGTTCCCGAGATCATCGGCTCGCCCCGGTGGAGGTCGTTGACGAGGTGGCCGCATTCGATTTGCCGACGACGGGAAGGGTGGTCGGCGTCAACACTGGCTGTGCCCGTTCGGCCGGGGTTTGGAACTGCGGGATGACCTCGGTCGCGAACAGTCGCAGGCTGTCGAGCACTTGCTCTTGGGGGATCATCTCCATGGCGTTGAGCAGGAAGTTGATGCCGGTCACGCCGACGTCCTCCCACTTGCGGATGGTCCGTACGAGGTGGTCGGGATCGCCGATGCCGACGCCTTCGGGCAGGCCCTTGGCTGCGCTCGGGTCGTCGGCCGCAGCGGCGTTGTTCGGGGCGGCGCGGTTGCGCAGCGCAGCCCCGGCGTTGCCGAGCGTCTGGTAGGCCCGCGTTGGATAGGCCTCGCGGGTGAAGTACAGGTGCGCGTTGGACATGGCGAATGCGCCCACCATCGGGAGGCCCAGCGCAGCCGCTTGCCGGTAGTCCTCATGGCAGTACAGGAAGTTGAGCGTGTGGACCTGGTCGTTCACGAAGCTGCCGACGGGATCGCAGTCGGCAACCCGCCGGTAGTACTCCTTGGTTCGTCGCTCCTGTTCCGCGTACGGTGCGGCGCTCACGCCGAGACAGCCCAAGCCTCGCTCGGCAGCATCCAGTTCGGTGCCGGGCGTCGTGACGGTCACCCACATCGGCGGGTGAGGCTCCTGGAACGGCTTGGGGATGACGTTGCGCGCCGGCATTTCGAAGCGTGCGCCCTCCCAGCCGAAGTCGTCATCGGTCCACATCTTCGGGATCACCCTGACGAACTCGTCCCACGTCTTCTTGGTGTCGTCCGGGTCGGCGCAGAAACCGCCCAGCTCGGTCCAGGTGCTCGAACGTGCCGTGCCCAGCTCGAGGCGGCCATTCGAGATGATGTCGAGTGCCGCAGCGCGTTCTGCAACGCGGATCGGGTTGTTCATCTCAGGGACGCATACCACTGCGCCGTGACCCACCCGGATGCGATGTGTCTGCGCGGCGACCGCGGTCAGGAACACCTCGGGCGCGGGGCAGTGGGAGTATTCCTCAAGGAAGTGGTGCTCCACCGCCCAGACGTGGTCGAAGCCCAGCTCGTCGGCCAGCCGGCACTGTTCGAGCGCGTTGTGGTACGTCAACCACTCGTTGGCTCGGCTGAAGGGCCGCGGTACCGACAGCTCGTAGAAGATCCCGAACTTCATCGCGCAGTTCTAGCCCACCAGCGTCATTCCCCGTCGGGGCGGCAACCAGTCGTTGGACTGGGTCAGATGTCGATGCGGTAGAGCTCGGCGGCGTTGAGCGACATGATCCGCTCGACGTCGTCAAGGGGAATGCCCTCAAGCGCCTTGACCAGATCGTGGTCGTCACGGGGATACAGGCACGTGGGGTGTGGGAAGTCGGTCTCGAACATCAGCGACTGCGCGCCGACGTACTCGACCGTTGGCCGCACCGTGGACCGCTCGAACCAGAAGCAGCCGTAGAACTGGCGCCGGAAGTAGTCCGAGGGCAGCATCGACAGCTCGGCCAGCTCGTTGGGCGCCGTCTCGTGCATCTGGTGGTCGAGCACTTCCAAGAAAAACGGCAGCCAGCCAACGCCGCTTTCGACCGAGACGAACTTCAGCTCCGGGAAGCGCTCGGGTACCCCGGAGTAGATCATGTTGCCTACGACCCGGGCGTTGCCCATGAACAGGTTCGCCGAGCCCACCGCCAAGCGGCGTTCGGGGCCGAACGACGGCCACGGCGCCTTGCCGTAGTAGTCCAAGTTGCCCTTGGACGAGCCGATATGGAAGTTCACAGGCATCCGCAGGTCCGAGCACACCTGCCACACGGGATCCCAATGCGGCATCGCCATGTCGGGCAGGCCCGCCTCCTCGGGGTTCGAGCAGGTCACGATGCCTCGCAGGCCGTTTGAGTGACAGCGCTCTATCTCCCGCACCGCGGCGTCGAGATCCCACCACGGCAGCAGAGCCATGCCGAACACTCGCTGGCCGCTGGCCGCTGGCCTCCTGGAACTCGGCGAGAGCATCGTTGTAGATCTCGACTGAGATGATCCGCAGCGCGTCGTCGGGCGATTTCAGAAAGTTCTGATTTCCGAAGCCGGCCACGTTCGGGTACATGATCTGCGCTTCGATGCCCAGTTGGTCCAGCATCTCGACCCGCGCCTCGGCGTCGTAGCTGGCGCGATGCACCATCTCGTTGTCGAAGTCGAAGAACACCGTGCCAGTGACCTTCTCGCCATCGGGGCCGAGAACCGACGACGCGATGGGCAGGCCGATCGGGATCGAGTCGTCGAACCACCAGCGGCGCTTGCCGTCCTTGGTGGTCATCCGCGGCACCCGGTCTCGGTACTTCGCAGGCGCGCGCGACGTCCACAGGTCATAGGGCTCGGACCAGTGGCTGTCTGTGTCGATGATCTTGAGATCGTCGAGGATGGTGCCGCTCATCGCCCCAGAGGCCGTTGTTCGGGGCCGGTCAGCCGACCGGCGCGACGGTCACCGGACGCTCGCCGAACTCAGGGCGCTCGGTGCGGGTCTTCTTCAGCTCCCAGAAGCCGTCCACATCCATCATGGCGATCATGCCGTCCCACAGCTTCAGAGCATCTTCGCCCTTGGGCGCCCGTGTGATCACCGGGCCGAAGATCCCGACGCGCTCGCCGTCGCTGCGGTCGAGGGCGATAATCGGCGTGCCCACATCAGTGCCGACAAGCGCCAAACCCTCGTCCATGCGCGAGCGGATCTCGGCGTCCCACGACTCGTCCGTCGCTGCCTTGGCGTGCTCGGGATCGATCCCCAGCTCTTCGAGTGCCTTCGCAATGTCGAAATCGCGGTCGTCGTCGTGGTGGATGCGGCTCGCGAAGTCCCAGTAGACGCCAAACACGGCATCGTCGCCCTCCGCGGCGCGGATCGACTCCATCACCCGCAGATGCCCGTGGGTGCCCACGACTGCGTCGTAGTACGGGCTGTCTGTTGGCGGCTCGTTCTTGAACAGCAGGCTGATCGGTTGCCACTTGACATTCAGGTTGCGCTCGGAAGCGACTTCATCAACGACCCACCTGGCCGTCACCCAGCACCAGGGTCAGATGGGGTCCACCCAGAATTCGATTTCGGCGGCCGTGGCCTCCGCGTCCGTGCCCGTGTCAGTTGCCATCAGCGCAATCTACCTGTGGCGTGCGGCACATTTCTGTGGGTCACCGAAGCGGCGAGAGGCAAGGCCGTTACAGCGGGGTGCCGTCGGGGTGCAGGTAGTCCCGGGTGATGTGGCCCTCGTCGCACAGCGCCTGCCATTCGGCGTCATCGAGGCCCAGGATCTGCCGGAAGACGTATTCGTTGGCGTCGCCCAGGATCCCGATCGGACGCCACGGCATCTCAGGGCCGTCCCAGCCCCACTGGCGCCCCGGAAAGCTGTGCCAGCCCTGCTCGACCGAGCCGTTCTGGCGGAACCAGCAGCGGTCCGCCATCTGCGGATCGGCCCGCAATTGCGACTCTCGCAGCACCGGCCCCCCAGGCACCTCAGCCTGCTGGCACTGATGGAAAACCTCGGCCGAGGTGAGCTGTTCGGTCCAGGCGCTGATGCGAACGTCGATCTCATCGTGGTGCGCCATGCGGCCATCGAGTGTCGCGAACCGCTCGTCGGCCTCAAGACCCGGTACTCCTTCGCCAGCGCCCCGATCCAGCAAGGCAGCGAGCGCCTGCCAGTCGGCGTCGTTCTCGCACGCGATGACGGCCCACTCGTCGTCCTGGTCCGGGCGGGCGGGGTCCACAGCGCAGCGGTAGCAACCCTGAGGCGCACGTGCCACGGACCGGTTGCCGAGCGGGTGATGACGGGTTCCGTTGGCTGCAGCGTCGATGAAGTACTCGCCGATGTGCTGCATTACGTTTTCCGATTGAGAGAACTCGATCAGCTCGCCAACACCCGTTCTGCCACTGTCGCCCGCGCCCATGGCACCGGCACCATCGCGCTTGCCCAGTAGCCCGAGCACAGCGAAAGCAGCCGTCGCAGCGCTGGCGGGGTCCATGTGGAAGACCGACGTCAGGCTCGTGGGGTCGTCGTCGGCGTAGCCCCGCAGACCGGTCAGCCCGCACATCGACTCGAAATTGGCGCCGAAGCCCAGCCAATCGGCCGACGGGCCATCGAGTCCCATCGGCGGCATCCGCAGCATGATCACCCGTGGGTTTGCCGCGTGGACCGTCTCCCAGTCCAGGCCCAGCTTCGCCAGCACGCCGAGGGAGTTGTTCTCCACGATCACATCGACGTGGTCCACGAGCCGCAGCAGCGTTTCGCGACCCAGCTCAGTGCGCGGATCCAGCGTGCAGCTCAGCTTGCCCCGGCCGTGGGAGCTGAACATGTTCTGCCGGTTCCACGGCCGCGGTCCCGGGTCATTGTCCGGATACCCCGACAGCGGCCCCAGTTCGCGCACGACTTCGGCAGGCGGGCGCGCCATCAGGCCCCTGGTGGCTGTCGGGAAGACGAACGGATTGTCGACCCGGATCACCTCGGCGCCGAGATCCGACAGGTACATCGTGCAGCCAGGACCCGCCCACACCACCGTGAGATCCAGGATCCGGATGCCGTCCAGCGGGAGGCGGGGTGGTTCGTAATGGGCCAGTCCATCGGGGTTGTCCGAGCTTGTTGGAGCACCGTTGGCGGGGCGTTCAGCGACGCGGGCACGTATCGCAGCGTCGTGCTCTCCGAGCAACGGCGCCCGGGTCGGCACGTCGGGCCGTGCGTCCGACGACGAATTCGAGTCCGAGTGCAAGCGGAATGGCGCGGTCAGCTGGGTCACGGTCCCGGCCACGGGATGTGCGACCGGGACGAAGACACTGCGGGCTGCAAAGTGCTCGTCTGTGAGCACGTCGACGGGAGCGTTCAGCGGCGTCACTCCCCACTTGTGCACCTGCGCCGCTGCAGCCACGCTCGCCTTGGTGTGGCTGAAGAGCCACGGGTACAAAGCGGTCTCGACCATGTCGGGCAGGTCAGGATCGAAGACCCACCCGGGATTCGCGAATCGATCGGCCAGCGAATCCTCGCCATCGCCATCACCGAGCCCAAGTCCGGCCGCAGCCAGTGTCTGCACCATGCGGGGCGTCCAGTTGGGGAGCGTGAACACGAGGGCCCAGCCGTCCGACACGGGGTAGAAGCCGACCGGGGACGCCCGCTGCGGCTGACGGGGCTCGCGGGCCACGTCGGTACCGGTGTACGCCTGGTAGATGAGGTAGGACGTGCGCCGGTCGATCGTGCCTGCTTGGGCCTCGAACGCTGACACGTCCACATGAGCGGGCCGGCCGCTGCGCTGGCTGATCTGGAAAGCAGCCAGCGTCGGTACCGCTGCCAGGTTGCCGACTTGGTACGAGGTGACGTCGCCGCTCAGTTTCACCGGCTCGCGCTCGTCGATGCCGGTGCCCCACATTGGGCCGCCCATCGCGTACGTGACGATGTCGCTGCCTCGATAGCCGGCCTCCGCATAGGGGCCGGTCTGGCCGAACGGGGTGATCGAAGTCAGCACGATGCCCGGTCGCAGACGGCACATGGTGTCGTAGCTCAGCCCGAGGGTGTTGAGGTGGCCGGGCGCGAAGGACTCGATCACGATGTCGGACTCCGCGACGAGCGCCCGGACGAACTCAAGGTCGTTCGCACTGGGTGACGGGCTTCCCAGGTCTGCCACCACGCTGCGCTTGTTGGTGCTGAGATGCAGGAACAGCGGCGATCGTTCCAGGCTGTCTGCGTCGCGCGGCAGCGACTCAGCGTCGCCCCAGGGGCCGTGACGTCGAGCGGGGTCGCCGCCGGGCGGCTCCACCTTGATGACGTCGGCGCCGTGGTCGGCGAAGAGCTTGCCCAGGTACGGACCCGAGATTCCCGTCGCCAGTTCCAGCACTCGAATGCCGGCCAACAACTGGCTCACGGCTGCCCCCTTGTCCGGCCCCGAAGGCCAGTCCCGACGGGGCAAGTATGACCGATGACCCAGAATCGCTAGCTCGGCGGCCCGTCAGCCCATCGTGGCCAGGATCGGGGCAAGCGTGACGAGCAGGTCGTCCACGTCATTGTCGGCGTCGATGCCGAGCAGGTTGGCATTGATGGCGATGCCGAGGTCGAACGCGGGCACGTATGCAGCGATAGTGCGAAAGCCCGGCACGCCGCCGCCGTGAGAGTGGACCGTCAGCCCAATGACTTCGTCGGTGCTGATGCCCAAGCCGTAGTTGTTGGCGGGATCCGGATGCCCAGTCGTCATGAGCGCGACTTGGCTCGCATCGAGGATGTCGCCCGCGAAGAGGCCTCGGATCAGCAGCGCCACGTCGCCGATGCGCGCTTCGATGCCGCCGCCGGTCCACCCGGCGGATCGGGCGAGTTCTTGGGGCATCGTGCCGATGTCGACGTAGATGGCGCCTTGGTGTTCGATCTGGTTGGCAGTGGTCAGTCCCAGGATCGGGCCCAGCACGTAGGCGAACGTGCCGCCGACGTACCCATTCGCGGTGGGCTCGGGCGGGAACTCGCTGGGTGTCAGGTAGGTGTGCGATAGGCCGAGCCGATCGAACACCCGGTCCCGGATCTCATCGGCCGCCGTGTTGCCGGTGACGGCTTCGATGAGCAAGCCCGCAGCGACGTAGCCGGTGGTGTTGTAGCGGTATTCCGTGCCCAAATCGGCCACTGGTCCGTACGCCGCAGCGAACTCCAGGATCTCTTCGGGCGTTGTCGGCACATCCAGCCGTAACGCCGCAAGTTGATAGAACTTCGTGTTGACGGCGAACTCCACGAAGCCTGAGGTGTGCCCGAGCAGGTCCCGCACGGTGACCGCCGCGGCGTGCTCGTATCCGGGTGCCCAGTCTTCGCCCAGGTACTGCGCGGCCGGTGCGTCGAGCTCGACCAGTCCCTCGGCGACGAGCTGCAGGACGACCGCCGCGGTGACGGACTTGGTTACTGACCCGATGCGGACGTGGTGATCGGGGGTCATCGGCGTGTCAGTGGCGAGATCGCTGACACCCCAGGCGAACGTGAGCGGTTCAGCACCTCCCCGGGTGACGGCGAGCACAACGCCGGGGGCGCCGGTCTCGTCCATCCACTCCAGGACGGCAGCACTGAGCGGGTTGACGGGGTCAGCTGCAGGCTCCGCGGCCTCGGTGGTTTCAGGCGTCGATGCGGCCGTTGCCGCCGGTGCCGGGGCTTGCGTAGTGGGTGCCGGCGCCGCGGTGGTCTCCGGCGCGGCCTCAGTCGCCGGAGCGGCAGTAGTGGTTGGAGCCGCTGCCTCGGTGGCTGGCGCCACCGCTGTTGCGTCGCTCGCCGTGTCCGGTGTGGTGTCACCGGCGCTGCTGCACGCGGCTGCAAGCAAGCCGAGACCCAGCAGGGCGGACGCGAGTCGCTTCATGCGCGAAGCGTACGGACCCAGCGGAGAGCGAGCGAGTCATCGGCGCCAGCGGTAGGCGACTGTGTCGCTGCTCGCGCCCGTTCTGGCGCGCCGCAACGACACCTGCGAGTATCTGCCGTGATCTCTGTCCGCGCGGGCCACAGGGGGCTGTTGTGAATCTGGGAATGCTGCTCTTCATGCCAGCGACCATTGCTGGCGAACAGGTCATCTTGATCGACACCTCGACGGAGTCGAGCGACGGCTCAGCGTCGGTGGCCGGCGGCGGCACTGCGCGCGAAGTCACCTACCAGGATCTGCTCGACAACGTGTCACGCACCGCGGGAATGTTGACGACGCTCGGCGTCGGTGTCGGCGACCGTGTCGGCATCTTCGCCACCAACAGCGTGGAGTGCGTGGAGGCCATCTTCGGCGGCGCATTCGTCGGAGCCACCGTCGTGCCGATGAACTTCCGCGCCGGCGCCGAGGAGACGGCTCACCTGCTGAGCGACAGCGGCATCAGCGTGCTGTTCACCGAATCTCGCTATAGCGATCTGATCGAGCAGAACAAGCCCGCCGACCTTGAGCACGTCTACGTGCTTGACGACCCCGATTCCTATGCATCCACACGAGACGAGGCATTCGAGCTGCCCGTTCCCGAAGATGTCGACTCCGACGGGCTGTGCGCGTTGCTGTACACCAGCGGCACCACGGCCATGCCCAAGGGCGTGAAGCTCACGAACGGCGCCATCACCGGCTACGTGATGGGCACCAACGACGCCGCCACGGGCGAGGACATGGGTCGCATGGCGGTGGCCGCGCCGCTCTACCACATCGCGGGGCTGACCTCGATGCTGAACGCCCTGTACAGCGGGCGCGTTGTGGTGCTGTTGCCCCAATTCGAGGCTTCGTCGTGGATCGATTGCGTGCAGGCGCACTCGGTGACCCACGCCTTCCTGGTGCCCACCATGCTCGCTCGGGTGCTTGAGGCGCCCAATTTTGCTCACGAGGCGTTCGGCGGCCTCGAGGCGATCACCTATGGCGCGGCGCCGATGCCGCCGTCGGTGATCCGGCGAGCCATCGATCTGTTTCCGCCGAACGTTCTGTTCGCGGGGGCATACGGCCAGACCGAGACAACCTCCACGGTGGCGGTCCTCGATCCCGACGATCACCGCATCGAGGGAACCGCCGAGGAGAAGGAGCGCAAGCTGCACCGGCTGTCCTCGGTCGGGCAGGTGCTGGAGGACGTACAGGTCCGCGTCGTCGACGCCGACAGCGGCGAGCCAGTCGCACCGGGCGTGATCGGCGAGGTGCAGCTGAAGACGTTCCGCGCGATGGACGGCTACTGGGGCAATGACGAGAAGACCCGCGTGACGATCGACGACGAGGGCTGGGTGCACACGGGCGACCTCGGCTACCTCGACGACGACGACTACCTGTTCCTTGCCGGCCGTACAGGCGACATGATCATCCGGGGTGGCGAGAACGTGCTGCCTGATGAGGTCGAGGCTGTGCTATATGACCATCCTTCGGTGCTCGAAGCCGCGGTGGTGGGTCTACCCAGCGAGGAATGGGGCGAACGCGTCACGGCCGCGGCGGTCGTGCGGCCCGGCAGCGGCACGACCGGCGACGATCTCGTGGCCCATGCGCGCGAGCGCCTGGCGCCGTTCAAGCGTCCCGAGTTCGTGTACCTGATGGACGAGCTTCCGCGGACCTCCACCGGCAAGCTGCTGCGCCGCGACCTCATACCGATGCTCGCAGAGCTGGGAATCTGAGGCTCGATCTGAGGCTGGGCGTGAACGCGCCGGGCTCGCTCGGTCCGTGAGCACCACCTCGGCTCTGGGGTATCGCGACGATCACTTGCACCTGCTGGCGTGCTCCGCAGCACGCCGGTCAGTGGACGTGAGTGCCGCTACGTCCATAGAAGAGTTGCTGGCCACAGTGCGGCAAGCCGTACGGCGCCGCAGCGCCGCTGCGTTGGCTGCGCGCCGCCAAGGCGGCGCCGTGTCGGCGGGTGATGCCTCGCACTCGTGGCTGCGGGTCTGGGGCTACGACGATGCGCTGCTCGATGAGCGGCGCCATCCCACGGTTGCCGAGCTGGACTCAGTCGCCGCCGGCTATCCCGCCGTGCTTCATCACATCACCGGTCATGTGGCCGTAGTCAACACCGCCGCGGGTCGGGCACTCGGCCTCGCGTCCGGCGATGTGCTCGTCGAGCGCCACGATGTGCTAGCGGCGGTGCCGCGGCCAGACCGCGCTGCGACGGTGGCAACTGTCACAGATGTACTGACCGAACTGGCCACCGCGGGCATCAGCGCATGCACCGATGCGACGCACACGAACGACCTCGCCGCGTTGGAACTGCTGGCTGAAGCGGCAGCGGGCGCGCCGTCTGTGGACGTCACGGCGATGGTGGGTGCCGATCGGCTCGACTCTCTCGAAGACCTGACCTTTGGCATGACCGTGCCGGGACTGTCGGCTGTGACCGATGAAGTTGGGGTGCGTATCGGTCACGCGAAGGTGATGCCGCCCCACGACGACGACAGCGCGATCGCTGAACTGGTCGCGACTGCTCGCGCCTGCCGATTTCCCGTCGCCATCCACGCAATGGACATCGACACGTTGCAAGCATCTCTCGATGCCCTCGAAGCGCATCCGCCGATCCTCGACACGACCCGGTCCGCCGAATCTGAGCGGATTGAGCCAGATCGGATTGAGCCCGATCGCATCGAACACTGTGCGCTTGCGCTGCCAGAGCAGCTCGACCGCATCGCACGGCTTGGCGTCGCCGTGGTTACGCAACCCAGCTTCGTGACCCGTCGCGCGGCGAAGTACCGCGAACAGCTTTCGGCTACCGAGCAGAGCTGGTTGTGGCCACTGGCAAGCCTGCTGCGCCGCGGGATCACGGTCACGCTTTCTTCCGATGCCCCAACCGTGCCCCCGGATCCCTCTGAGTGGATCGAAGCCGCAACCAGCCGCACCCTCGGCCCGGCCGAGCGCATCGACTCGCAGACCGCTTTGCGACTGTGCCAGTGGGGTTGAGTACCCTGCCGCGTTGCCGCTGCGCCGGCCGCATAACCGGGTTGGCTGGCGCATCGCGATTGGCTCGTTGAGCTAGGGGAGGACGGATGGCCGGGCCGATGGAAGGTGTCCGTGTCGTCGAGCTGGGCGTGTGGGTCGCCGGACCAGCCTGCGGCGGGATACTCGCCGATTGGGGTGCCGACGTCATCAAGGTTGAAACACCGGACGGCGATCCGTTCCGTTCATTGGAATGGCTGTACCCAGGTGTCGGCAACCCCCCCTTCGATCTGGACAATCGGGGCAAGCGCAGTATCGCTTTGGACCTGCGACAACCGGAGGGCCTCGACGCTCTGCACTCACTGCTGGCAACCGCCGACGTCTTCTTGTCGAACATCCGGCCCGGCGGGCTCGAACGGATGGGCCTCGACTACCCGCCGCTGTCGGAGCGTTACCCGCAGCTGATCTACGCGAGCGTGACGGGGCTATCGCTGCAGGGCGATGAACGAGATCGCCACACGTATGACGTCGGCACGTTCTGGTCGCGTGCTGGCATCGCCCGCTCACTCACCCCAGAAGGTGCCGACCTCCCTTACCAGCGTGGCGGCATGGGCGACCACATGACAGGACTGGCGGCGGCAGCCGGGGTGGCCGCAGCGCTCTATCACCGCACCAGCAGCGGCAAGGGCCAGCTCGTCGAGTCCTCCCTGATGCGCCTGGGCGCCTACATGCTGGGCTGGGATCACAACATCACCGCGATGACCGGCGCCGAGACCGTGGCCAGGGGTCGCGATAATCCGCCCAACCCGCTCATCAACTGCTACCGGTGCGGCGACGGCGAGTGGCTCTGGATGCTGGGCCTCGAAGGCGATCGGCACTGGCCCAACGTCGTTCGCGCGATGGATCGGCCCGAGTGGAGCGACGATCCACGCTTTGGCGACATCGTGCTCCGCTTTGAGAACACGGCAGCTCTCACGGCGGAGATGGATGCGGTCATGGCCACACGGACGCGAGCCGCCTGGGGTGAGATCTTCGATGCAAACGATGTGTGGTGGGCACCGGTGCAGTCCACTCTGGAGTTTCGATCCGACCCGCAGGCTCAGGCCGCCGGTTGCTGGGTCGAGGTGCCAGCACCTGATGGCGGTACGACCGAGATGGTCGCGACGCCCGTCGACTTTTCCGCGACTGCTTGGAATCCCAGCGGACCATCGCCCGAGCTGGGTCAGCACACCGAGTTGATCCTGCTTCAGCACGGCTACGACTGGGATGCAATCGAGCAGTTGAAACAGGCCGGTGTCATTCCCTGACAGGCGCCGCGCGTCGAAACAACTGCCGACCGTGAGATAACTTCGATCCGCCGCGTTGCTGTGCGTCCCGAGCTCCGCAACACGGGCGAACGAGATGGTGCGGCGGGGAAGGAGAGCGGATGATCGAGCCGGTCAGCGCGCGTGTTCTGACGCCCGAATGGGCGCCGACGGTGATACCCGCGCCATACGACTCGCTCACGCCTTCGGAGCAGGCGCAGCACCTCGCTGAGAATCCCGATTCATTTGCCCATGTCGCCGGATCGCCGCCGGAGAGCTTCGGTCACCCGAGCGAGCACTTGCAGCACGCCACGCGCAGCACCCAGGCACTTGATCGACTCATCGGGCTGGGCGCGTTCGGCTCCACCCGCGCACCGAGCCTGTACGTGCAGTGCGTCGAGGCAGACGGCCACACTCAGCATGCGTTGCTTGGGGGAGTGCGCCTCGGCTCCCATGAGCTGCGCCCGCACGAGGACACTCAGCCTGGCCGGGTCCACGGCTTGGCAGTGCACTTCACCGAAGTCGGCCGAATGTCGAGTCCCGTCGTTGTCACAGCGCCGCGGCTGTCAGTCGTCGCCGCAGTCATCGAGGCCACCCTTGCTGCAGCTGGGTCGTCCACTCCGCTGGAGCCGCTGCTCGACACCAAGACCGCCGACGATGCGCGGGTCACGCTGTGGCCCGCTGTCGTCCCGGGCGGCGAGGGCGCCAGCGTCGGTCTCGACGGCCCGCTGTACATCGTGGACGGGCACCACCGTGTCGCTGCCGCCAGGCAAGCCGGCTTCTCGCACGTGCTCGTGGCGTGCGCTCCCACTGATGAGCTGCACCTCGGCAGCTTCGACCGCGAGCTGAGCGAACTCGACATGATGCCCCGGCGCGTCCTGGATCTGATGAGGGCTCGCTGCGAGGTAACCGAGGTGTCCGACGTCGCCGCCGCGCGCCCCTCCGCGCCCGGGTGGATCGGCGTCGGCGTGGCGGGCCATTGGTTCCGCGCACGCCGTCGTCACACCGGGCCATCCGACGATGCTTCGCCGGTCCGCAACCCTGCGACCCGGCTGGACGCCGCTTTCGTGCACGAGTTCGTTCTCAGCGAGATCTTCGGCGTCTCGAGTGATTCCGACCCCAGGCTGACGTACCGCCCTACGACCGTCGCCGGTTCCCAAGTGCCGGTAACGATCCTGCTGGCGCCGGTACCGCTCGGAGCGGTCTTCGAGGTGGCCGATTTCGGCGGTGTGATGCCACCGAAGACCACCTACTTCTTGCCGAAGGCCCGCTCCGGAGTGCTGCTCGTCCGCTGCTGAGGCCGCCTCCGCAATGCTGATCGCCCTCACTGGCGGTCACGGCGATAGCCCCAGCTACAGCTCGAACAGCCGGCGAGCGTTGTCGCCGATGAAGTCACGCTGCCTGTCGGCGGGGAACATGTCGACGAGTTCGTCGAGGTCGAGAACATATTCCGGGGTGTGGTCGGCGTGGGGGAAGTCGCTGGCCCACATGAACCGGTCGTGCCCGAAGCGCTTCGCGAGTGCCGGAATCGTGCGCTCGTCGGGGTCGCAGGAGATCCACACCTGACGCATGAAGTACTCGCTCGGCTTCAGTTCCAGCGGCACCCGGGTGCCGGTGTAGGTGTGGGCGAAGACCGCGTCGATGCGGTCCAGGCAATAGCCGAGCCATCCGCCGCCCGATTCGAGCACTAGCACCTTGAGTTCGGGGAATCGGTCGAAGACCCCGTAGTCGAACAGCGACACGAATTGATGACGCACGCCGTCCGACGCGGTCATAGACGCTGTGAGCCGCAGGTCGCGCACGTGTTCCCAGGTGCCCATACGAGTGCCCTTGGTCCATTGCGGTTCGAAGGTGGGGTGAATCGCAAACGGGACGCCCAGATCCTGCGCTGCTTGGAACACCGGGTCGTGATCGGGATGACCGAGCGGGCGCGAACTGTGTGTGAACGGTGCGACGAAGGCTCCTCGCACTCCGTCGGCAACAGCGCGCCGCAGCTCAGCCGCCGCAGCGACGGGATCGGTGAGCGACAAGTGCGCGATAGGAACGAGCCGGTCCGAATGATCTCGGCAGAATTCGCAGATCCATCGGTTGTAAGCGCGGGTGTAGGCCTGGCTGAGCTCAGGGTCGGTGAGTTCGGCTTCCCATAGCAGTCCCATCGTCGGCAAGAGGACCGCGATGTCGAGGCCTTCAGCGTCGAGCAACTCGATCCGTTGATGGGGATCCATGGCGCCGAATGGGATCTCGCCCAGATATGTGCGCTCGGGGTTGAACATGATGTCAGGCAAGTCGGCTGCGCCCATTGCACCCAGCGTGGAGACCATGCCAGGGCGCGCCAGTTTGCTCAGTTGGTTGTCGATCATGAGCACTTCGAGACCGCGCTCAGGCTCGATCTCGATGCGCAATGCCCGGTCCTTGTAGCGCTCCTCGAGGTATTCCTCCCACAGGTCGGGTGGCTCGAGAATGTGTCCGTCGGCGTCCACAGCGCCAGCGTGCGCGATCTTGTGCACCTCGTGCATGTGGCGCTGATCGCCGTGAGCGGACAGGTCTCTCTGGATGGTCGTGCTCATGATTCCCCCGATGCGTCCGATTCGCCCCAATGATTCCGCCAGCATTCTCGCACGGTGTACATCCGATGTCAGCGGAAGCGTCCCGCCGAAGTGTCTGCCGAGCGGTACCGGCGCACGAACACGCGCCATGGGCGACAATCTGACCCTGACCGAATACCCCTGCAGAGGACGATGACATGAGCGAGGGCAACGGAAATACAACAGGTCGTCTGGCTGGCAAGGCAGCGGTGATCACTGGCGGCGCGAGCGGCATGGGACGATCCACAGTCGAGCGGTTCCTGGCCGAAGGAGCCTCAGTCGTGATCGGCGACCTCAACGCCGACGCAGGACACGCATTCGTGGAGGAACTGACCGCGGCTGGCCACGGCGAGCGTGCTCGCTTCACCCGCACGGACGTATCGGTAGAGGACGACGTGGCTGCCATGACCGAGCTGGCGGTCGAGGCCTTCGGCCGGCTGGACGTGGTCTTCAACAACGCCGGCATCGGCGGGGCCTTCGGCCCGATCACCGAACTGGACACCGACGCCTGGGACGAGACGTTCGCCATCCTGGTGCGCTCCGTGATGCTGGGCACCAAGCACGCCGCCAGGGTCATGATCCCCCAGGGCACCGGCGGCTCGATCATCAACACCGCATCGATTGCCGGCGTTGCCGGTGGGGCCGGCCCGCAGGCGTATTCGGCAGCCAAAGCAGCCGTCATCAGCCTGGCTCAGACAACGGCGCTGGAGTTGGCGCCCCACCGCATCCGGGTGAACGCAATTTGCCCGGGGCTGATCTTCACCCCGCTGATGCACAGCGGCAATGAGGCCCAAGCCACCGAGGTCATGGCGGAACTGCAGCCATGGCCGGAGCGAGGCGAGGGCAGCGATATTGCATCGACGGCGCTTTTCTTGGCCAGCGACGACAGCAGATTCGTGAGCGGTCAGCAGCTCGTGGTGGACGGCGCCATGCTGGCTGCGGGTCCACGCATCCACGGAAAGATGCACAACACGCGCAATCTGCATCGCATGGCCGGCATGGCGTACGGCACGACCGGCAAGGCCGCTTCGGTTCGTCGCCTTTAGCCGCGCCGCTCGTCGCTCAGCGCGTCCCGGTGATCGGGGTGTGCAATCGAGGTGAGCAGTTCAGCACGCTCGGCGAGCGTGCGGCCCCGCAGTTCCACCGCTCCGAACTCGGTTGCGACGATGTCCGCCACATACGCCGGCAGCGTCGTGGGGGCGCCCTCTTCGAGGGTTGGAACGATGCGCGAGATGCGCCCGCCCGCAGCCGTCGACGGCATCGCGACGATGGCTCGGCCTCCGGTTGCCACGCAGGCGCCGAACGCGAAGTCGGGGGCGCCGCCGGGTCCGGAGATATAGCGGCCGCCGACGACCTCGGAATTCGCCGAGCCGTCGAGCGCCATCTGCACGGTGGACTGCAGCGCCACAAAGTTGCGTATCTGGGCGATGCCCTCGATGCCGTGGCTCAGCGAGCCACGCACCAATTGCACTGCCGGATTGCGGTCGACCCAGTCGTAGAGCCGGCGTGTGCCCATCACTTCTGCGGCCACGCTCACGCCATCGCCCAACGGCCCCTTGTGGCGGTTGTCCACCGCACCGCTGGTGATGAGGTCGATGCAAGCGTCGTTGATCATGCCGCCGTGGAGTCCGAGGTGGCGACGGTCTCCGAGGCTGGACAGCACGGCGTCGGGAATCGAGCCGATCCCGAACTGCAGCGTGGTCCCATCGCCGATGTACTGGCCGACGTGAGTTGCGATGGCCCGGGCGGTGCCATCGACGACGGCCGGCGCTAGCTCGGCCAACGGCTCATCGATCTCGACCAGCGCATCAAAATCGGTCCGGCGGCACTCGCCTTCCCCGTGCACGTAGGGCATCTGCGGGTTCACCTGCGCGATCACCAGCGGCGCCGATCGCAACAGCTGGACATGGCCACCCACGCCAGTGCCGAGGCTCATGCGCCCCTGCGCATCGGGCGGGCTGGCCTGGCACGCCACGACATCGGCTTCGAGCCCGCCGCTGGGGCCCACGAGGCCGGTGATGTCTGAGTAGCGGGCGGGTACGACGTCGAAGTGCGGGCTGCCGTGCGCATCGCGCAATGCGCCGCTGGGCTGCAGCGAGGTCCAGCGGAATGGGTTGCCGAGATGGTCGAGCGGTGCAGGCCTGCTGAGCAGGAATGCGCTCACGAACTCGAGTTGCTCGAAGCGATCGTGTGCAGCGTCAATCGCGCTCAGCAAGCCGTATGGGGTTGCTGAGCCCTGCGCTGCATAGACGCGTGCCCGGCGCCCGATGCGCTCGACTGCGGTGTCGAGGCTCACCTGGGTTCCGGCACGGTTGCCGTTATGAGGTGTGCGGCCGTCGGGATTCATCGATGCGGTGCTCCTCGTGTTGAGGGTCCAGCTACCGGAGGTGCCGACGGGTCGCCTGCACGTCCGGGCGAACTGTACGGGACCCGCAATGGCAATATTCCCGGTTATGAGCTCTCAAGCGACCGACCTCAACGCCATGCCCGCACCGGATCTGGTATCCGAACTCACGCCAGATGTCGCCGACGCAGCGGTGGGCTCGGGAGATCAAGCAGTCATCGAACGTGCCGCGTCGTGGGCTCGCGACTATGTCGCGCCGCGGGCCGAGTCGTGGGAGCGAGATCGCCGCTTCGCGACCGAGGCATTTGCGAGTGCCGCCGGCGAAGAGCTCTGCGGGCTGTTGGTGCCCGTGGCCGACGGCGGGTCCGGCATGAGCCAGATCGGTCTGGCACGCGTGCTTGAGGAGATCGCCGCTGCGGACTTTGCCATCGCCTTCTCGCTGGTGTGTCACAACAACCTGGCGGGGGCAGTGAGCCGGCGAGCCCCTGCGGAGCTTCGTGCCCGAGCGCTGCCGCCGCTCGTTTCGGGTGAACGGCTTGGCGCTTTCCTGCTCACCGAGCCCGGCGTGGGCAGCGACGCCGCCAAGATCACCACCTCGGCACGCCGTGACGGCGACGAATGGGTTCTCGACGGCGAGAAGGCTTGGGTCAGTAACGGCACCTCTGCGGAGCTGCTGTCGGTGTACGCGCAGACCGATCCCGCAGCCGGCCATCGAGGCATTGTGACCTTTCTCATCGATGGCAGTACCGACGGCGTCGAACGCTCCGAGGGGTACGAATTGAGCGGCGCACACGGCCTCGGGACCAACGGCATCAGCTTCGAGAATTGCCGAGTGTCCGACGCCGATGTGATGGTGCCCGTGGGCGAGGGCTTCGTTGCGGCAATGGAGGGCATCGACATCGCCCGCGTCCTGGTCGCGGCAATGTGCTGCGGCATGATGCGCACCGGATTGGCGACGGCCATCGAATACGTGCGGCAACGTCAGGCCTTCGGCGGTCGCATCGCCGACCTGCAAGCGGTGCGGTTCCGGCTGGCCGACGTGGCCACAGACCTCGAAGCGTCGCGCCTGCTGGCGTACCGGGCAGCGTTCGCAGTGGCGGAGGGCCGCCCGGCGGCCGTGATGGCCGCGCATGCCAAGAAGTTCGCGACTCGCGCAGCAGAGCGACGGCTGGCGGACTGCATGCAGGTGATGGGCGCCGTCGGCGCACGCCGGGATCACCCGCTGCCCCGCCACCTGGCAGCTTCGCGGCTGACGCACTACGTCGACGGTGCGACCGAAATCCAAGATGTCGTGATCAGCAGGGCGCTGCTCGACTGAGCACACCTGCTGGCCGGATAGCGGGCCGGCGACAGGCTGCGCCGGTCGACGCATATTGCTCACGGATAACGTGTAAACGCTGAGTGTAGTTCATGTACCCCACGGGTGTTAACTGTCTTCAAAGGTGATCACAACTCGGTCCACAGCTCGTTCGGGCTGTCCCGGGGACCACCTCGAACACAACATTTCGAGAGGGGGTAAGAGTGGGTTCGGCTCTGCTGTATGCGAACCCCGAGGGCGACGCCCTCGAGGACATTGTGAACGTCAGCCAATATCCGGTTGGCAGCGCCCAGAACGCCGGAGGTTCAGTCAACGAGAGTTGGGCGGACATGGTGGCCACGACGAGGCGGGCCCTGGCAACCGACGGGTGCGCAACGCTGCCGGGATTCTTGACTGACGAGGGGTTACGGCGAGCACGCAGCGAAATCTCCTCACTGATGCCGAAGGCACCGCTGCGTCATGAGACCTCGAGCGTCTACGCGCGCTCCGATCTCGAAGTGGGTCTCGCGCCGGACGATCCTCGCCAGATCCAGATGTCACGCCTGATCGGTCACCTCACCCGCGACCAGATCCCGCCCGACGTGGTGCTGGCGCGCGTGTATGCCGCACCAGGCGTCAAGCAATTCGTGGCGGCGTGCGTCGGCGAAGTCCGGGTGTTCGAATACGCCGACCCGCTGGCGGGGCTTGTTGTCACGGTGACGCCCCCGGGCGGCGAGCTCCACTGGCACTACGACACCAACGAGTTTGTCGTCACTCTCATGGTGGCCGAACCTGATTCCGGTGGCGACTTCGAGTATTGCCCGGGGCTGCGCAGTCCTGGCAACGAGAACTTCGACGGACTCGGCCGGGTGCTGCGCGGCGAAGCACCTGATGTGGTGCGCCGCCGCCGGCTGCGCGCCGGCGACCTGCAGATCTTCTTGGGCCGGTACTCGTTGCACCGAGTGACCAAGGTGGAGGGCCAGACCACGCGCTGTGTCGGAGTACTCAGCTATGCGAACCGGCCTGGCGTCATCGGTCCGGTAGATCGGACCAGGTCTGTATACGGCCGCGTCACTGAAGCGCACTTGCTGGCAGCCGAGTTTGCACGCAGTTCGGGCGACGGGCTCATCTTGTGAGCGAGCCCGAGGGGGGCCTCGAGCTACAACGTCTCGCGAGGCTTCAGCAGCACCTCGTCGCCATGGACTGCGACGCGCTCCTGCTCTATGACCCGCTCAACGTCAGGTACGCCACCGGCACGACGAACATGGCGGTGTACTCGCTGCACCATCCCTGCCGTTACGCACTCGTACCCGCGGAGGGTCCGGTCACTTTGTTCGAGTTCAAGACGTGCGAACACCTCTCCGAGGGGCATCCCGCCGTGGGTGAGGTGCGTAATGCGGTGAGTTGGTACCACTTCATCACCGGGCCGCGTACTGGTGAATTCGCCGATCGCTGGGCCGCAGAAATCGCTTCACTGCTCGGTTCGAGTCCGTTCCGGCGGCGGGGCACCCAGCCCAGGCTCGCTGTGGATCGGCTGGACCCGCTGGGCCTGTGGGCCCTCGGTCGCTGTGGGGTCGAGGTGACCGATGGCGGCGAGATCGTTGGTCTGGCCCGTGCGGTCAAGTGCCCGGGGGAAATCGCAGCCATCCGTTCGGCCGTCGAGGTGTGCGAGCGGGCAATAGCGGCGATGGAAGCAGCCTGCCGGCCCGGCATCACCGAGCAGGAGCTCTGGTCGGTCATGCACCAAGTCGCCATCGCTGGCGGCGGAGAGTGGTTCGAGACCCGTTTGCTCACATCTGGGCCTCGTACGAACCCGTGGTACCAGGAGTGCTCGGATCGGGTGATCCGCGAAGGCGACCTCGTCGCTTTCGACACTGATCACGTGGGCCTGGCCGGATACACCGTGGACGTGTCACGCACTTGGCTCGCGGGCGACGCCAAGCGCACGCCCGAGCAGCGCACCATGTATGCCGCCGCATGCGAGCAGGTGCAGCGCAATACCGAGCTGCTGCAGCCAGGGGTGACCTTCGCAGAGCTCTCTGAGCGCGCCTACCTGCCACCCGGCGAGCTGCACTCGGAGGCGAATGCGTGCGTTGCCCATGGCATGGGTCTGTGCAATGAGTACCCGCTGGTGCTCAACCGCGAGCTCTTCGGGAACGATGGCTATGACGGCGTGCTCGAAGCCGGGATGGTGCTGTGCGTCGAGAGCTTGGTGGCCCCTGTCGGTTGGCACGAGGCTGTCAAGCTCGAGGAACAGGTGCTCATCACCCCGACAGGTCCTGAGTTGCTGTCGAAGTCGCCGGTTTGTGAGGCCCTGCTGAGCTGACTGGTGAGATCGCCCGGGAGTATCGCCAGCGGTTCGACCAGGAGTCTGTGTTGCGCACGAGCGCCCACACGTGCGTCAATTTCTCCTGACGGCCTACTGGCCGCGCTCGGGCTCAGCTGTTCTTTGGATCTCCGAGCCACGCGACGATGGCATTGGCGACTTGACGCTCCGGCGCGTCGTCGTCGGTCTCTGCACGCATGAGTGCCGACCACTCCAGTTCGAGGCCGGAGCGGCCGCAACGCACGGCTGTGAGTCGTCCTGTGTCCATCCACGGCGACATCGCCCACCGGCTGAGAATCGATACTCCAAAATCGGCTGCGATCATTTCGGCGATCGCACCCGTTTGCTCAAGCACCGTAATCGTGCGAGGCGAAACTCCAGAGGGTCGAAGAAAGCGTTCGTACTCGAAGCCCGGCGATGGTTGACGGTTGTAGGTGAAGTAGTCCTCTTCGGCTAACGCCTCGGGTCCGATCCATGAACGGCTCGCAAGGCGATGCCCCGGGTGGGTGACGAGCACGAGTTCGTCTGTGAACACGTGCAGTGTTTCACTTGTTCCCTGAGCGGGACCAGGAGCAAGTACGAGGTCAGCCGTACCGTCAGCGAGTCGCTGTGCTGGCGCGTCACCAATGACGACGAGTTCCAGCAGCAGTCCTTCCAATCGCTCGCTCGCTGCCGCGGCGAATGGCGCCAGCCAGTGGTAGCAGTCGTAAGAGCCGACTCCGATGCGAACGGTGGCGGTCGTCCCACCGACACTGCGCATGAAATCCCGTTCGGCGCGGCCCAAGTCCGGCATCGCGCGATGGGCGGCTTGGCACAGAGCGAGCGCAGCGGGAGTCGGTTGCATGCCACGAGACGGGCGGCGTTCGAATAAGCGTCCGCCGAGCCGCCGTTCGGCCTCTGCCAAGCGATGGCTGACGGCAGATTGGCTGACATGGAGTCGGCCAGCCGCCGCGGTGACTGATCCGGTGTCCGAAACCGCCACGATGGTCTCGTAGTGGTGCATTTCCAAACGTGAAGACATAGCTACAAGATCGCCAGCCTGGATGAGATATATGAGTAGATATAATAGACGTTATCAAAAACGTACAATTGTTTCGCATGAATTTTGTCGTATCGAGCGGCGATTTTCGTGCTGGAGCACGGTTCACATGCGTTCTGTGTCGATATCTGGCTCGCCATTAGTGTGAACATAAGAATGAGATTGCCGCAATTCCTCTGCCGAAAACAGGAAACTACGAAGTATAGGTCCATGTCCCGTGTCATCGTTTGTTGCTCAGGTTCGGGTTTGATGCTTGGACAAGGAGAAACAGATGACGAAACCGTCGAGAAGGTCCCCGGAGCAGAAGCTCCAGGTGGTGCTGGGTGTGCTGCGCGGAGAGCAGTCCGCGGCTGAGGCGGGCCGCAAGTTCGGGGTCAGCGAGCAGTCGGTGCACAACTGGAAACGGATCCTGGTGGAGTCCGGGCGTGAGGGCCTGACTGCGGGCCGCAGGCGCCGGACGTCTCGCGAGGCCGAGCTTGAGGCGGAGTACGAGGAGCTCAAGGCAGCGCTGGGCGAGGCCCATGCGGGGGCTGCGCGTGTGGCGAAGGGGGGCGGACTGTCTCCCCCCGTTGGGGACCTCGATGTGATCCGCGCCGAAGCGGGCATGCCCATCACGAGGTTCGCGGCTCTCATCGGCGTGCCCCGACGGACCTGTCAGTACCGGCTGGCCACCCACCGCGCCGGGGACCCGCCGAAGGGTCCGTGGCCGGCGCCGGTCGTGGACCGGATCGAGCCGGCGGTCGCCAAGCTGGCCGCGGAGTGGCCGGCGTGGGGTCATCGCAAGATCTGGGCCATGGGCCGCCACGCGGGCTGGGAGTTCGGGTCCCAGTCGTCGGTGCGACGCGCGATGGCCCGTCGGGGGCTGTTGGGGCCGGTCCGCTGCCAGGCCGAGCGGCGCCAGCTGGCCAGAGCCCGCAGAGCCGCCTTCGCGGACGCCCCGTCGAGACCGAACCGGGCATGGCAGGCCGATTTGTCGGAGTTCGAGACCGAAGCCGCCGGCACCCGCCAGCTCGGCGGCGTGGCCGACTACGCCGCCAAGCTCGTATTGGCGTGCCCGGTGGGCGCAACCGGGACCGCCGGGGACCTGTGCGCCGCGTTCGATGCCGCCGAGACCCGCGCAAGCGAGCTGCTCGGGCACGCTCTCATCGAGGACTGCACCGACGGCGACACCGGCGAGGTCACCCCCGTCGTGATCGTGACCGACAACGGCCCCGCCACCAAATCAGCAGCCGTCGCCCGCTGGTTCGCCGCCAGAGCGCACTTCGCGCACGTAAGAACCCGGCACCGGTCGCCGCACACAAACGGAGTGACCGAGCGCTGATTCGAAGCCCTCAAATACGAACGGCCCTGCCGGCACGACATCGCAGACGGCATCGGCCTCGCCGACCACGTCACCGACTACATCGACGAATACAACCGCGTCAGGCCCCACGAGACCCTCGACTGGGCCCGCCCCCTCGACGCACACCAGCAAACCCCCGACACTCAAACCGAAACCCCCGAAACCTGAGCAACAAACTTGACCGGCACATAGCCCATGGCGACCGATACATCGCTGAAGTGGGCATAGCCACCTGAAGTAACCCAGCCGACCGGGTCGCCATTGCAGAAGATGGGTTCATCGGCCACGGCATCGAAGCCGGAGCGACCCCTCACGCCCGGGATGGTCCACGTGCGCAGCGCCATCGAACCCTGCGGCGCTGGGTTGACACCAGCTCCAGGTCCCTGAGGTCCGTACTTGGCGATGAGTGCTGACCGGCCGACGAAGTCTGTGCCATCGTCGTTGGATCTCGCGAACCGGATGAAGCGGCCCAGACCAGCCTCGAGGGGGTCGTAGGTGGGTCGGTACTCGCGTGCCCAGCTGCCGAAGCCCAGGGCTTCGCGCGAAACATCAGCGTCAGTGACTTCGGCCAGCAGCGTCCTCGATTTCGGTCGTGCGATGGCCACGCCGCACAGTTGCGTGCCAAGCGTGCGGTACCACACGGGTTCCCTTGACGCCTGCTGTCACCGTCTGTGCAGGTCCATCGGTGCTCCCGATCGCTGGAGGCAGGCAGGCGATGGTGAGGTCGCCGGTGAGATTCCCCTGCTCATTGCACATCGGTGCGAGAGCGATTCGACCCGGTCGCGGCAACCTGCCCGCGGTGAGGTGCGTGAGCCACGCCCGCGCACCGGGCCCTTCGACGAGGAACTTGGCGAACCCCGACACCTCCATGAGCCCGAGGTCGTTGCGAACGGCGTGAACTTCGGCTCTCACATGGGGCCATGCGTTGGAGCGTCCGAAGGTGACGTCCTCGACGGTCCCCACCTTGGGCGCGAACCACAGCGGCACCTCCAAGCCGAAGGCGTCGCCGAAGACTGCCCCGGCCTGGCGCTGGTCCTCGTAAATCGGGGTGGTCGCGAGCGGACGACCCTCACCGAAGAATTCGTTCGGGAAGCGGATGCTGAAGCGTCGTTGGTAGTTCTCGCGCACCTTGGCGGCGGTGTAGGAGCGAGTTGCCCAGTCGCCGAACCTGGCGACGTCCATGGCCCATACGTCGAAACCGGGATCCCCGGACGTCATCCAGTTGCGAGCGCGAGCCCAACCCCGCCTCCCTGCGAGAGACCAGCCATCACCGCGCAAGCCGACCAGAAGCCCGGCAGACCCCTGATCGGACCAACGAGGGGATTCCCATCAGGCGCAAAGGTGAACGGCCCGTTGACGACCCGTGCGATGCCGACATCGGCAAGCACCGGAAAATGCTTGAAGGCGGTTTCCAGCGACGGGGCGATGCGATCGAGGTCGGGCGTCAGCAGGCGCTTGTCGAAGTCCCACGGCGTCTGCTGGCGCTGCCAAGCCACAGCCGCCTGTTCATAAGTTCCGACCAGCAGGCCCTGACCCTCTTGGCGCGTGTAGATCTCACCGCCAAAATCGATCGCGCCCATGAGCTCTTCGCCGGTGCGCTCGTTGTGGGCGACGATCTCGGAGACGGGCTCGGTGATCACGTAGGTGTGCTCCATGGCAAGCACGGGCATCTCGAGTCCCACCATGCGCCCAACCTCGCGAGCCCACAGGCCACCCGCGTTTACGACATGCAACGCTTCGATCCAGTCGTCGCAGTCGGCGGTGTTTGATGCGCCGCCGCGGTCGCCGCGGTCGCCGCGGGCTGTGTCGTAGAGCCCTATCCGCCAAGCCCCGTCGGGTGTGCGCTCGATGCGGCGAGCCCATGTATGGCGGCGGACCTGTGCCCCGGCCGCCATCGCCGCCCTGGCATAGGCGTAGGTCACGCCCGTCGGATCGACATGGCCGTGGTCGGCATCGAACATCGCTCCGACGAATCGGCTCGGATCGACGATGGGCATAAGCGCCGCGGCCTCGTCCGCCGAGATCATCTCGGAGGTAATGCCGAGATATCGTCCGCGTGCGTCGGTCATCCGAAGCCAGTCGAGACGTTCAGGCGTGTCGGCCAGCGAGATCGCGCCGGTCACATGGATGCCGCAGTCCTGGCCCGAGAGTGCTTCGATTTCGCCGTACAGCTCGATCGTGTACTTCTGCAGCTTCGCCACAGTCGGGTCAGAATTGATCGGATGCATTCCGCCGGCGGCGTGCCACGTGGAACCCGCCGTCAGCTCAGAACGCTCGAGCAGCACCACGTCGGTCCAGCCGGCGCGAGTCAGGTGAAAGAGCACCGAAGCGCCAACGACGCCGCCGCCGATCACGACGGCCTGTACCCGGTCGGTCACGACGACGAAGTTTGCACCGATGAGGCCGTTGCGTCGAGTTCTGTGGCTGGCGGCAAGGGGTTCGGCTCACTGCCGAAGTGGTCGGCGTTTCCGGGACGGTCGCCCGCAGGCACCGTCAAGTCGGCCACACAGGGGAGCGTCATCAGGTCCGCCGTCATCTTGTGGAAGCGATTCAGCGGTTCCTCGAACCGAGGGGCCAGTGGTCCCGGAGGCGCACCGCCCAACGAGATGCCGCGCTGGGCCCGCTCGCAGATGTCGATGTCCTCGTCGTTCACTTCGATCCAGAAGCGGCGCGTGATCTCGAACGACTCGCGCAACGCGGCCGGCGGCTCGGGCCCAGTCATCGGACCGGGTGGGAACAGAAACGTGCAGTGTTCAAGGGTGCGGCCTGCGCCCAGCGGCTGCAGCGTCATCAGGAACATGTGGCTCGGCAGCACGGCCAGCAAGACGTTGGGAAAGAGCGCAACGAATCTGCCACTGGCGGCATCAGAGTTGTGGAGGCCGGCCGCTGCAGGCAGTTTGAGCCAATCGTCACGCTCGTCCCCCGACACTGGCGTGGTGGTTTGCCCGCAGTACATGCCTGGCCCCTGGTAGCGATAGTGGTCGGCGACACGCGACACCTTGGCCAGCTCGGGATGCACCCAGGGCAGGTGGTAGTACTCGGCAAAGTTCTCGACAATGAGCTTCCAGTTGGTGGCCACGTCGAAGGTGCACATCGCTCCATCGAGCTCGGCGGGACGCCACTTCTCGAAGTCGTAGGCGGCCATGCGGTCACCCAGATCGCCGAGCCACGCGCTCAACGGCGGGGAGTCGTTGTCGAGACATGCGAACACGAGCGGACCCCAGGTATCCACTCTCACCCGAATCAGTCCGTAGTCCGCCAAGTCGAAGCCATCTCGCGGCACCGTGTCGAACATCGGTGCGGACACGAGATGGCCGTCCGCGCTGTAGTGCCAGCGGTGATAGGGGCAGCGGATCGTGTTTGCGATGTCACAATCGGCCTCGGCGAGCTCGGTGCCACGGTGTCTGCAGGAGTTCAAGAAGCCGTGCAGTCCCGTTTCCGTTCGGGTCAGCAGAACGGAGCGTCCGCCGACCGAACGCACCAGCAGCCGACCTGGGCGCGCCACCTCACAAGCCAGGGCCACCCCAACCCACGCCCGGCCGAACAGCCGCTCCTGCTCAGCAGCAAAGAACTCCTCGTCGGCGTAGACCGCGGGCTGCATCGCGAACGCGGCTTCGACCGGCTTGCGATTCGGAGCCCAGAATTCAGACGCCGATTGTGTCCATTCGGCCTTCGGCCGTGCCAGTGGAATCGTCATTTCGTAGTTCTAGCCCGTTCTCGCCAACTCTCCGAACAGCAGTGCGCGGACGTCATTAGAACTGCTCGGCCAGCCGCGGCTTGAGCACCTTTCCCATGGCGTTGCGAGGCAGTTCGGACACGATCATCACCTCCCGGGGGCACTTGTAGTGGGCGAGCTGTTCTCGCACAAAGGCGATGACGCCAGCCGGGTCGGGCTCTTCGCCGTCGTGTGGCACCACCGCTGCCGCGACCCGCTCTCCCCACTGTTCGTCCGGCAGTCCGACCACGGCTGCCTCGGCGACCTGCGGATGGGAGACGAGAACCCGCTCGACCTCGGCGCAGTACACGTTCTCTCCGCCGCTGATGATCATGTCCTTGACGCGGTCCACGATCGCCAGCCGGCCGTCGGCCGACATGATGCCCATGTCGCCCGAGCGGGCGAATCCGTCAGGCGTGTGGGCCGCCTCGGTGGCCTCGGGCCGACCCAGATAGCCCTCGAAGGGCACCACCGACATCGCGACCACTTCACCGGCGACGCCGACGGGAAGGGTCGACAACTTTGACGATTGAGCCTGGCGCGGGGCCGCCCACGCAATGGGGCACGAGAGCGGCACGATCCTTGATGTCGTAGGTCACCCAGCCGGCTTCGGTCCAGCCATAGCCGTCGGTGATCTCGGCGTTCGGGAAGATGTCGAACGCCTCGTCGAGCAGGGACACCTCGTCGCAGCGGTCATGGAGGGCACCAGGAACGCCCAGGTGCTGTGCTGGGCGTACTCGTCGAGAGCGGCTTGCGGCTCGAACGCGGTCATCACCCGGACCCGACCGCCAGCCACCAGTTGCGCCAGCGTCAGGCCACCATAGGAGAGGTGGAACATCGGACCTGGCGTGGACACGACTTCGCGGCCGGTCAGCCCGAACGTCCAGCTCCAGTGCATCAGGCGCATCAGGAATCCGGTGTTGGTGTTGATGCTCCCCTTCGGGAAACCGGTCGTCCCTGAGGTATACGCGATCATGGCGGTGCGCTCATCGGTGGTGGTGTCGCTCGGCGTGACGCTTGGCACCAGCCGACCCGTGCTGGGATCGATGTCGGCATACGGCCCGATGGGCCGCGACCACCTCGTTGGCGCCGAGGGGGGAATCGCGGCGGCGTCGATCAGCCTGATTCCGAGATCGGCCGTCACCCGGCGCGCGATGTCGATGAACGGCTCGTCGGCAATCAGTACCGAGGCGCCCGAGTCCTCCAGCACGTAGTGGATCTCGGGTTCGGCAAGTCGGCTGTTGACCGGGACTGCAGCTGCGCCGACGAGCTGGCATGCCAGATACGCAGCGGCGTAGTCGGCGCCATTGGGAAGCAGGAGCCCAGCCATCTGCCCATGAGGCCCCAGCTCGACTGGCCCCAGCGCATCGGTGATGGCCTCGGTTCGGGCCCAGAGCTGGCCGTACGTCCACGTCTCGACGGGCTCGACGCCTCCGGTCAGGCGTGGGTCGAGCACTTCGATCGCGCACCGGTCCGGATAGGACCGGGCGTTCGTTGCTACGCAATCGGCAACGGTGAACGGCTGCAGCATGGTGCTGTCGAAATTAGCGGCGATGCCAGCTATCCGTCGTGTTCGCTCTCGGGGCTGCCCGAGCGCCCTGCCGGACGTATCTCGGCGATGAGATCGCCGGGCTCGAGCAGGGCGCCCGGCGCTGCTGCGATCGATACGACAGTTCCAGCAACCGGCGCTGAGATCGACGACTCCATCTTCATGGCCTCGATCACCGCAATCGTGTCGCCAACGGCAACCTGATCGCCCTTGGTCACCGCGACGTTGACTGAGCCCCGGAAGGGTGCTGCAACGTGCCCGGGCACGCTCGGGTCGGCGCGGGCATGGGTGGGACGGTCCGCTGCAACGGTGCGATCCAGCGTGTCGATGTCGCGGGGCTGACCGTTGACCCGGAAGCTGACCATGCGGATGCCCTCGTCGTTGGGCTCGCTGATCGATCGCAGACCAAGCAGCAGACGCACGCCGGGGCCGAGCACCACTGCAGTGTCCCAAGCGTGAGGATCCAGCCCGTACCAGAACAGCAGTGATGGCAGCACCGACAGGTCGCCATAGCGCTCGGTGTTCTCTGCTTGTGCGGACGATGGTGTGGGGAAGAGCAGCCGGTTGAGCGTGGCGCGCCGATCTGTGGCCAAACCCGCTTTGTCGTCGTCGGTGAGGTCTTTGGTCTTGGGTGCCCAATCGCGGCCCTCGGTCGCCCGAGAGCGGAAGGGCTCAGCGAACCCGCCGGGCGGGGTTCCGAGTTCGCCGTGCAGAAATCCGATGACGCTGTCGGGCAAGTCGGCGCCAGCGGGATCAGCCGCCAGCTCGTCGGGAGTGACGCCCGAGGCCACGAGGTGCAGAGCAAGGTCGCCGACGACCTTGGACGACGGCGTGACCTTGATGGGGCGACCGAGCAGTTCATTGCACGCCGCGTAGAGCCGTTCCACCTCCTCGAAACGATGCCCGATGCCGAGTGCCCGAGCCTGCGCCCGCAGGTTCGACAGCTGGCCTCCTGGAATCTCGTGGCGATAGACGGTTCCGGTGGGCGACGGCAGCCCGGCTTCGAAGGGCGCATACACGCGGCGCACTGCCTCCCAGTAGGGCTCCATGTCGCCGATGGCGTCAAGATCGAGGCCGGTCTCCCGCTCGGTGTCGTCGGTCATCGCCACCACAGAGGCGATCGACGGCTGCGAGGTCATGCCCGACAGTGGCGGCGCGGCGGCGTCAATGGCATCCACCCCTGCCTGTACCGCTGCCAGGTAGGTCGCGAGCTGCCCGCCGGCTGTGTCGTGGGTGTGCAGGTGGACGGGCTGGGCGAAGCGCTCACGCAGCGCGCTGACCAGCGTCGCCGCAGCAGAAGGCCGCAGCAGCCCTGCCATGTCCTTGATGCACAGGATGTGCACCCCTGCGTCATCGAGCCCCGAGGCGACACCCAGGTAGTAGTCGAGCGTGTACAGACCTTCGTCGGGGCTCGAGAGGTTGCCGGAGTAGCAGATCGTGCCCTCGGCTACAGCACCAGCAGCGATCACGGCTTCGATCGCCGGTCGCATCTGGTCGATGGAATTGAACGCGTCGAAGACGCGGAAGATGTCCATCCCGCACTCGGCAGCCTCAGCCACGAACTCGTGCGCAACCGTGTCGGGATACGGCGAATAGCCCACCGTGTTGCGTCCCCGCAACAGCATCTGAGTGCAGATGTTGGGGACTGCCGCCCGGATGCGTCGCAGGCGCTCCCAGGGGTCCTCGTGCAGGAACCGCAGTGCCACGTCGAAGGTGGCACCGCCCCAGCACTCCATGCTGAACAGCTCCGGCATGAAGTGAGCCATCTGGCGTGCCCCGGCCACGAGGTCGATGGTGCGCAGTCGCGTGGCAAGGATCGACTGGTGGGCATCGCGCAGCGTGGTGTCGGTGACGGCAACCGCAGTCGCAGCACGCAGCTCCGCGGCAAAGCCAGCCGGTCCAAGCTCGGCGAGACGCTGCCGCGATCCAACGGGCGGCGTGCCCTGCACTGGCCGCAGCTTGGATGCCGGGTCGACGTCGGTCGGCGCAGGGCCGTTCGGCTGGTGAACGGTCACATCGGCCAGGTACCGCAGCAAGCGGGTGGCCCGGTCGGCCCCGACGGATGCTGCGGTCAGCTCGGGTCGATCATCGATAAACGTCGTCGTGACTGGCCCGGCTCGGAATTCGGGGTCAGCGAGGATCGCCTGCAGGTATGGCTGATTGGTCGACACGCCACGGACGCGGTACTCAGCCAGGGTGCGCTGCATCCGGCGGACCACGGTGTCGAAATCGGGACCCCGGCAGGTGATCTTCTCGATCATCGAGTCAAAGTGCGGTGTGATCTCCACGCCTTGATAGACGCAGCCGTCGAGACGCACCCCGGCGCCGCTGGCGGGCCGGTACGCGACGATCCGGCCGGTGTCGGGCCGGAAGTCATGCGCCGGATCTTCGGCGGTGACCCGGCACTGCATTGCAAAGCCGCGCAGGCTGATGCGTTCCTGGACGAGCCCGAGGTCCGCCAGCAAAGCACCCGACGCAATGCGCAGCTGCGATTCCACCAGATCGACGTCGGTCGTTTCCTCAGTCACGGTGTGCTCGACCTGGATGCGGGGATTCATCTCGATGAAGACGTGGCGCCCCTCGGCATCGACGAGGAACTCCACCGTGCCGGCGTTGGTGTAGCCGATGGCCTCGGCGAAATGCACGGCATCGGCGAGCAGTTGCTGACGGACGGCTTCGTCGAGATCCCGGGCGGGGGCCATCTCGACGACCTTTTGGAAGCGTCGTTGCACCGAGCAGTCCCGCTCGAAGAGGTGCACGACTTTCCCGCTGGCATCAGCCAGGACCTGTGCCTCGATATGGCGCACATCAGTCATGGCTTCCTCGTAGAACACGGTGCCGTCGCCGAAGGCGCTGTGCGCCTCGCGGCGGGCCGCGTCGACCGCTTCGGCGAGAACCCCGGGGCGCTCCACGCGCCGCATGCCACGACCGCCGCCGCCCGAAGCCGCCTTTACGAACAGCGGAAAGCCGATCTCGTGTGCAGTGGCGATGATGTCGGCGTCGGCGTCGTCGATGGGTGCCGACTGGCGCAGCACCGGCAAGCCGGCTTCGTCGGCGGCTTGCCGCGCCCGCATCTTGTTGCCGGTCAGGCGCAGCACCTCTGCGCTCGGCCCGACAAACGTGACGCCTGCCGCTGCGCACGCGTCTGCCAGATCTGGGCTCTCGGAGAGGAATCCATAACCGGGATAGATCGCGTCGGCGCCGACTTCGACGGCCTTGTCCACGATGGCGGCGTGGTCGAGATACGCCCGAACTGGCCGACCCTCCTCGCCGATGACGTATGCCTCGTCTGCCTTGATGCGGTGCAAGGCGCCGCTGCGTTCTTCCTCGACGGGGAGGATCGCCACCGTACGAATGCCGAGTTGGGTCGCCGCACGAAAGGCGCGGATGGCGATCTCGCCTCGGTTGGCCACCAGGAGCTTTTTCATGACGACCTCCGGTGCTCAGAGATTATGAGCGTCGGCGGAGAGGTGACGGTGCCCGCCAGCCCCGTTTGCCTCGACTCTGCGCAGAAATGCCGCCTCAGGCGGCAAATTTGCACACAGAAAGCGTGGCAGCCGTTCTCCGCGCCGCCTCTGTTTTCGCTGACCTAGCGTGCGCTGCGTGACTGCGTGGCTATTGGACCCGGGAGTACTGCACCTCAATCACGGTTCGTTCGGCGCAACCCCTGCGGCGGTACTCGAGGCACAGCAAGGCATCCGGGAGCGCATCGAGCTGAATCCCACACGGTTCTTCCTGGAAGGCGAGTACCAGGAACGGCTGGACCAGGCACGGCGAGCTGTGGCCCACTTCGTCGGTGCCGACGAGGCGGGCCTGGTGTTTGTCACGAATGCCACGGCCGGCGTCAACGCCGTGCTCCGATCGCTAGAGCCGAGCCTGGAACCCGGCGACGAGATCTTGGTAACCGACCACGAGTACAACGCGTGCACCAACGCTGCAATCGTGTCGGCGTCGCGGGCTGAGGCGGTGGTCACCACCGCGGCAGTGCCGTTCCCGCTTGAGCACGAGCGCGAAGTGGTCGATGCCGTGCTCGCCGCCGTGACCGAACGCACCCGCATCTTGCTGATCGACGCAGTGACTTCGGCAACAGGGCTAGTGCTGCCGGTGGCCGAGCTTGTGGCACGGCTAGAGCCCGACGTGCGGGTTCTGGTCGACGCTGCGCACGCCCCCGGCATGATCGACTTCGACGTGTCCCAGTTGGGTGCGTCCTACGTCACGGCCAACTGCCACAAGTGGATGTGCTCGGCCAAGGGTGCTGCGTTCTTGTGGGTGCGGCCCGACCGGCGTGATGACGTGTACCCGGCGGTTATCAGCCACGGGTACAACGGCGGCTGGCCGACTGAAGGAGGCCACCTCCACGCCCAGTTCGACTGGACGGGAACCCACGACCCGAGCGCGTGGCTGACGGTCCCCGATGCGCTGACCGCTGTGGAGGCGATGCACGCCGACGGCTGGCCGGGTGTGCGCAACGTCATCCGTGAGCGGTGCTTACAGGGACGGGAGCGGCTGGTCGAAGCCCTCGGCATCGAGCCGCCAGCACCTGGCGACATGATTGGCGCGATCGCGAGCGTGCCGTTGCCGCCCGCCGACAATCCGGGTTCTGCAATCTTTGACCCGCTCATGGGGGCGCTGCGGGACCGGCACGGCATCGAGGTGCCAGTGTTCACGTGGCCTGCCCCGCCGGAACGAGTCCTGCGGATCTCTGCCCACCTCTACAACCAACAAGGCGACTACGACCGCCTGGCCGAGGCACTTGTGGCGGAATTGGGCACCTGACTTCCGAGCGCCGGCGCGACTGCGGCGCTGCGACGACCGGGGACAAGTGGCAGGATCGCGGCACGCAGGTCGGCTGCGGCCCGACCGCCCTTGTCGAGGAGGCATCCATGTCAGGCGAAATCACAGCCAACCCGGCGGCGAAGATGATCTACCTGATCAAGCGGCGTCCCGAAGCCTCACGCGACGAGCTGGTGGCGAACTGGTTCAAGAACCACATGCCGAACGTGATCGAGGGCCAGCAGCGGCAGGCCGCGGCGGGCAAGCTCCACGCCCAGAAATACATCGCCACGCTGTTCGAGCGTCGTGATGATGGCAGCGATGCCGCGTGGGACGGCATGGCCCAGCTGTGGTTCGAGCGGCCGTTCCCGCCCCCAGACGCGCCGCACGGGACCACGCCGGCCGACACGTTCCAGGAAAAGGCCGAACCGTATGTGCAGTGGCCGGTGACGGAGTACGTGGTGCTCGACGGCAGCCTGCCCGTCGTCCCCAACACGCTGAACGAGCCGTTCCCGGCGACGCGTTCGGGCTTCTACAAGGTGACGTTCCTGGTGCCCGCGCGCGACGGCGTCGACGTCGAAGAGGCGTTCCGTCACTGGCTGGAGGCGCATGCGCCTAACGTGCGCGGCGTCATGGGAGAGATCGGCGGATTGCGCTACGTGGTCAACCACAGCGTCAACCCGGCCAACGAGTCCTACATGGGCATGGCCGAGCTTTATTTCGCCGACCCGGACGGCTGGGAGGCCTACAAGTCGACGGTCACCGAAGACGGCTTTGGCGCCTTCGTCGACATCAAGCGTATGGTGGTTCTGCGTTCACGCACGCAGATGATCGGCATTCCCGGCTAGGTCTGAGCGCTAGGCCTCTGCGGCTGCCTTCATCGCTTCGAGCGTCGCCCGGATGCTCGTGCGCGCATTGTGGGATCGCTGATCGACCTCGCCTTGACCGTGCTCGACCATGCGGGGCGACAGCTTGCGAAGCGTCCAGGTCTCGGTCAGCGTCGTGCCGTCGCCTTTGGGTGCCAGTTGGTAGCGCCACAGGACGATGTTGTATTCGAGACCGCCCGTGACGAATGCGAAGTCTTCGTTGTCGACCCGGCGAATGATCTCGACGGGTGCCTTCCATTCCTCGCCGCCACGCCGGTTGATGCCCACGAACATGTCGCCGACTTGGCCGTTCCCGGGCTCGCCGTCGGGACCCTTGCGCCAGTAGCCGCCGGTGTTCTCGCTGCTCCACTCGCCGTAGCGATCCAGCGCAGTCACCATTCCCCACACCTTCGACGGGGGAGCATCGATGTCGATGGAGTCCGCGTGCTCCATGACCGGGTTGTCGACGTGTCCTAGCAGTTGCTCGCTCATGAGCCGCAGCCTTGCAGATGTCGCCGCCACGCGGGCATGGTGCCCGGCCAGCGGATGGGCGGCGTCGCGGGGCCGCCGACTGCTAGCTGGTGGCGGTTTCGTTGGCGGGGTACAGCTCGCGCCAGTCGATCTGATCGTCGGGGGGCAACAACGCATTGATAAACGCCATGTCAGCGAGCAAGGCGTCTGCCGCCTCGTCTCCCACGGCGGCCCAGTGGGCGCCGTCGAGCCGATCGGTCATTGCTTCGATCTCGGTACGGCCTTCGCGTCCAGCTTGTGTGGCCCAGCCGTCCGCGTCCACCCAGCCGCGTGCTCGCAGGCTCGCGTACGCCTCGGCAGCCTCTTCGGGGGTCCAGCCGGCTTCTTGGCTGATCCACTCGTGCGGCGCCTCATCGACGGCGACCTGGGAAACCACCGACTCACAGCCCCCCAGACCAGCTGCCGCGAGCGCCACCAAGTGGCACCCGCTGCGGTACTCGCGCAGCAGCGTGCCTCCGTGCCACAGCGCCAGGTGGGGCTCATCAGGCCAGTCCAGCGAAGCCCAGCCCGCGAACAGCACGCGCCCGACCGGGTCGGCTGCATCGCAGGCTGCGCGCACGACGTCGACGCAGCGACGCACCTCCTCGCTGTCGACCAACTGGCCCAGCTCACGTCTCAGTGCAGCGTCCATGCCTTCGTAGCGCGCCGCCAGCACTGCTGGGGGTGACGAGTACGCCCAAGCATCCGGGATCGCCCGCCGAACTCGCGCCGGTGCGTAGTAGAAGAACAACGACTCCACGACGCTGGCGGGCACCGGGCCGAGCGGCGCCACCCGCGTCGCGAAGTAGTTCATCCAGAACCCCCGCAACCCCGCCGCAGAGCCCGTCTCACGCACTTCGGGAGCCCAGTAGCAGAGCTGGTGATAGCGCTCCACGCACTCCCACATCTGCCGTGCTCGCATTCTGGTTGTCTCAGCCATCGCCCGATGTTCTATCCCGCCTCTTCCCGCGGCGTAACGCTCAGTTGATCTGAGTGAAAGAGCGTGCACATCGTCGACGGTCCGCGGGAGCGGCGTATGCCGTTGAAACTGCATGCAGATATGCATATCTATCTGCATGCGGCGCTATGCTCCCGACATGCAGAGCACGAGTGTGCGTATCGACGTTGCGACGCATCGCGAACTCAAACATCTCGCCGCAGCGATGGCCATGACTGTGGGCGAAACCGTGTCGTTGGCGGTGCGTCGCCTTCGACAAGATCAGATCGGCGCAGAGCTTCGTGCAGATCTCGACGAAGTCGAGTCCGCGTGGCTCGACGCCGACTTGGGATGACGTTCAGCGCAGGCGACGTTGTCAACGTTGACCTCGGTACGCCCATTGGGCACGAAGCAGGCTTCCCGCACCCAGCGATCGTCGTCACTGCGCAGCGTGTCCTCGATGCCAACCCGGCCATCGTCCATGTTGTGCCCCTGACATCACGGTTTCGCAGGTTCGCTTCGGAGATCGAGATAGCGGCCGATCCGAGCAATGGTCTAGAGGAGCGCTCAGCCGCTCAGTGTCAGCACGTCCGCGCGGTGGCTACAGCACGGTTGCAGGAACCACGTGGGAACGTCGGCGGAGTCGCGCTGGCCCAGATCCGCGAGGTCATCGCCCTCTTACTCGACGTCCCTTGACGTGTGCTTTACGCCCGCCACGTCGACGTTCAGTCGGGCTGGTTGATGAGGTGGGTGGCGGCGTTGTCGAAGTGGGCGAACATGGCGTTCGCGATCTCGGGGTCGAGCGGTGACCCGTCGGGCAGCTTTGCGGCCTCGAGCGATGCCAGCATGTGGCGCATCCAGGTATCCCGCTCGGCCTGGCCGATAGCGAACGGCATGTGACGCATCCGCAGCCGCGGGTGGCCGCGCTCGGCGCTGTAGTCGGCGGGCCCGCCCCAGTACTGGGCCAAGAATCCCGCCAGTCGGTGCCGAGAGGGTCCCATGTCGGGGGGATACATGGGGCGCAGCAGCGGGTCCGACTCGACGGCGTCGTAGAACCGGTCCACCAACTGGTCAAAGAACCGCTGCCCGCCGACCGCGGCGTAGACCGTGGGCGGCTGCTCCACAGCATCGGCCAGCTTGCCGCCCAGCGTCAGTCCGCCCGCTCCCCATGTGGACCCTTCGGTCTCGCTCGGCGGGATGGCGTCAGCTTCGTTCACGATAATCAGGCTAAGAGCGCCATCGGGTTAGCTTGCGCGGGTGACTACGACACAACACCCCCACGGCGATGGGCCGATGCAGCTAGGCGCACACATCGGGCAACAGAACATGACCGCCGCCCAGATGCGTGACCTGTGGAAGCGACTCGACGCCGGAGGTGCCGACTGGATCTCCATCTGGGACCACCTGTACGAGGCACCGCCGCAGGGCGGAACGGTGCCTCACTTTGAGGCGCTTTCCACCTTGGGAACGCTGGTGGCCGACACTCGCAACGCCCGCATCGGCTGCCTCGTCTTCTACGTCGGATATCGCAACGCGGGTTTGCTGGCCAAGGCCGCCACCACGCTGGATCACTTCAGCGCAGGACGTTTCACGCTGGGTCTCGGTTCCGGCTGGCACGAAACCGAAGCCGCCGCGTTCGGCTACGACTTCCCGTCGCTGGGTGAGCGCTTCGACATGCTGGAGGAGTCGTTCGAGCTCATCCGTTCGCTGCTCACCCAGGAGCGCACGAGCTACGACGGCCGCTGGGTTCGTGCTGACGACGCTTCGTGCCTGCCCGCTCCCGTGCAGGAGCGGCTGCCGATCTGGCTCGGCGGGATCGGCGAGCGGCGCACGATCCCGATGGCCGCGCGCCTTGCTGATGGCTGGAATGCCGCCTACATCACGCCGGAGCGGTTTGCCCATCTCTCGGCGCTCCTCGACTCACATGCCACCGCAGCCGGGCGCGACCCGGCCGAAATCGAGCGAACGATCAACGTGATGTTTCATCTTGTGACCGACCCCGCGGAAGTGGAGCCCGAGCGCGAGCGCGGGCGCGCTCCGTGGGGCGATCTCGCAAACCGGTTCGACGAAGGCGCGCTCGTCGGCACGCCCGAGATGGCGGTCGAGCGGATCTTGGAATACCGGGCGGCCGGCGCACAGGGACTCAACGTGGCGTTGAGGGCGCCGATCCTCCACGACGCGCTTGACGCCTATCTCGAAGAGGTCATTCCGACCGTTCAGCGCGAGACGGCCTGAGGCGGCACCGGGCATCCCGCAGGGCGAGGCGCGTACAGTCTTGGTGCGCCGGCTCGCAGGGTCGGCGCACGGTGGTGAGGCTGGCAAGAACCCAGCGGCAGGCAGGGGAGAGACGATGGCGTTGACAGAACGTTCGCAGCGGCGGACGAGCGGACGGCGGGCACGCCGGTCGTATCTGAGCTACATCGACAAGTCGCGCGAGTACTACGCGGCGAACGGCTATCCGCAGCCGTACCAATGGGCATACAGCCACGAGGTGGCTTTCACCCCACTGTCCAAGCCGCTGTCGCAGAGCACAGTCGGCTTGGTCACGACATCGTTCTTCCGGGCAGGCAGCGAGCCTGCCGGCGTGCCCTCGGCCCGGCCGAAGCAGCCCTACGCCGCGCGCTGCGACGACGCCCTCGAGGGCCTCTACAACACTGACCTGTTCTGGGACAAGGACAACACCCACACCGAAGATCTCGACACGTACTTGCCGATCAACCGGCTGCGCGAATTTGCCGCCAAAGGACGCATCGGTGCGGTGTCAGAGCGCTTCTACGGCATTCCCACCGATTACAGCCAGCGCCGTACGCAGCGCAACGACTCACCCCGCATCGAGGAGTGGATGCGCGAAGACGGCGTCGACGTTGCGCTGTTGGTCCCCCTCTGACCCGTCTGCCACCAGACCGTGGGTCTGGTCGCACGACACCTGGAAGAGGCCGGAATACCGACAGTGGTCGCTGGCAGCGCCCGTGACATCGTCGAAGAATGTGGCGTCGCGCGCTTCGTGTTCACCGACTTCCCGCTGGGCAATCCCACCGGCAAGCCGGGCGACGTGGCGATGCAACGCGACATTGCGGGCACCGCACTCGACCTGCTCGAGCGCGCCTGGCTGCCGCGCACGACCGTGCAGACGTCCTATGTATGGGATGCCGACGACAATGACGGCTGGCGCGAACACTTCATGCGCGTCGACGACTCGAACCGGGCCGCCCTGGCTGCAGCGGGCGAAGCCCGTCGACGCGATCAGGCCGCCGCCAAGGCCGACGGCCGCGCACGGAACGCCTGAGCAATCTGGGCATCGGCGGCTGGAGCAGTCGGCGCCAGCGCGTACGAAAGGCAGCACATGACGCAGCAATCGCCTGGCCAGCAACGCCGGCCCCTGGTCGACCCAGCCGACGCCGATGCTCCCGACTTCGTGCCCTCCGAGCCGGCTGGTGCGGATGTGTACTCGCATCCCTCCGAGCACGGGGAGCGCATCACTGGTGCACTGGACCCTGACCTGCTGATCGAAGCGTCAGGTGGCGTGAAGGTTGCCGCCGACGTATACGGCGACAGCGGTCCGCTCGTCCTGCTTCAGCACGGCGGCGGCCAGACCCGTCACGCTTGGAAGGGAGCGGGGCAGGCTCTCGCCGACGGCGGCTACCGCGCAGTGAGCCTCGACGCCCGGGGCCACGGTGATTCGGACTGGGCGCCTGACGGCGACTACACGACCGAGGCGTCTGTGGCCGATCTGGTGGCGATCGTGGAGCACTTCGGCGAACGACCGGTGCTGGTCGGCGCCTCGATGGGCGGGGGCACCTCGCTGACCGCCGTCGGGGAAGGCGCAGTGGACGCACTCGCTCTGGTTCTCGTCGATACAGCGCCGCAGATCGAAGCGGCTGGTGTGCGCAAGATTCGAGACTTCATGGCTCAAGGCGCCGACGGGTTCGCATCACTCGAAGAGGTCGCCGAGGCCATCGCGAACTACCAGCCTCACCGCGAGCGGCCGCGCAATCTCGACGGTCTCGCAAAGAACGTTCGCCTCTGGCCCGACGGTCGCTATCGCTGGCATTGGGACCCGGCGTTCATGCACCGGCCGCGCAGCTTCGCTGAACGAATCCCGCGTCAGCAGGCGGCCGCTGAGAACCTGACGCTTCCGACGCTGCTCGTCCGCGGTGGGCTCAGCGATGTGTTGTCCGAGGAGGGCGCACAGTCGTTCCTCGACGCTGTTCCCCACGCCCACTACGCCAGTGTGGCCGGCGCGGCGCACATGGTGGCCGGTGATCGCAACGACATTTTCGTCGAGGCAACCCTCCGTTTCCTGGCCGAATTCGTACCCTCCGCACAAGTCCGGGCCTGAACGCGAAGTTTCCGCCGTAGCCTTGCGGTCTTTGACCGGCTAGGCCGGGCTTCGAGAGGCAAGACATGCGTGGAACAGTCAAGTTCTTCAACAGCGAGAAGGGCTTCGGCTTTATCTCCCGTGACGGGGCGGACGACGTCTTCGTCCACTTCTCCAACATTGTCGGTGAGAATTACCGAACGCTGGAGGCAGGACAAGAGGTCGAGTTCGATATCGGACCCGGCCGCAAGGGCGACGAGGCTCAGAACGTCAAGCCCGTCTGAGCGCACTCGCCACTGACTGTCGCTAGCCCAACAGGCTGGCGACGTTCGGAGCTTTGGGCGCGAGACATCTTGTCCACCAGAGTTCCGTCGGCAATCGCATCGGGCGCGGGCGGCGTCACACGCCACCTGTGTCAACACATCTCGGGCCACTCGGCCGCGTTCTGCTCCGCGAGTATTGAGCAGCGTGCGCCGGTACCCTCCCGTCGTCTGGCCGGCATGTTCGGCCGACGGGTTCGCAGGCCGGTCTTGGTTCTTCCTGTCAACGTGGACCAAACCCCTGTTATCGCCGACCTCTTCACCCCCTGTTGAGGCGCCACCGAACCCGTGCAGAGCCCGCGCGCAGCGGGCCAGGAGACACATGCCCCCCACCTTTGCCCAGCTGGGCGCCCCTGACTTCATCGTCAGCGCCCTCGCTCAACGTGGCATCAGCCAGCCGTTCGCCATCCAGGCGGCCACCGTGGCCGATGCCCTGGCCGGACGCGATGTCTGCGGCCGAGCGCCAACCGGATCCGGCAAGACGCTGGCGTTCGGGATTCCGCTCGTAGCCAGCGTCGGCAGCGCCCAGCCACACAAGCCCCGAGCACTCGTGCTCGCGCCGACCCGTGAACTCGCCGACCAGATCATGACCGAGCTGCGCACCTTTGCAGGCAAGCGCCGGGTCAGCGTCGCCTATGGCGGCGTGGGCTATGGCGCCCAGATCGGGTCCCTGCGTCGCGGGGTCGACATTCTCGTGGCGTGCCCAGGTCGCCTCGAAGACCTCATCGAACAGGGCCAAGTCGACCTGTCCGCTGTTGACAAGGTCGTCATCGATGAGGCCGACCGCATGGCCGACATGGGATTCATCCCGGCCGTGCGGCGCTTGCTCGACCAGACCGCCGCAAAACGCCAGACCATGCTGTTCTCGGCCACGCTCGACGGCGATGTGGCAACACTGACACGCGACTACCAGCGCGATCCCGTGCGTCACGAGGTCGGTGACGAGACCCCCGACGTCAGCGCTGCCGACCACGTGTTTTGGAGCGTGGCCAGGACTGACCGCACCGACATCTGCGCGGAAGCAATCGACGCCGCAGGATCGACGGTCGTGTTCTGTCGAACCCGGCATGGCTGCGATCGTGTGGCCCGGCAGCTGGATCGCCGAGGGATCCGCACTGCGGCACTTCACGGCGGACGCAGCCAGAGCCAGCGCACCAGGGCGCTGGCCGAGTTTGCCGCCGGCAAGGTCCAGGCGCTGGTCGCGACTGACGTTGCTGCGCGCGGCATCCATGTCGAAGGTGTCGGCGCTGTCGTTCACTACGACGTCGCGGCCGACCACAAGACCTACCTTCACCGATCGGGCCGGACTGCCCGGGCCGGTCTGGGTGGCGTGGTGGTCTCGTTGGTTCAGCCCGAGCAGGTCAAAGAACTCAAGTCCATGCAGCGCAAGATGGGCCTGGAGCAGCCCATCACCGAAGTCGACGTGGCTGCAATCCGGTCAGCCAGCCCACGCAAGGTCAGCGCCAACGGCGCCGGATTCGCCAGCAATTCAGGCCCGAAGGGCTCGAAGACCCACAAGGCCAACGCCGTATCAGGTCAGCCCCGCTCTGAGACCCGCAAGGCGAGTGCCGACGCGGATTGGCACCACAAGGGCTCGCAGACCCGGCGTCGCACGCTTGAGCGCCCGGCGGCCAAGCATCAATCCCGGCACCGTCGAAGCAACAACAACCGTTCTAGGTCCAAGGGTCACCAGCGCTCGCCGCAGCGCTGAGCACGATCAAGCGTCTGGGTCGACTTGCGGCTCATTCAGGGATTCAAGACTGGTCGGCGCAAGGTTCGAGGCGAACTTGGACATGTTGTCGCCCAGGGCGCTGATGAGCTGCTCCACGAATTGCGGCGACATGTTGACGCGCTGCACGACAACGCCTCGCCGGGGTGACTGCTTGCCGCTGAAGTCCAGCCGGATGAAGTCAAGCGTGAACTCATACGGCGAATGGCGAACCACGGCGAAGTTGGACCACACGCCAGCCTCGAGCTCGCTCTCGCCTGCCGTTGATCGACGAGACAGAGGATGTCTCTTCCCTGTAGACCATGCGGGCTGGTCATGCCGCATGAGGCCTCAATGTGGCTCCGTCAGCGTTACGCTCCTGAGTGTGGCTTCAAACGTGGCGGGAGCAAAGCGTTACTTTGCCCGGCAGAGCGAGAACTCTGAGTACCGGGCCGAGTACGCGCGGGCAAAGGCTGAGATCGATTTCATCGACAGCGTCGTGCGCGAGATCGAAAGCCGTCGGAGTCACCTCGGACTGAGCGAAGCAGAGCTTGCACAACGTGCGGGCGTGCCAGCACGGTCGGTACGTGGGCTGCTGGTGGCACGCCGCAGTGCGCTTCGTCTCCGGACCGTCGCTGCGGTGGCCGCAGCGTTAGGCATCGCTGTGCGCGTCGATCATGAGACCAATGCGCACGTCGTGGCAGTCAGCTAGCGACGCATCGGTCTTTCGAAAACTCATCGCGATAGCTGCGAATACGTCGATATTCTCTCGGATGCGCGCCGGTGCGTAGTCGTTTGGAGAAGCCGCCGAGGCAGACGATCGATGGCCCACCGAGCCCGTCGCCGCGGCGGTCGAGCAGACAGAACAGTCGATGGTTCTGCCCATCGGCCCGAATGCGGACTTCATGCAACCCAGACATCTGACCGTGCATCGCATGCCAGTACCCGCCTCCGCTGAAGTTGGGGGGTGGCGCAGCGGCAACCGCGTTCAGGACGGCTTCGAATCTCGCACGTGTGTTGATGCTGAGCGAATCCAAGAAATCCTGCGAGGGCACGGCACCGGACCTATCCGCTGTTTCATCGGCGCGTTGGAAGAAGTGGATGTTCCACTCGTCCGCCTCCGATGACTCAGCCATTGGGCTCTACTCCTCACCAGAGTCCGAGGCAGGGGCGGGGTCGCGGCCGCCACGGAGGTGCGTCACCAGCGATTCGATCGCCGTTACTGCTTCCGCCAGCGGGGCAAACGACGACGATGGCAGCGCCTCTGAGACGCGGATCGTCAATTGCACTGAACCGGGATCGAGTGACCAGGTTTGATGGAGCGCGACTGCCTCGTCGTGGCCAACGGGAGCGATCAAATCCTGTGCTCCGCTGCTGGGCTCTTCAGAAGAGGCCCCAGCCGTGACTGCGGGCCTTTCTTCTCGCTCCCACAGAACAATGTTGCCGTCGTCGCGCTCGCCGAGACGAGCTGCTACGACACCCTCTGCAAAGCACTGGGCAAAACGGTCGGCCACATGATCGCCGACGTTAAGCGTGTGGATTGCGAGGTTTCCGAGAATCTCCAGAGCCATCGGCTCACCCTTAGCGACTTGCGTATACATCTGCTCAAATGTGGCGCAATGCAGGAACGACTCTCGAATAGCGGCGTCTGCATCGTCCGTCGAAGTCGGCCGTGTAATCCGTAGCGCCAGAGTGGTCAATTCAAGTTCTTCACCTCGTCCAGCTACAAGACCGAACTCCCGGAGGTCGGCGAGCTTCTGTCGGAAAGCGCCGCTGTTCGGACTTGAGTGGCCAAGCAGAGACGACATCGAGCCCGGGCTGTGGTGGCGTCCTGCCTTGTGTACTTGCCGGAGGGCCTGAGTTGCCTCCGGCACGGTCATGCGCGGAAAGGCGGCGCCCCTGGGGGAGCGGGAGGACTTCGGTCCCGACTCCGGCTGTGGTTCGTCTGTAAGTTGGGTCATCCCCTGTTCTCCTCTGCGGTTGTTAGCGTAGTTTACAGTTGATAATACGATCGTCGCAATACATACGATAGCAGTATATTACTCGGGCTCGTTGCCATCGATCATACTGTTCATCAGTCCTGCCTCAGTGGATGTCTCGATAGGGAACGGAGCCCGATCGTCTCCAAGCCGGGAAGCAGTGGTCGGCATCCCGGTGGCGTCGAGGCGCGACGGCTGACCTGCAGACATTGTCCAAGAATTGGCTGGGGATATCTGAGCAGCGCCCTGTCAACAGTGACGGGCTGTACTTCGTACCGATTGGCTCGAAATTGGCGCTCTCCAAATCCTAGGGATGAGGGGCCTAAATCTACGGTTCCATTTCCTCATCATCAGGATTCAGGGATTCAAGACTGGTCGGCGCAAGGTTCGAGGCGAACTTGGACATATTGTCGCTCAGGGCGCTGATGAGCTGCTCCACGAATTGCGGCGACATGTTGACGCGCTGCACGACGACGCCTCGCCGGGGTGACTGCTTGCCGCTGAAGTCCAGCCGGATGAAGTCGAGCGTGAACTCATACGGCGAGTGGCGTACTACGGCGAAGTTGGACCACACGCCGCCTTCAAGCTCTGGTGGGAGGCGAATCTGCAGCTTCGTGCCGTCGGGTAGCGATTCGTGCGGGTTGCTCTCGGCCATCGGCGAAGACGCTAGCCCGCCCCTGTCACGCGGCCGGCGGCGGCATCTGCGGCGTTCAGCGGCGCTGTCAGCGTTCCTCGCGTCGGTAGGGGAGCGTCAGGGCGGCGGGTGCTGGGCTCGGTCGATGCCGGGCCCGGAAGCTGATGGCGATGAGGACCATGACAGTCAGCAGGAACGGCAGGATGCCGAGCAGCGCCGGCGAGATCGTGTTGACCTCGAGGCCGAAGAGGCTCAGGTCGAACGTCTGGACACGGGGCTGCAGCGCAAGCGTGAATCCGAATAACAGCGAGCCAGCGGCAAGCCGCCCGGGCCGCCACGCCCCGAAGATGACCAGTGCCACTGCGATCCAGCCGCGGCCGGCGATGAGGCCCTCGGTCCAGCCGGCGGCCATGTACAGCGACAAGAAGGCGCCGGCAGCGCCGGCGAAGGCACCGCCGATCAGCACAGCTCCGGAACGCAGCAGTGTCACCGAGTGGCCCACCGAGTCCGTCGTCGAGGCAGATTCCCCGACCGCACGCAGTGCGAGGCCGAGCCGGGTTCGATTCAGCACGAACCAGACCACGATGCCCAGAAGACCCGCGAGGTAGACAACCGGCGGCTGGTCGAAAAGGATCGGACCGACCCAGCGGATGTCGGCAAGTCCGGCGATGCCCAGATCGGTGAACACGGCATCGGCACGTTCGCGTACTGCGTCCTGTCCGATGAAGGCGGCGAATCCCAATCCGCCGATGGTGATCGCCAAGCCTGACACCACCTGGCCGGCGCCCATCACCACGCTCACCACAGCGTGTACTCCTGCGACCGCCATGCCGACGAGCGCAGCGAATGCGAAGCCGATCCAGGGACGGCCGGTGGCGAGCGCCATCATGAATCCGCTCACGGCCCCCATCGCCATCATTCCCTCGACACCGAGGTTCAGCACGCCGGATCGTTCGGCGATGAGCTCGCCCAGCCCGGCCAAGTACACGAGCGTGGCGAACTGCACGGTCGCCACGAGCAGTCCGATGATGGCTGCCTCAGACACCCGCAGCTCCCGGAGTGGCGGCGCCGTCTGGTTGTGGGGCTGCATCTGTGGGGTAGCCGACGGGTCGCACCCATCGGACGCGGTAGTTGAGCAGCACCGCGGCCACCAAGGCACCGATGAGGATCATGGCCTGCAGGATCGTGGCGATCGAGCTTGTCACGCCAAGCGTCTGGATGGACTGGCCGCCCACCTGCACCGCGCCGAACACGAACGCCACCGCCGCCACGCCCGATGGCCGCATCAGCGCGAGCGCCGCCACGATGATCCCGGCGAAGCCGTAGCCGTTCGACAAGCCGGGATCGAGTCGCGTCGCAGTTCCGGTCAGCTCGATGGCGCCGGCGAGGCCAGCCAGTCCGCCCGACAGCAGCAGGGCAGTCAGCACCTTGCGTTGCAGCGAGATGCCGGCATAGCGAGCTGTGGCCGGCGACGATCCCGCCATGCGCAGCTCGTATCCCCACGCTGTGCGCGAGACGGCCAGCCAGAAGGCCACCAGCAGCGCGACGGCGAGCACTGCGCCAATGTGTGCGCGGCCGAACAGTCCCGGCAGCGACGCATGGTCGGGCAGGGGCTCGATCAACGCAAAGCCTTGCGACTCGGGATCCTTCCACGGACCGGTCTCGAGCCATTCCACGATCCGGATCGAGACCTCGACGAGCATCAGCGTCGTGATGATCTCGCTGACACCCAGGTATGCACGCGCGAGCGCCGGCCCCAGCATGAGGATGACGCCGCCTACCGCGCCGGCGATCAGCATCGAGATGATGAGGAGGGGACCCGGCAAGTCGCCCGCCGACATGGCGAAACCTGCTGCGACCGTCGCGCCCGCCATTATCTGACCTTCGGCGCCGATGTTCCACAGTCCCATCGATCCCGCAACGGCAATCGCAAGACCGGCCAGCGCAAGCGGTGTCGCTCGCAGCAACGTCCGTGAGATCGAATTGATGCCGCCAAGCGACGAATCGATCATCCGGCCGTACACCTCGGCCGGGTTGTTGCCCGCGGCGAGCAGCAGGAGCGCTCCCGCGATCAGAGCCGCTGCAATTCCGATCACGAAGGCGAAGGCCTGGGCCGCAGGCACTACGTCTGAACGTCGCTGCAGCACGGGCCGCACCAGGCCGCGATGCCAGCGAGCTCGCCCGCGCGAGACGGTGTGCAGCGGGGCGTGCGTCGGGTCGCTCATGTGCCGCCGCCTCCGCCTCCGGCCATCGCGGCGCCTACCTCGGCTCTCGAGGATGTCGTCGGATCCAGACGGGCCGCGATGCGTCCCTCGTACATCACGATCAGCCGGTCTGACAGCGCGAGCAGCTCGTCAAGGTCTTCAGAGATCAGCAGAACTCCAACGCCGGCGCTGCGCTGCGCGACGATGTGTTCCTGGATGGCGGCGATGCCCGCCACGTCAAGACCACGGGTGGGCTGGGCTGCCACGAGCACTCTGGGCTCTCCAGTCAGCTCGCGGCCGAGCAGCAGGCGTTGAAGGTTGCCCCCTGACAGGGCGCTCACATCTGAGTGCAAACGTCCGACCTGCACGCCGAATCTCTCGACGAGGCTTTTGCAGAAGTCCTCGCAGCGCCGCAGGTCCAGCATGACCCCGCGGCGCATGGCCCGGTACGAACGCACGACGGCGTTGTCGACGACGGACATATGGGGGGCGAGACCGACGCCGAGGCGATCCTCGGGCACGTAGGCCAGCCCGCCGCGAGAACGCGCTCTCGGCGAAGCACCGGTGATGTCGGCGCCCAACAAGCGGACACTTCCAGAGGTGACGGGACGCAATCCGGCGATGGCCTCGGCCAGCTCCTTCTGACCGTTTCCCGAGACGCCGGCGACACCCACGATCTCGCCGGCGTGTAGGTAGAGGTCGACCGAGTGCAGTGCGGGAAACCCCCGGTCGCTCAATGCCGCGATGCCGTCCAACGCGAGCACGACGTCACCGCTCGGCTGTCCCGCGGGACGCTGAACTTCGGCTGCGGCTTCTCCGACCATCATCTGGGCCAAGTCCGATCGCTCGACTCCGGTGAGGCTGCCCGGCTGCGCAACGGTGAGTCCACCGCGTAGCACGGTGGCTTCGTCACACACCGTCAGCACCTCGTCGAGCTTGTGACTGATGTAGATCACTGAGCGGCCGCGGTCAGCCATGGCACGCAGCGTGAGACCCAAGTCGGCAGCCTCGGCAGGTGTGAGCACCGCCGTCGGTTCGTCCAGCACCAGCACGTCTGCGTCGCGCCAGAGTGCCTTCAGGATTTCCACGCGTTGCCGTTCGCCGACCGAGAGCTGCCACACAGGCCGGGTGGGATCGGCGTCGAGCGAGTAGGTCGCTGCCAGGTGAGCGACGCGTTCGGTGATCTGGGTCATGTTCAGGTATCGCGGTGCCGAGCCGAGCACGACGTTTTCCGCGACCGTGAGCGTGGGCACCAAGCGAAACTCCTGGTGGACCATTCCGATTCCCGCGGCAATTGCATCGGCGGGCGAGTGGAACTGCTGTTGGGTGCCGTGAACCCAGATTTCGCCTCCGTCGGGCAGGTACACCCCGCCGAGCACGTTGACGAGCGAGGTCTTGCCGGCGCCGTTCTCTCCGAGCAGCGCGTGGATGGTGCCCGCCCGCACGGCGAGGTTGGCGCCATCGCAGGCAACCACTCCGGGGAATTCCTTGCGGATGCCGCGCAGGTCGACGGCCATCGGGGCAGCGTCGCCGCTGCCGGCGCGGGGCTCTGAGAGATCTTGAACGTTCACGCCGTACCGGTGTCAGAAGCCCGCGGCCTGCTGCTGCAGCGGCGCGCGGCACCGCCGCCGGTTCCGAGGGACATCTCGGAGTCCCCCAGATCCAACGGCGGTGCTACTGCGATTCGATCAGTCGGATCAGGGGCTGGCGTCACCCACGACGCCTTCGACGAACCAGTCCATGCCCAGCATCGAGCCGTCATCCAGGGTCTCGCCGGCGGCGACGCGGACGTTGCCTTCCTGGTCGCGGATCTCGCCGGTGAACACGTCCCACTCGCCTTCACGGATCTGCTCGGCAACGTCGCTGATCTGGTCGGCGATATCGCCCGGCACGTCGTCAGCCAGCGGCGCCAGGTCGACAATGCCGTCGTCCATGCCGCCCCAGTACGAACCAGGCTCGTAGGTGCCCGCAGCGACTGCCTCGATGATCGCGGTGTAGCGCGGGCCCCAGTTCCACACAGGTGCGGTGATGAACGCGTCGGGTGCGAAGTCGCGCATGTCGGAGTTGTAGGCGACCCATCGCGCCCCAGCGTCCTGCGCAGCGACACCCGCAGCCGTGGAGTCCTGGTGCATGGCGATGACATCGGCGCCGGCTTCCAGCAGGGCCTTGGCCGAGTCGCCCTCAACCGCCGGGTCGAACCAGGTAAAGGTCCAGATGACGCGGACCTCGGCTGACGGGTTGGTCTCGAGCACGCCGAGGGTGAAGGCGTTGATGCCTCGGATCACCTCAGGGATGGGGAACGCAGCCACGTAGCCCAACTGCCCGCTTTCGGTCATCGCACCTGCCGCCATGCCCGACAGGTACCGCGGCTGGTACATGCGGCCGAAGAAGTTGCCGAAGTTGGCATCGTTCATCTTGAAGCCCGAGGCGTGCTCGAACACGACGTCGGGGTACTCCTCGGACAGCTCGAGCATCGGGTCCATGTAGCCGAACGAGGTGCCGAAGATGACGTCTGCGTCCTCGTTCTCGATGAAGTCGACGGCGACTGCCTTGAAGTCTTCGGCGTTTTCCGGGACGCTCTCGACGAACAGCGTTCTCGCACCGGTTTGGTCTTCCGCGTATTGGCGACCTTGGTCGTGTGCCCAGTTCCAGCCGGCGTCACCGACGGGTCCCACCAGCACGAATGCCGCCGTGACGTCCTCGGGATCGCCATCGCCGCCGCCGCACGCTCCTCCTAGCAGAGCCACGCCGGTCAGAGCAATGGCGAGTCGTGTCAGAGTCCTCGAACGCATGATCTCCCTCTCCGTAAACGCCCGCGGAGGAACCCCGGAGCGGTTGACTTCGAGCCTAATCTTGCGCATCTGTGCCCGCGGCCACCGGCCGCAGACATCGCCAAGCGGCTCAGAATGGGTTGAGTTCGAGGCCGAGGACGTGGCGCCCCAGCTGATGGGTGACGCGGTCCTGATGCACATTGATGTGCACCGGCATGGCCCGGAAGTCCCGGTAGCGACGTTCGAATGCACCGCCTTCTCGCAGCGCTGTTCCGCCTTGAGTGCGATGCAGCAGCGACATGGCCTCATCGAGTTGCTCGACCGCCATCGAGGTCACGGCCATCTGTCGCAGGTAGTCCGCTTCGTCGGGAATGACACCGGCGGCGATGCGACGGTCGACCTCGTTGCACGCGGTCTCGACCGCGGCAGCGGCGCCAGCCAGCAGTGCTGCTGCGCGACCGAAGTTGACCTGCACCGTCGGTCGCTCGACCATCTTGCCGCCGATGATGACCCGGCGACCGCCGGCAGCGTCGGCTGCCTCTGCGAGAGCCCGGCGTACCAGGCCCACCGCCATCCAGGTGAGCCAAAGATCCGAGATGCCGACCCAGTCCTCCCGGTACCGGTGGTCCACCACCGGAACGCTGCGCAGCGACTCGGCGCGATTCACTCCGTACCAGGCGACGCAGTCGTTGAGGTTCACTGGCACGTCGGTGTAGTGGACGTCGTCGGTTGCCGAGGCCCGCAATCCGGCGCCGTCCCACGACGGATCGATCTTCAACCCCTCGGTCTTGGTGGACACGATGGTGAATCGGATGTCCATCGGGCGCACCGGCTTGCCGTCGGGGCCAGTGATGGCGAAGGCCACACCGCAATAGTCGGCGTAGCGGGCACCGGTGCCCCACCGGCCGGTCCCGTTCAGGATGGCCTGATCGCCTTCGATGCGTCCGTACACGGAGCTGCGCGCACCGCCGGGGAATGACACCCAATGGCCGTTGGTCACGATGTCGGTGAGGAAATCCTGCTGTTCGGGACCCATGGATCCGACGAACAGGTGGAACACGCACAGGTGATTCCACAGGCACCACGCCAGGCTGGGACAGCGGGCGGCCACCGCTTCGAGCTCGCGGCCCATGTGGAGCATCGTTTCCTCGACGCCGCCGATGTTCGGGGTAGCGGACATGCGCATGAAGTCGGTGCCCCGGATTGCCTCGATGACATCCGACGACACGGACCGGGTCCGGTCTGCCGTTTCTGCCTGCGCCTCGATCGCGTCCAGCAACGGCGCGATGCGTAGCCCCTCGGTCGGCGCCGGGGAGAAGTGCTCGACGAGCTCAACGCCGGATAGACCGGCGTCGTCGGACGACGTCAGGCTCGTCTCTTCGACTTCGGGTGCTCCCGCCATCGGGCCACAGTAGGTCGCAGCGGGCTCAGCCGCAGTGGCCGTTCGATGATGGCGGCACGTCGAGCATCGGGTTGCGGTCGAAGAAACCGTCGGGCACCAGCCCGAAGCTGACGTACTCGGTAGGCATCACCGGGAAGTCCTCGGGCCGGGCATCGTGGGTGATGCCGAATGTGTGCCACACCGTGACGTCGGTGCCGACGATCGGCCGGTCACCCGCCGTATAGCGCTCCAGCCCGTCGCCAGCGTTGCGCTGTGTGGGGAACCGGCCCGCGCCGTAGCGCTCGTCGGGGCGTGTCGGCGACACCCACAGGTTGTGCCGGCCGAAGGTGGCGCGTTCGGAATGCGGGCTGTCGTGGGCAGCAAACATCGTCGCGGTGGGTGGTGGCAAGAGCCGGAATGCCGTCGGGCGCCCGAGCCGGTTGATGTGGTCGGCGCTCTCGATCCGCCAGTACCGGCTGGACGACGAGTTGGTGTCGCGGCGAGCAGCCAACTCGCTCTCCAGCACCGTCTCACGAGCCGCGAACGCAGTGCCGTGCGGATTGTCTGGGCCCGGCGGCAGCGCTTCGGTGTTCACTTCGACCACCGTGTTCGCAGTGCCGTCGATCGCCATGTCCAATCGCACGCAAAAGACGTGCTGGTGAATCGGGGCGGACACGTGCGGGGCAACCTGCCGGGCGAAGGTCATGTCGTCGCCGTCGCGGTGCGAACGAGTGGTGAGGATGCCGGTCAACTTCACCTCATACCGAATCGAGCCGTCGAGGTAGAAGTACCAGAAGAACCCGTACTCGTAGTTCCCGACCGTGTGGATGGCGCTCACCACCAACCGGCGAGATCGGCGCACCTCGGTGGTGTCGGCATTCCAGTCGAAGTGCTTCCAGCCGATGCCGAAGTCCTCTTCGTGGATGCAGATCGCGTTCGGCGTTGTGACAACTGATCCATCGTCAAACACCTGGGCGGAGTCGAGATATGTGATCTCGCCAAGACAGTCGCAGCCCAACTCGAGTGAGTTGTTCATCAGGCCGAGGCCGAATTCTCCGGAGTCGAGCGCGTGCTTAAACGACTGCGACGGCCTGGTGTCGCCGTAGGGCACCACCATCTCGGCCAACGATGCCCGGTCGATGATCGGGCGGACCCGGCCGCCGTCGTCATACGCGATCCGGTGCAGCACCAAGCCTTCGGTGTCGTCCATGACCACGCGCATCGACCACTTCTGCCAGCGCAGATCGTTATCGTCGAGCGTGAAGCTGGTTCCCTCGGGCTGGGTGATCTCGATCGGGCGCAGGTCGGTGCGCATCGGCCCGAAATCCTCGGTGACGGCGTCAACGTCGTAGTTGCCCCGCTCCGAGCTCACCGGCCACTGGTCGAAGTCTTCGATGTGCAGCACCTCCAGCGTGTCGACGTCGACGTGCACCATCAGACCGTCGAGCGGGTAGGCGTAGCCGTTGTCGGCAGGGTTCGGGCGCCAGAAGGCTATGCAGCGCTGCACCCGCCGGCCCGTCTCGAAGTCGAAGCCGTAGTCGCCGGTCGGCCACGGGTCGATCTGGACTTGGGACGGATCAGTGATGCCCCGCTTGGCGATCGCCGCTGCGAATCCCGGGTCGGTCCGGCAGGCGTCCATCACGGCGAACAGTTCCGCCATGCCAACCCGCGGCACGACGCCAGGATGGTGCTCCCAGGAGTCGACCTCGCCGCGGGTCACCGAGACCACGGCGGTGTACACCTCGCCGTTCTCGCGTACCACGACCTCGAAGCGGCGATCGGTGTCGGCTTCGGGCGTCCAGGCCGCGACCTCGGCCTTGGGCGGCTCCCAGATGCAGAATCCGTGGAAACGTGCGTTGTCGCTGATGCGCCCGCTGCGACGCAGCACCTCGATGGCAGCATGGGCTTCCGCTTCGGTCATCATCGACAGCGGATGACGCGGTGGCGTGGCCGCATCATCGCTGGGCCGTTCGAGCAAGGTCTCGGTCATGGGATCACGCTACGTGGCGGCCGGCTGGTACGCGGACTCTCCGGATGCGATCGGTAGTGTCGCTCGCTACGGCTCCGGGCTCGACGGGCAGGCAGACGGGCTGGTGATGGGGGTCCTCAGGTTGTGACGGATGGGGATCTTCGCAGCCGTGTCCGACGCCACCTCGAGATCGTTTACCCCGCGCTGCCCGCAGACGGGATCGTCGACGATGTGCTCGCAGCCATCGGCGGGGACCCGGCCGATGAGGTGCCCGACGCCGGGCCGCGTTGGGATCAGCGAGACATCGCTGTAATCACCTATGCCGACTCGATAACCGAGGCGGGCAGGGTTCCGATGCACACCCTGGGTGAGATGCTCGACGACCTGACGGGCGATGTCGTGACCGTCGTGCACGTGCTGCCGTTCTACCCGGCGAGCTCCGATGGCGGCTTCGCTGTCACCGACCACCGAGCAGTCGACCCCCGGCTCGGCAGCTGGGAGGACATCACAGCGCTCAGCGACACCTACACGGTGATGGCTGACCTCGTCGTGAACCATGTCAGCGCCGATCACCCTTGGATGGATCAGTTCTGCGGGGGGGAGATGCCGGGCAGTCGCAACCTGCTCACCGCGGAGCCCGAGGATGACACCTCGAGCGTGGTGCGACCACGAACAACCCCACTGCTGCGCGAGGTCGAAACCCCCGACGGCCGCCGGCTGCTGTGGTGCACCTTCAGCCATGACCAGATCGACCTGAACTTTGCCGAACCCGAAGTCCTGCTGGACCTGTTGCGCACTGTCGCATGCCTCGTTGACGCCGGTGTGCGCTGGTTCCGCCTCGACGCCATCGCCTATCTCTGGAAAGAGCCGGGCACCTCATGCGTGAACCTGCCCCAGACCCACGAGATCGTCAAGCTGCTGCGAACGCTGCTGGATGCATGCTGTCCTGGCTCGGTCATCATCACCGAGACCAATGTGCCTCACGACCAGAACGTGGCCTATTGGGGCTCAGGCGATGAAGCCCACCTCGTCTACAACTTCAGCCTCCCCCCGTTGGTCGCCCACACGATGCTGTCGGGGTCCGCCGTCGCGTTGCAGCAGTGGCTCACTCGACTGGAGCCGCCGCCAGCGGGAGCGTCGTACTTCAACTTCATCGCCAGCCACGACGGGATCGGGCTGCGTCCGGTAGAGGGATTGTTGACGGATGCACAAATCTTCCGGCTCATCGCGGCGGCCCACAGCGCGGGCGGCACTCACTCGGAGTTCGACACCCCTGCTGGACCCAAGGCGTACGAGCTGAACGTCTCGCTGTGGGATCTGTTCGCCGGCGACCGGGACGCGCTCGGCGTCGCGCAGTTCCTTGCCGCGCACACGGTCATGCTGAGCCTCGCCGGCATTCCTGCGGTGTACGTGCATGCGTTGCTGGGCACCCCCAGCTACTGGACACCGATCAGCGATCCGCCTCGCATCGTCACCGATCACGGCCTGCCGCCTGTCGAGCAGAACAAGCGCACGATCAACCGGCGCAAGCTGACGCTCGACGAGGCAGTCGACCTGCTCGGCGCACAGGACGGCGTTCGTCGCAGGGTGCTGGTGGAACTGGTGCGGCGGATGCTGGTGCGGCGCGGCCAGCCAGCGTTCCATCCCGACAGCGCGCAGGTGTCGATGGACTTGGGCTCCCGGGCGTTCGGCGTGATCCGGGGCGGGCCGCAATGGGAACAGACGGTGGTTTCGGTCACCAACGTCTCGCACAATCAGCTCCCCATCGACTTCGAAGTGCTGTCCGGGCTGTGCCCGCCCGGCAGTGCGGGGGCGCAGTTCGACGACGAAGGCTGCGTGGATCTTCTCGAGGACCGGGTGTACGACCCGGGTTCGCGTGCATCCCTGACAGCGGGCCAGACGATCTGGCTGTGCTTGGAAGCCGAGCGCAGGGAGCCTGCGCTGGCAGACCGGGAGGCAACCCCGCAGCGCTAGGCATTGTCCAACTCGACTGCGTCGTAGAGCTGTTCGAGCACTCCGTCGACGGCGCTTTGCACCCGCGACCAGTTCGGGATGAACGGTGTTTCCATCGGATCGTTCAGGAACTCGTCGCCTGCTTCCATGATCGCTGCCGCGAACAGCTCCACGGCGGTCTCCTCGGCATGGAGATCGAAGTCGAAGCCGTTGAACGAGGCATCGTTGCGGTAGTGGCTGACGAGGTCCAAAGCGTTGCGGTAATAGACGGCTTTCACGGTGCGGAAGGTCTCGGTGCCCAGCACTGTGCCGTCGATCGCCAGCTTGCGATAGATGGCCTTTGCGATGTCGCGGCTCATCTTGTGGAGCCCGGCGTTCGCATTCTCCACCGACAGCTCCTGATGCTTGTGGTCGTACCGATCTGCTATGTCGACCTGGCAGATCCGGCGCCCTTGGTAGATGCGGTATACCTCCGACAGCACGCCGATCTCGAGACCCCAGTCGCTCGGAATGCGAATGCTGCGCGTCATGTCGAGCTTCATCGCGAACTCGCCGGCAAGCGGGTAGCGGAACCCATCGAGATACCGCAGGTAGTGGTGCTCGCCAATGGTGGCGCGCAGTGCTCTCAACAACGGCGTGACCAGCAGGCGTACCACCCGCCCGTTCATCCGCCCGTTCGCGCCGAGGCCGTCTGCGGATACATCGCCGCTGGCTCGGTAGTAGTAGCCCTTCGAGAACGAATAGCCGAATGTGGGGTCCAGGATCGGGTACAGCAGCCGTGCCAGCATCCCGCGGTCGTAAGTGAGGATGTCGGCGTCGTGCAGCGCCACGTTCTCGCAGCGGCCTGACGCCAGGAAGTAGCCGAGGCAGTACCAGACGTTTCGGCCCTTGCCCGGCTCGGCGGGGGCGAGCACCCGATCGGCCAGCTGTTCGTCGATGTCGCGCAGCCGAGGTCCGTCATTCCACAGCAGTCGGGTGCGCTGGGGCAGGCGGGCGAAGAACTGCTTTGCCTCGGCAAACTCCGCAGCATTTGCTCGGTCGATGCCGATGATGATCTCGTCGAGGTACGTGATCTTGGCGATCTCGTCGACGATGTGGCCGAGCGCCGGTCCGCCGAGTTCGCTGTACAGCGCCGGAATGATGAGGGCGATGGGACTGCGGCGCGACCGCTCGAACAAGTCGGCTTCGAAGCTCTCGACGGGGCGATCGCTCAGCCGGTGGAGCGTCGCGATCGACTCGTGCTGCTGGAAATCGGCCACATCGTGCCCCGTCGGTTGACCGCGTGCAACCTACCGTGCCCGCCGTTGCCGGTCGCCAGATCGCGGAGGGTCGCGCGGTATCGTGCGCCATGGTCTCGACACCGCAGCAAACGCCGGTCGGTTTCCCGTCTCTGGAGGCCAAATTCGCCGCCGACGGCCTTACGTTCGACGATGTGCTGCTGGTGCCCGCAGCATCCGACGTGCTGCCCGACACGGTGGACACAGCGACCCGTTTCAGCCGCAGGATCACGCTCGCGGTGCCCCTCGTCAGCGCTGCCATGGACACTGTGACCGAGGCCCGGCTGGCGATCGCCATGGCCCGCCACGGGGGCATCGGAGTCATCCACCGAAACCTGGGTCTTGCCGACCAGGCAGCGGAAGTGGACCGGGTGAAGCGCTCGGAGTCCGGGATGATCGTTGAGCCGATCACGCTCGGGCCCCACGATCTGGTCTCGGATGCAGAAGCGCTGATGGCGCGCTTCAAGATCAGCGGCGTGCCCATCACCGACCCAGCGGGGAAGCTGGTGGGAATCCTCACAAACCGAGACCTCCGCTTCGAGACCGACTGGTCGCGCCCGATTCACGAAGTGATGACCTCTGTGGGGCTGGTCACGGCGAAAGCACCGACCACGCTCGAAGACGCCCAAGTCGTGCTGGCGCGCCACCGCATCGAGAAGCTCCCGATCGTCGACGACAACTTTCGCCTCGTCGGGCTGATCACGGTGAAGGACATCCAGAAGCGGATCCAGTTCCCGAACGCGTCCAAGGACAAGCTCGGGCGGCTGCTCGTCGCCGCAGCCGTCGGCACGGGACCAGACACGTTTGACCGGGTCGCGGCGCTGGTCGAACGAGACGTCGACGCCATCGTGGTCGACACTGCCCACGGTCACAGCCGTGATGTCATCGAGATGGTCGCGAAGATCAAGGCCAATCACGGCACCGAAGTCGTGGCCGGCAATGTGGCAACTGGCGATGCGGCCCGGGCACTCATCGATGCCGGCGCGGACGCGATCAAGGTCGGCATCGGACCAGGCTCGATCTGCACGACGCGGGTCGTTGCCGGGGTCGGCGTGCCACAGATCTCTGCGGTGTTCGACTGTGCGGCAGCGGCGTCGGAATCCGGTGTGCCGGTCATCGCCGACGGCGGCATGCAATTCTCGGGCGACTTGGCCAAGGCGATCGCAGCGGGCGCCGATTGCGCGATGGTCGGGAGCCTGCTCGCTGGCACCGACGAGTCGCCCGGCGAGGTCGTGCTGTACCAGGGCGAGCGCTTCAAGGAATATCGAGGCATGGGCTCGGTCGGCGCCATGAAGGGCCGCAGCTTCTCGAAGGACCGCTATTTCCAGGACGGCCGAGACGCCGACGAACTGGTCCCCGAGGGCATCGAGGGACGTGTGGCCTACAAGGGCCCGCTGTCAGGCGTGCTGCACCAGCTGGTTGGCGGCCTGCGCCAGGCCATGGGCTACTGCGGCGCCTCGACGATCGATCACATGCGCACGCGCACCCTATTCGTACGTGTCACCGCGGCGGCCCTGCGAGAGAGCCACCCCCACGACATCATCATCACCAAAGAGGCACCCAACTACAGCGCTCCGAACTAGCCGGCAGCGAGTGCCTGGAGGCGTTCCCACTCGTCGATGAGGCTGCTGTCGGTCTTACGGACGGTGTCGCCGAGCCATCGGGTCAGCTCCACGATGTCGTCGCTGCGGTGATGTTCGGGGATGTTTCGCGAGAGTGCTTTGTAAGCGTCGCTGAGGTAGCGGAGGAGCACTCCTTCGGAGCCTTTGATGCCGTAGTGGTTGACGTACTCGCGGAACGTCATGACGCGCTCGTACATGTCACGGGCGACTGATTTGGGGCGGACGTTCTCGTTGCCAAGCCAGGGGTGGTTGGTCGACCAGGCGTTGAAGCTGTCGTAGAGCCAGTCGCGCAGCGGCTTGGGCCATTCGACCTCTTCGAGGCGCTCCATGCGCTCTTCGTATTCGATGCCTTCGGCCTTCATCTCAGCCAGCAGGTCGGTGCGGGCCATGTCCCGCTGACGCTCCAGCACGACGGTCGGATTCTCGAGCGTTGACTCCAGCACGCTGAGCACATCCAGCGCGTAGGTCGGCTCGTCCCGGTCGAGAAACTCGATCGCGTCGAGTGCGAATGGCGACAGCGGGTGGGTCAAGTCGAACTCCAGCTGCAGATCGACGTTGACGCGCACGAGCCGGTCCTCATCATCGGGCTCGTCGAGCTGCTCGACGACACTTGCGGCCACCAGCGCCCGGTAGATCGAGATCGCACGACGGATGTGGCTGCGATTGGACTTGCGCGTCTCATGGTTGTCGATGAGCAGTCGCTTCATTGCGGCACGGCCGTCACCGGGCCGGTCCAGTACGTGCATGAGCATCGAGTGCGAGACGTCAAAGCGGGATTGCAGGGCTTCAGGTTGGCCTGATGCCAGCCGCTCGAAGGTGTCGGCGTTCCATGCCACATAACCGCGCTTGGGAGCCGATGGGCGCCGGACCTTGCGGAGCTTGGCCGGGTCGTCGCCGAACTTCTCGCGGGCCTTCTCAAGAGCGATGGCGTACTCCACTTCGTGCTCTGGGGCCTGGCACCACACGAAGCCCTCGTGGTCAAAGCCTCGCCTACCGGCCCGTCCGGCGATCTGCTGGAAGTCGCGCACCGTCAGGGTGCGGGTGTCGCGCCCGTCGTACTTGCAGAGCTGTGTGAACACGACCGTTCGGATGGGGACGTTCACGCCGACGCCGAGCGTGTCGGTGCCGCAGATCAGCTTGAGCAGGCCCATGCCAGCCAGCCGTTCGACCAGCATCCTGTACTTCGGCAGCATCCCTGCGTGGTGCACACCGATGCCGGCCTTGACGAATCGTTGAACGTCGCGCCCGAAAGGCGAATCGAAGCCGAAGCCGACGATCTCGGCGGCGACCGCAGCCTTCTCGTCCTTCGTGAGCACGTTCATGCTGGTCAGCGCCTGGGCACGCTCGTTGGCGGCTCTCTGGGTGAAGTGGACGATGTAGGCGGGTACACGCCGCAGTTCCAGCAGTTCTTCAAGCGACTGGTGCAGGGTCGTCTCGCGGTAGGTGAAGGTGAGCGGCACCGGACGCTCTGCCCCCGTCACGGTCGCGACCTCGCGGCCCGAGCGACGTCGCAGATCCTCGGCGAAACGTGTCGTCGGCCCCAGCGTCGCGCTCATGAGCACCATCTGTGAGCGAGTCAGTTCGAGCAAGGGCACCTGCCAGGCCCAGCCCCGATCCCGATCGGAATAGAAGTGGAACTCGTCCATGACAACGCTGTCGACCGGGGCGTCGGCGCCGTGGCTCAGAGCAAGATTGGCAAGGATCTCCTGCGTGCAGCACACCACCGGCGCGTCAGGATTCACCGCACCGTCGCCGGTGACCATGCCGACGTTGTGCGCCCCCAACTCGCCGCACAGGGCGAAGAACTTCTCCGACACCAGTGCCTTGACTGGCGCCGTGTAGTAGCTGCGATGGCCACGGGCGACCGCTTCGAAGTGCGCCGCAAGTCCGACGAGTGATTTCCCGGAACCGGTTGGTGTGGTGATGATGACGTGGTTGCCGTCGAAGATCTCGAGGATCGCGTCTTCCTGAGCCGGATACAGCTCTAGGCCGATTTCGGCGGTGTAGGCCAGAAACGCGTCCAACAGCGAGTCGGGATCGGGCTCGCGTGGCAGAAACACCGCCAACCGTCCCGCTGCCGATGCCGTGTCTGCCATCGGTATCGGAGGCTATGTCCGAGGTCGCGGTGCTGGTGATGTGTGGCGGCGTAACCGGACTTCAGGCGCTGCGGCCAGGCCAGGCTTCGGGGTTGAGCATGTTCGGCGGCTGGGCGCCGTCGAGGGCCGTCATGACTTCTGCCACGGCGTGGGTGAAGATGCGGCGACGACCGGCGTTCGTGGCAGAGGCGACATGCGGGGTGACAACCACGTCGGGGCGACCCAGCAGCGGGTGATCCGGCGGCAGCGGCTCGGGCTCGCTGACATCGAGTGCCGCTGCACGGACTCGTCCCGAATCCAGAGCCGCCAAGAGCGCATCCTGATCCACTAAGCCGCCGCGTGATGTGTTGACGACGTAGACGCCTTCGCGCATCGCCGCGAGCAAGTCGGCATTCACCAGATGCCGGGTCGCGTCGCTCAGCGGAGCGTGCACCGACAGGACGTGAGCATCGGCGGCGGCGGCGGCGGGTGTGTTCGCGCGCCGTGCACCGAGGGCGGCGAAGCGCTCGTCGCTGGCGTAGGGGTCGTAGGCCACGATGTTCATGCCGACCGCTGACATCACGCGGGCGACGTAGCCGCCGATGCGTCCGAGCCCCAACAGCGCGAGCGTCGAACCGTCCAGTTCCAAGTGGCTGTGGCGCGCCCAGTAGTCGCCGTCGCCGGCTTCGTGCCGATCGACCGACTCGCGGACTCCCTTGGTTGCAGCGAAGATCAACGCCACCGCGTGTTCGGCGGTTGAGACCGTCGGTCCGTCGGGCGTGTTGCACGCGGCGATGCCGTAAGCGGTGGCGTCGTCGAGGTCTAAGTTGTCGTAGCCGATCCCCGCACGAGCAATCACACGCAGGTTCGGCGCACGTTCGTAGACGGTGCGGTTGTAGCGGATCGCGGCGCCGACGATGGCGCCGTGGGCGCTTTCGATGCCCTCCAGCGGGTCGTCGCCACGCACATCAACAATGCGGGCCTTCCCGTCGAGCAGCTCGCGCAGCAGAGTGCCCGCAGGACGGTCAAACCAGACAATCGGCAGCTCGGCCGACTCGTATTCCATGGCGTCAGTATTGCTCTGCATCTCAGGCGGCAGCAGGCCCATCCAACTCAGCGAGGCCGCTGAGCGGCTCGCTACCGTTGTTCCGGTTGTTGCTGGCGAGCATCCGCACCCGAGTGAGGCGAACCCCATGCAAGTCGACGATGTGGTGATTCACGACACCGAGCAATATGCGGCCGGGGGCTATCCGTGGGCCGAGTGGGACCTGCTGCGCTCCGAGGCTCCGGTCTACTGGTATGTGCGCGACAACATCGTCCCGTTCTGGGCGATCACCCGCTACTCCGACGTGAGGTGGGTGTCGGGTCAGAACCGCACGTTCATCAACGGAGGCGGGCGCCTGCGTCTGGCTGACGCCGACCGCGACCTGCGTTTCTGGACGAAGTACCGCCAACGGATGATCGAGATCGGCTGGGACCCCGACGAGCCGCCGGACTTTATCTTCAAGGACCGTCCCGACCACTGGGATCTGCGTCGCCTGGTGGTGCCGGAGTTCACGCCGAAGGCGATGCGCAGCCGGTCCGAGTCCTTGGAGCGCCACGCCCAGCGCTTCGCCGAGCAGTTCATGGCCCGCATTGCGACTGAGGGCACGGCGGACTTGGTGGAAGACTTGGCAGTGAAGCTGCCGCTGGCAGCGATCTGCGAGATGGTCGGCGTCTCCGCCGACGATTGGTCCCAGGTGCACGCCTGGACCGCCGTGTTGTTCGACGATCCCGATCTGGACCGGTTCTGCGAGCCGGGCGAGGCTCACGACGACATGCGGGCGCGCATGATCCGCGAGTTCGACACGTGGATCGGCGGCCTGATCAGGCAACGACGCAGCGTTGGCGCCCACGGCCGGGATCTGGTGAGCATCCTGCTGCGCTCGGAGATCGAGTCGGGCCTGCTCACGCCCCAGCAGCTGGTCGGCTACCTGCGCCTGATGATCGCCGCCGGGAATGAGACGACCCGCAACGCGGCCAGCGGCGGGACGATCGCACTGCTGGAGCATCGCGACCAGCTCGACCTGCTCAACGAGCGGATCGACGACGACCGGCGTACTGACGCCGGCGACGCCGGCGGGGCGGTCGAGGCAGCGGTGGAGGAGATCCTGCGCTGGACGTCACCCGTGATCCAGTTCGCACGCACCTGCACGGTCGACACCGAATTAGGAGGCCAGAAGATCAAAGCGGGCGAGCACGTCGGCGTGTGGTACCCGTCGGCTAACCGTGACGAGCGCCAATTCCCCGATCCCTACCGCTTCGACATTCAGCGCACCCCGAACGATCACCTTGCATTCGGGCACGGCGCCCACTTCTGCCTAGGCGTACACCTGGCGCGCTGGGAGCTGCGGGCGTTTTTCCGCGTGGTGGCGCCGCTGCTCGACGGGTTGAAGCTCGCGGGCGGCCAATCGCGCATCGGCCACCTCCACGTCGGCCCGATCAAGCACCAGATGGTCGTTCCGCGCACCTGAGGGTCCGGGTTTGTGAACGCCTCGCCGCGCACGTAGGAGCGCCGATCCACCAGAGTCCGGCGCCAGGTCCGCTACTAGCGTCGGCACGCATGACGACGACCGACGTAGTGGTGACCGGGCTCAGGTTCGGCGAAGGCCCCCGCTGGCGAGACGGCAAGCTGTGGTACAGCGACTTTTACCGCCACGGAATCTTCACCGTGATGCCCGACGGCCACGAGGAGCTGATCCACAGCGTGCCGACCCAGCCATCGGGACTGGGCTGGCTGCCGAACGGGGACCTGCTGTTCGTGTCGATGCTCGACCGGCAGCTCCGGCGACTCGACGCCGGTGGCAATGAGTCGCTTCATGCCGACCTGTCGCACATCGCCGGCGGGCCCTGCAACGACATGGTGGTAGCTGACGACGGCACCGCGTATGTCGGCAACTTCGGCTTTGACGACAGCGCGGGGGAGACTTTTGCGCAGGCCACCTTGGCCATCGTGGCCCCTGACGGGACGGCGCGGCCAGGACCAGATGGCTTCGACTTCCCCAACGGCACGGTCATCGATCCCACGGGGCGACACATGGTGGTTGCCGAGAGCTACGGCCGTCGCATGACCGCGTTCGACATCGAGCCCGATGGCTCGCTCAGCGGCCGCCGCACGTTCGCCGAACTCGGCGAGCGGGTGCCCGATGGCATCTGCTTGGACGAGACCGGCGGCATCTGGGTGGCAGATCCCCTGAACGCCAGCTGCTTCCGGGTGGTGGATGGCGGCGAGGTCACCGACGTCATCGAGCTGGAGCTGAACTGCTTCGCGTGCATGCTCGGCGACGACGATCGACGCACCCTCTACATGGTCACCGCACCGACATCACGGCCACCCGCCGATCAACCCCCGCGGGGTCGCATCGAAACCGTCCGGGTCGACATTCCCGGCGCCGGCCTGCCCTAGCCCGCGTTCCCTAGCCGTCGGCGGCGCCCAGGCGACGCAGGTGGCCGGAGCGGATCTCGGCGGTCTGGCCCTGGACGAGCAGGAACAAGGCCTCGCGTGCGAGGCGCTGCGCGTGATGGCCGAGCGTGATGGCACGCCCGCCTACCGATGACACGAGCGCGCTCGTCGCGCGGATGCCCACGTACCCGACCTGTGCACGGCGTTCTGGCATGTCGTCCACCTCGGCGGCGTGCAGGGTCCGGCGTGCCGTGTCGAGTTCCGCGTCAAGCGGTGATGGACCCAGCAGTGCCAACGCTCGCGAGGCAACCCCCAGCATGAGCGCCCCGTTGGTTCGCAGTCCCAGGCGGTAGCCAGCCAGCCACTCGTCGTAACCAATGACCTCGACGACAGAGTCGTCGCCGATGATGTGGCCGTCGAAATGCAGCTCGACAGTGACCGACGAGTCCACCGCGGCCAGACTCAGCCGGCGCGACTGCAACGTGTGCACCTCGGTTGCCGGGATCAGCATCCAGACCAGACGGTCCGCGGTGTGGGCAGCGGTCAGCACGGCGTCGATATGGCCCCACCCGGTCACGAAGGGCGCCACACCACGCAGTGACCAGCCACCGCCAGAACGTTCCGCAAACAGGCAAGGCTCAGGGCGCAGGACATGCGCGAACGCCACTCCGCTGCGGGACTTGCCGGTCGCAAGAGCACGGGCCCAGCGATCGTGCAGCGGCGAGCCCCCAGGCATACGCGCAGCGGCCGCCGACCCGCCGCCGTGCTGCGCCCAGACGAATGCCGTGGTGAGGCAGCCCCCAGCCAGCGCCTCGAGAATCGCGAGCCGTTCGAGTTCATCGAAGCCGCAGCCGCCGACCTCGCGTGGCGTCCACAAGCCGTAGAAACCGGCGTCGCGCAACAAGTCCAGATTTTCCCCGGGCACCGTTCTGGCTGCGTCCACATCCAGCGAGCGCCCAAGAAGCACGTCTCCCGCGAGCTGCCGTGCTGTGTGCAGCAACGCGTTTGCGTCAGGCGGTGCCTCGGGATCCATGTAGCTCAAGGATGCACCGGCGACAGCAACATGCCTCGGGTCAATCGGAACGACGAACCAGCGCTCTCAGGCGTCTGTCCCCTCGGCAGGCTTGCGCCACATGAGGGCATTGCGCCGCATGATGGCGACGAGGGCATCGTCCTGGTTGTAGGCGCGGTGCTCGAACAGCACGATGCCCTGATCGGGTTTGCTCTTCGAACCCCGAGCTGACACGACCTCGCTCTCGACACGCAGCGTGTCGCCGTGGAACACCGGCGCGGGGAAGTCCATGCGCTCGAAGCCCAGGTTGGCGACGGTGGTGCCGTGCGTGGTCTCGTGCACTGAAATGCCGACGACGACTGCGGCAGTGAACATCGAGTTCACGAGCGGCTTGCCGAACTGGGTCTCCGTGCGGGCGTACTCGAAGTCCAGGTGGAGGGCCGCCGGGTTCATGGTCATGGTCGTGAACATGACGTTGTCGGCTTCGGTGACGGATCGCCGAAGCCGATGGTGGATCACCAGCCCCGGTGTCAGTTCTTCGAACCACAAGCCGCCGTGCGGGCGTGGAGCATTGCTCATCAGGCAGCTCCTTGTCCTTTAGTTGAAGTGTCCGATGCGCCGACGCCGAGAGCGTCGGCGATGCCGGGCACCTCGCAGGCCTGGTCGAGTTCGATCTCGGTGTGGACCACCGGGTTCTGGTGCGGGCCGGCGCACCACGAAGGCATCACCATCGTGTACAGGCCCTTGCCGCCCGCTTGGAACACCACGATCCGACTCGGGTCCTTGAGAATCGGCACCATCTCGTCGGGCGGCGAGTCGTTCCCAAGATGGAACACGGACCCCATGCGGACGAGCATGGCCGTCGAGTTGGCGGCCCGAGCAGCGAGTTCGGCCTGGACGTCCTCACGGCTCAGTCCTGCCTGGGCCAGCACGGCCGTGTGGTCCGGATTCATGATCACCACGAGCGAGCCGTGGCGAAGGTGTGCGTTGTTGCTGCCTGGATTCGCCATCACGGCGGCGATCACGTTCAGCAGGCGGTTGGCCGACTCGGGATCGTCGGCGTCGCCGGTGAAGAACGTCGAGTGGGGCGCCTCGGCGCCTGTCACGATCACGGCGCTCTGGTCGGGTTCGTAGCCGAACGACGTATGCAGCGGCGCGAACGGACTGTTCTCGGTGTCCTCTGCAATGCAGTAGGTGAACTTGCCCGGATGGCCGTGAAGCGCCATATCGGAGACCCCCGGGCGGGCGCCGCCGATATTCATCATCGCCAGTCGCAGCCCCCGACCGATGGAGGCATTGGCCCGATGGCCCGGACCCAGCGCCCCGAATCCCGAGGCAACCTCTCCGCATTGGTGCCGAGCGGGCCCGCACACCACGATGAGCGGCGCGGTGCAGTGGGTGGTGCTCTGCATCTCGGTCAGGTCGAACTCGGGTTTGCACACGGCTCGCACTGCGGCGACGACAACCGGCACGTGGTCGGGCAAGCAGCCCGCCATGACGGCCGCTGTGGCCACCTTCTCAACGCTCGCCACACCGTGCGCGGGACCCATGACGCCCAACTCGACGTCGGGATCGAGCCCAGTCGCGAGCACCATCGCGGCCACTCGTTCAGGAGTCGGGATGACGACCGGCAGACCGTCGGTGAGCCCGAGCGCGTGCAGTTCTTCGAGCGCGTCGGCCTCGCTTCGGGCCTCCAAGAGCGTCACGGCTTGATCAGTTCGTTACGGCGCCGCTCAGGATCGCCACGATCTGTGGCGCGATGTCGGCTGCCACCCGAGCCATGTTGTCCTCGCCGCTGCCAGCGACCGGATGCGGCAGCCGGATGCGGGGAATAGCCGGCATGCCGGTGGCGGCGGCCACGAAGTCGCCTTGAGGCCAGAACGCATCGGTGACGAGTGCGATGGCGGGAATGCCCTGCCGGGCGACTGAGATGCTGTCACGCACGGTGCCAGAGGTGCAGCTGCCTCAATGGCCGTACGCCGCGATCACCGCACCGCATTCGGAGCGGATGTCGGCGAGCATCGGTTCGCCGACAACCGACGAGGCGTCGCCCTTGTCGTAGCGGTAGAACGACGCAGCCGGAAGCCCTTCGGCAAGCGCCTTCTCAACATGGTCGAGGAAGCGGACGCTGTCAGGGAAGCCATTGGCGACCAGGCCGATGGTGATCGGCTGATCGAGCCGTGTGCTCAAGCTGTACGGCTCGGGCGCAGTCTTTGCCTCGCCCCGCGGATCATGGAAGGTGAGGGTGCTCATGGGTCCAGTCTGACACCCGCGCCGCAGGCGCGCGTGCTGTGGGGATCAGTGGTCGTGACCGGACGGCCGGGCCGCGTACCGCTCGGCGCGGTTGGCGAGCGCCTGAGCGGCCAACAGCCCGTGGTCGGCTACTGCCTGTTCGAGTGCAATGAGCCAGCAGCGGTAGTAGTCCCAGGCCTCGGGTACCTCGTCGCTGTGAGTGGTCGCCTCCCATGTGGCGATGGTCACGATGAGGTGCTCCCGGAACTCATCCCACGTCAAATGACCACCGTCGACGAGGTCGGCCGCGAGACCGAATGTCCGGGCTTGCCAGGGCTCGGAGAAAACCAGTTCGCCGTTGTCACGCGGCGGTGCGGCATCGGTGCCTTCCAGCAGCTCGATGCTCATGAGCGAAGCGTCACTGACCGTCGGGATCGGTGGCCCGAGCCACACCGATCATCGAGTCCCGCGTCACCAGCTCCGCCAAGCGCTCAACCGGCCATCCGTCAGTGCCTGATGGTCGCTCAGGCAGCACCAAGAACCGGGTCTCTGAGCTGGAATCCCAGATGCGCACCTTCGTCTCAGGCTCAAGTTCCAGGCCCATTTCGACAAGAACCGCACGCGGCTCGCGCACCACGCGGGCCCGGTACTCGGGACTCTTGTACCAATTCGGCGGCAGCCCCAGCAGCGCCCACGGGTAGCACGAGCACAGCGTGCAGACCACAACGTTGTGCACGCCGGGCTCGTTGGCCTTCACTTCGATGTGTTCGATTTCGGGACCGCGCATGCCCATCTCGGCCACGACTGTGTCGGCGTCGTCGAGCAGGCGCTTGCGCAGTGCCGGGTCGGCCCAGGCGCGGGCTACCAGATCGGCGCCGATCATCGGGCCGATGTCGTGCTCGAATCGTCGGATCGTCGCGTCGATCCTCTCCCGATCGGCCAGGCCCTTCTCGACCAACAGGTCTTCGAGCGCCTCGACGCGGATGTCCGGCGACGAGGCGTCGTGATGATCGTGGCCGTGATCGTGGCCGTGGCCGTGTTCGTCGTGCATGGGTTCCTCCGTCGCCGCGCCTCAGTCGTCGTCTGCTGCCGTGAGATAGCACTCGTAGAGGTCGACGTGAATGGTGGTGTCCTGCTCAGCGCCTTTGCCCCAAAGCGCTTGGGCGTCGTAGCCCACGCAGTACACGTGCTGTGGCCGTTCGCCCATGTCATGCGCTGTGCTGTCGGGCAGCACCTCGGCGGGATGCAGCTTGACAACCGTGCCCCGCTTGCCCACGACGTACCCCGGCAGCCGAGTATGGCCAATTTGTGCCGGTGGCGGTGCCGGTGCCACCACCCGATCCCCGACGCTGAAACGGGGAGCATCGTCAAGTTCGCGCCGAACCGTGCGGCGTTCCGGTGCCGGCGTGAGCCGATCCGCTGGCAGCAGATCCGGGTCCAGAGCGGCGACCAGGGTCACGCGCTGGACCGGGGATGACGCAGTGGCCTCTGCAGCGGGCAGATCGGTGCGTTCGGCCACCCGGCTCGCCATCTCATCAGGACTGATCACGCCGTACTCAGCGAGCAGCACCTCGAAGCCCGCGAGCCAGCGTCCGTAGTAGCCGTGGCTGAAGTAGTCATCGGGCCCCAGACGTTCCAGTACGTAACGGAACTCCCCGGGCCGGCGAGCCGTGGAGGCAGTCACGGCGCCGAGCAGACCGAAGACGCGCCGTTCCCAATCGGCGTGAAACGGCGGCTCGTGCGGATCGTGGGGCACCGGTCCGTATCCGGGGGCGCCGCCGAGGTCGTGAACACGGCGCTCATGGGAATTGGGTTGCATCGGCCACAGCTTCGCACCTGCGGCGATCGTCGCCGCAGTTCGACACTCCGGCGGTCATTCGGCGTTCGCTGCAGTTGGGCGATACCGCCAGTGTCTGGAGGGGCCATGTTGTTAGGTTGCGTGAATGCCTGAGTTCGTGCTGGCAGTCGACCTCGACGGGGTGTGCGCGCAGCACACCGAGGCGTTCCGGCGAGTTGTCGCGCGTGAGCGGAACGTCAGTGAAGACACTTTGCCACTGGTGCGCAGCTGGAGCTTCTCCGAGTGGGGCTTCAGTGAGGGCGACTTCGAAGAGCTGCACAAGGTGGCGGTCCTCGAGTACCGCATGTTTCGCGACATGGAGCCAATGGCAGGATGCTCGGAGGCGCTGTGGCGGCTGTCCGATGCCGGGGTCTGGATCCGAATCGTGACGCACCGGCTTTACACCAGCTGGGGCCACCGGGTCACCGTGAGCGACACGGTGGAATGGCTTGACCGGCAGCGCATTCCCTACCGGGATATCTGCTTCCTCGCCGACAAGTCGGTGGTGAACGCCGACGCTCACATCGAGGATGCGCCGCACAACATCGAGGCCATCCGAGCTGCCGGCGGTCATGTCATCGCATTCGACCAGCCGTACAACGCTCACGTTGACGGCCCACGTGCCCACGACTGGACCGAGGTGGAGGAGATGATCGTGGAGCTGATGGCGGCGGCCGGAAGTGCTGTGGCGCGCCCGCTGCCTGGCATGGATGCGGGCTCGGACCGGCTCGAGTTGCGCACCCGGGAAACGACATGAGCAGCACTCCAAGTGCATCAGCAATGTCGCCACCGATCGACGCGGCAACGGTGGTCGTCTTGCGAGACGCTGAGCCGGCTGCGGCGCCCGGGCACGGCTTCGACCTTGCGGCGAGCGACGTCGGCGCGCACATCGAAGTGCTCATGCTGCGCCGAAACTCACGCGGTTTCTTCGGCGGCATGTGGGTGTTTCCCGGGGGCCGGGTCGATCCGCCCGACAGGGAAAATCCCGGCGACATCGTGATTCCCTGCGATCCCCGCACGGTGGATGGTGCAGCAGGACTTCACAACGGCGACGCCCGCGGCTTTTGCACGGCGGCGATCCGAGAGGCGCACGAGGAGGCAGGCATCGACCTCTCAAGTGCCGGTTTGGTGCATTTGGCCCACTGGCTGCCGCCCCCAATCCGGCCCAAGCGCTTCTCGACCCAGTTCTTCATCTGCGCGGCCCCCGCCGAACTGGACGCCGTGACCGTTGACGGCAGCGAGATCCTCGACCACGCTTGGGTCTCGCCTGCTGCTGCGCTCGCCCGCAGGGCAGCGGGAGAGATCGAGTTCGTCACGCCCACGTTTGTGACCTTGACGTGGCTGTCGGGCTTCAGCCGCACCGCAGACGTTCTGGCCTCCGTGAGCGGACATACCTGCTTCCACACCGAGATCATCCAGTCACCCGAGCCCGACCCGGGCCATGTCGCGGTCTATGTCGGCGACGTTGCCTTTCCCGACGGCGACATCGACACGCCCGGTCCGCGTCGTCGCTGCACCATGGTCCGTTCTGGCTGGCGCTGGGAAGAACACGACGGCACCGCCGCCGCCACACGCTGAAGCCGCCTCAGCTGCTCGCTTGCAATTGCCGGGCGGCGCCCCTGAGGCGGGCGATTTGGTGTTCTTGGGGCGGGCCGTCGGGGCCGCCGCCGGGGCGGGCAGCCCGGAAGTCGACGGCGGCTGTCGCCGGATCGGCGCCGAATGCGACCATCGTCAGAATGCCGATGACCGCCGTGCGGGCCATACCTGCGCCGCAATGCACGAGCACGCTGTCGCCGCGCTCCATTGCTGCGACGACGGAGGCCACAACCTTGAGGACCGGCTCATCACTCGTCACGCTGCCGTCCGGCGTCGGCAGCCACAGGGCACGAGGGTTGCCGGTTTCGTCGCTGCGCGATTCGAGCCACACGCCGTACTCCGGATAGCGCAGCTCGATCTCGCGGCTTGTCAGCATGCACACCAAAACCGATGCACCTACGCGGTCGAGCGCCGCCTGCGCGTCCGGCCCGACCGCGGAGAAGTTCGTCACGAACAACCGGCCCGTGTCCTGGGCGGCTTTGAGCGGGATCTCGTCAATGCGGTGCAGCACGGCGCCCGCTACGCGTCGTTCTTGTGGAACCGGACTGAGCTGCTGTCGCGTTTCGAGAAGCGCGCAAAGCGGGGCTTCGGCTCTTCGGGAGGCTCTGGCAACGGCGGCCACGCATCAGACAGCTCCTGCTGGCCGGTGCGGCGCAACTCTTCGAGCTCGTCGCGGCTGTAGGGCTCTGGCCGGGGATCGAGTGCCCGGTAGCGAGCCTCGGCGCTCGCAAAGTTCGCCTCGGTGAGCAGGTCGTCGATCAGCGTGCAGGCCTCCCAGTCGGCGCGAGGTCCGAGATACACGTACCCATCAGCAACATCGCGCAGCCGCAGCGAGGTCTCGGCACCGTCGACCGAGCCGCGTACCTCAGTCATCGCGACGCTGCCGAGCGACGAGGCCACGAGATCCAATCCGAAGCGGATGTCGGTGCTGCCACGCCCCTCGGGAGAGCGAGAGACCAGCTCCTCAACGCGCTCCGTCGCAGCGGAGTCGGCCACTGCTCCGTGGAAGACGACTCGCCGACAGCCATCACTCATCCAGCGCCACAGGAGGTTTCCCGCGGAGGTTGTGGGTGTGCCGTCAGCCCACTCGACGAGGCCAGTGGTGGTGGAGGCGATGTTCATGTACACGATCGCCCGCTCTCCCCGGCGCAGCACCTCCGCGGTGAGCACGCTGGCGGCATGGAACGCCGACATGTCGCGGTAGTGCCCGCCGAGCCACCAATTGCGAAGCCCGAGCTCGGCGGCTGAGCGACCGTCGAGCAGATCCGGGTCTTCCACGTAGGTCGGCAGGCCGAGCGCGATCACACGGATGGGCCGCCGGTCCGAGTCTCGACGGCGTTCTGCTTGATTGTGTTTCCAGACGGCGTGCAGCACGTCGGCGTACTCCTGGTAGCCGAATCCAGCGCCGAGCAGGTCGACAAAGAGGTCGACGCAGGCGCGGCCGTCCCAAGCTGACGCTTCGGTCAGGGCATCGAGTTCGGCCTGACGGCGCGAATTGGTGAACTCCCAGGCGAGGTTGGAGACTCCGTTGTCGGCCAGCTCGCCGAGCGTGCCCGCCAAGAAGCGCAGATGCTGGCGAACCCCGATCTGGTCGCCCAGCAGGACGACCTGGTGTCGACCGCAAATGTCGCCGAGGTACTCCTCGGGCGATGCGATCGCGGAAGGAGGCCGCTCGTCGTCGGTGGGGGCATCGGGCGGCACTGCCAATGAGTCTGCCCGGAATCCGACCGGAACCTGACAGTGCGATTGCCCTAGGAGGGTGGTCGGAAAGTCCGGGGGTGGGTCCTCGTGTTGGGGGGCGTGATCGCGGATGATGGTGGGGTGCGCGGTTCGGCTGATGGTCAGGGTTCGATTTTCGATGTCGGGGTGTTGGTGGGCGGCCTGCTCGACACCGAGGGGTTCTTGGTGACGTTGGGGCAGGCTCGGGGCGAGCTGTTCTGTGATGCCGATTTTGATGCGTTGTATGCGTCTGGCCGGGGTCGGCCGTCGCATCCGCCGTCGGTGGTGGCGGCGTTGTTGTTGTTGCAGTTGTTCTATGGCGTGTCGGACCGTGAGGCGCAGCGGCGTTCGCGGTTCGACATGTCGTGGAAAGCGGCTTTGGGTTTGCCGCTGGAGCATCGGGGGATTGCTCATGTGGTGCTGGTGGAGTTCCGGGCGCGTCTGGTTCGCGCCGGGATGGAGTCCTTTTTGGGGGATCGTGTCAAGATCGCTGCCAAGCGCGCCGGGGTGATCGGCCATCGCCGCACGATGGACTCGACCGGTGTGGCGGACTGCGTGCTGACCCAGGACACGATCACGCTCATCAGGTCCGGGGTCCGCAGGTGCGTCGGGGTGCTGGGCGGGATCGACGCCGATGCCGGGGCGGAGCTGGCGGGGCTGTTGTCGCGTGACGACTACGACCGGGGGGCCAAGCCGCAGATCATGTGGGCAGACCCCCAAGCACGGGCGGCTCTGGTCGCGGAGCTGTTCGGCGACGCCGAGACCGTCATCGGGTTCTGCGCCCGTTTCGGGGACCCGGGCCTGGCTGGGGCGGTCGAGCTGTTGAGGGTCGTGGCGGGCCAGGACATCGAGATCGCCGCCGACGACGACGGAGCCCAGACCCCGCGGATAGCTCAACGGGTGGCCCCGGACCGGGTCATCTCCACGGTCGATCCCGACGCTCGGCACGGGCACCGTTCGCGCACCGACCGCTACGACGGCTACAAGCTGCACGTGTCCGCGGATGTGGACTCGGACCTGGTCTGCTCAGCGGCCGCGACGCTCGCGACCACCCACGACGCCGCTGTGATCGAAGACCTCATCGACGCCGACCCGGTCCCGGTCGCCGAGATCATCGCCGACACCCACTACGGATCGGGGCCCACCCGCCAAGCGATGGCCGACCGAGGCATCCACCTCGTCGCCCCCGCCCAGCCGATCCCGACCCGCGGCGACAAGCTCACCAAAGCCGACTTCGACATCGACCTCGAAGCAGCGACGGTCACCTGCCCGCAAGGGAACACCGCACCCATCCCGCCGCCGCGGGGCGCCAAACGGCGCCAGGCGCGGTTCGCAGCAACCGATTGTGCAGCATGCGAGCTCAAGCCCCGATGCACCACACGCGACGGCGGCCGAATCGTCGAGATCAACCCCCACGAAGAACTCCTCGCCCCCGCAAGAGCGCAACGATGGACACCGGAGTTCCTCAGCCGATACCGACTGCGAACCCAAGCCGAACGCAAAATCGCTCAGATCAAGTCCCGCACCAAAAACGTCCCCTGGCGCGGCCTCGACAAGGCCAACCTGTGGCTCGACCTGCGAATCGCCGCCCTCAACCTCGACCGCGCCGGCCGCCTCGGCATCATCAGGTAAAACACCCGCCCCGACCGGCGACCCCGGCCCCCACTGGCCGACCGACGATGCGCCTGGGCATCATCAAGCAGAACACCCGCGCCCAACCCACCCCGAACCACCGACCAGACAACCGCGCACGCTCAACAAACAACACACACCACACCCCAATTGCCGACCACCCTCCTAGAGCACCTGTGTCCAGGCCAGCTCGGCCGCCGAGGCCGATTCGGACACCGCCGCAGCGAAGTCGTCCGCGGTCGACTGGCGGTCCCGCAGCACCGGGTCGAGGGCGTACCGCCGAGCGTGCTCCACGTGTACCGCCGGCACGGGTTCGGGCAGCGGCGTGGGCGCCCGACGCTCGAAGTCCCGTTCGAGATAGATCCAGCCGGTGGCAAGGCTGCCGAGCGGCTCGCGGTCGAGACTCGTGGTGCACCCGAGCCGTGCCGGCGGACCCCGGTCAACGTCGAAGGCAAGCGGCACGGCGAGGTCGTCGTTCATGGCGAACGTCGCGTCGAGTACGCCGTCGGCAACCAGCGCGTAGTCGCACAGCTCGCCATCGGCGGGGAGCGGCTCGTGGATCAGCACCGTGACCGCACGGTCAGCCACCACCTCGTACAGACGGTTCGCCGCGCCGACCACGTACCCGCCGACGACCTCGGCATCGATGGCATCCCACACCCGGTGCGGTAGCCGTCGCGCTCGCGTGAGCGCATGGGCTGTGCGTGTCAGCACGAGCGCACGATGTCCCGGCTCGATCACCTCTGCGAGCAGCACCTCGCACATGTGGGCAGACACCGGGCCGCGACTGCGCAGGTGCGGCCATGCGTACGACGTGCGCAGGTCTGCTGTGTCGGTGACGGCATCGAGGTCCAAGTCGTAGTCGAGCCCCAGCACGCGCATCGGCGCACCGCCGCCGACGAAGCGGCGGTTCACTTCCCAGACCGCGCTCAGCACGTCCAGGTACTCGCGGTAGGCGAAGTTGTGCCGGATACCCCAGCGCAGTAACGCCTCGCGTGCGAGTGGCTCGTCGAAGGTCGTGCCAGTGACCACTGCATCGAGCCGCGCTTGGTCGTCGACGCATGCGTACTCGATTGCCACGATGCCCACGCCGGATCGGTATGCAGCGGCAACGAGGTCTTGCAGGAACAATCCGGCACGTCGCGTCGGGGTGTGGTGGCCGACGAACACGACCTGGTGGCGTTCGAAGAGATCGCTCACATAGGTGAGCGGGTCGGTGCCGTGGGCTCTCAGCCAGTCGGCAAGCTCGTCGACCAGCACTGGCTGTATCGGCGGCAGCTCGCGGCGGTTCCGGTACAGGGCAATTCGCTCGAGCAGCGCGCGGTCACCTCGACGCTCGTCCACCCGCTCCGACAGTACCGGGCAGGTGATCGTTGAGCCAGCCTTTGGAACTCCGGATTCAGTGCCGTCGCAGAGAGGCCGAGGACCGACGTCGAACGGCGCAGGACTCACCGAGACGGGTTGGCCGCGGCAACGCCGCGTATGGTGGTCGCCGATCCGAGCCCGCTTGCATCTGGGTGCGAGCACGGCGACGAATCCGCGCCGCAGGCGCAGAAATGAGACGGGAGCGCGACGCCGACGTGGGAATGCGCCTGTACGACACCGCGCAGAAGACGGTCGTCGAGCTGGAGCTCGGCGATCACGTCGGCATGTACGTGTGCGGCATCACGCCCTATGACGCCACACACCTCGGACACGCCGCCACCTACCTGGCATACGACCTGATCATCCGCCGGCTCGAAGACATGGGCCACACCGTCACGCTGGTGCGCAACTACACCGATGTCGACGACAGCATCCTGCCCAAGGCGTCCGAGCTGGGCGAGCACTACCTGTCGCTGGCCGAGCGCGAGATCGACCGCTTTGCAGCGGACATGGCGGCGCTGGGGGCGCGGCCTGCTGCGCACGAGCCTCGGGCCAGTCGGTCCATCGACGCCATGATCACCATGATCACCAAGCTGCTTGACGCCGGTCATGCCTACGTCTCGGCCGATCGGGTTTTCTTTGACGTGTCGACCTTTCCCGGTTTCGGGAAGCTGTCTGGCTACAGCGCCGAGCACATGACAACGCTTGCGGCCGAGCGTGGGGGCACTCCCGACGATCCCCGCCAGCGCAACCCGCTCGATTTCGTGCTGTGGCAGGCCAGCGCAGATGGCGAGCCCTCGTGGCCGTCTCCGTTCGGTCCGGGGCGGCCCGGCTGGCACATCGAGTGCTCCGCGATGGGCCACGCAGCGCTCGGTGAGACCATCGACATTCATGGGGGAGGCGGCGACCTCATCTTCCCGCACCACGAGTGCGAGATCGCCCAGAGCGAGGCGATTCACAGCGCACCGCTTTCCCGCTACTGGGTGCATGCGGGCCTCGTCTCCTACCAGGGCCACAAGATGTCGAAGTCGCTCGGCAACCTCGTGTTCATCTCGGATCTGCGCGCCCGCATCGACCCGAGGGCAATCCGGCTGGCGCTGATGGCGCACCACTACCGCTCCGAATGGGAGTGGTTCGACTCGGAGGGCCTCACCGCTCAGCGCGACCTGGACACATTGGTTGGTGCGGCGGTCGGGGCGGCGCCAGCCACAGGATCAGCCGGCGGGTCATCGGGCCTGCTCGCTGAGGTGCAGGCTGTGTTCGATGACGATCTCAATGCCCCGATGGCCCGCGATGCGCTGCTCGATGCCGCTGCAGCAATCGAACGCGGGGCTGCGGGCGCAGTGCTGCGGGGCGAATTGGTGGCTGCTGCGGCGCTGTGTGGCATCGAACTCAACAGGCCGCCTGCAACTGCAGCGAAGTGACAGGCTGCAACCGCAGCGCCATGACACAGTGCGCTCCGAATCTGGTGTAGGGCAATAGCGATGGTGACGCTGGCTGTGGTCAACCAGAAGGGCGGCGTGGGCAAGACGACGGTCGCGCTCGGCATCGCTGAAGCCGCTTGTGCTGCGGGCCACAGCGTGCTCGTCGTCGATCTGGACCCCCAGTCCAACGCATCTGCCGGCCTCGGTGTGTGGAATGCCTCCCCGAACATCGACGGCGCGCTGGCGGACGCGACGCCCGGTGCGGCTCTGGCGACAGTCGTGAGCAGTGGTTGGCCGCCCGATGGCCCGTGCCCGCAGCTGGTGCCTGGCAGCTACGCGCTGGCAAGCCGCGAGCCTCAGATGGCCGCCGACCTTGTCGGTGCTCAGGATCGTCTGCGGATTGCCCTGGCTGGCGTGAACCATGATCTCGTGCTCATCGACTGCCCCCCGTCGCTGGGACTGCTGTGCATCAATGGGCTGTTCGCAGCCGATCGGGCCCTCGTCGTGACCGAGCCGGCAGCCTGGGCGGCCGATGGCGTCGACCTGATGCGGTCCACGATCAATCGGGTTGCCCAGCGTCAGGGCACTCCGACGGTCGCCGGCGTCGTGTTGAACCGAATGGGGCGCACACGCGACAACGCGTACTGGGCTCAGCAGCTTGCCGAGCGCTTCGTCACCGAGCTCATGCCACCGATCCCGCAGCGAGCCGCCATTGCCGAGGCCTCGGGGCAATCACGACCGCTGCGGGCGCTCGGACGCCGGCCCGGCGCGCCCGAGGCGGTGCAGGCATTTGACGAATTGTGGGCAGACCTCCAGCGCCGGTTGGGCTGAGGGGCCAACGGTACGCTCAGGCGTGAGGCTTCACCATGGCCAACTATGACCCGAACCGACCGCGGCCGAGCATTGACGGGTCGGCCGCGCTTCCAGGCGATGCACTGCCCGATGAGGCTCAAGAGATGCCGCCGGCTGCGTCTGCGCACCCCCTTGACACCGATTCCGATGCTGATCCGGCTCCCGCCCCTGCGTCGCACCTCCTGCCGCGGCACGCCGAGCCCGTCGACCGCCGCCTGCTTGCGGCCTTCGGAGGCGCTGTTGCAGTTGGATGGCTGATCACAGCGGTTGTCGCATGGTGGCTGTGGCGACGCTGGCGTCGACGCTGAGAAACCATCCACGCTCGCAATGATCAGATGGGCCACGCTGTGAATGTGGAACCCCACGCCGGCAGCGTCACTGCCGATGTTGCCCGTGACGTCGAGGCTCCCCACAGCTTGAGCCCTTCAGGCGCGTCGACGTTTCGGCAGTGCGCGAGGCGCTGGAAGCTCCGCTACATCGACAAGCTGCCGGACCCGCCCGGCGAGCCAGCGCTGCGCGGCACCTTCGTGCATCACGTGCTTGAGGAGTTGCTCGCGGTCGCACCCTTGCAGCGCACGCTCGAACGCGCGCGTGCCATCAGCCGGGACCTGTGGCCACAGTTGGCAGACGACCCCGACTTTGCGGCGCTGGAACTGCCGGCGGAGAACGAACGCGCTTTTCGGTGGAATGCGTGGCGCGATATCGAGGGCTACTTCCAGCTGGTCGACCCCACACAGGTCGACGTGGTGGATCGCGAGCGCGACGTCCAGACGTCGCTGGAAGGGGTGCCCTTCCGGGGCATCGTGGATCTCGTGGACCGGGTGCCCGATGGGGTGCGCGTCACCGACTACAAGACGGGCCGTCCGCCCGGGCAGCGCTTCGTCGACAGCCGGCTGTCGCAGGTCTGGCTGTATGCAGCTGCGCTTGAGACAGTGGGCAACGACGTCAGTGAGGTGCGGCTTCTCTACCTAGGTGAGACAGGCTCGGGCCGCGACGACCGGAAGCCCACCGAGATCGCTCGTCCATTCGATCCGGATGCAGTCTCAGCGGCGGTCAACGAGCACAGCAGCACCTGGGATCGGATCGCCGAGGCCACAGCCTCCGGCCGCTTCGAACCCACTCCGGGCCCGCTGTGCAGTTGGTGCCCCTACCGCGACGACTGCCCCGAAGGCCAACTCGAGCATCAGCGGAGGCACGGGCTGGCTGCGTGAGCCAGCCCGCATCTAGCTCGGCTGGCTGCGTGAGCCACGCCCGGTTCGTTCGCGCCATGCTGTAGGCCGACCTTGCGAACCGGGGAGCATCGAGATGAATTACGAGCAGATCACCGTCACCGACCGCGACGACGTGCGGGTGCTGACGCTGAATCGGCCCGAGAAGCTGAACGCGTGGACACCGCGCATGCATGCCGAGCTGACCCACGCCGTGCAGGCCGGCAACGACGACCCGTCTGTCGGCGCATTCGTCGTCACGGGAGCGGGTCGCGGCTTCTGTGCCGGCGCGGACATCGCTGAGGTCTTTGCCGCCCGGATCGCTGCTGCCGACGAAGCCGGCAGCAGCGTGGGCGAAGCAGCTGCCGAAGGTGATGCCGCTGCCGACGACTGGGTCCAGCTGGTGCGCGCATCCAAGCCCATGGTGGCGGCCATCAACGGCGCCTCAATCGGTATCGGCCTCACCATGGTCCTGTCGATGGATTTCCTGGTTGCTCACAGCGAGGCAAAGCTGTCGTGCCGGTTCGTGAAGATGGGCGTCACGCCTGAGCTGGCGTCGTCGCACATCCTCATTCAGCGCTGCGGCTGGGGCGCGGCGTCAGATCTCGCTTTGTCCGGTCGGATTGTCACCGGGGCCGAGGCTGCCGAGATGGGCCTTGTCGACGAAGTCACCGATGGAGATGTGTTTGACGCGGCGCTCGCACGTGCGCGCAGCTACGCGGAGAATCCGCCCACCATGCTGCAGTTGACGAAGCAACTGCTCTCCGACAACGGATCCGACACCGATCTGCGTGCGGTGCAGCGGCGGGAGCTGGAGGCGCTCAACGTGGCTCGCGCGTCTGACGACCATCGTGAGGCCGTCGCTGCTTTCCTCGAGAAGCGCCCGCCCAAGTTCCGGTGAGCCGACATTGACAGGTCTCCGGCCCCCAGCAGTACCGGAACGCTGAGCCTCCAGACCTATGCCTGAGCTGCCGGAGGTCGAGGTCGTCCGGCGACAGCTGGAACGGCCGCTGCTCGGGCGTCAGATCGCCGAGGCCTGGGCACACCCATCGCCCAAGTTCGTCTCCGGTCCCGATGCGGTCGGCAGCGAGGTGGAGGCGCTGCGACGGCGCGGCAAGTACCTGATCGCAGAGCTGGACTGCGGGCGCGACCTGGTCGTGCATCTCGGCATGACGGGCCGGCTCTGTTTCGCCTGGCGCGCCGACGCTGCGGGTGCCCCACACGACAGTTCCCCTCAGACCTTGGCGGTCCGCCCCCTCGATGGGCCTGCAGCCGACGTGATGGGCGATGCCATCGGCGACGTCACGGCAGCCGGCAAGCTCGCGGAGCGATACTCCATCGGTCGGAGCGACCCGTACGTGCGCGCCTGGTGGCACCTCGACAACGGCGAGGTGCTGTGCCTGCACGACGTCCGGCGATTCGGCCGGGTAGCGGTCTGCGACCGGGGCGACTACCGCGACCTGCCCACGCTTGCGGCGATGGGTCCCGAACCACTCGATCCCCGCTTCGATGCGGAAGCGTTCTGGCGGGCCAGCAGGCGATCCAGCCAGAGAATCAAGACGCAGCTGCTGAACCAGCGGCTGGTCGCCGGCATCGGCAACATCTACGCCGACGAGGCGCTCTTTCTGGCCCGCATCGACCCCTCAGCGCGCACGATTTCGAAGCCGCGAGCCGAACGGCTGCTGGCGGCACTGCGGGACGTGCTCGTCGCCAGCATCGAGCGCGGCGGCAGCACGCTGCGCGACTACTACAGCCTCGAAGGCGCTGGCGACAATCAGAAGTACTTCGTCTGCTACGGCCGAGCAGGCGAACCGTGCGTGCGCTGCGGTACCGAAATGCGCCGCCGGGTGCTGGATCAGCGTTCCAGCACCTGGTGCCCCAGCTGCCAGTACCGCTGACGCGCCATGCAGGGCTGCGTCTCAGGTGCATACTGGCGACACGCCCATCGTGCGATCGGGGGTCAGCGTGGACAACGAACTGTGGCGATGGGTCTGGGTCGCGGTCGCGATGGTCATGGGCATTGGCGAGATTTTTACCGCCGGCTTCTTTTTGCTTCCGTTCGCGATCGGCGGCGTGCTGGCCGCAGCCGCAGCGTGGCTCGACCTTTCCGGCGCCGTCCAGTGGCTGCTCTTCTTCGGCGGCACCGGCGCGTCGATGCTGGTGCTGCGACGATTCATGGGCCACCAGGACAGCCCTGACGATCTTCCGGTCGGCGCGTACCGCTATATCGGCATGGAGGCTCGGGTCATCGAAGACATCGACATCGTCGAGAACACGGGCCGCGTCCGAGTCGAGTCCGACGAATGGCGAGCCGTCACCGATACCGGTCCGGTGAAAGAGGGATCCTTGGTGCGAGTCACCGCGATTCGAGGCACCAAGCTCCTGGTCGAATTCGCCGAGTCACCGCCGCCCGATTATGTGCCGCACGGTGCGGCCTCGGAGCCGGCTTCGGTTGCCGAGGCGGCTTCGGAAGGCGACGTGAGTGATGCAGACGCCGCCGAAGGCACACAAGACGACGAGACCCCGTCTCCAAGGAGCGAGTGATGGACAACATCGACGCAGGAGTGATCCTCCTGGCAATCATCGCACTGGCGATATTCGTCATTGCAGCGAAGGGCCTGCGCATCGTGCGGCCATTCGAACAGGGTCTCATCGAGAATCTTGGCAAGTACCGCACGACGGTCGATCCCGGTCTGCGCTTTGTGATCCCCTTCATCCAGCGCATGCTCAAGGTGGATATGCGCGAGCAAGTGGTGGACGTGCCGCCCCAGGAGGTCATCACCAAGGACAACGTGGCGGTGACCGTCGACGCTGTCATCTACTACGAGCCGACCGACCCGGTGAAGTTGAAGTACGCGGTGGGCAGCTTCATCATCGCCGTGACGAAGCTGGCGCAGACCAATCTCCGCAACGTGATTGGTGACCTGCAGCTTGACGATGCGCTGGTGTCGCGCGAGATCATCAACTCCAAGCTGCGCCAGATTCTCGACGACGCCACCGACAAGTGGGGCACTCGGGTGGTGCGCGTCGAGATCCAGCGGATCGAACCACCTCCCGACGTCACCCAAGCGATGCACCGTCAGATGAAGGCCGAACGTGACCGCCGCGCGGTCGTCACTGAGGCCGAGGGCGAGAAGCGCTCTGCGATCCTGCAGGCCGAGGGCGTGAAGCAGTCCCAGATCCTGCGTGCCGAGGGCGAGGCTGAGGCCATCAAGCGGGTGGCGGAGGCTGACAAGTACCAGAAGCTCACGGTCGCCGAAGGCGAGGGCCAGGCCATCGAGCGGGTGTTCTTGGCCATTCACAATGGCGATCCGACCGACGACCTGATCGCCATCAAGTACCTCGAGGCGCTGCAAGGCGTTGCGAACGGTCAGGCCACCAAGATCTTCCTGCCGCTCGATACCAGCGGAGTGCTCGGCGCCGTGGCAGCAATGGGCGAGATGTTCCGTGAGAGCAGCGCTTCGGCAAGCGGCTCGAACGGCGCCCCGGCCGGCGAGTAGCCCCCTAAGACAGTCGACCTGACCTAAGACGGGTGAGCAATTCGAGGTCGCTGGCCACTGCGGATGACGTGACGCCGCGTGTGCGGCAATACGTTGTGCTCGACATCGAGACGATGCCGTTGGTGGGCCTCGGCCCCAATCAAGACATCCGCGAGATCGGCGCACACCGAGTCGAAGTCCTGGCGGACGGCAGGCATTCCGTGCATCCGGATGTATTCCACCGCTTGGTACGCAGCGAGTTCGTTGGCACAGCTCCCGACACGGGATCCGTTCCGTGCACAGCGGTGGACACTGTCTCCGCCAATCTGAGCGCCGGCTTGGTTGCCTGCCGGGACGCACTCCTGGACTTGGCGCAGTACTGCATCGGAAGTCCCGTGGTCGCTCACAACGGGCGGCTTCACGATTTTGCCGTGCTCGATGAAGCCTGTCGCCGCTGCGATGTCGCAGCGCTTCACGACGACCGGCTCGACAGCTTGGATCTTGCTCACCTAGCTGCTCCGCGGGTGGGAAGCGAGATGAGGCCGAACGCCGACGGGTCGGTGCCACCGGCGAGTCGCAGTGTTGACGATCTTACGGCGTGGCTCGGTGTTGCTGTTCGGCCTTCGGAGCGGCATCGGGCCGTTCCTGATGCGCAGCTGACGGCGGTGCTGATCGAGCGGATGCTGAAGATGATCTCCGACCCGTCGCCGGCACGCCGGCTGCAGCGCTGGATCCTGCACGCTGGCCAGCATCCGTGGGCGCGCTTCATGGAGGCACCGCCTGCTGGCACGTCTGTGATCGATTGCTTGAGAAGTGCTGAGGCACGTCGTCTCGCAACAATGGGCGGGCAGCCGAGCGCCGCCGACATGGATCATGTGATGCGCGACGCCAAGGGCAACGCGGCAAACGCCGAACCCGTGGTAACGCTCGATGAAGCGGCGGTTCTGGCGCCGTTGAGCCCCGGCGGGGTACTCGTCACCGGCGATGGCCGTGCCTACAGATCCCAGCAACGCGAGATGGCCACTGCGGTGCTCAGGTCGCTCGCTGACGGTTTCGGCGTCAACAATGAAGACTCGGCTGCCCGGACGCGACGACTGGCGGTCGAAGCGCCGACTGGCACGGGCAAGACGTTGGCATATCTGGTGCCTGCGGTGGCATGTGCGCAAGCGCGAGGGCACCCGGTTGCGATTGCGACGCACTCCAAGGTGCTGCAGGATCAACTCCTCACCGACATCGAGCTCTACCGCAGGGCTGTTGGCGACGTCCGATGGGTGCTGCTCAAAGGCATCGCCAACTACGTTTCCGTCGCCTACCTTGACGCAGCCATCGGAGCCGGACCCGACGGACCGATCGAAGCGCTCGGTCTGGCAGTGATGACCGGGTGGGCCGCTCAGACAGTCACCGGCGACTGGGATGACTTGAGCATCTCGCAGCTCGAAATCGCTTGGCCGCAGCTCGTGGCCCTGCGATCGCGCCTGAGCGTGGACGAAGTACGTGAATTCGCCGCTGACGACGCCGATCGCATGTGCTTCTATCGCCGCGCACTCGCCGGCATTTCCTCGGCGGACATCGTGGTCGCCAACCACGCCGTGCTCGCGACGCTCGGCAGGCTCGTCGAGGAGGTGTCGCATGTCATCGTCGACGAAGGCCACAACCTCGAAGAAGCCGCGACGAGTGCGCTGACCGAGACCATGGGCGGCGCGGCGCTCGCCGTGTTGTTCGACTGCGTCGCGCACGTCGACAGCGGTGCCGGCGTGCTGCGTCGATACTCGGTGGCAGCCTCGGATGACTCGTCAGCTGAGCAAATCGCCGCGGCTCTGGATGCCTTGACACAGTGCCGTGAGGCGCTGGCAGATCTGGATCGATGCATCGTCGACTACATACGAGGTCGCACAGAGGTGACCGTCGAGGCGGCCGCAAGCTTCGGAGTCTCGCACCGGCTGAGGCCCGGACTCGATACCAGTCGGGCAGAATTCGCGCCCGCACGCCGAGCAGCGCGGGCACTGTCCGAACGTCTGCGGCGGCTGAGCGGATGCATGGCATTGGAGCCGCCCGCATCTGCGCTTGGAAGCGTTCGTTGGCGTCACATCGAGTCAGAGCTGGGCTGTATTAGTCGTCAGGCGCGAACTGCAGCCGAAGTGCTCGCCGACACCACATCGGCACGGGACGACAACAGCTGGATCAGCATTGTCGATCTCCGTTGTCGCAGGCCTGTCGACAGCGGCAAGACAACTTGGGAGTGGTCGATGCGACGGGTGCCGGTGTCCGTTGACGAACACTTGCGCGCAAAGTGGGAAGAACTGGATTCGGTCGTGCTGACCTCGGCCACTCTGCGCGTCGACGGCGAGTTCTCCTTCGTGCTCGAGCGGATCGGGTTGTCCGATGCCCAGCGACTCGCCTTGCAGACGCCGTTCGAGAATCTCTCACAGAACGAGCTCCTGGTGCTTCCACGCCACTTGCCGGTGCCCCGCGGAGGATCGATGGCGGAGTTCACCAAGGCAGAGGCCGACGAGATCGCGCGCCTTGTTCTGGTCGCACGCGGTCGGACACTCGCGCTGTTCACCGCCTCGGCTCGCATGGCACATGCACGCGACCATCTCTGGCGCGTGCCCGAGCTCCGGTTGCACGGACTTGGTGTGATGTGCCAGGGCGATGCCCCATCGGGCGAGCTTGTGGAGCGGATGCGTACCGACGCATCGTCGAGCCTGCTAGCCACGCGCTCGTTCTGGGAAGGCGTGAATGTGCCCGGCGAAGCGCTGAGCCTGTTGATCATCGAAAAGTTGCCGTTTGCTGCGCTCGGAGATCCGGTGGTGGCGGCACGCATGGCCGAACTTGAACGCCGCGGAGAGGATGCCTTTAGCCGCTATCTCGTGCCCGAGGCCGTGCTTCGATTCACACAGGCAGTCGGCCGCTTGGTGCGAACGGAGTCGGACCGTGGCGTGTGCGTCGTGCTTGACAAACGGATTCGAGGCAGCGCGCCGTATGCCAGCGCCTTCCTGGACTCGCTGCCCGGCCGCCGTCAATAGACCGACCTCGAACGGCGAGCGCGGCCTACGCAGCGGTCGCCCAGCACTTGGGACTCCCATATGGCGCACCCGGCGAAGCGGAGCTGCGAGCACTGCCATCCTCCGACCCGTGGCGAGAGCTCGAAACGTTGTCAGACGCGCAGGATGCTGCAACCCGAACGGAGAATCTTGACGAACTACTGGAGCGGGCGCGTAAGTTGCTTGGCTTCGATGAATGGCGTCCGGGCCAGCGAGAAGTGATGCGCAGCTTCGCAGAGGGCCACGACACGCTGGCGGTGATGCCCACCGGAGCTGGCAAGTCGCTCACGTACCAGTTGCCGGCAATGCTGCGTCCGGGTCTGACACTGGTCGTGTCTCCGTTGGTGGCGCTGATGCGCGATCAGGTCGAGGGTCTGCGCGAACGCGGGTTGACCCGAGTGGCGGAACTGCGTTCGGGTCAGAGTCAAGGTGAGCAAGCTGAGGTGCTGCGGCGCGCTCGCGACGGCGAGTACAAGCTGCTCTACGTTTCCCCAGAACGGTTGTGGTCAAGCCGCCTACGACAAGCATTGGCTGACGTCGAGATCTCAGCCGTGGCAATCGACGAGGCGCACTGCGTCTCCCAATGGGGCCATAGCTTCCGCCCCGAATACCGAGCCATCGCCGAAGCGCTGCGTGAGCTGTCGCCTTTGCGGCGCCCGACGGTGTTGGCGGTGACAGCCACGGGCACTCGCGAGGTCACCGAAGACATCGTGGCGTGCCTCGGCATCGGGGGCACGGCACGCAGGCACGAAGTGGACCCTGACCGCAAAGAGCTCCTTTACTTCGTCGAGGACTGTGACTCGCTTGACGACCGCGATGTTGTCGTGATGCGGATCGCCGAGGCGTACCGGCTTCGAGCGATGATTGTCTATGTGCCGAGCCGAGCGACGGCGGTACGCCTGTCAGAGCTCTTGCGACTCGACGGTCACACGGTACGTCCGTATCACGGCGGCATGTCGACGGCGCAACGCGTGCACACCGAGGAAGCCTTCCGTGCGGGGGAGATCGACATCGTTATCGGCACTAACGCATTCGGCTTGGGCATCGACAAGCCTGACGTGGAGGTGGTCGTCCATCTCGAGATGCCCGCGTCGGTCGAGAGTTACGTGCAAGAGGTGGGGCGAGCGGCGCGAGGCGCCACCGATGGCAGCGGACCGAGCTTCGGACGCTGCATCCTGTTGAGGACACCCGGTGACTGTGGCGTGCACGAGTCATTCGTCAGGGACGCAGCGCCCAGTTCGGACACGGTGAAGCAGCACTGGAGGTCGTTGGAGATCGCCGGTGAGCGCACCGGTGGGCCGGTAGCGCTGACCCGGGTCAACGAGGACCGCCGCGCTGCTATGGACAGGGACAGCAGTCACCTCGAGCTGGCTGCGCATCTGCTGGTTGAGCAGGGGTGCGCTCAGCGCGTCGAGGACATGATCGAAGAAGGCATCGTTCGAGTCCTGCCCGGTGCGGCTCAGCTTCACCGTTCCGAGAGTGGCCCAGGAAGGCTGAGCGAGGATGCGCGCGAGATCCTGAAGTCGCTCGAGGGAGTGAGCGAGCGGTCCTTCGGCATTCGCTCTTGGGCGGCGGAGCTGGGCTGGTCGTCACCGCGCAGACTCGAACGAGCGCTGATTGACCTCAGTCATGCCGAGGCCCTCGAACTGACGGCATGGCAGGTCTCGCCACTGTGGCGGCGCGTCCCCGGGAGCACTCCGGACTTCGCGGCAATCGGCGCATCACTCGAGCAGCGCAGGCGTGCCGTTCGCAATCTCAGCGACATGGCGAAGCGCTATCGAGATAACCGCCACGACTGCCGCCGTCGAGTGTTGCTCGAATATCTCGGTGCGGCCGAAGCGTCGAGCTGTCATGCGTGCGATGTGTGCAGAGGCGATCTTGAACGACCGTGGGAACAGGTCGTGATCTCTCGCCAGCACATTGACAAAGCCGTTGACGCGGCGACCGTCATATTGGAGATCGCGGGAGAGGTGCCGCCGGGCGATCCGAACCGCCGGTCGCCGTCGCGGCGCAACATCGAACGGTGCCTGGCTGGCGAGTCCGGCGAGGGCACCCGCAACGAACTCCCGCTTCCGCTGCGCACACACCGGCTGTACGGCCGTCTCGCTGCGCTCGGGGGGCGCGGAGTGCGGCGCGAGATCGATCGCCTCTTGCGCGCAGGCCAGCTACGCATCGAGCGCATCGAGGAACAGCGCGTAAGTTGGGAAGCGCTGCGCGTCGCGTCGTAGCCAAGCATTCGCTCTTCGACATCGCTGGTTAGCAGGAGTTCCACTTCGTGCGCACTGGCGATCGCATCGTGCAGTGACCTGCTGCGCCGAACGTCGCCGCTACCGTGAACGTCACTCATGGCTTTCTTGCTGCCTGCGAATCTTGTCAACAACATGGCAGTGCCGCCGCCGCTGCGGCAGGCAGCGCAGGTCTTCCGGGACTGGCTTCCGGAGCAAGTCACGGTGACGCTGTATGCGCAGAACGCGACCCGATCTGACGATGACGACTCAACCTCGGCCGATTCGCAAGGCACGACGAGCAGGCCGTACCTCGTTGTGCTGCACCCGTCGCTTGGCATCGTGTTCTTGGACTTCGTTCCCGGCAGCACCGCTCGTAACCTCGCGACCAAGCGGCGGCCACATGGCGTTTTGCAGCGACTCGCCGGAGAAACACGGAGCCGATTGGGGCACCTGTCCGAGGAAGTCCGAGACCGGCTTGTTGCCCAGGGCCTCAGCGAAGCCAGAGTCCCGGTTGCGCTCGCGGTGGCGGCGCCTCGGTTGACGAAGGCGAAGGTTCTGGCCGCGGGCAAGTCCCGCGTGGATCAGTTCCTGCTGCAAGAAGACTTCTCCGCCGCATCGATCGAATCGGCGCTCGAGCGGGTGCTCGCCCGCTCGAACGGGGAGCGAGGGCGCGCCGACGTGGGCCTCAGCGCGGCCGAAGAGCGCCGGGCACGAGCAGCGCTGAATCCGCGACTCGTCGTGAACAGCACTGCGCAGGCCGAGCAGGGTCAGCTGGTCTTCCGGCCATCAAACGGTGGTGAAGACGTTGTGCAAGTGCTGGACCGCCAGCAGGAACGTCTTGCCGAACATCTCGGAGACGGTTACCGGGTCATCAAAGGCGTAGCCGGATCTGGCAAGACGCTGGTGCTGGTGTTCCGGGCACGGCACCTTGCACGGCACTATCCCAATTGGCGAATCCTGCTGACCTGCTTCAACCGGCCATTGGCATGGTCGTTGGAACGGCAACTCGAAGATTGCGCCAATATCGCTGTACGAACTGTCGATGGATTGGCATCGGCCATTTGCGGGAATCTTGGGATTCGGACAGATCATCTGGGCAACGCGAAGTATGACCGCCGTGTGGGGGAGGTGAACCGAGCGCTCGACGCCGGCAGAGTCCCCGAGCGCTCTCGCTACGACGCAGTCTTGATCGACGAGGCGCAGGACCTCGACGCCAGCAGGACCCGCATGGTGTTCGGGCTCCTGCGGCATCCGTGGAGTGATTTCGTGGTCGCCCTCGACTCTGCGCAGAACCTCTATCGGCGTCAGCCCGGACTGCCGCCTCCGGCGCAGCATCGGCCCGGCTCGACCGACACCACCGAAATCAGCGGACGGGGCCGGTCCGAAGTGCTTCGAGTCAACTACCGCAACACCTATGAGATCTTGAAGTTCGCCGATGACTTTCTTCGGGCTGGCGGCGTGCCCGAAGGCGGCGATGAAGAAGACCCGGCAACGTTCATTCCGCCCGAAGCCGCCGAACGGTCGGGCCCCGCGCCCGATGTGCGTCACTTTGAGTCGCACCTCGAGGGATACCAAGCCGTCTGTGAGGCATTGCGCAGATCTAGTGCAGAAGGCGTTCGTTGGTCCGATATGGCGGTCTTGGCGGGGAACCGGGGCGGGCTGAGCGATTTCGAGCACTTGGCCCGTCGGCAGGAAATCCCGACGTTCAAGCTGGCCGATCTGAATTCCGACGGAACCGAACCGGGTGACGGCGCGCGCCTGTCGACGTTGCAACACGCCAAGGGCCTCGAGTTCGCACGCGTGTACATCATTGGCGTGGACGACATCCGGGGGGGTCCGAGCACCGATGACACCCTGCGGCGTCGCCTGCTCTATGTCGGCATGACTCGCGCCACCGATCTGCTGAAGATAGCGGTCAGCGGTCATGGATCGATTGTGGATGCCTTGCTGGAAGCACGGGTTGTGTGAGTTCACAGGTACGGGCTGAGATCCTCCGTCTTGATGAGATGCACTCGGCCCTCGGGTATGAGAGCCTCAAAGAGGACGATCACGTGCCCGATCCCGGTAGCGGACGGTGCACGTAAGCCTGCGTAACCGGCCAGCGCAGCTGTCTCGCCGATCAGCTGGCACTTGGACCAGTCTGCGGCACGGATGTCGTCCCGGCTGAGTCCGAGTGCGTCGAGAGCGCCGGGTACAGCAAGATCGACGAGCGGCATCTGATCGAGGTGCACATGGTGTAGCGCGCGGGGCAGCAGCGCGGAGCTCCCCCGGCCTTGTCCTGCTGCCATCCGACGGAACTCCGCCGCACACCCCGGCACGGAATCCGTGAGGTAAATGGCTGCGCTCCCTCCGCGACGATTCCAGCGGCCGCCGAGGGCTTGCGCACCGCGACCGGAGAGGGGCGGACGGTTGCGAGAAGTGTGCCGGTAGGCAATGAGATCCAGTGGTGTCGCGCCGAGCGAGTTCAGAGCCGATAGCGGGTCGTCCTCGGCCGTTTCGGTTGCATCGTCGCTGCCACTAGACCGTGATGCCGTCGGCGAGCGCTTCGATAAGGGCGAGAACGGATCGGTAGTCGCCCTGAGCGATTCGGTCGGCAGGCGAATCGTGGTCGAGCAGCCGATTTGGGGCGAACAGCCAAAGCGAGAATTCCGAAGGCTGGATGACTGTGGACGCCTGATCAGTGACGTACACCAACTCGAGCAGTCGCTGGCGGGCCCCAGGTTGGGGTGCGCAACTGCCACGATCCCAACGGGCGACTGTGCGCGCCGATGTACCGACGACGCGCCCGATGTCACTTTGGGTAAGCCGGGCTGCGTCCTGGAGTTCCCGAACCCGTTCGGCGATTCCTGCCGCCATGGAGCCCGTCCTTTCGGAAGTATGTCGACACGCTTGGATGTCATATATTCTGTCGAAGTTCTGTCAGTAACAATAGCTAGTGAAATGACTGAGCCCTTACCGTGCTGTCCTGTTCGGCCGAATGCTCGGCGAGTTCTCGGTACTCGAGGGCGCGGCCCGAATGAGCTTGGTCGATCGCGGTCTGAGGTCTGCGCACGCACATCGGTGAGACTGCCGCAGCCTGGTCTTCGGTCAAGCATGGTTTTGTGTCCGGTCGGCCATCGCGCGTCGCGGCTTTCGCGAATCAGTTGAGCCAGGGCTGCCGCACGAGAAATCTTGCCCGAGTGCTTTTGGGTGATATCGGAGCGCGCTAGGGCGCGGTCCGGCGGGTGGGCAACGCAGCGCGTAGGGTCCGCGCTCATGGCGCTGGGGTTGGAGTCCGTACTCGTCGGGTCATGGACTGACGAGGTGGCCGGTACTGGCGTGACAGTCGTACTGCCACCAGCGGGGACCCTGGGAGCGATCGCTGTGCGTGGGGGCGCTCCGGGCACGCGGGAGGCGGCGACGCTTGGCCCGACGGGCGCCGGGGTGGAATGCCACGGCGTCGTGTTGTGCGGCAACAGCGTGTTCGGGCTCGCGGCGGCCGACGGCGTCGTGCGGTGGTGCGCTGAGCAAGGCCGCGGGCTCAACATCCGCGACAGCATCGTTCCGGTCGTGGGCGCCGCGGTTGTGTACGACATCGCCTCGCCGCAGAGCACTCGGCCCACTGCAGCCGCTGGCTGGGCTGCGTGCGAAGCGGCCACGCCTGGCGATCCCGCCAACGGCCGGATCGGCGTCGGGCGCGGGTGCACGATCGGCAAGATCGCCGGACGAGATTTCTCCGTGCCGGGCGGACTGGGCACGGCAATCGTGCGCTCCGGGGACGTGGTGGTGGGCGCCGTCATGGCGGTCAATGCCCTCGGTGACGTCATCGGTGCCGACGGCACTGTGCTCGCTGGCACCACTGCGTCACCAGAGATGGATCGTTACCCGTACGCCCCAATCGAACTCATCGCCGGTTTCACCGGGCGCGGCACCGAGGTGCCCGATGGGGTCGACCCGGCGAGCGCGACCACCACGACAGACCATCCCGAGCGGGCCAACACCACCATCGGCTGCCTGGTCACCAATGCCCGGCTCACCAAGCCCGAAGCGTGCCGCGCGGCCGACTTGGCGCACACGGGCATCGCCCGGGCCATCGAGCCGCCCCACACCAATTTCGACGGCGATGCCCTCTTCCTGCTTGCGACAGGCGAGGTCGAGACCAGAGCCGACCTGATCGCAATGCTCGGCGCGCGGGCGGTGGCTTCAGCCATCAGGGCCGCCATCGCCACCTGAGGGGCTCGCGTCTGTGGCAATCTGGGCGCACCAGAGAAAGGGGGTGGTCCACACAATGGCGAAACGCAAGAGGACTCTGGAGGTGGCCGGGCGCTGAGGCGACCCGCTTCCGAAGAGGGGCCGCCTCCATCAGGTGGCGACTCCAACCCGGACCACCGAACCCCACAAGATCCGCGTGCTGGTCCTCACGCGGCTGCAGCCCCGCCAAGCAGCGGAGGCGCGACAACGATCTTCGGGTAAGCACAGGCCCCGGTAGAGATGCCGGGGCCTGTTCGCGTCTGACGAGCCACTACTAGGGTCCGCTCATGGATTTCGACTGGCCGGACGATGATGATCCTCGCCGTGTTGCGGTGCGCAACTGGCTCGACGACCACGACGGTGCGCCCAGCCAGGAGGCACTGGCGCACGCCGGCTACGTGGCACCGCACTGGCCCAAGCCCTACGGCCTCGAAGCCGACCCGATCACCCAGCTGCTGATCGACGAGGAGCTGGCCAGCGCAGGCATCCGCCGGCTGGCCGCCGGCATCGGTCTGGGTTGGGCCGGCCCGACGATTCTGTACGGCGGAACGGATGCGCAAAAGGAGCGCTACCTGTGGCCGATCCTGACCGGCGAGGAAGTGTGGTGCCAGCTGTTCTCCGAGCCAGACAGCGGCTCAGATCTCGCCAACCTGGCCACGCGGGCTGTGCGTGACGGCGATCGCTACATCGTGAACGGCTCGAAGATCTGGTCGTCAGGAGCGCACCGCAGCAAATTCGGCATCCTCATTGCCCGCACCGATCCGGACGTGCCCAAGCACCGAGGCGTGTCGTATTTCATCTGCCCGATGGACACGCCGGGCCTCGAACTGCGCCCGATCATCGACATGACCACGGCCTACTCGTTCAACCAGACGTTCTTCACCGACATGGAGTTGCCAGTCGAGAACCGCATCGGGGACGAGAACGACGGGTGGCGCCTAGCGAAGATCACGCTGGGCAATGAACGGGTGTCGCTCTCGGGCGAGGGCGCGCTGTGGGGCAGCGGTCCCAGTGCTGCCGACCTGCTCGACATCGTCCGTTCCGCTGGTGGCCTCACCGACCCGGTCATGCGTGACCGCGCAGCGCAGTTGCACATCGAGGGTGAGGTGCTGCGTCTCATCCGGCTGCGGACACTGAGCGCGCGCCTGCATGGGCGCCAGCCCGGACCCGAGGCCAGCGTGCGCAAGGCGCTTGCCGACGATCACGGCCAACACGTGATGACGCTGGCAAAGGATCTCGCCGGGGCCCATGGACTGCTGACACACACGGGCCCGCTCGGCACCTCGCCGGAGTTCCCGAAGTCTCAAGCCGTCGTGGAAGGCTGGAACGGCTGGCACGGCGGCTACCTGTTCAGCCCGGCGCTGACGATCGGCGGCGGCACCTCGGAGGTGCAGCGAAACATCATCGCCGAGCGAGTGCTGGGCCTCCCTCACGACGTTGACGTCGAATCCGGCAAGACCTGGGCGGAGTCCCGCGCGTCACTAGCCTGATCCTGCCCTGGGCTGGCCCGCGTTTCGCTGCACAACGCTGGCTGTGGTTATAATGTAATCACAATTTGCCGGTGCCAGCAATGGTGCTGATGGCGCATGGAGGCCTGCATGGACGCGAGAATCGTGCCGATCGGCAACTCACGCGGCGTCCGGCTGCCGAAGCCGCTCATCGAGGAGGCCGGCCTGGGCGAGCGTGTCTCGCTGCGCGTCGTGGACGGCGGCGTGCTCATCGAGCCCCGGCCTGAGACGAGGGCAGGGTGGGCCGAAGCGGCCCGACTGGCTCGCGAGCGAGACGACGACATCGGCACCGAGTCTTGGCCGCCGACCCGGTTCGACACCGACGGATGGGAATGGGAACCCGCGAGGGAAGACGCCCGATGACGCCCCGACGCGGGGATGTGTTTCTGTGCAGCCTGGATCCCGCCGTTGGCTCGGAGATTCGCAAGACCCGTCCCGCTGTGGTGATCTCGCCCGACGAGCTCAATGAGCACTGGGCGAGCTGTCTGGTTGCGCCGATGACCACCGGTAGCCACCCCTACCCGTTCAGAGCCGCCTGCCGGTTTGACGGCGTGCGCACTCACGTCGTGTTGGATCAGATGCGGGCGGTGGACAAAGAGCGGCTTGTGCGCAACCTCGGCCGGCTCCCGGCGCCGACGACCGCGCGGGTGCTCGCCGTCGCGCGCGAGATGTTCGCCGACTGACCTCCCCACGCCGGGCTGCTGCTACCGACTAGTGCACGTCGGGGGCCGCTTCTCGAGGAACGCCTTGACGGCCTCTTTGGTGTCCTCGGTGGTGAAGTTGAGCGACTGCGCCATGCCCTCGCCCTCGAGCGCAGTGGCGAAGTCGGCGCTGGCGTTGAGGGTGAGCAGACGCTTGGTCATCGCGATCGCAATGGGGGACCGGCGGCAGGCCGATGAGCCGAGGCAGGATCCACGTGCCTCCGAAGTTCACCGAGAGGCCGCGGTGGGTCTCGCGCTGCGCCCGATGGCTCAGCTTCGCTGTGTGGCCCAGGCGGTGAGCCGCTCGACGGTCTGTTCCATGTCGTCATTGCTGCCGGCAAACGAGAAGCGAATGTAGCGGTGGCCTTCAGCCGGGTCGAAGTCGATGCCGGGTGTGGTGGCGATGCCCAGTTCCCCAAGCCAGACAGCTGCCAGCTCGGCGCTGTCGTCGGTGAGGTGATCGACGTTGGCGTAGATGTAGAACGCCCCGTCGGGCGGAGCGATGCGATCAATCCCGGCGCCCGGCAGACCGTCGAGCAGGATCTGGCGGTTTGCGGCGTAGCGGGCCACGTTGGCTTCGAGCTCGCCGATGCTGTCGAAGGCCCCCAACGCTGCGTGCTGAGAGACCGTGGCAGCGGCGATGGTGGCGTTCTGGGCGAGGCGCTCGACGGGCGCCACAAGTTCGGGTGGCAGCAGCAGCCAGCCGAGGCGCCAGCCGGTCATCGAGAAGTACTTGGAGAAGCTGTTCACCACGACAGCGCTTGGGCTGTACGCCGTCGCAGTGGCCGCTTCGCTGCCGTAGGAGATGCCGTGGTAGATCTCATCGGAGATGAGCCGGACGCCAGCTCCGTGGCACCAAAGAGCGAGCCGACCCAACTCGTCGGCGATGAGCATGGTGCCGGTCGGATTGGCGGGGCTGGCCACCACCAATCCATCGAGCGGGCCGGCACCTTCAACCATGTCGGCCGTGAGCCGGAATCCCGTCTCGGGTGTGACTGCAATCTCGACGACGTCGATGTCCAGCGCTTCGAGCGTGTTGCGGTAGCACGGATAACCTGGAGCCGTCACTGCCACGCGGTCGCCCGCCTCGAAACACGAGAGGAACGCGAGCGTGAACGCACCGCTAGCGCCCTGGGTGATGACGATGCGGCCAGGGTCGGCCTCGTGGTCGTACCAATCGGCGTAGTGTTGGACCAGCCGGGCACGCAGGGGCTCGATCCCGACCGCGGCGGTGTAGCCCAGCACGTCGTTGTCGATTGCGGCCTTTGCGGCCGCACGCGCACCCGCAGGCGCGGGCGTGGACGGCTGGCCGACCTCCATGTGCACGACATCGCCACCCGCAGCTTCCCGTTGCGCGGCGGCTCGCATCATCTCCATGACGAAGAACGGCGCAATGTCTGCGCGCCCGGAAACCTTGAGTCCGCTCACGCTTGGGTCTGTCCCCGCATAGCGCCAGATGCTAAGAGCCTGGGCCGATGGGAACAGATGCCGCAGCGGGCACCACTCATGGTTCAGTAGTCGATGCCCTTCTTGGCCCGGATCCCCGCGTCGTAGGCGTGCTTGGTCTTGCGCATCTCGGTCACGGTGTCGGCGAGGTCAATCATCCAGCTGGGCGCGTCGCGCCCCGTCAGCACCAAGGACACGTGGGTGGGTCGGCTCCGGAACGTGGCCTCCACGTCGGCTGCGTCGATCCAGCCCCAGTTGAGCGGGTAGGTGATTTCGTCGAAGACGACCAGCCGGTGATCGCCCGCTGCCACAAGCGCCTTGCCGTGCTGCCACGCCTCGCGAGCCTCAGCCTCATCGCGGGTGAGGTCGTCGCTGTCCCAGGTGAATCCCTCACCCAGCGACCAGAAGTCGATGCCGAGCGGTTCGGCCATCATCTGCTCTCCGGTCACCCAGTCATCGGACTTGAGGAACTGCACCACAGCGACTGGCCAGCCACGGGCGCGAGCTCTCATTGCTGTGCCGAACGCGGCCGAGGACTTGCCCTTGCCGTCGCCGGTATTCACCACAACGAGACTGCGAGCGGTGCGCAGGCCATCGGGCCGGGGGTCCTCCGTGGGCGGCGTGTCGGCGGATGTCGGGGAATCGGTCATCGGGTGCCTCCATTGGTGGGTACCCCTTCGATCGTCGAGTTCGGGGTCGAGTTGGTAGCGCTCGGGACGATCACGGGGCCGTCAGGGTCGTCGAGGATGCGAATCTTCGCATTGAAGTGCTCGGAGATGTTCGCAACGGTAAGCACCTCGGCCGGTGATCCGCACTGCGCGATCCGGCCGTCCGAGAGGATCGCGACCCGGTCGCCGTATCGGGCTGCGAGCGTGAGGTCGTGCAACGTTGCAATGACGGTCAGCCCGTGCTCGCACCGCAACGCCTCGACGAGTTCGAGCACGTCCTGCTGATGTCCGAGGTCCAACGCTGTGGTCGGTTCGTCCAGCAGCAGAACGCCGGTCTGCTGGGCGAGCGCCCTCGCAAGCACGGCCCGCTGACGTTCACCTCCCGAGAGCGACTGGACAGTGCGCTCGCCGAAGCCACCTAGATCGAGCCGTTCCAGGACTTCGGCAACGATCCGGCGGTCGCCGGCGGTCTCCGCGGAGAACACGCTTCGGTGAGGTGTGCGTCCGAGGAGTACGTAATCGGCGACGAGCATTCCCGGAGGGATCACCGGCGTCTGGGGAACGTAAGCCACATGGCGAGCACGCGCGGCGCGGCGACGTTCTCCAATTCCGTTGATCTGGATCTTCCCGCGGAACGGCACTAGGCCCAACACCGCTCGAAGCAGCGTCGTCTTGCCGGCGCCATTGGGCCCGATGATGTTCACCCACTCGCCTGCTGTGACGGTCAGATCGACACCGTCGAGCACCTGCGCGCCATCGAGGTTGACTTCCAGCGCTTGGATCCTGACGGCGTGGCCAGGTGAAGCAGTGGGTACGGCGCCCTCGACGGAGGCCGCAGCCGCGGAGGCGGTCGCAGGGGGAGCCGCTGTTTCGGTCACCAGACCTCCCGGCGCGTCGTGCGCAAGACGAGCACGAAGAACGGCGCTCCCAGGAAGGCAGTGACGACCCCGATCGGCAATTCCGACGGCGACAGCACCGTGCGTGCCCCCAGGTCGGCGAGCACCATGAACGCTCCTCCGAACAGCACCGAGAGCGGCAGTACGACGCGGTTGCTGGCCCCGAACGCGAGCCGCACCGTGTGGGGCACGATGATGCCGACGAATCCGATCAAGCCACTGACCGACACAGCCGCAGCTGCGCCCAGTGAGGCCGCGAGCACCACGATCAAGCGCACCTTTCGGGGTTCGATGCCGAGTGCGGCGGCCTCCTCGTCCCCGACAGCGAGCACGTCGAGCGCCCGGCGGTAACGGAGCACGACCGCGGTGGTCACCACGAAGTACGGGAGCATCAGTGCCGGTTCCGACCATCCCGAGGTCGCGATGCGGCCCAGGATCCAGGCGAAGATCTTGCGAAAGGCATCGCTGTTGGCCTGCAAGACGTAGGTCTGGCATGCCGTCAGGAAGCTGGCTACGGCGATTCCGGCCAGGATCAGCGACGCCGTCGAGCGGCCGCCGAGGTGTCCTGCGGCGTAGGACACCGTCACCGCAATGAGCCCTCCGGCGAACGCGGCGAGCGGCACTGGGTCCAGGGCGCCAGCACCGTCGCCGAGGTTGTTGGTGATGGCAATGGTCGCGCCGAGGCCAGCGCCTGCAGCGATACCCAGCAGGTACGGGTCAGCGAGCGGGTTGCGGAACGCGGCCTGGTAGGTCGCGCCGCTCATCGACAACGTGGCGCCCACTAACAGGCCAAGCACAACACGGGGAAGGCGAATCTCCCGCACGATCGCTGCGTGTGGCGAGCTCAGCCCAGAATCGAACGTGAGGCCGGGCAGCGCGTCGAACAGCTCCAATACCGCCCGGTGAACAGGGATTCCGGCCGGGCCAATCGTCAGTCCCGCGGTCACGGCAATCGCGACCGCCACAAGCCCCGCGATGAGCGCTGCGGGCCGCAGACCCGACGGCCGAAGCGTTGCCTCGGTCACCTCAGGGGCGAGCGACATGGGTGAGCTGGCCATGTCCAGTGCCAATCAGCTCGCCGCGCCGATATCTCGGAGCACGTCGGAGATGGCGGCGATGAAGTCCACCAGGCGGGGACCCCACCTCGAGACAATGTCGTCGCTGAGTTCCACAACCCTGCCCGCCTGCACGGCCGTGAGTTCGTCCCAGCCGGGGCGTGCAGCGACAGTTGCAGCGTTCTGGTCGCAGCAGAGCGTGTCGGCCAGGAAGATCACGTCGGGGTTGGCATCCACCAGGTACTCGTCGCTGAGCTGTGGGTAGCCGTAGGAGGTGCCGTCGGAGTCTGCGGGATCGGCGACGTTCTCAAGCCCGAACAATCCATAGACCTGGCCGATGAACGTGCCGCTCGTGACGGTGTAGAGGGTGTGGTCGAGCTCGAGGTAGTAGCTCAGACCCGATGCGTCAGGCGCAGCTGCAATCAAGTCCGCAATCTGAGCCCCCATGTCGGCAGCGAGCTGAGCCGCCTCGTCGACCTGACCGGTGACTTCGCCGAACTGGGCGATCTGGGCGTACACGTCGTCGAATACGAACGGCGCGTCATGCGCGAGCACGGCGATGCCCAGCGCTTCGAGGCCGGAGATGAGATCGCCATCGGTCTGCAGCACCACGAGATCAGGCTCGTATGCGGCAATGGCCTCGATATTGGGGTTCCAGCCATCCAGGTCGGTGACGGGAGCTTCGGGCGGGTAGTACGAGAACTGGTCGACGGCCACGACGCGGTCGCCGGCGCCGATGGCGAACAGGATCTCGGTGCCGGTCGGGGAGATCGACACGATCCGCTGGAATTCGCGGTCCTCTTCAGATTCCGCGTCGCTGCCGGTGCAAGCGGCCGCCACAAGACTCAGGGCGGCAACTGCCCACAACAGCCTCCGCGGCAGCGAGGCTCGTCTTGTTGATGTGCGGTTCATGGTGTTCTCCCTTCTGCTCGAGTTCAGGGCCGAGCAGCGGGAGCTCCCACCGCGCGAGCCGCTCCTTCCTCGAGGAATCGGATCTCGTCACGGCGGTCGGGAGGCGATCGGACTCGTCCCCCGGAGGGGCATCACCGTTGCGGGACAGTGCCGGGATCTCACCGGCTTCGCTCACGACAACCGGGCGAAAGCCTAGCGCCCGCCGACGCACTGACCTGAGGGTCGGACTAGCGGGACGGGCTCGGCGCCTTCGGCGCTCGCGAGCGTGACAGACGCCAGTAGCTCAACGCATTCGGGACCGTCAGAGCCAGCAGCATCACGAAGTTGACACGGCCGTCGATGCCAGACGGGTACACCGGCTCCACGAGGTAGTGCGAGATGAAGCCCGTCTCATACGGCTCCTGCCCAGCGTGGCGCAGGAACCAGTTCTCCCACACGGTCAGCGGGCAGTCCGAGCCGGTGATGTTGACCACGCTCGCTGCGCCAATTGCCCCAAGGTGCCACTTCGTGAGCTGAGGCCAGCGCCGTGCCATGAACCCGCCCACCAGCAAGAACACGATGTAGCCCAGGTGAGACGCGGCCACGAGGCGCGCCAGCCCGACACCGACCATCACCGCGACGCTACCCCGCCTGCTTTCGTACGTCGCAGCCGGCCGCGCAGTGTCAGCGAGTGCGGCTGGGGCTCGAGAAGGCAGACTTACCGAATGGGCACGGCAATGATGACCGACCTGTACGAGCTGACCATGCTCGATGCGGCCCTGCAGTCGGGGGTTGCGTCACGACGCGCGTGCTTTGAAGTATTCGCCCGGCGACTGCCCCCCGGCCGTGGCTACGGCGTCGTCGCAGGCCCGGGGCGCCTGGCAGGCTCCTGGCCGACTACCGATTCGAGCCTGAGGATCTGGACTACCTGGCGGGCCTGGGACGCTTCAGCGACGGCCTGCTCAACCACCTCGCCACGTTCCGCTTCGATGGCGACGTCTGGAGCTACCGCGAGGGCGACTTCTACGTGCCCGGCAGCCCGGTGCTGCGGGTGGACGCCTCGTTCGGTGCAGCGCTGTTGGTGGAGACGCTGGTGCTGTCGGTGCTGAATCACGACTGCGCTGTGGCCTCGGCGGCGGCCCGGATGCACGATGCAGCGGTAGGACGTCACCTCATCGAGATGGGTGGCCGCCGTACGCACGAGCTGGCGGCGGTGGCGGCTGCACGCGCCGCCTGGCTGGTCGGCTTCGACGCCACCTCCAACCTGTTGGCCGGCACGCAATACGGGATCCCGACCGCGGGTACCGCCGCGCACGCGTTCACACTCGCGCACCACGACGAGGAAGCCGCATTCGATGCGCAGATGCGCGCTCACGGACTCGAGACAACGCTGCTCATCGACACCTATGACCTGCGCACAGGCCTCGAACGCGGTCTGGCTGCGGCGAAACGGCTCGGCGGGGTGCCCGGCGCGGTGCGCATCGACTCGGGCGACCTGACCGTGGAGGTGCCGCGAGTCCGGCACTGGCTTGACGATGCAGGTGCCGAAGCGACCCGCATCGTGGTCTCGGGCGACCTCGACGAGTACCGCATCGCCGACCTGGCGGATCTGCCGGTTGACGGCTACGGCGTAGGCACCCAGCTCGTGGTGGGTTCCGGACATGCCACCGCCGGCATGGTGTACAAGGCGGTCGCCATTGCTCGGCACTCGGGCACGTTCGAACCGGTCGTGCCGGTGCACAAGGAATCAGAGGGAAAGGCCACCCGCGGCGGGGTGGTGCGGCCGTACCGCGTGCTGCAGGACGGCATTGCAACAGCCGAGGTACTGGTCGAGCGTGACCGTCCGGGCCCGGCCGATAGCCGGCCACTGCATGTGCCGCTCGTGCGGGATGGGCGGGCTGTCTATCCCTACTCGCTCAAGCAGGATCGCCCATTCCACCAGCGAGTCCGCGCCGAAATGGCCGCATCGATGCGGAGCCTGGACGGCGCTCCAGCCTTCGAGGCCGAAGTCGCGGCTGAATCCAGCTTGAACTAGGTGCCCGGCTGCGGCCTGTGCTGTCTTGGGTGCCGCAGCCTCGCGGCGTTCGGGCGAGCTGACGGATCAGGCGCCCGGCTGCGGCACCAGGCGCAAGTACGGCAGCGGTGCCTCCCAGCCGTCGGGGTACTTCTCGGCGGCGGCTTCGTTCGATACAGCCGGAACGATGATGACGTTCTCGCCCTGCTGCCAGTTGGCAGGCGTTGCGACCTGCTCGGCAGCAGTGAGCTGGCACGAATCCAGCAGACGCAGGATCTCAGCGAAGTTGCGACCGGTCGTCATCGGGTAGGTGAGCGACGCCTTGATCTTCTTGTCCGGACCGATGATGAACACCGTGCGAGCCGTGGCGTTGTCGGCAGCCGTGCGGCCCTGTGAGGTATCACCGGAATCGGCGGGAAGCATGTCATAGAGCTTCACCACATTGAGCTCGGGATCGCCGATCAGCGGGTAGTTGACCTCGTGGCCGGTGGCCGATGCGATGTCGGCCTTCCAACCCTGGTGATCGCTCACACCGTCAACGCTGATGCCGATGATCTTGCAGTTGCGTGCGGCGAAGTCGTCGTTCAGGCCGGCGACGGCGCCCAACTCGGTTGTGCACACCGGGGTGAAGTCCTTCGGATGGGAAAAGAGCAGCGCCCATCCGTCGCCGATCCAGTCGTGGAATTTGATCTCGCCTTCGGTGGTGCTGGCGGTGAAATCAGGAGCGGTGTCATTGAGGCGCAGTGCCATGTTTGTCCTCCGGCAAGAAGCGTGCCTGCGAGGGCACGGGCTGTTTGGTACAGGCTAGCTGTCTTAGGCGATAAATCCGACCTGATTAGTCAGGAATTCATCGGACAACCAGCCCCCCGCTGTCGAGACGAGTACCTCCGCTCAGCAGCAGTCCCGTATCGGGGTGCCGTCGGCGTGGTGGTAATGGACTGTGGGTCGTTCGTTGAGCGCCCGGTTGCCGGTCGGCGCTTGCGTCGTTGTGAAGACCCCGGCCGCCGCACCCAATTCCAGCGCGCGTTCCACGTCCACGACCCGGGGCCCGCAGCGCCGTACCTCCGCAGATGCAACGTCATCGGCGCCGATCGTGTGCTCCCGATCGCCGTCCAGCGACAGGACGGTCGGACCTCGAAGCTCCACCGGAACTCCCAGGGGGACCTCACGATGGTCGAGCACAGAAACCGTGCGGTACAGCCCGGGCGCCAGCGCCACCCGCATCGGCTGTCCACCTGGACCGCACTCCACCAGCACACCTGCGTCTTCATCAAATGAACACGGCCGCAGCAGCCCCGCGAGCGAGCTGAGCCCGATGCTCGCAGGATGGGCACGCGACACCAGCACCTGACGTATCAGTGCTCCGTCGGCGGGCATCCGGTTGCCGACGAAGTCGTCGGCCAGCGTTACAGCGTCAATGAGCGCGATGTCTGTTGCGCCCCCCGCAAGCCAGACAGAGATGAGCTTCGAGCGCGGAGCGCACAGCGCTGGGTCCACGACGCCGCTGGCCACAAGGCCAGCAGCGGCACCGGCGACGGTTGGCTCGGTGAGGCTGGGGAACACGTTGTTGGTGCCGGTGGACATGGGCACCAACGTGGCTTCGGGCCACACCCCAGAGATCGTGCGGTTGGTGCCGTCGCCGCCCAGTGTTACGAGCACGCTGACGTTGCGGGCTCGCATTGCCTCGACGGCACGCACGGTGTCGGCCGGCGACACTGTCGCGCCCGACGTCGACGATCTCGATTTCGGCGTCGATGCGCAAGTCGGTGAGCGCTCCTGTGGCGATCCCAAATGGCTCTGCCATGGCCACAATGCGCGTGGCCCCGGCCGTCACTGCGCCGATCACCGCTCGGGCGATGCGGTTGCGCTTGTCCTCGGTGGTGGACACCGCACCGCGCGCCGCTACTCGGCGCACGTCGCGCCCCGAGACGGGGTTCGCGATGATCCCGACGGTGCCGTTAACCGAGCCGCGGCCATCGCGGCGGTCGCTCAGTTTCGAAACGGGTCCGGCCATCATCCGCCGACGCTAACCACCCTCGCCGCCTGACTGCCGCGCGGCGCTCCGAACTGTTGTACTTGGGTCATGGCAGGTGGAATCGAGAATGAGAGCCACAGTCCACCCGGACCGCGCACGTGGTCGCCCGCAGCACTGACCATCGCGGGTGCGGATTCCTCCGGCGGTGCGGGCCTCGCGGCCGATCTGCGGGCGTTCGCGGCGTCGGGCGTGCACGGAGCGTTCGCCCTGACGCTGGTCTCGGCACAGAACACCACAGAGTTTCGAGCGGCACAGCCCGTCGATGCCGAGTTGGTGGCAGCGCAGATTCACGCAGTGCTCGACGACATGCCGATAGCGGCGTCCAAGACGGGCCTCTTGCTCACTGCCGAGACGATCGCGGTTGTGGCATCAATCGCTGCCCGCCGTCTACCCCAATTGGTGGTGGATCCGGTACTCGTCAATGGGGCCGGCGAGCCGATGCTCACCCCCGATGCTGAACGATCGGTGGCAACTCGGCTCCTGCCCTGTGCCCGTGTTGTGACACCCAACCATCTCGAGGCGGGACGGTTGGTGGGAAGAGATCTTCCCGGCGAGCCCGAGGCGTGGATCGAAGCGGCCCACGAACTCGCGGCTGCGGGTCCCGAAGCCGTCATCGTCACCGGCGGCCGTCTCCGAGATGGGGCCACCGTCACCGACGTTGTGGTCCTCAACGGCAGCGTCCGGCTGCTGTCCGCCCCGCGCATCGAGACCCGCAATGTCCGTGGGTCGGGCGACATCTTCTCGGCCGTAATCTGCGCTGAGCTGGCGAAGGGCACTGACCTCGACTCGGCAATCGATCGCGCACACACCCTGACAACACGCGCTATCGCAGCTTCAGCGACTCGCCAGCTCGGCGGCGGCCAAGGACCTGTCGACCCGTTCGCTGTGTGAGGCCGGACCGGTTCGGACCCGTCTGCGTACACTGCGAGCGCTGTACGTGGCGTCGTTCTTGAGCTCGTCTCAGCGGCGACGAGGCCGCACACTCCAGGAGGCACCCGGTGACACGCGAGCACTGGCAAACGGAGTTCGAGGCCACCGAGGTGCGCGACGCCGACTTCGAGACGATGAGCGGCATCGAACTCGAGCCGCTCTACGGGCCTGCTGACGACGAACCCGATTCAGAGGTCGGCTGGCCTGGGCAGTTCCCCTACACGCGCGGCGTACATGCCAGCGGCTACCGCGGCCGGCTCTGGACGATGCGCATGTTCGCAGGCTTCGGCACTCCCGAAGACACCAACAAGCGATTCCACGAAATCCTGACCGCAGGCGGCGGCGGACTGTCCACGGCATTCGACATGCCCACCCTCATGGGCCTCGACTCCGACGACGTGATGTCGCTAGGCGAGGTGGGTCGCTGCGGCGTCGCCGTCGACACCATCGAAGACATGGCGACCCTCTACGACGGCATCGACCTCGAGGCGACCACCACGTCGATGACCATCAACGCACCGGCCGCCACCATCTGGGCGATGTTCGTGGCCAACGCCGAAGAACACGGCGCGCACCGCCGCAATCTCGGCGGGACGCTGCAGAACGACATTCTCAAGGAGTATCAAGCCCAGAAGGAATGGGTGTATCCGCCACGTCCGTCCATGCGACTCGTTGCCGACACCATCGAATTCGCCACCGAAGAGATGCCTCGATGGAACTCTGTGTCGATCAGCGGCTATCACATTCGCGAAGCAGGCTCGACAGCCGCACAAGAGCTGGCGTTCACGCTGGCCAATGGGTTTGCGTACGTGGAAGCGGCCGCCCAGCGGGGCCTGACCACCGACGAGTTCGCCCCGCGCCTCAGCTTCTTCTTCAACGCTCACATCGACTTCTTCGAGGAGATCGCCAAGTACCGGGCGGCCCGACGCATTTGGGCACGGTGGATGCGCGACCGCTACGGCGCCCAGCACGAGCGGTCGATGATGCTGCGCTTTCACACTCAGACCGCTGGGGTGTCGCTCACGGCTCAGCAGCCGGAGATCAACATTGCCCGCACTGCCATCGAGGCGCTTGCAGGGGTTCTGGGCGGCACGCAGAGCCTGCACACCAACTCGATGGATGAAGCGATGGCGCTGCCGACCGACAAGGCGGCCCGCATCGCCTTGCGGACCCAGCAGATCATTGCCCATGAGACCGGGGCCGTAAGCGTCATCGACCCTCTCGGCGGGAGCTGGTTCATCGAGGAGCTCACCGACCAGCTCGAAGCCGAGGCAGAGGAGATGTTTGCTCATATCTCCTTGGTTGGCGACGGCTCGATGCTTGAGGGCGCATTCCGCCTGATCGACGAGGGCTGGTACCAGTCCGGGATTGCGGACGCCGCCTATGAGTTCGAGAAGAAGGTGAATGCGGGTCGCCGGGTTGTCGTTGGAGCGAGTGCCTTCACTGAGGGCAGCGAAGACGACGACATCGACCTGCTGAAGATCACCAACGATGACGAGCAGCGACAGATCAAACGGCTGCAGCAAGTTCGGGCTGATCGCAACCAAGCAGCCGTCGACGAGGCCCTGCTGGCGCTGCGCCGGGCCGCTGAGACTGACGCAAACCTCATGCCGCACCTCATCGACACGGTGCGAACGCGGGCCACGGTGGGCGAAGTGACCAATGCCCTTGCCGATGTCTTCGGTCGCTATCAGGAGCGGCCGTTCATCTGATCGGCACTCTGCCCCGGGTGCGGCGAGAGGCATCGCAGATGTTGGGGGTGACCTGCGGTTTCGCCGCTTGTGCGAAGTGCAAGCCGTTCGGCAGCGGTGGGCTAGTGTCCCGTCAGTCCTACCCGGAGGCCGGCACATTGACCAGACCGTCCGCGCCGGAGACAGCCTGCGTGCGCGCGCGGACGGCGAGGATGCATCGTACCGGTCGGTTTGCGTGGAGCGCCGTCACGGCGCTGCTGATGGCAGTGGTTCTCGGGGCTTGTGGCGGTGGGCCCGACCAGACGCAGGTCGAACGCGAGGTTCAGGCCTACCTGCAGAGCGTGGTGGCACCGGCGGCGATTGCCGACATCTCCTGTCCTCCGGACGCCCCCATCAGGCCTGGTTCGACGTTCTTGTGCGACGGCAAGGTTGAGGGCGCGTTCTACGAGGCGCAAGTGACCATCATCGACGAGCAGGGCCGCCGTGAAGTCCGACCCAGACAGGCGGTGATGCAGGTGAACGCCACCGAAACCGCTCTTGGTGCCGAAGCGGCGACTGCGCTGGGATTCAGCGTTCAAGCGGACTGCGGCGATGACCAGTACCTCGTGGTCTCGGTCGGCCATACCTTCTTGTGCACGCTCGAGCGGACCGATACGGGAGCCACGCAGGACATCGAGGTCGAGGTCCAGAATGAGATCGGCGCCATCGAGTGGAGACTGAAGGGCTAGTCACCGCGGTATGCCACGAAATCGCTACGACGCCGCAGGCAACTTGCGTCCTCTGCGCCAGCGCAGCCCTGGCGTGTGGTGGACAGCGGTCCTCGTCGTCGCGGCGATGCTGCTGACTGGGTTCGCAGCAATCGCCTCGGTGCTCTAGTCAGCCGCGCACATCGACAGACGCGGCGGCTGGGGCGGCTCCGACAGCTCCGCCCGGTCGATGATCTCGGTGGCACCAAGGCTTCGCAGCTAGTCGGCGGTCTGCGGCCGGCCGGTCGAGGCGGCGACTTGATACCCGGCGGCCGACAACAGGTGCACCGCAACGCTGCCGACCCCGCCGGCAGCGAAACGGGCATCCTCGGACGACTCCACGACGCCGGCGAAGTCGATACCGGGCACATGGGGGAAGTTGCGAACCAGCCGGCCGATCCCTCCCAGGATCATCCCGTCCTTGTAGTTGAGGGTGCTGTATTCCACTGCGACCGTGACGTTGCCGTCCGGCAGCTGGCCGTCGTCGATCTCGGCCAGCTCGGCGGTAACGGTACGGTCCTGCTCGTTCAGCATCAGTGCGCGAAATGCCATGGACGTCCCCTCGTCGACGTGGCGTCCTCGGAGTGAGGAGCCCAGCGAACCTGCGGGACATTGCCGCCCAGGGGTTCGGCACCACCGTTCGAAGCCGCCCTCGGACTCGAGGGGTGCCGTTAGTAGGCTGACCGCATGGCCCTGAGCGACACCGTGCGCGAATCGATGATGGAGACGCGGCGCGAGACCTTCGAGGTCGCGCCGGACGCGCTCTCCAAGGTGATCGAGCTGCGCAACAGCGAAGTCGACGGCGACCAGCTAGCGCTTCGCATCGAGGTGACTGGCGCTCAAGGCGTCGACTACCTCTACGACCTGGCCTTCGAGCTGCTGGCCGAGGCCGACGCTTCCGACGTGCCATTCGCGGTTGGGAACGGTCTGACGGTGCTGATTCCAGATCGCGACGTTGCCAAGCTCAACGGTGCCTCGCTGGACCTGCCGTCCAACTCCAACCAGCCGGGCCTGGTGCTGCGCAACCCGAACCGTCCGGACCTCGGACCCAACGCTGCGCTCGACCTTGACGGCACCATCGAAGACAACGTCCGCGAGGTGTTGACGAAGCGCATCAACCCCTCCATTGCCGCACACGGCGGCTTCGCTGAACTGGTGTCTGTCGAGGGGGACACGGTGGTTGTGAAGCTGGGAGGCGGTTGCCAGGGCTGCGGCATGGCCAACGCCACCGTCACCGCCGGCATCGAGCGCACGCTGCGTGAGCTGATCCCCGAGATCGAGCGGGTGGTCGACCTCACCGACCACGCTTCGGGCGAGAACCCCTACTTCACCTGATCCGGCGTTGCCGAGATGGCAGAAGCTGAAGTTGCGCACCATTGGTCCCCGATCACGGACCTCACGGGATTTGATCGGGAGCTTGACCGCGCCGAACTGCTCTCGCTGTCGAGTGTTTGGGACGATGTCAAGAAGGATCTTCCGTCCGATCAGGTCGACGAGTTCAACGAACGCCTCAAACGCGAGTGGGCGATCGAGACAGGATTGATCGAGCGCATCTACACGCTGGAAGCTGGCATTACGCAATTGCTGATCGAACAAGGCATCGACGCATCGCTGATCCCGCATGACGCCACCGACAAGTCGCCGCAGCTCGTGGCTGGCATCATCGCCGACCAAGCTCAAGCGGTCGATTTCTTGTTTGATTTCGTCGGCCAGCAGCGGGTTCTTTCGACGTCGTACATCAAGCAGCTCCACGCCTTGATGACTCGCAAGCAGGCCACCGCGTCAGGCATCGATCAGTTCGGGAAACACGTCGAAGTTCCGCTAGAGCACGGCGAGTACAAGCGCTGGCCGTACAATCCAACGCAATCTGACGGCCGTGTGTTCCAGTACTGCCCACCCGAGCAAGTCGCTTCCGAGATGGATCGGCTTGTCGATCTGCACCTGGCGCATATGGCCCTTGGAGTTGACGCTGAGTTAGAAGCGGCGTGGTTGCACCATCGGTTCACACAGATCCATCCCTTCCAGGATGGCAATGGCCGTGTGGCCCGCGCGCTTGCGTCGCTCGTGCTGATTCGCGAGGGCTGGTTTCCGCTCGTCATTGCCGTGCCCGATCGGCCGAAATACTTGGAGAACCTGGCAGCCGCGGATGCCGGCGACCTGCGTCCGCTTGCCTCGCAGTTCGCGGCCGTACAGCGCAAGTGGTTTCGCAAGGCGATCGGCATCGGCGAAGAGGTGCGGCGCGCTGCTGAGCGCACAGATCAACTCATCGCGGCCATCGGCGAGCAATTCCGTGAGCGGCGGGCGCAAACGCGGGTTGATATGGAACAGGCCAAGGAGACCGCACACACGCTGGCTCAGATGGCTCGCTCACAATTCGACACGCTTCGCTGCGAAGTTGGAACAGCCATCGGTGCAGACGGCGAAGCCCGCCGTGTGTTCGTGGACGATGGCACCGATGAAGATGCAGATCGTCGCTCGTGGCATCGCTACCAAGTCATTGAAACGGCCCGGCACCCGAGCCTCGACTACTACGTTAATCTTCGCGAATTCCATTCGTGGGTTCGTCTCGGGCTTGTAACCGAGGCCGGACGGTCTGATATCTTGCTGTCGCTGCACGGCGTCAATTGGGAATATCGGGGCCTTGTCGGCGCATCGATGTGCTTGTACCGCAGGCAGAAGGGCGACGACATCGAGCATCAGATCATCGAACTCGAACCCGTGTGCGGCGAACTCTTCCAGTTCAACTACAAGGAAGCCTCCGCATCGGTCGAGCAGCGCTTCGACCGATGGCTCGAAGAGTCACTCGTGCGCGGCCTCGACCAGTGGCGCCGAGGCGAATAGGTGGTTCTCCTGCGCCCTCGCTCCAACGCCCATTCGGCGTCTCATCGCTGGAGGCAGTTGCTGTGGGCGTGATTCTCACCGACCAGGGCGAGATCGAAGCGCCGGCGCGCGCGATGGTCATCGTGGCGCATCCCGACGACATCGACTTTGGGATGGCAGGAACCGTGGCAGCGCTTACGGCTGCCGGATGTCACGTGGCCTACTGCCTGGCGACCAGCGGCGAGGCCGGCGACGACGATCTCTCCCGTACGCCCGAGGAGTTGGCGGAAATGCGGCAGGCCGAACAGACGGCGGCCGCGGGAAAAGTGGGTGTCAGCGAGTTGCACTGGCTTGGCCACCCTGACGGGATGGTGGTGGCCGACCTGGGCCTGCGCCGCGACATTGCCCGGGTCATCCGCATGTCCCGACCCGACGTGGTGCTTTGCCAGACGACGATCCCCAACTGGGACCACATCTACATCTCCCATCCCGACCACTTGGCCACGGCCACGGCTGCGTTGGCAGCCGTCTACCCAGATGCTCGTAATCCCCGTGCCTTCCCTGAACTTCTCGACGAGGGCCACAAGCCCCACAGCGTCAGCGAGATATGGCTGACCGGCACCGAGCCAAACCGCTACATCGACATCACCGACACGTTCGACCGCAAGATTGCAGCGCTGCGCGAACACCACAGCCAGCTGGCCCCATTCGATGGGCTCGCCGACCAAGTTCGGGAATGGTGCACCAGGACTGCGCAAGCCGCCGGATTGCCGGAAGGCCGCGTCGCCGAGGCCTACCGCGTCGTCTCTGCCGGCTAGGCGACAAGGGCACCCAACGACGTAGGCTCCTGCGCTGGCCGGTGTAGGCCGGACCAGGGCCGTGGGGGCCGCTCAAGGGCCCAAGACGATGGTCGATGGGAGACGGAATTATGGGACGAGGGATCATTGCGTACGGGGCGTACGTGCCGTACTGGCGGCTGGACCGCTCCAAGATCACTGCGGTAATGGGCTCGGGCGGCGGCAGGGGGCACCGTGCGGCGGCCAGCTACGACGAAGACACCACGACGATGGGTGTCGAAGCGGCGCGCAATGCACTGCGTGGCAGCGAGCTCGTGCCCGACTCGGTGCTGTTCTCGACGGCGAATCCTGCTTACATGGACAAGACGAACGCTGCGGCGATCCACGCGGCGCTCGATCTGCCCCAGTCATCGTGGGCGGTGGACGTCGGCGGAGCGCCGCGGTCATCGGAGGCCGCCTGGGCGCTCGCCGCAGCGAATCGGGGCACCAACCTGGCCGTCGCCTCTGACCTTCGCACCGGTCGTCCCACCAGTGGTGACGAGGCCAGCGGAGGCGACGGCGCGGCTGCGTACGTCTTCGGCGATGACTCGGTTTCGCCGGTGCTGTGCGAATGGCTCGGCGGGGCGGTCGCGACTGCGGAGTTCACCGACCGCTACCGGCAGCCGGGCGATGCGTTCTCGCGCATCTGGGAAGAACGATTCGGCGAGCAGGTGTATCTGCCGCTCGCAAACGACGCCATCGAGCGTGCGCTGGGCGACGCGAACGTCAGTCTCGATGACATCGACAAGATCGCGATCGTCGGCCTGCACGCGCGGGCGGTGCGCAGCCTGTCACGGGTCGCGGGCGACAAGCTGGTCACCGACTTGACAGGCGAGATCGGCAACACCGGAACCGCCCACCCGGCGATCGTGCTGGCATCGATTCTGGACGAGGCCGACCCCAACGAGACGATCCTGCTGGTCCATCTGGCCGACGGCGCCACGGTAGATGTGCTGCGCACGACCGACGCCATCGCTGACCACACGCCGTTTGCCTCGGTGCGGTCCCAGATCGATCGCGGCAACGACGCGCTCGATTACAACAAGTACCTGACGTGGCGCGGCTTCCTCGACCGGGAGCCTCCCCGCCGTCCAGACCCTCAACGCCCAGGCGCGCCGCCTGCGTTCCGTTCCGAGGACTGGAAGTACGCCTTCGTCGGCTCCCGTGACCGAAGCTCGGGTGCGATCCACATGCCGCCGATGCGCGTGTCGATGGAAGGTGGAGCCGTGGACGACATGGAGCGCATCCGCATGGCGGACATTCCCGCCACGATCGCCACGTTCACCGTCGATCGGCTGGCCTTCTCGCTTTCGCCGCCGGTCGTGGCGGTCGTCATCGACTACGACGGCGGCGGTCGTTTCCAGGCCGAGATGACCGACGTCGATCCCGATGAAGTGAGGATTGGCGACCGCGTCGAGATGACGTTCCGGCGCCTCTACAGCGCCGAAGGCATTCACAACTACTTCTGGAAGGCTCGGCCAGCCGCCTCCTGACACAGCACGCACCTGCTGCGAAAGCAGCAGCAAGCAAGCACTGCGCCCGAGCGGCCATAATGGCCTTTGGAAGATCAGTTGTCTCCGCGCTCAACGTCGCGCCGACGGAGCACCAACCGGCCCACCACCCAACACCCAACCCACCACAAGGCAGGCACACATGAGTTCACATGGCATTCGCGACCAGGTCGCGATCGTCGGAATGGGATGCACCAAATTCGGCGAGCACTGGGACCGCAGCGTCGATGACATGCTCACCGACGCCGCACACGATGCGTACGCATCCGCGGGCGTCGAACAAGACGACATCGACGCCTTCTGGCTCGGCACGATGGGCTCGGGAGTCTCCGGCCTGACACTGTCCAAGCCGCTGCAGCTCGACTACAAGCCGGTCACCCGGCTCGAGAACATGTGCGCCACCGGCTCGGAGGCATTCCGCAACGCTGCGTACGCAGTCGCATCGGGCGCCTACGACATGGTGATGGCCATCGGCGTCGAGAAGCTGAAGGACTCCGGTTACTCCGGCCTGACCGGCGCTCGCCCGCCCAGCGACGGTACCGACTCATCGATCACCGCTCCGGCGACGTTCAGCCTGCTGGCACCGGCATACGCCCACAAGTACGGGCTCGACGAGGACACCATGAAGGAAGTCCTCACTCGCATCGCCTGGAAGAACCACCGCAACGGAGCGCTGAACCCCCGGGCTCAGTTCCGCAAGGAAGTCGCCAAGGAGACCATCGCCGGCTCGCCGCTGATCGCTGGTCCGCTGGGCATCTTCGACTGCTCCGGCGTGAGCGACGGCTCGGCCGCCGCGATCCTGGTCCGGGCAGAGGACGCCCACCAGTACTGCGACAACCCGCTGTACATCAAGGCGCTCAGCTTCGCCTCAGGCCCTGCGACCGGGGCGCTCGACAGCACCTACGACTACACCACGTTCCGCGAGGTGGAGGTATCGGCAGCCGAGGCCTACAAGCAGGCCGGCATCACCGATCCTCGCTCGCAGATCGCGATGGCCGAGGTGCATGACTGCTTCACGCCAACCGAGCTCGTCCTGATGGAGGATCTCGGGTTCGCCGAGCGTGGCCTGGGCTGGAAGGAAGCCATGGCCGGCACGTTCGACCTCGACGGCGACCTCCCGGTAAACCCCGACGGCGGCCTGAAGAGCTTCGGCCACCCGATTGGCGCATCCGGCCTGCGGATGCTCTTCGAGTGCTGGCTGCAGTTGCGTGGTCAGGCACCGCCTGAGCGGCAGATCGCCTCGGTCACCGAGCAGGGCAAGACGCTGGGCCTCACGCACAACCTCGGCGGCCAGCCGGGCGCATGCGTGAGCTTCGTCTCGGTCGTCGGTTCCGAGCTCGGCTAGTACACTCCGCTCTTACACACCACCAAAACCAGCGGTCCGGGGCGTCTGCCCCGGGCCGTTTGGCGTTCACGGTTCTTAGGCCGTGATGCGGGCGAGGGTCTTGCGGACTGCGGCGGCTATGCCTACTGCGTCGAGGCCGAGCTCGGCGTGCAGTTCTGCGGCGGTTCCGTGGGGGAGGTAGGCGTCGGGGGTGCCGAGCTGGCTGACGCGCGGCGCCGTCGGCACATCCAGTTGCTGGAGGGCGTCGTTGACAAGGCTGCCGAAGCCTCCTACGCGGACGCCGTCTTCGACGGTCACCACGAGCGGGTGCGTGGCGGCGTCGAGCACCATCGCTCGATCGAGCGGTTTCAGCACCCTTGGGTCCCACAGCGAGACGTCCACTCCTTCGGCGCTGAGGAGCTCGGCAGCTTCGGCGGCGGCGACGAGTGTCTGGCCCGCGGCCAGGATGCAGGCGTCGGGGCCGGAGCGGTGCTGGCGGGCTTGCATCCGCATGCCGCTTGCCGTTGCGTCCGCGTGTTCCCTGGATTGCGTCACCGGGCCCTTGCCCCGTGGCCAGCGGATCGCTACGGGTCCGTCGGTGATCTCCAAGGCCCGCGCGAATGCCACGGGCAGTTCGTCGGGCGACGATGGAGCGAACACCGTCATGCCGGGCACGCGCGTGAACATGGCGATGTCGTACAACCCATGATGCGAGGCGCCATCGGGTCCGGTGATGCCGGCCCGGTCGACGCAGAGGATGACCGGCAGGCGATGGAGGCCGATGTCGTACAGCGCCTGGTCAAAGGCTCGTGCCAGGAATGTCGAGTAGACAGCCACGACAGGCCGCAGCCCGGCGCGCGCCATGCCTGCAGCTGAGGTCAACGCGTGCTGCTCGGCGATGCCGACGTCGTAGAAGCGTTCGGGAAACTCTCGCTGGAATGGCAATAGCCCCGTGGAGCCGCCCATCGCCGCAGTGATCGCAACGATCTCGCGCCGGCGCCGGGCCGCTGTGATGATCGTTTCGGTGAAGACGGCCGTGTAGTCGCGCAAGACCGGTTCAGCAGGCCCAGTCGGCTCGGTGGGGGCAGTCGGCTGGGACTTCGCAGCCGCCTGCGAGTCGGCATCTGCATCAGGCTCGGCCTGCGCCACCACGTTCGCCTCTAGCTGCGAGGCGCCCGTGCTGAGCGCCGGCGCACCACCAGTGGCGGGATCGAACAGGCCAATGTCGTGCAGGTGCTTTTCGGTGTCGTGTTCGGCGGGGGCGTAGCCGCGCCCTTTCTGCGTGACGACATGGACGACGATGGGGCCGTCGGTATAGGCCGCAGCGTCGCGGAACGCCGATTCCATGGCCGCGATGTCGTGCCCGTCGACCGGGCCGAGATAGCGGACGCCGAGCGTCTCAAAGAATGCCGGTGGCTCCCACATCTCGCGCATCGCGGCGGCAGCACTGTCGATCCCCCGTCGCACGCCGTCGCCCAGCGGCACGCGATCAAGCAGTTGCTCCATCGCTCGACGGCCCTGCACGTAGTGCGGCGACTGTCGCAGTCGAGACATCGCGGCCGAGAGGCGGCTGACGGTTGGGGCGTACGAGCGGCCGTTGTCGTTGAGCACGATCAGCGCCCGCTGGGCGTAGTGGCCGAGATTGTTCAGTGCCTCGAAGGCCATTCCGCCGGTCATGGAGCCGTCACCGATGACGGCGACGACGCGTCGGTGCTCGTGACCTGTCAGCTGGAAGCCGGTGGCGAGGCCGGAAGCCCAGCTCAGCGAGGTCGAAGCATGGCTGTTCTCGACGATGTCGTGGGGGGACTCGGTCGCGCTGGGGTATCCCGACAGACCGTGCCGCTGACGGAGCCGTTCGAAGCCTTCCCGCCGGCCGGTGATGAGCTTGTGCACATAGGCCTGATGGCCGGTGTCCCAGATGATGACGTCACGTGGCGACTCGAAGACGCGATGCAGTGCCACGCTGAGCTCGACCGCACCGAGATTCGATCCGAGATGCCCACCGGTCCGCGAGACGGCCTGCACCACGAAGTGCCGGATCTCCGCGCACAGTTCATCGAGCTGTGCGGGGCTGAGCGCTCGCAGGTCAGCCGGACTGGTGAGCTTGGCGAGGTGCATTCGCGGCACAAGGGTACTCAGCGCCCCAGCGGGACCTCGGCCTGTGGCTTGCCGCGACGCCGTCGCCCGCCGAACGCCAGCGTCGGAGCCCCGGAAAGGCTCACCAGCAGCGTCAGCGCGTACAGCAGCAAGCCCAGCAGTACTGCCTCACCTTCGTTGACACCGTGCGCATCCAGGAACAGCACGAGCGCGCCTTCTCGCACGCCGAGGCCGCCGATGGCAACCGGCAACAACTGGACGATCAGCACCATCGGTGCAAACGCCAGCCACGCTCGCAGCCCCGGGTTCACGCCGATCGCTGCGCCGGTCAAAGCCGTCGCCACCACCAGCAGGAACTGGTATGCGAACCCGACGCCGAGGAGGTGCAGGGCAGCTCGCGGTGCGCGTCGGAAGACGCTCAGACCGGTATGCACGGCGCCGAGGGCGTCCCGGATGCGGCTGCCGCCGGACAACCGGCCGAGACCGCGGGGATGCTCCGCGATCCAGACAATGAAGGCGAGCACCGCTAAGGTCCCGAGCGCCAGCGCGGCGGCGATCTGACCTCCCGAGTGCGTCAGCAGGCTCGGCTGCGACACGAGTGCGACGAGGGTGAGCAGTGGGAGCACCACCCAGCCAGTGAGTCGTTCGATGATGACGGTCGCGAATGCGCTGGCTTCGCTGCCGCAGATGCGACCGAGCCGGTTGACGCGCAACACGTCGCCGCCGATCGTGGTGGGCAAGAAGTTTCCGACGAACTGTGCGGCGACGTAGATCGACAGCATCGAGCGTCCGGACACGTTGACGTCAAGCGTGTCTGCTACCCGCCACCAGCGTGCAGCGGCGGTCACGAACGCAGCCGCGATTGCGATGGCCGCTGCAATCAGCCAGGCGGCGGCGGCGCTCTTGGAGTCGACGTCGAGCGCCGACAGCTCATCGCGGCTGATGATGATCAGCAGCGCCAAGAGCCCTGCGCTCACGCAGACGCGCAAGGCCGTGACGAGGCTATGTGGGATGCGCACTCAGGCTGCACTCCCGCGGAGCCTGCAAACTGCGGTGCCTGAATCAGCCCCCCGGCGCACTTCCCTCTCGAAGCGTTTCACGTGGCTTCGCACAATAGTGTGGCGACGGCGCGATCCACGTGCGGCCGTACAGCGGCCCCACTTCGTCGATTGTGTCGGGTCGTACATTTGGGCACGGCCTGAGGATTTCTGGCAGCGAAACTGGCGATGACACGTACAACGGACACGATGACACCCGTGAGCGGAGCAGCGGAGCCGCTCGTCGACCTCGACGTGGTTGACGCGGCGCTGCGCGCGGCGCTGCACGCCGGCGGCGAGTGGGCCGAGCTGTTCGCCGAGGATCGTGAATCGGTTGGCGTGGTCTTCGACGAGGGCCGGGTCGAGGAGATGAACTCGGGTCGCGACCGTGGTGTGGGGATTCGTGTCACCGCTGGCGACATCACGGGCTATGCGCACACGTCGGACCTGAGTGCCGGAGGACTGGCAGATGCGGCCCGCACGGCTGCAGCGGTGGCAACCCGCTCGCCCCAAGGCGGGACGGTGGACATGATGTCGCTCGGGGGCAACGGTCTCGCAGAGCCACGGGTGGCAGTACTGCCCGCAACCATCGGCGCGGAACGCAAGGTGGCACTGCTGCGCGCCGCCGATGATGCTGCCCGGTCCACTCACCAGGCCATCACTCAGGTCACCGCCCGCTATGGCGAGGGCCGCCGCCGGATCATGGTGGCGAATACCAGTGGGGTGTGCGCCGCCGACGACCAAGTGCGGACGCTCTTCTCAGTGGGATGCGTCGCTAGCGGCGACAGCGGCTTGCAGACCGGACGCGAGACTGTCGGCTACACGGTCGGGTGGGAGCTGTTCGACGACTACGACCCCGCCGAGCTCGCCGAGCGCGCTGCGCAGCGTGCCGTCACCAAGCTGTCGGCTCGCCCGGCGCCCAGCGGTGAGGTACCCGTGGTCATCGCTCGGGGCGGGGGCGGAGTGCTCTTCCACGAGGCCTGCGGTCACGGACTCGAAGCCGATCTGGTGCGCAAAGGCGCGTCGGTGTTCGCTGGTCGGGTGGGGGAGCAAGTGGCTGCCAGCGGAGTGACGCTGGTCGACGACGGCACGATGGGTCCCGAGTGGGGCGCGCTGGCCATCGACGACGAAGGCCATCGGACCCAACGCAACGTGCTGATCTCCGACGGCGTGCTGACCGACTACATGTGGGATTGGCTGCGCAGCCGCGACGATGGCCGCGCGCCGTCGGGCAACGGTCGCCGCCAGAGCTACACGCACCTGCCGATGGTCCGGATGACGAACACGTTCGTCACCAACGGCGACATCGATCCCGCCGACATCATCGCCGACACCCCGTGGGGTGTCTATGTGGCGCACCTTGGCGGTGGTCAGGTCAACACCGCCACAGGCGACTTCGTATTCGGCATGACCGAGGCGTATCTCATCGAAGACGGTGTGATCACCGAGCCGCTGCGCGAGGGCAACCTGATCGGCAATGGCCCTCAGGTGCTTCTCGACATCGACGCCCTTGGGAACGACTTCGCCATGGGGAGCCCGGGCACCTGCGGCAAGGACGGCCAAGGCGTGCCCGTTGGCGACGGCCAGCCCACTCTGCGAGTGCGTGCCCTCACGGTCGGGGGCACCGCCGCGTGAGCGAACGACGGCACTACGACACTGACGAGTTGGCTCGCCTCGCCCAACGGGTGTGCGAGCAAGCCCACGGCAACGAGCAGATCGAGGTCTGCGTGTCGACGGGGCGCTCCACCACGGTGCGTGCGTACAACGGCGATGTCGAGTCGCTGCGCTCCGGTGTGAGCGCAGCGATCGGCGTGCGGGTTGTCTCGCAAGGGCGTCAAGGCTTCGCATCGGCCGGCTCTCTGGACGCCGACGTGGTGTCCGACACACTCGCAGCTGCCCGCCGCAACGTGACGTTCGGCGAGCCTGATCCCCACCACGGACTCGCCGAGCCCGATGGCGTGGCGCCCCCCGGCCTTGACCTCGGCGACTCATCAGTGCTGGGCGTGTCCGATGCCGACAGGATTGCGGCGGCCATCGACCTCGAGCGCCGCTGCTTGGCCGCAGATCCCCGAATCTCGGGAGTGCGTGTAGCGGCGTGGAGCGACGGGTGGTCGCAGTCCGCGCTGGCATCAAGCACCGGCATCTGTGTGCAATCCGAGCGCGGCACCTGTTCGATCGGCGCCCAACCCCTCGCCACCGACGGTGACGAGACGCAGATCGGTTACGCGGGCGACGCTGCGTGGCGTCCCGACGAACTTGACGTCGAACGAGTCGTCACAGAAGCAACAGCGTTGGCCACCGGCCAGCTGGGCGCAACCAAGCCGCCCAGCGAACGAATGAATGTTGTGCTGGCCCCGCCGGTTGCGGCAGCTTTCATCGGTGTGGTGTCGAGCGTGCTTGCGGCAGACAGCGTGCTCAAGGGCCGCTCACCGTTCGCCGACCGGGTCGGCGAGCCGATTGCCGATGAACGCCTGCACCTCGTCGACGACCCCACCGACCCGACGACACTTGGTGCAGCGAACTTCGACGGCGAGGGTCTGGCGGCCCGCCGCAACGCGCTGATCTCGGCGGGCGTGCTCTGCGGCTTCCTGCACAACGCCTACACGGCACGCCGGTCGGACACGTCCTCGACCGGCTCGGCAGTGCGCGGCACGCGGTCCGTTCCTGGTGTGGGCACCCATGCGCGCGTTGTCGCCACTGGCGATATCGCCGCTGAAGATCTGTTCGCTGCGGTCGGAAACGGTGTGCTGGTGCGCGGCGTCAGCGGTTTGCACAGCGGGGTCAATCCCACGAGCGGCGATTTCTCGGTCGGCGCCTGGGGGCACCGCATCGCTGGGGGCGAACTCGCCGAGCCGTTTCGCGAGTCCACTATCGCGTCCACCCTTCAGCGGATGCTGCTGGAGATCTGCGGCGTCGGCGCCACCGCTGAACCTCTCGCGGGCGGCATGTCGATGCCGCCGCTGGTCATCGCTGACGTGGCGCTCTCGGGGGTGTGAGCGATGCCGCGCCTACCCGCACCAGCAGCTGTCGAACGCCATCCGCATCTCGCCAACCAGTGCCCGTCGGGATGGGTGCGGGTCGATTTTCACACGCACACGATGTGGTCGGGCGACTCGACCACGACACCGGACGAGTTCGCGCAGTGCCTGTCGGAGAGCGGCATCGATGTGGTGTGCATCACCGATCACAACGCCGTGCGCGGTGCCCAACAGCTGCAGGGCGAGTTGGATGCTCGGGTCGTGGTCGGCGAGGAGATGAAGACCCACGCGGGTGAGATCATCGGGCTCTTCCTGACCGACCGCGTGCCGCAAGGTCTGGCGCCGGTGACGGCCGCGCGAGCCGTGAAGGACCAGGGTGGGCTCGTCTATATCCCGCACCCGTTCGATCCGCTGCGCAACAACCTGCGTCACGACGTGCTCGATGAGCTCGTCGGCGAGGGTCTCGTCGACGGCATCGAGGTGCTCAACGCGAAGACGAGCCTCACCAGCCTCAACTCGCGTGCGGCGCGCTATGCCGGCGAGCACGGCTTGGCGCCGGGCGCCGGCAGCGACGCCCACGTGGCCGAAGCACTCGGGGGCGCCTACCTCGAGATGCCGGATTTCGACGACGACGATCCCGCAACCTTCCTCGCATCGATGCGTCAGGGCTTGGCGGTCGGCCATCACTACGACCCACCCCGTCGCTGGAGACCGCGCATTGTCCCATCGGTGGGGAGCGACGACTAGAGGCCGCCTCGGTGCCGGACTTTGCCGTGGCGATCGTGCTCGGCCTGCTGCAAGGAGTGACCGAGTTCTTCCCGGTCTCTTCGAGCGCCCACCTCGAAGTGGTGCCGTGGCTGGCCGGTTGGGATCTTTTCGATGGTGACAACGAGCTGGAGAATGCCTTCGACGTCGCGCTGCACGTCGGCACGCTCATTGGAGCGGCGGTGTACTTGCGTGCCGACATCGCCCGCTACGCCAGAGCACTGTGGAGCGGCATCCGCGGCCGCGCCGATCGCGACACGGTGGTTGCGCTGAGCTTGGCCCTCTCGGCCGTCCCCGCGGCGCTGGTGGGCGTCACGCTGGAGGACCGTTTGCTCGACCTCGCAGAGCAGCCGCTGCTGATCGCTGCGCTACTGGCTGGTTTCGGTGGGTTGCTGTGGTGGAGCGACGCATCGGCGGAGCGACGAGGTGCGCAGAGGTCCCAGCATTCCTACGGCCTGCGGGACGCGGTCGGAATGGGACTCGCGCAAGCAGCAGCCTTGCTGCCGGGTGTGAGCCGCTCGGGGGTGAGCATCACGGCAGGCCGGTGGCTCGGCTTCGACCGGGCTGCGGCGGCGCGACTGGCCTTCCTCATGAGCTTGCCGCTCATTGGGGGCGCGGGCGTCTACCGCTCGGTCACGCTCGCAGATGCCGCGCCCACAGGTGCGCAGTTGCAGCTGTTCATCGTCGGGGGAGCAGCTGCAGTGGTGTCGTCGTGGGCGGGCGTTGCCGCAATGGTGTGGCTGCTGGATCGGACGAGCCGGGCTCCGCAGCGATCCCCGTTAGCGTGGTTCGCCGGCTACCGCGTGGCATTGGCGGCTGCCGTGGCCGTGGTGGCTATCAGCGGTCTGCGCTGAGGACTACCGGCACCACGATGCCAGTCGCGCTGGCGCGCGCGACCACCTCGAGGTGCACGGGCTCGATTTCGACAAACCATCGATCTGCCGATGCGGCGAGGACATAGGCAGGCACGCGATCGGGGCTTGCATTGCCAGCGGAGGGATCGAACGGATCGATGTCGGCGAACAGCAGCAGCTCCACGCCAGTGCCGGGCTCGACGTCGGGTGCGTGGGAATCGACGCTGATGCCGATGCCCCGGCGCCCCGGGCTCACTCCTGCCGCGGGGTAAAAGTCCAGCTCGGTCAGCAGGCCCCCGCGTGGGACGGCTCGGGTCAGCTCGCCGAGCTCGAAAGCGCTGGTGAGCGCTCCGGCGGGCACGAGATGGGCCGGGACCTCGATGAGATCGACGTGCCCTTCGGGAGATGTCCCTACTGCCAACGGGGACTGTGCGGCAAGTACGCGTACCGAGGTCCCCCATGCAGCAGCAGCCGTGCGCGCCCGGCCAGTCATCCCGGAGACGAGCACAAGTGCCACGAGCGCAACAGCGCCGACGGCGGTCCAGTGGACCAGGTTGGGACGGCGCTGCCAGAGATCGCCGAGTTGTGAGATGTACGCCATGGAAGCCTCCGCCGCGAAGTCATCGCGGCGGTTGCATCGCCGCGGATTCGTTTCGATGCTGGAGGCGTCAGCCTGACGCCGAGGCGGCCCCGACGGTTGAGCTCGACTTGTCGCTTGACGAGCCGCTCTCCGAAGAGGTCGATTCCTTGCTTGGGGATTCGCTGGTTGTGCTTGATGAAGATGAGCCGGATTCCGACGAGCCCGACGAATCCGAGCTTGAAGAGGGTCGGCTGTCGTTGCGGTAGAAGCCGCTGCCCTTGAAGCTGATGCCGACGTTGGAGAAGATCTTGCGGACCTCGCCGCCGCACGTCGACCCTGCCCCGTTGAGCGCTTCGCCCTCCCGCGGCAGTGGGCACATCGTGATGGGATCGTCCGAGAAACTCTGATGGCGCTCGAACGACTCTCCGCAGTCAGTGCAGCGGTACTGGTAGGTCGGCATGAGGTCCCGTTCTGCGATGTGGTCCTGGCTCCAGCCGCCGAGCAGTGTAGCTGTGGTTCGTCGAGGGCCGCCCGGAGAATTCGGCGCGTGCCGCGTCGACGGGTGGGGCTGACGGCTCGGGAAGCCGTTGTCACGCCTTCTGTGTGCAAATTTGCCGTCTGTGGCGGCATTTCTGCGCAGAGTCGCGGCAGTCGGGCCTGGCAGGCATCGCCGCCTCTCCGCTGACGCTCTAGGTTCTGGCGGCGTGCGCGCTTCGGATCTGGCAGCCCGGTATGGCATCGACGAGCACTCGGCTCAGTCGCTGGCCGCCTACGGCTTCGACACCGGCACGTTCGATGAGCTGCGCGGCCGGCTGACCGGCAATTCGGGCAGCGGCAGCGACCGGACCACTGCGAATTGGGTGCGCGGCAGCATCGCAGCCGCTCAGCCCGACGAACTTGTGGCGTTGGCACCGCTGGGCTCGGCCGAACGCGGACGGCTCGCAGATGCGGGTCGGGAGGCAATCGCACGTGGGCAGGTGGGCGTCTTGCTCCTGGCGGGCGGCATGGCCACTCGTTTCGGCGGTGGCGTCAAGGCACTGGCCGAAGTGCTGCCTGGCCTGAGGTTCGCGGACGCCAAGATGGCGGACTTGCGGCGCCTGGCGAGCGAGTTGGGGTGCACCGTCCCGCTGTGGCTGATGACGAGCTTCCAGTCCGACGGCGCGCTGCGCGACTGGGCATCGGCCGGCACCCACAGCGCACAGGCACCGGTCGACTTCGCTCCCCAGGGCGTCTCCATGCGCCTGACGCCCGACGGCGATCTGTTCCGGGATCGCAGCGGCACCGTGTCGTTGCACGCGCCGGGACACGGGGACGCGCCATGGGCGATGCGCCGGAGCGGCCTGCTTGGCCAGTTTGCCGAAGCCGGCGGTCGGCACCTGTTCGTGACCAATGTCGACAACGTTGCGGCAACGCTGGATCCGGCAGTGATCGGCGCCCACGTGGTGGAAGCGAAGCCGCTCACCTGCGAATTCGTCCCGGGCAGCGCATCGGGGGGATCGCCGTGGCGTGTGGACGGGCGACTGCAGATCGTGGAGGCATTTCGCCTGCCACCCGGGATTGATCCGCTGGCGACGTGTGCGGTGAACACCAATTCATTGGTTGCCGACGTCGACGTCTTCGAGGCGGACTGGCCGCTCACGTGGCTCGAGGTCCACAAACAGGTCGAGGGCGCCCAGGTCGTCCAGTTTGAACGGCTGATCGGCGAACTTTCGGCCTTCGTGGACACCACGATGCTGCTCGTCGAGCGTGACGGGCCTGACGGGCGTTTCCAGCCGGTGAAGGATCCTGCCGAACTCGAAGCGCGCCGCCCCGAGATCGCCCGGATACTCGCAGCGCGGGGCATCGAAACCTCCCTCTAGGCCGCCTCGGGCACATTGCGCCCAGTACATTGCGCCCGGTGCTGCCGCTTGAGACCGCGCGCGAGTTCGTTCTGGACCGATGCCAACCGCGCAAGCCCGTGCGTGTACGGGTCGCGGACGCACTGGGATTGGTGACGGCCAGCGAGATCATCGCCTCGGAGGACATCCCGCAGTTTGCGAACACGGCCATGGACGGCTTCGCCGTGCGATCGGCGGACGTTGCGGACGCTCCTTGTGAGCTGCGCGTCGTCGAGACGATCGCCGCCGGACATGCTCCGGAGGTCACCGTGGGGCCCGGTGAAGCCAGTCGCATCATGACCGGCGCCACCATTCCCCCCGGGGCCGATGCTGTCGTCATGGTGGAGCGCACGGCGATCATTTCGGACTCGGCCGCAGACGGCGAAGTCGTACGAGTGGAGGTCAGCGTCCCGCCCGACAATCACGTGCGGCCTGTCGGCGATGATCTGCATGCAGGCGACAAACTGTTCCCGGCAGGAACTGAGCTCGCGGCAGGGCATCTCGGCGTCCTGTGCAGCCTCGGGATGACCGAGGTCGAGGTGTACCCCCGGCCGCGAGTCGGCGTGCTGTCCACCGGCGACGAACTCGTCGACGACGGCAGCCCATTGCAGCCGGGGCAGATCCGCGATTCGAACCGTCGGACGCTGCTGGCGTTGGCACACCGGACCGATGTGGAAACGGTCGACCTCGGCCTCGCTCGCGACGACCCAGCCGAGATCGAGGCCGCCCTCGCCATCGGCGTCCAGACATGCGACGCCATCGTCACCTCGGGCGGCGTGAGCATGGGCGACTTCGACTACGTGAAAGCTGTGCTCGACCGCATCGGCGACATGCGGTGGATGCAGGTGGCGATCAAGCCGGCAAAGCCGCTGGCGTTCGGCACAGTGGGCGATGTGCCTGTCTTCGGGCTTCCGGGCAACCCAGTCTCATCGATGGTGTCCTTCGAGCTCTTCGCCCGGCCCGGCCTGCGCTCGATGATGGGGCACCCGCAGCCGATCCGACCCACGGTCGTGGCCTTCGCAGCGGAAGACCTACTCCGGCGCCCGGACGGCAAGACGCACTTCATGCGGGTGCTGGCGACACCGCTGGGCGGCCGGACCGAAGTGCGCTCCGCGGGAGGTCAGGGCTCGCACATGCTGTGGGCCATGGCCAAGTCGAATGCGCTCGCAGTCATCCCCGACGGCGACGGCGTACGCGCGGGAGACAAGCTCGACGTGCTCCTGCTGGACTGAGCAAGTCCATCGTCGGGGACCCGGCAGCTACCTCTCTGCGCGGCCGTCGATACGCTCAGGTCCATGAATGGTGCAGCAGGTGCCGTAGCGCCGGCACGAGCGGTTGACCTTGTCGATCCGTTCGGTCGGACCGTGGGCGATTTGCGCATCTCGGTTACCGATCGCTGCAACTTTCGCTGCCAGTACTGCATGCCCGCAGAGGGCATGACTTGGCTGCCGCGTTCAGAGATCCTGAGCTTCGAGGAGATCGAGCGCTTCGCTAAGGTGTGCGTGGACCGCTTCGGTTTCGAGAGCATCCGGCTGACGGGAGGAGAGCCCTTGGTGCGGGCTCACCTGCCACGGCTGGTCGAGCGACTCGCCGCCCTTGGCGTCGACGTGGCGTTGACCACGAACGGCGCCACGTTGCGTATGCATGCCAAGCCGCTGGCGGAAGCGGGCCTTTCGCGGATCAACATCAGCCTCGACTCGCTCCATCGCGATCGCTTCTTGGAGCTGACGCGCCGCGACGAGCTGGATCGGGTCCTCGACGGCATCGATGCAGCCATCGACGCTGGGCTCGCGCCAGTGAAGATCAACACGGTCATGATGCGCGGCATCAACGACGACGAAGTCGTGGATTTCGCCCGGTTCGGCCGCGAGCGCGGAGTCGAGGTCCGCTTCATCGAGTTCATGCCGCTCGAAGCCGGAGACGTGTGGACCTCAGACGTGGTGGTTCCCGCCGATGAAATCTTGGCGGCGATCTCAGACGTGTTCCCGACCGAGCCCGTGCTGCGTTTCAACGAGCCCGCCGAGCGTTACCGCTACCTCGACGGCGGCGGTCATGTCGGAGTCATTGCCAGCGTCACGAAGCCCTTCTGCGGAAACTGCGACCGGGTGCGCCTGACAGCCGAGGGCCAGTTCCGCACCTGCCTCTTTGCGCTGGACGAGTTCGACATGCGGTCGATCCTGCGCAGCGGCGCTACGGGCGACGAGGTCGATGACCGCCTCGCGGTTGCAGTCCGCGATGCGGTCGGCACCAAGTGGGCCGGCCACTCGATCGGGCAGGTCAACTTCATCAGGCCCAAGCGAACCATGAGTCAAATCGGTGGTTGAGACATGACCGAGTCACCTTTCACACACTTGGATCCTCTCGGTCGGGCGCGCATGGTCGACGTGACGCCGAAGGAGATCTCACATCGACGGGCGATCGCTCGATGCCGCGTGTACATGGACGTGGAGACAGCGTCACTGGTTGCCCGGGGTGCGATTGCGAAGGGGGACGTCATCGCGGTCGCGCGGGTGGCTGGCATCCAGGCCGCCAAACGCACCTCAGATCTCATCCCGCTGTGCCACCCCCTGCTCGTCTGCGCTGTCTATGTGAATTTTGAGATTGCCGACACCTGGATCGAGATCGAGGCGCAGGTGGAGACAGTGGACCGCACCGGTGTTGAGATGGAGGCGATGACGGCGTGTTCCGTCGCAGCCCTCACCATTTACGACATGTGCAAGTCGGCCGACCGATCCATGGTCATCGGCGACCTCGCCCTGTGGGAGAAAGTGGGCGGCAAGTCGGGCACCTACCGGCGAGAAGCGGAAGCCGCCGACTGATCCAGTCGCCTGATGCGGTTGGGGTGCTGCGAAGTGCCCGCCGAGCGAACGATCGCGCGATCGCTACTGTCAATCTGGGAAGATTAGTCTGCTGTAGTGCGCGGACAGCGGAAATGCAGGTTGGGCGCGCGGCGGAATGGCACCCTGTGTGGGCAGGCCCGCCCGCTAGGCAGGTGATGCGTGACACAACTGGTCTTGGTGTTGTTGGCTGTCGCTTGGATCGTGGTACTGGCTCCCGACGTTGCGCGCCTGTTCCAGCCACGACGCAGAACAACATCGTCCGTCGACCAGTTCCACCAACAACTCGACTCACTCGGTCGTTCCGCGCCGGCTGCAGCACGTATCTCCCAAGCGCATGCGTTGAGGGAATTTGCCGAGCCGCAACCTCGGTGGACGAGCCCGTCCACGTCAATGCCGACCACGCCCAAGCAGGCAGCGGTCCGTCGACGCGACATCGGCACGTTGCTCGTGCTGTGCATGCTGGTGACGCTCGCAGGCACACTCGCCACGGGATCGCTGTGGGCGCTCGCTGCCTTCGTCGTGATGCTCGGGCTCACCACGGGTTACGTCGCGCTGGCGGTGCGTCGGCGCCGAGCGGCTCCCACCGCTGAGGTGCACTACCTGCCACTGCGAGATCCGGCCAATTCGTCGACGGTGAGGATGATTCGCCGAACGGCGAACTAGTAGGCACAGCGCCGTAGGGCGATCAGCCAGCGCATCCAAGCGCTGCTGTGCAGCGAATCGTGGTCACAGACGGGCCTGCTGATCGCGCAGATATATTCGACAACCGCCCGGTTCGGGGGTGTAGCTCAGTTGGTAGAGCGCTTCGGTCGCATCGAAGAGGCCAGGGGTTCGATTCCCCTCACCTCCACATCGGCGTCACGTCAGTCTCCTGCGCGTCGCCGTCGAGGACGCACGCCTGGGGCACACCTGCGGATGGTCGCGTCAGTTCTGGTCGCTGCCGTCTTCGTGGCAGCATGCGGAGGCGGGGGCGACACCGAGTCGCGCTACGAAGGCCTCGCGGTGGCCCCCTCCGAGCTGCGGCAGATCCCCCATATGGTGCTATCAGACACCGCTGGCAACGACTTCGGTCTCGCGGCCGACACGGAAGGGCAGGTACGTCTCGTGTACCAGTTGTTCACGAACTGCCCGGATATCTGCGGTGTGCAGCTGGCGCAGCTCGCCAGCGTGCTCGGCCGGCCCGGGGCACCGAAGAATGTGCAAGTGCTGGCGGTCACCGTCGACCCTGATCGGGACACACCTGAGATCCTGCGTGCGTATCTTGATCAGTTCAGCGCTGATTTCCTTGGGCTCATTCCCCAGAGCGAGCAGCAGTTGACCTACCTGCAAAACGCGCTGGGCTCGTTGGCCTCGATCAAGATCTTTGACACCACCCCGACGACGGAACACGACCACAGCACAGACGCCAAGGCGGACGCGGCTCACAACCACGGCGCCTACGACGTAGCCCACGACGGCCGTGTGTTCGCCTTTGCCCCCAACGGCTACGGCTACGTGCAGTACCCCTATCCCACACGTCAGTCCCAGTTCGATCACGACCTGCCGATCCTGGCCGTCATCGAACCGGACGCGCCGGCCGGCGCGGGCCTGTAGCACCATGCGTTTCTGGTGCTCGGCGCTCGAGGTGCCGTGGACGTGGGCGTGGCGTGCCTACCCAGGCGTCTGGGTGGCGTCGCTGGCCATAGCGGTCCCGTACCTGATTGCCCGTCGCCGCGCTCGGGCCAGGCGCATGCAGCCGCTGGACCCTGTCGAGGCAGCGTTACAGCGCCGCCAGATGTGGCTATTCCTGGCCGGGGTGGCGGCGTTCTGGGTGGCCTCCGATTGGCCGCTCGGCGTGCTTGGCGCGGGCTATCTGGCTTCGGCCCACATGGTGCAGTTCATGCTGTACACGCTGGTCGCTGCGCCGCTGATGGTGATGGGCGTGCCCGAGCCGATGGCTCGCAGGATCCTGGCGAGGCTGCGCCTCTACCGCTTCATGACCCGGCTCGCCAAGCCGGTTGCCGCCGGGCTGGTGTTCAACGGTTGCCTCGTCGCGACGCACTCGCCGTGGGCCGTGGACACGCTGCGGGCGAACCAATTCGGCTCGTTCGTGATGGATGTGGTGTGGCTGGTCTCGGGCGTGCTCGTGTGGCTGCCGATCTGCTCGCCGCTCATCGAGCACCGGCTACGCGCCTATCCCGGCAAGATGGTGTATCTGTTCCTGGCGCTGGGTGTCGTTCCGGCGGTGCCTGCGGGGTTCCTGACCTTTGCCAGCTTCCCCCTCTATGCCACCTATGAGCTGGCGCCCCGGTTCTATGGCCTCGATGCTGCGACAGACCAGCAGACGGCCGGGCTCATCATGAAGCTGGGCGGCATTCCGATCGTGTGGGGAACCATCATCGCCATGATGCTGCGTTGGGCCGACGAGTCCAAGAGGTCCAGCCCGGCAGCCGCTTAGTCGACGATGACGAGCGCCCAGTAGATCACCACGACGATCAGCGCCGCCGAGGCAGCGAGTGCGCGCAATGACAGCCACAGCTCATCGCCCGGTCGCATGGGGCGCCGAGGTGGGCGGCCGAACATCAGACCCCGCGAGCCGACGCAGTCGTGCCGTCTGGGTTCATGAGGTCTGCGCCTGGGACGGCAGTCCGATGCGGGCACCCTCATGTTCGCGCAACCGCACGTTGACCCACATCTTCTCGATGTGCTGGGCGACCGTGAGAGCGCCTTGTGGCACCTCGTGGGTGGCAAAGAACGTCTCGACCTCGGTGGCGAGATCGCGGGTGTTCAATCCGCGTATCCCGCCGACCATGCGCGATATCGAGTTCTGGGGAAAGCGGCTGGTCAATTCGTCCCACTGGTCCCGGATGAACTCCCACGCCACCGGTCCCCAGTCGAGATGCGTCATGGCGGCACCGAGCAGGTACGGGGCGTTCTGGGTGCGCACCTCGGTGGCGAACAGTTCCAGCGTGCGCTCGAACAGTTGTCGATCTTCGAAGAGCAGCAGCGCCTGGAGGTAGCGCAGCTCGCTTTGGGGAGTGTCAGCTGAGCGGTACAACTCGACCATCCGCTCGTAGTCGGTCTCGTCGCCCGAAGCCGCAGCGACCTGCACTGCAGCCGCGGCCAGATTCGGCTCGACGGCGGCTCCGTTGCCAGAAGCTGCCTCGAAGAGTTCCCGTGCGCGGGTGCGCACCAGCTCGTCGCGCCCCCTGCCGCCAGCCGCTTCGAACAGCACGCCTCGCAGTTCACGGTCGAGATCGGGTTCGCCGGGCTGAGGCTCGAAGCCCAGCACGCCCAGGGCGGTCGTGGCCAAGTCCCTGATGAGAACGGCCACGGTTTCGCGCCCCGCCGGCTCGGCGATGGCGTGCAGCCCCTTCAGCCCCCAGATCATCCGCTGCCACACGTGCAGATCTGTCTCGGAGCCCAGGTCGGTCACGAGCCCGATGAACTCCGCAGCGCTGGCGTCGCCGGCCACGACGGCGGCGTAGGTGTCGTCCACCAGCCCGTAGCGCTCGATGGGTTCAAGCACCTCGAGCGCCTGGCGGGCCACAGCTGCGAGCAGGTCCCCGCTGTAGCGCACCCGGTAATAGCCGTGGCCGCCGGCATTGACGACGGTCCACTCGACCGGTCCGTCCAAGTCCACAGTCGCCGAGGCATCGGCGAGCAGCAGTCGCCGCTCGACGGTGTTGCCGTCGGCAAGGCGAGCGCGCACCATGACGGGCACGCTCCAGATCTCGGCATCCGCATCGTCGGATTCCCCGGTGCCATAGACAAAGCGGTGCTGCGAGACCGTCAGGCCGCTGCTATGCGCGTCGACGGACACGATCGGGTAGCCGCCCTTGAATATCCAGCCGTCCATGACCGACCTCACCGGCTCGCCGCTGGAGGACTCAAGGGCGTCCCACAAGTCGGTCGTGGTGGTGTTGGCGTAGCTGTTGCGTTCCAAGTAGTGCTGCACTCCCGCTGCAAACCGGTCCGGGCCGAGGTACTGCTCGAGCATCCGCACCACCGCAGCGCCCTTCTCGTAGGTCAGCACGTCGTACATGCCCTCGGCATCGGCGGGGGAGACCACCTCGTACTCGACGGGCCGGGTGGTGCTCAACGCGTCCACGTCGAACGCTGCCCCACGCTCGATCGAGAATTCGTCCCAGCGCTTCCACTCCGGCCGGAAGGCATCGGTGGTCGCCACCTGCATGAAGGTGGCGAACGCCTCCTTCAACCAGATGCCGTTCCACCAGTCCATCGTCACGAGATTGCCGAACCACATGTGAGCGAGTTCGTGCGCGACGACATCGACGATGCGCAGCAGCTCCGCGGTGGTCGCCTTCTGCGGGTCTGCCAGCAGCAGCGTTTCGCGGAAGGTGATGGCACCCATGTTCTCCATGGCACCGAATGCGAAGTCCGGAACCGCTATGAGGTCCACCTTGGTGCCCGGGTAGTCGATGCCGTAGTAGTCGACCAGCCACGCGAGGGAGAACGCCCCGGCCTCCAACCCGAAAGCGGTCAGTGCCGACTTGCCGCGCACGTGAACGATCCGGAGCGGCACTCCGCCGACGTCCACCGGATCGGTCGCTTCGAGGTCGCCGACGATGAAGGCCATCAGGTAGGTCGACATCTGGATGGTGTCGGCGAATGTGTCGCGACGGCGCCCGTCGGTGGTGGCTTCGGACGACACCAATTCGCCGCAGCTGACCGCCATGAGGTCGGGGGGCACGATCATGGTGACGCCGAACACCGCCTTGAGGTCGGGCTCGTCGAAGCAGGGAAAAGCACGCCGGGCGTTGGTGGATTCGAATTGGGTGGTGGCGATGGTGCGCGTCTCCCCGGCCTCGTCGACGAACGTGGATCGGTAGAAGCCGCGCAGCTGGTCGTTCAGCTCGCCGGCAAACCGGCATGCGATCTGCACTTGGCCGACATCGAGGCTGCTGCCGTCGACCGGCCGCAGCGTCATCCGCTCGGTCTCGGGATCGAAGGAGATCTCAGCGCCGACGGCCCTGCCGCTCTGGCGCAAGGTCGCATCGGAGCACTCGAGGTCGGCGGCATTCAAGGTGACGCTGTCGACCGGGCGCTGCACTGTCGCCTCGATGCGGACCTCCCCCACGAATCGTGCAGCTTCGAGATCTGGCTCGATGACGATGTCGTAGCGAACTGGCTGCACATCTCGTGGCAGCCGGTACGGGTTGGCGTCAGGTGCACCGGAGCCGTCGGATCCCGACTTGGGGGGCGGGCCAGGAATGAGGAACGTCACGGCGCGCACACTACCGACGCCCTGAGGGCCGGATAGATCGTGCGAACGGGCAGGACGAGGTGCTAAGCCGACGGGGTGGAGTTGGGCGAACAGCTGGATGTCGTCGGCATCGGCAACGCACCCGATGCCGCTGCTGGTGAGCATCCTCTTGATGTCGTGGGCAGCGGCAACGCACCCGATGCCGCTGCTGGTGAGCATCCTCTTGACGTCGTGGGCATCGGCAACGCCATGGTGGACGTGTTGCTGCGCGCCGACGAAGCCGTCGTGACCGAGTTGTGCATCGTCAAGGGAGCGATGACCTTGGTGGACACCCAGCGGGCGGTCGAGCTCAGCGCGCTCGTCGAGATGCTGGGCGGCGCCGACGAGATGACGCCCGGCGGCTCGGTGGCGAACACGATGCTGGGCATCGCGGCGCTGGGCGGCAGCGCCGGCTACATGGGCCGGGTGTGCGAGGACCCGCTCGGCGACCTGTTCGTCTCGGACATGGTCGGCCATGGCGTGGAACACGCCACTGCGCGGGCACCCGCAGACGACCCGACGGGTCGCTGCACGGTCGTCATCACCCCTGACGGCGAACGAACCATGAGCACGTACTTGGGCGCGTCCGCTGGTTTCGCCCCGGCCGATGTGGACTGGGCAATGGTGGGTCGCGCTCGGACCGTGCTGCTCGAGGGCTACCTCTGGGACCCGACGGCGGCCCGGGCAGCGCTGCGCGAAGTGGCGGAGCACTGCGCCACGCCCGGCAACCACTGCCAGGTGGCGCTCAGCCTCTCGGACTCGCTGTGCGTGGAACGCCACCGGCGCGAGTTCATCGACATGGTCGATCGCTGCACCAACGTCCTGTTCGCCAACGCAGCCGAACTCAAGGCGCTCTACGCGACCGATGACCTGGACGAAGCGCTCGCAGCCGTGCAGGGTCGGGTGGACATCGCATCGGTGACGCTGTCGGCAGACGGGGCGGTCGTGGTGACGCCCGAAGGGATCGTGGAAATCCCTGTCGAGCCGGTCGACGAGGTCGTCGATCGGACGGGTGCAGGTGACCTGTACGCAGCGGGCGTGCTGTACGGTCTGGCTCGGGGGTATGACCTGGAACGGTGCGGCCGGCTGGGCTCGGTGGCAGCAGCCGAGGTCATCTCCCACGTGGGAACCCGACCGCTCGTGCCGCTCGATTCGCTGGCCGCCGACATGCTCTAGAGCCAGCGTCGCGGCTCGGGAAGCAACTGTCACGCTGTCTGTGCGCAAATTTGCCGTCTGTGGCGGCATTTCTGCGCAGAGTCGGGGCTGGCGTCGATGGCAGGCACCGCCGCCTGTCCGCTCGTGCCGCTATTCGACCGTGAAGAGAAGTGCTGACACGTCGGAGGCGATGGCGTCGAGCAGTGCTTGCAGGCGACTGCGTTCGGCGCGGACGTCGATGGGGGTCGGGCTCACGGCTTCGAGGTAGATCTTCGCCTTGGGTTCGGTGCCGCTCGGCCGGATGCAGATGCGCACCTGCGCCTCGGGGTCGTGGTTGGAGCCATCGGCCGTGGCGGGCGTCAGCTCCAGTTCGACGAGGTCAGCGGGGTGAGGCGTGCTGGCGTCGAGCCAGTCCGTGATGTTCGCAACGGAGCGGCCAGCGATCGTGCGAGGTGGATTGGCTCGCAACGCCGCCATGGCGGCGGCGATCGCACCGGCGCTGGCGCGCACTGAAGCTGCCGCCGTGACGTGGAGGCCGACTTCGATCGCCAGCTCGTCGAGTCGTTCGAGCGGACTGATGCCGCGAGCAGCCAAGGCACCGGTCAGCCGCGCGAATTCGGTGGCTGCTGAGATGCCGTCTTTGTCGAGCACGGCGTCGGAGACCGAGTAGCCGAGCGCTTCCTCGTAGCCGAACACCCAGCGGGCATCGGGATGCGCCAGCCGGGGCTCCATAATCCACTTGAAACCGGTCAGGGTGCGGTGGTGGGCGACGTCCCGCGCAGCGCACAGGGCTTCGACCATCCGACCTGACACGACCGATGACGCCGAGATCAACGGTCGCACCGTCCCGTGGTCACCCGCCAGACCGATCAGCCAGTCGCACAGCAGCACGCCCAGTTCGTCGCCGCTCAGCCGGTGCCACACCCCGTCCCGATCGCGAACGGCCACCGCCAGCCGGTCTGCGTCGGGGTCGTTGGCGAGGACAAGATCGACTTCGCATGAGTCGGCGAGGCTCATCGCATCGTCGAGGGTGCCCGGCTCCTCGGGATTCGGGAACGGCAATCCCGGGAACGATCCATCGGGATGTCGCTGGTGCTCCACGTAGATCGGCGGCGGCAGGCCGGCGGTGGCAAAGGCATGGCCTAGGGTCTGCGAGCCGACACCGCACAGCGCTGTGTAGACGATCGGTGGCACGTCGGTCGGATCGGCCGGTCGGCCGTCCGAGTCGAACACCGGTCGGCGGACGGCCGCGCCGACGTACTCGGCGATGACCGAGCGCACGTCAAGCAGCGCCAGCTCGTGGCGGGCTGCGAGGTCGTCGTCGGTCGGGAGGGCTTCGAGGTCAATACAGCCTTCGATGCGCCGGTCCAGCGGCGGCCGGATCTGCGTTCCGTCGGACCAATACACCTTGAGGCCGTTGTCCTCGCGAGGGTTGTGGCTGGCGGTGATCATGAGCCCCGCCCCTGCGGAACGGGCGAGCAGCTGCCGTGCCAGCAAAGGCGTCGGCACCCCTCCGTCGACGATGGCTGTCGGAACGCCCATGGCGGCGAGCAGGCGTGCGGCGTCGAACGCCATGTCTGCGGAGCCGGCGCGGGCGTCGAAGCCGACGACGGCGCCCCGGTCGGCCAGGCCGCTGGAAACCAGCTCAGCGCCGACTGCCCGGGCGGTCAATCGAGCCATGACCCGGTTCATGCAGGCAGGCCCTGGTCCGGTCGGCCCTCGCATTCCAGCGGTTCCGAATCGCAGCGTTCTGCCGAAATGGGCCTCCACCCAGTCCGGGCGCTCGCGGTTGGTCTCGATGGAACTGCGCGTCCCTGGATCTGGGTCAACGGCTAGCCAGGCGTCGAGCGTTGCTGCGGGGGTCGTCATACAGAAACGCCTTGGCTCACCGGTGTCCATCCTGAAGCTGTGTCTATTGGAGGGACGGGAACGCCAGTATGTTCGGCTCGGCATGTTGTTCCCGACGTTCGTCTTCGGAGCATTCTTCGTAGTCGTCTTTGTCGTGAACTGGCTCACGCGGCCGCACCCGGCCCTGTGGAAGCCGCTGATGCTGGCGGCCAGCATCGTGTTCTACGGCTGGTGGAGCTGGCGCTTCGTCTTCTTGCTGTTCGCGACCATTGTCATCAACTGGGTCGTGGGGCATTTCGCCGCAGCTCGGTTGTGGGACTCGGGCCAGGGGGTCGCCGGCTCTGCCCAAGCTGCGAAGTGGTGGGTCCGGATCGGCGTTGCCGCCAATCTCGGCATTCTCGGCGTCTTCAAGTACTGGGACTTCTTCGCCGTCGAGATGTCCAACCTGCTCGAGAGCATCGGGATCTCGGGCGCCCTGCCGGTGCTGGAGTACACGCTGCCGGTCGGCATCTCCTTCTACACGTTCCAAGCGATGAGCTACATCATCGACATCGGCCGCGGGAACGTCCGCGAGATGGCGCCGCTGGACTTTGCGGTGTACCTGTCGTTCTTTCCCCAGCTGGTGGCGGGACCGATCGTGCGGGCGGCAGAGATGGCGCCGCAGCTCGCTGCACGGCCCGACCCTCGCTACGTCCCAGCCGCGGAGGCGTTCGGGCTGATCCTGAACGGGCTGTTCAAGAAGGTCGTGATCTCCAGCTTCCTGGCGAGCGAGATCGTGGACGGTGTCTTCGCTGATCCGGGGGCCCACAGCGGGCCCGAAGTTGTGCTCGGGGTGTACGCCTACGCAGTCCAGATTTATGCGGACTTCTCCGGCTACACCGACATCGCCATCGGCGTGGCGCTGCTGCTGGGCTTCCGTTTCCCGCAGAACTTCAACAATCCGTACCGGGCGCTGACGCTGCAGGACTTCTGGCGGCGCTGGCACATGACCCTGTCCCGCTGGCTGCGCGACTACCTCTACGTGCCGCTGGGCGGCAACCGGGGTGGCCGCGTCAACACGTACCGCAACCTCATGATCGTCATGCTGCTCGGCGGCCTGTGGCACGGCAGCACCTGGAATTTCGTGATCTGGGGCGGCATTCACGGCGTCGTTCTGGCGGTGGAGCGGCTGGTGCGCGAGCAGCGGGAGCGCAGCGGCGCCGGCCCCTTGCTCTCCCCGGGCCTCGGCGAGGTGGTGCGCTGGCTGGTCACGTTCCATGTTGTGTGCCTTGCATGGGTGTTCTTCCGATCCGAGTCGCTGTCGGCGGCGGTCGAGATGCTCGGTGCGGTCGCCAGCTTCGACAACTACGCAGGCACCGCAACGCCGCTCGTGATCGCAGTGACATTCGGCGCACTGGCGTTCCAGTTCATGCCCACCGACTGGTTCGATCTGCTGCGCGACGGCTTTGCCAGCCTCGGCTGGGTGGCACAAGGCGCCGTGGTGGGCGTCTCGTTGGTGGCGATCGATGTCCTCGGCCCGACGGGCGTTGCCCCGTTCATCTACTTCCAGTTCTGAGTCATGACGGCATCGCACGCTCCGCCCGATCCCCGGATCACTCCGTCCGCAGGGCCGCCACGCCTCGACTCCACGGACCGCCGAACCGGGGTGGCTGCCGGCCGGGTCTTGGCAGCCGGAGCGCTCGGGCTGCTGCTGGCGATCATGCTCAACTCGCAGCAATTGCTGCGTGAGGCCCAGCAGAAGCCATTCGGCTGGGAGCGCGACGCCTCGGTGGCGGTCTGGGAGCCGGTTGAGGGCGCGTCCAGCGCCGTCGGCTTGCACCTGCCGCGCCTGTGGGCCGACGAGGCGTTGGGCCACTCGGTGACCGATCCGGGCGCGACCACCGACCCATTCGCCTCCGCCGTCGTGGGTGATGCCGCCGGCGACGCAGCAGTGGCCGATTCGACCCCCACCGGGGTCGTGGTCGCCGACACGCCCGCCACCGGGCCCGTCGGCACTGACAGCGACGACACCCCGGCGGTGGCGGACCAAATGACGGATTCCGGGTCGACGGTCGGCGGAACAGTTGGCACTGAGCTGACAGCCGGGGACGAGCAACAGGCCTCAGGCACCCTCGACGACGTGGCGACGAGCGCACCTCCCACCAGCGTGCCGTGGTTCCCGACACCCGCCGACCCGCTGCAGCTGTCCATCATGGGCGACTCGATGGTGCAGTTCTTCGGCAAAACCATGGTCGGACTGGCCAACGACACTGGTGTCATCGATGCCTCGACAGAGCACCAGCTCGCAAGCGGCCTGAGTAGACCCGACTTCTACGACTGGCCGACACGCATCGTCGAAGTCATGGCAGGTGAAGACCCCGACGCGGTAGTGCTGATGTTCGGAGGCAACGACGCCCAGGCGATCGTCGTGGACGGACAGATCGCCCGCCGCTTCTCCGAGAGCTGGCTACAGGAGTATTCGGCGCGAGTCGGTCACATCATGGACCTGGTGACGACCGACCCGGAACGAATCTTGATCTGGGTCGGCCAGCCGATCATGGAGGATCCCGAATACGACTCCCGGATGCAGAGGGTCAACGAGGTCTTCGCAGCAGAAGCCGCAGAGCGCGACAGGGTGCGCTACGTGGATATCCGCGACCTGTTCCGGGGACCGAACGGCGGCTTCAGCCGCTACGTCGCTGATGCCGATGGCCAGCTCACCGACGTCCGGCTCACCGATGGCGTCCACCTCAGCACGATCGGTGGCAGATGGTTGTCGGAGGTGCTGCTGGACGAACTCGGCCTCGTCGTCGACCTGACATCAGGCGCTCCTTCGTGATCCTGCAGGAGCTGCGCCGCCCTCGGCGATCGCTGAGGGCAGCAGTGGCCGCAGTCGTCGTGTGCCTGCTGGCGTCAGGGCTGCTTGGGGGACCGGCAGGGGCGCAGACCGACGACGAGGCCTCGACCGACGACGGTGCCAGCGAGGAAATGCCAGCGCCCGAACAGGTGCCCGAGCCGGCACCCAGGGTCACTGAGGATCCATGGGCAGACCCGGTGCTGCGCTGGCCGGACCCGCTGTCGGAGTCACAGTTGGGCACCGAACCCACCTACTACTGGTTTGCACGCGACGACCGGCAGTCGCTCCTGCCGGCGGCGACACCGGAGCGGCCGTTGCGGGTGTGGTCCGGGGGCGACTCGATATCGGGCGGTCCCGTCTATGGCTTCCGGCAGCTGATTGCCGACGACGAACGGTTCCGCTTCACCGAGGACATCATCAAGTCGACCGGGGTGGTGACCGACTGGTACTTCGACTGGGTCACCTATATGGCGACAGAAGTTGCCGAGGGGCCCTACGACGTCATCGTGCTGGCGATGGGCGCCAACGACAAGCAGCGCTTCCGGGGTTTTCCCGAGCGCTTTGGAGAGCCGGAATGGAACGAGCGCTATCAGGCCCGTGTCCGTGATCTCGTCGCAGCGGCCGCCAGGCCCGGCCGGTTGGTCATCTGGGTCGGCCTGCCGCCGTTGCAACCAAGGCACTTTGCCCCGTTGCCCGGTGTCGTCAACCCGCTCGCGGCAGCAGCCGCCGCCGAGGTCGACGGCGCGATCTACATGGACTCATTTGACGCAGTGGCGGTGGATGGCGCCTATGCACGGCGTCTCGGACCGGGGCAACGCAACATCCGCACCCAGGACGGCATTCACTACACCTACTACGGCGGAATCGTGCTGACGGAGCCGATCCTGGCCGAAATAGAGCGCCGCAGCGGCTGACGCGGACTAGCCGCGGCCGCAGTTGGGGCGCTTGCCGTGGTTTGCCTTGCTGCGGCGCGCCCGGAGCTTTCGCTTCTTGGTGCGCTTCGACATAGGCGTTGCAGGCTATCGACGCCGCACCGGCATCAGTCCTGAGGCTTCAGTTCCTGTTTCCCGGCCTCCGAGGCCAGGGCCCGATCAGCCGACTGCGCCGACCTCGTGCAGCTTTTCGATGCCGTCTTCGTCGAAGCCCCAGTCGGCCAGCACTTCGTCTGTGTTCTCGCCCGGTGAAGCCGGCGGCCGGGCGACCTCGCCGGGGGTACGGCTGAAACGAGGCGCAGGCGCGGGCTGCATCACGCCTTCCACCTCGACGAAGCTGCCACGGGCGACGTTGTGCGGGTGATGGGGGGCCTCGGACAGGTCCAGCACCGGCGCGTAGCACACGTCTGAGCCGGCCATGATCCCGTCCCACTCGTCCCGGGTCTTGGTCTTGATGACCTCGGCGAGGCGTGCCCGCTTGTCAGCCCATTCATCCCGGTCGTTGCGGTCCACGGTGGGGGCGTCGGCCAGGCCGGTTTTCTCGAGCAGTTCGTCGTGGAACTTGCCTTCGATCGATCCGACCGAGACGAATTTGCCGTCGGAGGTCTCGTACACGCCGTAGTAGTAGGCGCCGCCGTCGAGGAAGTTGGACTCCCGCTCGTCCTGCCAGCCGCCCGAGCCGTAGATGCCGTAGATCGCTGCCATCAGCGATGCCGCACCCTCGGTCATGGCAGCGTCCACGACCTGGCCCTGCCCGGAGTCGCGCGCCTCGAGCAGCGCAGCGCACACGCCGAATGCCAGGTACATGCCCCCGCCGCCGAAGTCGCCGACCAGGTTGAGCGGTGGGCTCGGTGCCTCGGCGGGACCGATGGCGTGCAGGGCGCCGGTGAGGGCGATGTAGTTGATGTCGTGGCCGGCTGCGTGCGCCATCGGGCCTTCCTGGCCCCAGCCGGTCATGCGCCCGTACACCAGCTTCGGATTGCGGGCGAAGCACTCGTCTGGACCGAGGCCCAGCCGTTCGGTCACACCGGGGCGGAAGCCCTCGATCAGCGCGTCGGCCTGTTCCACCAGCTTCAGCACGGTCTCGACGCCGTCGGGCGACTTCAGGTCGACCGCAACCGAGCGCCGGCCGCGGTTGAGCACGTTGAACTTGCGTCCCCGGTCGATGCCGAGGTCCTCGGGCGTCATGCGATCGATGCGGACCACGTCCGCCCCGAGGTCAGCGAGCAGCATTGCGCAGAACGGTCCTGGGCCGATGCCAGCCAGCTCGATCACCTTGAGTCCCTGCAACGGTCCCATGGATTCCTCCCCGTCAGTGGGCGCCGTGGCCGCACACCCGTGTCGGCGAAGTCTTGCACCTCGGCTTGCGTGATGCCCGAGCGTGCTGCGAGCCCATGGCCGTCGGGGTGCTGGCCGGACCGCGTCGGCGCACTCACTAGCCTCGCCCGGCGATGGAGCGCTTTGGGTTCGTCGGCCTGCCCAACGCGGGGAAATCGTCGCTGTTCAATTCCCTCGCTGGCGGCGGTGCGCTGGCCGCGCCGTATGCGTTCGCGACAACCGATCCGAATGTCGGCGTGGCACGCGTGCCCGATGGCCGCCTCGATGCCCTGGCGCGCATGAGCGCAAGCCGCAAGGTGGTGCCCACGACCACCGCGTTCATTGACATCGGAGGCTTGGTAGAGGGCGCCAGCAAGGGCGAGGGACTGGGCAACCGATTCCTGGCCGGCATTCGCGAGGTCGATGCGATTGTCTTTGTGCTGCGTGCCTTCACCGATGCCGATGTGCCAGGTCCCGCCGATCCGCTCGAGCACCTCAGCATTGTGGAAACCGAGTTGACACTGGCCGACTTGGAGTCGGTGGAATCTCGGATCAACCGCCGGCGCAAGGCATTGCGCAGCCAGCCCTCCGACACAGCGCTTGCCGAAGAAGTAGCAGCACTCGAGGCTGCACTCGAGCACCTCGAAGCCGGCACACCGCTGTTCCGGGCATGGCCGCTCGCTGCGACGTGCAACGGTGCCGACGAACACCCGCATCGCGTGGCGCTGCGGAGCCACTTCCTGCTGACCGACAAGCCGGTCATGGCGGTCCTGAACATCGGCGAGGACCAGCTGGATGCGGCAGCCGAGCTTGCCGCGCCCATCGAGGCTGAGCTGCCGGGCGCCACGGTGCTGCCGCTGTGCGTGCAGCTCGAAGCAGAAGCTGCCCAGCTCGAAGCGGCCGGACGGGCTGAATTGCTGGAAGGGCTCGGTCTGGGCTCCGGAGCGCTGGAGCGATTCGTTGCTGGCGCGCACGGCCTGTTGGGATTGCGAACTTTTCTCACGACCGGTGAGAAGGAGTCACGGGCGTGGACATTCCGTGCTGGCTGGCGGGCACCGCAGTGCGCTGGCCGGATCCACACCGATTTCGAGCGTGGCTTCATCCGGGCAGAGGTGATCGATTGGGCTGAGCTGCTCGAACTGGGCTCATGGGGCGCGGCGCGCGACGCCGGCAGGATGCGCGTCGAAGGCAAGGACTACCCGATGCGCGATGGCGACGTCGTGGAGTTCCGCTTCAACGTGTAGCCATGCCGTGGTTGGCCTATGAGGACCGCGTGGTGGCAAGCCTCGAAGTCGCCCGCGCCCGGCGCGCACGCCGTCGCGGACTGCTGGGGCGCGACGACCTGACCGGGGCGCTGCTGATCGAGCGCTGCCGTGCGGTGCACACCGTGGGAATGAACTTCGAGATCGATGTGGCGTACCTCGACGCCGGCAGGCAAGTGGTCGACATCGTCACGATGCGGCCGGGCAGGATCGGCCGCCCCCGGCTCGGTGCACGATCGGTGATCGAGGCCCGAGCGGGCGCGTTCGAACGCTGGGGAATTCGAGTGGGCGACTCGCTCGACATCCGGCTCGACGCATAAGCACACCGGCACTCGCTGGGCGTGCTTGCCTACAGACATGACTGACCGGTCAGCCGCAGCCACCGCAGAGCAACCTTTGCTGTGGCTGGTCGCTACGCCGATCGGCAATATGGCCGACATCGCCCCCCGGGCGGTACAGGTGCTGCGCGAGGTGTCATTCGTGGCCTGCGAGGACACACGCCGCACGGGTCTGCTGCTGCAGCGGCTGGGCATCGGCCGGCGACCGCTGCTCGCAGTGCGCGAGCACAACGAGGCCGCGGCATGCGAACAGGTGGTCGAGCGCCTGGTTGCCGGCGAGACGGCTGCCTATGTAACCGACGCCGGCATGCCGGGCATCTCCGATCCCGGACAGCGCCTCGTCGAGGCAGTCGCGGCTGCCGGAGTGCCCGTCAGTGTCGTCCCGGGGCCGTCGGCGCCCATCGCCGCTCTCGCCGTGTCGGGCCTGCCGGCGCAACGCTGGGCGATGGAGGGCTTCCTGCCGCGCAGCGGGGACGCCCGCGCAGCGCGGATCGCCGAGATCGCTGCGTGGGAGCACACCGTGGTGCTGCTCGAATCGCCGAAGCGGATCGGAGCCACGCTGGCCGAGCTGGCCGACGCCTGCGGGAACGACCGACCCGCCGTGGTGGCGCGGGAGCTCACGAAGCTGCACGAGGAGGTGTCCCGCGGGACGCTCGGCGAGTTGGCGGCCCGTTTCGCTGACCATCCCAAGGGTGAGATCGTGGTGGTCATCGGCCCGGCGGCTCGCAAGGCCCCTTCCGACGATGAGATACGGGCCGAACTGGAGACCGAGCTCGCCGCCGGCGCCAGCGCTCGCGATGCTGCAGCAGTCGTGGCGCGCAAGCTCGGCGCTGGCCGCAACCGGGTGTACCCCCTGGCCGTGGCACTGGCGGGCGCGGCCTCTTAGGAGCCGCGCGGGCAGGTGAGCATCCACCGGTCGTTGTGGTGTCTCGCGTTTGATGGCGAGTGCATTCACCAGCCAACGACCAGTGGAGGCTCTGCGATCATGACACGCGCTGTGGACCCTGAGGTGTCAGATGCGATCTGGGCGGCTGTGGAGCCGTTGGTGCCGCCGCCAGATGACACTCATCCGTTGGGGTGCCACAACCCCAGAGTCCCCGACGAGGTGTGTTTTCGGGGGCTCCTGATTCGGTTGGTGACGGGTTCGTCGTGGACTGACATCGAGGCGTTCATGGGCCGTGTGGTGTCGGACACAACGCTTCGCGCGCGACGCGACGAGTGGATCGCTGCGGGGGTGTTCGACCGATTGTGCTCGCAGGCCCTCGCGGCGTTCGTCCGCATCATCGGGCTCGATCTCGATGTTGTGGCGCTCCACGGGTCGATCCATAAGGCTCCCTGCGGCGGGGACGGGACCGGGAAAAGCCCCGTGGACCGGGGAAAACTGGGCTGGAAATGGTCGGTGGCAGCCGAGCGCCGCGGCATCCCGATCGCGTGGAGCATCGACGGCGCCAACCGCAACGATGTCGCTTTGCTGGGACCCACCCTCGACGCTGTGGACGCCATCGGCCTCGGCTGCCACATCGGCACCCTGAGCCTGGACCGCGGCTACGACTCCCCCGCGGTGCGCGCCGGGCTCGCCGCTCGCGGGCTCACCGACCTCGACATCCAGCACGATCCTCGTCTTGTCCTCCACCGACATGGCGGGCTGACGGCCCATCAGGGTTCTCCTTCAGGTCAGCACCAAACAATGACCTGTCTCAAGAACCTTGACACGCGACAAGCCTCACCGAAGTGTTCACCATCGTGATGCTGGCGGGCCTGTTGCAGATCGTGCTGGGACTTCATCGACTGGCGCTTCGTGACGCGGATCTTTCGGGTCCAGCGCGAGCACCTGGCGATCATGGCAGTGACGTTCGGGTTCACCGTCTTCTTGGACTTGATCACGGCCGTGGCTCTGGGCCTGATCGTCGCAGCGCTGGCCCCCGCCAGGCAGTTCGAACGCTTGGAGCTCGACAGCGTCATGTCGACGCCGCTGCTGGACCGGAGCTTCCTGGGCACAACCAGCGACGGTGGAGTCGATGATCGACGAGTTCGCTGCTCGCGTCGCACTGCGACCATCGTGGTGGGCCTGCGTGGCACGCCTGCGGTCAGCCTCAACGGTCTGGGCGCGTTGCGGCACGTGCCCCAGAGCCACTTTGTGGAGACGTTGGACGAAGCGCGGGACCTGGCAGCCCGGATCCTCACCGTCGACGATTGAGGACGTCGCTGATTCACCCTGATTCCCAGACAGTTGCGGTGAGGCCATGGGCGGGCCTCGACGCCAACGCTGGGCTGGGTCGCGCTGGCAATCCTTCGCTCGGACGGCGGACCAGTCCCAAGGCGTCTTTGGCGCACTCGCCGAGAACGACGGACTGGAGATCCGGCGCAACGCCAGCAATGGATGCAGCTTCGAGCTGCGCACCCGCCCCGTCGAGGAATACGTTGCCTCCGGCGGTCCCCAATTTGTGACCACCGGCGATGAACCGCCCACGTTCACCCTTTCCGTGTCGCTGCCCGGCAACCCGCGAGAGCACAACGAACCATCTGCCGTCTGGGTGCTGCCCGGACATGGCCTGCGGCTGCACTGGCAGAGTGGGGTCTCGGCGGGCTGCAGCGGGGGGCGATCTATGACAGCCAAACCCACGGAAGAATCGCCGGCTCGCGGGGCCGGTGCCGGATTGGTTCGAGACGACGAGGAGGCGCAGCGAAGTTCGGACGAAGCCGAGCTGGGCGCGCCCGACGACAGCGAGCCCGCGCCGCCCGACGACGCCGGAGGGTCGCGAACTGCAGACGTCCTGGCGTACATGGGCGGGGCGCTGGTGCTGTTCGGGCTGCTGGCGCTGACCTTCACTTGGTTGACAAGTCTGTGGGGGATCGTGGCCCTGCTGGGCATCGGCGGCGCTATGGCGCTCGCGTTGTGCTGGGCGACGCGCCGGCTTCGCCCGGCGGCTGTGTCCGATGTGCTGGCGGGGATCGCGGCGATATCGCTGACCCTGTGCGTCGACACCGTGTTCGACGCCTCCGGCCTGGTGGTCGGTCCTGACGAGCGTTGGATCTTGGTGTGCGTGCCGGCGATGTTGCTCGGCGGAGCGATCTGCTGGTGGTTCCGTTCGCGAGCCGCTGGGTCCTGGGCGGCGGCGGGATTTGTGGCGTTGCCTCTGGCGCTGGCGACCGGCAGCGAGGAGAGACTGGGCTTCACGTTGCCGCTCAGCGTCACGGTGCCAACGGTCTCGGTCTGGGTGACCTTGGTGCTGATGGTGGTTGCCGTGACGCTGGTCGAACAGGCCGCCCGGGTGGCGGCGCGGCGCGGATTGGTTGTGCCCGCGACGGTCGCGTGGATCGTCTTCGTCGCCTCATCAACGCTCGGCACGGTGCTGGTGATTTCCGCCCGGGTGCAGGGTGAGTCCTGGTTCTATTTCGTACTGGTCGCCGCCGCGGCTGCCGTGACCGGGCTCGCGATCTGGGGGCGAGAATGGGTCCTGCTGTCGACCGCTTCGAGGCTGTTCTTCGCCGCTGGCGTGACCGTGTTCGGCGGCATCGACGACGGCCCAGGCCAGGCAATGGGACTGGTCGTGCTGTCGCTCAGCTGCTGCACATTCGCACCCTTCGTGCAGCGGCTGCCCAACCACTTCTCGGTGCGAGGCTGGCTGCGGATGATCTGGTTCACGGGGTTCTGCGCATCGTGCGCGTTTGCGTTCGCGCCGGGCGTTTGGCCGGCCGCAGGCGGGCTGTGGGCGGCTGGGGTGCTCGTGCTGGCGGCGGTCCAGCGGCGCGTGCTGGCGATGGTGCTGGCAGCGCTGGCGTTGTTTTTTGTGTTTCTCGTGACGGTGATCGAGATGTTTGGCGCCATTACCGGAACGGGGTTCGGGACGATCTTCTTCGGGATCACGCTGCTGGGCGTCGTGGTCGCCTGGCGAGAGCGGGTCGAGGTGGAGCCTGCGGCGCTCGAGCCGAGCCTGTGAAGCCGTTGAACTCGGCCAAGTTGCGACATGCGGCAAGTTCGCTCGCTGCAATGTTTCCGGGCCTTCTTACGTCACGCGACCGGCGTCGCGAAGCGTTGTTGCAAGGTTGTTGCGTGTCGTGAGTGTTTGGGGGTGGTCGGTGCCGAGCACTCGGGTCTGGTCGGCGAGAACTTGGGTGTAGATGTCGATGGCTTCGGGGACGCGGTCGGCGTCGCGGAGCGCTGTTGCGAGGTTGTTGCGTGTCGTGAGTGTTTGGGGGTGGTCGGTGCCGAGTATTCGGGTCTGGTCGGCGAGAACTTGGGTGTAGATGTCGATGGCTTCGGAGACGCGTCCTGACGCCCAAAGCGCCAATGCAAGGTTGTTGGCCGATGTCAGCGTGTCGGGGTGGTCGGTGCCGAGCACTCGGGTCCGGTCGGCCAGAACCTGCTCATGGAGGTCGGCGGCTTCGAGAATGCGCCCTGCTCCCCAGAGTGTCAATGCAAGGTTGTTGCGCGTCGTCAGTGTGTGGGCGTGGTCGGTGCCGAGCACTCGAGTCTGGTCGGCAATGACTCGGGTGTAGATGTCGATGGCTTCGGGGACGCGACCGGCGTCGCGAAGCGTCAATGCGAGGTTGTTGGCTGATGTCAGCGTGTCTGGGTGGTCGGGCCCGAGCACTCGAGTCTGGTCGGCAATGACTCGGGTGTAGATGTCGATGGCTTCGGGGGCGCGACCGGCGTCGCGAAGCGCTAATGCGAGGTTGTTGGCTGATGTCAGCGTGTCTGGGTGGTCGGGCCCGAGGGTGTCTTGGGTGTGGGCGATGAGGTCGCGGTACTGCTCGGCGGCGAGGTCTGGCCGGCCTGCGGTTGCGATGGCGTCGATGCCGTTGAATCGGACCGCCAGGTCGGTGTCGGCGTCGACGCTGCCGGGGTCGCGTTCTCGAAGCTCACCGAACAGTTCGTAGAGCCGGCGACGTTCGGATGCTCGGGCGGAGTCGTAGCCGAGGTCGCCCAGCACGACCGCAATCGCGGCGCTGACCGGGGCGGGGTCGACGATGTAGCCCTCGGCATGCAGCGCAACGATGGTGCGGGCGCTGTGAGAGCGAGGGGCGGGGTCGCGCAGCACGGCGCTCGCCACCGCACCGAGGACCTTGCGGCGTGCGTCTGACAGATACCGGTTCAGAATTCTGCGGCCGTCGTCGGTCGCGATGTCGTACTGGTCGGTCTCGGCCCATCGGCGCAGGTACTCATCGACGTGGGCAACCCAGCCGTAGGCGTCGCGGGTCGCGCCCACAGCTCCGGCAAGATCAGCGCTGGTGGGAAGCTTGAGGCCTGCGATGACCTCATCAAGGACCGCATCGCTCCATGTGCGGTGCCCGCGGCCGCCTTCGAAGTTGATCGCTTCGGGGGAGATAGCGCCGGCAACCGCGTACCGCAACCGCAACCGCTCAGGCAGCTGAGACCAGTAGTCCCTGTAGAGACCCTCGATAGTGGCGGCGGGAAGCGAGTCGATGTCTTCAGCAGAGATGCGAAGATCGCCCCGCTGGCCGAACTGCTCGCGGTATCTGGGCATCGCGCACACCAGCTCAAGCGCCAACGGATTGCTGTACCGATCAACCAGAAATCCCACGGTGGCCGAATCTGCCTGCGGATAGTGAGCTCGCACGATCTGCGCACAATCGGCGGCGTCCAACGCGACAAGTCCCGCGCCGTCAGGAAATGGCGGACCCGCGGCGACAAGATGCCCCACACGCAGCGCCCGCTCGCCCAGATCGCGAGCCAAGCCCGCGAACTCGGGCACCTCGTCGAGTTTTCCTGGCCACGTCGTGGTCACGACCAACAGATGGGAGCCGCGGCGCAACAGGCCCTCCAGCACCTCCAACAGCTCGGCGTCCGCGAGATGCACATCCTCGATAAACACCACCACCGGGAACCCTGCAGAACCCAACGCGCAGAGCTGTTCGACCGCCTGTGCAGCCAGGTCTCCGCCCCCGGCATCGACCGGTGACTCCTGACCCACCAGCCGCCGCTCCTGGCGTCGGACCCGAGCCGCGCCCGCCGCTGTGCGCACGATCGACGACGCCAACCCCGCACCCGGCACAACGGTCCCCGCCAGATGCTTCGCGCCTGGCACCGCGAGCGCCTTCCACGTGCTCAAGGCGCCCTGAATCGCCTTTTCCTTGAGGCCCCGACCGCGCCGGCACACCAAGTCGACGAACGGCGCATGCCGTTCCAGCTGCCCCAAATCCGAGCGCAGCGCCTCGATGGCCACGCCATGGCGATCTGAACACGACACCCCCCACCACAAGAAGTCCGGCAGCGAGCCCGACTGACGGTCCCCGGTCGGAACCACCGCCTTGCGATTCGGATCAGCGATCACCTCGGGCCAATAGCGCGGCGGCGACTGCCCACCGGCCAGCCGCGCATAGAACTCCCGACCCACACGCGTCTTGCCCCACCCCGACGGAGCCTCCAACGAAATCCAACGCGACCCGCCCGAATCGCGCACATCGTCGAACAGTGCCACCAAACCGTCCGCCAGCGCGACCCGACTTGCACCCACAAAACGCGACATCGCAAGATCGTACCGACGGTGAAACCCCCCATTTTTCGGTCACCTCGAGCATCCTCGAAGAATCGTGGAGAGGTGGTCCAGGCGGCGGACCGGCATCGCCATTGAGCCGTACGTCATCGTCCGCTGTTGATCGCCCGCCAGAATCAGGGCTGCTATGGCGCTGCCTGCGAGGTTTGAACGTTTCACGTTGCTCGGGATCGCATTGCTGCATCTCGGCGTGCAGTTGACGCACGCCTATGGTCATGCGGCCGCAGACGTGCCTGTCCCGGCCGTCCAGCAGGCGTACGTCGTGATCGTTGTGTCGCTCATGCCGGTCGCCGCGGTCTTGTTGGCGTTCCGCCGCCGCCTTCGGCTCGGTGCTGCGCTGTTCGCCGCGTCGATGTACGCCGCGTTCGTATTCGGCTACCTGCTGCACTTCGTCATCGACAGTCCTGACCTGCACTCCAACGTCGTCGGCGACGGCGCAGGCGTGTTCTTCCACACGGCGCTGAACCTGGCGCTGATCGAATTCGCCGGCTTCGCATTCGGTCTCGTCACGGCGGCTCGCCGAATCCGCTGAGCATTGCGCGCCGTGCCGCTGAGCGGATGGCGTCGATGTCGATGTAGCAGCCCTGCAGGTGCCGTCGTTCAGTCAACCGGAAGGCGCGGTGCCCGTGCAGCACCCGGCGGTTGTCGAAGGCCACCAGCTCGCCGGGCCGCAGGGTGATCTCGATCGCGAATTCGTCGCTGTCGAGGAGGTCGACGAAGGCGCGGTACGCGGCATAAAACGTCGCCGCATCGGCCCTGTTGGCACCGTACGGCTCCATCGAGCGGTTGTTGACGCTCACGGCCCGAACCGCACCGTCGCAGTCGAGTTCGATGAGTGGGCGCCGAGCCTGCAGATCTACTTCCGCGCTTTGGTAGCGGAAAGTGACGTCGGTTGTGGTGAGCGTTCGGAATGCGGCGGGGTCCTCTTCCCGCAGGCGGGCAGCGGCGGCGAAACCGTCCACGAACCGGCTGGCGCCGCCGCCGTCGCCCGCTGCGGCCAGGCAGTGCAGCAGCTGCACGGTCGGGCATGGCTCTCGGTAGGGGTTGTCGGTGTGGGCGGGCAGGCCGAGCGACGTGTAGGCGAGGTTGACGGGGTCGGGTTCGGCGACGACGTCGAAAAGGGTGCCGTAGTTGGTTTCCCGCACGAACCCGACCGTGTTGCCGACCTGGAGGACCGTTGCGGGCTCGACCCCGCAGTCGTGGAGCAGGGCGATGCCCCGCCGGGCCAGTTGGTCGACGAAGGGGCCATGATCACCGGACCAGCTTGTGCTGTCGGCGCGGAGCTGCTCCGCGAACGTTTGCGTCCACGGCTCGACGTGCACGTCGCCGGATTCTCCGGTGGGGATGTGGCAGACGTGCCGCTCTCCCGAACAGTGATGCAGGGTGACGGTCAGGTCGTGGTGGGTGCGGTCGGTGCGGATCACCGTCCACCCATCAAGCTCGGAGGCATCGATCAGGTGTTGATCGTTGCCCGGGTCGCGGCACTCGACACACCGGCACGCGTCGCGAGCCCACACCGGGTCGATAGGACGCTGCGGCGCGAGCGCGGCGGTGATCAGGCCCCGATAGGTCTCGAGCGGGGGAATGGCGAGGCCGTCCACCTTGCCGCCGTCGTCGTAGGCGCGCAGCCGCATCGCCTCGGCGGCGAAGGCGCCGGCTGCGAACGTCTCGGCGTCGTCGGCACACAGCGGGCCTCCCTGTTCGGCGAGTGACATCTGCGAGGCCCCGCTGAGGCGGTCGTGGTAGGCCGGCTCCACTGCCACGCGGTACCGCTTCGCCGTGACGTGGCCCCGGATGGGCTCGACGATGGCGGGGTGCAGGAGGGGTTGCAGGACCCGGGCGGCGACCTCGGCGTGGCTGGGCAGCCCCCACTCGCCGGCCCGGCCCAGGATGTGTCCGAGATCGTGCAGGAGGCAGGCGAGCACCATCTCGTCGCCGGCATCGTCCGCCGCAGCCCCGGCGGCGGCTTGCAGTGCGTGGTCGAGCATGGTCACCCGCTCGCCGTAGGACTCGTGGGCAGTGGCGGCCAGCAGGTCCAACAGGACGTCGGTGAGCGGGAACTCCCGGCCCAGCAACGACGACCCTTCCCGGCGGGGGTCGGGTGCGAACCCGCACAGGTCGGCGACGGTCGGGGCGACATCGAGGAGTGAGGCGGTCGGCCAGCCCGAGGCGGCCGCGACCTGGCCCGGCGCCCGCACCACCACGAACGTCTCCAGCACCTCGGGGATCTCGGCGCTGTGGTCAGTTCCCACTCCGCCGTGATCGGTGGTCACCAGCACGGATGCCTCGGGGCCCACGGCGTCGAGCAGCCGGGCCAGCGCCGTGTCTGACCCGGTGGCGGCGGCCACATACGGGGGGCTGTCCCAGCCGTGGGCGTGACCGTCGAGGTCGGGCTGGCAGAGATACACGAACACCAGGTCGTGGCGACCGTCGGCGATGGCCGCGACCGCGGCGTCGGCCGTTCGGCGGTCGTCGTCGGGGTAATAGCCGCCGTCGGTCACGAACCGCTGGTTGGCGGCGTCCCGTTCGATCACGGTGTCGAGCGGCAGCCAGCTGAGGAACATCGCGGTGGAGCGGCCGGCCTCTCGGGCGGCTTTCAGGAACGAGGGGGCGTCGGTGCGCAGCGGTTCCGGCGTGTTGTCGGACAGCCCGTGGGTGGCCGGATCGACGCCCCGGAACATCGACGTGTGGACCGGGAGTGTCCACGGCGGCGTCACGGTGCGAGCCGTGAAGCACGACGCCCCTTCGAGGGCAAGTGTGGTGAGCGCGGGCATGGTGGCGCGACTGATATGGCGCGGGGCCAACCCGTCGATCGACACCACTAGCAAGGGGGAACGCGGAGCCGTCGTGCCCGCAGAATACAGCCACGGGATGTGTCGCTAACGGCACCGGGTTGTACGCGGGCTGGTCGTTGTGAGCCTGGAGCTGGCTTGTGTCGACGGCGACAGCGATGTCGGGCTTCGGCTGGGCTGGGTTTGGCTGGATCGGGGGTCAGTCGGGGATCCAGGATTCGGTGTCGATGCCGAGCCCGTCGGCTATCCGGTTGGCATACGCGTAGTAGCCGACGACCTCGACGACGTCGAGAATGTCGCGGTCCGAGAAGCCGGCTGCGCGCAGCGTGTCGACGTCGGCGTCGTTCATTGCGCCCGGTGTGGTGGTGAGTTTGACGGCGAATTCGAGCATGGCTGTGCGCTTCGGCGAGAGCGCTGCGGCGGTCCAGTCGTGCTCGACCGCGGCGACGAGTTCGTCGTTGTTGATGAGCCGGCGCAGACCGCGCCGGTGGTGGACCAGTGGCAGTCGTTGGTGAGGCTCACGACGAAGGCGATGAGCTCGCGCTCGACCTTGCGCAGCGTGGCGGTGCCGGCCATGGCCGATTCGTAGAGGCCTTGGTGTGCTGCCATGCCGCGGGGGTTCAGCGAGTGGATGGTGAGGATGTTGTCGACCCGGCCGTAGGTGCGATCCACGACCCGGGGATGCAGCTCACCGAGCGCTCCGTCCCACGAGTCGTCGAGAATCATCTCGATACGTGCCATGCCGCAGCGTCTCACACCAGCGGGCAATCCGACGCACCGGGCAGCAGCCGGCACGGACCGGCTCTGGCTACGTTGGTCTGCATCGAGGGGAACACTTGTGAGTGCTAGTGCGGGGTTCGGGCTTGCGGGCCGAGGGACTTCCAATCGGCGCTCGTCGCATTCGTGGCGTCGGCCTCGCTGGGCTGACGGCCGATTGATCAGCCCGCTGGATGACGGAATTCCCGCGTGGGTCAAGTTGACCGTGGGTCTCTTGGCCGCAGTTGGGTTCTGGTTGTTCGGGCAGGCAGGTTTTCCGACAACCGCGACCGTGATTCGTCCTCGGCTACTCGTGGTGTTGCTGCTGGTGGCCTCCCTTTGCGCTTTGCTGGTCTCGCACGTCCGCGCCCGGGCGAATGGGCGTGCCGGACATCGGAATTGGGTACTCGTGGGGGGCGATCGGAACTCTGCTGTTCCTTCCGCTGACGGTGATGGGATTCGTTTCGAGCCGACGAATCATGGCCTTGGCCGAGAAGGACGCAGCTGGCGGTCCGGACGCCCCGGTCCTGTCTGGCTAGGTCCTGCGGCCAACGAAGCGTGGCCTGAACGATCTGGTCGCTCGGTCAACGGTGGTACACGTCTGATCTGCCAGTTACCACCATTGCTCGAACGCTCGATGTGATTCGGGTTGCAGCGTGACACCGCGTGGGAACCATGCGAGCTCTCGTGTGACGCCCGGCGCGGCTGAACGGCAGTCGATCCCGTCGAGTCCTTCGTCGAAGGCTGCTCAGCCGACAGGCCGGCAGGCGATATGCGGCACCAGTGAGCCGTCGCTGTCGAGCGGGTAGCTCACGGGAAGACCTGCGGTGGACAGCCCTTCGTCGGAGTACGCATCCGCTGCCCGGCCAGCCGGTACATCGACAGTGATGAGCAGCGGCGCCGTGGCCGGATCGAGATCTTCGGGACCGTAGGGCAATCCCTCGAACTGCCAAGCGAGATTCGCTCGAGCGGTCACTATGTCGCTACTGAGATACAGGCAATCGAGTCCCGCAGGGTTCCATCGCTGGCCGTCACGGGTCGCACAGGTGGCGTCGAGGGGATCGGCCCAATCGGGATCTGCGATGCGGTGGTGCTCGCCGCCGATCTGCGTTATGACGAAGTTCACGCCACGGCGGCGTAATCGAAGCTCGCCCGGATCGAGTCCGCCAGCCAGTCGTGCTCGCCGTCGGCGAGGACGTCGAGCATGTTGCGACCGCCGTAGGCCTTGGCGGGGCGACGCACCACGGCGGCGGGCATGCCGGCTCGGAGCCGGTGTTGCAGGATGTCGGCGATCTGGGCCATAGCACCGACCTTGGCAAGCCGTTCGGGCGGCGGACCAGCGAGCAGCCACTTGTCGACCGCTTGGCGCGTGACGCCCATCATGTCGGCCACATCGCGGCTCGACAGGTCGAAGATGGCCATTGCCCTGCGCAGCGGCTCGGCGTGATGCTGTTCGAGCTCGATGTCGCTGAACGACTTGAGCAGCCAAGCGAAGCGATGCTCGTCGATGCCGGGCCGCGGTTTGGTGCACTCGTGCGGCAGGCCTCCGACGACCCCTCGCAGGCAATCAACGAGCACGGTCAGCACGCCGATGCCGTCGACGCTGGGTGCTGCCCAGTACGTCTCGGCAACATGGTGTCGAAGCAGCGCGGACACCGTGTCGGGGGACAGCGCAGGATCCGGCTCCCGTGACGGCAGGTCGGCCAGGGCGCGAGACGCTGTGGTGGCCTGCGCCCAGTATCGACGCACCGTCGAAATGCCGCCGTCGTTGTCGAGCCACTTGGCCAACACATCAAGCGCCACAACGACATCTGGAACAACAAGAGCAGCGGCTGCCGAAGCCGACTCAAGGTCGCCTTCCAGCAGCTCATCCATGGAAGTCACAACGACGCGATATTGCTGGATGCAACCAATAGGCAACTGTTAAAGGTTGCAACAGGACTGGCCATACGCCGCCAACGGGTAGGCCCCGACCGGCCAGTACCACGGCTCGCTCCTCGTCGCAGATCCTCCGACGTCGCGCGCCGTCACCGCCGCCCTCACTGGCCGCAGTTGGCAGTCACTCGCCGACTCGTATAGATGAAACGCACATCAATGCGGACGGGCGATACTGAATCAGTGACGGTCCGAGTCGAGGTGCCTTCCGCGATGCTGCAGTGGGCTCGCGCCCGCTCGGGTATCGACGATGACACTTGGGCCACGCGTTTTCCCCGCTTCGACACATGGGTCGCGGGAGAATCAAACCCGACGTTGCGCCAGTTGCAAGAGTTCGCTCGAAGGACGTACACACCCGTCGGCTTCTTCTTCCTCGACGAGCCTCCGACGGAGAACATCCCCGTCCCGGACTTCCGAACGATCGGCGACCGCCCAGTGGCGGGCCCGATCACCGCAAATCTGCTCGACACCTTGTACATCTGCCTTGCACGGCAAGAGTGGTACCGAGACAGCCAATTGCTCAACGGCGAAAGACCTCTCGAATTCGTCGGAACGGCGACTCTCCAGACCCCAACCGTGCAGGCCGCTGCTTCCATGCGAGAGCAATTGGCATGGACGCCCCGTTTGCGCGAGCGCCTCACCAGTTGGGACGCAGCGTTGACAGCCCTGCGCGAGAACTCCGAGGCGGCGGGTGTCCTGGTCATGATCAGCGGCATCGTCGGATCCAACACGCGACGCAAGCTCGCTCCCGAGGAGTTCCGCGGCTTTGCCCTCGCCGATCCCTTCGCAGCTCTCGTGTTCGTCAACGGAGCCGACTCCAAGGCGGCGCAGGTCTTCACGCTGGCCCATGAGCTGGCACACCTCTGGCTCGGCTCGACTGCGTTGTCCGACGTCGACCCCATGTCTGCTCGCAGCTTCGACGAGGAACGGTGGTGCAACCAGGTGGCCGCCGAACTGCTCGTCCCGATGGACGAGTTCGAATCCGCATTCGACGATGCGGGCGACCTTCGGTCCCAGCTGCAGCCGCTTGCGGAGCGCTTTCGGGTGTCGACCCAGGTCATCCTCGGCCGGATCCGAGAGACGGGAACGCTGAGCTGGGACCAGTTCATGACCGAGCTGCGCATCGAACAAGAGCGAGTTGCCGCAATCGTTGCCGAGGGTGCGAGCGGGGGGAACTACTACGCCACCAAACCGGTGCAAGTCGGCAAGAGGTTCGCCCGCGAACTGATCGCCAGCACCATCGAGGGCCAAACGACCTACACCGAGGCGTTCCGGTTGCTCGGCGTGAAGAAGACCTCGACATTCGAGGGCCTCGGCCAGCAGCTCGGGGTTCTGTAGTGGCGTACTTGATCGACACGGATGTGTTCATCCGCGCGAAGAACGAGCACTACGGCTTCGACCTCTGTCCGGGTTTTCTGGGACTGGCTCGAAACGATGAACGCTGCCGGAACGGTGTGCAGCGTCGAGGCGGTCTTTCACGAGCTCATCGAGGGAGGTGACGATCTCGCACAATGGGCGAGGGATCATCGCTCATTCTTCTTGCCTCCTACGGCGGATGACATCGAGTCGATCGCCGCCGTCAATCGATGGGCCAATGACTCGCCCAACTACGAAGCCGCGGCAAAAACTGACTTCGCTCGGGCCGCTGACTCATTTCTCCTGGGCCAGGCTCTCGCCGGCAGCCACACCGTCGTGACACACGAGACGATCCGCGATAGTCGGCGCAAGATCAAGATTCCGAATGCAGCTGCTGCGCTCGAGGTCCGAGTCATCAATCCGTTCCAGATGCTGCTGGCCATGAGAGCCCGGTTTGTACTCGAACGACAGACCGGGCAGCTCACCCTCCCGACTCTTTAGCTGTCGGTTGGCGTGACTTCGCGACTTCGGCATGACCGTGGCTCGCTGCCTCGAAGCCCGGCTCATCCCTGTCGGAGCACATCACTGCTGGTAATTCGCTACTGCATGAAGTTGCGCAGCAGCGGCAGGATCTGATCGGGGATTTCTTCTGCGACAAAGTGGCCGGCGTCGTCGAATTGGTGCACTTCGAAGTCGCTGAGTTCGGCTTGCCAGCGTTCGAGTTCTTTGGGGCGGAAGGCGATGTCTTTGTTTCCCCACAGGGCCAGGGCGGGTTTGGAGACGAACGCTCAGCGGTTGTCCCAGATGGCTTCGAGCCAGTCCGTCGCGCCGGTGATGTACCCGGGCAGGGCGGCGTTCGCAGCTCGCTCTGCGGGGGAGGGCTGCGCTTGGCGGTAGTGGCCGATCACCTCGTCGCTGAGCGTGTCTTTGTCGGCGACCGCCTTGGGCATGACTCGGTTGACGAAGAAGTTGCGTCGCTTGATCAGGTACTGCCCCAGCGGGCTCGCCATCATCGAGCTGAAGAACCGGAAGTGGAATTCGCTCTTCACCGGCCAGCACCAGGTGTTGGCGACTACCAGCCGTTTGATCCGGTCGGGCTGGCGGTGTGCGAGGTTCAGGCCGATCGGGCCTCCCCAGTCGGTCAGGAACAGCGTGATGTCACGCAGGTCCAGTTCTTCGACGAGTTCGGTGAACGCCTCGGCGTGTGCGGGCCGGGAAGTCGTCGCGCACCCGTGGCGGCCCGCCACAATTGGGGCGGCCATGGCGACGCCTGTGAGGTTTGAACAGTTGACGCTGGCCGGGATCGCAGCGCTGCATCTCGGTGTGGGGTTGACGCACACCTACAGCCATGCGGCCGCTGACGTGCCGATCCCGGCCGTCCATCAGGTGTACATCGTGATCGTCGTGACGCTCATGCCGCTTGCCGCGGTGTGGCTGGCGTTCCGCCGCAGCTTGCGGCTGGGTGTTGCGCTGTTCGCTGCGTCGATGTACGCCTCGTTCGTGTTCGGCTACCTGATGCACTTCGTCCTCGACAGCCCAGACCTGCACTCCAACATCGTCGGCGACAGCGCAGGCGTGTTCTTCCACACGGCGCTCAGCCTGGCGCTGGTCGAGTTTGTGGGCTTTGCGTTCGGATTGGTTGCTGCGGTTCGGCGGATTCGTTGAGAGCTGTGCGGGCGGTGTCTCGGGCCGCCTGGACTGCGGGTCAGTCGGGGATCCAGGGCTCGGTTTCGAACCGCAGCTCAGCGGCAAAGTTGTCGCTGCCCAGCGGCATCTGGTGGTAGTGATGATGTTCGGCAACTGCGGCAACTGGAGTGGACCCTGAACGGAACTCACGAACTCGACCTGAGCCGACCCGTCTATTCGCTGACTGACGCGGCGGCAATCCTTGCTGTCAGCCGGAGCACGCTCGGTTGGTGGCTGGAGGGCGGCGAGCGTCGCGGCCACCACTACAAGCCAGTCATCCGGGTCGAAGCGACCGGCGACACCCGTCTCACCTGGCCGGAATTCCTAGAAGCAGGGCTCCTGCGTCAGTACCGGCGCACGCTCGGGGTCCGGCTCCATGAGATTCGCAGCTTCGTCTCTGCCCTTCGGGACGAGTTGGGAGTGGCGCATCCGTTGGCGTACGCGGCGCCGTGGGTCGGCGAGGGACGACGGCTGCTCGTCCGTTTTCAGGAGCGGTGTGAGCTGCGCGGCGAACTGCATCTCATCGCATTGGTCGATGGCCAGCCGTTGCTGCTTCCACCTGCTGATTCATTCGTGAAGCGGGTGGAATGGGACGACAACCGGCCGGTCGCGTGGTGGCCGCACGCCGACGATGCGTCGCCGGTCCGATGCCGGCCAGACCGAAGGTTCGGCCGTCCGGCCATCGCGGGCGTCAGCACGTCGGCGATCGTCGAGCATCTCGACGGGGGCGAGACCGAAAGCGAAGTGGCCGAGCAGTTCGACCTTGCGCTCGAGAGCGTCAGTTGGGCTGTCGCCTACGAGACATCGCGTGTCGCAGTGCACGCCGCGTGAAGCCCGCCACTGTTCGCTTCTACTTCGACGCACTTGCCGGGCGAGCCGCAGCAGCCTTCAGACCGTCGAGCTCTCCTGACTGTCACGCTGGGTAGGTGTGTTGGAGGCCGAGCCCGTCGGCGATGCGGTTGGCATGGGCGTAGACGCCAAAGTTGCTCATCGAGGCTTGCCCTAGTCGGTACGCCAGAGGTCGCGTCGACGCCTGAATTCGAAGGCGAGGTCGTCGATCTGAGCTTCGAGATCGTCGGGGGTGACCTCTTGGTCCTCAAGGCGTGAGTGGGCCATGACGTTTCGCAAGTGCCTGATGGCGCGGCGCCGGGCCTGGTCGGCGACCATGCCGTCGAGGCTTGTGCGGGGCACGAGTGCATAGACGATGTCGCATTGCATGGCGTCGGCGACCCTGGTGAGGGTGTCGAGCTTGAGCGTCCGTTCCCGCTCGCCTCGCTCGATGGCGGGGATGCGCGATGGGTGAACGCCCATGCGGCGAGCCAGGTCGCCGCTGGTCATCCCCAGCGAGTCGCGCAGCGTGCGGATCCAGCCCTGGGGCGGAGGGGCAAGGTCAGTGAGGTCGCCGTGCCGATCGAAGCGTTGGTCGAGCCGGCGGCGTGATTGGGCTCGTTTGTCGCGCAGCATGGGTCACCTGCCGATCTTGTCGCTATCGATAGGTATCGCTATGCAGATATAATGACTATATATCTATATCTGACAGCTAACCAATCCGATACGAATAGAGCGTCGACCAGGAATGGCATGGCCCCACTGCGGAGTGGACGGCCGAGCCGTCGTAGTTCAGTCCGGGATCTAGTCTTCGGTTTGGAGGCCGAGCCGTCGGCGATGCGGCTGGCATACGCGTAGTAGCCGACGACAATCAAGAGGATGGGTTGCTCGTTACGGTTGGCTTCGTCGAGGGGAACGTCTGTGAGTGTGAGCGCTGAACCCGAGTTGTCCCCTCAAGCGCCTTCGGTGAGGCCGTCGCCGTATTCGTGGCGTCGGTCTCGTTGGGCTGATGGGCGGTTGATCAGTCCGCGGGATGACGGAATCGCTGCTTGGATCAAGTTCGGCGCTTGGTTTCTGGCCGCAGTTGGATTCTGGTTGTTCGGGCTGGCGGGCATTCCGACTGGTGCAATGGTCCCTGGGGCCGGGTTGGTGGTCGTGTTGTCGGTGGCTGCGTCGTTGGGCGCTGCGCAGGTAGTGAACGTTCACGCTCATTCGTTGGCTGGGCGTGGGTCGTCGGCCGCCGCATCAGTCGAGAACGTGCTGCTTGAGACTGATAGCTCGGCAACGCGATGGCGAGCGGCGCGTTGGCCCGATGGCCGTTATGTGGCCGCCGGTGGCGTCGTCGCCTATATCGCCGCGTTTGCCGCCTCGGTGACGCTGATCTTGGCAATCTGGTTGCTCGGGCGCATGAGCGCTCCGGACCTCGGCGTTTCGTCATGGTGGGGGTCGTTGGGCTATGCGCTGCTCATGCCGATGACGTTCGTGGGAATTGTTTCCAGCCGGCGGCTGACCGCGCTCGCCTTGAACGACGCAGCAGACGGCCGGGCAGCTCCGGGCTCTCGTGCCGGCGCTGGCGAACCTCCCCGGCACCACACTTCAACGAAAACCAGCCACTGGACCCGATCAAGCTGACCCTACGATCGGCATGTGGTCCGAGCGGCCGTCGACATCGGCGTGGTTGGTCGCAGCCGGTGTCTTGGCGAGCTTCACGGCGAAGCAATGCTCGACGCTGTCGGGTCTGGGTCCTATTGCCTTGCTTTCGCGAATGGCACCACCTAGGGTGGGCACCTAGACCACCCGGCCCTTGAGGGGCCGGGTTTTCTTTTGCCTACCAGCCAGTCGGTCTGGACAGGGTGCCGACCGGATCGGGCAGTTGGCAGCTGGTGAAGTCAATCGCAGTCAGCTGTTGCCACCAGTGGCCGCCCACGCCGTCGTTGGGTTGCCCTGCGAGATCGCCGGCAAGCCACCGGTTGCTTGGGTTGACCGTTCCCACCGGTACGCGCAGACGGCTTTCGCGAACGGGAAGGCTCAGGTCGCTGTCATTCGTGATCACGATGGCTGCGTCGACACGCTGCGTCAGCACGTCAACCAGGAGCTGCGAAGCGAGGTTGACATTGGTTCCTTTCTCTTCGCTGCGGATATGCGAAGCCATGAAGACTGCATCGGGGACATCAACGCCCGAGGAATCCTGCACCATCATCGGCCACTGCGACGTCACGACCCTCGGCTTGCGGTCTCCACCGGCAACCGCTAGCGGCGACCGCACGACTCGTGCAACGAACCTGCCCACCAGGATTCGATCAAACGATTGGTGATGCCGCAGCGCCGCCACATAGCGATCTTGATGACTTCGGCCGTTGCTGTTTCTGCGCCCGTCAACGAACGCTGTGCAGTAAACGACTCGATCCAGCACCGCACCCCGAGCAACCCACGACGGGACTCCACCAATCAGGCGCAATGCGAGTTGGCGGAGGTCAAGCCAGCGCCATCCTGACTGACCGCGTCCGCAGATCGAACGTCCTCCGTAGAACAGGTTCAGTCCGTCGATGTAAGCCCCGACTCTCATCAGCCACCTTCGCTCACGAGGGTTGAACGCAAGACGGTTGCACAGACTGTGCGACGAGGCCTACTGCTTTTCGTCCTGGTTGGACTGCTGAAGCTGCGCAGGCGCTGGGCGCGACCCGTAGCTGGCTACGGCTCCTACCGGGCTGTTGCCTGGGCTGCGGGTCCGTCGGGGATCCAGTCTTCGGTCTCGAGGCCGAGCCCGTCCGCGATGCGGTTGGCGTAGGCGTAGTAGCCGACGACTTCTGTGATGTCGAGGATGTCCCGGTCGCTGAAGCCGGCTTCGCGCAGGGCGTCGATGTCGGCGTCGCTGGTGGCGGCGGGGGTCTCGGTGAGCTTGACGGCGCAGCGCAGCATGGCGGTGCGCTTGGGGGACATCCCGGCGGTGGTCCAGTCGTGCTCGACGGCGTCGACGAGTTCGTCGTTGCGGATGAGGCGGCGCAGACCGCGCCGGTGGTGGACCACTCAGTAGTGGCAGTCGTTGGTGAGGCTGACGACCAGGGCGATGAGCTCGCGTTCGACTTTGCGCAGGGTGGCGGTGCCGGCCATGGCTGATTCGTAGAGGCCTTGGTGTGCGGCCATGCTGCGGGGGTTGAGCGAGTGGATGGCCAAGATGTGGTCGACCCGGCCCCAGGCGGGGTCCACAACCCGGGGGTACAGCTCGCCGAGCTCGCCGTCCCAGTCGTCGTCCGCAATGACCGTGATGCGCGCCATGAGCCAGCGTGACACACCGGCAGGGCGTTGGTCGTACTGGGCCACGCCTCGCTTGGAAACGATTCTTCGGCGCTTCCCGTCGTGGGTACATTGAGGCGCAGTTCAGCGTCGGTGAGGCCCGTTCGCGGCCGGGAACTCGGAGCCAGATCAGATCGATGACCGCTTACGAGCCCCTCTCGGCACGCTTGAACGCCGCATTTGACGGCTGCTACGAGGCCCATCGCGCCTCGGCCCTGTCGGGCGTGCCGCAGTCAACGGTGTATCTCTGGGCTCGCAACGGGCTGGTGACACCGTCAGTGTCGCCGACTCGCGTGAAGCTCTGGTCCTATGCCGACTTGATGGCGCTGCGCATCGTCTACTGGCTGCGGCATCCGAAGTTCGAGATAGAGGGAAGCGTTCCTGCGAGCCCGATGCCGCGCGTGCATGAGACCCTCGCCGAGTTGGAGCAGCTCGGATTGGACATCTGGGACGACAGCGACGGCCGGCTGACGTCGCCGTTGCGGGTCGATGCCTCCGGCAAGATCTGGGTGGACGTCGACGGAATCCCTCATCGAGCGGGGCAAGCGGCGATGCCGGAGTCATTGGACCTCCTGGGTCCGTTCGATGTCGCCGACCGTCGAGGACCCGACCTCATCCGTCCCCGCCCGAACCTCCGCATCGTCCCCGGACGCGTCTCAGGCGAGCCGCACCTCGCCGGGTCACGCATCACGACCCTGTCCGCGGCCGCTGTCTACGAGAGCCTCGGTGACTACAAGGCGATCGCCAATCTGTATCCAGGCTTCGATGCCGAGGCATTCAGGGACGCAGTCGAGTTCGAGAGCTCACTGGCTGCGTGATGCAGCTCCCGCTGGATCACAACTTTTCTGAACCGATCGTCAACGCTCTGAAGCCTTGGATGGGCTCGCTGGAACTGCTGCCCATTCGTCAGATCGATGACCGGTTGACCGGTCTCGACGATCGCCCGCTGCTGATCGCTCTGCGACAGCTCGGATTCGAGGGATTGGTGACCCTGAACTACCGCATGCTGCGGAATCCCAGCGAGCTGGCCGCCATCATCAAGACGGGGCTCACGGTCTTCGCGATCGAAGGAGTCGGCCACGATCCGCTGCGTGCTACCGGTGCGTTGCTCCTTGATCTGCCGTCGGCGGTCAAGGCCGTGGACGCAGGGGCGAGTGTGGTGTATTGGATGAGGCCACGCCCGCCGCAACCGCAAGATCCTCGCGACTTGTTCGACGAGGCCGCGACGCGGCGACACGAGGACCCTGCTGAGCTCTATGACAGCGTCGAAGTGTCCGATGCCGAGCTGCAGACACCCGTGCTTGCGTCTAGCTAGCAGCCACGCAGTCGTCGCTCGTGGGTTGCGCATAGTCTCAGCGTCGATGGCGGGGCTTGGGTTGCTCAAGTGACGAACGGCACGATTCAACGAGTTGAGCTGTCGTATTGGCGAGCGGTGCGTCGCATCGAGGCACGCAAGGCCCGCAAGCAGGCGCGGGACGCCCATCGGGCTGAGCAATGGCGAGGCACGGTCTGATTGATCGCCGTTGTGTGTGCACGTTGATCGGCTTTGAACCTCTGGAGTCGTTCATTGGCGACAACGACTGACCACGTTCCCGAGTCGTCGCTGGGGTGGCTGAATGTTGACAATGCAGCGAGCGAGCGCTCGATGAGCCGGGCACGCTTGACGTCCTGCGTGCGGCGGTGCGTGATCTGGTGCTAGGCGAGCAGTTCGGCGAACCTGTTCGAGCCTTAGTCGGGCCGTTGCCGTTGAGGCCTTATTCCACGGGCATCTGATTGGATCAAGACCAGTCGTGGGCTCGATGCCAAGACCCACACAGTTCGTCCAGCAGAGCTCTAGCTGCCGCTGCTGCGCAGCTCGGCCAGCAGCGCTACATGGCCCTCTTTGATCGCCTGCCATTCATCGAGCCTGTCGTGCGCTTGCGCAATGAGCGCCTGCGCTAGTTCGGGATCGAACACGCTCACATCCTCGGCGTGCACAACAGCCCGTTCCGCGAGCGCCCAGATGCGCTCGTTCACGTAATCGAACGCCTGTTGTGACGCTGCGGCGTCGCCCAGTTCCCAGGCTGCGTCGTAGTTGTCGAGCCTCGCGAAAATCATGTTCCACTCGGCGTCGATCTTGTCGGCGCGCGCGTTGATTGCCACGAGCGCTGCCTGCTGATCTCGCACGGCTCGCTCTTGTCGGCGCTGCCGCTCGCGGCTCGACGCCGCTGCTGCGCGCACGAACTGGCCCATGATGCTCCCAAGTCTCATCGGCGCAGTCTCGCGCGTCAGCACTGGGGGGCACCGGCCGCGTTCGACCGCGTCACTGGGCTCGATCTGGGAGCCGTGGCGGTCGACGGGTCCATGCACAAAGCGCCCTGCGTGGTCCCGGGACAAGCAAGAGCCTTGTTGACAGGCGCATGACGGGCTGGAAGTGATCCGTGGCATCAGAACGCCACGACATCCCGGTCGGGCGAAGCGTCGACGGCGCGAACCCAACGATGTCGCCATGCTCGAACCGACCCTTCACGCCGTGGAAGTCACTGGGATGCACCACGACATTGGCTCACTGAGCTCGGGCCGCGGCTACGGCTACCTCAAGGTGCGCGCCCGTCTCGCCGAAAGCGGCCTCGCCGACCTTGACATGCAGCGGCGCGGCACCAAACCGTCACCCGGCGCCTTCCGTCGGCTCAGCCTCGGGCTACGCGGGATTGTCGAGGCCACCAACACCTGATGGTCCAACTGCGGACAACTCCGACGAAGCACCGACGGCAAACCCGCCCACTGCCACGCCGCACTGTGCCTCGCCTTCACCGCGCTGATCACGGGACGCCTCATCAACCACCGAAAACCCCTGGGCACCCAACTGAACAACACACCTACCCGCTCAGCTCCCTCGTTGAGGCCTTTCGCTACTCGCGTATGTGTCTTGCCGTCCGCCGAATCGCGACAGGATTCACATCGTCAAGCAATGTGCTTCATATCCGCCTCGACTTGCTTGGCTACGATTACGCCGCTATGGCGCAGATTGATGACGGACAAACCGATGCGTTGTCTCGCCTCGACGCGCTGGCGGCGACCACGCGCGTCGGCGACGACCGCCTCGAAGCCGTGCGCAGGGCCGCTCAACGGTGGCAAAACGAGCTTCTTGACACGACCGGACGCAATCGGCTGCGCCGCTACCGCGATCTGAAGACCGGCACGCTCGATCTCACGCCTGGAGCAGATGCCGGCGCGAGCGCACAGGCGCTCGACCGGCTGCTAGCCGGCCGAAAGGTGCGTCTGAGTGACCTCTACTCCACGGTGGCGTCTGCTGCCATGGCGGCGCCTCTCGATGATGCCCGGCGACGAGTATCCGCGATCCACAAGACGGCGCTGACGAACCTTGAAGAGAAGGGCATCGACACCTGCTTTGCAGCGATCGGCCTCGCGAGTTGGAGGGTCGAGCAGGGCACGGAACCCAATGCGCCGGTCATCCTCGTGCCGTTGCACACCGTGCCCACCGGGGCTGCCACCCGCGATTTCGACGTCTCTGTCGCCGGCGATGCGCACCTGAATCCAGTGCTTGCACGCATAGTGCGCAGCGAACACGGCATCGAGATAGACGACATCGAGGCAGATGTTGCCGAGGATCCTCCCACGTCGCTCGAAGCGTTCGACGAATTCTTGGACCAGCTGACGGGTGCATGGAGCGAGCTGCCGGAGTTCGCGATCACGTCGCGGGTCGTAGCCGGAAACTTCTCGTACTCGACGATGCCGCTCGTCCAGGACCTCGATCAAGGCGCCGAGGCGTTCGCACAGAATGACCTCGTTGCGGCCATCGCGGGAGTCGAACCGGCCCGGGCTGCACTCACTTCTCGAACATGCGATCCGAGCCCCAGCCAGCCCGACCGCGATCCACCGGAGTCGGAGTTCCTCATCCTCGATGCCGACTCGAGCCAGAACTTGGCCATCAACCGAGTTCTCGGGGGCGAGTCCGTGGTCATTCAGGGTCCGCCTGGAACTGGCAAGTCGCAGACCATCTCGAACTTGATCGGCACCCTGGTCGCTCACGGCAAGCGAGTGCTGTTCGTGGCGGAAAAGCGAGCAGCTATCGAAGCTGTCACAAAGCGGCTGGACTTGGTCGGTCTCGACAATCTCGTGATGGACCTGCATGGAGGTGTCACATCGCGCCGGGAGTTTGCACGCCATCTGTCAGATTCGCTCGATCACGTCGCAACGATTCCGGCCCAAGACCACACCGAGTTGCACGGTCGACTGAAGAACCGCCGGGACGAACTTCTCGCCGACAAGGCCGCCGTGCACGACCAACGCGAACCGTGGAAGCTCAGCGTGTTCGAAATGCGCCAGCGACTGCTTGGCGTTCCTGTCGAGGCGCGTACCTCGTCGCGGTTGTCGTCCGATTCGGCGTGCAGCATCGATCGCGAGAGCTTCGAGCAACTCAGCCGCAACATCACCGAGTGGATCGACCTTGGCGGACACGATCTGCCGACTTCACACCCGGAATGGTCAAGAAGCACTATCGAAACGGCTCAAGAGGCCCAAGCTGCCTTTGAGCTAGTTCGGGGCCTTGCCGTTGATCAGCTGCCTGCAGCTCGCAGCGCGATCGCGGCCTGTCTCGACGAGATCGGTGCTGCACTTCCGGACACGTATGCACGATGGCGCGATGCGTTGGATTCGCTCGCCGACATCAGGCAGATGCTTGAGCGCTTCAGCGATGATCTGTACGCCTTGGACAACTCGGGGTTGCGCAGTTCGCTGGCGTCGGCACGCAAGTCGGCGATGGCCCGCGCCGGCGCACGGCTGTTCTCCGGCGCCTATCGACAAGCGTGCAAGTCGGTGGTGGCAACGCTGAGCGAGTCTGGGGATCTTTCGCCCGCAGACGCGCTCGACACGTTGGATCGAGCAGGGAAGCAGCTCTCAGCGTGGTCGGAGCTGTCGGCCGAGGGTCTGCCTCGAGTCCCCCAGGGGCTCGACGACGCAACCGACAGGGTCACGGCTGCGGCGGAGAGCCTCGCAGCGCTGCAGAAGCACGGGGTTCTGACCGAGAGCGACACAACGGCGGAACCGGTGGCGGCGCTAGCGGCAACGCTCAATCGCTTGGCATCGAGTTCCGATGTCGCCCAGAAGCTGCCCCGGATACGTGAGCTTGAGTCCGGCTTTCGCACCGCCGAGGTGATGTCGCTTCTTGAGCAAGCCGGCCACTCATACCCGGCTCCCATGGCTGCTCACGTCGTCGAGCACGCCTGGCTGTTCCGGGTGTTGGAAGACCTGAGCTTCACCGACGCGCGCCTTTCCGGATTCGACAGTGATCGCGCAACACGGGTCCGCGACGAGTATGCGCAGTTCGACCGGCAGCACCTCGACGTTGCGCCGATGCGACTGCGTCGCCGCCTTGCCCAAAGTGTGATCTCCGCCATGGATGCACACCCTGAAGAAGCAACGTTGATCCGTACCGAAGCCGGCAAGAAGCGCCGTCACTTGAGCATTCGCCAACTGCTCGCACGCGCCCCCCATGTGCTGACGGCGCTGCGACCTTGCTGGACCATGTCTCCAGTGCTCACCGCCGAGATGATTCCATCCGACGCGAACATCTTTGATGTCGTCGTGTTTGACGAGGCCTCCCAGATTCCTCCCGCCGAAGCCATCGGCAGCCTCGCCCGCGCACCACAAGCTGTGATCGCCGGCGACAGTCGTCAGCTTCCCCCAACAGCCTTCTTCGGCCGGGAGAGCGCGAACGACGATGAAGCCGATGACGAGGCGCCGATTGCGACGGACGACATCGAATCGTTGCTCGAAGTTGCTGACATCTTCTTGCGCGACACGATGCTGACGTGGCACTACCGCAGCCGCGACGATCGGCTCATCGCCTTCTCGAACGAGCACATCTACGGCGGGTCGTTGACAGCGTTTCCCGGGTCCTCCACGGATTGCCCGCTGACCCACCATCTGGTTCCGTTCCGGCCGCTTGCCGAGGTCAATGGCACTCGGTCGAATCCCGATGAAGCACTGCTTGTCGCTGAGCGCGTGCTCGACCACGCTCGCACCTTGCCCGATGAGACGCTCGGTGTCATCGCGTTCGGCCAGGCACACGCAGACGCCATCGAGAATGCGCTCATGCGCGAGTTGCGGGACCTCAATGAACCCGCGCTCGACGAGTTCTTCTCTGAAGCCAACGACGAACGCTTCTTCGTGAAGAACATCGAGCGCGTCCAGGGCGACGAGCGCGACGCCATCATTCTGAGCGTCGGGTATCACAAGGACGCGAACGGCCGGCTGCCGTACCGCTTCGGGCCGCTGAATCAAGAGGGCGGTGAGCGTCGGCTCAATGTGGCTGTGACCCGGGCTCGATCGCGTGTCGATGTCGTGTCGTCATTCGGCCATCACGACATGGATCCGGGTCGTTCGTCCGCGAAAGGCGTCGAACTCCTGCGGCAGTACCTGCAGTACGCGGCCACCGAAGCACGCGTACTCGGCACAAGCGCTCATGATGTGCCGCTCAATCCCTTCGAACTCTCGGTCAAGGAAGGTCTTGAGCGCCGTGGGATCCCGATCACGCCTCAATACGGGGTCTCGGGTTATCGAATCGACTTCGCGTGCGCACACCCCGACAAGCCCGGCCAAATGGTGCTGGCCATCGAAGCGGACGGTGCCACGTACCACTCCACACCGACAGCTCGTGACGCTGATCGGCTGCGCCAACAGGTGCTCGAAGGCAAGGGATGGCGAGTTCACCGCATCTGGTCGACCGCGTGGTTCAACAACCGTGAAGCGGAACTCGACAAGGCTGAGGCTGCCTGGCGCGAGGCCGTTCGTGCCGCCGACGGGTTCACAGATCCCGCGACCAGCGCGAGCAGCGTGACCGGGAGGCAGAGTCGCACGGGGGTGGGGGTGACTGGGCTCTCGCCCACAGCCGATGGGCCCGAAATGCAGTCAGTCCAACGGGCCCCTCGGCCGGCAGTCCCTCGTCGTGGATCGCTTGGCTACGACGGCATCACCGACTATCGACACGATCAGCTCGTGGCGCTTGCACGCTGGATCGAGTCGGACACGTTGCTGCGTACCGAGAGCGACATGATCGCCGCCATGATGGACGAACTGGGGTTCCGGCGAGGCGGCAGCCGGATCGTCGCCGCTCTTGAGATGGCGATCCGTGAAACCCGGCCGCGACGCCGAGTTGTCCGGCGATCCAGAACGGATCATCGCCGCTCTTGAGATGGCGATCCGTGAAGCCCGGAGCTGAGGCCCAAGTTCCGCAGCCGCAGACAGGGTCCGGTTGGCAGGTACCGGTGGCGCGCGAGACTCCCCCGCATGGCAAACGATCGCAGCTATCAAGGGCTTCCCCTGCACGAAGCTGTGAGACGTATTGCGCGCCACCACGTACACCGTGACGTGCGACATATCAACGATGAGGAATCGCACATCTTGCTGGACGCAGCTGACTGGTTGGCACGGAACGGCTGTGGCGAACAAGTCGGGGGGCCGCAGTTGTTCGACGGCACCAACTAATCCAAGATCGTTCGTCTCAGACCCGCTGCGCGCTCGTTCGGCTCCCAGAGATGACGAAGGGTTCCGTTGCTTGACAGACTCTCGGGTCGAGGGGTCTTGGAGCCAAGTGACGACGGGGGTGCATTGTGGATCGGCGCTGGTTAGTTGTCGATTGCGAGACGACGGGGTTCGGGAGGCACGATCGGATCGTCGAGATCGCCGCGGTTGAGATGGATGTGGACACCGGCGCTGTGGTCGATGAGTTCGACACGTTGGTGAATCCGGAGCGTGATGTAGGGCCGACCAACGTGCATGGCATTACCGCTTCAATGGTGGAGGCTGCGCCCACATTCGCCGAGATCGCTGCTGCGTTAGCGCGCCGTATGCATGGCAGCACCTTGGTGGCTCACAATCTGTCGTTTGATTCCCGAATGCTCAGTCAGGAGTTCGGGCGGATCAACACGACTTTCGCTGCGGGGTCGGGCTACTGCACTCTTAGAGCCACCTCGGAGAAGCTTGGCGTGGCATGTCGACGCCATGACATCGAGGCCTCCGAGCAACATCAAGCCTTGGCTGACGCGCGCGCCACTGCACAACTGCTCACCCGGGTCTACGAGGCCGAGGAAGCAGACAGGAGTAACCCAGGATTGGTCCCATGCCGCATCGGCTATATCGATGGGAGCGGGACACCCCGTACGCAGCGGCGCGCGGGCACTGGCACGATTCCTAGCGAGATGGTGCGCACCATCGGCAGAGCCCACTACCCCTACTCCGATGAGGCGATGTTGGCGTATCTGGACATGCTCGACTGGGTGCTCGACGATCACGTGATCACTGCGGATGAGCGCCGTGAGCTGACTGAGCTAGCGCAGGACCTTGGAATTGGTCCAGCGCAGGCGCGGCTGGCCCACCAGCGATACTTCGACGCGGTCGTCGCCGCGGCGCTACGCGACCATGTCGTCACGTCCGACGAGCACCATCTGATGCAGCAGATTGCCGTCGCGCTCGAACTGCCCGAGGCTCCGATCCCAGACGTCACGGATTTGCCGTCCGTGAACGGCATCGACGTCGGTGCACGAGTTTGCTTCACCGGGACCGCGGTAGTGGACAGCAGACACTTTGACAAGGACGAGCTGGAGCATCTGGCAACCAGGGCTGGTCTGCAACCAGTCGGGTCTGTGACCAAGAAGAACTGCGACTTGTTGGTAGCCGCCGACGCCTCCAGTCTCTCAGGCAAGGCCAAGAAGGCAAGGCAGTACCAGATCCCGATCATGGAAGTTGCTGATTTCCTGAACTGCGTCAACTGAGCCGAATCCAATTGCTTCCCGCGGTCGGGTTAGGCCGCTCCCGAACCGGTCGAGATGGGAGCGGAGCACCGGTTGATCGAGACGATTCTCGATGTCTACGTCGGCTTCGCGTTGCAGATGGTGCGAACCTCGCAAGTGCGGCATTGTGTCCCGGGCAAAGGTTCGAACTCGCGGTTGCGAATCTTGTGGGCCGCCTCCTCAACTTTGCGTTCGGCGGACGCAATCGTGACGACGTCGATCTCGATGCGTTTTCTGGTTCCGTTGAGGTCGTGTAGGTAGGCACCTCGCACGTCGAGGCCTTCTCTGCGACCGGCATCGGCATAGACCTGCAACTGGAGTTCGTACGGAGCGAGCGAACCATCGGTTGATGTCTTGTAGTCGACGATCGCGAGCGCGCTCGGGACTCCATTATCCTCGTCCAAGATGACGTCGGCACGCCCTGACACGGTTACAGCGTCGAGGTGAAGTTCGAACGGGCGCTCGGTTTCCCACACCCGGTGCAGATCGTCCTCATGGTTGTTGATGTAGTCCTGGATAAGCCGTTTGGCTGCGTCCTTCATTGTCCGGTGGGCGGCCTTGTTGGCCGCTGGAAGGAAGAAGTGGTTGTCGAGCATTTGCTCAACTTCGCTCTCTGTCGGTACCGCCCCGACGGTTTGCGTTTGCTCCGCAACGCGTCGTAGGAGGTGGTGCACGGCTCTTCCGTAGCCCAGCTCCGGGGCGAGCCGGGGCTGGAAGCCGACGAGAGTGCGTAGCCGGTATGCCATTCCACAGTCGAGAAATGAAGCCAGATCGCTGAAGGTGATCGCTAGCGGGTCCTGGTCAATCGTGGAGTGAGACTCGACGTTTGGCAGGTCGATGTCACTCGGGTCGATGTGGTGGGCGCCGAGTTCCGTCCAGTAGGGGCTGGGCTGAGCGGATTGCTTGGTGACCCGAGCGTGCCGCGAGATCGATAGCCATTCACGCGCGCGCGAGATCGCAACATAGAACAGCCGGCGCTCGTCGGCATCAGAGCCTTCGTATCGGGCTGCGTCAAATAACTCGCGAGGAACGATCCAATCACGCTCCCGCCCCATTCGGCTGGGAGGGAAGCGGTTCTTGGTCATCGAAGGGACGAACACTGCCGGCCACTCCAGGCCCTTGGCTTTGTGAATCGTGGTGATGTCGACAGCGTCGACAGCGAGGTCCGGTTCTCCGTCGAACCCTTCGTAGCGGCCTTGGGCGTAGTTGACGATGTGGATTGCGAGGTTTCTGTAATACCACTCGCCGCCCCATTCACCCCCTACTTGCTCGCCGTCGTTGTCCGCGTCCTGGCGGGAGCGGCGCCGGACACTCTCGTATTCCGCAAGTAGTGAAGTGAAGCGCGCAAGTGTGCCCAGTGCACTGAGTCGGATCGGATCATTGAGGTCCCAGTCGCGCACTTTGAGTAGGTCGAGCAGACCGTAGAAGTCACCCACAAGATCGGCGGTTCGACCCTCATCGCGTGAGTTGGTTTGCCACCTCTGTAGGTGGCGCTTCAGCCGGTTCGCGTCTGCGCTGGCTCGAAGACCGAACACCGATTCGTACTCTGCGAACAGTGACTTGAGTTCGACGGCACCGCCTGTCTTGTATGGCTCCCGCCAGTCGACGTCAGTCAGCCAGCAGTAGGTCTTGCCGAGCACCTCGGCCTCCGGCTGGTCGAAGAGCCCTGTGCGGCCACCTGGCTGGACGGGCACTTCGCTTGCGTTGAGTTCTTCGAGGAGGCGTGCATAGGCCGCTCTGGTCCGGACGAGCACGCCAATGTCCTTGTAAGGAACCCCCGCGTCACGCAACTCGAGAACCTTTTCGGCAATCCAGCTGGCTTCCGCTTGTTCGTCCTCTGCATCCCAGACGACGACTCGCGGGGCAGACCCAGCCGAAGGCCGATGGGACCGCATGGCCTTGGCCAGTCGGTCAGGAATCGACTTGGCGAAACGGTTGGCCGTCTTGACGATTTCGGGCCTGCTTCGCCGATTCGTCGTGATGGTGAAGCTGGTCACCGGCGCATAGCGTTCAGTGAACGTGACGATGTTCTTCACGTCCGAACCACGCCACTGGTAGATGGCCTGATCGTCGTCGCCGACCACACAGAGTTCGGTGTTCGGACCGGTGAGCCGCTCGATGAGCGTTTCTTGAGCCGGGTTGATGTCCTGATACTCATCGACGATCAGGTGTCGAAGCTGGTCGTGGACTCTCTCAGCGACCTCGGGACGACCCAGCTGTTCCACTGCCGCGCGGATCTGCTGGCCGTACGTCAGCAGCCGGTACCGGTCGAGAGCCACGTAGTAGTCCGTGAGAACGGATCTGAAGTCCTCAGGGAGCGTGTCGACATCCAATAGCTCGTTGTCGACTACTTCGACGTTTTCGAGGAATCTTGCAACAGACCGGAAGAGCCGATTGTCAGGGTCAAACTGGCGAAGCCCTAGCCGATTCGCTTCCCGGCATGCAAAGGCCGTGAGCTGATTCTCGTCGAGGACGTCGAAGTTCTCGTACTCGGGGACGTGCGATTGGAGCAACCTAAAGCAATAGGCATGAATGGTGCCGACAGAGAGGCCGTTGAGCCGGTCGATGGATGCGGGCCCCATCCGGTCGACGACCCGAAGTTCGATGCGCTCCTTGAGTTCACCGGCAGCTCGCTCCGTGAACGTGAAGGCGACGATGCCATCAGGCCGGACACCATCCGTCAGGAGGTCTGCTACCCGTTGGGAGACCACCTCTGTCTTGCCAGAGCCAGCAGACGCAATGATCTGCAGGTGCGTACCTCGGTGCTTGACGGCCTTGAGAGCTTCACCGCTCAACCGTGGTGCCACAACCATTGCGTACCAACCTCTCGCATATCGCTCGGGTCGACGAGAACCGACAGACTGGCGCATTCTGGCCGACAGCTGGTATTCACGCGACCGGCCTGAGATGTCGTGGTTCGATACATCTCAACGTCACCGGCTCGCGCTAGCCCTGATTGTTCATGAGTCTGGTGGGCTGGGCTGTGGTGGTTCGCGGAAAAGCCCCGCTGATCTGCGACGATGCGTGTTGTTGATGCACGTGTCGGGCAGTTCAGGGGGGCATCTCCGAGGTGAGACTTAGCAGTGTGGCAAATGCGCGTCTGGCAGGCGGCGGGGATCGGGTGGTGTGGGGTGCGGGGCTGTTCGCTTTGGGCGGTTTCGCGGACTGGGTGGGGCTGACCGGGGCGCTGTCGGCGGCGGTGCCTCGGCGCGGCGAGCGGGCGCCGGTTCATGACCGGGGCGCGTTGTTGGTGCATCTGTTGTTGGTGCTGGCCGGCGGCGGGGAGGCGTGCACAGATATCGAGCATCTGCGGTCTCAGCGGGAGCTGTTCGGGGCGGTGGGGTCGCACTCGACGCTGTATCGGGTGCTGGGCGGCATGGACGGGTCGGCGCTGGGCGCGTTGTGGGGGGCCGCGGCGGCCGCACGCGCCGAGGCGTGGTCCCAGCGTCGTCGCCGGGGACCGTTGGCGGTCGATATCGACTCGACGCTGGTGGAGGTCCGCTCGGAGAACAAGCAGGGTGCCGCGCCTCATTACAAGGGCGGGTTCGGTTTCCACCCGATGATGTGCTCGACCGGCGACGGCGAGCCGCTGTGGGTCAAGCTGCGCCCGGGCAACGCCGCCGCGAACGACATCGCCGATCACATAGAGGTGCTCGACGCTGCGATATCGGTGCTGCCCGACGGGGACGCCGCAGGTCACCGCGCAGGCGACGCCGCGGCGCTGGGGGGACGCGAGATGGTGCTGCGGGTCGACGCCGGCGGCTGCTCGGCGCGTATCGCTGAGGCATGCCGGGACCGCAACGTGACGTTTTTCATGTCCGCTCGGGCCACCGCAGGCATCGACGCCGCGATCGCGGCTGCCCGCTGCGATCCCCGACGCTGGATCGCTGCTGTGGCGAACCCCAAGCAGCGGCACCCCAAAGCCCATGTCGGGGAGCTGACCGATCTGGTGGACCTGTCGGGCTGGCCAGAACGGACACCGCTGATCATCCGACGCGAGCCGCTGCACCCGGGCGCGCAGCGCAGCCTGTTCGAGTCGGAGAACTTCCGCTACCGGGGATTCCTCACCGACGCCGCCGCCGGCCCGGCCCAGCTCGACAAGCTCATGCGAAAACACGCCGACGTCGACGACGCCGTCGCGCGTCTCAAGGACTCCGGGCCGGCGCGGATGCCCTTCACAGCCTGGGACGCCAATTGTGCATGGGCAGCGCTGCGCACGATCAGCGCAGCGCTCGTGCACTGGTTCCAGACACAGCGCCTCGCCGGGCCGCTCGCCAAAGCGGCCCCCAAACGGCTCCGCTGGCAGCTGTGGCACCTGCCCGCGCTCGTGTGCGAGACCGGCCGACGCGTCAAGCTGCGGCTTCCCACCGCACACCCCGGCGCCCGAGCCCTGCTCGCCGCCCAGCACCCCAACTGAGCACCCCGCACCCCCAACCCCGCAGCGCACCGCCCACGCGGCGGCCGGCCCGTCGCGCCCCCACACCCAAACCCCGGCCGCCCGACCTCGTCACCGGCCCCCAACAGCCCCCACCGCGACCAGCCGAACCGACAAACCCAGCCCCGCACGCCAACAACACAACCCAAAAACCCTGGCCAGGCATTCTCATGAACAATCAGGGCTAGCACCCTCACGGCGGTGCCTTGCCGCCGCTAGTCCGTCACTTCCTGTTCCAGCGCGTCTGTGCCGTCGCTCAATCCGCGGTTTTGCCTCTGTGCAGAGATGTCTTCAGTATCGGACACCGATCCGTCTTGTCAGCGCAATCGCCACCGGTCCGCATTTACCGACACAGCGAACGTACGCTCGGCCTTGGCTGAGCGCCGCGCCGTGTTGCCGGACAGTTCAGGCAAGGGCGCGAGCGGGCTTTTTGAAGAGATTCTCGTGGTGCCACTCAACGTGCTTGATGGCTGGCGGGTCGTAGCCATGCTGCGGTAGACGCATACGGCGACCGGACAGGTCCAGCAAGCTACGGTTCGACAAGCTGTCAACTATCGTCAATTGCTGGCTCACCAAGATGCGGTGATGTTCGTCGATACCTAGCGCGCCCTTGTCGAAGAGGCGGTGGTGCAGGGCACACAGCAGGACGCCGTTGTCGACGGTGCTGGGCCCGGCCTTGCTGTGCATGCGGACATGTGCCGCATCCAGTCCGACGTGCTCCCCGCGTACCTGAGCGCCGAATTCGCAGAATGAGCACCGGAACTCGTAGGCCATCGGTACAGCCCTCTGAAACTTCGGGTCGCGCGGTGCCGATGCCAACTGAATGTGCTGGCCCAAACCAACCTCGGCCAGAATGTTGCTGTGGGTCGTCTCGGGAAATTCGCTGCGCAGCAGCTCGTTTACGAATCCCTCCCGTAAGTCGGCATCGCCCAGCGCTGCAGCGAACCGCGGTGCCAACTGCCCAATCGCCTCCGCCCGCAGATACTTCGTGTTTTCTCGGACGTTTTGCGGCATGGATCTTATATCTTCACCGGCAGAATTCCGTACTGACCAGAGTTCGACATCACTGGCCAAGTACACGAACGGATTCTTCGCCTGAGGCGGCGTCGCTGCCACAGAATGCGACGCCAAGAGCCTTCCGACGTCGTCCTCGGCGCGAGCGAACGTCACTGAGATCCCCTCGCCGTTCGCAACGCGCCCGATCAGCCACAACAACAGCAATGGCTTGTACGGCGCTCGCTTGCCTTCTTTGGTTTGAAAGCGATCGGTCTCTAGAACCCGTCGGGCCCAGTCGTCAGCTCCATCTGTCTCTGCCGTGTTCACGAGTCTTTCCTATCACAACGGTGTTCGCCTCACGTACTGAGCACCGCCGACGGCACAGCTTCACCCTGCACCTGCGAACAGTGCGCCGCCCAAGTCGTCGGAGGGCCTCCGGTCGGAGGAACGCCGTGGTGCGCGTGCGCTGGTGAGAGTAATGGGCCGAGGGTCTGGAGCTGCGCAGCGTTTACGCTGTCGGCTTGTTCGCAAGAGCGGCCATTCCCGAAGCGTGAAGGGACCACGTCATGCACGAGATTTCTAGCCTTCTGGACCGGATTGACGATGGACGCACGGTCGTAGCGTCATTCCAACGTGGGTGGGTGTGGAAGGCCGAGGCTGTGCGCAGCCTGATGGATTCGCTCTATCGGGGCTACCCGATCGGTTCGATCATCGTGTGGCCTCGACGCGTGGGATCAGCCGAAGAAAGTGTCATTGACGGCCAACAACGTCTTACGGCGTTATACGGGGTGATTCGAGGAAGACCACCAGCGTGGCTTGGCTCCGCCGACGTGCCTGCACTCAGCGGCCTCCAGTTTGATCTCGAAGAAGAGAGATTCGAGCACGTCTCAGCGGGCAAGCTCCCTAGTGCGACCAGTGTCGATGTCTCGCGCCTATTCTCCGAAGGAACCGAATGGTGGCTACGGGAACTGGAGGAAAGCACTATCGATGCCTCCAAACGCGCAGAGTATCTGGTCCGCGTGCTGAAGTTGCTGAGTATTAAAGATCGGCCAGTTTCATTCGTGTCTCTCCCGCAGCACATGGAGCCAGAACATGCTGAGCGCGTGTTCGAGATAGTCAATACGGCAGGCACTCGAGTCAACAGAGGTGATCTGACTCTGGGGCAGCTCAGTCTGTCTTGGAGTGACGCCCGCAATAGTGTGGAAACACAATGTGATGCGTGGAAGGAAGCAGGATATCAAGTCAAGATTGATTGGTTCTTGCATGCCATGGCCGGTCTCGCCTCCGACCGCATCGATTTTAGGGGCCTTTTTGGGAGATCTCGGCGGGAGCTTGAGTACGCTTGCGATGCAGTGCGATTCTCGATGGACAGCACTCTGAATCTACTGCAACAATACCTGGGTTTTGACCCGCGTGTGAAGCTTGCTATCAACAACGGGCTCATTCCTGTTGTTGTCTACCGTGCCACAAGCACAACGACACCGGCAGAATTGGCACGTGAAGAGCCGGCACTCCTCGCATGGTGGATGTACGGCAATCTCGCAGAACGCTGGTCGCGTGATACGAGGAACCGGACGAATTTAGACCTAGCAGCGGCGCTCGCTGGCGGTTCGAGCGCATTGCTTCGGTCTTTATCGGGCGAAATCGGTGGATTGCACGTCAAACCAAGTCATCTGACCGTCTCCTATAAAATGAAACGATACTCGCAGCTCCTATACAGCGTTACTCGATGCCGCGGCGGCTTGGATCTGCAAACCGGATTGGCATTGTCTCCCACCCTTGTCGGGCCACTCCAGGGCCTTCAAGCGCATCATATTTTTCCCAGAAAGTACCTTCGGGCCAATGGCATTGAGCAGCGTGAGATCGATCAACTCGCGAACGTTGCCTACATCAGCCAAGGCTCCAACCTGCGGATTGGCTCTAAGGCACCCACGACATACCTCGATGCTTTGGAAGAATCGCACCCGGGCGTCCTGGCGTCCCAGTGGATCCCGGATGATCCAGCACTATGGCAGGCTCGCCGCTATAGGGACTTCCTCGCTGCGCGCCGCGAAATGGTCGCTTTCGCTGCGGACGAGTTGTTGACTGGACTTGCCGGGAGTGAATGACCGAACATGGCTTCGTGAATATGCCGTCGAGCTATGTCTTGGTGGTGAGCGTCCCGCGGAGACGCGCGACGTCATCGCTCGGAACAACGCTGTGGTTCCGATGGTCGTGCGCGCGCAAGCGAACGGCCATTGCGCACCGAGGTCTTAACACGGCCATGCCTTATGGCGGAGACGGCTCGCGTGCGCAGCCGCGCCGCGGCGGCGTGCGCCGTCGGCATCGGCGCAATCGCGAGGCAATGGTGCCATTCTTGTCACACCCCTAGTCCATCCTGCTTGCCCTGGAGATGACAGCCGAACTGGCTGTCCGAGGCGGAACCGATGAGGAGCGACAGATGACCTTGGTGGCACTCACCGCAGTACACGCACCGACGCTGAGGAAGATATCGCTGGGGGCTTTGCGATACCGCGACGCGTCGCATGCATCGATCCCGCACGTCGTGAGCTTTTCTGGCGGGCGTTCGTCTGCGGCTTTGGCGTTCATGGCTGCTGAGGAAGGGCTCTTGCGACCCGAACGGCGTGACGTGGTGCTATTTGCCAACACCTCAGCGGAGCATCCGGGCACGTACGAATTCGCTGCGGAGTGCACGTCGAGGCTCGAACTTGAGTTCGGCCTGCCGTGCTTCTGGTTCGAATTCTGCACGGTCGAAGATGCTTGGCGCGGTGACTACCACCGTAAGGCCTCGTATCGGCTCGTGAAGCCGGTGCCCCTCGAAGACGATCCTGACGGGTACCGCTCGCGTGGCGAGCTCTTTGAAGAGATGGTGTCGTTGCAGGGCATGTTGCCGAACCCGCATTCTCGGACCTGCACCGCGAAACTGAAATTGTACCCCTCCCATGAGTTGCTGGCGGAATGGCTGGGCGGCACAGCGGGTCCAGCGCATTCAGGCCATCATTGGTCCCCTCATCGTTGCGCCACGCCCGGCTGCGAGCCGTCTACAGACGATGTCGAGGGTGCCACCGTTGCAGGACTTGTGGACCCCGAGAGAGTCGCAAGGCGCTACATCCGCAACGGCGGCATGGCATCGCTTGAGTCAGTTCGTCAGCGAGCGGCTTTCCTGGCGACCCACCCGCCCGCCCGACCTCAGCAGTACTGGGCCAATTTCACGGTTGCACCGGTTCCCGCAGTGCGCGAGGGGGCCAAACCTGCGCCGATGCGGGGCCCGAACGCGGCGCAGCACGTGCGGCTCTTGGGCTTGCGTGCCGACGAGACGGGTCGTGTGGACCGTGTGCTCTCGAGGACGCTCTACGCAGAAGGTGCTACAACCGCGGCCTGCACAGTCAAGACCCAGCCGCCTGGAGAGCGACCATATTTTCCCTTGCACGACAGCGGAGTTGGCAAAGACGATGTAGCTGACTATTGGGCGCAGCGCGACTTCGACTTGGACATCCCGACCGGTGCGGGCAACTGCGTGTTCTGCTTCATGAAGGGAACGCGACAGCTTTCAGAGTTGGTAACGACGCCAGACTTTCGGCGACGTCTCGACACACCAACCGACGTCAGCTGGTGGGTAGGATTCGAGCAGCGCCACGCGCGAGTCATCCCGCGCCGTGGTGGCGGAGGCACGTCGCGGTTCGGATTTTTCGGCGTGAATAAGGCCTCGTTCCAAGAGGTGGCTCTTGGCCGTCCGCCCCAGGATGACCGCTACGCGAGCGGCACTCCGGCGTGTGACTGCACGGACTGAGGGACCGAATTATGGAGCAACAGCACGCTGACCTGTACTTCGGGCGTACCCATGCGCCATGCGGCTTCACAAGTGGTGTGGTCGCGCAATTTGACGGCTCCGCTGAGCCCGTGGTGCGCGAGTTGTTGCAGAACAGCCTTGATGCTGCGCATCAGGCCGGTCGCGCAGCACAAGTGCGGTTTCGCATCACCGAGGTTCCTCGGCGCATGCTCCCCGGCTGGGATGCGTATGAGCAAGCGTTCGAGAGGGCTCTCGAAGCGCGCCAACAGTGGCACGGAGGCTCGCCATCGCACGACGAGAGAATGGTCATTGAGCGGATTGAGCGCGCTCGCAGCGAGGTGGAGATCCCTCTCTTGCTATGTGTGGACAATGGCGTTGGCCTCGACGGGCATCGCATGGACGCGTTGCTCACGCCAGGCAACACCAGCAAGGGTGAACAAGGGGCGGGTTCTTTCGGCCTCGGACACCATGCGGCGTTCGGCGCGTCGAACCTGCGCTACGTGCTGTACGCCGCCAAGTATCGAGATGACCACGGCGGCAGTTTGGCGACGATTGCGTCGGGACACACCATTCTTGCCAGTCATCGAGATCCGGATGAACCGGGACACGAATTCGCCGCTGATGGCTACTGGTTTCGTCTTGGCCAAGGCGAGATGGCATTCGACGGCAGCCACACGAGCTATCCGAGCGACCCGCCGGATCTCTTGGCGCCTCACCTCGACGACCTCGTCGACGCCGGCACTGTGGTCTGCATCGCTGGCTTCAACGATTTCTACAGAGATGACGACGATCCGCCTGCTACCGAGTCGATCTGCCGCGTGGCCGCGGCCAATTTCTCCGACGCGGTTCATGCGGGACGACTGCACGTGGTCGTGGAGGATGAGCTGCAAGGTTCTCTAGCAGAGGTGACGTCGGACACCCTCGGCGCGATTCTGGGACCGATTGCGGGCCAGCGCCGAGCATCTAAACAAGGACAGATCAGCGGCTCTCGCGCTCATGCCGCATGGCAGACGGTTGATACCGGAGCGCCTATCAAGGTGGCTAACGGCACCTCGGTGCGCTGGCGTTCGGTCGAGGGCGAGGAGCGCTCCACCACCCAGGTGCACGTGTTTCGCAAAGGGATGTGGATTACATCAATCGCTCCTGGCCTCAATGCTTCGGACTTCTCCAACGTGTACGCATTCGACGCAGTGCTCTCGTTGGACTCGGGGCCATTGGAGAGCCTTGTACGTAGCGCCGAAGGCCCAGAGCACCGCGGCATCGACCGACGTCGTCTCAGTGTTGCTGAGAAGACGAAGCTCCGTGAACTGATATCCGGGGTTGCTGAGAATCTCCGCGGAGCGGTGGGGAAGCGGCGCGACCTGACAGAGTTCACCCCGCCGGGCTTTGCCACCATCGAGGGGCAGCAAGTCAAAGCCGCTGAGACAGTCAAGCGCCCACGGCTCCCTGCAGGCGGTGGAGGTGCCAAGGCTGAGGTCGAGCGGGGTAAGAACAAGACCGGAGGCGGCAAGAAATCCCCCAGGCGCTCCGGACAGCCCCAGCCGGGGACAACCCCGCGCTACCGATCGTCTCTGAGGGCTGGCGAGCAAGCCGACGTCGTCGAAGTCCTCGTCTCTTATGACGAGAAAGTCTCGGCTGGCGGCACCATCGGAATTCGGCTTCGCGTTGCCTCGGGATCGGACGGTACCTGCGAGCAGCCGCTGCCGGACAATTGGCTCCGTCTCCGGCGCGTTGTCGACGAGGCAGGAAATAGCTCGAGAGCTTCCGATGCTGACGGCGAATTCGAGTTGTCGCTGCCCGCGGTCTCGGGGGAACGGCTGCTGACAGTAAGCCTGGCAGAAGCGATATCACAGCCCGGTCTGCTGGAAGTCGATGTCGTCAAGCGCATGCCGCCCAAGAAGAAACCGCCGCCGGCCAGCGAGCCCGAAGCCGATGAGCCCGACGCCATGGGGGCAATTCCAGACGGGCTAGCCGCGGATGAGAGCGGATTGGCTGACCCGATCGGATCCGGGGCTGAATCTGTGGTCTCGCATGCCGCTGCGACAGGTGTGAGCTGATGATTGGCGCGCCGTTGCCCGTTTTGGCTTCTGACGGCTCTCGTCTTGACTGGATCAGCGCGCGATACGCAACGAAAGTGGCGCTGCGGGATCGTCAAGCCGACATCAATCACGATCTCACGGATGCACCGATTCTCCAGGCCCTGATTGAGGCTGGTGAGGCGGAGTGGGTGACTGAGTTCAGATGCCCGCGCACTTTGCTTAGTCGCCAAACTCGGACGCGCTCGCCCCAGCAGAGAATGACCTGGGCGCAAGACGAGGCTGTCGGTGAGACGTTCCTCCTGCCTGGCCTGGTCGCAACGCGCGAATTACGCCTCGACACTTCCGGCCTCAACCCGTTTGCATGGGCGGCTGGCGAGTCGGTCACAGTTCCGGCAGGATGGTGGCTGGCCCGCGCCGAGGCCTATCGAGTCACGCCACTCCTGGCATCACTCGTGAAGTTTCGGCGCGACAACGAAGGCCGTCTCGAACCTGGCCAGATGTCGGTCTCCGAAGACAGCGACGCATCCACGCCATGCTTCGTCGTGCGGCTTGCGGCTGACTTGTACGACGTCCGCTACCGCGACCGCGACGTTTGGCTAGCTGGGCTGATCGCTGCCTGCGCTCGGTTGCCGGGCAGCTCTATGGGACCAGAGCGCGAGAACTCGGATCACCCGATGGCGCAAGAACTACGCGGGCGACTTGAGGACGCCGGCATTGAGACGTGGGACAACTTGGACGGTTTCGATCCAGCGCGAATGGCGACGCTGCTGGAGCGCTTTCAAGTTGACCTCGGTGAGGAGGACGAAGAGTGAGGGTCGCCGGACTTGTGGGGGTCATCGACCATGGCCGATTCGAGGATTGGCAACGACAACTCATCTATGAGCAGAAGCAATTCCGCGACCAGGACAGCGACGCAGCGCGAGATGCCCGACGACGTGTTGCGCAAGAGCAGAAGACCCTGGCAGAGGCGGTCGACGCCGGACCATTGGCCGCTTTCTCCTACCTGCTCGGGAGGCTCGGTGTGAGTGAGGCGGAGATCGGCGCGGATGCCGTCCCACTGCTTCCTAAGCCGCTCACGGTCGCGGAAATGCGCAGCCTGCCGGCCTTCGCTGAAGAGCAGGTCGCTGTACGGCTCCACGAGAGCATCGCCCCCGCTCAGGCCGCCGATCCCGCGTTTTGGACACTATGTCACGCATTCTGGATGCGGTCGTTTGTCTTCGGAGGTGATCTCGGCGCAGTCTTTTTTGATGGGCCCAAGGCTGACAATGGAGAGGCGCGCACACGAAATTTTCTGCGTCGCACGGGCGGGCTGCGCCGTGTCCGTGGCAACATCTCGCCGTTAACGGATTGTCCCGTTTCGACGGCGTGGTGGCGTTACCGAGTTGCGCTCGAAGCAAGCGACGAGGCCGCGCGCCACGACGATCGACTCACTACGGCCGAAGCCCACGAAGCACTTCGCCAGCCGACAGTTTGGGAGAACCTGGCCTTGTGGTCCATCAGGCGCGTGACGTCACTTTCCGCTCCACGCGCTCGCGCGGCAGTGATTGCTGTGCTGGCACGCCACACACAAGTCCCAAGCGGAACGAAGGCGACTCAGCGCGTGCAGAGCGTGATGCGATCAGTCGCGCGCGTCGGCCACGCCAATAGCTATTTTGACGTCCCCTGGCTGCAACTTATCGCCGCTGCGGAGCAAGGATTGGCCGATGCCGAGTTCGCCACATCGACTAGCGAGGATAACGCCCATGCCGCTGATACCGATACAAGCCACAGCTAGGACATTGTCGGGGCTGTCGTGGGAGCAACGGCCTTACAGCCATGCCTGGGACGCTTTCGCAGTGGCTGCCGCCGAAGCAGGCGATCGACGGTGAGAGGGTGCTGAAGCGGGGTGTACTAGTCGTCGATACGCGAACGATCGGAGCAATGAAGTGCTGCAGCATCTTGATCAGGCTTCGTATACCTTTCACGGAGCAGGTCAGCTGTCAGGAAATGCAGGAGAAATAGAATGGTAATCAAGAAACTATCAGACGTCTTTGAGGCCTATCCCAAGAGTACGGCCGACTTCATGCGTGAGCGCGGGCAGTGCTTCTACATACCCGCATATCAGCGCCCGTTCTCATGGGGCCGTGAGAATATAGAACGTCTAGTGGACGACATCGTGCATGGGCTTGACCAACTGCTCCAGCGTAACGATGCAACCACATTCATCGGCACGCTTATTACTATACATGACACTGCCTACACAACAATTGACCCACTTGTTCGCGCGCAAGTTCCCAGTAAAGTCATGACCGTGATCGATGGTCAGCAACGCCTGACGACCTTGTTGTTGGTCAATATGGTATTGCACGATGAACTCGCAAACCGCCACACAAGTTTCAATAAGCCTAGTGACGAAGCATCAGTCTGGCTATATCAACAGTGTCTTCAAACTCAGTCAGAACTCCTCGATACGCTTGAGGAGGACATGAGTCATGGTGATGGCCATTTTCAATGGTATCCGCGCATGGCGCGAGCGTATCTAGACAAATGGTCGCGCCTTAAGCACGAGGCTCAGTACAAATCAGATATTGCAGGCTTGCTACATCAATACGGAAAACATCGCCGCTCTGACAACCCCGGAGTCTTCAAACCCGATAGCACCCGGTCAATTAGTCGGAGCTATGACCTCGTGCGACGCATGTTGCGAAGAGCCATAGCACAAGCGACCCACCAGGACATTGACTTCCCTGATGTAGCAAGCTTCGGTGAGACAGGATACCTTGCATTGACTCTCTTCAATGACGAATTGCCGACACCAGTTTCTGAGGCGCTGGAGTCAGCACCTACTGACGGGTGCGCTGAGCTCTTTCGGCTGCTGGTATTCGGCCGGTTTGCACTGCATCGGGTCGCGGTTACAGTTGTTACTGCTCGGTCAGAGGACTACGCGTTTGATATGTTCGAGTCCCTAAATACTACGGGCGAACCGCTTACCGCGTTCGAAACGTTTCGACCACGTGTCATTCGCGAGGAAGGCCATTCTGAGTACCAAAAATCCACAGCACATGGACATCTTGGCAAGGTTGAGGCCTATCTCGAACAATTCGAGAAGGCGCAGAGCCGACTCGCTGCCACGAGCAACCTGCTTATTCCATTTGCTCTAGCGGAATCGGGATACAAGTTGTCCAAGAGGCTGAGCGATCAACGCCGCTATCTGAGGAGTACTTACGATAGCCATGAAAAGTCAGAGCGTGATGTATTCCTGAGCAATATGGGCCACACAGCTCAACTGCTCGAAGGTGCCTGGGATAAGGCTACATGGGCTTCATCTGGTCCATCCCTGACCGGCTTGGAACCATTAGATACACAAGAAAAGCTCTGCTTTGATGTCCTTCAATCTACTAACCATCGCATTGCGATCGGTGTCCTGACCAGGTTCTATTCGGCACAGCGTAATGGTGATGAAGTCAACATCGGTACGGTTCTACGAGCAGTGACTGCCTTCTTGGCCTTGTGGAGGGGTGCGAAAGGTGGAACGTCTGGTATCGACGCGGCACATAGAGATCTCCTATCGAAAGGAAGGCAAGATGCGGCGATACCGGCTCTGGCCCGCCTGCTTGCTGGCGGTGTCTCTCTTGACGCGGAAAGTGTTTGTGAGTATTTCCGTCTTGCACTGCAAGATGAAGGACTAGGTGGACGCGAGGCCTGGGTCGCTGCTGCTTCTAGTATTCCAATCTACCAGCATAACAAAGATCTTGCCCGTCTGCTGCTATTGGCTGCAACTAATGACACAACTGTTGACCCAGCTCAGCCGGGATTGATCAAGAGTGCGAGATCCGGAGTGCTGCCCCTGTTGAACTATGAAAAATGGACCGATATCGGGAGCGTGACGGTGGAGCACATTGCGCCACAGAATCCAGGTGACGGCTCGAAATGGTCGCAATCCATTTACAGAGATACCGGAATGAAGGATTGCCTGGGTAATCTCTTATTGCTGCCAGCGAGAGCAAATTCCCTGATATCCAATAGGCCTTGGACCGAAAAACGCTTGATGTACAAGATTCTTGTGGCGCGCAATCGAGAGGAAATTGAGGCGGCCCGACAAGGTGCGAAAGATGCTGGGCTTGATGTTGCTATGGATGTGCTGGTAGATAATGAGTATCTGCCTATTGTGGCCGGTGTAGCGGCCTTCAGCAGTGATTGGGATGCTGAGATTATTTCGCAACGATCCCGACTGCTTAGTGGGTTGGCCTGGGATCGCTTGTCGCCGTGGCTTTATGCACCAAGTTGAGTGGCTCCAGTGCCATGTAGGCTTGAATGTAGTGATTGTTGTATGCGTGAGACTTACTTTGCGTTGCGTCTGATTTCGCCGCGGAGAGTTGGTTGATAGATGATCCAAGTCTGGTTGTGTTCTCGCTGACGCGTGAAGGAGCATCAGATGACGATCAGCGAGGGGCGGCGCCGTCCCAAGAGGCTGTCCGCGGAGACGAAGTGGGAGATCTGCTTGCAGGTCACGAGCGGAGCGGTCGCCCAGGCCGACGCTGCCCGGAGGTGGGGGGTCGATGTGTCGACGGTGATCACCATCGGCCGCACGGTGAAGGACGCGGCGCTGGCGGCGCTGGCCCGCAGGCCGGGCCGGCCGGCTGCCGAGCGGAACTGGGAGCTCGAAGAAGCCCAGGCGGAGATCGGCCGGCTCACCGAGGCGGTCAAGGCCCAGGCGATCGAGTTGGCCATCGTGCGGGGAAAATCCGGCTGGGACTGAGCGGGCCGGTCCCCGCAGGAGTCCCCGCCGAGGCTAAAGAGCTGGTCCTCAACACTGTCGACGACGCTGTTGCCGCCGGTTTCTCGCACACGTGGGCTGCGGGCGTGTGGCAGGTCTGCGACGACCGGGTGCACCGCTGGCGGGCCCGCCGGCGGGAGCTGGGCACCCTGTGCGATCTGGCCCCCGCAGGCGCGCCGGTGCACGCCTTGCTGGCCGATGAGGTCGCGGAGATCCTCGTCGTCGCCGAGGAGTGGGGGCCAATCGACCGATCACACCGCAAGCTCGCCCACCGTGGCTCCTATGTGGACAGGGTGTGGGTGGCACCCTCGACGTTGCGGCGTGTTCTCGCTGCTCACGGGCTTGTGCTGCCCGAGCGGGCACCGGCGCCGAAGCGGCCGAGGACACCGTGGCCGCACTGGCTGGTCTGGGAACCGAACCGGATCCGGGTCTGGGACGTGACCCGCCTCGGGCGGGCCCGGCGCTGTGTGCTCGCGATCGTCGACATGGTCTCGCGCTGCTGGACCGCCACGCTGGTCTCGACCGAGGAGACCTCCACCCAAGTGCGTGCCGTCTTCGACCAGGCGCTGGTGGCCCAAGGCCTCGACGAGCTGCCCGCCGACGACCGCCTCGATCTCGACGTCGACGACCCCGACCGGCCCATCCTGCTCGCCGTGTCCGACAACGGCCCGGCCATGACCAGCCACGACACCCGCGCCTGCATGGCGATGATGGCCATCGCCCAGCACCACGGCCGGCCCCGCACACCCACCGGCCAAGCCTGGATCGAGAGCTTCTTCGGGCACATCACCCACGAATGGCCCCACCTGTGCTCGATCACAGACCCGGCGCTGCCCGGCATCGAGCTGGCGCGCGTCCGGATCGACTACAACGAAGTCCGACTGCACGAAGCGATCGGCTGCGTCACCCCCAACGACGAACACCACCAACGAGGAGAAACGATCCGCGAGGCCCGCCGGCGGGGCCTCCAGCGAGCCCGAACACGACGGCTCGAACACAACCGCCGGACCGCTGCCAACAAACCTGAGAACACGGCATGACTTGGTTCATTTCTGAGCCGATCTCCGCGGAAGAGTCAGACACACCTCAACTTGAGTACTGATTTCGACCTTTTAGAGCCTTCGCGTTATTGTGGGATTTGGGCTGCTGGGCTCGGCGGGTCGATTATGTCAGCAGGATGCCGCGGGCTTCGAAGTTCGTGTAGCTGGTGAACCCGTGAGCGGTTCTTCGCAGGACCTGGAGCAGGTTGTTGGTGCGGTCGATGCGGCCGTTGCTTGGCCGTGCGGTGTGGTGCCAGGCGAGTATCTCGGTGTGCCACGCGAGGAACGTGTCGACGGTGTCGCTGAACTCGGGGATCAGCCCGGTGCTGTAGATGTCGGCGAACCTGTCGAGCGCGGCCATCGCGCCTTTGGGGTCCTTGGCGAGATAGAGGCCGTGCAGCTCGCCGAGCGCGTCCCAGGCTGCCTTGAGCCGTGGATGGGCGGCGAACAGGGCGTCGAGGCGGGCCTGGTCGGCGGCGTCGAGCTTGTCGGGTCTGCGCATCAGCAGGAACCTGGCCCGGAACACGTCGCGGTCGAAGGCGGGCTTGGAGCCCTCGGGGCGGCGCTGGACGTCCCGGCGGACCGCGGTGAGCCCCGCACCGAACCACCGGATGACGTGGAACCGGTCCAGGACGTGGCGGGCGTGGCCGAGCCGCTGGTCGATCGCTGCCTTGTACGCGCGTGACCCGTCGGACACCACGACCTTGACGCCGCGGCACCATTTGTGCCCCTGAGCCGCCAGAAACGCGCTGAGCGCTTGGCTGCTGCGGTGGGGCACCATCGCGAGCACCTCGCCGGTGTCGCCGTTGACGAGCACCGTCACGTAGCGGTGCCGTTTGCGGATCGAGGTCTCGTCCACCAGCAGCACCCGGCATCGCCGGCGGCGGCGGTGCCGGGCGACCAGACCGGCATATGCGGCCACCAGGGCCATCACCGTGTGCCAGCCCGCCTTGTGGCGACCAGCGACGGCGTTGACCGGCATCAAGCGGGCGTCGGCCACCAGCCGACGCGCCACACGAGCCGTGACCTTGCCTTCGAACGCCCGATGGTCCTCCAAGAACCGCCGACCGCAGACGTCGCAGACCATGCGGCGCCGCACCCACAACAACAGCACCGGCCGTCCCGAGACCCCCAAGTCCCGGATCTTCTGTTCCCGGCGGTCATAGCAGCGCCCGCCCGGCGTTCCGCAATCACAGCAGCGCGGACGCGACACCGTCGAGGCCACCCTCACCGCCAGCCGCTCCGGCGCGTCCGCCACGACCCCCAGCACCTTGATACACGGCAGCCACAGCCGCACCGACATAACATCACTCGCCATCGAGGCCCTCCAGGGTTCGGCGGCCAACAACACCGATCCCAGCAGGGCCTCGACCCCTACAAGCGGACCCTCAACCCCCCGTCATCCCACATTTTCGCGAAGGGCCCCTTCTTGACAGCCCAGCTGCTGCGGCCTCGCTGGATCCGGCACCTGCCGATGACCTTCGGCGGCATGTCAGCGAAGGGGGTCCCCAACGACGTCTTCATGAGCTGGATCCATCCGCTCCGCCATGACCGCAGCATCCGCCGCGACCTCGATAAGTGCCTGCGCAACGTGCCGAAGAAGCGGCCGCTGCTCGAATGGGCCGATCAGCAGCGATCGTTCGACGGGCCCGTGCTGGTCGTGTGGGCACGCGACGACAAGCTGATGTCTGCGGCGCACGCCGAGCGGCTAGCCCAGCACTTTGACAACTCGCAGCTGGTGTGGATCGACCACATCCGATGAACACCATCACGGCCGGTTACACAAACTTTCCGAGTGTCCACACCCGGGGTGATCCAACCCGAGACCCGCCCGGGAATCCCGCACCCGCCAACAGCCAATCGGTGGATTCAGGCTAAGCCCGCGGGCGGCCAGGCTCGTCGCTGAAACCCCGCAAGCTCCTTGGCTGCCCCTCACTACCCTGCAGGCGTGGCTTCCTACTACGTCACAACGCCGATCTACTACGTGAACGACGCCCCCCACATCGGGCACGCGTACACGACGATCACCGCCGATGCGATCGCTCGCTGGAAGCGGCTGTGCGGTGATGACGTCATGTTCCTGACCGGCACCGACGAGCACGGCCTCAAGGTCCAGCGGGCCGCCACCGAGCACGACTGCACCCCCATCGAGTGGGCTGACCGCACCGTCGTGCGCTTCCAGGAGGCATGGCAGCAGCTCGACATCGCCAACGACGACTTCATCCGCACAACCGAGCCGCGCCATCACCGCTCGGTGCAGCAGCTGCTGCAGGCCTGCTACGACAACGGCGACATCACCTTGCAGACCTACGAGGGCCTGTATTGCGTGAGCTGCGAGGCCTACTACACCGACGACGACCTCGACGACGGCAACTGCCGCATCCACCGCCGTCCCGCCGAACATGTCACCGAAGAGAACTATTTCTTCTCGCTCAGCCGGTACGAGAAGCCCTTGCTCGACTGGTACGAGGCCCATCCCGACTTCGTGGTCCCGGCGACCAAGCGCAACGAGGCGCTGGGGTTCATCCGCGGCGGCCTTCAGGACTTCTCCATCAGCCGCACATCGCTGGACTGGGGCATCCCCCTTCCGTGGGACCCTCGGCATGTCACCTACGTCTGGTTCGACGCGCTGACGAACTACATCACGGCGGCTGGCTACGGCGACGACCCGGTCCAGTTCGACCACCGCTGGCCGGGGGTCCATCTCATCGGCAAGGACATTCTGCGATTCCACTGCGTGTACTGGCCGGCGATGCTGATGAGCGGCGGCGTGTTGCCGCCGCGGCGGGTCCACGTCCACGGCTTCCTGCTCGTCGGCGGCGAGAAGATGGCGAAGTCGGCGCTCAACCAGATCGCTCCCGGCGACCTCGTGGACGATTTCGGCAGCGATGGTGTGCGGCACCACTTCCTGCACGATCAGCCCTTCGGACCTGACGGGGACTTCTCCTATGAGGCGATGGTGGCCCGCTACAACGCGGACTTGGCCAACAACCTGGGCAACCTCATGAGCCGGGTGGCCACCGTCGTCGCTCGCAAGTGCAACGGGATCGGACCGGCGCCTCGCCCCGACAGCCCGCTGGCCGACGCGGCGACCCAGTGCTATGGCGAGGCGGCCGAGGCGTGGGAACTACTGGCGCCCTCAGATGCCCTTGACGCCACGTGGCGGATCATTCGTGAGACCAATTCCATGCTCGAGGCGGCCGAGCCTTGGAAGGCCGAACCAGGTCCCGAGGTGGACGCGGTCCTCGGCGATGCCCTCGAGGCGCTGCGCATCGTGGCGGTGCTGGCGTCGGTGGCCACGCCGAGGGGTTGCCAGGAAGTGTGGCGGCGCATCGGCATGGAGGGCTCAGTGTCCGATCAGCGTCTGCCGGAGGCCGCCAACTGGGGCGGTTACCCCGGCGGCCTGCCGGTGGAGACCGGCAAGCCGCTGTACCCGCGCCTGCGATGAGCCCATTGCGATGAACACCCCGAACCAGGCCGAAGTCTGGATCGACAGCCATTGCCACTTGTGGGACAACGGCGTCGACCTCGTCGCCGAGGCGCACCGAGACGGCGTCGCCTGGGTCATCGACATCGGCACCGACGTTGAGCGAAGCATTTCGGCACTGGAGCGCGCCCGCACGTTGCCGGGTGTCGCCGCCACCATCGGGCTGCATCCCCACGATGCGGACTCCGGACCTGCGGCGCTCGAGGCGCTGGAGCAGCTGATCGCTGCAGGTGAGTCGCCGGTCGCGATCGGCGAATGCGGGTTGGACTACTACTACGAGCACTCCGATCGGGCCAGCCAGCGTGAGGCGTTTGCGGCCCAGATTGCGATGGCGCACCGCTACGAGCTGGCGCTGGTGATTCACAGCCGCGACGCCTGGGAGGACACGTTTGACGTGCTCGACGCCGAGGGCGTGCCTGAACGCACCATCTTCCATTGCTTCACCGGGGGACCCGACGAGGCCCGCGCGGCACTCGATCGTGGCGCTTCGCTGTCGTTCAGCGGCATCGTGTCGTTCGGCAATGCGTCCGAGATCCGTGATGCTGCCGCCCTCGTTCCGGCCGACCGCTACCTCGTCGAGACAGACGCGCCGTACCTGGCCCCTGTGCCCAAGCGCGGCAAACAGAACCGGCCGAGCTGGGTGCGTTTCGTAGGCCACGCGGTGGCAGCGACACGGGGCATCTCTACCGCCCAGGTTGCGGCTGAGACCACGGCCAATGCCGAGCGCATGTTCCGGCTTGGCCCCTTTGCTCTCCCATGACCAACCAGTTGCTGACGCTCCCTGCCGTCAAGGAGCTCTTGGAACGGGCTGGCACTGTTCCGCGCCGCAGCCTCGGCCAGAACTTCGTGGTCGATCCCAACACCGTGCGCCGCATTGCCCGCTTGTCAGGAGTCGGGCCTGGTGACCGTGTCGTCGAGATCGGCGCCGGGTTGGGTTCGTTGACGGCGGCCCTCGCGGAGGCCGGAGCCACCGTCGTCGCGGTGGAAACCGACGGTCGGCTGGTGCCACTGCTGCGCGAGGTGCTGAGTCCCTACCAGAGCTCGGTGGAGGTGGTGCACGCAGACGCTCGCCGCATGGACTGGAACGCACTCCTGGGGGGTACTGGCTGGCACCTCGTGGCGAATCTTCCCTACAACATCGCCACCTCGTTGGTGCTGACCGTGCTCGACGAGGTGCCGGGGGTGTCCCAGCTGCTGGTGATGTGCCAGCGAGAAGCCGCCGAGCGACTGGCTGCGGAGCCCGGCAGCGGTGCCTATGGCGCCGTCTCGGTGCGTGTTGCGATCCACGCTGACGCCGAACCGGCTGGCGCGGTACCGGCCACGGTCTTCTATCCCCGTCCCGATGTGGAGTCCGCGCTGGTGCGCATCACCCGGCGTGCAGACGCGCTGGAATCCGAGTTGCGCGCCGAGATCGAACGGCTCGTCACCGCGGCCTTCGCGCACCGCCGGCAGATGCTGCGTCGTACGTTGCGGAGCGCCTTCGATGACGCCGATGCAGCGCTTGTGGCCGCGGGCGTCGACCCGACCGAGCGCCCCGAACGGCTGGGGCTTGCGCAGTGGGTACGTCTCGCCACAGTCTCGCTGGCCGCTCGGCAGCAAGCCTGAGACGGCTGTGCTGGCGCACACCTCCGCTCACCGGCAGCCAATTCGCCTGCTTGCTCCAGCGAAGCTGACGCTGCAGCTGCGCATCACTGACACTCGCCGAGACGGCTATCACCTCATTGATGCCGAGATGGTGACGCTGGACCTGTGCGACGAGCTCGTCGTGCATCCGAGCACTGCATCGTCGGTTGAGGTGGTGCCTTCCATCGGCGCAGCCGGTGCAGCCGACTGGGACATCCCCAGCGACCGTTCCAACTTGGTGATCCGGGCGCTGGAGCTGGCGGGCCGGACCGCCCACATCGAGATCCGCAAGCGCATACCGCCGGGCGCCGGGCTCGGCGGAGGATCGGCCGACGCAGCCGCAGTGCTTCGCTGGACGAATCGTGTCGCAGTCAGCGAGGCCGTCCAGGCAGCCTCGAAAACGTCCCGTCCCCAGACTCCGACCCTCGTCTCTCCGCAACAAGCGGCGACCCTGGGCGCAGACGTGGCGTTCTGCCTCACCGGCGGCCGAGCTCGCGTGACGGGAATCGGCGAGATCCTCGAGTCGATCCCGTTCCGGCATCAGGCCTTTGTGCTGTGGACGCCGCCGATTCAGGTCAATACCGCAGCGGTGTACCGGATGTGGGACGAGATGGGGGGACCGGGCGGGGGCTCGAACGACCTCGAACCGGCCGCACTGGCCGTCTGTCCCCAACTTGCCGCTTGGCGCGATGAACTCGCGCAAGCCACCGGGCGAACGCCTCAGCTGGCTGGCAGCGGCGGCACGTGGTTCGTCGCCGCGCCGTTCGGCACACGCCTCAACCTGCCCGTGCGCGACGGCATCAGCGCCCTGCGGGCGCGTGTCATCGGACGGCTCTAGGCCATCGCCCTAAACCATTGCGGTCGCTGGGTCAGCGGTTGCGACGTTGGTAACGCGTGCGCCGCAACATTTTGCGGTGCTTCTTCTTGCGCATCCGCTTGCGGCGCTTCTTGACCAGCGATCCCATCGAGCGCTGAACGCTATCGCCTCGCAGTCGGCGTCCCACGAGAACTCACGGATTCCGAGCGCGGGCAACTCCCTGACCATGGCATTCGCGCAGGTCGCTACCCTCGATACACAAGCACGCCGGTTGACGCGGCATGCGCGATCGGGGATCGTTCAATTGGCAGGACATCGGGTTTTGGTCCCGACAACGGAGGTTCGAACCCTCCTCCCCGAACCGCCCCATTCCCAGGTCGAACCCGCACGATGCGCTCGGTTCTGATGAGCCAACCCTGCGCAGCCATTCTGTTGGCAGCGGGCGCGGGCACTCGAATGGCCTCGGACGTGCCGAAGCCGCTCCTTCCGGTTGCAGGCCGCGCGATGGTGCTGCGAGTGCTCGACGCTCTCGCAGGTGTCGATGCCGAGCCGGTCGTGGTCGTGATAGGGCATGGCGCAACCCAAGTCCGCGACGCCGTTCACACCGGGGCGCCGCAGCCAGACCGCCTGGTGTTCGCGACCCAGCCCACCCAACTCGGCACCGGCGACGCAGCACGCGTGGGCCTGCTGGCCCTCAGTCAGCTCTCAGAAGCCTCAGATGTTCTGGTGTTGCCGGGCGACACGCCGTTGCTGCGTGCCGCGACGCTCGGCCAGATCATCTTGGAGCGCCGGCGCGTTGACGCTGCTGCGAGCTTGCTCACGGCTTACGTCGACGACCCAACCGGTTACGGGCGCATCGTGCGCTCTCGGGGGCTCATCGGGATCGTCGAGCAACGAGACGCCTCGCCGTCGCAAGCACGAATCAACGAGATCAATGCGGGCGTGTACTGCTTTCGCATCTCACTGTTGCGCCGGGTACTGGGCGAGCTGAGCCCGGCCAACGCTCAGTCGGAGTACTACCTCACCGATGCCATCGGATTGCTCGCGCGCACCGGCCAGTCGATCTCGGCTGTGCCGGCTCCGGACCCTGCCGAAGTGCTGGGTGTGAACGATGCCGACCAGCTGGCGGCGTGCGAGGCAGTGCTGGCGGCGCGGCGCGGTCGCTGAGGGTCCAAAACGCAGTCGCACAGCGAAAATCTCCGGTGTTCTGCAGGTGCCGTCAGGTAGCCTCGAAGTGTCGCCGGACTGCTGAACATGCCGCCAAAACCCATTGCCGAGCGTTTCGCCCAGCCTTCAAGTGCTGCTGCTTCGAGCGCGTCTGTGTTGAGCACGGCGCCAAGGGGACGGCTGCGAAAGGAACACGCAATGGAGCTGGTCACCAAGAAGCGCCTGCACTTGTTCAGCGGAAGGGCGAATCCTGAATTGGCCACTGAGATCGCTGAGCAACTGGGCGTGGAACTCGGTGATCCAGGACTCATCGACTTTGCAAACGGCGAGATCAAGTGCAAGTTCGCGGAGTCGATTCGCGGCGGCGATGTCTTCATCATCCAGAGTCACGCCGCTTGCGAGACCATGAGCCTCAATGACGCGATCATGGAGCAGCTCATCATGGTGGATGCCGCCCGGCGTGCATCGGCCAAGCGCATCACCGCGGTTGCGCCGCTGTACGGCTACGCCCGCCAGGATCGCAAGGCCGCCGGCCGCGAGCCGATCACTGCGCGACTGCTCGCCGACATGTTCTCCGTCGCCGGCGCAGACCGTCTCGTGTCGATTGACCTGCACAGCGGTCAGATCCAGGGCTTCTTCGACGGTCCGGTGGATCATCTGACTGCTGCGCCGGTGCTCATCAGGTACTTGTCCGACGTCATGGACCCCGACTCAGTGATCGTGTCGCCCGATACCGGTCGGGTGAAGGTGGCTGAGCGCTATGCCACACGGCTGGGCTGCGATGTTGCGTCGATTTACAAGCGCCGCTCGGCTGACAGCGCGAATGAATCGGAAGCGCTCGGCATCATGGGTGAGGTGACGGGACGCACCTGCGTGATCATCGATGACATGATCGACACGGCTGGCACCATCTGTTCGGCCACCGAGACGCTGTTGGCCCATGGAGCGGCCGACGTGATGTGCGCCAGCACTCACGGCGTGTTCTCCGAGCCGGCCGTCGACCGCCTGAAGAACTCGTCGCTGAGCCAGGTCATCGTCACCAACACAGTGCCGATCCCAAGCTCGAAGCAGTTCGACAAGTTGGTGGTGCTGAGTGTCGCTGGGGTGTTCGCCGATGCCCTCGAATCGGTGTTCGAGGACGCTTCGGTCTCGGAGATCTTTGACGGCCAGAACTTGTTCTAAGGCAATTCTCGGCGGCGTCGACGCTTGGATCTCGTAGGCTTCCCAGCCGCAATCAGAACATGCGCCAATCGCCCAAGAGCCCAAGTGTTGAAGGGGCCAAATGTTGAAGGGATCGGCATGGAACAGCTGAAGCTCGTCGCCGAGGCCCGTCTGGCAACCGGCTCCGGTCCCTCAAGACGTCTGCGCGCCGATAACAAGATTCCCGCGGTCATGTACGGCCACGGCAGCGACCCGGTGTTGATCACGCTCGATCGCCTGCGCTTCCGGGCGGCGCTGAACGCAGCGGGGCCGAACGCGATCATCACCCTCGAGGTCGGGGGCAAGAACCATCTCACCATCGTCAAGGACATGCAGCGCGACTCGATCGCCAACCGCGTCACGCATGTCGACTTCATGCTCGTCTCGCTCGACGAGCGCCTCGTGGTCGACGTGCCGGTCAGGCTCGTCGGTGAAGCGGCATTGGCCGGTCGCGAGGGAGCGGTCGTGCAGCAGCAGCTCATGTCGTTGCATGTCGAGTCGCCAGCAGGAGTCATCCCCCCGGCGATCGACGTCGACGTGGAATCGCTGTCGCTGGAGAACTCGATCCGCGTCAGCGATCTCGCCCTGCCCGAGGGCATGGTGAGCTTGCTCGACAGCGACACGCTGGTGGTGATCGCGCAGCGATCACGGGCCGCTGTCGCAGCCGAGCAGTTGGACTCCGACGGCGAGCCAACCGAGGCTGACGAAGACGACGACGTCGCCGACGACGACGAGGACTGACCCACTCAGTGTCCGTCTTCCGCCGGGCGGCCGCGCGGCGGGGGGCAACCGCAGACTGGTTGGTGGTGGGTCTCGGCAATCCTCCCGAGCGCTTCACCGGGAGCCGCCACAACGTCGGGGCCCTAGCCGTGGAACGCTGGTCCGAGGCGCTCATGTGCGAGTTGACCGCGCAGAGACGCGAACACGCTCGGGTGGCAGTGACGACGGTCGGTGAGTGCCGCGTCACGCTTGCGTGCCCGTCCACATTCATGAACGAGAGCGGTCGCAGCGTCGGCATGCTGGTCAAGCGCCACGGCATTGTCGAACCGTCGCGACTTGTCGTCGTGCATGACGAGCTCGACCTTGAGCCTGGCCAGGTGCGGCTGAAGGTGGGCGGGGGGATCGCCGGTCACAACGGCTTGGCCTCGATCGCCAGCCAGCTCGGCACCCGGGATTTTGTGCGTCTGCGCATCGGCATCGGCAAGCCGCCGCGGCCCGAAGCCGGCAAGAAGTGGGTTCTGCAGCGCCCGTCGCGCCGGGAGGAACCATTGATCAACGAGGCCGTCGACCTGGCGGTGGCTGGGCTGGAGATGCTGGTGCGCGATGGCCCCGAGGCGGCGATGAACGTCACGAACACCCGCCGGCGGGGTCGGGACCCCGACGCACAGTGAGCACCGCAGGCTCAGCGCCGCTGCGGGTGTTGACCGAGCGCCTCGGCAACGACCCGGGCTTCGTGTCGATGCTGGGCCGGGAGTCCGGCTCGATTGCTGTCGCAGAGGGGGCGCGCCCCTACCTCGCCGCCGGCTTGGCGACGTTGGGGTCGCGGACGCCGGTTCTCGTCGTGACAGCGACGGCCCTCGAGGCTGAGCGCTATGCCGGTGACCTCGGCACCTGGCTGGGGGAGCAACAGGTAGCACTGTTCGGCGCCTGGGAGACGTTGCCGTTCGAGCGGGTGAGTCCTGCGACTGAGACCATGGGTCGCCGTCTGGCGGTGCTGGGGGCGCTGAGCTCGAGCTCAAACCCAGGCGAACCTGTGCCCGAGGTGATCGTCGCCCCGATTCGAGCTCTGCTGCAACGGCTCAGTCCCGATACGTGTGCTGGGGGAACGTCTTCGATTCGCGTGGCCCGAGGCGGCCAGTGCGACCTCGGCGAGCTGGTGTCGCAGCTGGTGGGGTGGGGCTACCGCCGCGAGCATCAGGTCGAGCACCGGGGCGAGATTGCGGTGCGCGGCGGGATCGTGGACGTCTTTTGCCCGACGGCCGATGCGCCGATACGAATCGACCTGTGGGGCGACGAGGTGGACCGTCTCACGACATTCTCCGTCTCCGATCAGCGTTCGGTGGCAGATCTTGTTGAGACACGTCTGTTCCCGGCACGCGAGATGCGTCCCGATGCCGCCATGAGGGAACATGCCGCAGCGCTGGCAATCAGCGAACCGTGGTGCCGCGAACACATGGAGCGCCTCGCTGGAGGCGAGCTGTTCGACGGGATGGAGTCGTGGCTGCCGTGGCTCAGCCCCGACGAGATCGTGCTGCCGGATCTGCTCGGACCCGAGGCGCTGGTGCTGCTGCTCGAACCGCGGCGACTCGCCGACCGGGCCGCCGACATCACGGCGGAAACCGACGACCTGACCCGTTCTCTGGCGGTGACGTGGGGCCTCAACAATCCCGACGATGCGGGCCAGCGCGACGGCACGGGCGAACAGGCTGAGGTGTCGTTCCCGCGGCTGCACGTTCCCTTCGACCGGTTGCTGGCGCGCTGCGAGGCCGCGGTGTGGTCGGTGGACTCGACCGCAACTCCGGCGGCAGACGGAACACCGGGCCCGCACATAGCGACTGAGTCTTGGGTGCCCGCCGCCGGCGACGTCACGCGCTTGGTGGCTCAGTTGCGTCGCTTGGTGACAGGTACGCAGCGACCCATTGTGCCGGGAGCGCAGCGACCCATTGTGCCGGGAGCGCAGCGACCCATTGTGCCGGGAGCGCAGCGACCCATTGTGATAGTGGCAGCCGAAGGCGAGGGTTCGGCTGTACGTCTCGCTGACGCACTAGGCGCGGAAGAGGTGCCGCTGCGCCTGCATCGAGATGGGTTCGCTCCGGCGCCGGGCGGGCACGTGGTGGTCGCGCCCCTGGAGAAGGGATTCATCGCGCCCCAAGCCGGCGTCGCGGTGCTGCCCGAGGCAGAGTTCTCCGGCCGCCGCCGCGTTCACCGGGCAGCTCGCCGGCGGACTGGAGTGTCGTCGTCGTTCGAAGATCTCAGCGTCGGCGATTTCGTCGTTCATCACTATCACGGCATCGCCCGCTACGCGGGGCTTGTCCGCCGGGCGTTCGGCGACGATGAGCGGGACTACCTCGAGCTGGAGTTTCGCGGAACCGATCGGCTCTACCTGCCAACCGAGCAGATCGAATTCATCCGCCCGTACATCGGCGGAGAGACGCCTCGGCTCAGCCGCATGGGCGGCAGCGACTTCCAGCGCCAAAAGGCCAAGGTGCGGGCGGCCGTGGCCGAGATCGCCCAAGAGCTGGTGGTGCTGTACCAGCGACGAATCACTACTGCTGGCAACGCGTTCGATCCCGACGGATTCGGCATGGCTGAATTGGCCGACAGCTTCGCCTACACGCCCACACCGGATCAGCGCCGGACAATCGACGAGGTACTGACCGACATGTCAGAACCCACGCCGATGGACCGGCTGGTGTGCGGCGACGTCGGCTTCGGCAAGACCGAGGTGGCGGTGCGGGCGGCATTCTGCGCGGTGAGCGCAGGCAAGCAAGCGGCGGTGCTGGTGCCGACGACGCTGCTGGCCCAGCAGCACCACCTGACCTTCGCCGAGCGTTACGCCGACCAACCCGTCCGTGTCGAGGTGCTCAGCCGCTTTCTCACACCTGCCGCTCAGCGCGCGGTGCTTGCCGGGGTAGCCGACGGCACGGTCGACGTGGTGATCGGCACGCACCGGCTGCTGTCGGGGGACGTGTTGTTCAAAGATCTCGGTTTGTTGGTGGTGGACGAGGAGCAGCGTTTCGGCGTCAGTCACAAGGAGTCGATCAAACACCTGCGTTCTGAGGTCGATGTGCTGACGCTGACGGCCACACCGATTCCCCGCACCTTGGAAATGGCACTCACTGGCATCCGGGATCTCTCACTGCTGCAGACGCCGCCCGCTGAGCGCCAGCCGATCCTCACGCACGTCGGCCCCTATGACGAGCGCGCCGTCAGCGAGGCCATCCGGCGGGAGCTGCTGCGGGAAGGCCAGGTGTTCTTTGTGCACAACCGGGTCGCGGACATCGATCTGGTGGCTGGGGACCTCGCGGTGCTCGTGCCAGAGGCGCGGATCGCGGTCGCGCACGGCCAGATGGACGAGGGAACGCTCGAACAGGTCGTGATCGACTTCTGGGAAGGCGCCTACGACGTGCTGGTGTGCACGACCATCATCGAATCGGGCATCGACATGCCCAGCGTCAACACCCTGGTGGTCGACCGCGCCGACCTGCTGGGTCTGGGGCAGCTGCACCAGATCCGCGGACGGGTGGGCCGGTCAGGCCAGCGTGCATACGCGTACCTGTTCCACCCTGAAGGTCGCTCGCTCACCGAGGAGGCCTACGAGCGGCTGCGCACGATCGGCGAGTCCACCGAGTTGGGGTCGGGCTACCGCATCGCTATGCGCGACCTCCAACTCCGAGGCGCCGGGAACCTGCTCAGCGGCGTGCAGTCTGGCCATGTCGCTGCTGTCGGCTACGACCTCTACTGCGAGTTGGTGAGCGAGGCGGTTTCCGAGCTGAACGGCGAGACGCCCGAGCAGCCGGCCGAGATCGTCATCGATCTGCCGCTCGTGGCGCACTTGCCCGACGACTACGTGGCGGACGAGACGGGTCGCTTGGAGGCCTATCGCCGCCTCGGGGCTGTGACCGAGCTGGTGGAAGTGGCTGACATCGAAGCCGAATGGGTCGATCGCTACGGTCCGATTCCTGACGCAGCGCGGACGCTGTTGCATATCGCGCTGCTGCGTGCGGAATGCCACCGGCTGAGGATGCGAACCGTGGCGTTCGCGCCCGGTCACGACGGCGGACGAGTGCGCCTGGGACCGTTCGGGCTGACCGCAAGCGAGGAGTTGCGCATGCGGCGCATCTGTGCAGGCACGCCCTTCAGCGCAGCGCGCTACAAGGCAGACGTGGGCGAAGTGCAGCTGTCAGTCCGAGCGTTGAAGCCGGCCACTGTCGGGCACCTGTTTGGGTTCTGCCAGCAACTGCGGCCGCCCGCCGACTGACCTTCCGATGCGATGGTGTCAACACCGCCGCAGCGGCGAACACCTACCCTGCCTAGATGCCTCAGACCACGGCGAACCCTTCGGCGCCAAGAATTCCTGATGCCGATCGAAGCCTGGCGGCCTCGGGGTCCGAGGCGGCGGTGACTGCCCGGTCGGGGCGACGGCGGGCGCTGCGCCGCAAGTTGGCCATCGGGGCCGTCGCGGGGCTCGTAGCGCTCATGGCGTTTGCGTGTGGGGACGATGGCGACGTCGTCACCATTGACACAGCGGTGGACCCCGATCTCGTCGACGCACTCGACACCGACGACGACGGCGTGGTGTCACGCGATGCCGTTGAGGCGGCCAACGAGCAGGCAGAGTTGGATGCCCAACGGGAGGCCGAGCAGGCTCAGCTCGAGGCCGAGCGAGCCGAACGCGACGCTGCGCGAGCTGCTCAAGATGCCGCTTTCGGGGCACTGCTCTCCGATGGTGCCGCCGTCGCAGCGAGCTTCCCGGGCGGGCAGGTGCTTGTCGATGACGTTCGTACGAACATCGTGGACTCGCCCGTGACGCTCATGGACGACCCGGAGAACCCCACGCACGAGGAGTTCGTGTCGCGGCTCTCGTCAATGATTCAGTTGCGCCTTGCTGGTGTCGCTCTCGACGGACTGGGCTTCCCCGTCGACATCAGCGCCGCCGACGAGGCCATCAATGCGCAGGTCCAGGCGCACCTCGAGGGTTCCTTCGAGGAGTTTGCGCAGCAACGCAGTGTCGAAGAAGATCCCAGCATCGAGCGGTTGGCCACGCCGCACTGCGTCAGTGCGCTGGCAGTGACGACCGAGGCCGACGCCAATTCGGCCTCCGATCGCGTGCGGGCAGGTGAGGCGCTGCCTGACGTCGCTGCTGCGGTCAACCTTCCAGGGCTCGGCGGTGCTGACGGCGCCATTGGATGCGGCCAGCCGTTCAGTCTGTTACGAGGAGGCGATTTGGCGCTGGCCTTGCTCGACCTCGAGCCTGGAGGGTTGACCGAGCCGTTGATGTTGCCGTCCGCAGCCAGTCCGACCGGCGAGCTCTGGGTGGTGCTGCATCTGGATGCGCTGCTTTCCGATGAGACCGATCTTTCGTCAATCGGTCCGTTCGCGGGCCACGTACTGACCGCGATCATGTCGACCTACGAGGTGAGCGTCGCCCCAGAGCTCGGCGCATGGAATGCCGACAGCCTGAGGGTGTCGTTGCCGATCCTGCCGTGAGCCGTTTCTTGCGTGGGGGTCGCTATGGCCATTGAGGAAGATCTCGGTGCCAGACTCGTCTCGCTGCATGGGGTGATTGCGAGGCTGCGACGCGAGTGCCCCTGGGACCGGGGCCAGACGCATGCCTCGCTGGCCCCATACGCCCTCGACGAGGCCGCCGAGCTGGCCGAGGCGCTGCAGGCCGCCCATCACGCGTTGTCCGGCTCAACGCACGATCAGGCAACCGCCATCGAGGATCTTGTTTCCGAACTCGGCGATGTGTTGCTGCAGGTGCTGATGAATGCCGCCATCGGCGAGCAGGCGGGAACGTTCACGCTGGCCGAGGTGCTCGACACTATCGAGGCCAAGATGCTGCGTCGTCATCCCCATGTGTTCGCACGCGATTCCGACGCTCCCGAACCCAGCGATGACGAGCTGTCGGTGCAGTGGGAGGCGATCAAGAAGGCCGAACGCACCGCACGGGCGAACCGCATCGCGGCTCGCGAGGCGCACACCGCCTAGTCGCTTGGCTCGAGCGCTGATTTTGCTGGCGCCAAGCTTCGGTACTCTCGCATTGCGTGACAGCGCGCGCACTCACTCAGATCGTCCAGGTGACCGGCCGCGAGGTGCTGGACTCGCGGGGCAATCCCACGGTTGAGGCCGAGGTGCGCACGGCGGGGGGTGCCGTAGGTCGTGCGATCGTGCCCTCCGGTGCCTCGACAGGACAGTTCGAGGCCGTCGAGCTTCGTGACGGTGGTGACCGGTACGGCGGCAAAGGTGTCGCCGTCGCGGTCGGGCACGTGAACGGCGAGATCGCCGGCGCGCTCGTCGGATTCGACTCTGCCGATCAGCGCCTTGTCGACCGCATGCTCATCGAGCTCGACGCCACGATGAACAAGGGCCGGCTCGGGGCGAATGCAGTGCTGGCCGCCTCGCTGGCGACATCCCACGCTGCGGCGGCAACGCTGGGCGTGCCGCTGTACCGCCACGTCGGTGGCGCCAATGCACATGTGCTTCCCACGCCGATGATGAATGTCATCAATGGGGGATCCCACGCCGACAACAACGTGGACCTGCAGGAGTTCATGATCGTCCCGGTGGGAGCGGCGTCATTCTCGGAGGCTCTGAGGTGGGGCACCGAGACCTACCACGCACTGCGGAGCGTGCTGCGAACCCGGGGCCTGTCGACAGCGGTCGGCGACGAAGGCGGGTTCGCTCCTGACCTGGAGTCCAACGAGGCTGCGCTCCAGCTGTTGGTCGAGGCGATCGGCGAAGCTGGCTTTGAGCCCGGCGCTGACATGGCGCTCGCGCTTGACGTGGCATCCACCGAGTTCTTCACCGACGGCACCTACTCCCTTGCCAGCGAGGGTCGCCAGCTTGACGCCGTGGGCTTTGCGAGCTACTTGGCCGAACTGTGCGGGCGATACCCGATCTGCTCAGTGGAGGACGGCATGGCCGAGGACGACTGGGACGGTTGGTCGAGACTCGGCGACCTGCTCGGCGATCGGGTACAGCTGGTCGGCGACGACCTGTTCGTCACCAATATCGAGCGGCTGGGACGCGGCATCGCTGCGGGGGTCGCCAACAGCGTGCTGGTCAAGGTCAATCAGATCGGCACGCTGACGGAGACGCTCGACACCGTCGAGCTCGCCGGGCAGGCCGGATACACCGCGGTGATGTCGCACCGTTCAGGCGAGAGCGAGGACACCACCATCGCCGACCTGGCTGTCGCCACCAACTGCGGGCAGATCAAGACGGGCGCGCCGGCACGCTCGGATCGGGTCGCGAAGTACAACCAATTGCTCCGCATCGAGGAAGAGCTCGGCGAGGCTGCTGCCTATCGAGGTGGCGGCTCACTGGCCCGAAGCCCATGAACGCGCCGACGCAGCTCCGCCGCCGGGAGGGGCGACCCCGGGTGATGGCGGTGCTTGTCGGTCTTGTGATCGTGGTGAGCGCAGCCGGCCTGCTCGCAGTGCTGCTGTTTCCCTGGCCATCGCTGACGAGCCAGCGGCGCAACATCGACCATGCTTCCGACACGCTGGCACGGCTGCAGGTGGAGACCGCTCACCTAGCCGAGCAGGTGGCCGAGGCCAAGGATCCAGTGGTCGTGGAGCGGATCGCCCGCGAGCAGCTCTCGCTGGTGCGCGACGGCGACACGCTGTACCGCCTGAACGTGGATCCCGCCGATGTGGTCAAGCTGCCGCCAGCGTGGCCGCTGCGCGGCGTGGCGCACCTGCTCGGCAACTGAATCCGTTCGTTGGCACCAGAACAAGCCACTGAGAGGGCGAGTTGTCACAGCTAGTCGGTCATGATGCGCAGGGCGCGTCCAACAATCGCATCACGGTGAACATCGGGATCCACGCCGCTTTGCTCAAGCGACAGACGGACCGTGCCGACGGCGCCCGCAGCACGGATGCGATCCTCGACTTCGGGTGACGGTCCTGTGAGCCAGGCAAAGAGATCTCCGGCTTGCGCCCGTAGGCGCTGACCGACAGTGCTCTGCTGAACGTCGACGTCATCGGCGACGAGTCGGAACGCCACGATGTCGCGGGCCAGCAGGTCGAAGAAGCGGTCGAGCACCTCTCGCAGGGCCACGGGTGTTCGCTCGAGCTCGGCCATCCGGGCGATGATCGTTTCACCGTCGCGCTCCATCGAGGCCAGAACCCCGGCGAGCACGTCTTCCTTGCCGGTGAAGTGGTAGTAGAGCGCAGCCGGCGTCAGGCTGAGGCCCGAGGTGAGTTGCCGGACCGAAGTGCCCCGGTAGCCCTGCCGGGCGAACAGGTCGCGTGCCCGCTGCAGGATCAAGTCCCGAGTGTCCGGCGGCGCAGGTTCGCCCGCGCATTCCGACTGGTCGCCAGTACCCGCAACGGCCTCCTCGCCGGCCACATCGTCAAACTACTGCTGCGGTTCAGTGCCGCTTGTCCCCTTGTCTGCGCGTGGTCGCTGCATGATGCATGATGGTGGCCGCTCGGCCCGGCGGGCCGTGCAGACACACGCCCGGCCTGACGGCCACGGAACCAAACACTCGGCCTGGTGGCCGGCGAGAAGAGGGGTCATTGTGGAGATCAGCGTCACTGTGAACGGCGAGACTCGCACCGGCGACGTCGAGCCGCGCACGCTGCTCGTGTACTGGCTGCGGGACGACCTGCGGCTGACCGGCACGAACGTGGGCTGTGATACGTCCTCGTGTGGAGCCTGCACCGTGCACGTGAACGGCGAATCGGTGAAGTCGTGCACAATGCTGGCGGTGCAGGCCGACGGCGAGGAGATCTTGACCATCGAGGGATTGGCGCCGTCGGAGGACGAGCTGCACCCGATGCAGGAGGCCTTCCGCCAGAACCACGGACTGCAGTGCGGTTACTGCACTCCAGGCATGGTCATGGCGTCGGTATCGCTGCTTGAGGAGAATCCCGACCCGACCGAGCGAGAGGTGCGCCTAGGCCTGGAAGGGAACCTGTGCCGCTGCACGGGGTACCACAACATCGTCAAGTCGGTGCTGGCCTGCGCGGCCGGCGAGACGTCAGCCTGAGGGGAGCGCAGCAATGATTCCTGCAGCATTCGACTACGTACGAGCTGGTTCTGCCGACGAGGCCATCGCACTGCTCGGTGAGCACGGCGACGAGGCCAAACTGCTGGCTGGCGGTCATTCCCTGCTGCCGATGATGAAGCTGCGCCTGGCGGTGCCGAGCGTGCTCGTCGACATCGGCCGCGTGACCGACCTCAGTTTCATCACCGACCACGGCGACCACATCGGCATCGGCGCGCTGACCCGTCACCGGGCGCTGGAGACCAGCGATCTGCTGGCTGCTGAGTGCCCGCTGCTGGGCCATGTGGCTGGCGAGGTCGGCGATCCGCAGGTTCGCCACCGTGGGACCATCGGCGGCTCGCTTGCCCACTCCGATCCCGCATCCGACCTGCCGGCGGCGGTGCTGGCACTGGGCGGCACCCTCGTCGCCCAAGGTCCCAGCGGCAGCCGTGAGATCGCCGCTGGCGACTTCTTCACCGGCTATTTCACCTCAGCGCTGGCGGACGACGAGATGCTGACCGAGATCCGGGTTCCCAAGGCGCCCGGCGACGGCTGGAACTACCAGAAGTTCAACCGGCGGGCCCAGGACTGGGCGATCGTCGGCGCAGCTGCGGTGACCGTCAACGGCGGGACCAACGTGGCGCTCGTGAACATGGGCTCGGTGCCGATTCGAGCTGCTTCGGTCGAGGCGGCGTTGGCAGGCGGGGCATCGGCGGCGGAAGCTGCCGAGCAGGCCGCCGAGGGCACCGACGCTCCCACCGACCTGAACGCCACTCCGGATTACCGCAACCACCTCGCCCGGGTACTCACCCGGCGGGCGCTCGAGGCTGCCGGCGTTTCTTAGAGGCCGCGCGGATAGGTGACGTCTCGGAAAGTTGCTGTCACGCTTTCTTTGTGCAATTTTGCCGTCTGTGGCGGCATTTCTGCGCAAAGTCCAGGCCCGTCGGGGCTGCCGGACATCGCCGCCTATCCGCTGAGGCACTTAGCGCTTCGAGCTCAGTCCAGCAGCCCGGTGGCTTGGCCACCGTCGATGAGCAGGCCAGTGCCTGTGACGAACTTGGCTTGCTCGCTGCACAAGAATGCCACTGCGGCGCCGAAGTCGTCGGAGTCGCCGCACACACCCATCGGGTTGCTCTTGCCTGCGTCTTCCTGGTTCATCATCTTGGACACGCGGTCGGTCCAATGGGTACCCGGCTGAGCGGAGTTCACCGTCACGCCGTCGGCTGCCACCTCTCGGGCCGTGATCTTGAGGAAGCTGGTCAGCCCCGCCCGTGCAACCGAGCTGGCGAGCAGGAACGGGATCGGCTGCTTGACGCCGACGCTGGTGATGGCGCACACGCGGCCCCAGCCCCGCTCGCGCATCGCAGGGATGGCGACCCGGCACATCTCGATCATGGCCTTGCAGTTCATGTCGAAGGCCATCTGGTACGAGTCGATCTCGGTGTTCGTGAACATGCCCGGTGGCGGACCGCCGGCGTTGGTCACCAGGATGTCCACCGAGCCCAGGCTCTCGATGGCTTGCTCGACGAAGCTGCGACCCTCGTTGGGGTTGCCCAAGTCGGCGGTGATGGAAACTACCTCGCCGTCGATCTGCGCCACCGCGGCAGCCAAGCGCTCCGCATCGCGGCCGCAGATGGCCACGCGTACGCCTTCGGCTGCGAGCGCCTTTGCCGATCCGAGCCCCAGTCCTGCTGATCCTGCAGCCACCGCCGCAGTACGTCCTGATATTCCCAAGTCCATCGCCGATTCCCCTGTTTTGGTCAGCTGATTCTCATCAGCCCATCTGTGGTCGCCCGGAACCGTAGCCAACGGCCGGCGTGCCCGGCCAGCCCTGCCAGCCCGGTGTCGCCACGCACCGCCGTCACTGCGCGAGCGCCGTAGCATCGAACCGTGAGCTCGACCGCCGCACCGCCGACTCACGACGAGCTCGTGGCGAAGATGACCGGCGGCATGGCGCGATCCGATCTGCCCGCATTCGAGGGCTCGGAGCGTCTGCGTCCCGACGGCCGTCCCAAGCCCGCGTTCCGGGCTCAGCTGCGCCGCATTCCCAATGCCATCAATGCGGTCGAAGTCATCGCGACCTTGGCTGCGCCCATCGCGGTCACCACAGCGGTCATCGCCATCGATCATCCGCTGGCCATCGTTGCTGCGGTGCCGATCATCGGCACGCTGCAATTGCGGATGTTCGTCCTCCACCACGAGGCATCCCACCGGCTGCTGTTCTCGAATCGTTGGCTGAACGACCGGATCGGCATCAACCTGGTGGGCTGGTTCCCGTTCGGCACCGGCGCGCACCACTACCGCCGGGGCCATGCCAACCACCACCGGGACGAATTCGGCCCCCGCGAGCCGGATTTCCTGCTGTATTCGTTCTACCCGATTCCGTGGCCGTCGCTTCGCCGCAAGTTCATGAGGGATGTGGTGGGCGTGTCCGCGTGGCGCATCGTCAAGCCCCGGTTCACCGGCTTGGCCAAGCTCAAGTTCCTGCCGCTGAGCCTGCGGTTCTTCGCGGGGCAGGCCATCGTGTTCGCTGCGTTCTGGCTGTCGGGTCACCCATGGCTGTACCTGTTCTTGTGGGTGGTGCCGTTCTTTACCTGGTACCAGATCATCAACCGCCTGCGGGCCATCGCCGAGCACGGCGGCATGACCCGGACTCCCGACCGGCGCAATACGACGCACCACATCCGCCAGAGCTGGCTGGCCCGGGTGCTGTTCGTGCCCTTCCACGTCGGCTACCACCTGGCGCATCACGTCGATTCGGGCGTGCCGGCTCGCAATCTGAAGCGTCTGAACAGGGCGCTCATCGAGGACGGTTACGTGCCCGCCGAGGCTTCGTGGCCGACGTACCGCTCGCTCTGGCGCGCCCTCGCCTCTGGTGCGCCAGAGGCTGCGTAGCGCCGGTTCCCAGTTTCCAGTGGCGGCGACCCGACGGGTGAGTGCCGCCGTCGAATACGTTTCGTGACCATGTCGCGACTGAAGTCAATCCAGCTCGGGTCCAACTGCGGCCTGCGGGTCTCCGAACTGTGTCTGGGGACCATGAATTTCGGGATCCCCGGGCGGGGCCACCAAGGCGACTGGACGCTCGACGTCGACCAAGCCCGTCCGATCTTCGAAGCCGCCATCGAGCGCGGTCTCTACTACTTCGACTGCGCGGACATCTACGGGGTGGGCGCATCTGAGGAGGTCGTGGGCCAGCTGCTGCGGGAGCTGCTTGCGCGTGAGAAGTACGTCCTGACCACCAAGGTCTCCATGCCGATGGGGCGCAACGCCAACGAGGGCGGCCTGAATCGAAAGCACATCATCGAAGGCGTCGACAACTCGCTGCGCCGCCTCGGTGTCGACTACGTGGATCAGCTGGTCATTCACCGCCATCCTCATGGCATCCCCGGCAGCGTCGAGACGCCGATCACTGAGTCGCTTGAGGCGCTGCACGACGTGGTCAAGGCGGGCAAGGCGCTGTACCTCGGCGGGTCATCGATGTTCGCGTGGCAGTTCGCGGAGTTGCAGCTCACCGCGGAGATGGGTGGCTGGACGAAGTTCGTGTCGATGCAGAACCACTACAACCTCATCTACCGCGAGGAAGAGCGCGAGATGAACCCCTACTGCGCCCGCACCGGCGTGGCGCTCACTCCGTGGTCGCCGCTGGCGCGGGGCATTTTGGCGGGGTCATACCAAGGTGGTCTTGAGGCCGGCACCACCGACAGGTCCCAGGGTCAGGATCGTGCTCGTACCGAGAGCCTGTACCGGGGCGAGCGGGACTTCGACATCGCCGCCCGGGTGTCCGAGGTGGCCAAGCGGCTCGATGTGCGCCCCGCCCAAGTGGCGCTGGCGTGGTTGGTGAACAAGCCCGAGATCACTGCCCCTGTCGTTGGCGTATCGAAGATCAGTCAGCTTGACCAACTCGTCGAGGCCACGATGATCGAGCTCAGCTCCGACGACACCGCCTACCTCGAAGAGCTCTACCAGCCTGTCGAGAACCTGCTCACCATCGGCACCAGCTGAGGTCGCACTCAACGCACAGCGCAGCTGCACCGGTGCCCTTCCGACCGAACGGCTCGACAGGTCTGTGGCACCCTCGGGATGCGAGGGTCTGTTGCCGATGTTCTTGAACTACTACTCCATCGTCGCCGCAGTCGTCGTGGGGATCGTTTCGGGGAACCTCGGGGTGAAGTGGATCCGCACAGGACTCCGCAGCGGCCAGGTCGTTGCCCGCGCGGTGACCGTTGGATTCGTGGGCACGGTCATCTTGAGCGGCGGAGCGTTGTTCATTACCGGACTGGACGGGTTCACGCTTGTGCATGTCACCTATGTCGTAGGGGCGATGGGTGCGCCGATCGCCGGTGGCATCGCGCTGCTGGCTGCCCGCACGCGCCCGCAAGCCATCACCGCTGTCTGCGTGATCGCCCTTGTCGCAATCCCGGTCGGCGTCTATGCGACCTATGTCGAGCCCTTCTGGCTACGGGTGGACACTGCGGAGCTCGCGGTCGATGGCGTCGACGAGCGGATCCGGATCGGGGTGCTCGCTGATCTGCAGACGACAGCGGTCGGCAACTACGAGAACGAGGCCGTCGACCGCTTGCTTGGATTCGCACCTGACATCGTCGTGATGCCTGGAGATCTGTACCAGTTCGACGACGACCTCTTCGACGAGCGAGCGCCGCAATTCACGCAAGTGATCCGGCGGATTCTCGACGACGTGCCATTGGTTTTCTTGGTGAGCGGCAACACCGACACCGTTGCGGGCCTCCGGCAGATCACCGCTGGCACCGGCGCCAGAGTGCTCGACAACGAGGTCGACACGTTCGAGCTCAATGGCATCACGCTGAGCATCGGAGGGACGACGCTCTTCGGCGACGAGGCGTCGGCGCGGCGGATGGCTGAACGACTCTCGGGCGATGAGCATGCCGACGTTCGGATACTGCTCGCCCACAAGCCAGACGCAATCGAGTTGCTGCACGCACGGCCGGCCAATCTTCTCATTGCCGGCCATACCCACGGCGGGCAGGTTTCGTTCCCGCTCATCGGCCCGCCATTGACGTTGTCGAGCGTGCCGAGGCACGTCGCCGCAGGCGGGTTGCATGAGCTGGACGGAACACCGATCTATGTGTCAACCGGCGTCGGCCGCGAGCGTGGCAATGCCCCACAGCTCCGATTCGGCGTCCGCCCGTCAATCGGAATCATCGACCTCGTAGGAGCCGTCGGATCCTGAGCGCAGTCGGATATAGCAGATGAGCAGTGGTCATGGCTTTGTCAGGTTTCGTGAGGAATACTGTCCATACGAGCGGGAGGGCTTGAGAAACAAGAATGGCGTACTTCGATCTGGGCTCGTACCAGTGGCCGGTGACAACACGGGATGCCGAAGCCCAGCTCTGGTTCGACCGAGGCATGGCGTGGTGCTACGGCTTCCATCATGAAGAGGCGATCGCCTGCTTCGAGCGTGCTCTGTTGCACGATCCCGGCTTCGCAATGGCCCGCTGGGGCATCGCGTATGCCATCGGGCCGAACTACAACAAACCGTGGGAAGACTTCGACGAGGACGATCTGCGCACCTCGTTGGAACGTGCTCGAGTTGAGGTGGTGGCAGCTGACGATGCATCAGCAGGCACCAGCGATCTCGAACGAGCGCTGATCGGTGCACTGACGCACCGCTATCCATCGAATCCCCAAGTACCGGACGAGGACGACTTTGGGCGATGGAATGACGCCTACGCGGAGGCGATGCGCGAGGTTTACCGGGCCCACAGCGATCACCTCGATATCTGCGCCCTGTTCGCCGAGGCGATCATGAACCGGACCCCGTGGGGGCTGTGGGACCTGGCTACCGGCGAGCCAGCCGACGGCGCGGGAACCCTCGAAGCGGTCGAAGTGCTGGAGTCTGCCTTCGAGACGCTCGATGCCTCCGGTGCCAACAGCCATCTGGGTCTGCTGCACATGTACATCCACCTCATGGAGATGTCGCCCCATCCCGAGCGGGCGCTGTCAGCCGGCGACCGGCTCGTCGATCTTGCGCCTGACGCAGGACACCTGGTCCACATGCCGACCCATATCGACGTGCTGTGCGGCCACTACCACAATGTCGTGGAGCGCAATTCAGCGGCAATCGTCGCCGATCGGAAGTACTTGGACCTGAAGGGTCCGATGAACTTCTATTCGGCCTACCGCTGCCACGACTATCACTTCAAGGTGTACGGGGCGATGCTCGCCGGCCAGTTCGGCCCGGCACTCCAAGCGGCTGAAGAGATGAACCGCACGCTGCCTGAGGAGTTGCTGCGTACTGGCTCGCCGCCGATGGCCGACTGGCTGGAGGGATTCGTGGCGATCAAGCAGCACGTCCTGGTGCGCTTCGGCAAGTGGCAGCAGATCCTCGCCCAACACCTGCCCTTTGACCAGCAGTTCTACTGCGTCACCACGGCGATGATGCGCTACGCACGGACGGTGGCGTATGCCTCGACGAACCGGGTCGACAACGCGCTGGCCGAACGTGAGGCTTTCTTGGCCGCCAAGGCCCAGGTGCTGCCGAGCCGGACGCTGTTCAACAACACCGGCCTGGACATCCTGGCCGTCGCAGGGGCGATGCTGGACGGCGAGGTGGAGTACCGGCGCGGCAACTTCGACGTCGCCTTCTCCCATCTCCGCCGGGCGGTCGCGCTCGACGACAACTTGCCCTACGACGAGCCCTGGGGCTGGATGCAGCCGACGCGTCACGCGCTGGGCGCGCTGCTGGCAGAACAGGGCCACTTCGACGAGGCCGAAGTCCTCTACCGAGCCGACCTGGGCCTGGATGGCCAGCTGCGTCGACCCTGCCAGCATCCCGACAACGTCTGGAGCCTGCATGGGCTGCACGAGTGCCTCGTCCGGCGAGGGGACACCGTCGAGGCGCCCCTCATCCGCCAGCGCCTCGATTTGGCGGTCGCACGCGCCGACGTCCCGATCACTGCCTCGTGCTTCTGCCGGCTGGAGGCCAACGCATCCGCGTAAGCGCTAGGTCGTAGCCGGGCCGGGATCGTCTGCGTTGGGCGGTGGGTCCGTCCCGGTGTCGTCGAGCACCGGTTCGTTGCGCAAAATTGCCGCCCAAGGCGGCATTTCTGCGCAAAGTCCGATGAGACGTGCCTGTAGGTGCGTTCTCGTGGACTGCCTACGTGATACTCAGCGAGACGCCATATCACCGAGGGCCTTGGCAACAACAGCGCACAGCTCGGTGGGCTGCTCGGAGTAGTCGTCCCAGGTGAAGGAGAGCACATCCCAACCGGCTGCTAGCAGCCGGTTGCGGCGGCGCCGGTCATTCACAAAGGATTCGCGGTTGTGGTGCCAGCGGATGCTGTCAAGCTCGATGGCCAGTTGGCGAGAGGGGTACGCCAGATCTACCTGAGCCAGAAAGCGACCGTCGGCCTCGTGCACCCGATGCTCCAACGCTGGCCTCGGAAGACCGGACTCACACAGCAATTCGCATACCCAACGACTCCAGTCGCTCAGCGGCACGGGAACGTCGGCACATCGCTCGGCGAGCACCGCGCCGAGCGGGCCCCGGCCACGCCTGCCCGTGCCGGTGTGGGTCGCGAGCACCTCGGAGAGATCGTCGTACCGCAGGCGTCGGTCGCGCATCGCAGCGTCAATCGCCCGCTCGAGTCGGTTGCGGCTCACGACTGCGGCGAGGTCGAGCAGAGTGCGGGCCAGTCCCGTGCAGGGGATGCTGTCGAGCCAGGTCGGCTGGGCCAGGTCCATCTGTCCGGAGCGATGCAGGATGACCCCGACGGCGGACCTCGCACGCTCCTTGCTGACGACCAGTTCGGGACGCCCCAACTCGAAGCCGTCGATGCGGTGCAGCGCCGCTGCGGATCGGTGGCTTGCCAAGCCGTCGTAGGCGATGCATGCGGCCAGCAGCTTCGAATGTGGAGTGACGGGCAGGGCCGAGTGCTGGTACACGCCGGGTCCGACACGCCGCCAGCGCCCGGTGCTCACTCGGTGCTGTATGCGATGCCGGGTCATTCCGGCTGCCAGGGACTGGGTGCGCGAGACGAGTCCGTACTGTCGCCGCATGTGGGCTTCAAGACGCGCCTCGTCCACGACCGGCCCGTTGCCGGATGGCTCTGGTTCGGCAGCTGCAGAGCACACGCCGACTGGAAACTATTGAAACAGCATGAAATATGCGAATTGCTTATGCACCGAGGAGAACTCACGCTTCTGTGTGCAGATTTGCCGCCTGAGGCGGCATTCTTGCGCAGAGTCTGGGAGAGCGGCCAGCCAGGCCCAACTGGGTTGGGGGCGTTCGGCCCGAACTGCATCCGCGTAAGCGCAAGGCCGTAGCCTTGGCCGCTGTGTTCAAGGCGCCCGGTACTCCTGCTGAGGTCTCGGCGGCCCTGTCTCGGCACGGTTACCTGCCTGACGAGGGACTCTCCACGGTGGTGTACCTGTCGGTCACCATGAGTCGCCCGCTGTTCCTCGAAGGCGACGCTGGCGTTGGCAAGACCGAGCTGGCCAAGGTGCTCGCAGCGTGGACCGGTGGAGATTTCATCCGCCTTCAGTGCTACGAGGGCATCGATGCGGCGCAAGCGCTTTACGAATGGGACTACACGCGCCAGCTGCTGCACCTGCGCACTGCGGAAGCAGCAGGACGTGCCGCTGCCGATGCCGAGGCCATCGAGGACGAGCTGTACTCCGAGCGGTTCCTGATCCGCCGCCCGCTGCTGCAGGCCATCGACCACGACAACGCCACGCCGGCGGTGTTGCTGATCGACGAGGTGGACCGCGCCGACGACGAGTTCGAAGCATTCCTGCTGGAAGTGCTCTCCGACTTCACCGTCACCGTGCCCGAGTTGGGCACGATCACGGCCGCCCGACCGCCGTTCGTGGTGGTCACATCCAACCGGACCCGCGATGTGCACGACGCCCTCAAGCGACGCTGCTTGTACCACTGGGTCTCGCATCCCTCGGTGGAGCGGGAAGTCGAGATCGTGAAGCTGAAGCTGCCCGACGTGGACGGCACCCTTGCCCGGCAGGTTGCCTCGGCCGTGTCCGCCATGCGGGAAATGCGGCTCTACAAACCGCCCGGCGTAGCCGAGACCATCGACTGGGCCACCGCTCTTGGGCGTCTCGGTGCTGCCGAATTGGACAGTCCCATGCTGGAGGCCACCTTGGGCACCGTGCTGAAGTACCGCGAGGACCAGCAGCGGGTCACCTCAGTGGGCATGGAGATGATCATGGCCGCCGTGGCCGAGGCCTGAGCGGCCTGGACTGCGGGGAGGCCATGGGCGCCACCGGCACTGACCTGGGTGCCGAGCAGTCGGCGACCGACGGTCACGTCAACGAGCCCGAGTTCTTGGCTTCGGCGTTCTCGTCGATCTTGCGCGGAGCGGGGCTTGTCGTCACCATCCGCCGAGTAATGGCGTTCACCGAGGCGCTGCGGCTGCTGGGGGTTTCCGGCCGCGACGACGTGTACTGGGCGGGCAGGGCCACGTTGGTGGGCAGCCCGGCCGACATCGGCGTCTATGACCGTGCTTTCGCAGTGTTCTGGGAAGGCCGCGAACCCAGCGGGATCGTTGTGGAGCTGCCGCCGATCTCGGTAACGCTCGCCACTGACACCGACGACGGCGACGCTCCGCCGACGGCTGAGGGTGACGAGCCCGAGACCGGACCCACGCTGCGCGTTCGTTACAGCGATGTCGAGACTCTGCGTCACAAGGACTTCGCCGATTGCAGCGACGCCGAGCTGACAGAGCTCCATTCGTTGATGAGCGAGCTTCGATTCCATGCCGTGACTCGCCGCTCGCGCCGGGCGGTGAGGGCCAAGCGGTTCACCCGTCGGCCTGACCTGCGTCGCACCATTCGCCGTGCCTTGCGCACCGGAGGCGAGGCAATCCAGCGCGAGTTCCTCACGGGGAACCGCAAGCCGCGGCGGGTCGTGCTGCTGCTCGACGTGTCGGGTTCCATGGAGCCTTACGCCCGCGCACTCGTGCGATTCGCACACGCCGCTGTGGTGGGACGCACCCGGGTGGAGGCGTTCACGATCGGCACCCGACTCACCCGCGTCACCCGTGAGCTATCGTCCCGCGATCCCGACGCAGGACTGCGCGCCGCATCCGACTCAGTTCAGGACTGGTCGGGCGGCACTCGCCTCGGCGCCACCTTGCATGAGTTCAACGACCGTTGGGGGGTGCGGGGCCACGCCCGCGGCGCCATCGTGGTGATCTGCTCTGACGGTTGGGACCGCGGCACTCCGGACGAGCTGGCCGAGCAGATGGCGCGCCTGCACTTGGTGACCCACCGTCTGGTGTGGGTTAACCCGCTCAAGCACACTCCGGGCTACGCGCCTCTGGCCCGTGGAATGGCCGCGGCCTTGCCGCACGTTGACGAATTCATCGAAGGCCACTCCTTCGATTCGCTGGAGCACCTTGCTGCCGCCATCGCCGCCTGAGAGCGCTAGCTCTGAGGGCACCCGACGCACAACCTGCCAAGAAAGAGAGACTGGACAAATGGACGAGATCCTGGATGACATCGACCGGTGGCGGGCCGCGGGCCAACGCGTGGCAGTTGCTCGGGTGGTGGACATCGAAGGCTCGGGACCACGAGACCCCGGCGCCGCGATGGCCGTGAACGAAGAGGGTGAAGTGGCGGGCTCTGTCTCGGGCGGCTGCGTCGAAGGTGCCGTGGTGGGTGAGGCACTGGCGTTGCTGGGCGGCAGCCGCGGTGCCGGCATCACCACGTTCGGCTACAGCGACGACGAGGCCTTCGCCGTTGGTCTGACCTGCGGAGGCACGATCCACCTGTTCGTGGAGGAACTCGACTGGTGAGCGCCGCGTCGAACACCGAGGGGGCCAGCATCTACGAGGTGTTCCGGGATGCCATCCGGGCCGAGGAACCTGTTGCGCTGGCGACGATCATCGAAGGCCCCGATGCCGGAGCGAAGCTCCTCGTGCGACCCGACACGCCGACACTCGGCAGCCTGGGTGACGCCGATCTCGACCGGGTCGTCGAGCGCGACGCGCTCGGGATGCTGGATGCGGGCATCAGCGAGGTACGCCACTACGGCCAGCACGGCGAGGCCCGCCAGATGGACCTCAGCGTGTTCGTGGAGTGTCACGCCCGCCGCCCCCACATGGTGATCTTCGGAGCGGTGGATTTCACCCGCGCTCTCGCCTCCCAGGCCAAGCTGCTCGGCTACCGCGTCACGGTTTGCGATGCACGGGAGGTCTTCGCTACCAGGCGACGATTCCCGATGGCTGACGAGGTGGTCGTGGACTGGCCCAACCGCTTGCTCGACCGGATCGGCGACGACCTGGGCCCCAGAGACGCCGTGTGCGTGCTCACCCACGACCACAAGTTCGACGTGCCTGCCATCGTCGGCGCCCTGCCCACACGCGTCGGCTATCTGGGCGCCATGGGTTCGCGCACAACACACGAGAAACGATCCGAGCGCCTACGCGAAGCCGGTGTCACCGACGAAGAACTCGCCAGCGTCGCCGCCCCCATAGGCATTGACATCGGCGGCCGCACTCCAGAAGAAACCGCCGTGTCCATCGTGGCCGAGATCATCGCCTCCCGAACCGGCCACCAGGCCCCCCGCCTCAAAGACGGCGAAGGCCGCATCCACTGAGCTGGCGCAATGCATCTGTATTAGATGCATTGCTACATGAGTGAATTGAATATGACGTGCTGGCTGGGCGCCAGGGTGAAGTGCCCACGGCTCGGAAGGCAAGTGCTCATGTACAGATTCCTCCATGCATCAAGGTCGCGGATTGTTGCGGCGTTGTGTGCAGCGGTGCTCATCGCAGCGATTCCGACGCAGGCTCACGCGCAATCCGATGGCGGCGAGATTCCTGCGGTCATGAAGGCGCCTGTTTGCTGCTTGTACATGTGGGGTCCTACTTGGATGTGGCTCACATGGGTGAGCGATTCTGACGATGTCGAGTCGGACCGTGCTGAGGTTCGCTATATCCGCGAGAACGCAGAGGACAAGTCCGACGAACAGTGGACGGTCGAGACGGCCGACGCCAGTTGGTACCACGAAATCAACGGCTTGGAGCGCGATGTCCGGTACGTGATCCAAGTGCGTGTGGGCAACGAGCAGGGATTCGGCCCGTGGAGTGATTCGCTCACGGAACGCTCCCGGAGCCGCCCCCAACCGATCCACAGGCCGACAGTGACGGTTGGCGACGGCAGTCTGAAGGTGACTTGGCCGCAGTTCTCGGACGCCGCCGACATCGACTACACCGGCTATTACATCTAATGGATCGAGTCCACGGCGTACAGCCAGTTTCTCCTGTCGAGATGGACCAGGAGCGAGTTCATCCCGAGCGTCGACCCCCGCGACGGCGAGGACGGGCCCGAGGACTTGGAACATGTGATTTCTGGTCTGTCGAATGATGTCTCGTACAAGGTGGTGGCGCGGGCGCAGACTTCGTGGGGCGATCTCAGCACTCCGTTCCATCTGAACCAGGCATCCCTCGGCACACCGAGCGCCAGCGCTGGAAGCCAGACTGCGGCGGCCCCCGCGCAGTGCTCGCCATCTTCGAGCGAGGATGAGGTGCAGTCGGATCGGCAGGTCACTATGGACTCGGGCACTGAGACCGTCGTCACCGACACGAAGAACGTTGGCGAGGGCGGTGAGACGCAAACAAAGGACGAGGAGGAATCGTCGGAACCCCCCCTGACTGCCGAATTCGTTGAAGGTTCCCTGCCCGAATCGCACTCCGGCGTTAGAAAGTTCACGGTTCGCATCCTCTTCAGTGAGCCGCTCAAGGTGAGCTATCGCACGCTGCGTGACGACTTGCTGGAAGTCACCAACGGAAAGGCTCACAAGTTCAAGCGCGTCGACAAGCGCAACGACCTGTGGGAGATCCACATCAAGCCCACTGCTGCCGATGTGTCGCTGTTGCTCCCGGCTGCAACCGAATGCGTGATGCCCGAAGACGGCCAAGCGGCCCGCCAGGTTCAGGCGTACACGGGCGATGGCAAGCCGCTCTCGCACGATGTCGAGCTTGACGTGCCTTACCGGGCAAGTGCCTAGTGTCCTGAGTGTTGAGTTAGTCGCGTTTTTGTGTTGGGTGCGCCATCATGGGGTCTTCGGCGTGGATCGGAGGCTGTTATGGGTGCTCGACGGGGACGGCCGGCGGTGCCGGTGGAGCTGGACGACGCGGAGCGAGAGACGCTGGAGCGGTGGGCGCGACGGCCCAAGTCGTCCCAGGCGCTGGCTTTGCGGTGCAGGATCGTGCTGGGCGCCGCGTCGGGGCGGGCGAACAACGACCTCGCCGCGGAGCTGGGCTGTCATCCGGCGACGGTGTCGAAGTGGCGCAAGCGGTTCGCGCAGCGCCGCCTGGACGGGCTGGCCGACGACCCGCGGCCGGGCCCGCCGCGCAAGATCACCGACGCGGTGATCGAGGACGTGCTCGTGCGCACCCTCGAGACCGTCCCGGCGGACGCGACGCACTGGTCGACGCGGTCGATGGCCACAGCAGCAGGGGTGTCGCAGACCGCGGTCAGCCAGATATGGCGCGCGTTCGGCCTCAAGCCCCACCTCATCGACGAGTACAAGGTGTCCCCCGACCCGCAGTTCGTGGACAAGGTCCGCGACGTCGCCGGGCTGTACCTGAACCCGCCCGAGGCGGCGGTGGTGCTGTGCGTGGACGAGAAGACCCAGATCCAGGCGCTCGACCGCACCGCGCCGATCCTGCCGCTCATGCCCGGCACGCCCCAGCGGCGCACCCACGACTACCGCCGCCACGGCACCACCGACCTGTTCGCAGCCCTCGACGCCGCCTCGGGCAAGGTCATCACCTCCATGACAGCCCGGCACCGCAGCGAGGAGTTCCGCTCGTTCTTGAACCTCATCGACAAGCAGGTCCCCGACGGGCTCGACGTGCACATCGTGCTCGACAACGTCTCCACCCACAAGACCCCCACGATCAAGCGCTGGCTGCTGCGCCACCCCCGCTTCAAGCTCCACTTCACCCCCACCTACAGCTCCTGGATGAACCTCGTCGAGCGCTGGTTCTCAGAGCTCACCACCAAGTGGCTCCGCCGCTCAACCCACCGCTCCGTCACAGAACTCAAGGACTCCATCAACCACTGGACCGACAACTGGAACGACAACCCGAAACCGTTCGTGTGGCACAAGACCGCCGACGAGATCTTCGACACCATGGCCGCATATATGCAACAAATTCCCCACTCAGGACACTAGTCCAGTGGCGATTCCTGCCAGCTAGCGTCATATTGCTCGATACGACGGACGAATCCCCTCCCCACTAAGAAGTCGACAGTCCCTGTCGACGCTCTGCGCTGCCATGGGACTCTGGAGAACCGAACCTCGGTCCCTGATGTCACTTTCAGCCGGGTGACGACCGCGCCTGGTCGCTTCATCGCGGTTTCCTCCGAAGCGCGTCGCGATGACGGGTAGCTTCGGCGCGATGGACTTCACAACGAACGAGGACCACGAGGCGATCCGCGAAGGCGTCCGACGGGTCTGCGCCGACTTCCCCGACGAGTACTGGCGCGACCGCGACGAGAACCACGAGTTCCCCTGGGACTTCTACAACGCCATAGCCGAAGGAGGCTGGGTCGGTATCGCGATTCCCACCGAGTTCGGCGGCGGCGGCCAGGGCATCACCGAGGCCTCGATCGTGCTCGAGGAGGTGGCCGCCAGCGGTGCGGCCATGAACGGCTGCTCGGCGCTGCACCTGTCCATCTTCGGCATGGAGCCGGTGCGCAAGTACGGCTCCGATGCGCTCGTCAAGGAGTTCCTGCCCGGCGTTGCCGACGGCTCCATCCATGCGGCGTTTGGCGTGACCGAGCCCGATGCGGGCACCGATACGACGTCGATTCGCACCCGGGCGGTGCGCGACGGTGACGAGTACGTGATCCACGGCGCCAAGGTGTGGACCACCAAAGCCCCGTATTGCGACGTGTGCCTGCTGCTGGTGCGCACCACGCCGAAGGAAGAGTGCGACGGACCGACCCAGGGGATGACCCTGCTGCTCGTTGACCTGCAGGACCCAGCTGTCGACATCACGCCGATCCCGAAGGTGGGCCGCAACGCCGTTGTCTCGTGCGAGGTCCGCTACGACGGGCTGCGGGTGCCGGTCAGCCGCCGGGTCGGTGAGGAGGGCGAGGGCTTCCGCTACATCCTCGACGGCCTCAATCCCGAGCGCATCCTGATTTCCGCCGAAGCGTTGGGGATCGGCCGGGTAGCGCTGCGCCGCGCTGCGGAGTATGCGAAGAGCCGGGTGATCTTCGGACGGCCGATCGGCCAGAACCAGGGCATTGCCTTTCCGTTGGCCGACAGTCATGCCCGCCTGCACGCGGCCGAGTTGGTGCTGCGCGATGCCGCGTGGCGCTACGACAACGGACTCAGCTGCGGCGAGCAGGCCAACCTGGCCAAGTATCTGGCGTCGGAGGCAGCATTCGAATGCGCCGACCGGGCGATGCAGACACATGGCGGCTTCGGCTACGCCAAGGAGTACGACGTGGAGCGCTACTGGCGCGAGGCGAGGCTTATGAAGATCGCCCCCGTCAGCCAGGAGATGGTCTTGAACTTCGTGTCGTCGAAGGTGCTGGGCCTGCCGCGCTCGTACTAGCGATATCCAGCCGGCTGGCCAGGCAGCGTCGGGAAAGCTGAATCCGGTGAGTACTGCGGGGGTGTTGCTGGCCGCAGGGGCGGGGACACGATTCACCGCCTCTCAGCACAAGCTGCTTGCGACGATCGACGGCCGAAGCGTGGTGAGCAGAGCGCTCCAATCGCTGTTCGAGGCATCGCTGGACGCCGTCGCCGTCGTGACCGGCGCCGTCGATCTCACCGGCGCGCTCGCTGATGCACGTCACAAGATTGCGCTGATCTCCAACGAGCGCTGGGCGTCGGGTATTGCATCATCGGTACGGTGCGCCGCCGGCTGGGCAGAACGGCAGGGCCACGAAGCAGTCGTGGTCGGCCTTGCCGACCAGCCGTTCGTGATTTCGGCGGCGTGGCGCGCCGTGGCGGCCAGCGCTGGGCCGATCGCAGTTGCCACCTACGACGGCCGTCGAGGCAATCCGGTCCGCCTCGCACGCGAGGTCTGGCCGTTGCTGCCGCACGACGGCGATGAGGGGGCCCGAACGGTGATGCGCCGATTTCCCGAAATCGTGGTGCCGGTAGCCTGCGAAGGGCTACCCGACGACATCGACACCGTGGAGGATCTGAGCCGATGGAGCTGAAGAGTGAATTCCGTGTCGGCATTCCCGTCGAGCAGACTTGGAACACCCTGACCGACGTCGAGTTCATCGCGCCGTGCATGCCGGGCGCGCAGCTCACCGAGATCGACGGCGATGAGTTCAAGGGCGGTGTGAAGATCAAGGTGGGCCCGATCACCGCGCAGTACAAAGGCTCGGCCCGCTTCGTCGAGCTGGACGAGGCGAACCACCGGATCGTGCTGGAGGCCACCGGCCGAGACTCTCGGGGCGCTGGCAATGCAGCCGCGGAGGTGACCGCCCAAATGACCCCCGACGGCGACGGCACAGTCGTGTCGATCACCACCGATCTCAAGATCACGGGCAAGGTGGCCCAGTTCGGCCGCGGGATCATGGCCGATGTGACCGAGAAGCTCATCGGGCAGTTCGTGAGTTCGCTCGAGGAGAAACTGTCCCAGATTGGTGACCAAGATGACCCCGGTGCTGAGGCGGACGATGCCTCCGCTGACGACGCTGAAACGACGGGCGAGGCGGCGGAGACTCCCGCAGAGTCGGGCCCGCGCCAGATCGAGATGGCCGAACCGGAGCCGGTTGACCTGCTCGAGACAGCGGGCAGGCCCTTGCTCAAGCGCATCCTGGCCCCGCTCGCAGTGGTGGTGTTCTTCTTGTTCAATCGTCGCCGCAGGCGCAAGCGCCGCCAAGGCTGAGGGTCCGCCTCCGCGACTCCCCACAGGGCGTTGCTTGTCCGTTGCGCTCGCGGCGCACCTCTGACGCCCGCTCAATCTGAAGCGGTGGCCGAGTTGCTCGGCCGCCCGCCCCAGTGCACCTTCGATGTGGCCGTCGCGCACGACGACGGGCGACCGGTCGTGATTGCCAATGCCCCGCTGCTTGACGACGGACGCCCCATGCCGACCCGCTACTGGCTGGTCGATGCCGACTTGCGCAGGCGGGTGTCCCAGCTTGAGGGCGACGGCGGTGTCCGGATGGCCGAGGCGGCCGTTGACCCAGCGGCGCTCGCTGCTGCCCACCGCTGCTACGCCGCCGAACGGGATGCGCTATTGCCCCAGGATCACCGCGGACCGCGCCCAAGCGGCGGTGTCGGGGGCACGTCGCAGGGCGTGAAGTGCCTGCATGCGCACCTGGCGTACCGGCTGGCGGGCGGCGACGACCCCGTCGGTGACTGGGTGCTTGTACGGCTGGGCCCCGAGGGGTTGGTTCGGTGACTGCCGAGAACCCAGCCGGCCCAGTGGCGGTGGTGGACTGCGGTACGAACAGCACACGGCTGCTCATCGACGACGGCGAGGGTCTGGGTCTGAGGCTGCAGCGGATCACTGGGCTCGGGCGCGGCGTCGACGCTGGCGGTCGGCTGCGGGACGACGCCATAGGCCGTGTGCTCGACGTGCTGGGGGAGTACCGCGAGATCATCGAACGCCGTGAGGTGAACGCAGTGCGGGCGGTGGCGACCAGCGCTGTACGCGATGCAGCGAACGGCGCCGCATTCCTGCAGAAGGCGAGCCGCACGCTCGGCACTGAGGTTGAGCTGCTGGACGGCAACAGCGAGGCGGCATATGGATTCGCCGGAGCCACCTCGGGCCTCGCTGGCGCCCATGCGGGCCCCGCGCTGGTGCTGGACATCGGCGGCGGCTCTACTGAGCTCGCCTACGGCACGCCCGCCGCGAACGCCTTCCCGGTCGACGCCACGTCAGTCGACATGGGATCGGTGCGGTGGACCGAGAGATTCCTGGCATCCGATCCCCCTCAGCCCTCCGAGCTGAGTTCGGCGATCTCGGTCGCTCGCCTGCACCTCGACGACATCGACCGCGAGCACCCGGTCATCGGCCGAGGTGTTCCGGCGGCACGGCTCGTGGGTGTTGCCGGCACTATCACGACGGTGGCTGCGGTAGAGATTGGTCTCGATCCCTACGATCCTGAGATGATCGACGAGTTCGTACTCACCAGGGCTGCAGCCGAGGACGTGTTCCGCACGCTCGCCACCGAGCGACTGGCCGACCGCGTCCACAATCCGGGCCTGCACGTCGACCGGGCGCCCGTGATCGTGGGCGGTTGCTGCATCCTGGTTGCCATCATGCGCCACTGGGAGATCGACGAGTGCTTGGTGCGTGAACGCGATCTTCTCGATGGCATTGCCGCTGAGCTGCGAACGCCGCAGCGCCCCACGGATACCGCAGGAGGCGCTCATGCCGCTCGGTGAGCGCCGACGGCGCGCCAGTACTGTGCGGGGGGTGAGTTGCCTGCGCACCGACCGGCTCGAGCTTCGCCCGCTCGTGTCGTCGGACTTCGCTCAATGGAGTGAGGTTCGCGAACGATGCCGCGACTGGTTGGTGAAATGGGAGCCGTGCCCACCCTCGAGCGCGTCCGATCCGTCGTGCGACCCCCAAGCATTCGCCAACCGTTGCCGCATGCGTGAACGCGAGCGCTCGCTGGGCACCGCGTTCGACTTCGGCCTGTGGCACGAAGGCTGGTTCTGCGGCGAGATCAACATTTCCCATGTGGCACGGGGAGCGTTCCAGAGCGCTCATGTCGGCTACTGGGTCGACGAGCGGCTGGCGGGCAAGGGACTGGTCGCCGAGGGCCTCGTGGCCGTCTTCGAGTTCGCCTTCGAGCAGGCCGGACTTCACCGGGTGCAGGTCTCGATCATGCCCCGCAACGACGCCAGCTTGCGGGTGGTAAAAAAGCTGGGCCTGCGCTCCGAGGGGATCGCGCAGGGCTACATCCAGATCGCCGGCGTCTGGGAAGACCACGTGCGTTTCGGCCTGACGTTGGAGGAATGGCGGGCGGGCCGCGACGAGATGGCAGCGCGGCTGCGAGCCGCTCGCAGCGACGGTGTCGCTCAGTCGTCAGGGTCGGACAGCCACTCCTGACCGGGGCTGCAATCCGCCGAGATCGGGCACCATCGGCACGGCGGGCCGGGCACCCGGCGTGCTTCTCGCTCGGCTGATCGAAGCGTCACGAGCCTTCCGATGCCGTCAACCGTTCGACGCAGTGCACTGTCGAGCACCTCGGCGGTGACTGTTTCGTGTTCGATACGACCCTCTGCGACATAGAACGAGCCCACGCCGAGCGGCGGCACGCCGACTGACAGCGTCTCGACGAGCGCATAGAACCGCAGGTCCTCGGGATCGGTCGGGGTCCGCGAACCGGTCTTGAGGTCGATGATGACCTTGCCGGCACGCTGGCTGCCGTCAGGACCACCCAGCGGCGCTGGCGTTCCCAGAGTCAGGTCGTACTTTCCGGAGAGCACGAAGGCACCGCCGCACAGTCGCGCGCGCGCTTTGACCTCGGCGGCAGGTCGCCAGGATCGTTGCATCGGCGGGAAGGTCTCACCGAACCGCGTGAGCAGTGCAACGCACCCGGCCATCAGGTCGGCGCGCTCGCCAGGACTGGAGTCGGCCAGGAAGCTGCCCAAGTTCTCATCGTCGGCAATGAGGCGCTCGATAGCTGCGTTCACTCCATCGGTGGGCTCGAAGTGTTGGTGAATCGACAATTCGACGGCCTTGTGCAGCACTGTGCCGCGGGCGGTGGGCACGGACCATTCAAAGGGGACCTCAGCATCGGCGAGGTGTCGTGCTTCGCAGCCGAAGACGCCGGCCAGGTCTCGCTTGACTACCCGCAGGCCTCGGCTGTCGAGCTCGCGTGCCGTATCGACCACTTGAGCCAGCGCGTCTTCGGACTGTTGGCGCAACTCAACGGCGAAGTCGTTGGGATAGACGGGCCGCTGCTGCGAAGGCGTGCGGATTGCATCGAGCGTCGCCTGCTGGGCTGGAAGCAGTCCTGTTGCAGTGCCGGCCATCGCTGCCCATTGTGGTCGCCTCCGCGCAGGCCTCGGTGATTGTCAACGCGTGGGGAAGCGTGTCGGTGGCTGTTCGGATAGCTGATGCTCCTATGGTTCGTCAAGCGGCGGGTTGGAGTGTGTTGAGCCAGTCGCGGTAGGCGGGTACGAGGGGGTGGTGGGGTGCTTTGCCGCGTTCGATCACCGAGATGGTTGCGGGCCAGGTGTTGAGCTGGTCGGCGGCGTGGGCGAGGCTGAGGCCGGCGGCTTGTCGTCGGTGTCGGAGCTCGCCTGGGTCGCCGGTGTGGGTGGTGTGGTGGGGGTCGGCGAGCAGGGCGAAGACTTCTCGGGCGATGTAGCGCTTGAGGCATCGGATGATCTCGCGGCGTGATTTGCCTTCTGTTTGGCGGCGCCCGGCATAGGCGCGTGTTCGGGGGCAGGTGGCGAGGCGGACCATGGCGATGCGCCACAGGGCGTGGTTGGCTTGGCGGTCCCCGCCGGGGTTGAGGCGGTGGCGGGTGGTCTTGCCTGAGGACGCCTCGACGGGTGACGCGCCGCACAGAGCGGCGAACGCGGCTTCGGTGGTGAGCCGTTCGGGGTTGTCGCCGGCGGTGATGAGCAGGATCGACGCCGTGTCGGTGCCGATGCCTTTGGCGGCTCGCAGCGCCGGGTTGGCGGTCAAGGTGAGCTCGTCGAGATGGCGGCGCAGCTCGACCAGGTCGGCGTCGAGGGTCTCGTATTGGCGGGCCAGGGTGCGCAGCGCGATCTTTGCCGCCTCGGCGGGCTCGGCGGGGTCGCCGGGACGGAACCGAGCGCACCGAGCCACCCGCTGCGCAGTCGTGAGCGGTTCCAGGGCGCTGCGCAGCCGGTCGGGAGCGGTGACGACGAGATCACGGATCTGATTGGAGATGCGGGTGCGATGGGCACGGGTCGAGCACAACGCGACCCGGATCGCCCGGATCGACTCCACGATCCCGTCGCCGCCCTTGGGAGCCGTGGCCGCCTCGCCGTTGAGCGCGGCGCGGGCCGCGGCCTCGGCGTCGACGGTGTCGGACTTGCCGCGGCGGCGGCGCATCTGGCGGTTCGGCCGGTTCACCTCGACCACCTCGACGCCCGAGCCGACCAGGTGGCGCGTCAGCCCCGCCCCATAGGAGCCGGTGCCCTCCACGCCGACGCGCACCAGCGGCCCGAACGATCCCAGCCACCCCGCCAGCTGGCGATACCCGGCCGGGTCCGCCCCGAACGACGCCGTGGCGAGCACCCGGCCCGCCTGGTCGGCCACCGCAGCGACGTGGACCTCCTTGTGAGTGTCGACGCCCCCGTAGACGCCGATTGGCTGATCAGCCATGATGAACCCCTGCCTTTCTCCCATCTGGGTCAGTCAGGCACCATCGGCCGGGGCGGACAGGACGGTCAAGGTGGTCTCCAAGGCTCCTATGAGGTCACGTCCGCCCGACCGGTCGGTGCGCGCCAGCAGCCCGGGCACCAAGCCGACAGATCAGCCACAAGGCACCAAGCCCGTCACACCCAGGGTCACACCCAGGCCCGAACCACTGGCCCAAACATCATGACCGTCACACCCCCCTGTGATGCTGGGCACATGCCAGCAACACCCCGTACCCACCTTCCCGCACCGCTTCGACTGGTCGATGCATCGCCGGTCCGCAGCCGGCCACACCGTGGGGGAGCCACGCCGTCCCGCACCGAGCGGGGCGTCGAGCGCCCCAGCCCCGATGCATCAGGTCGCTTCGTCCTGACCGTGCGGGCGCTCGCCGCTGCAGCTCGCGACCTGGGCTTGAGCGTTCCGAGCTTTCAAAGCCCGCCGCGCTCCGACCAGCTTGATCGCTCGATCCAACGCAGGCCTCCCGACGATTGCGTAGTAGCGGTGCGTGTGCGTGGCCGTCCATTCGGAGCGGTCGTCGCCGACGCCATCGAGGGGATCGTGGTCTGCAACGAGCTGGGCGCCGGTACTGCGGGCGCAGCCCGTGACGAGCTGTGGCGCGCGGTCGAGGGCGCTGACGAACTGGTCGACGGTGTCGGCATGTCCTCGGGAGCTACGGCACCACGCGGTGCACCAGCACCGGCCAACCACCAGCCCAAGGAGGAATCTGGCTCGCCGCACCCGCTGGACGAGGCCGCTTGAGCATCGGGTGCGCGAGGCTCTCGGCGCGACACACGGGTTGTTCACGGGTCGAGGTGTCGTGATGGCCGCGGAGCGAGCATGATTGCGTCTGCGGCGGCACTCGCCGCGCTGGCTGGCCCGGGTGGCGGAACTGGCAGACGCAGAGGGCTTAAACCCCTCGGCTCCTTCGGGAGCGTGCGGGTTCGAATCCCGCCCCGGGCACCAACCCGCTGCCTACCCAGCGGTCACGTCTGGGCGGCGGCGCGCAGCGACGCAACGGTCTCGGTACCTGGACCGAGGCGTCGGGCTGCAGCATCAACACAGCGCTCGGTCAGCACCCGGTTGAGCGGCGTGGGGATGCCGTACTGCTCGCCGAGCTCGCAGATGCGGCCGTTGAAGTGCTCGACCTCGACGGTCGGGCGCCGGAAGTTCAGGTCCTGCCAGGTCGAGGGGTAGCTGAGCAGCGCAGGGTCGGTAGCCCCCCGGGGCTCGCGCTCTCCAGGTTTCCGCAGGCGTGCGATCCACGGGCGCAATTCGCCCATGTCCTCCATGATCGGCGTGATGCCCGCCGCCTCGAGCACGTTGGCCGCTTCTTCTTCGATGTCGGCCATGAAGATCCGGTTTTCTTCGGAGCAGAACCACTCCTGGACCGGCAGATCGGCGAGCGCCGAGAAGGCGTTCGTCAGGTTCAGCACGAGCTTGCCCCACTTGGCGTCCGCGACCCGCTCTTCAAGCGAACCGTTCATCTCGGCGGCAACGAGGTCATCGACCACTCGTGCACAGAGTTCGTCGGTGCCAGTCGGCCAGCAACCGATCTGAGCCCGGCGCGCGCCGGTGTGGGTGACCACGCCGGGCTCGTCAATGCGAGCTCCGATGCGGACCATGACGCCGTAGGCGCGCAGACCCTGGCTGGCCAGCCACTCCTCGTTGCTGACGCTGTTCTGGAAGCAGAACAGCGGCACGCCCTCGTACAGCTCGCGGTGTTCTTCGACGGCCTCGAACGTGTGTTGGGTCTTCATGGCCAGCAGCACCACGGTGCGGTCATCAAGATCGAGTTCGTGTGCGGCGCGCACGGCCGGCAGCCTGAAATGGCCCTCGGTGTAACCCGAGATCCGCAGCCCGTCGCGCTGCAGAGCTTCCAGATGCTCCCCGCGAGCGACCAGGGCCACCCGGCGCCCCGCTTGGGTCAGCCGAGCTCCGAGCACGCAGCCGATGGCCCCGGCTCCGTGAACGATGTAGTTCAGCTCGGAATCGTCCTCGGCCGAATCGAGATCTGGGACACGTTTCGTCACCACGGCGGTACATCGTGCCAGATGGCCCCGCGTGTCTGAGTGTGGGCCGTGCTTGCCGTTCGCGGCGCGGCGCTACCGTGCTGCTATGCGCGAGTGGAACACGGACCTGCCCAACCTGATGGAGGCGTGGTTCTGGACCCAGCCCGCCGATGTGATCGACGCGGTGATCGCCCGGCACCATGCCGAGGCTCCGTTGGACTGGTTCGAGGAGCCTGACTACGACGACGAAGTTGTCAAACCGGGCCCCGGCTACTGGTGCGTCACCCGGCATGCCGACGTAGCCGCCGTCTCCCGCAACACCGAGGTCTTCAGCTCTGCTGCCGGCATCACCCTGCTGGATGCGCCGCCGGAGTTCACCGAATTCTTCAGTTCGATGATCGCTATGGACGACCCGCGCCACGCCCGGCTGCGGCGCCTCGTCGCCAAGGGATTTACGCCGAGGATGCTGGCCGATCTCGATGGCAGCGTTCAGGCGGCAGCGGCGGACATCGTGGACTCCGTGTGCGAGCAGGGAAGCTGCGATTTTGTGACCGATGTGGCCGCAGCGCTCCCGCTCAAGATCGTGTGCGACCTCATGGGCATTCCGGGGTCGGAGTACCAGGGCGTGTTCGAGGCGACGAACGTCATCTTGGGTATCTCGGATCCCGAGTACCAACCCGAAGATGTCGATTTCCTCACGGCATTGCTCACCGCCGGCGGCCAACTGGCCGAGTTGATGAAGGAAGTCGCCCAGGCAAAGCGCGGCGGCGACGGCACCGATCTCACGAGCGTGCTCGTCAACGCCGAGCTCCCCGACGATCAGCTGAACGACGCCGACTTGGCCAGCTTCTTCGTGCTGCTGGTCGTGGCCGGCAACGAAACCACCCGCAACGCCATCTCGTGGGGGCTCAAGTACCTCACCGACCATCCCGACCAGCGGGCCATCTGGGCTGCGGACTTCGAGGGCGTTGTGCCCACTGCAATCGAGGAGATCGTGCGGCTGTCCAGCCCCGTGGGCTACATGCGCCGGACCGTCACCCGTGACTACGTCTTCGAGGGCCGCGAGATGTGCGAGGGCGACAAGGTCGCAATGCTCTACGTCGCCGCCAACCGCGACCCAGCGGCCTTCGATGACCCCTTCAAGTTCGACGTTCTGCGAGATCCGAACCCGCAGTACGGATTCGGCGGTCCCGGCCCCCACTACTGCCTCGGAGCGCATCTCGCACGGCGTGAGATGACGGTGATGTACCGCGAGCTGTTCGACCGGCTACCGGACATCGTCGCTGTCAGCGAGCCCGACGCCCTGCAAGCAGCGTTCATTCACGGCGTCAAGCACCTCGACGTCGAGTTCACGCCGACGGCTCCGCTGGCTGCCTGACTGGCTGCGCTCGACAGTCGCAGCAACACGCCTGTCCCATAGGGTTCGCGGTATGACGACACCCCAGATCGCACCTGCGACGGGCAAGCTCGGTGTGCTGACGCCCGGCATGGGCGCCGTTGCCACCACGTTCATCGCTGGCGTGCTGGCAATGCGGGCCGGGCTGGCAGCGCCGATCGGGTCGGTGACCCAGATGGCCCATATTCGCCTGGGAGGCCGGGGCGAGGGCCGCAACCCGTTGATTCGCGACTTTGTGCCGCTGGCCAGTCTTGACGACCTGGTGTTCGGCGGCTGGGACCCCATTACGCCGAACGCACTCGAGGGTGCTCGCGCTGCGGGGGTTCTCGAAGAGCGCGACCTCGGCGTGATCTCCCGCGAGCTCGAAGGCATCGTGGCGATGGACGCCGTGTTCGACCCCCGCTGGGTCAGTCGGCTCAAAGGCACCCGTACAAAGCCGCCTATGAGCAAGCTCGATGCGACGCAAGCCCTGATGGACGACATTGAACGCTTCCGCGCTGAGAACGAGTGTGACCGGCTGGTGATGGTGTGGTGCGGGTCGACCGAGGCGTACCAGGAGCCCACCGAGGTGCACGCCAGCGTGGAGGCGTTCGAAGCTGGGCTTGCAGCCGATGACGAGAACATCTCGCCGAGCCAGATGTACGCCTACGCAGCACTTATGAGCGGTGTGCCGTTTGCCAACGGCGCGCCGAACCTGGCGGTCGACATCCCGGTCATGACCGAGCTCGCGGAACGCCGCGGCGTCCCGATCGCCGGCAAGGATTTCAAGACCGGTCAGACACTCATGAAGACGCTGGTAGCGCCGGGGCTCAAGGCTCGAATGCTGGGCCTGCGCGGCTGGTACTCCACCAACATTCTGGGCAACCGCGACGGCGAGGTCCTCGACGATCCCGAGAACTTCAAGACGAAGGAAACCTCCAAGCTGGGCGTTCTCGACACGATCCTGCAGCCGGAGACCTACCCGGATCTCTACGACGAGATCGACCACGTGGTGCGGATCAACTACTACCCGCCGCGTGGAGACAACAAAGAGAGCTGGGACAACATCGACATCTTCGGATGGCTCGGCTACCCGATGCAGATCAAGATCGATTTCCTGTGCCGCGATTCGATCTTGGCGGCGCCCATCGTGCTCGACTTGGCGCTCTTCCTGGATCTCGCCCAGCGTACCGGTCACGGCGGCGTGCAGGAGTGGTTGTCGTTCTACCTGAAGGCGCCGCAGTCCGCAGATCCCGCCGGTCCAGAGCATGACCTGTTCATTCAGCAGACGAAGCTCAAGAACACGCTGCGCGAATGGATGGGCGAGGAGCCGGTCACCCACTCCGAAGCTGGCTGACAGCCGGCTGGTCACGCTCCGCCTTGGCGATCACCTCTGCCGAGCGCGCGTTCTTAGGTCGCTCTCAGGTTGATCTCAGGGGCCTTTCAGATTCGCCTGCCATCGTCAGGGTCGTCACAGAACACCCTGACGAAAGGACTGGCGGAATGGCCGAATCCGGCGAGATCACCCTGCAGAGCGAGATGCCTCACCGCAAACCCAAGCGAGGCCGGCTGCTGGCCGTTCTCCTCGCAGCCCTCCTGGCGGCGGTCGCCGCCATCTCGTTCAGCGTCGGCAGCGTAAGTGCGCAGACGGAGGACACCGACGGCGGCACGCACCGGGGCGGCAAGCACTGGCGATTCGGCACTGCCGAAACGCTGACCGAAGTGCTTGGCATCGACGCTGAGACCTTGCGGACCAAGCTGAAGGAGGGGTCAACCCTGGCCGACATCGCGGCCGAGCAGGGCGTCGAAGTCTCCGACGTGGTCGACGCACTCGTCACGGCGGTCACCGAGCGGGCGGCAGAACATGACAGGGATGTCGACGCCGACGAGCTGACGGCCAAGATCACTGCAATGGTGAACGGCGAGCGGCCCGAGCGATCCGAAGACCCCGACGGTTGGCAACGTCACCGCGGCGGCTTCATGGGCAAGGACCGCTGGGGCAGCCACACCCACTCCGAGGGGTCCAGCTCCACTGCTTCGACGACCGCTGCATCGACCCCCAGCAGCATCCGAAGCGGGCCGGTTTCCTCTCCGCCGGCCCGTTTCGGCGCGCCTGGCTGACCCGATATCTTGCGTGCCATGCCGGGCGACGATACGGAGATTCCGGTCATCAACATTTCCGGCGATACCTCGCTCGCGGCTGCGAGCGAGCAGATCGACGCTGCCTGCCGAGGCATCGGTTTCTTTGCCACTACTGGGCACGGCGTTGAGCACGAACTCCTCGATGGCGTGCTCATGGCCGCAGGTCAGTTCTTCACACAGCCTCTTGCATCCAAGTGCGCGCTCGCAATCGAACTCTCCGGTCATCACCGGGGTTACGCGGGTGTGGAGGGCGAATTGCTCGAGCCAGGGCTGCGTGCCGACTTCAAGGAGACGTTGGACTTCGGCCCCGAACGCTCACTCGATGACCCCGATTGTTCGCCGCTCGAGGGACCGAATCAGTGGCCGGACCTGCCCGGGTTTCGTATGACTGTCGAGGCCTACCAGGAGGCAGTACTCGATGCTGCGAAACGCCTGCTGCGCTTGATTGCCGAGGCCCTCGACCTACCGCCGTCCTTCTTTGGTCAGCGCCTCGTGCGGCCCCTGGTCGGCACCCGTCTCATCAGGTACCCCGCTGTCGGCGAACCGCTTTTGGACCAGCTGGGTTGCGGTGCCCACAGCGACTACGGCTGCGTAACGCTCTTGCACACCGACGGAACGCCCGGACTGCAGCTGGCGGACGTCGACGGGCAGTGGCACGACGTCGTCGCACCGGCGGGCAGCTTCATCGTGAATCTGGGCGACATGCTGGCCCGCTGGACGAATGATCGGTATCGCGCCACGGTTCACCGGGTGCAGTCGCCGCGCGCCGCCGACCGATACTCGGTGCCGACGTTTGTCAACCCGTCCTTCGACACGGTCGTCGAGTGCCTGCCGAGCTGCCTCGGCGAAGGCGAGCAGCCGAAGTACCCGCCCACGACGTCGGGCGTGTACCTCCAGTCGCGTTTCGACGAGACCTTCGCGTACCGCCAGTAGCTCTCCACTTCGCAGCGGCCGCGGCGACCTAGCCGCAGATTGCGTCGAGGGTCTGTTGGCTGGGGGCGAAGTAGTGCGAACCTGACGCCGGCGTCGAATAGTCAGTGAGCCCGTCGCGTACTCCGTCAGCGGCATCGAGGCCGTACATGAGACGCATCCGTTCGCGCAGCGGCGCCTGCGACGCCGAGAAGCCGAGGAAGTACAGTCCGACCGTGCCGTCGTGGACTGCATACGGCGTCGAGCGGCGCCACATCTCGTCGCGCTCGGGGCTGCCGCTCAATCCATGGTTCCCATCGACACGCAGCTCGACATGGCGCAGATGACTCTGCGGCGCCTGAACCGCCAGCTTGTCAGTGCCCGGCCACTTGCGCCGGCCGATGATGTCCTGCTGCTCGCGGGTGGCAAGTCGTTCCCACGCCCCGAGGTCGTGCACCCAGCGCTGTGCGTTGACGTGGCTGCCGCCCGCTCCGGGCTCGCCGGCGGGAACCGTCGCCACGGCGACCCGCTCGTCATCGTCGGGGTTTCCGAGGCCGTCCACGAACCCGGTCATGTCGAGCGATTCGCCATAGACGAATGCCGGCGTCTCGCGCGCCACTGCGAAATGCGGCCGCAGTGAGATCCGGGTGTCGTACTGGGCCTTCCACACGTCGTGCGTGCGTGATCCGTGGAACCACAGCAACAGTTCTTCCTGCGTGGCCATGGCTCGGCGGCCCGAATCGTCGGCGGACTCGATCGTCTCGTAAGGCCCGAAGTCGTCGGGTACGTCGTCGGTGAGCTCGCCCAGCAGCGCTGGGCCGAAGCCCATCAGCAACTCCAGGCCGGCCGAAGCACACGCTGCACGCGCTTCGCCAAGCACAGCACCCAGCCAGCCCAGGTCGAATCCACTCCCACCCGCTGATGGGCGGCTCAGGTGCAGGTACCACTGGCAGGGGCCCAAGTCGGCGAAGATCGCCCGCTGGGAAGTCGGAGCGGTGCTCATCGGACCGCGAAGACGGCGATGCGGGCCCACTGGTTGGGATCCGCTTCGTCCGCGCCGCCATAGATGGGCCGCAGCTCGTAGTGCAGCTCGGTGATGTGCCCGTCTGCGCGGCACTGCTCGAGCCAGTCGCCGAATCCGGACTCGTCGAAGTGAGCCGAGTTGATCCCCAGCGCGCAATGCGCACCAGTGCGTGCCACCCGCAGCAGCTCCGAGATCGTGTCGGGACCGAGATGTCCGTGAGTGAATGTGCCTGCGCTCACGATGCCGTCGTAGGACTCATCAGCGAGATCGATGCGGCCGGTGAGGTCGGCTTCGACGAGCTGCCGGTAGGTAGGCCGACTGTCGTGGGTCTTGGTGCCGGCCTTCGCCAGCATCTCCGTCGAAATATCGATGCCATCGATCACCGTCACGCCCAGCCTCGCCAGCTCGTCACCCACGATGCCGGTGCCACAGCCTGCATCGAGTACCGGTCGGTCAAAGGCGGCCATGCCGGCGCAGAACACCTCGGCCACCTGCTGGTGGTACACGTAGCGGCTCTCGACGATGAACTCCGACTCGTATGTCGCCGCCCACGACGCGTACAGCTCGCGGTTGGCGTCCGGTCCCTCGACCGCATACGCCTCGTCGAGCCCGAGCCCGTCTGGGGATTTCGAGGCTGCCGATTGTGCTGCCGTTTGTCTCGTCATCGTCCCTCGACGCTAGTGATCACCTCCGGACGGCCCCTAAGAGCCTTAGCGGATAGGCGGCGATGCCCGGCGGCCCCGACGGCCTGGACTTTGTGCAGAAATGCCGCCACAGACGGCAAACTTGCACAACGAAGGCGTGACAGCAACTTTTCGAGACGCCACCACCTATCCGCGCGGCACCTAGACGAGCAGCGGATCGGTCATCACCTCAACGAGCGCAGGGCCCCGGTGGGCGAGGGCGTCCGACAGTGCCGAGTCCAGCTCATCTGCCGATGTCACCTCGCGCCCCATCGCACCGCACAACTGCGCGAAGGACGCGAATCCGGGGTTGTGCAGCGAGGTCTGCCACACGTCGAGCTCGGCCGCTCGCTGCTCCTTGGAGATCTTCCCCAGCTCGCCGTTGTTGAGCAGCACGTGGGTGATGTTCATGCCGTACTTCACGGCGGTCGTCAACTCCATGGCGTACTGGCCGAAGCCGCCGTCGCCTGACACGGAGACCACAGACCGCTCCGCCCACGGCGATCCGTCGACACCCGGTGCGCGCTGGGTTGCGGCCCAGCACCCCATCGCAGCGGGGAATGCGAAGCCGATGGACCCTAGGTATCCCGACATCAGCACGGTCTGCCCGCACGGCTCGAAGTAGCGGCCGAAGGAGTAGGCGTGATTGCCGACATCCACCGTCATGATGGCGTCGGCCGGAACGAGGCGACTCAGAGCCTCGAAGACGACCGCCGAGTTCATGCCGCTGCCCCGGTCGTCGTCGCGCCGGCTCTGTTTTTCCGCACGCCAGATGTCCCAACGCGCTGCCACCTCGGCCGCGGCCGTACCTGAGACGGCCCGGCTGCGCAACGCTTCGGCGAGCGCCCGTGCCGCCACGCCCACGTCGGCCAGCATCGGCACCGTCACCGCATGGAACCGCCCCAGCGCCATCGGGTCGAAGTCGACCTGCACGATCGGCTTGTACGACGCAATGCCGGTGTGATTCGCGAATGACACGCCGAAGGTCACCAGCGCGTCGGCCTCGTTCATGAACCAGCTGGCAATCGGCGTACCTGAGCGGCCCAGCACCCCGCAGGCCAGCGGGTGCTGGTCGGCAATCAGACCCTTGCCCTTGAACGTCGTGGCGACCGGCGCATCGATCGCTTCGGCCAGCGCCACGATGTCGTCGATACCGCTGCGGGCGCCGTGCCCCACAATGATCATCGGCCGCGCCGCGCCCGACAGCACATCGATTGCCGCGTCGAGCGCGCTCGCCGCGGGCGAGACCGCCCGGTCGCCGGTGCGGCCCTGCGGCGATCCGGCATCACCGCGGCCCCCGTCGGGCGCCCGAAGCACCTGCACCTCGTCGGGAAGCATCAGGTGTGCCACGTCGCGCTCCACCAACGCCGTCTTGCAGGCCAGGTTCATCAGCTCTGCTGCGTCGGAGCCGGCCTGGACGGTCTGGGAATAGCGCGCTACGTCGGCGAAGGCCGCTGACAGGTCGGTGTCCTGAAATGCGCCCCTGCCACGCACGCTCGACGGCACCTGGCCCGACAGCGCCAGCACCGGCGCCCGATCCATCTTGGCGTCATACAGCCCGGTCAGCAGGTTGGTACTGCCCGGCCCGGCAATCGCAAAGCACGCGGCCAGACTCCCGGTCAGCTTTCCGTAGGCGGTCGCTGCGAAGGAGGCGGCGCCCTCGTGGCGCACACCGATGAACTGCAGCGAGCCGCGAGCCTCGGCCTCTCGCAGTGCATCGGCGAAGCCCAGGTTTGAGTGCCCCACCATGCCGAAGACCCACCCGACGCCCCACGCGGTCATGGTCTCGACGAGCTGGTCCGACACGGTTCGAGTCCGGGTGGCCGAAACCGGCAGAGCCACGTAGACACCGTCGGGCCGGACCTCGGTGCGGTAGGCGGCAGGTGCATCGTCGAATGGGGGCGGCGGCTTGCCATTGCTGGGGGAGTAGTCGTAGCCATGCCACGGGCAGCGCAGCCAACCGCCCTCGATGCTGCCCTCGCCGAGCGGACCGCCCTGATGCGGGCAGGCGTTGGCGAGGCACCCGAATCCTGTATCCGTGCGAGTGACGCACAGGCTCTCGCGCTCGACGGTCACCGCGGTGACCCGGCCGACATCGAGTTCGTCGACGCCGATCAGCCGGTGCCAGGCAAACGCGCCGTCGGGCAGCGCTGGCACTGCGACGCTTGGCGTCTCGCTCGGATCCGGATCCTGAGTCGTGTTACTCATCGCCCACCCCCGTTCGGTTCGGGCTCATCGTCTCATACCCCACCCCGGTCTCAGTAGTCGCGGAGGGGCGGCAGACATTCCTGCGCGGCCCTAGCGTTCACGCTGTGCTCTACCTCGTTCGTCACGCTTCCGCTGGCGATCGGCGGGCCTGGCAGGGTGACGACAGCGTCCGACCTCTTGACTCGAAGGGCTTGGCCCAGGCGGCGGCCATCGCCGAGTTGCTCTCCGCAGCAGCAGTGCGCCGAGTGTTGTCGAGCCCGTCGGTGCGCTGCGTCCAGACCGTCGAACCGCTCGCCGCAGCGCTGGGACTCGACATCGGGATCGCTGTCGAGCTCGACGAGGGCGCCGATGGCTCGCGCACGGAAGCCATGCTCGATTACCTGTGCGGCCTGCCAGGGGACAGCGTGTTGTGCAGCCACGGTGACGTCATTCCCGAAGTGCTGTGGCGCCTCGCCCACCGGGGAGTCGACGTCACCCCGAGCCGCTGCAAGAAGGCGTCCGTCTGGGAGCTTCACGTTGTCGACGGCGCCGTCACCCACGGGGTCTACCGGCCTCCCCGCTTGTTCGCCGCTGGCACTTCGTGATGCTCTCGCTCGATGCCGCAGCGGTGCGGCGGGCCACGCCGTGGAACGAGCTGATGGAGGCGATTGCCCAGATGCTCCTCGACGGTGGCGCCACGGTGCCCCAGCGGGAGGTGCACGATGTGGCCCTGCCCGACGGAGGCACTGGCTCGCTGCTGGTCATGGCCGCATGGGTTGATCGCGAACTGCTCGGAGTGAAAGCCGTCACGTATTACCCCTCCAATGCGGGCACCGACCTGCCGATCATCAGTGCGGGCTACCTGATGTTCGACGGCCAGACGGGCCAGCTCGCTGCTGTGCTTGACGGCGACGAGCTCACGCTGCGGCGCACGGCCGCCGTCTCAGCGCTGGCCGCTGATCGCCTGGCCCGTTCCGATGCGGATCGGTTGCTCGTTGTCGGTACGGGCAAGCTGGCACCCAACCTCGCGCTCGCCCATGCCGCGGTCCGGCAATTCGGCGTCATTGAGGTCTGGGGACGGGATCGGGCCAAGGCCGCTGCAGTGGCGCGCGCACTCGAAGACCACGGCCTGCCGGCCCGACCTGCTCCCTCGCTTGACGTCGCAGTCGAGCGTGCCGACATCGTCACCTGCGCCACTGGCGCGACCAGCCCGCTGGTGTGCGGCAGCCTCCTGCAGCCCGGCACGCATCTCGACCTCGTGGGCGGCTTCCGCGCCGACATGCGCGAGGCCGACGATGCCGCGGTCGTTCGATCGACGTTGTTCGTCGACACGCGCGCCGGAGCAGTGCTCGCAGGTGATCTCGCCCAACCGCTCGCCGACGAACTCATTACGAGCGACTCGATCGCAGCCGACTTGGCGGCACTTGTCGCCGGCAACCATCCCGGGCGCACCTCGGATTCCGAGATCACCCTGTTCAAGTCAGTCGGTTTCGCCTTGTCGGACTTGGCCGGAGCCCAGCTGGTGCACCGCCGCCTCGGCGGCGACATCTCTGCCAATGACTGAACCTCTCATGATCACAACAGGCCACCTCGGCAGCGCGACGGTGTTGTGACGGACACTCACTCCGACCGCGACGGTCGACGCCTCGGCTGGTTCCTCGCGGCGAGCGGCATGCTGCTGGTGTCCACTGACTCGCTGTGGGTGCGTATCTCGGAAGCCGACGCACTCGACATCGCTTTCGTCGTCGGGGCGCTGGCACTGGTGCTTTATGGCGCAATGGCGATGCGGCGCCCATCCGTCGCTTGGGCGTCCATCCGGGCCCACACCGTGCCCTTGCTCACGATCGGCGTGCTCGGGGCGCTCAGCCAGCTCACGTTCATCTCGGCGATCACCCACACCGAGATCCCTCACGTCGTGGCCATCGTGGCGGCTGCGCCAGTTCTGGCTGCGGCGATCGCATGGTTTGCTCTGCGCGAACGCACGTCGTTGCGCGTCGTCGTGGGCATCACGCTCACGCTGGCCGGCATCGGCCTGGTGGTCTCAGACTCGATAGGCACGCCGAACCTGCTGGGCGATTTCCTGGCACTGGTTGCGGTCGCGGCATTCGCCGCCAGCACGGTCGTCTGGCGACGCCATCGCGATATGAGCCGCATCGTCGGTCTGGCATTGGCTTCGGCGCTGGTGGTCATCCCCACGGCATTCGTCGTCGACCTGGGCCGGCTCGACGCCACAGCCTGGGCTGCCGTGCTGGTGATGGGCTTGGTCTGCAACCCGCTTGGACGCCTGTCCTACAGCACCGCATCGAGACATGCACCTGCCGGCGAGGTGGCCCTGTTCGCTCCGGTGGAGACCGCGGCCGGCATCATCTGGGCAGCCGTGTTCTTGAGCGAGTACCCGACGCTCAGGACGGTGGCGGGCGCCATCATCGTGATCTTCGGCGTGCTCTACGCGACGGTGCTTGATCGAACCACGACTAAGGCGATCAGGAAGGCCTGAGACCAGCCCCCTCCAGTGGGTCTTCGTCACTCGGATCGCTGAATTACTGTCCGAACCCATGGGGTCGGAGGCCACGTCTGAAGACGCCGAGCCTGAAGCAGCTGCCGCAGCCGAGCCAGACACCGATCCCCCCGCCCCGCCGCCGAAGCGTCGCAGTCGCATCGGTCGCCGCGAATACGAGCGGGAACTCAAGCTCCTGCAGCAAGAACTGGCCCGCCTCCAGCGCTGGATTCGCCACAAGGGGCTCAAGGTCGTGGTCATCTTCGAGGGCCGGGATGCGGCCGGCAAGGGCAGCACGATCAAGCGCATCACCGAACGCCTGAACCCTCGCGTGGTGCGCGTCGTGGCGCTTGGCACGCCCAGTGATCGCGAGAAGACGCAGTGGTGGTTCCAGCGCTACGTCGGAGAGCTGCCTGCAGCCGGCGAAATGGTGCTGTTCGATCGCAGCTGGTACAACCGCGGCCTCGTCGAGCCGGTCATGGGCTTTTGCACCGAAGAGGAGTATGAGGAGTTCCTGCGCTCGTGCCCCGAGTTTGAGCGGATGCTGGTGCGCTCGGGCGTCATCCTCATCAAATACTGGTTCTCCGTCAGCGACGAGGAGCAGGAGCGTCGCTTCCAGAGCCGCATTGCCGACCCGGCCCGGCGCTGGAAGCTCTCGCCGATGGACCTCCAAGCTCGTGCACGGTGGGTGGAGTTCTCACGGGCCAAGGACACGCTGTTCGCACACACCGACATCAAGCAGGCCTCGTGGTGGGTCGTCGAGGCGGACGACAAGCGGGCGGCGCGGCTCAACTGCATTGCCCACCTGGTGTCGCAGATCCCCTACGAAGCCGTGCCGTGGGAGTCCGTCGAGCTGCCAGAACGCAGTCCTTCAGGCGGGTACGTGCGCCCGCCGATGTCAGACCAGACGTTCGTCCCCGAGCTGTACTGAGCTTGCCTCAGCCGACCTCGGCTGGCTCGATTCGGAGTCGCAGCGTGCTGGCTCAGGTCTCCATGTTGATCTCGAGCAACCGAGCGGCGATTGCCCGGGCGTCATCAAAGCTCTGGACGAAGTGGTCGCCCGGCACCCGGCGCAGCACGTCGAGGGCCTGCAAGCTGGTCGCGGGCAGCCCGTCGAGGCCGATCACGATGCACTCGGTGTCGTGCTCCATCGCAGCGTCGATGAGTTGCTCCATCACGAGCGCTGCGCTGTCGTCGATGTAGCTCGTCTCGGAGAAGTCCAGGATCACGACTTCGTGTTCTTGGATGTCCTTGCTGATGGCGATCCTCAGCCGGTTGGATGACGCAACGGTGAAGCTGCCACGCATCTTCACCATCCCGACTCGCGCCGAGAACGCATCGAATTGGCTGATGTCGACCCTGTCGCTGTCAGCAAAGAACACCGCGTCGAGCATCGGCACTGACAAGACACTGTCCAGCTCCAACCGCTCAAAGCGACGGCTGGCAGCCAGAGCCGCAGCGATCAGGCCGGCGGCAATGGCCACCAGCAGGTCGACAAAAACGGTGAACCCAAGCGTGAGCAACATCACCAGCACGTGCTCTCGTTGCACCTTGTTCAGGTGCGTTATGAGTCGCCAGTCGATGAGCCTGAAGCCCATCCACAGCAAGATGCCCGCCAGGACCGAGTAGGGGATGTCGTCGACGAGGCCGCCGAGCACGATGATCAGCACGAGCGACACCACTGCGGATACTGCGCCCGCCACCCTGGTCTGAGCCCCTGCCCGGATATTCGTCTGCGTAGCGTCCGGAGCCGCGGCACCCGGCAGGCCGCCGAACATGCCCGCCAGTGCATTGCCGAGTCCAACGCCGATGAGTTCCCGATCTGGGTCGTGCTGGTACCCGGTCATTGAGTCCGATGCCGAGGCGTTCAGGAGGCTGTTCAGCGTGCCGATGAGAGCGATGATCATCGCTGCGCCGACAGCGCCCCAGAAGCCGCCGGCTGGCATCTCCATCGCCCAGAACTCCGGGGCGTCGACGACTTCGGTGAGGCGGGGAGCCCCGTCGAAGATCCATGCGCCGAGAACGATCCCGCATACGAGCGCGCCAGCGGCGGCTGGCACGTAGTTGCGCCACCGCTTTGGCCATCCCGCGAAGATCACGAAGGTGGTGACGGCCAATCCGAACGCGTGGAAGTCCATGTCGCGGGCAGCGTCGGGCCACTCGCGGATCGAATCGAGTGGGTTGCCGAGCACTGGGTCGGTGCCGAAGAAGGGCAGTACCTGCAGCAGCACCACCATGATGCCGACACCGCTGATGAAGCCCGAAGCCACCGAATAGGGCGTGTATTGCACCAGATTCCCGAGCCGCAACAGGCCCAGGACGATCTGGATGATGCCGGCGATGAAGATGATTGCGAGCGCCTCGACGGCCGAGTCCGCGTACCTCACGAGAATGAACGACACGGCGATCGCCACCGGGGCCGTCGCGGCGGAAATCTGTACCCGCGTGCCCCCTACGACAGCCGCGAGGAACCCGACGGCAACTGCGCCCCACAGACCGGCAACGGGACCCAGCCCTGACACGACGCCGAAGGCGAGCGCCAGCGGCAAGACGACAGCGGCAGAGGTGATGCCAGCTCGGATGTCCGCACGGAGGAGCCGGGCGTCGTAGTTCATGTGAGATCTCTCCCCATGGGGTCAACCCGCGGGTCACTGTATTTCACTGCTTGACAGCCTCTTGTGGACTCTGACGTTGCGCCCCGCAGCACCTGAAACTCGCCCAGCGGACCCGAGGTGGGGCAGCAATTGCCCGATGTCCGCGTCGCCGTCAAGATGCGGGAGCGCCGTTCCTAGCCGCTGTGTCTGATGGTTCGGCTGAGCAAGCTCAACCGCTGTGTCTGATGGTTCGGCTGAGCAGCTGGCGGCGAGCTCAACCGCTGTGTCTGATGGTTCGGCTGAGCAAGCTCAACCGAACATGCCCCCATCGACCGTGAATTCCTGGCCGGTGCAGTAGCTGCTGGCGTCCGACGCCAGGAACAGGACCACGCGGCCGACTTCGGCCGGTTCGGCGATGCGCCCCAGCGGCACGTTGCGCAGCACCCGGCGAGTGCGGTCGGGGTCCTCGTTGAAGACCGATGTCTGGGTCAGCATCTCGGTGTCGATGTAGCCGGGATGAACCGAGTTGACGCGCACGTTGCGGCGGCCGAGTTCCTTCGCCGCCGACTTGGTCATGCCGCGCACCGCCCACTTGCTGGCGCCGTAGGCGAACCCTCCCAAGGTGCCCATGAGGCCCGCGACTGAGCTGATGTTGATGATGGATCCGGACTCTGCCTCGGCCATCACTGACCCGACCTTCTGCATTCCCAAGAACGGGCCGAGAGCGTTGATGCTCATCATGCGGTGGTAGTCCTCGGCCGTGGTGTTCATCAGGCCGGTGTCCTGGAAGATCCCGGCGTTGTTCACCAGGACGTCGATGCGGCCGTGACGATTCACGACGTCGGCCACGACCGCATCCCAATCGGCCTCCGAGGCCACGTCCTGGTGAAGGTACTCGCATCCCACCTCACCGGCGGTCCGCTCGCCCTCTTCGTCGAGCACGTCGGTGAGGACCACGGTTGCACCCTCGTCAGCAAAGAGCTGCCCTTCGACAGCGCCCTGCCCTCGTGCGCCCCCGGTAATGATCGCAACTCGTCCGTCCAGGACACCCATCTGCTGCCTCCCAGCCTGTGTGCGGTTGACTCCATGGCCGCGCCTGCACGCGACTGACGACGAGACCCTAGACCTAGAAGGTCTCAGGTGCCGTTGCCGGCGAGGAGCCGCGGCGCCGCTCAGCGTCGGCTGGTGGCCTGAAGCTCCGTGAGAATGCTGGTCAACCGCTCGCCGTCTTCAGGATTGTTGACGGGGATCGAGAACTCGATGCGGTCGATCAGGGCACCGTATCGCTCGGCGAGCAGGCGTCCGATCTGGTCATAGGTGCCGACCGTGGCGATGGTGTGCAGCATCTCGTCGGATACGAGCGCCGAAATCTCGTCCCAGCGCTGAGCTTTCGACATCACCGCGGCCCGCTCCGCCTCGTCAGTCCATTCGTGCACGTCGAAGGCTGCCCGGTAGGCGGGTGTCGACAGGTAGAAGCCCACGCGCTCGCGAACGGTGCGTGCCACGACCGCCAGCGCGGCCTCGTCTGGCGCTGTGGCCACGAGCGGCTTCATGCACCAGTCAACTGCGGCGGCGTTGCGCCCAGCTCGTTGGGCGCCACGCTCGACCGCAGGCGCCATGACCTCAGTGATGTACAGCGGCGAGCACACCGGGTGCAGCCGGACGCCATCGGCGACCTCGCCCGCGACTGCACACATGTTCGGGTTGATTGCCGCGATGTGCACCGGGATGTCGGGATGGGCGATCGGGCCTGGATCGAACAGCGGCACCATCAGGTTCAGGTTGTAGTGCTCGCTCTGGTAGTCCAGCGGGGAGCGATCCTGCCAGCAGCGCCACACCGCACGCACTGCGCCGACGTAGTCGCGCATCCACGGCCCCGGCGCCGACCACTCCATGCCGTAGCGGCGGCGGATGTGGCCACGAACTTGGGATCCGAGCCCCAGAATCGCCCGGTTGCCAGAAGCCTTCTGCAGCGTCCATGCCGACAGTGCTGTGACAGTTGGTGACCGCGGGAATGCCATCGCCACTGAGGTGCCGAGTCCCAGCGTGGTCGTTGCCATTGCTGCCATTGCGAGGAGCTGGTAGGGGTCGTCCTTGGTCTCCTCGACGACGAGGGCGTCGTAGCCCAGTTCTTCGACCTGCGCAGCGGCCTCGCCGATGCTCGTCACGTCGAGCGGCGCGTCGGGTGCTCGCAGTCCGGGGTCGAGCTTGCCAAGTGGCAGCAGTGTCTCGGTTCTCATGGCTCAGCCCTCCACCAGCAGGCGAGGCGTGTGGCCCGCGAGGAACGAATCGAGCTGGGAAATGAACAGGTCGTCGTTGCGAGACGGCATCCCGCTGCCGGCGCCTCCGATATGGGTTGTCATCACAACCTTGGGATGATTCCAGAGCGGGCTGTCAGCGGGCAACGGCTCGATGTCGAAGACATCAAGCACCGCCGTCGCGGGACGGTCCTCGTCCAGCCATGCCAGCAGGGCATCGGCGTCGATGACGGGTCCACGGGCCACGTTGACCAGCACCGCGTCGTCGCGCAGGGACGCCAGGAACTTGGCATCGACGAGTCCCCGCGTTTCATCAGTGAGCGGGCACGTCAGGACCACCACGTCAGCCAGAGGCAGCTCATCAGCAAGGGCTTCCATCGTCACCATCGCGTCCGCGGCCCCGAGGTCGACGGCATCGGCAACGCTGCGGCGGGCACCGACGACGACTGCGCCGAACGGCCGTGCCAGCGCCGCCAGCTTGCGGCCGATCGAGCCGAAGCCGATCACCAGCCAGCGGCTGCCCCGCACCTCTCGCCACGGCACCTGCAGCCAGACACCGGCTCTCCGGCGATCGATACGTCCTTCCCAGCCATGAAGAGTGTGCAGGACCAGCGACATCGTGTGCTCGGCGGTGGCGTCGTTCGGAGCGTCGCTGCGGCTCAACTGAACGCCATCGGCCACGAGTCGCTGGAACGGTGGCGCATCGGTTCCGGCCAGGCACGCCTGAGTCCAACGCAGTGTCCCCGGAGCAAGCGCAGCTTCGACGAAGCCGGCCAGATCGCCGCCGAACAGCAGCCCGATGGACACCCAAGCCGAAGCAGGCGTGTACGTCGCTGAGCCGACCGGAATCCCGTTCGTGTCGGAGGCCGGGGTGCCGTCGGCGAGCGTTACCCCGTCGCGACTCCACAACAGCGGCTCGATGTCGTGATCGAGCGCCGACAGCCGATCAGCGAGTCGCCCATAGTCGTCGGCGGGCAAGAGGACCTGTCGACAACTCACGCCGGAACGCTACGCAGTCTCAGATGCGATCGCCGGGACGATCCATTAGAGCCTTAGCGGATAGGCGGCGATGCCCGGCAGCCCCGATGGCCTCGACTCTGCGCAGAAATGCCGCCACAGACGGCAAATTTGCACACAGAAAGCGTGACAGCAGCCATAGGGTGCGCAGCGATGCGAACGGTCGGCAGCGTCTCCAGCGCAGTACCGGACGCTGCCGAGGCGCCCCCGCCGGGTCCCGATGGCCCGCTGCAGCGCTTCGGTCTGAGGTTCGTGCTCGTCGCCACGATGGTGCTCGGGCCGTTTCCCCTGATCGCACCGGCGGTTGTAGCGGCCGATCTCATCGGGTCGCTCGGCATCACTAAAGGTGTCTTCGGGGTGGCGCTCACGACCAACACGGTTGCAGCAGCGCTGTTCGCCCCGCTCTCGGGGCGCCTCACCGACCGCATCGGCCCGAAGCTCTCCACCGTGCTGACCATCGTTACGGCCGGGGTCGGCATGGTCGGCATGGCCTTCGCGCCCAACGTTTGGGCGCTGATGGCCTCTGCAACGTTCGCTGGCCTTGGCCAGGGCTGGTGCAACCCGGCAACCAACAAGCTCGTCGCCGAACGAGTGCCGGAAGGTCAACGAGGCACAATCACCGGCCTCAAGCAATCGGGCGTCATGTTCGGGGCCTTCCTGGCGGGGGCGACACTGCCGACGCTCGCTGTCTGGTTCGGATGGCGTACCGCGGTCGGCGCCTATGGAGTCGTGGCTCTGGTGTGCGCTCTCGGCATCCAACTGTGGATTCGTCCTGACGCGCGGACGGGCTCCGAATCGGCGGCGGCGTACGACGCACCGCCGGGCGCGGTGTTCACCATCACCCCGCTGGCACCGAAGGTGCTCCGCATGGGCCGCTCCGAGCACCGCTTCATCATTGCGATCACCTGGTACTCGCTGTTGATGGGAGCCGTCGCGGGTGGCGTCGGCCGCTTCCAGATCCTCTTTGCCGAGGAATCACTGGGCTGGACCAACTTCTGGGCCGGGCTGGCCAGTGCGCTCGCGGGCATCACCGCGGTGGGATCACGCATCTGGTGGGCTCGGCTCACCGAACGACGAGTCCGGCCGGCGAGCGCACTGGCCGTCCAAGCGGGGTTCACCGTCGTCGCGATGGGGCTCCTGCTCGCCGCCACCTCTGTCAACGGCGGCCTGCTGTGGGTGATGTCCCTGGTGGCTGGCTTCACCATGATGTCCTGGAACGCCGTGGCGATGTTGGCGATCATCACCGGCATTCCTGTTGCGCTGGCGGGCCGGGCATCAGGCACCGTGATGCTCGGCTTCATGTCCGGGCTGAGCATCGGCGGTGTCGCGACCGGCTACATAGCGGAATGGACGGGCAGTTTCGACCTGGTTTGGACCGGCTTCGCGGTCTGCGCGGCTGGCGCAACCGTCCTGGCGCTGGTCATGCGCCGACACCGCCGACCCAGCTACTAGCGCCGGTCTGACTGGTCCGTGCTCGCCCCCTCAAGCGGGTCGGCAGGCCCGATCTAGGCTGGCAGGCATGGGGGATGACTTCGGCGTCGAGTATCAGAGCGGATTCGGCAACGAGCACGCCACCGAGGCTGAGTCCGGCGTGCTGCCGATCGGTCAGAACAGCCCCCAGCGTGTCGCCCACGACCTGTACACCGAGCAGCTGACCGGCAGCGCCTTCACTGTCGCTCGGACGGATGCGCTGCGCACGTGGATGTACCGGATCCGGCCATCGGTACGTCACGTCACGGGACTGCGCGACATCGATCCGGGCAATATCCGGACCTCCCCATGCCGTGAGGGCTCACCGCCGGTGGCCCAGCTGCGCTGGGGCCCCATTGGGGTTCCTGACGAGCCGCGCACCTGGCTCGAAGGGCTCTGCACGCTGGCGGCCAATGGCGATGCTCACGTCCAATGCGGCGCTGCTACGCACCTGTACTTCGCCAACCGTTCGATGGACGGTGAAGTGTTCGCGAATTCCGACGGCGAGATGTTGATCGTGCCCCAGCAGGGGACGCTGCGACTCGTCACCGAACTCGGCACGCTCACGGTTGGGCCTGCCGAGCTGGCAACAGTTCCCCGTGGCGTCAAGTTCCGCGTCGAGCTCATGGAGGAGACAGCCCGGGGATATGTGTGCGAGAACTACGGCGCACCATTCCGGCTGCCAGACCCGGGTTTGATCGGCGTGGACGCGCTGGCCATGCCGCGGGACTTCCTCTATCCGGTCGCCGGCTACGAGGCCGACGACCATCCCACCCGGCTGGTCTTCAAGCACGACGGCCGCCTGCTCGAGACACACCTGCCGCACTCACCGCTCGATGTGGTGGCGTGGCACGGCAACTTCGCCCCCTACAAGTACGACCTGCGCAACTACTGCCCGCTCGGGCCGCTGCTGTTCGATCACACCGCGCCCTCGATCTGGACGCTGCTGACGTCGCCCTCAGACCTTCCGGGCACCGCCAACGTGGACTTCGTGCTGTTCCGCGAACGCTGGGCCGTTCAGGAGCACACGTTCCGTCCGCCCTGGTACCACTCCAACGTGATGAGCGAGCTGATGGGGCTCATCGAAGGCACCTACGACGCCAAGCTCGAAGGCTTCCTGCCCGGCGGCGTGAGCATTCACAACGCGTTCCTGCCCCACGGCCCCGACATCGACGCCTACAACGCCGGCACCACGGCGGAACTCGAGCCCCGGCGGATGGCCGACATGCTGGCCTTCATGTTCGAGTCCCGCTATGCGTGGATCCCCACCGCCTGGGCAGCCGGCCTGAGTGAGCTGCAGGACGACTACACCGATGCGTGGACACCGCTGGACGACCGCAGCACGCTGCGCCGCAACAGCGGCTAGGCGGTCGCCCAGCGCAGGAGGCTGTCAATGAGTGCGACACGGGCGAATGCTGATCTGAGCGGCCGGGTGGCGATGGTCACCGGCGCGGGGGCACGGGGGGACGGGATCGGCAACGGCCGCGCCGCTGCGGTGTTGCTGGCCGAGGCCGGAGCGCATGTCGTTGCTGTCGACCGCAAGGCGGAGCTCGCTGAGTTCACCGTCGAGATGATCACCGCCGAAGGCGGCAGCGCCATCGCCGTCGAGGCCGATGTGACCGTCGAAGCCGACTGCGAGGCCATGACCCAGGCTGCACTCGATCGCTGGGGCCGGCTGGACATCCTGGTGAACAACGTGGGCATCGGCAGCAGCGGATCGGTGGTGACCGATGACGTCGACCGCTGGCAGCGCGTCATGGATGTGAACCTGACCTCGATGGTGCTGGCGTCACGGCACGCAATCCCCGCCATGATCGAGCACTCGGGCGGAGGCGCCGTCGTCAACATCTCATCCATCTCGGCGCTAAGGCCCCGAGGCATGACGGCGTACTCGACCTCGAAGGGGGCGATCATGGCGCTCACGTCGGCGATGGCGGTCGACCATGGTGCCGACAACGTTCGGGTGAACTGCGTCGCCCCTGGTCCCGTCCGTACGCCACTCGTCGGCGGCGACGACATGCCCGAAGATCTTGCAGAGGCACGCCGGCGCGCCAGCGTGCTCGGCATCGAAGGCAACGGCTGGGATGTAGGCGCAGCGGTCAGGTTCCTGTGCACTGACGAGGCTCGTTACATCACCGGCCACACGCTGGTCGTCGACGGCGGTGTGACCTTGCGGGGGCCGTCACGGGCCACGCTGGCCGGCTGAACCCCCGAGCGGAACGGCCAGGCGACGGCGCAGCAGCTGCGCCGACTACCGACGGAAGCCGCTGCCGAAGTGTGTCCCGGGCAGTCGACTGCGGCCGAAGAGCTTGTCCCGCAGCGTTCCCGGTTGATACGCCCGCTGAACCAGCCCACGTTCTGAGAGCACGGGAACCACGCTTTCGATGAAGTCCACGAACGTGCCGGGCGTGGTGGCGTAGACCAAGTTGAAGCCGTCCACGCCTTGGTCCAGACGGCGCTGCATGCCGTCGGCGATCTGCTCGGGGGAGCCGACCAGGAACTGCCCCGTCATGTTGAGCTTGACGAGATCCCCGAAGGTGCGGGTGCCCGGCTGAGCGGAATCCAGCAGGGACTTCACCGGTCCCCGCACGCCTTCGGTGTCGAAGGTCTCGAGCGGCTGATCAGGGTCGATGTGGCTGAGATCGACGTTGAGGTTGCCGCTCAGATGGGCGAGGCCCGCTTCCAGCGAGAGCGTTTCGAGATAGTCGGCGTGCTTGGCTTTCGCCTCGGCCTCCGTTCCGCCCACGACAGGGGACAGGCCGGCAATGATCTTCACGTCGTCGGGATGGCGACCGGCCGCGCTCACCCTTCGGCGGATGTCTGCGGCGATGCGGGTGAGGCCCCGCGATGCCGCCACGACAAAGACGCACTCGGCATGTCTCGCGGCGAAGTCTCGCCCGCGATCTGAGGAACCTGCTTGAAAGATCACCGGCGTCCGCTGCGGTGACGGCTCCGAGAGGTGTGGCCCCGCCACCGAGTAGTAGGCGCCCTCGTGGTTGATCGGCCGTACGCCGTCGGGATCGACGTACACGCGGCGCTCGGTGTCGGCCACCACGGCATCGTCGGTCCAGCTGCCCTCCCAGAGCTTGTAGCAGACCTCCATGTAGTCCTCGGCCCGTTCGTAGCGCTCGTCATGGCGCGGAAGGCAGTCATAGCCGAGGCTCTGGGCGGCGTTCTGCAGGTACGACGTCACGACGTTCCACGCCACGCGCCCGCCGGTGAGGTGATCGAGCGTGGTGATCTGGCGGGCGAACGTGAACGGGTGTGCCTGCAGCACTGAGCTGGTGAAGGCGAATGCGAGGTGCTCAGTGACCGTCGCCATGGCTGGGATCAGCAGCATCGGGTCGTTCACGGGCACCTGCATGCCCTCGCGCAGCGAGGTGTCGGCGCTGCCCTGGTAGGTGTCGTACAGCCCGATCACGTCCGCCAGGAAGATGGCGTCGAAGTACCCCGCCTCGCAGATGCGGGCGAGCTCGAGCCACGGTTCGAGCGAGGTGTACTCCCGCTGGCGGGTGTCGTCACGCACCCATAAGCCCTGCTGGATGTGGCTGACGCAGTTCATCGTGAAGGCGTTCAGGATGATCCGCCGCCCCGGCCTTGCTTCTCCCGCCACAGGGTCAGTCTCGCATTGTCGCCCCCGCAGCGCCCCGCTGGCTCAACGGGAGTTGGGGCGGGAGGTCGTGACGTAGGCCTCGACGATCTCGGCTGGCTCTCCGACGGCTCGGATGCGGCCACCGTCCAGCCACACAACCCGATCGCAGTAGCGCTCGATCTCCGCCATGTTGTGCGAGACCAGAACGACGGAACCAGCAGCGCCGCAGACGTCATCTATGCGCTCGGCGGCACGCCGACGGAACTCCTCGTCGCCCACTGTGAGCGCCTCGTCGATCAGGAGGATTTCAGGTACGCGTGCCGTGGAAATGGCGAAGTGCAGCCGGGCGCGCATACCCGACGAGTAGGTGCGCATGGGCCGATCGATGGCCTCACGTACACCTGCAAAGTCGATGATCTCATCCATGCGACCCTCGATTTCAACCCGGGAGAAGCCCAGAGCCAGCCCGCCGATCAGAATGTTGCGGCGACCTGACAGTGCCGGCCGCATCACCGACGACACGCCGAGAAGCGAAGGCCTCGACCGGCCGCGAATGCTGCCTGACGCAAGGGGCAACAGCCCAGTCATGGCCGAGAGCAGCGTCGACTTTCCTGTTCCGTTGGCCCCGATCAGCCCGAGTGTCTCGTGCTCGTGGAGATTCAGCGTCACACCTTGTATCGCCTCAATGATGCGGTAGCGGCGACGCATCCGACCTCGGGCAAATCCCTGCTTGAGTCCCTTGGCCGGTTCCTCGTACACCCGGTAGTTCACGTGAGCGTCGCGAATCTCGACGGTCACCCGTGTCGACGCTGCCATCACGCACCGAGTCGCTGTTCCGAGCGGAAGAAGATCATGAAGCCAACGATGGGCATCAGGACGCTCCACGCAACCGTGCCAGCCAGCACCCAGACGTCGACTGCCTGTCCCAGCAGGCACCAGCGTGCGCACGTGATCAGGTCGTAGATCGGGTTCAGCGCAAAAGCCCGTCGCCAGGCGAAGCTGTGCACGAATGCATCGACGCTGAAGATCACGCCCGAGGCGTAGAACAAGAGCCGGAACAGGTGAGGCAAGATGTGCCGCAGGTCCGGGACAGCAGTGCCGATGCGTGCAGATATCAGCGCCGATCCGAAGTTGAAGACGAACTGCGCCAACAGTACGAGCGGCAGCAACAACCAGCGCATCGATGGGCGCTCTCCTGTGGTCAACACCGCTAGAAGTGCCAGAACGATCGCCGGAACGAATGCTGCGGTCTGGCCGTTCACCGTTGCGGCGGGCAGCAAGATGCGCGGGAACTGGATAGATCGAATGAGTCCGAGATTCTGAGTGATCGAGACTGCCGCCTCCTGCACCACCCGTTGGGTGAGATGGAACAGCACAATCCCGACGATCAGGAACCCCAGGAAGTTGCTGACGCCGCGACTGGTGTCGATGACGACACCAAAAACCAGGAAGTAGACGCCCACAAGCAGCGCTGGGTTCATCAGATGCCAGAACTGGCCCAACGTCGTGTCCATGTTCTGGGCTCGAAGATCTTGTGCGGGCACGACGATGGCGAACTCTCGCCGGCGCCAGGCCTCGCGCAGATAGTTGAGCGACGTGGGCCGTGATGTCAGGTCAATGAGCGGGCGCAGGTGGGCGTCGTCGTGGCTCGACGCGTACCTGCTCTCGCCATCCACGGGAGTCATCCTACGAACGCGGTACCGCAACGCTTGTGCGGTGAGGTATCGGCGATCGTGTCCTGCAAGACTGGGACCATGAGCAGCGGCACCCCCGATCTCACCGCAAACGAAGGCGAACTTCAGCGCTATCTCGACGAAGTGGAAGCTCACGGCTACTGCATCGTCGAGGGTGCCATCGAGCCGGAACTCCTCACCGAGATCCGCGACACCGTCGCCCGGGTCGAAGACGAGCTGAATATCCAGCCGAAGGGGAACCGCATCGAGGGGTTCGCCACCAAGCGCATGTACAACCTGTTGGGCAAGGACCGGTCGTTCTGGAAGCTGCCGATCCACCGCAACGTGCTGCCGTTCCCGCAGCGGCTGATGGAGCCGGGAGCGATCCTGTCGGGCACCACCTGCATGCACATCGGCCCTGGCGAGGTGCACCAAGGCCTGCATTCTGACGACGGCCTCGTCGATCAGATCGATGTGCCGCGCCCGCGCCCGCCATTCATGGTCACCACGATCTGGGCATTCACCGACTTCACCGACGAGAACGGCGCAACCCGCCTGGTTCCTGGGTCGCACCGCTTCGACCACGAGCCCCAGCCGGGGGAGAAGCCCTCCTACATAGCGGCTGAGATGCCTGCTGGCTCGGTCCTCATCGTGAATGGCGGCACCTGGCACTGCGGCGGCGCCAACACGTCCCCCGACGACTGGCGCCTCGGCATCAGCGTGCAGTACTGCCGGGGCTGGATGCGCCAGCAGCAGAACCAGTACTACAGCCTCTCGGGGGCCGACGTCCGTGACATGCCCGAAGAGCTGGCGGCGCTGTGCGGGTTCAGCCTCTACCGGGGGATCATGGGGCACGTCGATGGGGCCAGCCCCGGCCGGTACCTCGGCGCCGATCGTCTTGCCGAGACCGCGTATGCGGCTCGGCTGAAGGCGATTGAAGACGGCTCCGAAGTCGGCGGCATCGGCACGACCGAGCCGGCCCAGGCCGCAGCCGACTGATACGACTCCCGCCTCGCCACGAGGCGCTGCGCTGCGCGACACTGATCCGGTTCACGCCGTCGCAACGCCAGACAAGGAGCGGATGAGATGGAACTGCGCGATCGAGCAGCGATCATCACCGGAGGCGGCGGGGGCATTGGCTCCGCTACGGCGCGCCACTGGTTGGCGCAGGGCGCCCGCCATGTCGTGGTCGCCGACTACAACACTGAAGCTGCGGTGGCAGTGGCCGATGAGCTGGGGTGCGAGGGCGTCGGGCTGGATGTCACCGACGAGGCGGCCATCACGGACCTCGTAGAGCGCACGCTCGAAGCTCACGGACCGATCGACGTGTTCTTCTCCAACGCAGGAGCTGGCGCCGAAGGCGGAGTGGACGCGTCCAACGACGCGTGGCAGTCCCAGTGGGAGCTGCACGTCATGAGCCACGTGTACGCCGCCCGTGCGGTGCTGCCGTCGATGCTGGCTCGGGGAGAGGGCTACCTCGTCCACACCGCGAGCGCGGCGGGTCTGCTCGCGGCGATGGGTTCGGCGCCGTATTCGGTCACCAAGGCGGCATGCATCAAGCTGGCCGAGATGGAGGCGATCCTCCACGGCGACGACGGCATCCAGGTCTCGGTGCTGTGCCCGCAGGGCGTGAACACCGCCATGGCGCCGAGGAGGCTCGCCGACGGCGGCACCGACGGCATCGTCGAACCCGAGTTCGTGGCGCAAGTCATTACCGAAGCGATGGCACAGGAGCGGTTCCTGATCCTCTCTCATCCCGAAGCCCAGACATACGTGGAGCGAAAGGCCTCCGACCCGGATCGCTGGCTGCGAGGCATGCGCCGCCTCCGCCAGCGTTCGCTGAACCTCGAAGAAGACGTCTGAGGTGGGCGGGCCGCCGCGCCGCGCCAGCTTCAGCGCGTAGAGCGGACTGTGCCCTAACTTTGCCGCCATGGCTGATTCTGATGTCAAGGCCCTGACCGGAGGGCTCGAGCTGCCCGATTTCGAGACCACGGCGTTCACCACGCCCCCGCCGCTGGCCGATGCCACCGTGGCAATCGTGTCCTCGGCATCGTTGCATCATCCCGACCAGGACGATTTTGCACCCATCGACGTCGGCTACCGAGTGCTTGAGGCGGGCCGGCGTGACTACATGTGCGGCCACTGGAGCCCGAACTTCGACGCCACCGGCATCGCACTCGACCTCAACACCGTCTTTCCGATCGACCGCCTCGACGAGTTGGCGGCTGACTGCACCATCGGGCGGGTCTCCGACATCCACCTGTCCTACGCGGGCAACCAGTTCGATCTGTCTGCGGTGCGGATGGACTCGGGTCCTGCGGGGGCGAAGTTCCTCCGTGAGCACGAGGTGGACGTCGTCCTGTTCACTCCCCTCTGACCGCTGTGCACGCGTACCGTGAGTACGCTCGCACACGTCTTTGAGGCAGAGGGACTGGCGACGGTTGCGCTGGGATCCATCGGCGCCCACATCCAGGGCACCGCTCCGCCGCGAGGCCTCTGGTGCGACTTCCCTCTCGGTCGGCCGCTCGGCAAGCCCAACGACGCCGAGTTCCAGCATCGGGTGCTGGCACATGCGTTCAGCTTGCTGTCGTCACCCGAGCCGGTCGTGGAGAAGTTCTCCGAGACGATCGACGACGACGGCACCGAGACGGTGTCGTGCACACTGCCTCCCCGCCACGACCCGAACCTGCACCCCGCCGTCGACGAGGCCAACGGCCTGCGCCCCGCCTACGACCGTGCCCTAGCCAAGCTCGGCAACCGGGTTGGCGCCGGGCGCACTGTGTCTGCCGGCGATATTCCAGCTGCGGTGCAGGCATTCGCTGACATCGCTGACGGCAAGCCGTGGAAACAGGCAGGTGTGCCCGGCATCCCGGCACGTGTGGCCCAGGACATCCGCGGCTACTACGAGACAGCGGCGCTTGCGCTCGCCGAGCACGCTCCTTCAGCGTGGGCAGGCACTCGCTGGTTCTTCGAGTCGACCGAAGCAGGGCGCACCATCGTCGCAGCCCGTAAGGCGATGGCCGACTCCGGCGAGAAGCACGGCATCTGGTTCTACATCACGCCTGGCGACATGTAGCGATGGCCGCCGGGAGCGGCCTCCCGCGAACGAGAAAGCGCGTCCTGTGACTGCGTCCAATGGCTCGCCGCCTGACGGGGCGAGCGTGCTCATTGGCCAGCCGTTCCACGGCTGGCGCGTGGCGTGGGCCGGATTCTGGGTGCTGTTCATCGTCTACGGCATCCAGTTCAGCTACGGCACCTTCGAGAGTGCCATCAGCTCCGACACCGGCTGGTCGGCGAGCTGGCTGCAACTCGCATATGCCTCGTACATCCTCGCGTACAGCGCCGTGAGCGCATGGAGTGGACAGCTCACCGACCGCTTCGGTCCGCGCCGAGTCATTGCCGGCGGTGCCGTGCTGCTTGCGGCGGGCTACTTGGTGCTGTCAGCGGCGGGCAGCCTCGCGATGGTGTTCATCGGCCTCGCCGTGATTGCACCGCTCGGGATGTCGTCATCGTGGGTGCCCGCGAACGCCACCGTCGTGCGCTGGTTCACCGAGCGGCGCGGATTGGCGACAGGCATCGTCGGCTCCGGGGGGAGCGCGGGCGGTATCGTTGCACCGCCGATCGCCGCGTGGCTCGTTGAGCAATACGGATGGCGGACCGCTATCGCCGTGATGGCGGTGACGGGCGGTGTACTCATGGCAGTCACCGCAACGGTGTTCGTGCGCGACCCAGAGTCGATCGGCCAGGAACCCGACGGGCCCGCGCCCGATCCTCGGGACCGCTCGCTCGGGCGATCACGAGTCGCGTCGAGGCCGGCGGGGTTCGACGTGGACGCAGCGGACGTCCGCGATCCGAAGACCGAGGACCCCGCCACCGCGTGGACTGCCCCGCAGGCTTGGCGCAACTCGGTGTTCTGGCGCATCTTCGGGATGTTTGCCCTGACGTTCGTGGTGGTGTTCGTGCCATTCGCGCATGGCATCCAGTACGCCCGGAGCCTCGGATTCTCACCGTTGTGGGCTGCGGGAGTCATCAGCTCCGTCGGCGTTGGCGGGCTCGTGGGCAGAATCGTGACCGGCCCGCTGTCCGACCACATCGACCGTCGCCGTGCCGTGATGCTGGCCCTGGCGGTGGAGACGCTGTCGTTCGTCGGCATCGCCGTCTCCGACGGGCTGGTGTTGCTGTACGCCTCGTCGATCGCCTTCGGCCTGTCCTATGGCGGGAGCGTGGCGGTCTTCCCGGCGCTGGTTGCCGACTATTTCGGGCGTACCCATGCCGGCGCGATCGTGGGACGTTTCTTCGCCACAGCGGGGTCGTTCGCGGCAGTGGGTCCGTACGTCGCGCAGCTGCTGCTCGGAGCCACTGGCGGCTACGGCTGGACGTTCTCCTTGGCGGCAGTGTCGAACGCCTGCGCACTGGGTTTGGCCTTCACGCTCCCGCGGCCAGTCTTGCTGCCCAAGCAGCCGGGCGGATAGGTCACGGCTCGGGGAACGACTGCCACGCACTCTTTGTGCAGATTTGCCGCCTGTGGCGGCATTCTTGCGCAGAGTCTGGGTCGTCGGGGCTGGCGGGCATCGTCAAAACATGAGTGCCCTCGTTCAGCGGGCAGCACTTTGGGCCGACGGGTAGCCTCCGCAGGGAGCCACGACGGCGGATCAGGGGGAATCGATGGCACTCGCAGACTTCAAGCTCGAGGACCGCTTCGACCGCGCCGAGGGCGATGTTGCTATGTCTGGCGTGCAGGCGCTGCTGCGTGTGCTGCTCGACCAGTTGCGCGCCGACCGCCGCGACGGTCTGAACAACGCCGCGATGGTCTCGGGTTACCGGGGTTCGCCGCTTGGCGGCATCGACAGCCTCATGCTCGGCAACGCAACCGAGTTGGCCGAGAACAACATCACGTTCCAGCCCGGCCTCAACGAGGATCTCGGTGCCACTGTGGTGTGGGGCAGCCAGCTCGCGAACCGCAACTTCGAAGGCCGCTACGACGGCGTGCTGGGCATGTGGTACGGGAAGGCGCCCGGCGTCGACCGGTCAGGTGACGCCATCAAGCATGCGAACGTCTGCGGCGTCGACCCCAAGGGCGGCGTGCTGCTCGTAGCGGGCGACGACCCGGCCTCCAAGTCCTCGACGCTGGCGTCAGAATCTGAGCCGGTGCTCATCCACTTCCAGACGCCGATCCTGTACCCCGGCTCAGTGCAGGAGGTCATCGACTACGGACGCTGGGGCTACGAGCTGTCCCGCTACTCGGGCTTCTGGTCGGCGTTGAAGATTGTCACCAATGTCGCTGACGGCTACTCGACCGTCGAGGTGGGCCCGGGAAGGGTGAGCGCCGTGCGTCCCGCCCTCGAATGGGACGGCAAGCCTTGGGCGCACACCCAGCAGGACGCCCTGTTCGGCCCGAATGCCGTGCGCATGGAGCTTGAGATCCATGAGGGCCGCATGGTCGCGGTCGACAAGTTCGTGGCGGAGAACAAGCTCAATCGCCAGACCGTCACCAGTCCCGACGCCAAGGTCGGCCTGATCGCGGCCGGGAAGACCTACTACGACCTGCGTGAGGCGCTCGACCGCATGGGTCTCAGCGAGGCAGAACTGTCTCGCCGTGGCGTCCGCATTTTCAAGCCGACGGTGGTATGGCCGCTGGAGCCCACCAGCTTGCGTGAGTTTGCACGTGGGCTCAACGTGATCGTCGTGGTCGAGGAGAAACGCTCGGTCATCGAGACGCTCGTGCGCGAGATCCTCTACGGCACCGCTTCCGCCCCCCGGGTGCTGGGCAAGCGCGACGCCGCCGACGGCTTCTGGTTCCCCGGTCACGGCGAGATGGACGCCGACCTCATCGCCCGCAAGATCCGCCCGTTCCTGGTCGACCGCCTCGGCAGCGACGGCATCGGCCCCGCCGTGCCCAAGCGCATCACGATCCCGCTGGCTGTCACCACGAAGGACGGTGCCAAAGCAGCGGGCCGCACGCCGGGCTTCTGCTCGGGCTGCCCGCACAACCGCTCGACCTGGGTGCCTGAGGGCTCCGAGGCCGGGGGCGGCATCGGCTGCCATGGCATGGCGGCGATGACTCCCACCCGCAACGTGCGCGGCACCACCCAGATGGGCGGCGAGGGCGTGCAGTGGGTCGGCGCAGCGCCGTTCGTGACGATGGATCACCGTTTCCAGAACATCGGCGACGGCACGTTCCACCACTCCGGCTCGCTGGCGGTCCGCCAGGCCATTGCGGCAGGCACCAACGTCACCTACAAGATCCTCTACAACGCAGCGGTCGCAATGACGGGTGGCCAAGACGTGGACGGCGGCATGGAGGTGCCGGAGCTGACCCGCTCGCTGCATGCCGAGGGTGCGGCCAAGGTGATGGTCGTCGCCGACGATCCCGACAAGTACCCAGCCGACGCACAGTTCGCACCCGACACTGACGTCTGGCACCGCGACCGGCTCGACGAGGCGCAGCGGCTGCTGCGTGACATCGAGGGCTGCACCGTGCTCATCTACGACCAGGTGTGCGCGGCCGAGCTCCGGCGTGACCGCAAGCGCGGCAAGGTGGCCGAGCCCAAGACACGGGTGTTCATCAACGAAGCCGTATGCGAGGGCTGCGGCGACTGCGGCGAGAAGTCGAGCTGCCTGAGCGTGCAGCCCGTCGAGACCGAGTTCGGTCGCAAGACGCAGATCCACCAGTCCTCGTGCAACAAGGACTTCACCTGCCTCGACGGCGACTGCCCGGCATTCATCGAGGTGGTGCCCGGGGGCAAGGTGCCCACGAAAGCAACAGCGGCCGTGGACGAGATCGGCCACGACCTGCCCGAGCCCGACCGGCTCGACGAGGGCAACATCTTGATGATGGGCATCGGCGGCACCGGCGTGGTGACCGTGAACCAGATGCTCGCCACAGCGGCGCTGCTCGACGGCAAGCAGGCCAACGGACTCGACCAGACCGGACTCGCCCAGAAAGGCGGCCCGGTGGTGTCGAACCTGAAGGTCCGCCGCCTCGGCAGCGCACCGGACGCCAATGGTCCCCACGGCAGTGATGGTGGCGAGGCCAACAAGGTCGGGACCGGCGAGGCCGACGCCTACATCGTGTTCGACCTGCTGTCGGGCACGAATCCGGTCAACCTCGAGAAGGCTCAGGCGGGCCGCACGGTGGCGCTGGTGTCGTCGTCGAAGGTGCCGACCAGCGCGATGGTGCGTGACACCTCCGCTGAGTTCCCTGAGTGGACGGCGTTCCAGCGCTCGATCGACGAGGCGACCACACCGGAGCGCAACATCTACTTCGACGCAGGCACGCTGTCGGACAACCTGTTCCGCTCGCACATGCCGGCCAACGTGCTGGTGCTCGGCGCCGCTTACCAGTCGGGCGTGGTGCCGATCAGCGCCGCGGCCATCGAGCGGGCCATCGAGCTCAACGGCGTCGCCGTCGAGATGAACACCCAGGCGTTCCGCATCGGCCGCAACATCGTGCTCGACCCGGACTTCATGGAGACGCTGCACGTGGAGCGTGTCGGCCGGGTGAAGCGAGAGACCGGTCGTTCCAAGCGGGAGCAGAAGCTCGTCGACACGGTGCCCGATCAGTCAGAAGAGCTGGCTCGGCTGCTGCGCATCCGCGTGCCCGACCTCGTTGCGTACCAGAGCGTCGACTATGCGGCGGCGTACGCGGAGTTTGTGGCCAAGGTGCGCGAGGCCGAGGCTGCTGCAGGTGACGAGACGGCCCTCAGCGAGGCCGTGGCGAGGTACCTGTACAAGCTGATGGCGTACAAGGACGAGTACGAGGTTGCTCGCCTGCACCGCAGCGAGGCGTTCCAGCAGGCAGTGCGTGACCAGTTCGGCGACAAGACCGAGGTCACCTACAAGCTGCACCCGCCGATCATGCGGCGCATGGGCGTCGACAAGAAGATCGGCCTTGGCCGGTCGGGTGATGTCGCATTTGCGTTGCTGGCCCGGATGAAGGGCTTGCGGGGCGGCGCGCTGGACATCTTCGGCAAGACCGCTCATCGCCGCATGGAGCGGGAGCTGATCGACGAGTACCGCGGGATGATCTCCCGGGCGCTCGACACGCTGGCGAGCGGCGATGATGCTGCCTACGCCCGGGCCGTCGAGATCGCCGAATTGCCGGACATGATCCGCGGCTACGAGGACATCAAAGAGGCCAACGTCGAGAGCTTCCGGGCTCGCGCCGCCGAACTCGGCGCCTGAGCGGATCCCTCGCCGGGATCTGTCAGACCGATGTCAGCGAATCGACCGGAGGGGCACTCGCCGAGCGCTCCGGCGTGGTGCGTTGTCGACTTCCCCGAGGTGACCGTCTATTCCATGGTCTTCTCGAAGGGTCCGGACAATGACGACACGCTGGCCGAATTGCAGTCGGCGCTGACCGAGGGCGACCATCGGCCCGATCACGTTGAGCGGGCCCGCATCGTGAACTTCACCGACGAGGGTGACGATGCGGCGGAAGCCCAGGGCGATGTCGAGACAGTGTTCATGGCGTACTGGGTGAATCCCGATGCGTACGAGCGCTGGCGGCAGGGCTGCGATGTGCTTGAACGAGCTTGGGTCTATTGCGAGACAGCCGTCATTCCGGCAGAGCGCTGGGAGACCATTGCCGGGACCAAGCGGCCGCTGCCGGGGGTGCGGAACCTGACCTCGGTGGACATCACCGAGCTGCACGACTACTGGGGCGCTGCGCGGGACCGCATGGCGGCCAGCGCTGATGATCCCTTCGAGTCGGCTCCCGGCTCGCCGCTGCCGGCCAACTTGTGTCTCATCCGCTCAGGTCAGAAGTGGGACGACTGCCCCGACGACGAGCGAGATCTGTACTTCACCGACATCGAGCCGAAGCTGCGGGCCGGTATCGACTTCCTGGCGCGCAACCCCGATACCGGCTGCATCTCCAGCCGGTTCTTGCGGGAGCAGACCATCGACGGCGACGATCTGGAGTCCACGAGCTTCGTGGGCTGGTTCGAAGACCTGGCGTCGCTTGAGGCGTGGTCCCGGTCGCACTCCACGCACCTGGCCATCTTCCACTCGTTCCTCTCGACGGTTCAGATTCTGGGACGCCCGCCCAAGCTCCGGCTCTGGCACGAGGTTTCGGTGCTGCCTGACGGTGGGGTCGAGCTGATGCGACCCGAGCTGTCGCCACTGGCCGAGCTGGTCAGCTGAACAACCTGGGCTGCTACTGCGTCACTCCAGCCACCAGATCCACGAGGTGCCTTCGTGGGGTGGCGCCGCAAGGAAGCGGCGAAGAGCCTCGATGACGTTGTTGGGATAGGCGGGCGAGCCGCGGAAGTACCTCGCTCGACTCGTGATGATGATGCCGCAGTGGTCCTCGCCTGAGGCGACGATCAGGGCAGCCAGCCTGGCGAAGTCGCCGCTGTTCTCGGTGACCATGACCCGACCGCTCTCGGTGGCGTACTCGAGCAGCGAGGCGTCCGGACGGCCACGAAGCGAGCTGTCTGCTGCGACGGCGAAGGCGTCCCAGCGTTCGGCACGCAACACTTCGGCGACCCTCGGTGAGTGCATTTCGTCGATGAGCAGGCGCACGCTCATAGGTAGTCAGGTCGTGAACTGGTCAGGTCGCGAGAAGTTCCCGCTGACGCCTCCACGCTGCCTCCATCTCCTCGGCCTGGCGCAGCCGTTCGGCGATGTCCGCGTCGATCTCGTCCGTGTAGTCGGCGTAGTACGCGAGCGCGGCGTCGACCTGCGCCAGGCTCAGATTCATCAACTCTGCCGCTCGGGTGCGACGCTGTCCGGTCGGCACGTCCCCGCCGACCATTGCGTCGATGACATGGACTACCTGGGGACCGCCGACGAGCGCCGGATAGCGCCCGGTGGAATAGTCTCGGAATTCGATCAGTGGATGTGCATCCATGCGCAGTCCCTCGTCGATCAGGCGCTCCGCGAGCGTAGAGATGGAGACCCGCTGACGGCGAGCGGTTTTCTTGAGCCGCTCGTACAGCGGGTGGTCCGAGAATCTGATCGACACCACCGGCATGGCGACAGCGTAGTTAGATGTCGTCATGTGGGCGTTTGCTCGACGACGCATACGCTGCCCGACGGTGGGGTCGAGCTGATGCGACCCGAGCTGTCGCCGCTCGCTGCTCTGTCCAGCTGAACCAGCTGAGCTCACGACGCAGCAGCGGGGCACGGCTGCGTCGGGCTCCCTAGGCTTTCGCACCGATGGCTGCAGACGGCCCGATGGCATCGGGCGTGCCGGACCCGCTCGACGGTCTCGACATCGCCCCATCAATTCTGGAACTGGTGGGCCGAACTCCGATGGTCCGGTTCGGTCGGGTCGCGCCGCACATCATGACGCCGGTCGTGGCGAAACTCGAGACCACGAATCCCGGCGGATCGGTCAAGGACCGTGCGGCGATCGCGATGATCGACGCGGCCGAGGCCGACGGGCAATTGCGACCCGGCGACGTGATTGTTGAGCCGACCTCCGGGAACACCGGCGTGGGACTGGCTGTCGTCGCGGCCCAGCGTGGCTATCGCTGCGTGTTCGTCTGCACAGACAAGGTGGCGCCCGAGAAGGTGGCGCTGCTGCGGGCCTACGGCGCCGAGGTCGTGGTATGTCCGGTCGCCCTTGCGCCGGAGGATCCTCGTTCGTACTACTCCACTGCGGCGAGGTTGCGATCCGAGACGCCCAGGGCCTTCTCGCCCGACCAGTACTCCAACCAGAACAATCCCCGCGCCCACTACGAGACCACCGGACCCGAGATCTGGGATCAGACCGGCGGGCGGGTCACCCACTTCGTGGCCGGCGCCGGCACGGGTGGCACCGTCAGCGGCGTGGGGCGTTACCTCAAGGAACAGAATCCGGCGATCGAGGTCGTCGTGGCCGACCCGCCAGAGTCCGTCTACGCCGGCGGCGACGGCAGCAGCTATCTGGTCGAGGGCATCGGCGAGGACTTCTGGCCGACCACCTACGACGCCAGCATCGTCGACCGGGTGATTCCCGTCACTGACGCCGAGTCATTTGCCATGGCGCGCCACGTCACCCGCACCGAAGGTTTGCTCATCGGCGGCTCCGGAGGCACCGCGATCACTGGCGCTGTACGGGTTGCCGCCGAGCTGGACGCGGCGGGCCGGGCGGCGGATTCCCTCGTAGTGACCCTCATTCCCGATTCCGGTCGCGGCTATCTCAGCCGGGTCTTCGACGATGAATGGCTGGCGGAACGGGGACTGCCGGTTGACGGCACGCTGCCCGCGTCCGGCGGCGATTGCAAGGAGCCTGGGTAGTGCTGGGCGGCGATCCCCAGCTGTCTGGCTTCGAGGATCCAGACGACTTCGGTTTCGAGACGCGCGCCATTCGAGCCGGCCAGCCTCATGACCCCTACACCGGAGCGGTGGTCACGCCCATCTCGCTGGCAACCACCTTTGCCCAGGAGGCCGTCGGGCAGCCCCGCCACGGTTACGAGTACGGCCGCACCGGCAACCCCACACGCCACGCCTATCAGGTATGCGTGGCGTCCCTGGAAGGCGCCCGCCACGGGTTTGCGTTTGCGAGCGGGCTGGCGGCATCGGACGCCCTGCTGCGAGTCCTGCGCCCCGGGGACAGCCTGCTGCTCGGCGACGATGCCTACGGAGGCACCCTCCGGCTCATCGACAAGGTGTTCGGCAACGCTGGCGTCACTTTCGCTGCCGCCGATCTCACCGCTTCCGACAAGATCCGAGATGCTTGGACGCCCCAGACGCGCATGGTGTGGCTGGAGACGCCGACCAATCCGCTGCTCACCGTGTTCGACATTGAGGCCATCAGCGCGATCACCCACGACCTGGGCGGCGTCGTCGTGGTGGACAACACGTTCGCCACGCCCTACCTGCAACAGCCCCTGGCCCTCGGTGCGGACGCGGTGGTGCACTCAGCAACCAAATACCTCGGCGGCCATAGCGACGTCGTGGGCGGTTTCGTGGCCACCAACGACGACGCCATGGCCGAACACCTCGTGTTCACTCAGAACGCGGTTGGGGCCGTGCCGAGCCCCTTTGACTGCTACCTGACGCTGCGAGGCGTCAAGACGCTCGGGGTGCGAATGGACCGTCACTGCGCGAGCGCAGAGGCAGTGGTCGACCTGCTCGCCGGGCACCCGGCGGTGCGGTCCGTGTTGTATCCGGGTCTCGTCGACCACACCGGCCATGACATCGCGAGCCGGCAGATGAGCGGCTTTGGCGGCATGGTGTCGTTCCGGATGCACGGCGGCCGGGCTGCCGCAGAGCAGGTCGCGGCCGCGACCAAGGTGTTCACGCTTGCCGAATCGCTGGGCGCGGTGGAGTCGTTGATCGAGCATCCCGGTGCAATGACTCATGCATCCGCCGCGGGCTCGGCACTCGAAGTGCCTGACGACCTCGTACGCCTGTCCGTCGGTCTCGAGACCATCTCGGACTTGTTGGACGACCTCGGCGCAGCCCTCGACGTCGCGTCGAACGTTGCCGCCTGAGCAGGCGGGTCTGCAGACGCTCCAGCCCCGGGTCAGAACCCCGTGGGGGCAGGGGTGCCCGTGCTTCAAACAGATGCCGCGCTTGGTGCTTGGGCTGGGTGGGCTTGGGGCGCCGCATAACTGCGCGCGGTCGTCCCTGCCCCCACGCACCCCTCGTTTGGGCGTTGCAGAGCTACGGCCTGGAGTCTGGGGGCGGGGGGCCACTGTGGGGTCGGTTGCTCGCGTCACTGCCGGCTGGGGGGCCACTGCGGGGTCGGTTGCTCACACCACTGCCAGCAGCAGGGTCGCTGGGGGCTGCGGTGCTCGATCCGCCAGCAGCGGGGTCGCCGCGAGTCTCGGCTTTCGATCCGCCTGGAGCGGGGTCGTGGCGGGCTGCGGTGCTCGATCCGCCTGGAGCGGGGTCGCCGCGAGTCTCGGTCTTCGATCCGCCAGCAGCAGGGTCGGGACAGGGTTGGTTGCTCGGTCCGTGTGCTGGGGGTTGGGGGCGGGGTTCGGTGGTCCATCTGTTGGGGGCGGGTCCTCGGCGCAGTCGTCGGTTGTTGTTGTGGAGGTTGTGGTGGCATGTCGCGTGTCAAGGTTCTTGAGACAGGTCATTGTCAGGGTTGTTGTCGGATGGGGGGGTTCGTGCGCGCAGGAACGTGGATAGGGCACTGATGCCGGCGGCGTTGACGGCCTTGACCCGGTACACGTAGCGCGTCGACGCGGTCACGTCGGTGTCGGTGAACACGGTGCCGGCTGTGGCGGTGTCGGGGGCGATGATGTCGAAACGGCCTACCTCATAGACATCGCGCAGTCGTCGCAGGATCTGGTAGCCGGTGATCGAGGTGTCGCCGGGGTCGTCCCACGCGATCGTGATCGCGTCATGGGCTTCCGATGTGACCCGAAGCCCTGTGGGCCGCGCCGGGATTCCTGCAGGTTGGTCCGCGGCCGCGGCAGCGCCGGCACAGCAGCGACTGTTGTGGTTGCGGCGAGTAGGAAGGCAGCGAGGAAGCGGCGGCGGGGCGTGCGCATGGTCGGTCCTCGCATTCCCACCGGCATACCCTTTTGCTGACTCGCACGGCAGAGCCTATATGAATCTCATAGATATATGTGTGATGTTGATACCCGGGAACAGCGCAGGCACACACCCCGGCCAGCACTGCCCCCCAACGCGGCCATCGGTCCCGCCAGCGACGGCTCGGTCGGGGATAGCTTGCCGCCGTGACCCAATCTGAAGAAGACCTCGCGCCCTCCGACACCGAGGTCAGGCAGTTCGAGCAGCAGCGGTGGCAGCGGCCGCCGGGTGCGACCGAGATCCTGCTGGTGCGCCATGGCGCATCCCAAGCGTTCATCCCGGGCGAGCCGTTCCCCATGCTGGGCACCCAGGGCAACCCGGCGCTGGCTCCCCAGGGGCACGAGCAGGCGGCGGCGGTCGCCCGCCGGCTGGCCTCAGAGCCGATCGACGCGCTCTTTGTGTCGTCGCTACAGCGCACGCAGCAGACCTTCGAGCCCCTTGCCGAGCGACTGGGCCTGACCCCGGCGATCGAGCCCGACCTGCGTGAGGTAGCGCTGGGCGAGTGGGACGGCGGGAGGATCCGCCAGTTCGCCGCAGAGAATCATCCGCTGTACGTGCGACTGCACACCGAGCGCCGCTGGGACGTCATTCCCGGGGCAGAATCCAACGAGCAGCTCATCGGCCGCTGCATGGGTGCCCTCGGACGCATCGCCGACGCGCACCCCGACGAGCTAGTGGCTGCCTGCGTGCACGGAGGAGTCATCGGGGCCGTGCTGGCGCACATTGTCGGGTCCACGCCGTTCTCGTTCGGCGGTTCCGACAACTGCTCGATCACCCAGGTTGTGCGCTGCGACGACGACTGGGTGCTTCGCCGTTTCAATGACTGCTCACACCTCGACGACAACCTTCACCACGGCTGAGCGCTTGGGAAGCGCGCTTCGGTTTGGCCGCGACGGCGATCCGCCGGCCGCCCTCAGCTGTCGGCGAGAAAGGCGCCCAGCGCCGCAGTCAGCAGCGCTGGGTCTTCGCTGCCGCCGAGTTCTCGGGCCGAATGCATCGACAGCTGCGGCGAACCCACGTCCACGACGCTCATGCCCAGCCGGGAGGCCGTGATCGGCCCGATAGTGGAGCCGCAGGGCAGGTCGCCGCGGTGGGAATAGGACTGGTGCGGCACGCCAGCAGCGTTGCACGCCGACACGAAGCGGGCACTGGTCTCCGCATCGGTGGCGTAGCGAACGTTGACGTTGGACTTGATGACCGGTCCGCCGTTCAGCACCGGCAGGTGCCCGGGCTCGTGGCGCTCGGGATAGTTCGGATGCACGGCGTGGGCTCCGTCTGCTGACACGCACAACGAGCGAGCCACCGCCCGCAGGTACTGCTCGCGATCGGCGCCGAGGCACTGAGCGATGCGCTCGAGTGCGTCAGCCAGAATCGGGCTGCCGGCTCCGGTGGCAGAGTCGCTGCCGATCTCCTCATGGTCGAACAGCACGACGACCGCAGTGGTGTCGTCAGGCGGATCGTCGAGCCCGGCCAAGGCCTCGACCGCAGCGTGACACGACGCCAGGTTGTCGATGCGAGCGGCTGCGTACATCTCGCCGTCGCGCCCGAGCCGAGCAGGCGGGCAGAGGTCGTGCGCCATGACATCCCACGCCAGCACTGCGTCGGGCTCGACGTCGAGCTCACCGGCGAGGAACTGCCGGAACCCCTCAGGACTCGGCTGCCCGAGTCCCCACATGGGGTTCATGTGCTGCTGGCGGTCCAGCTTGAGGCCATCGTTCACCTCTCGATCGAGGTGAATGGCGAGCTGTGCGACACGCAGCAGCGGCCTGTCGCACCGCCACAGCACTGTCGCTGGGCCGTCGGCCGTCCCGTCCTGCACGACGACCCGGCCCGACAGGCCGAGGTCGCGGTCCAGCCATGAGTTGAGCAGCACACCTCCGTAGACCTCCACGCCGAGCTGGCGGTAGCCGTGAGTGCCGGTGTCCGGTTGCGGGCGCAGGCGCAGGTTGGGGCTGTCGGTGTGAGCGCCGATCACGCTGAAGTGCAGCCGGTCCGGATCGACACGAGCACCGGCTCGCGCAGCGACCGAGCTGCCGCCATCGCGAACAGCGAAACCGCGCGCTGCGTCGAGCCCGCTCCACCCCTCGCTGCGTTCGGTCTCAGCGAAGCCTGCGGCGGTCAGCCGCTCGACTGCTGTCGCAGCTGCGTGGTACGGCGACGGCGATGCCTCGATGAACTCGAATAGCTGGTCGAGCATGTGGGCTCTAGGCGTCGGCGTACGCCGTGATCACGTCACGGCTGAAGTCGTCGAACTTGGTACGTGACATCGGGTAGGTGACAAGGCGGGTGATTCCGGCTGCGGCCGCCCGCTCGATGTACTCCGGCGTTGCAGGCCCCTGTGTCATGAAGTCGATCTGCTCAGGGTCGCGTCCAACCCGCTCGGCACATCGCTTCGCATGCTCATACAGCGCCGTCATCTCGTCGAAATCGCCGGACACCGGGAAGAAGCCGTCGCCGTACTCGCCAGCCCTGCGAGCGGCCCGCTTGCTGTCGCCGCCGACGACGATCGGCACCGATCCCGTCGGCTGCGGACGGCAGTACACGCGGTCGAACGAGACATGCTCGCCCTCGTACGAGCACACCTCGTCGTGCCACAACGACCGGTATGCCGCCAGGTACTCGTCGGTGATGTCGCCACGGTCGTCGAAGGAGACACCCAGTGCATCGAATTCTTCGGCCAGCCAGCCGGCGCCGATCCCGAGCATCACCCGACCGCCCGAGAGGCGGTCCAGCGTGGCGATCGCTTTGGCGGTCACCACCGGATTCCGCTGGGGGACGATGAGAATCCCGGTGCCCAGCTTGATCTCGGACGTGGCCGCGGCGGCGAAGGCCATCCAGATGAGCGGGTCGGGGATGTCGATGTCGTCCCGCTTGCCAGGCATCTTGCCGTCTTCGGAATACGGGTACGGCGACGCATAACCCTCGGGCACCACCACGTGCTCCACTGTCCACAGCGACTCGAAACCGGCCGCCTCTGCAGCTTGCGCGTATGCGATCGCGCCCCCGCCCTCGACCTGCGGCCCAGTATTGGCAAGCGTCATTCCGAACTTCACTGCACACCCCTCTCGGTCTCTCCCTAGGTCGTAGTCTGCCCTTATGCGACGTATTTCCGGTCTGTGCCTTGCATTTGCACTCGTGGCTGCATGCGGCAGCTCCGACGATGAACCGCCCGCCACGGCCGCAGAGGCACCCGCGACCACTGCGGTGCCTTCGACCACGACGGAGGCGCCGGTCGTCACCACAACCACGGCGGCACCTGTCGTGACCACGACGGAAGCTCCGGTCGTCACTACGACGACCGCGGCACCCATCGTCACCACCACCACGGCAGCGGCAGTAGAGGAGCCCGAAGCCCCTGAGGCGCCGGCGACGCCTGCTGCCGTCGAAGGCACGCTGCTTGAGGGCTCGACGCCCGAAGGCTTCGAGAATCTCCAGAGCTCCACCACCACTCCCAGGGCAGAGACCTGTGCCGGAATAGCGATATTCGGCGAGATCGAGCCGGTCGCGTATTCCGCAGCCGTGTGGGCTCGCGATCTGTTGACCGGTCCGTTCCTCGACGTCTGGATCGCACGGTTCGAATCGCCCGAGGTGGCCTCCGAAGCCCTCAGCGTCCACGGCGCCGGATTGATCGAATGCGGAGAGTTCACCGAAGCCGAGACCGGCGCGGTCGGTTCGTTCAGCTTCGGCGAGGATCCCGCACTCGGTGACGAGTCGTTCGGTGTGGACTACGACGCCATCGTCTCGGGGTTGCCCGTCACTCGCTACGGCACCGTAGTGCGCATCGGCGACTCCATCTACAGCGCGGGCCTCGCAGCATTGTTCGTAGAACCGGACATCGCCGCCGTGCTGGCTTCGCTCAACGCCATCCTCGGCCTCTGAGGAAGCTGCTCGCTCGAGGCCAGCCGGCTTGAACGGCAATGCATGCGCGCACGCTTCAGCCGACGCGCATGACGTGCGACGGGTCCGGCGCATGTAACCCGAGACCGTACTGTTCAGGCATGCGACGCATCTTGGCTCTGCTGGCAGTTTTCGCCTTAGTCGGAGCTGCTTGCAGCGACGCCGACTCCGATCTGTCCCCAGAGGCGACAGCTGCTCCGACCACCTCCGCTGACACCGACGCGGGCGCAGTGGCAACCAGCCAAGCGCCGGCCGCCACCGAGGTGCCGGCCGCAACCACTGAAGCGCCGGCCGCCACAACGACCGAGGCGCCACCGGCTGAGCCAGCGGCCGGTGACCTGGTATCAGCCGAGCCCATTGACGCCGACGACCTTGACGGCTGGCGCATCACGTACCTGTCGACCGGTGTGGGCGGCGATCTCGTCGAGGTCAGCGGACTCGTCTTCGCCCCTGCGGGAATAGCAGCCGGCTCGCCGATTGTCACGTGGGCACACGGCACAACCGGTGTGGCTGACGTGTGCGCGCCGTCGGCGACGCATCCCGCCGAATCCGGAATCCCGATGGCGATCGCCTCCGCTGGCCACATCGTGGCGGCGACGGACTACGAGGGCCTCGGCACGCCGGGAACCCATCCCTATCTGGTCGGCGAGAGCGAAGCCCGCAGCACCATCGACATCGTGCGGGCGGTCCGCCAGATGGACCTCGGCGCCAGCGATCGCTACGTCGTCTGGGGCCTCTCCCAGGGCGGCCACGCCGCGTTGTGGACAGGGCAGATAGCGCCCTCGTACGCACCTGAACTGGATCTCGCCGGAGTGGTTGCCGCCGCCCCCGCTGCCGACATCGGCGGCTTGATGGACACGGTCGGCACCACTGCGCAGGGATTCGCTGTCATGGCCGCGTTCGCCGTGGCGGCCGCGTATGACGATGTCAATCTTGAGGACTACTTCTCTGCTGCGGCCATCGACCAGATGGCAGTCATCGAGCAGGGCTGCACTGGCGAAGTCTTTGGGGCCTTCTTCGAATTCGAGGCTGATGCGATGCGCAACCCCAGCGGCTGGGACGGTATCAATCCGATCGGCCCGCTGGCTGAGGCGCTTGCTGCCAACCAGGCCGGCGGGGTGCCCATCGTCGATTCGCCGGTGCTGTTCGTGCAGGGCTGGGCCGACAGCATCGTGGCACCCGAGTTGGTTCGTGCTCTGCACGGCGCCTACTGCTCACAGGGCACCCACGCCACCCTTGAGGTGTATCCCAACGGCGGACACGTCGACACCACGCTCACGTTCCTGGAGGAGACGCTTGGCTGGGTTGGTGATCGGCTCGCCGGCACCGACGTACCGGGAGGCTGCGATTACGTCGACCCGGATCTCGCGGAGATCGATGCGGCCTTGGCAACACCCGCTGCCGTGGAGGGCACATTGCTCGAAGGCTCAACGCCTGAGGGTCTCGACACGCTGCTGAGCGAAACCACCATGCCGGTGGCAGAGACCTGTCCCGGCACTGCGATTTTCGGCGGGGTAGAGCCGGTCGCGTTCTCCGCCGCGACGTGGGTCCGAGACCCGACGACGGGACCCTTCCTCGACGTCTGGGCTGCCCGCTTCGACTCGGCCGAGGTGGCCGCCCAGGCCATCAAGGACTATGACGCCGAGCTGATCGCGTGCGGGGAGTTCGTCGAGCCGCGCACGACAGCGCTAGGGGCGTTCAGCCCCGGCGACACGCCGGACTTGGGCGACGAGTCCTACGGCCACGACTACGCCGGAATTGTCGCGGGCTTCCCGGTCAACCGCTACAGCGTCACAGCACGTGTCGGCGACACGATCTACCACGCAGGATTTGCGGTCCTGTTCGTAGATCCGGACGTCGCCGCCGTGCTGGGGGCCATTAACGCCATCCTCGGCGTCTGAATGGACTATTCGTTGTAGCTGTGCCAACGCTGAACTACAACGCAGAACGGTTGCGCGGGGACGTCTTCGGCGGTCTCACCGCGGCGGTAGTCATGCTGCCGCTGTCGCTGGCCTTCGGTGTCGCATCGGGTCTCGGCGCCATCGCAGGCCTTTTACGGCGCCATCGCGGTCGGCTTGCTGTCGGCGTTGTTCGGCGGCTCCAGAACGCAGATCTCCGGACCCACCGCGCCGCTGTCAGTGGCCATGTCGGTGGTAGTTGTCAACTACGCGGGCGGTGAGATCAGCCGAGCGCTTGCCATCGTGGTGATCGCCGGGCTTGTGCAGGTCTTGCTGGGCGTACTGCGCCTTGGCAGCTTCGTGTCCTACACGCCCTATCCGGTTGTGTCGGGCTTTACCTCCGCGATCGGGTTGATCATCGTCGCAGTGCAACTGCTGCCGTTGCTGGGTAGCGAGGTCGTGCCCGGCGGAGTGGTGGCCTCCGTCCGCGCTCTGCCTGATGCCATAGGCCACATCGGAGCTGGGGCCGTGGCGCTCGGCGCTCTCACCATTGGCGTATGCGTGTTCTGGCCGCAAGGCCTGCGCCGGTTTCTGCCACCGTGGTCGCAGCGCTGCTCGTCGGCACGCTGTTCAGCGTGCTGTGGATCGATGACGTGGCGATCGTCGGCCATGTGCCCTCGGGGCTGCCTGACATAGCGCTGCCCGAGTTCGCCTGGGGCGATCTGGGTGGTGCTGTGGCGCCGGCGGTGACGCTCGCGCTGCTCGGCTCTGTCAACAGCCTGTTGACGGCGATGGTCGCCGACTCGATGACACGCGACCAGCATCGTCCGAATCGTGAGCTGATCGTCGTGGGTGCGGCCAATGTCGTTGCGGCGTTCATCGGAGCCGTACCAGGCGCTGGTGCCACCTCTGGCACGGTTGCGAATGTCAAGGCCGGCGGTCGGTCGCGCCTGTCGGGTGTGCTCTGTGCACTGGTGCTGTTGGCTCTGGTGCTGGGCCTGGGGCGCTACGCGGAGGTCATTCCGCATCCTGTGCTGGCCGGAATCCTCATCAAGATCGGCTTCGACATCATCGACTGGAAGTACCTGACGCAGGTACGACGGGCGCAGTTGGACCAGTACGGAGTGATGGCGCTGACGTTGGGCCTGTCGGTTGTGGCCGACCTCGATGCTGCGGACCCATTCGCAGCGCGCACGGGCCTGCTGTCGCTGCGGGGCATCTACACCGCAGCATCTTCTATCAAGCTGTTCAACACGATCAATGCCGATGTGGCCGAGCACGAGGTGGTGATCTTCGACTTCACCGACACGCGCTACATGGATGACAGCGCGGCCTACATGGTCGGTCAGCTCGTCGATGTCGCTTTGGACTCGGGCGCGAAGTGCATCGTGATGGGTATCAAGGGATCACAGGCAACGAGCATCAAGGAATTGAACGTGCTTCGCGGGGTTCCAGCGGATCACTTCGTCGCCGACCTCGATGAGGCCCGAGTGATCGCCCATCGACTCCTCGGCGGCTAGCGCTGGGCGCGGGCTTTGGATCTGGCCTTTGCGGCACGCCGGGCGGCCACGCTGGCTCGATGTGCAATGGTGCGCTCGATATAGGGCGCGATGTCCGGGGTCTTGCAGCCGGTCTCGCCGTGATCGACGAGCACCGGACCGATCCGGCTGTCCAGGTCGATGACGTAGCGGCGCAGATTCTCATCGCGCAATGCGATGGCGATGAGAACACCGTTCATCTCATGACGAACCCGGTTGGGTCGTTTTGAGATCTCGGATTCGATCTGAACCACCAGATCCCGTAACTCGCCGGCTGACCACACGTCGGACTGCTCGGCTGTGCAGGCCACGATGAACCAGCCGACCGAGGCGGGCCACTCCTGGGGCGAGTCGCGCCATTCGTCGCTGAGTTCCCGAGCGTGCGGTGATTGTGCAAGCAGCCCACCCAGCGCCTCGGCCAGGATGTAGTTGTCGACGTCTCGCAGCCAGCGACGCGCCCTCGTCTTGGTCATCTCCGCGGCGTCGGCGATGCGCAGTGCCAGCACGCGGGCGTCGTGGTTGCCGGTCTCCCACAGCTCGGCTGCCAGCGAGTGGTCCTTCATCAATGGCTTGCCGATGCGGCCCAATTCGGAGTAGCTGACGCCGAACATGGGCTCGGCGGCGCCATGGCGCGCATAGACCTTGCGGTTCTGCGCAGTGCCGGCGAGCTGCAACCGGGCCATCACATCTTGCAGCGTTGACATTTGTTCATGCCCCTCAGGAACCGTCGCTCGACCCAACGGCCGTCCGCAAGCTACTGCTGCCTGCATCCGGCCGCACCTGCGCAACTCCTAGGGTTCAGGGTCGTGCGAAGGCTGGGCGTTCGACGCGGCGGGCAGCCGATTGCAACCGTCGTGTTCGCGAGCGCTTCGGTCGTGGTCTTCGCCCTGACTCACAACTTGGCCCGGATCGTGCCGTTCGCACGAGGCTCTCTGCGATTCTCCGCTCTCGACGGTTACGGCCTTGTGGGGCCGTACGTAGCTGAGTTGGGGGAATGGTGGCGGATCGTCACCGGCACGTTCCTGCATGCCGACTTGCGGCACCTGCTGTTCAACATGCTGGTGCTGTACCTGCTGGGCCGGCGGCTCGAACGCTTCACTGGCGCGGCTCTGCTGGCCGGCACCTACGTCGTGTCGCTCATCGGCGGCTCGGCAGGTGCGCTGTTGCTTCGACCCGACGCGTTCGTGGTCGGGGCATCCGGCGCGGTGTACGGCCTGATGGGTGCCGCGTACGTGGTGGAGTACCTGCGCGGCGGCAATCCGTGGCGGGACGGGTTGGGCAGCCTCATCATCGTCAACGTGGTCATCTCGTTCCTCATTCCCGGCATCTCCATCGGCGGTCACCTGGGCGGACTTGTGGCCGGCGTTCTCGCCGGCCTGGCGATCGGCGACACCAGCCGGCGCCGAGGTCCGCCGACGCTGGCCGAACGGCTCTCGGGGGAGATCGTCGACATGCCGCTGCGCCGTTCGCCCTATGTCGTGTGGGGTTTGCTGACGGCGATCGGGACAGCATCATTCATGGGGGCACTGGTGGCCGCGGGCACTTGGCGCAATCCGCTCTTCTAGCGACGCCTCAACGCCTTCGCCCGCTCAGGGAACGACGTCACCCGGCATCTGATCGGACTCCCGGTTGATAACGATCGCTGCAACTACGGCCACGATGCCTGCCAACTCACGCGCGCTCGGCACCTGCGACAGCCACACCAGCCCGATCAAGGTTGCAGCGACGGGAAGCAAAGCCTGCAGCAGGGCGAACCGTGCACGCGCCAGTCGTTGCATCACGAGCTGGTCGATGCCGTAGGGGATCACATTCGACAGCACCCCCGCCGCAACGCCGCCTGCCAGCAGGAGCGGAGCGCTCAATGCCGAGCCGAGGTCGCCGACACCTGCTGGGCTGATCACCACGGCACCGATCAGCATGCCCACGCCGAGGCCGTCGACCGCCATGCCTGAACGCGCAACCCGGTGCCCCAGCACGATGTATCCGGCCCACAGCGCCCCTGCGATCAGTGAGAACAGCGCCCCCAGCTGCGCCTCTGGCGCCGCGAAACCCGCCAGAGTCACAACGCCAGCAACGGCTAGCACCAGCGCCGACGTTGATCGGGCAGTCCTGGTGCCGATGACCGCGACAGCGATCGGCCCGATGAACTCGATGGCCACCGAATTCCCCAGCGGGCCGCGGGCGATGGCGAGGTAGAAGAACAGATTCATCGACGCCAGTGCCACTCCGAATGCAGCGGTCCAGGCCAGCTCGATGCGTGACCAGTGCCGTCGCCACGATCGGCGCAACACCACCAGGACGGCGCCTGCGCCCGCGACGCGCAGCAGCGCAACCGTCATGGGCGACAGCTCGTCGAACAATTCGACAGCCGTCGCTGCACCGAGATACTGCGACACCGCGCCGACGGCGAACAGCGCCTCAGGCGAGACTCTGCGGGCCCGTGAGCGGCCGCCCCCGGTGCCAGTCACGCCGTATGGCTAGCAGGCTCTCTCGACCGACCGGCGGCTGAAGTGCGCCCGGCTTGATGTCCCCTCACATCTGCGCATTATTTGTGCGGTAGGTCCGATACATGTTCGTGAATTTGCATCAATTTCAGATGCAAATTGGTCCGATTGCGACCGAGCAGTGACATAGGGTCAGATGTGACGCATCCAGCTTGGTGGCCCATGTCGGCGCGAGTACACGGTGCCGACGGCTATCCGACTGAGTGCGCCATGCGTACAAGGCCGCTGGTGCAGGTGTGCCGGGCCAACTCAATGGGGAGGAATGCACATGCAACGAAAGCTATTGACCATATTGGCTCTGCTGTTCTCGATGGCGCTCATCGCGGCAGCGTGCGGTGAAGACCGACCTGAGCAAGGCGCGCTTGGCATCGTCGAAGTTGAGGAAGGCGACGCAATCCAGATCCGGTCGCTCGAGGCCATCACCGGCGACGTCGCGTTCTTCGGCTTGCCGATCGAACGCTCGACGGTCTTGGCAATCGAGGACTACGGCCAGATCCACGGCTTCGACGTGGACCTAGGAACGACGCTCGACGACCTGTGCTCCAACGACGGCGGCCAGGCGGCGGCGCAGACAATCGTCGCTGACGAAGATGTCCTCGGCGTGATCGGCACCTCCTGCTCGGGTGCGGCGGTCGCTGCAGCACCGCTCATCACTGAGGCCGGCATGGTCCTGATCTCGGGTGGCAACACCTCGCCTGCCCTGACCTCGGACTTGTTGGGCACTGCGGGCGAGAACTACAACGTCGGCTACTACCGGACGGCCCACAACGACCTGTTCCAGGGTGCCGCCATGGCGAAGTTCGTCTACGGCGAACTCGGGCTCACCACGGCTGCCGCAATCCATGATGGCGACCCGTACACCCAAGGCCTCGCGCAGGCGTTTGCTGACGCGTTCGAGGCAGAGGGCGGCACGGTGACTGGGTTCACGGCGGTCAACAAGGATGACACCGACATGGTGCCGGTCTTGACCGAGATTGCCGCCGGGAGTCCCGAGGCACTGTTCTTCCCGATCTTCCAGCCGGCCGGCGACTTCATCGCCGACCAGGCACCGGGAGTCTCGGGTCTCGAGAACACCGTCCTGCTCGCGGCTGACGGCCTGCTGAACACGAACTACCTGGCGCTGCCGCAGACCGCGGGAATGTACTTCTCGGGCCCGGACACGCGCTTTGGTGACAACGTGAATCAGAGCACGGGCAAGACCGCCAACGACTTCCTCGCCACGTACGAGGCGCGGTGGGGTGAGAAGCCGGCGGCTCCGTTCTGGGCGCATGGCTACGACGCCACCACGCTGTTGCTGGACGCGATCACGGCGGCCTCGTTCCTCGACGGCGACACACTGGTCATCGACCGCCAAGGCATTCGCGACCACCTGAACAGCGTCACGGGTTACAACGGCCTGATCGGCACGATCAACTGCGACGAGTTCGGTGATTGCGGCGCTGCCCGCATCACGGTCGTCCAGAACCTTGGCGGCGAGGACAACGTAGAAGCCAGCATGGAGAACGTCATGTTCTCCTTCGCTCCCTGAGCCGGATGGGCGAGGTACTAGCCCAAACACGTCCGGCCCTCTAAGGTCAATTCGGTGTTAGAAGAAGGGGCGCCCCCAAGTGGGGCGCCCCGTCGCCGGACTTCCCGGTTCAGCCTGAGAACGCCGCGTACCAAGGTCGACTGGTTCCTCACCGTCATCCGTGTGGGGGTGCTGGCGGTTCTCCTCGTCGGCTTCCTGGCGTTCATCGCCCAGGAGATCAATCCCGACAACCCGTTCGCCCGCTGGGCCAACCCCGACGCCACCGGACTGACCGGACCGCAATTCCGGGGTCTGGTGGTATCGGGTGTTGCGCAAGGATCGATGTACGGCCTGATAGCCCTCGGCTACTCGATGGTCTACGGCGTGCTGGGCTTCATCAACTTCGCCCACGGCGAGGTGTTCATGGTCGGCGCGATGACCGGCATGATCACGTCGAACAAGCTTGCTGACGCGGGTCTGTGGGAGTCCAACTTCATCGGCTCACTGGTGTTCATCGTCATCGTGTCGATCATCGTGTCCACGCTCACGGCGGTGGTCATGGAGCGCGTCGCATACCGGCCGCTGCGCGGCTCACCCCGGTTGATCCCGCTCATCACGTCCATCGGCGTGTCGTTCTTCCTCCAGAACGCCTCAGTGGTCCTGCTGGGCCCCGCCAGCAAGTCCTACCCCGATGTGCCGGATTGGGTGAAGGCCAAGCACACCTTCTTGCAGGTCGAGGGCGGAAAGATTCTCGTGGTGGTCGTCGCGGCCCTGTCGATGTCGGCCCTGTGGTACTACGTCGATCGCACCAAGACCGGCAAGGCGATGCGGGCCGTGGCCGAGGACGCCGAGATAGCGGCGCTCATGGGCATCAACGTCAACCGCACCATCGTCAAGGTGTTCGCAGTGGGCGGAGCGATGGCGGGGATGGCCGGGATCCTGTGGGGGATCCTGTTCCGCAGCGTCATTCACACCACCGGCTTCCTGCCCGGCATCAAGGCATTCAGTGCTGCGGTGGTCGGCGGGATCGGGCATCTGGGCGGCGCGATGGCCGGCGGGCTCTCGATCGGAGTGGCCGAATCTGTGGGGCCGCTGTTGATTCTGGAACCGCTGGGCGTCAGCGGCGTTTCCCAGCTGCGTGACGCCGTGGCGTTCTCGATGCTCATCATCGTGCTGCTGGTGCGGCCAGCAGGCTTGTTCGGCGAGCGTCTGCCAGGGGAGGACCGAGCGTGAGCGCACTGACGGCCCCCGATGCGGCGACTCCCGATGCGACCGCGGCCTCCGCGGCGGCGCCTCCCCGCCCTGCTTTCGCGCAGGACTGGCGTCGCATCGGACGGATGGGTGCTGTGGCTGTCCTCGGGCAGTTCTTCATCTCGCTGTCCAACATGCCGGTGCGACTCGACGGCAGGACGATCATCGAGGGCTTGTTGAGCCTCGGCTATCTCACGCTGGTCATCGTGCCGTTCGCAGTCGGAACTCGTGTCGGTCATCAAGTCCGTCGAGAGGGCGTTCCCTATCACGCAGCCGGCGCGCACGAAGTCGTCGGCGGCGCTGTCATTGGCGCGCTCGCGGGCGGCGGCCTGTCGCTGCTTGCGATCCTGATTGCCAACTTCGACATACGCGAACCGCTCGTGAATTGGAGCCCGATCTTGGCCGATCTGCTGGCCTTCGGCCGGGGCACGGCATTCGCCGTCGTGATCTGGCTGGTCATCGGCGCAGCGATCGGCGCGACGGGCGGGCTCCTGCGGGTCCTGCCTGGCGTTGCCCGGCGGGTCCTGTGGACGATGGTGCTCGCCGTCTTCGGGGCAGCGGTGCTCGAGGCGCTGGTCGAGGACCTGGCCGAGGGCATGCACATCGACTCGGTGACGGACTGGTTCTACGCATCCAGAGGTGGCCTGACCGTCACGGGAGCGGTGGTCCTCGCTGCGGGATCCGGGGTTCTCGCGTTCGTCGGGCGCGGCCGGGTGCGCCGGGCACGAGCTCGTGTCGAGCTGCTCGAAGGCGCGGCACGCAGCAAGGCGAACCTCGTGCTGATTCTGGCAACCGCTGCGGTGCTGATCGTCCTGCCGATGTTTGCCGGCAAGCTCACCAACGAGTTGCTGGCCAACGTGGGGCTCTTCGTGCTCCTGGCGCTGGGGCTCAACATCGTGGTCGGACTCGCGGGAATCCTGGACCTCGGCTACGTGGCGTTCTTCGCTGTCGGCAGCTACAGCGCCGCAGTGCTGACCGCGGCGACATCGCCCAGGATCCACCCTGAGCTGCCGTGGTTCGTGGCCCTCATCGGCGTTGTTGTCCTGACGGGCCTGGTCGGGTTGTTCATCGGGGCGCCGGTCATCCGCATGCGCGGCGACTACCTCGCCATCGTGACGCTGGGTTTCGGCGAGATCATCCGCCTGCTGTTCCTGTCGGACTGGCTGTCGGGATGGTTCGGAGGCTCGCAGGGAATCACCAACATCCCCGGGGCACAGATCTTCGGACTGGCCGAAGTGTCGGGCACCGATCCCCGCAGCGTGTTCTACCTCGTGCTCGCGTTCTGTGCGATCGCGATCTACGTGTCGTGGCGCCTGGAGCGCTCGCGCATCGGGCGGGCGTGGATGGCCGTGCGCGAGGACGAGACCGTGGCTGAGGCCATGGGCATCAACACGGTCAACGTCAAGCTGCTGGCATTCGTGGTGGGCGCGGTGCTCGGTTCGTTCAGCGGAGCGATCTTCTCCGCCAAGGTGGGCTCGGTCTTTCCCGCCAGCTTCCTGATCCTCGTTTCCATCGTCATCTTGGTGGTGGTGATCTTCGGCGGGATGGGCAACATCGTCGGCGTCATCGCCGGCTCGGCCGTCCTCATCGGTGTGCTCGGCGGGCCTAAGCAGCCCGGGCTTCTCGCCGAATTCTCCGAATTCAAGCTCTTGATCTATGGCGCCTTGCTCGTATGGATGATGTTGGCGCGGCCCGAGGGCCTCATCCCGAGCGTGCGCCGCACCCGAGAGTTGCATCAAGAAGAGATGGCCCAGGACGCCTGGCTCCGAGGCCAGACAGAAGACGACGACCACGGCAACGGGGCTGACGCCAGTCGACCGGCAGGGGAGTCTGCGTGAGCGCGGCGACACAAACCGATGCCCCGGCGACCGAACCGATCCTCGAGACGCGAGGGCTCAGCGTGGATTTCGGCGGCCTCAAGGCGCTCGCGGGATTGGACCTGGCTGTGTACCCGGGCGAGATCGTCTCGGTCATCGGACCGAACGGCGCAGGCAAGACCACGCTGTTCAACGCGATCAGTGCCACTGTGCCGGCCTCAGAGGGCGACATCCTGTTCGAGGGGCAGTCGCTGATCGGGCTGGATCCCAACCGCGTCACGTCGCGCGGCATCGCCAGGACGTTCCAGAACGTGCGGCTGTTCGCCAACATGACGGTGCTCGAGAACGTCATGGTCTCCCAGCACTGCCGGACCAGCCAGAACGTTGTGGGAGCGCTGCTGTGGACGAAGGCCTTTCGTCGCGAGGAGGAAGAGATTCGCCGGCGCGGCGAAGAGGTGCTGTCGTTCTTCGGCCATCGACTCGTGGGCTACCGCTTCCACCAGCCTGCCTTCACCCTGTCGTATGCCAACCGTCGCCGCCTAGAGATCGCCCGTGCGATGGCCACGCAACCCAAGCTGATCCTGCTTGACGAGCCCGTGGCGGGTATGAACCCCACTGAGTCGGCCGAGCTCACCGGCCTGATCGGGCGACTGCGTGATGAGTGGGGGTACGCGATCGTTGTGATCGAGCACGACATGGAAGTGGTTCGGGAAGTCTCCGACCGTGTCATCGTGCTTGACCACGGAGAGAAGATCGCCGAGGGCGACTACGCCGACGTGTCGGTTGATCCACAAGTCATTGAGGCCTACCTGGGCCATGGCGCGGCGGCCTCATGAGCAGGTCGCGCTCCGCGAGCGGAACAAGGGCGAGCCGGCCATGAGCGCGCCGGAGTCGGACCCGACCGTTCCGCTCCTTGAGATGCGTCAGGTGAACGCTCACTACGGCGCAGTGCACGCGTTGCGCGACGTCGACTTGGCCATTTACGAGGGCGAGCTGGTGTGCTTGCTGGGAGGCAACGCCAGCGGCAAGTCGACGACGCTGAAGACGCTGCTGGGAATGCTGAAGCCCACATCGGGAGAAGTGGTGCTGGACGGTGAGGTCGTGAACGACCGGCCGACCAGCTACCGGGTCGCCCGCGGCGTGACGATGGTTCCGGAGAACCGGAGGCTGTTCAAGCGGCTGACCGTGCGGGAGAATCTGCAACTGGGTGCGTACCTGCGCAACGACAGCGACGGCATAGCGGCCGATCTGGAGCGTGTCTTCGAATTGTTCCCCCGTGTGAAGGAGCGTCTCGGTCAGAAGGCCGGAACGCTGTCGGGCGGTGAGCAGCAGATGGTGGCCATTGGCCGGGCGCTCATGTCCCAGCCGCGGGTGCTGCTGATGGACGAGCCCTCGATGGGGCTTGCACCCGCACTGGTGCAGCAGAACTTCGAGCTGATCGCCCAGATTCACGAAGCCGGCATGACGGTGTTCATGGTCGAGCAGAACGCCAACATGGCGCTCTCGATCGCCGACCGGGGCTGGGTGCTGCAAACCGGCCGAGTCGTACTCGACGACACCGCCGAGGCGCTCCTGGCGAACCCAGCCCTGCGCACGTCCTATCTGGGCGGTGGCTCCGACGGCACACCGTCCGGAGACTCGGCATAGAAGCGTCGCTGCTAGGACTTTGCCCGTGAGCGAGGCACCCCAGGAGGCCGTTACCGGAATCCTGCACCCTGGGACCATGGGCGTGACCGTTGGAGCTGCGTGCTCGGGCACCGTGCTGTGGGCCAGCGAGGGCCGTTCGGACGCCACCCGCCAGCGAGCAGCCGACGCTGGTCTCGTTGACGTGGGCGACCTCGCATCGATGGTCGCCACCGCAGACATGGTGATCTCGGTCTGCCCGCCCCATGGGGCCGAGGCACTGGCTGACACCGTGGCCGATGCGGGCTTCGCGGGCTGCTACGTGGATGCGAACGCAGTGTCGCCCACGACGGCCCGGAAGATCGGAGCGCTCTTCGAGGACTTCGTCGACGGCAGCCTGATCGGCCCACCGGCGAAGGAGCCTGGCACGACCCGGCTCTACCTGTCGGGCTCTCACGCTGAGGGTGTAGCCGCCCGCTTCGAGGGTTCCGCACTGGAGCCTCGCGTCCTGCAGGGAGGCGAAACGGGTGCCGCATCGGCGTTGAAGATGGCCTATGCATCGTGGACCAAGGGCACCAGCGCCCTGTTGATGTCGGTGGCTGCACTCGCTGCGGCAGGCCTCCCCGACGGCTTTCACCGCGCCGCGAGCGAGGTGTTCGAGCGTCTTGGGGTCTTCAAGGAGGCCCGAGGGGCCTCCGTCGAGCGATTGATCGCGGCCCTGCTCGGTTCACCAGCGACGAGAGCGGACGGCGACGAGCAGGTCTAGTTCTGCAGCGACAGAACGGCGTTGGCGACGCCTTCGAGTTCTTCGAACCAATCCTCGGGCTCACCGACCAGGATCGGCACGAACTTCGACGCGCCCACCTCGATGAAGCGCTGCAGTTGGTCCCTCAGGCCGTCCCAGCCGGTCGGGATGATCTCGCCTGGGTCGATGCCGGGGGCACGCCGTTCGAGGATTGCCTTGTATCCGGCGCTCATCTCGCCCTGGGTGTAGGGGACGAGGACGCCGAAGTGCTCAGGGTCGATCCAGCGCTCGTGTTCGTCGGCAGCCTCGTTCACGATCTTCCAGCCGGCGGCCGCGATGTCGGGTGTGCAGAACGACGGCAGCCATCCGTCGCCAAAGCGCCCGCAGCGGCGTAGCTCGACATCCGCCGCTCCACCCAGCCAGATGTCCATGGGCTTCTGGGCCGGCTTGGGCGCCAGCGTCACGTCGTCGTAGTGGTACCAGTCACCGTGGTGAGTGACGGGCTCGTCCTCCCAGAAGCGCTTCAGCAACGGAAGGGCCTCGTTGAACATCTTCGCCCGCTGGCGTCGCTCGACGCCGAATGCGGCCTGCTCGTGCACATCGGCCACCCCCAGGCCGAACGCAGGCAGCAGGCGGCCGTCGGACAGCCGGTCCAGGCTGGCGAGCTCTTTGGCCAGCACGGCGAGGTTCCGGCCGGGCAGCACGAGCACTGACATGCCGAACTTCATGCGCTTGGAGCGGCCTGCCGCATATGCGAGGCCCACGATCGGGTCGGGACATTCGCCGCCGAGCCGCTCGCTCAGCCACAAGGAGTCGAAGCCCAAGTCCTCCAGCGCGTCCACGAACGGGTCGAAGGTGGCATGGTCGTTGGTGAAGCTGCGCGTGCCTAGCCCGAAGCCGATGCGGATTTTCATGGCACCCACGCTAGGGCACTATGCCCGTGTCAGGCCCGGGCAACTTTCTATTCGCACTTCCCATTCGAACTTCACAGGGCCGTACGCTCAGGCACTGGAGTCCCACCCCAGCACCAGAACAGGAATGTCGATGAGTGAGACCGCAGCGAACGGGCAGATCGACCTGACCTCGCCGTTCCGGCTGGATGGGCAGGTGTGCCTGGTGACGGGCGCATCGAGCGGCTTCGGCGTGCGGTTCGCCGAGGTGTTCGCGGCAGCGGGGGCCAAGGTGGTGGTGGCTGCCCGGCGAGCGGATCGGCTTGAAGCGCTGGCCTCGCAGCTGCCAGACGCGCTGGCGATCTCCTGCGATGTCGGCGACGACGACGCCTGCCGCGATCTTGTCGCACGGACCGTTGACCACTACGGGCAGGTCGACGTACTGGTCAACAACGCCGGTGTGAGCGATGCCATCAACCCTGGAGAACAGGCCGACGTCGAGAGCTTCCGGCACGTCGTCGACATCAACCTGAACGCGTGCTTCCTGCTGGCCGGGCTCGCCGCCGCCGACATCATCGGCCGGGAGGCCACCGGCAGCATCATCAACGTGGCTTCGGTGCACGGCCATGTGGCATCGGCCCCGAACCTGCAGCCCGCGTATGCGGCGTCCAAGGCGGGCCTGGTCAATCTCACGCGCGACCTTGCCGTGCAATGGGCCACTCGGGGCGTGCGGGTCAACGCTTTATGCCCTGGCTATTTCGAGACTGAGCTGACGGCGCCGATGTTCGATGACGACCGTTCGATGGCCTGGATCAGCCGCAACTCCCCGATGCGGCGACCCGGCGCGCCGCACGAGCTCGACGGCGCGCTGCTGTTCCTGGCCAGTGACGCCAGCAGTTACGTCACGGGCAGTTCGCTGATGGTGGACGGGGGCTGGACCGCCCGATGACCCTCACGCCCCGAGGGAGCCCGCGACGCTGGAGCGCACCTTGAGCTGGCTGGACATGTCGAGACTGCGAGTCGGGGCGGCCGCATTGGTCGCAGCATTCGGCGGCGGCATGTGGTGGGCATCGGGCCGCCGCCGCCGTACGTGGCATACCGATGCGCTGACCGGCGTTGCCACACGCGAAGGGGCGCTTCGTCACCTGCGTTCTGAGTTGGTTCGCTCGGCGCGTACCGGCCGGGTGGTGGGTGTGGCGTTCTGCGACGTCGATGCTTTCAAACTTGTGAACGACCAGCATGGCCATCTCGCTGGCGATCTCGTGCTCGTCACGGTGGCGCAGTGCATCCGTGACGCAGTGCGACCCTCCGATGTCGTGGCCCGTGTCGGCGGGGACGAATTCGTGGTCGTGTGCGGCGGCCTGCGCAGCTCTGAGGACATGGGGGTCGTCACCGAGCGCCTGCATGCGGCGCTGGACTGCGCCTCCGCAGGGGGCGACGCCTCCAACCCGCTGTACGAGATGAGTGTCACCGTCAGCATCGGCAGCGCGACTGGCCGCGGCGGCGACGCGACGCCCGGGGCGTTGATTCACGCAGCCGACCGGTCGATGTATCGCCAGAAGGGCCGGCGGCCCTGACCGCGCCCACGCCGTCACGGACCACACACGGCGCCCGACCAGGTCACACGTTGTGTCACAGCGAGGTGACACACTCGCTCCCGTGGCGACGAGAGGCGAGCTGAGCGCAGACGATCCAGTCTTCGTTGAACTGGCTAACGAATTGCTCCATTGGCACGGCACCGCGGCACACGAGGACAACATCCGGTCCGCAGTGCGCAACTTCCTAGTAGGGACTGGCCTTGCTCTGCGTCTGATTTCGCCGCGGAGAGTGTGTGGGGAAATGATCCGAGTCTGATTGTGTTCTCGCTGAAGCGTGAAGGAGCATCAGATGACTGTCAGCGAGGGGCGGCGCCGTCCCAAGAGGCTGTCTGCGGAGACGAAGTGGGAGATCTATTTGCAGGTCACGAGCGGGGAGATCACCCAAGCCGACGCGGCCCGGAGGTGGGGGGGGGGGGGGTCGATGTGTCGACGGTCATCACCATCGGCCGAACGGTGAAGGACGCGGCGCTGGCTGCTTTGGCCCGCAAGCCGGGGCGGCCGGCCGCCGAGCGGAACTGGGAGCTCGAAGCGGCCCAGGCGGAGATCGGCCAGCTCACCGATGCGGTCAAGGCCCAGGCGATCGAGTTGGCCATTGTCCGGGGAAAATTCGGCTGGGACTGAACGGGCCCGTCCCGGCGAGAGTCCCCGCCGAGGTCAAGGAACTGGTCCTCAACACCGTCGACGACGCTGTTGCCGCGGGGTTCTCGCACATGTGGGCTGCGGGCGTGTGGCAGGTCTGCGACGACCGGGTTCATCGCTGGCGGGCCCGCCGACGTGAGCTGGGCACGCTCAGCGACCTCGCCCCGGGCGGTGCGCCGGTGCACGCCTTGCTGGCCGATGAGATCGCGGAGATCCTCGCTGTCGCTGAGGAGTGGGGACCCGTCGACAGGTCGCATCGCAAGCTCGCCCACCGCGGTTCCTATGCGGGCCGGGTGTGGGTGGCCCCCTCGACGTTGCGGCGTGTTCTCGCTGCCCACGGGCTTGTGCTGCCCGAACAGCCGCCGATGCCGCGGCGGCCCATGACGCCGTGGCCCCGCTGGCTGGTCTGCCGAACCGAACCGGATCCGGGTCTGGGACGTCACCCGCTTCGGGCGGGCCCGGCGCTGCGTGTTCGCCATCGTCGACATGGTCTCGCGCTGCTGGATCGCCACCCTGGTCTCGACCGAGGAGACCTCCACCCAGGTGCGCGTCGTGTTCGACCAGGCGCTGATCGCCCAAGGTCTCGACGAGCTGCTCACCGACGACCGCCTCGACCTCGACACCGACGACCCCGACCGGCCGATCCTGCTCGCCGTGTCCGACAACGGCCCGGCCATGACCAGCCACGACACCCGCGCCTACATGGCGATGATGGCCATCGCCCAGCACCCCCGCCGACCCCACACCCCCACCGACCAGGCCTGGATCGAGAGCTTCTTCGGCCACATCAAGCACGAATGGCCCCACCTCAACGAGATCACCGACCCGGCGCTGCTCGACACAGAGCTGGCACGCATCCAGATCGACTACAACGAAGTCCGGCTGCACGAAGCGATCGGCTACCTCACCCCCAACGACGAACACCACCAACGAGGACAAGCAATCCGCGAGGCCCGCCGGCAAGGCCTCCAACGAGCCCGAACACGACGGCTCGACCACAACCGCCAAACCACCACCAACCCCGAGAACACAGCATGACTTGGTTCATTACCCAGCCCATCTCCGCGGAAGACTCAGACACACCTCACGGGCCGCTGCGCGAGTTCTGTGTTGAGGCTGATTTCGTGTCGTTGTTTGGGGTTGTTTTCAGCCAGCATGGGAGGGTTCTCGATCGAGCCTTGAGGAGGCCCGTTGAGCTATCAGCCTGCCAAGAAGAGGAAGCGGTTTTTGGCGCCGCAGGAGAAGTACGAGATCTGGATGCAGCTCGTGCGCGGGGAGATCACGGTCGCGGAGGCGGCCGGGAGTGCCGGGGTGGATCGCTCGACGATCGCGAAGCTGCGCGAGGTCGCCCGGCAGGGCGCGCTCGATGCGTTGGCGGCGTCGCGTCCTGGGCGTCGGGACTCGGTGCGCGATGTGGAGCTGGAACAGGCTCGGGCCGAGGCGGAGCGTCTTCGTGCGGCGTTGGCGGAGATGGCGGTGCGGCTGACGCTGTTGGAGGGAAAAGGGCATTGGGGCTGAGCGGCCGGGTCCCTGCCAGGGTGGACGCGGCCGACAAGGCAGCACTGCTGGGCCTGGTCGGGCGCGCTGAGGCCGCGGGATGGAGCACCGGTGCTGCATGCGGGGGCTTGGAGCTGTCGGTGCGTCGCGTCCAGCGGTGGCGGCGCCGTGTCGCCGACGGCTCGGGCCTCGACGGCTCAGCGCCGGGCGGGAACCCGTCCCATGGGCTGACCCCGCACGAGGAAGACGAGATCGTGGCGGTGTTCGACGAATGGGCCGACATCGACCGGTCGCATCGCAAGCTCGCCCACCGCGGGTCGTGGCTGGGCCGCTTCTGGGCCGACCCGTCCACGGTGCGGCGTGTGCTGGAACGCCGTGACCTGCGCTTTCGCGGCCCCAAGCGCAGCCCGCGCGTTGCCCGGCGGCCGTGGCCGGCGTGGGCCGAGTCGGCCCCGAACCGGATCTGGACCTGCGACACGACCCACTGGCCGCGCGCCCAGGCAGCCACGACAGTGATCTGCGACGTGATCTCGCGCAAGTGGATCGCCGACATCACCTCCCGGGACGAGACCAGCATCGAGGTCCAGGCCGTGTTCGGCCGGGCCCTGCGCTGGGAGGGCATCGAAGACGTCATCGACGAGCGCAACCCCGACGCACTGAGATGGGACCCCGACAGCGACGACATCCCGGTGCTGCTCGTGCTGTGCGACAACGGCCCCCAGACGGCCTCGGGATCGACACGGGAGTTCATGGCCCTGTGCTGGCTCGCCACCCACTACCGCCGGCCCGGCACACCCACCGACCAAGCCTGGACCCAGAGCCTGTTCGGGCACCTCAAAATCGAGCAGCCCCACCTGGAGCTGATCAGCGACATCGACGTGCTGCGCGCCGAGCTCGAACACCAGCGCAACCACTACAACACCGTCCGCCTTCACGCCGGCATCGGCTACCTCACCCCCGACCAGGAACACAACGGCCACGCCGACACGGTGCGCGCAGCCCGACGCCACGGCCTCGACCGCGCACGCGAACAACGCATCGCATACCATCACAACCGACAATCACAAGAACCCGACCATGCTGGCTAAACCCACCCAAAAAAGCGACATTAAGTCAGACACACGTCAGTTCGTGCTCAACAACTCCGACCACCCCAACCACACCGTGCTCACCCGCGCGCTGCACGCCCACCTGCGCTGGCGCAACGCCAACAAACGCTCCCCCGAACTGCTCGCAGCCCAACGACGCGAACGAGCCAGAGTCCGAGCCGAAAAACAACAACGATGGGGCCGACCCGCCAAAGCAGCCGCATGACCAAAGCGCGCAAACGTTTGTGGTCACAGCACTAGAGAACTCCGACGAGGGAGCGACGGTCGAGAACGCAGTAGTCAGGGTGCTCGACGGCGGCTGACCTAGACGAGGGCGGGAGTGCCTTCGAAGCTGCCCGGGTCCTCAGCGGTCGGCAGAACCGGCCGAGCTCGCCAGTCCATGACCTCTTCCACGCCGTTGATCACCGTCAACCATTCGTCGGCGTCCCAGCCCTGGGCCGAGCCGAGCACGCTGGCGTCCTGGGCAAGGTGCACGAGGGCCGGCACACGCTCAAGGCCGAGCGAACGCACGAACTCGCGCTCGGGGTCCAGCAGTACGAGATGCTCGTCGGCGAAGCGGCCTAGGAAGGTGCGAGCGCCCTCCGCATCGCTGCACACCACGAACGCGCAGCGGACGTCGGCTTCCTCGTAGACCAAGAACAGCCGCGACGCGGTGGGCAGGATCCAACCGCTCTGGTGCGTGAAGGGATCGATGACGACGGCCAACAAGTTGAACACCACCAGCCATTCGCCCAGCGTGTGGGCGTGGCCGCTGAGTGTCTCGAGCTTGATGTCGGCAGATGCACCAGCTTGCACGGCAGGCAAACTACCGCGCCCGCCCGGCTTGGCCACGGTTGGCGTGGCCGAATGAGCGACTTGCCGGTATTCAGATCGCCGGACGGAGCAGTTCGGCAGCGAGGGGGCAATCGGCGCGCTGCCAGCCTGACGCAGGCTCGACGCCTTCAGGGCCGACGACGTGACTGAACAGGCCGAGCGGCACGACCTCCTCATCGCATTCCCACGGCTCCTCAGCGACGGAGCTTGCGGCTGCCTCGAAGAACTGCTGCGGCAGCGCCCGACCCATTCCGATCGCGCACCAGACCTGCACGCCCGAGACGTACCCGATCGCAGCCGCAGCGTGCGAACCGCTCGCGGCGATGACCGCGTCGGGCCCGGCAGCGGCAGCTTCGGTGACGATCACATCGGCGGTGGAGCATGCGGCGGCCAATCCCGTGAGCGGAACGTCGATGACGTCACAGCCACGCCCGGCCAATCGCCGCGCCAAGCCGGCTCCTTCGCCGTAGGCGTCGATGATCCGTATGGTCACGTCGGATCGTCGCCCGAGCCCTTCGGCGGCAAGGTCGGGCCAGCCCAACAGGCACACCGCGGCGTTGGCGGGCAGCGCGTCGGCTGCATGGTCGGCGGTGGCATCGGCGCGCAGCTCGGACACGAACTCACGAGCAGCCCGATACGGCTGTGCAGATGCGCACACCCGGGCTGTCATCGACCAGAGCGCCCCGGCAATCGGGTACTTGTCGAGAATGCGGCGGCACACGGTGACCAGCTCCAGCGGGTCCGACGACAAAGCGCCCAACGCTGAAGCGGTCTCGCGCACCAGCACGTCCTGGGACAGGTCGCCCGCCCGTGCGACGTAGCGCAGGTGCTCGATGGGGTGCACGCGCCGAAGCTATCCCGTACCGGCGAACGGGTCCGCTGCGTACTCGGTGCGGGCGCTCAGCGGCCCGGCTCAGGCGTTCTGGGTCTGCAGCCGGCGCGCGATCACCTTGAGGCACAGTGTCTCGTCGGCACCCTCGAAGATCGACAGCACCCGGGCATCGACGAACAGCCGGCTTACCGTGTACTCCTCGGCGAAGCCGAACCCGCCGTGGATCTGCTGGGCCTCGCGGGTCACCCATTCGGCGGCCTTGCAGACGTACGCCTTGATCATGGAGGCTTCGAGCGCACCGCCGCCTCGTGCCATCATGCGCGCCACTTCGTAGCTGTACTGGCGGGCTGCCGCGATGATCGCGGACATGCGGCCCAGCTTTGCCTGGGTCAATTGGTACTCGGAAATCGGCTGGCCGAACACCCGGCGTTCGTCTGCATAGGACCGGGCTTCGTCGTAGGCCGCCTGCATCACGCCGACCGCACGCGCCGCAGTCTGCAGCCGTCCGTTCTCGAAGCCGGCCATCTGCAGGTAGAAGCCCTGCCCGATGCCGTCATCGCCGCCGATGAGGTTCTCTGCGGGCACGAACCAGTCGTCGAAGGCGATCTCGAAGCTGTGCATGCCGCGGTAGCCGAGCGTGGCGATGGCTCGGCCCTCGATGGTGCCGCCGCGCTCGTCGGTGAATTGGAACGAGTGGCCTTCTGCCCGTGGCTTCGGCACGATGAACAGGCTGAGCCCTCGGTGCGCCTTGCGCCGGTCGGGATCGGTGCGGGCCAGCAGCATCAGCACGTCGGCCCTGCCGGCAAACGTGCACCACGTCTTGGTGCCCGAGATGAGCCATCCGCCCTCAGTGGGGCTTGCCGAGACAACCAGGTTGGCAACGTCGCTGCCGTAGTCGGGCTCAGTCACGGCAACCGCAACCATGGTCTCGCCCGTGGCGATCTGGGGGAACCAGTGCTTCTTCTGCCCTTCGGTGCCGCCGCGTTCCAGCGCCCGCGTCAGGATTTCGGGCCGGGTGATGAGCGAGCCGCCTGCGCCAAGCGAGGCCCGCGACAGCTCCTCGGTGGCGATGACCATGCCCAGGTAGTCGCTCTCGGAGCCTGAGGCGAAACCGCCGTATTCCTCGGGCACCGACAGGCCGAAGCAGCCCAGTTCGGCGAGGCCTGAGATGATGTCCTCGGGAATGTCGGTGTCACCTCGGTGGATGTGCTCGGCGGCCGGTGCGATCTTGTCCTCGCCGAAGCGGCGGAACGTCTCCGCTACGAGCTCGAAGTCCTCGTCGAGGTGGCTGGGCGCATCGAGGCCAGCCATGGTGGCCACGTAGGCCGGGTTGCGGTAGGCGGCCACGACGTCGCGTGTGGCATCCAACGCCCCCGGCTCGAGGCCCCATTGGTCTTCGCGAGCGAACAGCCGGGCGTGAAACTCACCGAGAGCATCGGCGATGAACCCGCAGGCGAGCCGCGCTTCTGCGTCACCCAGCGCGCCCCAGTCGAGCAGGGACTCGCAGATGCGCATGGCCGACGCCGTATGCGCCAGGTCGTACAGGAAGCACTGGTGCGCATCGGCGTCACCCAGTCCTGCGGCATGGTCAGCGGCCCGCGCAATTGCCGCTGCTCCCGCCGCCAACGCGTCGGCCGCGGCCCCAAGGTCCGGTTCTGCAGGTCCTGCATTCGTCCCAGCGATTGTCCCCGTTGTGGTCACAGCCGCACAGGCTAAAGCCCGCTCCCCCAAGCGACCCGGCCGCCGACCCGGTCAGCGCGGGTCCGCCCCGCTTTCTCTGTGCAATTTTGCCGCCTCAGGCAGCATTTCTGCACAGAGAAGGCCTGACCCTTCTGTCGACCCGGCCAGCGGGGGCCGTGCGCCGTACGATGACTCGACCCTTGCAACAGCGACACATCGCGGAGGTTCCCGTGACCGTCCATGACCGCCCGTTCGGGCGTTACTTCGAGGATTTCGAGATCGGCGACGTGTACCGGCACTGGCCGGGCAAGACCATCACCGAGGCCGACGATCACCTCTTCTGCATGATCACCATGAACCACCACCCGCTGCACACCAATGAGTGGTTCGCTCAGCAGGAGACCGTGCACGGGAAGAACGTGGTGGTGGGCAACCTCGTGTACTCGCTGGTGCTCGGCATGAGCGTGCCCGACGTCAGCGGCGCTGCCATCGCCAACCTCGAAGTCGAGACGCTCACGCATTCGCGCCCGACCTTCCACGGCGACACCATCTACGCCGTCACCAAGGTGCTGGACAAGCGCGAGTCCAGTTCACGGTCCGACCGGGGCGTGGTGACCGTCGAGACGCGGGCGTTCAACCAGCGGTCCGAAGAGGTCTGCTACTTCCGCCGCAAGGTGATGATCTGGAAGCGAGACGCTGCGCCCGAGCGACGCTTCCCCTACACCGACGAGGCAGCTGTCGGGGAGGGCGTTGCCGCCAAAGGACGGCAGGCAAGCAAGTGTCTGCCGCAGCCGGTAAAGGAGAACGGCCAGCCGTGGGGCAAGTGGGGTCCGGACCGCTGCACGTGCGGCGCAAAAAATCGTTGCCGCATTCGCAAGGGTGTGGCCACTGTAAAGGTGTGCTCTGTCAGCAACTTGGTTGTTTGGCAGGGTGCGCCCATACAGCGCGTGGTTGACGGCAAGGTGCGCAACAGGGTTGTACAACCCAACGAGGCTACCAAGGTGCCCAACATGGTGGGCAAGCCGTACACGATAAGTTGATTGCCGAGGGGCTGATCTCCGACGACAGCGACTGCGTCCTGCGCTTGCGGACGAGCATCCCCGCTGCCGGGCCGGAATCGCGTCGAGCACGTCGCGATCGACGGGATGAGCGTGACGGGCGCCATGCGCAACTGATTTCGTGGTGGGCGTCCGAGCGGCGGGACTTGCCGTGGCGGCGCACCCGCGACCCGTGGCTGCTGCTGGTCTCGGAGGTCATGCTGCAGCAGACCCAGGTGGATCGGGTCGTGCGGTACTACGAGGCCTTCGTAGAGCGCTGGCCCACGCCGGAGCACTTCGCTCGAGCGGCGCTGTCAGATGTTCTTACCGCCTGGCAGGGTTTGGGCTATCCCCGGCGCGCTCGCAACCTGTGGCGGACGGCGACCGTCATCACCGAGCGTCACGGCGGCCGCGTGCCGGCTGACTTGAATGACTTGCTCGCCCTGCCCGGTGTGGGGCCCTACACCGCGCGGGCGGTGCTGGCGTTTGCCTTCGGCATCGACACCGGCGTGGTCGACACCAATGTGGGCCGCATCCTGGCCCGCTGGACGGGCCGCCGGCTGACCCCGGCCGAGGCACAACGCATGGCCGACGAGTTGGTGCCGGCGACCGAAGGCTGGGCATGGAACCAGGCGATGATGGACCTGGGTGCGCACACCTGCACGAAGCGCGATCCGAGCTGCGGTCGCTGCCCAGTGCAGCCGTGGTGTGCTTGGGCAGGGTCGGGCCAACCCGATCCAGCCGACCGCAGCGCCGGGGTGAGCACTCGCCAGGCCCCATTCGAGGGCAGCGACCGTCAGGCCCGAGGCCGCCTGCTGGCAGCGTTGGGAACCGGCGGTATCGAGCGCGCAGATGTCGCCAGAACTATGGGACTCGAACATGACGAGACCCGAGCTGAGCGTCTGGCTCGTGAATTGATTGCCGAGGGCTTGATCAGCGCGGCCGACAGCCAGCTCCGGCTGGGCTAAGCAGCCGCGCCGTGCTGTATGGCTCGTAGCTCAAGCAGCGACGCTGCGCTTGTATGGCTCGTGGCTCAAGCAGCTACGAGCTGCTCGATCAGCTCGTCGAAGGCTTTGTCGGCGATGGCGACCATCTCGTCGTCGGTGCGGTCCTGGATGGGATGTTCCACCCACACAGCGGCCGGGTCGAAGCCGAGCGCCTTGCCCTGCACTTGCGCACCGTCGACGAATTGGACGGTGGCGACGAAGACGGACGGAATGCCGCGGCGTTCCAGATCAGCGATGTCGTGCACACTGCACGACGTGCAACTGCCTCAATCGGCTAGCGCTTCGATCACCACGTCGCATTGGGTGGCGATCTCGTGGCGCAGGTCGACCGGCGCCGGCTTGGTGAACGTGGGCTTGGAGTAGCGCTCGACCTGTAGGCCCCGCTCGGTCAGCCGTTCCTCCAGCCGGTTCAGAAACCGGTCGCCGCGGGGCTTGCTGATGTCCAGCAGGCCGACGGTGAGGCCATCCAGCGAGTCGGGCCGCGCCACGCGTTCACGGTGCGCAGGCGCCGCCTCGTTGGTGGGGTCCAAAACGACAGTGCTCATGTGGTCTCCCCTGTGTTGGATCCGGTGGGCACGTCCCGATCGACTGTAGTCGCCCGTCCCCGAACTGCCCCGGAGGCGGCTACTGCTAGCGCCAGGGATCGATCTCGACGCACACGGGTTGGGATCCCACATCGCCGTTCACCCAACCGCCGATGACAGCCGAGAACAGGCCGGCGCCTCCACCGCAGTGCACGAGGTGCAGGCCTCCCTCACGGAACTTGGGAAGGTCCGTCTCGGCCAGGAACTCGGGGACCCCCTCGGCGATGCCGCCCGCGCCGCGCACCAATTCGCCGCCGGGACGGGTCGTCAGCTCGTTGATGCGCTGAGCCGTCTTCTGGCGGGACCAGCCGCTGTCGATGAAGACACGGGAGTGGTCGGGTGCCACCGCCAGGATTGCATCGAAGCCCAGCACGAGCTTGGGGTGGTGGATCGCGTTCAACGCGGCCGCCATCGTGCGCGCCAGCGATTCGGGATCGCGTGACATCTGGTCGACGACCGAGCGGGGCGCTTCGCCGGGGAAGGCCGTCACCGTGTTCGCTCCGGCTTCGAAGCCGAAGTCTGTGCACAGCGGATCCCAGCCGGTGCCGGTGTCGCCGTCGCCGGAGCCGGGCGCAGTCTCGATCCCGCCTTCGATTTCAGCGAAGCAGAAGCCCACCTTGCCGGGCTGGCCCAGTGCCGCCCGGTCAACCTCGCCGGGCCGGCCCCCGCCGACGTTTCGCACGATCAGTTGCACCGCCCGGCCGATGGTGCTGTTGGCCCGGTTGCCCTGACCGAAGACGTTGATGCCGTTGTTCATGCCGATCTGGCGCGCAATGGGGCCGTTGACGATGAACACAGGCCCTACCGGCATGGTGGTGGCCAGCATTCCGTGCATGTTGAACGTGCTGTTGCACACAGCAGTGAGTGCGGCGAGCACCACCGGGAAGTACTCGGGCCGGCAGCCAGCCATGACGGCATTCACGGCCGCCTTCTCGACTGTGCAGTCGGCGAGATCCGGTGCGACGTTGGCCACCACCTCGTCGGGGGAGCGTGTCGTGCCCGTGAGCATTGCCACCACCCGTTCGGCGGTCGGCGGCACGAGCGGCAAGCCGTCAGACCAGCCGCGGTCGAACATCGCCTCGTGGACGTCCTCCTGGCTGCCGAATTCGACGCGGCGTGCGCTCATCGGTGAGCCGCCGAACCGGGCTTCGAGAGCGTCAGCGTGAGCTGGATCCACCGACAGCGAGCCGCATCCGGGGCGCATCTCGGGCAGGCCGTCGCCCAGCTCGTCGAGGCCGGTGAGCGACTCCCATTGGATTCGGGACCAGCCTACGATGCGTCCGGCTTCAGCACCGTCTTCAAAGCGCATCAGCGTCGGCACCGTCTCGATGTCGTTGTGCCACGAGAAGTCCAGGTCGGCATCGTGCTGGGGGACTGACACCGTCTCGGGAAACGCCGGATCATCCTGGGTGAATACCGTCAGCACACCCCGGGCCTCGATGTCACCCAGCACTGGCGCAATCAGCTCGCATGTCGGGCAGTCCCGCTTCACGACGGCAACCAAGCCATCGCGCAACGCGCCCGCTGCATCGCCGTTAGGTGTGGCCCCGCCTGCCTTCGAACTCATGGCCGGAGACTACATACGGCCATGCTGGACTGACCGGGTGCTGCGAGCTCCATCGGAGACGGGGAACGGTCCCGGCGGCGTGTCTAGGGTTGCAGCCGTGACTGACGCGAGCGACCAGCCGTCCATCGATTCCGGGCTCTTCCGCAACGTGCTCGGGCACTTCCCGACCGGTGTGACCGCCGTGACCGCCGTCAACGAGGGCCGACCCGTCGGCATGGCCATCGGCTCATTCACGTCGGTGTCGCTGTATCCGCCGCTCGTGGCATTCCTGCCCACCAAGGACTCCACGTCGTGGGCCGACATTCGTGCGGCCGGCTCGTTCTGCGTGAACGTCATGGCCCAGGATCAGATGGCTATCTGCGGCGTCATGGCCAGCCGGGCCGATGACAAGTTCGTCGATGTCAGCTGGCGTCCCGGGCCGACTGGCGCCCCCATCATCGACGGTTCGATCGCCTACATCGACTGCACCGTCGAGGCCGTCTACGACGGCGGCGATCATGACATCGTCGTCGGTCGAGTCGTGGAGCTCGATGTGCTCGACGCCAAGGACCCTCTGCTGTTCTGGAACGGCGGCTACGGCACCTTTGCCTGAGGGCGTGATCGGCGTGATCGGCGTGATCGGCACCGTCGCCCGGATAGCGCTGGGCGTCCTGTTCCTGGCATCGGGGGCGTTGAAGCTGCGTGACCCGTCGTGGCCGGGCGCAGCTCGAGCCATGGGTGCGCCGCGCTGGACGGTCTCGCTCATTGCACCCATCGAGATCGTGTTGGGAGCGGGCCTGGCGGCCGGGGTAGCCGAGCCGTGGCCGGCGTGGCTGGCACTGGCGTTGCTGGCTGCCTTCAGCGCGGCGCTGGCGCTGGTGCTGCGCCGACCGCCTGAGGACAGGCCTGCCTGTGCCTGCTTCGGCCGCTGGTCCGCGAAGCCCGTCGGTGCCGGTTCGCTGTTGCGAAACGGCGCGCTCGCCGTGCTCGCAGTCGCGGCCCTCGTCTAGCGCTTCCTAGGTCACGCTGTGCTTGTTGCGCGTGGCTACGCCACGCTGTGCTGGTTGCGCGTGGCTACGCCACGTCGAGCACGTCGCAGATGAAGGCCAGAATGAACGCCTCGTCACGCCAGGCGTTGTAGCGACCTGACGGGCCGCCGTGGCCGGCGCCCATCTCGGTGCGCAGCAGAATCGGCTTGGTCGACATCGTCGTGTCGCGGAGCTTGGCGATCCACTTGGCAGGCTCCCAGTACTGGACCCGCGGGTCGTTGAGCCCAGCGGTCACCAGCAGCGCCGGATGGTCGACGGCTTCCACGTTCTCGTAGGGCGCGTACGAGCGAATCGTCTCGAACGCCGCCGGATCGGCGGGGTCGCCCCACTCGTCGTACTCGGTGACCGTGAGCGGGATGTCGGGGTCGAGCATCGTGTTCAGCACGTCCACGAACGGCACTTCGGCAACCACGCCGCAGAATAACCCCGGCCGGCGGTTCACCATGGCACCCATCAGCAATCCGCCGGCGCTGCCTCCCCGGGCAGCGATCCGTGCGGGGTCGGCCCAATTGGCTGCTGCGAGATGCTCAGCGCACGCAGCAAAATCATCGAACGTGTTCGACTTCTTGGCCAGCTTGCCGCCTTCGTACCAGGGTCGGCCGAGCTCGCCGCCGCCGCGAACATGGGCGATCGCAAACAGAACTCCCCGGTCGAGCAGCGACAACCGCGCCGTCGAGAACGACGCCGGCATCGGCATCTCGTACGCGCCATAGCCGTACAACAGGCACGGCGCAGGCCAACCGATGGCACTCGGCTTCCACACCACGCTGATGGGGATGTGGGTGCCGTCGGGAGCTGTCGCTGTGATGCGCTCGGTCTGGTATGCCGTCAGGTCGACGTCGCCCAGCACCGGGAGTTGATCCAGCAGTTCTCGCTCACGGCTGTCGAGGTCCAGTTCGAAGATCGACGGAGGCGTGATCATCGACGTGTAGCCGAAGCGATACCGCTTGGTCTGGTACTCGGCATTCGAGCCGCCGCCTGCCTCGTAGACGGGTTCGGGCATCTCGATCTCGGACCCCGGGCCCAGCGGGGACTCCTCGCCTGCGGAGCGGGTGTCGTGGACGTGCATCGACACCAGTCCGTCTTTGCGCTCGTGGACGATAGCGAAGTCGGCGAAGCAGTCCACGCCGTCGAGGCGGATCCCAGGCCGAGCACCGATGAGCTCGCGCCACAGGCGTGAGTCGCCCCCGTCTCCGGTAGGGAGCGGTGCTTCCATGAGCCGGAAGTCCTCGGCGCCGTCATTGGTGACGATGAGCAGGCGATCGCCCTGGTGGTCGACGCCGTATTCGATGCCTTGACGGCGCGCCTGCACAAGCAGCAGCGCTGAAGTCGGATCATCGGCGTCGAGCAGGCGATGCTCGGAGGTGGTCTTCGATTCGCATCCGATCCCGATGTACCGCTCGCTGCGGGAGGCTCCGACGCCGACCCAGAACCGCTCGTCGTCCTCCCGGTAGACCTCGACATCATCGGCGGGGTCGGTGCCGACGACATGGCGGATCACCCGATTCGGACGCTGGGCGTCGTCGGTGCGCACGACAAACATGGTCGAGTTGTCGTTCGCCCAGACCAAGCCGTAACTGAGGTCTGCCAGCCCGCAGCCCTCGGCGGGGATGCCGGGCGCATCTAGGACGCGACCGCTGGCGATCTCGAAGACCGTCAGCGAGTACTTCTCGTCGCCGTCGGTATCGGTGGTGTAAGCGAGCAGCCGATGATCTGGGCTGACTGCCAGATCGCCGACAGCAAAGTAGTCGTGCCCGTCGGCCAGCTCGTTCTCGTCGAGCAGCACGGTCTCCTGCTCGTCAGTCCCGCATCTGGGCCGCCGAACGTGGATGCCGTACTGGAGGCCCTCGACAGTGCGAGCCCGGTACTCCCACTCGTCCTTCGGCGTCGGCAGCGACTGGTGGGTTTCTTTGATTCGCGACTTGATCTCTTCGAAGAGGGCCTCACGCAGATCGGCCAGGTGCTCGGTGGCTGCCTCGGTGTAGACGTTCTCGGCTTCCAGGTACTCCCGCACCATCGGGTCGTCGCGGTCTGCCAGCCAGTGCCACAGATCGTCGGTTTCGGTGCCGTGCACTTGCCGGATGTGCGGCCGCTTCGGTGCCACAGGAGGCTGCGCCATGGAGTGCGCACCGTATCGGGCACAGGGCTCGCGCCGACGTTCGTGGCGGGTGGTGCGCAGCCACCGCTGCGCCTAGCTTGGCGTTGTGCCTATCTACGCGCTTGGCGACTACGAGCCCGACATCCATCCCGATGCCTTCGTGATGCCTGAGGCGATCATCATCGGTCGCGTCACGATCGGTCCCGAGGCCTCGATCTGGTCGGGTGCGGTGCTGCGCGGCGACGACAACGACATCAGGATCGGCGCTGGCACCTCGGTGCAGGACAACGCCGTACTGCACGTCACCGAGGAGTGGTCCACGACAGTGGGGGAGCGCTGCACCATTGGGCACCTCGCGCATATCGAGGGCGGCGTGGTGCACGACGAGGCGCTGGTGGGCACCGGTGCGATCGTGCTGCACGATGCCGAGATCGGCGAGCGAGCGTTAGTTGGCGCCGGTGCTGTTGTGCCCGGCGGCATGAAGGTCCCGCCGGGCACCATCGCAGTCGGAACGCCGGCCAAGATCCGCGTGCACCCCGACACGGCTTCGCTGATCCTGCCGGGCGTGCAGAACTACCTCGACCGCCGGGTCCGCTACATGGGCGAGCTCCGCCGCATCGACTGATCTGCTCGGCGTCAGCAGCCGGTTGCATCCCGGAGGCGGCGACAGCCTTGCTCCATGCGAGCGGGGCTGAGCTGGGTGACGAAGCGACGGAAGTCTTCGCGCCTCACGGTGTGGATGTTGTCGAAGCTCGCCGCACAATCGGTCGGCACCCCATCGGCGGCGGCTGTCAACTCAAGTTCTGATACCAGCCCGCGGCGTGTTCTGGTGAGTGCGGCGACGACGACGGAACCGATCCGGTCGGCAACTGGATCGCGAGTGAGCACGAGGACAGGCCGGTCACCGTTCGGCACCGCAGCGAACCACACCTCACCTCGTTGCATCGATCCAATCAGACCAGTCTTCAGCCGGTCCCCAGTCAGCTATCAAGGCGAGCGACAGCTCCTCCTCCGTCAATGGCTCGGCCTCGTACCTTGCCGGCTCGTGCTCGGACGCCAGCCGGACGAGATGGCGGTGGAGTGCGTCGCGCATCAGTTCCGAGCGATCGATGCCGAGACGTTCGGACCATTGCCGGATTGCTGCAAAGTCGTCCTCATCAGCTCGAAAGCTCAGCATCCGTGATGTCATACAGCAAGCTTATTTCGTATGACGTGCCACTTGGCGCCGCCACTGCTATGCGCGGCGCGAGGTGCACCGGCAGTCGCAGGCTTGGCAGGCCACGCCGATGGCCACATAACGGCACCGGGCGGCTAGCAGGCATGGCGCGGCGGTAGCGTCGCAGCCCATGAGCATGGGAAGCATCGACTTGGGACGTATCGGCATCTGGACGGGGGTGCTCGATGCGCTGCCGTCCGCGCAGGGCGTGGAATTCGTCGCAGAGGCCGAGGAACTGGGCTACGGGGCGTTCTGGATCCCCGAGGCCGTCGGGCGTGACCCGTTCGTCGCGGCGGCTCGGCTGCTCGAAGGCACCAGCACCATCAAGGTCGCCACGGGCATCGCCAACATCTACGCCCGCGATCCCATGACGATGGCAAACACGCTGCGCACCCTCGACGAGGCCTTCCCGGGACGATTCCTGCTGGGGCTCGGTGTCAGCCACCACCACCTCGTGCAGTTCATCCGCAAGCACGACTACTCCCGGCCGCTCAGCTACATGCGCGAGTACCTCGAGCGCATGGGCAAGGCCCGCTTCATGGCCCACGGACCCCAGGAGCTGCCCGAGATCGTGCTCGCGGCGCTGGGCCCCAAGATGTTGGAGCTCTCAGCCACGGCAACCGCCGGCGCCCACCCTTACTTCGTGCCGCCCGAGCACACTGCAGTCGCCCGGGAAATCATGGGCGCCGAAGCCGCGCTCTATCCCGAGCAGATGGCGATCCTGGACACCAACGCCGAGTCGGCCCGGGCCCTGGCCCGCAAGAACATGGCCATCTATCTGGGCCTGCCGAACTACGCCAACAACCTCCTGCGGCTGGGTTTCACCCAGGCCGACATCGACGGCGGCCCCGACGGCGGTCCGTCGGACAAGCTGGTTGACGCCATCGTGGTCTGGGGCACCGAAGAAGACGTCAAGGCCCGTGTGGATGCCCACTTCGATGCCGGTGCCGACCACGTCTGCGTGCAGGTTCTGGCCCCAAATCCTGAGGCTGCATTCGACGGCTGGCGCCGCCTCGCCCCCGCTCTGCTGAGCTGAGGTCTTGCCGCAGACCGGCGCACTCGGAGCCGGCGGCGAGCGGCGTTAGGCTGAACCCATGACCGACACCGCCGAAGCTGCCGTCGGAATCGACCTCGGCAAGTACAAGCTGGGGTGGAGCGACGAGGAAGACTACGTTTTCAAGCCCCGCAGGGGTCTGAACGAAGAGATCATCCGCGAGATGTCCGCGCTCAAGAAAGAGCCCAAGTGGATGCTCGACTTCCGCTTGCGTTCCTACAAGATCTTCCAGCGCAAGCCCATGCCCAACTGGGGCGGGGACATGTCGCAGATCTACTTCGACGACATCTACTACTACATCAAGCCCACCGAGGGTCAGGTCGACGCCTGGGAAGAACTGCCCGACTCGGTCAAGGACACCTACGAGAAGCTGGGCATCCCCGAGGCCGAGCGCAAGTACCTCGCCGGCGTCACGGCGCAGTACGAGTCTGAGGTCGTCTACCACCGCAACCGCGAGGACCTCGAAGCCCAGGGCGTGCTGTTCAGCGACATGGACTCCGCCGTCAAGGAATACCCCGAGATGGTGCAGCGTTATTTCGGCAAGCTGATCCCGCCGGGTGACAACAAGTTCTCAGCGTTGAACTCGGCTGTGTGGTCCGGCGGGTCGTTCATCTATGTGCCGCCCGGCGTCGAGGTGGAGATGCCGCTGCAGGCGTACTTCCGTATCAACGCCGAGAACATGGGCCAGTTCGAGCGGACGCTGATCATCGCCGACGAAGGCGCCACGGTGCACTACATCGAGGGCTGCTCGGCCCCGGTGTACACGACCGACTCGCTGCATTCAGCCGTCGTCGAGTTGGTGGCGCTGCCGGGCGCACGTATCACCTACACCACCATCCAGAACTGGTCGAACAACGTGTTCAACCTGGTCACCAAGCGGGCGGCCGCCTACGACGAGGCCCACGTCGAGTGGATCGACGGCAACATCGGCTCGCGCCTCACCATGAAGTACCCGGCCGTGTACCTGATGGGGCCCAAGGCCTCGGGCGAGGTGCTCTCGGTTGCCTACGCCGGTGCCGGCCAGCACCAGGACGCCGGAGCCAAGATGGTGCATGCCGCTCCCGAGACCACTTCGAAGATCGTCTCGAAGTCCATCTCCAAGGACGGCGGGCGCACTACCTACCGCGGACTGGTGCGGGTCGAGGAAGGCATGAGCGGCTGCCGCAGCCACGTGCAGTGCGATGCCCTGCTGCTCGACCAGGACAGCCGCTCGGACACCTACCCGTACCAGGAGATCGGCTCACGCGATGCCGAGATCGGCCACGAGGCCACGGTGTCCAAGGTGGCCGACGATCAGCTCTTCTACCTGATGAGTCGAGGCCTGTCGGCTGAACAGGCAATGGGCATGGTCGTGAATGGCTTCATCGAGCCGGTGACGCGCACCTTGCCGATGGAGTACGCCGTCGAGTGGAGCCGGCTGATCGAGCTTCAGATGGAGGGCTCGATCGGCTGATGCGCAGCCCAAAAGACTTCTTTGCCCCGCTGGCGCTCGGGGCGCCCCAACCGCTGCGCGAGGTTCCGTTCCGGCCCTCGCGGATGATCCATTTCTTCGATCCGTCGAATGAACGGATGCGGGCCAAGGTGCCCGACATCGCGCCCACCGTCGACGTGCTGCTGGGCAACCTTGAAGATGCCGTGTCTGCTGACAACAAGGACGCCGCACGGGCGGGGCTGATCGAGGTGGGCAAGGCCTGGGAACGGGGCCACACCCAGCTGTGGACGCGCGTGAACAGCCTCGACTCGCCGTGGTTTCTCGACGACGTCTGGGCGCTGTGTCACGAGATCGGCGACAAGCTCGACGTGATCATGGTCCCGAAGGTGGAAGGACCCGAGGACATCCACTACGTGGACCGGTTGCTGGCGCAGCTCGAGGCCCGTGTCGGGCTCGAGCGACCGCTGCTGGTGCACGCCATCTTGGAGACAGCCCGCGGAGTCGCCAACGTGGAGTCGATCTGCCTGGCAAGCCCCCGCATGCAGGGCCTGTCGCTCGGGCCAGCGGACCTCGCTGCCGACAGACGCATGAAGACGACCCGGGTCGGCGGCGGCCATCCGGGGTACCTCGTGCGCACTGATCCAGTGCCCGAGGTTGACGACGACGCTCGAACGTCGTTTCAGCAAGACCTGTGGCACTACACCCTGGCCCGCATGGTCGACGCCTGCGGCACCGCCGGGATCCTTCCCTACTACGGGCCGTTCGGTGACATCGCCGATCCGGTCGGCTGCGAAGACCAGTTCCGCAACGCCTACCTGCTGGGCTGCGTCGGAGCGTGGAGCCTGCACCCGAGCCAGATCAACATTGCGAAGCGCGTGTTCAGCCCCGAGCCCGCTGAGGTGGCATGGGCGCAGCGGGTCGTGACCGAGATGGGCGACGGCACAGGCGCAGTCATGATCGACGGCAAGATGCAGGACGACGCCACGGTCAAGCAGTGCCGGGTGGTGCTGCAGCTGGCTCGTGATCTGGCAGCCGCCGATCCCGCACTGGCGGCGGCCTACGGCCTCGAGACCGCCTGAGAACTCTCATGAGCTCCGGCATCGCCTACCCCCGCCCGCGGCGCTCGGTGCTGTACATGCCGGCAGCGAACGCCCGAGCGCTCGAGAAGGCCCGCAGCATCGACGCCGACGCTCTCATCTTCGACCTCGAAGACGCCGTGGCGCCCGATGCGAAGGAGTCCGCCCGCGAGGGTGCGTGCGCCGCAGCATCTTCGGGCGAGTACGGCTACCGGGAGCTGACGATTCGCTGCAACGGGCTCGACACTCCGTGGGGGCGTGATGACATCGCGGCCGCCGGTGCTGCGGCACCGTCCGCGGTGGTCATCCCCAAGGTGTCAGGCGCCGCCGATCTGGCAGCAGTGGCCGGCCTGCTGGAGGCAGCGGGCGCGCCCGAATCCACTCGCATCTGGGCCATGATCGAAACACCGGCGGGCATTGCCAACGCCCGCGAGATCGCCAGTTTCGACCGAACCGATGCCGTAGTGATGGGCACCAACGACATGGCTAAAGAATTGCGGGCCACCATCACGCCTGATCGTGCCGCGCTGGTGCCGCATCTGGCCACCTGCCTGGTGGCTGCCCGCGAGGCAGGCGTGAGCGCCCTCGATGGCGTCTACAACGACATCCGCGATGCCGATGGATTCGCCGTGGTCTGCCGGCAGGGAGCAAACTTGGGTTTCGATGGCAAGACGCTGATCCATCCCAGCCAGGTCGAGCCGTGCAATGAAGCCTTCTCACCGAGCCTCGATGAGCTGGACTTCCACCGTCGGGTCATGGAAGCGTTGGAAGTGGCAGTCGCGGAAGGTCGTGGGGTGGTAACCGTGGACGGCAAGATGGTCCAGAATCTTCACGTGGACGAGGCCCGGCGGGCCATTGCGCTCGCCGACGCGATTGAACAGCGCTGAGGGAGGCAGCTGCCATGCCGATGCGGACGAACTGCCAACACTACGAGAGCCGGACGTATCCGAACGGCGACACGGTGCGCAAGTGCAATCTTGACCTAGCGCCGGAAGCCCCGTGGCGTTGCCCGGAGGATTGTCCCTCGTACTCGCCCCGGCGCCTCGATGTCGGCTGGCAGCACGGTTCGCTGGGCGTCCAGAATTTCGCAAAGGAACCCGAGAGCATCGGCCAGGACGACTCCATCGCGGCGCTGCTGGACGAGGCCGAAGACATCGTGAATATGGCGGGTCCGCGCATCTTCGACGAGGTCGCTGCCGAGCATGCCCGAACCAAGGGACTCCGGGCCAAAATGCGAGGTCGCAGCGGCAAGAAACAGCGCAAGAAGCGCCGCCGGCGCAACTGAGCCCGTCGCCGACACGCCGATAGCCTCCGAACAGTGTTCACGCCCAATCTGGTCGACGCGATCGACGGCTCCGACGCGTTGACCAAGCGGCGTCGCGCCGCCGCGGACCGGGCGGCGGCGGTCGGCATGCCGTCGTTCACCGAAGAGGTCTGGCGCTACACCCCGATCGACGATCTCGACGCTGATCGGTACGCCTTCGGAACGCCCGGCGGTTCCGCAGGCCCGGAGGGTCTGGTTACGGGCGTCGATGACGATGCCGCCGCAGTGATCCGCGTCACAAATGGGGCCATCGTGGATGTGTCTGTTCAGGCAGACGGCATCAGCGTGATGACACTCGATGACGGCGCCGAGGATCTGATCGGGATCGTGGCTCCTGAGGGTCCCGATGTGTTCGGCGATTGGAACCTGGCGCTGTCCGCAGCGCCGGTCGCGATCAGGATCGAGCCGGGGGCAGTGATTGCTGCGCCGGTCGTCGTCCACGTTCACACCGATGCGGACGGGCTGGCCTGGTTCCCCCGACTCGTCGTTGTGGCCGGGCGCACAAGCCAGGCCACCGTTATCGAGCACCACACCGGCGGTGACGCGCCTGCACTCATCTGCCCACTCACCGAGCTGAGCCTCGGCGACGGTGCGCACCTCGGCCACCTCACCGTGCAGGAACTCGGCGATGCCGCGTGGCAGCTCGTCAACCACTGCTCGGACGTGGGCCGGGACGCCAACCTGCGGATTGGGCACGTGGCGATGGGCGGCGCGTATGCCCGTGCCCGCATCGGCACGGACATGACGGGTCGTGGCGGCCACAGCGAGATCGACGCTGTGTATTTCGGCCGTGGTACTTCCACGCTCGACTTCCGCACGTTCCAGACCCACGTGGCACCCCACACCACCTCTGACCTGCTGTTCAAGGGGGCGGTCGACGACCACGCCCGGGTGGTCTACACCGGGCTGATCCGTATCGAGGCCGATGCCTTCCATGTCGTGGCCGAGCAGACCAACCGGAATCTGAAGCTGTCGCCGTATGCGTGGGCCGAGTCGGTGCCGAACCTCGAGATCGAGAACAACGACGTGCAGTGCAGCCACGCCTCCTCGACCGGTCCCGTCGACGCCGACCAGCGCTTCTACCTCGAGAGCCGTGGCGTGCCGACCGACGTGGCCGAGGCACTCGTGGTGCGGGGCTTCTTCGACGAGGTCCTCAATGCGCTGCCGTCGCAGCAGATCTCTGCGTCGGTGCGTCGGCGAATCGATGAACTGGTATCCCCGGCAGGGGCGTCATGAGCGAAGCAGTCGAGGTCCGCACCGTGGTGCTGTGCCAGCGAGATGACGTCCCTGACGGCGAAGCTCGACGCTTCGATGTCGACGGTCATCGCATCGCGCTCGCTCGCATCGGCGACGACTTCTATGCCATCGGCGATCGATGCACCCACCAGAACTACTCGTTGGCCGACGGCTGGGTGTGGCCCGATGAATGCGCGCTTGAGTGCCCTCAGCACTCGTCGAGCTTCGATCTGCGCTCCGGGCGGCCGAATTGCTTCCCCGCCACCCAGCCGGTGCCGGTTTACGAGATTCGCACCCAAGGCGATGGCGTTGCGGTGGTGCTGCCATGAGCGCGGGCTCTACCCACACCCTGCGCATCGAGGGCCTGTGTGCGTCCGCGGGCGGTCAGGAGATCCTCCAAGGCATCGACCTCGAAGTGTCCTCGGGACGGGTGCACGCAGTCATGGGCCCCAACGGCTCGGGCAAGAGCACGCTCGCTCATGTGGTGATGGGCCGACCGGGCTACGAGGTCACCGCAGGTTCGGTCACCTTTGACGGAATTGACGTCTTGAGCCTGGCTCCCTGGGAGCGAGCCCAAGCCGGGCTGTTCCTGGCGATGCAGCATCCGACCGAGGTGCCAGGTGTCTCGGCAGCCCAGGCGCTGTCGGAGGCTCTTGCGTTGCGAGCCGGCAATGACGGCTCGGGTGCCGATCGGCTGGAACGGACCCGGAGCCTGCTGGAAGCCGAAGCAGCGGCAGTCGGGCTGAAGGCTGAGCTGGTGGCGCGCCCTCTGAATGTCGACATGTCAGGCGGCGAGAAGAAGCGGAACGAAACGGTCCAGCTGGCGGTGCTGCAGCCGCGCATCGCCATCCTGGACGAGATCGACAGCGGCCTCGACATCGACGCCTTGCGAGCGTGCGCCAAACGCATCGAGGCACTCACTGAGACCGGCCTGGGTGTCTTGGCCATCACGCACTTCACCCGGGTTCTGGAGTACCTCCGACCTGACGAAGTCCACGTGATCGTGGATGGCCGCATCGTCGACTCTGGCGGACCCGAACTCGCCGAAGCGCTTGAAGCGGACGGCTACGCCCCGTACTTGCCTGACGAACCAGAAGCGGGCGTGGCGGTGTCCATCGGCGGGCTCGACAGCTCCCTCGCTGCAGGGGCGCGGCCGTCACCCGCCGACGATCCGTTTGCTGACCCCTGGGCAGACCCGCTCGATGAATTGGGCTGAGCGCCGCTGGATCTTCCTTGACGCGAGCGGCATAGCGCGCTTTCGATGTGCCTGCCGGTTGGTGTTGACTGGGCAAGGGGAAACATGAGGAGGATGATCCAATGGCACGAGAGCTGTTGTCGCAGGACGAACTTGCAGAACTGGCGGCCGAGTTGGGGGACTGGGACGTGTCGGGAGCTGAATTGCGTCGCACGTTCCGCTTCGGGAACTTCGTGGAGGCGTTCGGATTTATGGCCTCTGCGGCCCTCGTGGCCGAGAAGATGGACCACCATCCCAATTGGTCGAACGTGTACAGCACGGTTGAGGTCGCGCTGAACACGCACGATCGCGGCGGCGTGACCGAGTTGGACGCTGCACTTGCGCGCGCCATGGATGGCTTGGCGGGCGGCGCAAGCTGATCGCTGTTCGATGGCTCGCAGACGCCTGAAGCGGCGCAAGAAGAGGGAACGATCCGCAACTCCGCACATGGTGGAGGGAACGATGGAGTCGAAGCCCGGCGCGCGCCGCCTGCTGCACCAGCTCTTCGAAGCATGGGTGCGCCTGCGGCCGGCTCGGGTCACGCTCGGTGTGCGCGGACTCGTGGTCGACCCTAAAGGCCGGATTTGCTTGGTCCGGCACACCTACCGGGACGGCTGGTTCCTGCCAGGCGGCGGCGTGAAGCCACGTGAGACGCTCTCGGAGGCGGCAGCCAGAGAGCTGCGTGAAGAGACCGGCATTGTCGTTGCCGAGGCTCCCCGGAAGGTGCTCGGCGTGTACTCCTCGCGCCATGGGCGTCGCAGCGACCACATCGTGGTGTTCGTCGTCACCGATTGGCGGGTTGAAGAGTCCGTCTCGCCCGAGATAGCCGAGGTGGCCTTCTTCCCCCCCGGCGAGCTGCCGCCCGGCACGACGCCCGGCACCTCACGCCGCATCTCCGAGTGGATGACAGGAGTCCCCCCCGGCCACCGCTGGTAACCGTTCCAGCAGAGCCTCTGTCCAGCTCGGCCGAGTTCGGTGAGGACCGAATTGAGCGCGCGCGGGCCAACCTGACGACCCAAGAAATGTCGGGCAGACGGATTGTTGTTGCTGTATAGGATCAGAACATGAGGATCGTGTATCTGCGCTCGCTCCTCAGTGATCTGCTGAGCCGTGAGGATCACGCAGAGTTCGTTCGATCCCTCGACGACGACACCGACCTCGCCACGACATGAGCCAGATCGTCCGCGATAACTATCTCCAGCGCGACCTGATCTCCCACAGCATGGTGATCGAGTGAGCGACTCGGGTGACGACGACTCGGTCAGCGTGCGCAGAATCGACGACATCCGCTCGCTTGTCGGCTGCTTGCCGGGTGAACCCGATTTGACCGAGGCCCTGCTCTTGGAACGGCGGGCAGATCGCGAAAGAGAGGAACGCCGTATAGCTGAGTTCCGTGCCCCGCAGATGACTAGAGGCGAGGGGTGCGGGGTGGGTGGCCCATGAGGATGCGGCCGTAGCCCTCCAGCGCTGGGTCGAGCGCCGTGATTGCGTGCATGTTGATGGCCTGCAGATCGGCCTGGAAGCGGCCGATTCGGTTGGTGTCGCGCACGCCACGGCCCCCGGTCGCCAGGTAGAGCGTTTCAACGGCTTCCAGGCAGCGTCGGACTGCGTAGGCGCAGTCGAGCCGCACCCTTGCTCGAAGTGGGAGCTCCATGAACTCCCCGTTGCGTGCGGTCTCGGTGATCAGCTCTGCGGTTCGCCGCAGCAGCAACTCGCCCTGGTCGATGAGCGCGTGAGACTCGGCGAACTGCCGGTGTGTCAGCGGCCAATCGGCTTGCAGCACGTCGACGTGGCTGATGATCTTGCCGTCCACTTCCTCGGCGAATGCTGCCAGCGACGCCCGGGCGGCACCGATCGCGACGGGCGTGAGGGCGTACGCCAAGGTCGGCATGAGCGCACTGCGCTGGATCCAGCCGTTGTTGCGGGCCATGCCGGGTGTGTCGCCTGAAGCCAGCACTTCGCCGGGGACGAATCGGTGCTCGGGCACGTATACGTCCTTGGCCACGATGCTGCTGCTGCCCGTGGCCCGCAGACCGCTGGCGTGCCAGTCATCGAGGAATGAGATCTCGTCGGCGGGCAGGACGAACATGCCCGAAATGGGTTCGCCGCCGTTCGGCGAAGGGATGTGGCCGCCGAGGACAATCCAGCCGGCGTGGTCGATGCCTGACCCGAACGGCCAGAAGCCGTTGAGCGTCCAGCCTCTGTCGACCGGGACAGTGTCGCCCCGATCGGTCAGCACTCCGGCGACGTAGGTGTCGGGACCGCCGGCGTAGATCTCTTCCTGGCAGGCGTCCGGCCAGTGCCCCGCCAGCCAGGCGTGAGCGTTACCGACGCAAGCCAGCCAAGCCGTCGACGGGCAGCCCTCGGCCAGCGCCGCGTGCACTTCGAGATACGTGATCCAGTCGAGTTCCTGACCGCCGTTAGAGCTCGGCTGTCCGATGGTGAGCAACTCGGCGGCCCGCAACTCGTCGATGGCGTCGGCGGCGATCTGGCGGGCCCAGGGATCGGCCGCCGCTCGGGCGGCCAGCTTCGGGGCGATCTGCTGTGCCCGCTCGACGAGTTCGGTACGGCGAACAGCCTGGTCAGACATAGCCTGGGCCTACCGGTGCGAATCGACGGGTCGATCCAACCGAAGACTCACTCTGCGCTGGCCGTTTCGTCGAGACCGCTGGCAAGCGCATTCCAGCCCAGGGTCGCGCATTTGATTCTCACCGGGAACTTGACCACGCCCCGCAGCGCTTCCAGGTCGCCTAGCCGGAGCGCTCCGCCGTTGGACGCAGCGGCATCCCCATCATGCGCTTCGGATCCGTCTCCGCCGATGGTTTCTTCATGGATGGACATCATGGCCTTGAAGGCACGGGTGAGATCGCGAATCTCGCTCGTGGATTTGCCGATGACTGCAGAGGACATCATCGAAGCCGATGCCTGGCTGATTGAGCAGCCCTGGCCGCCGACCCGCAGGTCGGTCACGGTGTCGCCGTCCATCTCGAAGGTCAACACGACCTCGTCGCCGCACAGCGGGTTGAAGCCCTCGCTGCGATGCGCCGGCGGACTTTCCAGTTCGCCGCGGTTGCGCGGGTTCCGGTAGTGGTCGAGGATGATCTCCCGGTACAGGTCTTCGAGCCCAGCCATAGGGTTTCGTTCCGCCCCAGTCCTGATGCCTCTAGCGGCCGAACAGTGCGCCGACTTCGTCGAGCGCCTCAGCCAGCGAATCTACGTCGGAAGTGTCGTTGTACACGTACAGCGATGCCCGCGTCGTGGCGGTGACGCCGAGGCATCGCATGAGCGGCTTGGCGCAGTGGTGTCCTGCCCGCACGCACACGCCGCTCTGGTCGAGCACTTGGGAGATGTCGTGGGGATGCACGTCGCGGTACACGAACGACAGCACGCCGCCGCGCTGGGCTGGCTCCGAGGGACCGTGCACGGTGATGTCGTCGCCATGACGGTCGGTGAGCGTGCGCAGGGCATACCCGGTGAGGCTGACTTCGTGGGCGCGCACGGCGTTCATTCCGAGTCCTTCCAGGTACCGCACGGCGGCCCCGAGGCCCACGATCTCTGCGATGGGCGGGGTGCCGGCTTCGAACTTGTGGGGCACCGTGTTGGGCCGGAAGCCCTCCTTGGTGACGTCAAGGATCATCTCGCCGCCGCCCAGAAACGGCGGCATCGCCTCGAGCAGCTCGGAACGGGCCCACAGCACGCCCACACCGGTCGGCCCGCACATCTTGTGGCCGGTGAACACCATGAAATCCGCACCCAGCGCGCCCACATCGGTGGGCAGGTGCGGCACGTACTGGCTCGCGTCCACGCTGATCAGCGCACCTGCGTCGTGGGCTGCGGCCGCGAGCCGGGGGATGGGATTCAGCGTGCCCAACACGTTGCTCATGGCGGTGACCGACAGCAGCTTCGCCCCGTCGAGCAGGCGGTCCAGGTCCGTCAGATCCAGGCAGCCGTCGGCGGTGATCGGAATCCAGCGGATCTCGAAACCCCGCTCGGCCGCCAGGATGTGCCAGGGGACGATGTTGGCGTGGTGCTCCATCTCGGTGAGCACAATCGCATCAGCCGGGCCCAGGTTGGAGCCGCCCCATGAACGGGCCACCAGGTTCATGGCCTCGGTGGCGTTCTTGGTGAAGATGATCTCGTCGGCACTGGGCGCCGAAATGAAGCGAGCGACATCCGCTCGGGCACTTTCCATCTGCTCAGTGGCCGCCGCGGCGATCTCGTACGCGCCGCGATGGACGTTGGCGTTGATGGTGCGGTAGTAGTCGTCCATGGCGTCGAGCACGGCAGCGGGCTTCTGCGACGACGCCGCAGAGTCCAGGTAGACGATCGGATGGCCGTGGACGCTGCGTTCGAGCAGCGGGAACTGCGCCTTCACCGGCGCATCGATAGGGCCGTCGATGGCGACGTCGCCCCCGGTGCTCACGCCGCGGCCTTCTGCTCGAAGGGCTCGTAGCCGTCGCGTTCGAGTTCGGCGGCCAGTTCGGGACCGCCCGAGGCCACGATCCGCCCGTCGACCAGCACATGCACATGGTCGGGTTCGATCTCGTCGAGCAGGCGCTCGTAGTGGGTGATGAGCACGACACCCATTTGCGGCCGCTCGGCGCGCACCTGCTGCAGGCCCGTTGCAACCACCCGCAGGGCGTCGATGTCGAGCCCCGAATCGGTCTCGTCCAGGACGGCCACGTCGGGCTCGAGCAGGGCTAGCTGCAGGATCTCATTGCGCTTGCGCTCGCCGCCGCTGAACCCCTCGTTGAGGTAGCGGTCCATGAACGACTCGTCCATGCCGAGCCGTGACATCCATTCGCCCATGGCGACATAGATCTCGATGGCCGACACGTCTTCGCCACGGCGTGCCGAAACTGCTTGGCGCAAGAAGTTGCGCACCGATACGCCAGGGATGTGCTGGGGGTACTGGAAGGCCAGGAACAGGCCGGCCTTGGAGCGGGCATCGGGATCCCATTCGGAGATGTCGTCGCCGCGATACCGGATCTCACCGCCGGTCACCTCGTACTCGGGCGATCCCAGGATCGTCGTGGCGAGCGTCGACTTGCCCGATCCATTGGGGCCCATGATGGCGTGGCATTCGCCCGCGTTGACCACCAGATCCACGCCGTGGAGGATCGGCGGTCCGTCAACTGCTCGCACACCCAAACTGTCGATCTCGAAGAGGGGTGCGCCCCCCGCAGCGTCCGGCGCAATGTCGGCTGCCGCGCCTCCCGGCGCTGTGTCGCCCAATGCCATCAGACGCAGTGTATGGCTGGCCCCAAATGCCCCAACCGGCGCCCCTGATGGAGATGGCGGGTGTCTCCGATCGCCTGCGTCGTCAACTGTGCCGGTCGCGCCTCGCTCGCTCGACGCGCTCGACGATCTGCTCCGAGCTGGATCGGATGGTGCGCATGGCTGCAGCCGCCAACTGCGTGGCGGCTTCGCCAAGGGTCGGTTCCGACGGCGTCGGAGAATCCGGGGCTTCGGGTTCTGGTTCGGACGCTTCAGGCTCGGCTGACGCGTCTGGTTGGGCATCGGAGACCCGCATGAACCTCGCTGTCAGCACCCCGTACCGGCGTTCGGTGTTCGCGTGGTCGAAGAAGATGCTCTGCTCGGCGCTCTGGTAGGCGCCGTTGCCGAACTTCTCGAAGCAGCGAAACGACTGGATGGCGAATTCGGGCGCGAAGTGTTCGACCACGTCCCAGTCGAAGCAGATTGGCTCTTGCGGCGTCGGGCGATCGTGCACGTCGGTGATCAGGAGCAGCAGGCCACCGGGGGCAGTGAGGCGCTTCATCTCGGCGATCGCTGCCTCGAGATCATCGACGTGGTCGAGCGAGTTGAACGAGCAGACGATGTCGAAGCTGGCATCGGAGTACGGGATTGTCTCCGCGCCGGCTGCGACGTAGGTCATCGCGTGTTCGGCAGCTCCCATCTGCAGGTAATCGTCAGCCAGCGGATCCACGCCCACCCGCTCGCGGGCCATGGTCGCCCACTCCAGCGACCCCCGGGGGCCGCAGCCGATGTCGAGCACCCGCTTGTCGCGGTAGTCGTCGTGGGTCAGGCCGAAGTGATCGGTGTAGAAGCGCTCGAACCAGTAGTTATCGAGCTTCCCTTCGGCGTCCTTGCGTTTCGACCAGTAGGCCAGCTCGCCGACGCCCTTGCTGACAACTTCGCCCTCAGACACCCGATCTCGCTCCCATTGCCCAAAGGACGCTAGTTCCAGAGGCTGTCGACCACGTCGAGCCAGAGTTGAGTGGTCAGCGCGAGTGATTCGACGTCGATGCGCTCGTCGTTGCCGTGGAAGCGGGCGCCATAGTCGCCGCCGTCCAGATCGGGGCTGAACAGACCGGCCCCATAGGCCACAGCGCCCATGTCGCGGTACACGCGGGAATCGGTGAAACCGATGATGAGCTGTGGGGTGAGCCGCGCTGTGGGAAAGCGTCGCCCTACCGCCACCTGCAGCGCATCCCACAGCGGCGTCTCGACGCGGCTGACCGAAGCCGGATCGTTCATGATGATCTCAACCTCGACATCGTCGGCCAGATCGCCGAGCGCCTCGTCCAAGTGCGCCTGCACCTCCGCGGCGCCCTCGCCTGGCAGCGTGCGTACGTCCACCTCGATGTCGACGTGGTCAGGGATGACGTTCGTCTTCATGGTCGTGGGTGCGCCGATGACGTTCGGCGAGAATGAGGTGTGGGTGCACGAGTACAGGTGCGCCGCCACCGACGCACTGGGATGGGCGTCCAGCCAGTCCTCGACGAGCGCCTCGTCCAGCATGACTGCCCGGGTCTCGTCGTCGACTCCGAGAGTGTCAACTTGCTCGCGCCACAGCTCGTGGAACCGCGGGGGCGGCCGGTACTGCGAGATGCGATGCACGACGGCGGCCGCCTTGATGAGGGCGTTCTCCTGCCGGAACGGGCGTGAGCCGTGTCCCGGTACGCCGCGCACTCGCAGTCGACGCCAAGCCACGCCCTTCTCACCCACATTCATGCTGATGAACGGAGCATCGGATGATCCCGAGTGCAGGCCGCCGTTCTCGGTCAGCACATAGTCGGCACCGATCGCATCGGGGTGGTTCTCGGCCATCCAGCGAGCCCCGTAGGCCGAGCCGGCCTCCTCGTCGGCGCAGGCGAAGTAGATGAGGTCGCCTTTGGGTCGGTAGCCCGTTTCGGCCATGTGCCGGAATGCCACCGCCATCGAAGATGTGAGGTTCAGCATGTCCACCGCGCCGCGGCCCCACACCTCGCCGTCGATGAGTTCGCCTCCGAAGGGGTCGCGGCTCCAGCCGTCGGGATTGACTGGCACCACGTCGGTGTGGCCCATCAGACACAGGGTGGACGCATTCGGATCGCTGCCTTCGATGCGGGTGACGAGCGACCGCCGGCCCGGAGCCGCATCGAACACCTCAAGATCCAGGCCTGCACCCTCCAGGTAGGCCTGAATGGTGTCGGAGTTGCGAACCTCGCCCCCGGACTCCGTTGTGCCGTAGTTGACGCACTCATTGCGGATCAGGGTCTGCAGCAGCTCGACGGTTTGGCCGGTGCGGCGATTCTCGTCGCTGGTCCTTGCAGCAAATGACTGGCTCATGGGCTGCAACCTAGGCGGTGCCTGTGGTCGAATGACCCGATGGACACGAGCTTTGGGGACGAAGCGGGCATCTGCGGGCTGACGGCGACGCAGATGGCGGCGATGCTGGCGAACGGTGAAATCTCGGCGCGAGAATTGCTCGCGGCACACCTTGAACGCATCAGCCAGGTCAATCCGGCCGTGAATGCGATTGTGACATTCACGCCCGAACTGGCCGCCGAGCGGGCGGCTGCGGCCGATGAAGCCCACGCCCGCGGCGAGTCGCTCGGGTTGCTGCATGGTCTGCCGGTGGCGCACAAGGATCTGGCGCTCACCGCCGGTGTTCGCACCACGTTGGGCTCGCCGCTGTTCGCAGACTTCGTGCCGGACATCGATGCGCTGGTGGTCGAGCGTCAGCACCAGGCGGGGGCAGTCATGGTGGGCAAAACCAACACACCCGAGTTCGGCGCCGGCTCGCACACGTTCAATCCGGTGTTCGGCATCACCCGCAACCCCTATGACCTCACCAAGACGTGCGGCGGTTCCAGCGGGGGAGCAGCGGTTGCACTGGCTACCCGGATGCTGCCGCTGTGCGACGGCTCGGACCTCGGTGGCTCGCTGCGCAACCCTGCCGCGTTCTGCAACATCGTGGGCTTCCGGCCATCCCCAGGACGGGTGCCGTCAACCACCTCGCAGGACGCTTGGTTCCCGTTGGCGGTCGAAGGCCCGATGGCCCGGACCGTGACCGACGTGGCGTTCTTCCTGCGAGCGCTGGCGGGCCCCGATGACCGCTCGCCGGTGTCGAACCAGGAGTCGCCGGAGGTCTTTGCAGGCTCGTTGGAGCGAGATCTGCGCGGCGTGCGGGTGGCGTGGTCGCCCGATGCGGGCGGACTGCCCATCGATCCTGCGGTGCGGGCCGCGACGGCGAACGTGTCTGATGTGCTCAGCGACTTGGGCTGCGAGGTCGTCGAGGCCTGGCCGGACCTGTCCGATGCCCCGCAGATCTTCCAGGCCCGGCGGGCGTGGCTGTTCGCTGTCGGCTTCGGGCCGCTGCTGGAGCAGTACCGGGACCAGCTGAAACACACCGTGGCGTGGAACATCGAACAGGGTCTCGCCATGTCCATCAGCGAGTACGCCGACGCCTGCCGCCGCCACACCCAGTTATTCGCCGGCGTCGATGCGTTCATGTCCCCTGCCGATGGCGGCTTCGAGTTCCTTGCGTGCCCGACTACCCAGGTGCCGCCCTTCGATGTCGAGGTCGAATACCCCACCGAAATCGACGGGGTCGAATTCGAGACCTACATCGACTGGATGCGCTCGTGCAGCGACATCACCGTCACGACCCACCCCGCCATCTCAGTGCCGGCTGGCTTCACGGCTGACGGCCTGCCCGTCGGCCTGCAGCTGGTCGGCCGCCATCGCGCCGACCGCTCAGTGCTTGAACTCGCTCACGCTTGGGAGTCCGTCACCCGCCACATCGACGTGCTCCCGCCGCTGTCCCCAACATCCTGAACCCCCGAGAGCGTCCGTCTGCTCGGCAGGCGGCTCGGTAGCCTGCCGCCCGTGTCTGAGGCGACGTCTGACGGGTCAGTAACGGCCGTTGAGGCCCATGGACTCGTCCGCGACTTCGGCTCTAAAAGGGCCGTCGACGGCGTTGATCTGCTGGTCCGCCAAGGTGAGATCTTCGGCTTTCTGGGACCGAATGGCGCCGGCAAGAGCACGACCGTGCGAATGCTGTGCACGCTGCTGCGCCCGACGGCGGGCACCGCCAGGGTCGCCGGCTATGACGTGGCGAAGAGCCCCGGTGAGGTGCGGATCCGCATCGGCGTCGCCATGCAAGACGCAGCGCTCGACGAGAAGCAGACCGGCCGCGAGATCCTTGACCTGCAGGCCCGGCTCTATGGGCTGCGCCCCGCCGACCGGGCTGCATCCATTGAGCGGGCTATCGACCTCGCCGACATCGGCGACGCCATCGATGCCCGTATCTCCACCTACAGCGGCGGCATGAAACGGCGGCTGGACCTAGCGGCGTCGTTGATCCACGCCCCTGAGGTGATCTTCTTGGACGAGCCCACAACGGGCCTCGACCCTGTGAGCCGAACCCAGGTGTGGGACGAGGTGCGCCGCCTCAATGACGAGCTGGGCGTGACGGTCTTCCTGACGACGCAATACCTGGAAGAAGCCGATGTGCTGGCCGATCGGGTGGCGATCCTGGCCGACGGGCGCATCGTGCAACAGGGCACGCCCACCGAGCTGAAGCGGGCCGTGGGCGCCGACGTGATCGTGGTGGATCTCGAGCCCGAAGTCATCGCTCGCGCGGCGGAGGCTGCGAAGTCCGTGCCTCAGGCTGACGATGTGACTGCGGGTCGCCACGGCATCACCATTGCGACTTCGGATGGCGCGGGGCTCGTCGGTGCCGTCGCTGTGGCACTGGCCGGTGCCGACGTGCATCCAACAGCGCTCACCGTGCGGACACCCTCGCTGGACGACGTGTTCCTGCAGGCGACGGGCTACCGCATGGCCGCAGCCGAAGAGGCTGCGGCAGAGAGCACAGCCGCAGCCGAAGAGGCTGCGGCAGACCAGGCCGATTCGGTCGCTCCAGGCACACACCCCGACGGCGTGCACGCCGCAGCGGGAGACGGGTCATGACCGAAGCCGCTGTCGCCCCGGGGGGAGGCCTGACCCACGGCGTCGGCTTCCTGACCGACATAGCGACGATCTCCAGGCGGGCTGTCCGAAGCGTGGTGCGCGAACCCGAGTACCTGATCCCAGCGCTGATCATCCCCGTCTTCTTCTTTGTCGTGAATACCGGCGCCTTGGAGTCGTTCGTGGAGGGTCAGGCGCCTTCGGGGAGCAATGTCGGCCTCGACTACCGGGCGTTCCAGCTTCCGGTCGCGATCATCTTTGCTGTCACGGGCATTTCTCGGGCGAGCGTGCTCGTGATCGACATTCAGTCCGGCTATCTCGACCGGATGCTCGTAACGCCGATTCGCCGGTCCACGCTGCTGTTCGGGCTGATGGTGGCTGACATCGTGATGGCGCTCGGACTGGCCCTGTTCGTGGTCGCGATGGGCCTCGCCTTCGGGGTGTGGTTCGAGACCGGCTTCTTGGGGTTCTTGGTCTTCTTGCTGCTCGCAATTGCCTGGAGCATTGCGTACAGCGGCATCCCCTACACGGTTGCGCTACGAACCGGGAATCCGGCGGCGGTGAACTCGTCGTTCTTGATCTTCTTCCCGTTCGCGTTCCTGACGCCGTCATTCCTGCCTCGAGAGCTGATGTCAGGCTGGCTCCGCACGGTGGCGGCGTGGAACCCGGTCACCTATCTCATGGAGGCGATGCGGGCGATCCTGTTCGAAGGCTGGGACGGGCTCATGATCCTCAAGGGAGCCGCCTCAATCGTGGGGCTCGCCATCGTGACCTTCTACATCGCATTCAGGTCGCTCGGCCGCCGGGTGGCGACGGGTTAGACACGGCCGCCGCGTAGCGACGTGTGAGACCCAGCGGCTTACCAGCCTCGGTCGATCCACTCCTGCAGATGCGGTGACTCGTTGCCGATCGTGGTGTCGAGGCCGTGACCGGGCAGCACCATCGTGTCGCCCCCGAACGCCGAGAACATCCGGTCCTCGATGCTGCGGATGATCTGATCGAAGTCGCCGCCGAATCCCGTTGCGCCGGGTCCGCCCGGGAAGAGCGTGTCGCCGGAGAACAGCAGCGGCGTGCCCACGATGTGGAAGCTCATGGAGCCAGCGGTGTGACCGGGGTTGTGGATGGTGCGGATCCGCAGGCGACCCACCTCAATGACCGAGTCGTCTTCGAGAATGAAGTCGTAACTCGGCAGCATCGACGAGTCTTCGGAAGTAATGCCGACCTCGATGCCCGCATCGCGAATGGCCGGGACCGCCTGTATGTGATCCCAATGACCGTGCGTCTCGACAACCTTGGTCACGCCGAGCGCCTGGCACACCTCGAGCAGCCGCTCGTGCTCGTTCGCGGCGTCGATGAGCAGCGCTTCGCCGGTTTCGGTGCAGCGAATGGTGAAGACGTTGTTGTCGAAGTCGTCGGGGAAGCCTTGCGGCAAGTCGCCATCGACGGGACGCACGACGTGCTTGTGGACCTCGATGCCGGTGCCGGACCAGTGCAATGCCATGACCGCATCCTAAGAGGCAGCGCGGTTGGGCGAACCTCCTCGCTGACGAACCCATTGCTCCCCGCTCTTGTTCGCTGCGCTCACGGGCCGCTCGGGCCACGGCTTCGCCTCTCGGAGTCAGCGCGGATGGGCGAACCTCCTCGCTGGAGTTGGCTCAGGCTGCGTCCACGCGCACGGCGACCCGGTGCCAGCCCTCAGCGCCGTCGGGCCGGACGTCCTTGGGACCCTCGGGCTGCGTCATACCGGTGCCGTCGATGGCCCGAACCTGCAGCGAGTGCGTGCCTGCGGTGGGCGTCCAGGCCAGGTGCCACTGCACCCAGCTCTCGTCACCCAGCGCCTCGCCCAGCTCGCATTGCTGCCACGGGCCGTCGTCGATGCGTACCTCGACAGTGCTGATGCCTCGAGTCGGCGCCCAGGCGATACCTGCAATGGCGGTCGGAGTTCCGGCGACAGGCCGGTCGCCGTTGCCGGGTACGTCGATGCGGCTCTGCGTCTTCATGGGCCCCCGCTTGGACCATCCCCGCGGCACCCAGTAGCCATCGAAGGCGTCCCAGGTGGTGAGGTGGATCTCCTCGATCCACTTCACCGCTGACACGTAGCCATACAAGCCCGCCACCACCAGGCGGGCAGGGAAGCCGTGTGCGGTGGGCAACGGCTCACCGTTCATGCCGACAGCCAGCACTGCGTTGCGGCCGTCGCGCAGGACCCTCGTCGGGAATCCAGCGGTCCAGTCGTCCACCGAGCGACCGACGACCTGATCGGCACCGTCTTGCACCCCTGCCCGGTCGAGCAGGTCCACCAGCGGCACGCCGGTCCAGATGGCGTTGCCGACGAGCGTGCCGCCGACACGATTCGACACGCACGACAGCGTGATGACGTGTTCGGACAGGTCCATCGCCAAGATCTCGTCAAAGGTCAGCTCGTAGGGGTTGTCGACCATGCCGGTAAAGCGGAGCTTCCAGTTGGCCGGGTCGACCTGCGGCACCGTCAGCGCCGTGTCGATCCGATAGAAGTCGTCATTGGGCGTCAGGTAGCGAGAGATGCCGGCGACCTCGTCGAGCGTGTCCAGCGCGGCCACCTCGGCGGCTGCTGATCGGCGGGCCGCAGTCGTGGCGGTTGTCTCTGCTGCGGTTGCGGCGCCTGCGGCGGCAGCGGTGGTGGGGGGCGCGGACGGATTCAGGTTGACGTTGGCCCGGGCGGTCTCCGCCGCCGAGGGGCCGCGTACGCCCCGTCCCAGCGCCACAAGGCCTACAGCCGCCACGCCGGCGCCGCCGACGCCGAGCAGGAACGCCCGTCGGCTGGCATCGGGAGCCGGATCCGGAGCTTCCCCAGCGGCAGATTCGAGGGGCGGTTGATCGTCGCTGTGTGGGGGACTGTGGGCTGGGGCAAATCGCAACAGCATTCTCAGCGTGACGTAGCCGAGCGCTGCTGCGATCACGGCAACGATCCACGAGCCGACGAACGGGCTCATCGGGTTGCGGGCTGCAGTCCATCCGCCGATGACGGCGAACGCTGCGAAGCCTGCGAACGGCACCCAGCGTCGGCGTGACGCCATGGCGCAGGCGCCCAGCAGGCCGCCGATGAACAGCGAGACCCCGACGATGCCGATCGCCAGCACCGCCTTGTCCTTTTCGCCGAACAACTCGATGCTCAGCTTCACGGCCCAGTCAGGCGAGTAGTCCACCAACGCCTCGCCGACGGCGACCACCAGCGACGGGATCGTGTCGACCAGTCCGTCGATCAGCTCCCCGAACGCCAACGCCACGGCGGCACCCGCAATGCCGGCCAGCAAACCGGCACCGGCACCTGGCCGCCCGATAAGCCGGCGCACCGCGCCGCCATTCGATGCGGCCGACGCGACCGTGTCCGTTTCCGGCGTATCCGCGTCTGGGGTCTGGCTGGACCCGTCGCTCATTGCTGCACCGCCTCGCTGGCCGCATTGCCCGAACTGTGGCGAATGGGCTGTCGTTGTTGAGTCATGTTCGCTTGCGGATCAGCCTTGCGATCCGCCTCGCTTGTATGCGGGAAGCTCGTCACGAAAGCTAACGCCCGGCTCGCGCTGCAGGTTCCACGCCGTCTGCGTGAGTCGCACTGAGCCGTTCCTGTGTCTGGGTGATAGAACTTCGCCTGACTATTGCACCGGTGATCAGATTGCACTGGCTGCACCCGGCCCGGAGGCGTGTCCGTGAACTTCGCATTCACCGAGGAGCAGGAAGAGCTCCGCAACTTTGTCCGCTCGTTCCTTGAGGAGAAGTCCCCGGAGACCGCCGTACGCGAGCTGATGGAGACCGACGACGGCTACGACACTGCCGTCTGGTCGCAGATGGCCGAACAGCTCGGCTTGCAGGCGCTGATCATCCCCGAGGAATACGGCGGGCAGGGTGCCAGCTACGTGGAGCTTGGCATCGTGCTGGAAGAGATGGGCCGCAGCCTGCTGTGCTCGCCCTATTTCTCCACCGTGGTGCTGGCCGGCAACGCCATCCTGCACTCCGGCAATGAGAAGGCCAAGGAAGAGCTGCTCGAGGGCATCGCCTCCGGCGAGATCATCGCAACGCTGGCCCTGGCCGAGGCAAACGGTCGCTGGGATGCCGAGGGCATCGAGGTAGAGGCCACCGACACGGGCGACTCGGCGACCATCACTGGCGAGAAGATGTTTGTGACCGACGGCGGCACAGCGAACTTGTTCATCGTGGCGGCCCGTTGCAACGGCGGCATTCACCTGTTCACAGTCGCGGGCGATGCGGCTGGCCTCAGCCGGGAGAATCTCGCCACGATGGACCAGACCCGCAAGCAGGCCCGGATCTCATTCAACAACACGCCTGGGAAGCACCTGTGCGACACCGACAACTTCGCCTACATCGAAAGAGTGCTCGACCTCGCTGCTGTGGCCCTCGCGAACGAGCAGGTGGGCGGTGCGCAATTCGTGCTCGACATGGCGGTGCAGTACGCGAAGGACCGCGTGCAGTTCGGTCGTCCGATCGGCTCGTTCCAGGCCATCAAGCACAAGTGCGCCGACATGCTGCTCGAGGTCGAGTCGGCCAAGTCGGCTGCGTACTACGCCGCGTGGTGCGCCGCAGAGATGAATGACGAGCTGCCATCGGTGGCATCGCTGGCCAAGGCGTACTGCTCCGAGGCCTACTTCCACTGTGCCGCGGAGAACATCCAGATCCACGGCGGCATCGGCTTCACCTGGGAGCACCCTGCGCACCTCTACTTCAAGCGCGCGAAGAGCTCCGAGCTGATCTTCGGCGATCCCGCGTACCACCGGGAGCAGCTGGCGCAGCGCATCGGCCTGTAGACCAGACAACACAGAACGCAACGCGGCCGGTGCGCCGCATGACACGTTTGAGACCGAGGAGGCATCGGTGATCGTCACGGTCATCGTCATCTCATTGGTGATCGGCTTCGTCGTCGCCGCGGGCGTCGTCGGCACGCAGGCTCAGCGGCTTGGCCGCCAGCGACGAGAGCCGGTGTGGCGTCTCGCCGAGGCAGCGGAGTTCGTCTCCGATCTGCTGCCGTTCGACATCGCTGCCTCGCTGGACGCCGACGAGCTTGAAGCGCTGCTTCGGCAGCATCTCAATCAGCTGCAGTTCGGTCCCGCTGAGTCGGCTGGCGTCGCGGCAGGCGACACCGACGGGACTGCCAGTGACGCGAGCACGACGATCACCGAGGATCGTTCGTCTGCGGCCGACCTGTACCGCTCCGTCCGTCGCGATGGCCTCGAAGTGACGCTCGAACAGGTCTACGCCGTCGTGGACGCGCACTTGGAATACCTGCGCCGGATCGGCGCCCTCGCCGCCGTCTCCCCCGACGGTGGCTGAGTCTTGGGCCGAATCTCTCCCGTTCGGGCCATGTTGGCCACAGCTCAGGCGAGGGGAGCGTGCGCTGGACGGCAGAATGTGAACATGGACATCCCGAGGGAGCTCGCCGGCTGTCGATTCGTCGGCGACAAGCGCAACCAGATCGTCTACGACATGAAAGTGACAACAGACGATCCCGCCGTTGACGAACAGCTGGCTGCGGCCGTTGCCGACATCGTGACGGCGCAGTCCTACGCCACCTTCGGACCCGACGAGCTGCCTGAAGCGCGCAACCGCGGCTATCGGCTGTCGCGGCTCTGTCGCTAGGAGTCGCCGATGCCCCCCCCTACGGCGCTACCGTCGCGCCGCCCCGGTCGAAACGCAGCGCGGTGAGCACCACCGTCACCGAGATCACGATCGAGGGCAGCCCGCATCTTGCGGCGTTGATGGTTCGGCCGTCACGCTCGACGGGAAGCGGACCGGCGGTGGTGCTGTGTCACGGTTTCCCCTCCAAGCAGCGACCTGGCATACCGAACCGCACGTACCAGCTCTTCGCGGAGCGCATTGCCGAAGCACAGGGCTGGACGGTGCTCGCGGTCAGCATGCGGGGCTGCGGCGAGTCCGACGGCGACTTTTCCCTGCTCGGATGGATCGACGATGTCGGGCGCTCGATCGAGCACGTCTTGGAAGACGGCTGCCGCGGTGTGTGGCTGGTGGGCTCCACGACCGGGGGCTCGGTGGCCATCCTTGCTGCTGCACGCGACCCCCGGGTGCGCGGCGTGGCAGCCATGGCGCCCAGGGCCGACTTCGACGACTGGGCAGGCGACCCCAAGGCTTTCCTGGCGCACTGCCGCAATGTCGGTGTCATCAGGTCCGAGGACTTCCCGCGCTCGCCAAGCGCGTGGAACCGCGAGTTGAAGCAGAACAGGGCGGTGGACGCAGTGCAGCGGCTCACCGACCGGCCGCTGCTGATCCTGCACGGCATCAATGACCGGCAGGTGCCCTACGAAGAGGCCCGCCACCTCGCCTCGCTGCACCCCAGTGCTGAGCTGCGCCTCATCGCGGGGGCAGATCACCGCATCCGCCACGACCCCCGAGCCGTCGCCATCCTGCTGGGCTGGCTGGAGCACCAAGCCGCTGCCCAGTACGCCTAGAACGCTGCGCCCTGCTGAGCGGTGCGCCGACGCGATCTGTAGGGCCGTGTGGACTCTTGCGGAACTGCCCTCAGCTAGATCGCGACGGCTCGGCTCTCGGCTGAAGCTGGTGCATTCAACACGGCCGGGCCGTCCGGCGACGGTGTGAAGTCGATGTCGTCGGCGCCAATCTTGGCCGCCACAATGCGAACGCCTGCTACCGACTCCGCGTCGGCCTTGGCCGACGAGAGCGCCGCTTCCAGCGATTCCGCCTCACGCGCGAAGTCGAGTCTGTAGTGGCCGATGAGGGCGTCGTCACAGCCTGCCTCGTAGAGCGCATCGAAACAGGCGTCGTCCAAGAGGTCGACGGTGCGGTCAGTCTCTAGCTCAAAGTAGTGGACGCTGCGCCTGTCCATCACGATCTCCTCGCGGGGTCTGATGCCTTGCACTCGCAGCGCAAGAGACTCTTTCTGAGCCTACTCGCCTGGTTCTCGGGTACCCGAGGCGATCCGGCGATGCCCGTCGTGCAGTCTGGATTTCGGACGGGGCAGTAGGCCGTACCCCATCTGTGCGCTGAGCGGCCCGTCGCGAGCTCGATGCTCCACCCTGCTCGCTCGATTTCGCGAAGCGCTTTGCGGATCTCCTTGTTTGGGTGGATCCGTGACTTCATAAAATTTATTATAATAGATTGAAAAATAATGATACTGCACTACAACGTCAGTCCGACTGGGCGGGGTGGCGGGCGATCATCATGTTGGCGATGGAGCGGACCAGCCCTCGGTCCCGTCCACTGGCTCTCCCGTCCCCGCCTATTGGCCCTCTCACCCCGTCCACTGGCCCGCCCATCTCGGCCGATCTGCACCGCCGATGGCGTCAGATGTCATTGTCGGTCACTTGGACTCGATCGGGGTCCAGAGGCGATCGATGGGCAGTGCGATCAGGCGGCCGGTGTCGTCCAAGCGTGCGCAGTAGGGGCCGGTATGGAAGATGACGCCGGCTCGGAAACGGTCGCCCACCATCGACCGCAGCTTCGTGAGTCCGCGACGGTCGGCCGGCCGCAGCCGGCTGCCTGCCTTGATCTCGATGCCCACGACGGCGCCGTCGTAGCCGCTTTCGAGCACCAGGTCGACTTCGGTGCCATCGCGGGTTCGCCAGTGGCCGACGTTCGGGCGATGCTCCAGCCATGACGCCTGCTTGAGTACTTCTCCCACCACGAACGTCTCAACGAGGTGACCGAACTGTTGTAGCACGGCCGGGTCGAGGCGCCCCAGCTTCTCTGGGGGAAGGCGCAACAGCCGCGCCGCGACGCCCGAATCGACCATATGCGCTTTGGGCCGCTTCGAGATGACGGCTCGCTGTGTTCGACCCCATGCGGGGAGCAGCCTGACGAGGAAGCTGGCTTCGAAGAGCCTGATGTAGTCGGCTGCCGTGGAGGCTGCGAGCCCGACGTCGTCCCCGGCGCGAGACATGTTGAGCACCTGCGCGGTCTGGGCTGCGACGCGCGAGAGCAACGGCGCGAGCGCGCTCGGGCTGACGCACCCGGCCCGGTTCGAGCAGGTCACGTTCAAGGCACAGAGCGAGGAAGTCGTCGAACCAGCGGTCGCGCGCGGCGCCCGAGCGAACTAGCGCCAGAGGAAGGCCGCCCTGGGAGATGCGCTCGGCGTAGTCGTCTCGCGTTGTCGTGGACGGTGCCGAGCTCACCGCTGTGGCGGGGTCTTCGAACAGCATCTCGATCAGGGACTCGTGTTTGGCGTCGATCTCGCCTTGGGAGAAGGGGTGCAACTCAATGCGGTGCAGGCGTCCGGTGAGCGATTGCGATACGAGCGGCAGCGCGGTGAACCGTGTGGACCCTGCAAGCACGAAACGGCCTGGCGAGCTGTCGCGATTCAGTTGGGACTTGATCGCGTCAAGCAGTTCAGGGACATGTTGGTACTCGTCCACGAACAGCGGGCCCGGTCCGGACACGATCAGGGCCGGATCGTCCGATGCGGCCTCGCGCATGGCCGGATCGTCGAGGTCGACCACCTGAGCGTCGTGACGTTCGGCGAGGGCGCGCAGCAGCGTCGACTTGCCGACAGTACGCGGCCCCTGCAGCAGCAGCACCGGGTTCTCGCCCATTCGCTGCTGCGCGATGTCCTCGATACGTCGCTCAATCAGTGTCGTCACGCAGGCTCCAACGCCAGTCCCAGCAACACTACCGTGAAATTGCAGGCATTTCTACCGTGATTTTGAGGCAGTTCCCGCCGTGATCCTCGACTGACCGCTGACCGCTGACCGGTCCGGGTCAGGCTGGATCAGCGGGGTGGCGGGCCATCATCATGTTCGCCACCGCGCGCACCACCGTGGTGCCGTCTTGGTTGACGAGTTCGTGGGTCATCTTGATGATGCCGCGGTCGGGCTTGGAGCGGCTCGGGCGAACCTCCAGAATCTCGACCACGAGGGTGAGAGGGTCGCCTGGATACACCGGTGCCAGCCAGCGCAGTTCGTCGAGACCAGGCGAGCCCATGCTCGATGGCCCCAACAGGTATTCACCCAGCATCCTCATCATGATCGAGCCGGTATGCCAACCCGAGGCGATCAACTGGCCGTAGACGGTGTTACGGGCGGCCTCAGGATCGATGTGGAATGGCTGCGGGTCGAACTTGCGGCCGAATTCGATGATCTCGGCCTCGTCGATCGTCGTCGTTCCGAACGTGAAACGTTCACCGGCCTCGTAGTCGTCGAACCATCGCTGCGGGCAGGGAATGTCGCTGGGCATCGTGACAGTCTGCACGCGCCGCCCTCGCAGCGTCGGGAATCGTGGAGGGCGGTCGGCTCAGTGCGTTGCCGACGACCAAGGATCGGCGCTGTCAGTGGTCAGGCCGTAGCGCTTGATGGCCTCGGCCGCCGCAGTCGCGTCGATCTCGCCGAGCTCGGCAAGGCGCCACAGCACCGCCACTGTGATGTGCTCGGCGGTCACCTCGAAGTGCTCCCGCAGCCGGCTGCGAGTGTCGCTGCGACCGAAGCCGTCGGTTCCCAGCGAGGTGTAATCGCGGCCGATCCAGCGTGACACCTGGTCGGGCACGGCTCGCATGAAGTCGGTCACGGCCACGACCGGCCCGGAGCCGTCGGCCAGCTGCCGGGTCACGAACGGCACCTGCTGGGGATCGTCGGGATGCAGCGTGTTCCACCGCTCGCACGACAGCGCCTCCTCGCGCAGCGCTTTGTACGAGGGGGCACTCCACAGGTCGACGCCGACGTCGTGCTCGGCGGCCAGCAGGTCGGCTGCCGCCCGGGCAGCACCTTGCGCTGAACCCGAGAACAGGATGGTGCCGGCGTGCGAGCGGCCTTCCGGAGCAGGGGCAAAGCGATACAGCCCAGCGAGCAGATCCGATGTCGAGAGGTCGTCCGGCTCAGGAGGCTGGATGTAGTTCTCGTTGTAGATCGTCAGGTAGTAGAAGATGTCCTCGCCCACGCCGTACATCCGCCGGATCCCGTCGCGCACGATCATCGCCAGCTCATAGGCGAACGCCGGATCGTAGGCCTGGCACGGCGGCACGACCGAGGCCAGCAGCGGCGAGTGGCCGTCCTGGTGCTGCAGGCCCTCGCCCATCAGCGTGGTGCGTCCGGCCGTGGCCCCCATGAGGAAACCGCGACCCCTCATGTCGGCCAGCGCCCAGATCATGTCGCCCACACGTTGGAAGCCGAACATCGAATAGAAGGTGTAAAAGGGCACCATCGCCACGCCGCGGACGGCATAGGAGGTGGCGGCGGCGGTGAAGCTGGCCAGCGCCCCGGCCTCGGTGATGCCCTCCTCGAGGATCTGGCCGTCGATGTGCTCGGTGTATGACAGCAGCAGGTCGTGGTCGACGGGCTCGTACAGCTGGCCCTGGCTGGCGTAGATGCCGAGTTCGCGGAACAGCGAATCCATGCCGAACGTGCGGGCCTCGTCGGGAATGATCGGCACCACACGGTCGCCGAAGCCCGGCTCTCGCGTCATCGCCCGCAGCATCCGGGTGAAGGCCATGGTGGTCGACACCGCCATCTTGCCCGAGCCCGCCGAGAACTCCTCGAACGGCTTCGAGCTCGGCATCGGCAGTGCCTTGCGGGACCAGTTGCGGATGCGCTTGGGCAACGGGCCGCCCAGAGCCTTGCGGCGGGCCACCAAGTACTCGTGCTCGGCGCTGCCGGGCTGGGGGCGGCAATAGGGCGGATCGTCAGGGTCGAACTCGGCGTCGATCTCGTTGTGGAGCCGCAAGCGCTCCCGGATGGTCATGAGCTGGGTCCGGGTCAGCTTCTTGATCTGGTGGGTGGCGTTGCGTGCTTCGAGGTCAGGCCCCAGTGACCAGCCCTTCACGGTCTTGGTCAAGATGACGGTCGGGCTGCCCTCGTGCTCGACCGCCGCCTGGTAGGCCGCGTACAGCTTCTTGTAGTCGTGACCGCCTCGGGGCAGGGTCTGCAGCTCCTCGTCGGAGAGGTGCTGGACCATCTCTCGCAACCGGGGATCGGGCCCGAAGAACCGCTCGCGGATGTAGGCCCCGCTTTCCACCGAGTAACGCTGGTACTCGCCGTCGATGGTCTCGTTCATCTTGTTGAGCAGAACGCCGTCACGGTCGCGGGCCAGCAAGTCGTCCCAGCGGCCTCCCCAGATCACCTTGATGACGTTCCAGCCCGAGCCGCGGAAGTTGGCTTCGAGTTCCTGGATGATCTTCCCGTTGCCCCGCACGGGCCCGTCGAGCCGCTGCAGGTTGCAGTTCACGACGAAGATGAGGTTGTCGAGCCGCTCTCGGGCTGCGAGGTGCAGCGCCCCGAGCGTCTCGGGCTCGTCGGTCTCGCCGTCGCCCACAAAGCACCACACCTTCGACTCGGCCGTGTTGTCGATACGACGGTTGTGCAGGTAGCGGTTGAAGCGGGCGTGGTAGATCGCCATGATCGGCCCGAGGCCCATCGAGACCGTCGGGAACTCCCAGAAGTCGGGCATGAGACGCGGATGGGGGTACGACGACAGACCGGTGCGGCCGATCTCGCGCCGGAAGTGCTCGAGGTCGGTGTCGTCGAGGCGGCCCTCGAGATAGGCCCGGGCGTAGATGCCAGGTGCGGCGTGGCCCTGGATGTAGATGTGGTCGCCGGGCTCGCCGTCGTCCTTGCCTTGCCAGAAGTGGTTGAAGCCCACGTCATAGAGCGCCGCGGAGCTGGCAAACGTGGACAGGTGGCCGCCGATGCCGTCGGCCCACGAGTTGGCATGGGTGACCATTGCGACGGCGTTCCAGCGGATGAAGGCTCGCAGGCGCTTCTCGATCCCTTCATCGCCCGGGAACCACGGCTCGTCTTCGGGGGCGATGGTGTTGATGTAGGGGGTCGAGACAGTTGCAGGGAAGTCGACCTGCAGCTCGCGGGCCTTGGACATCAGACGCCGGATCAGAAAGCGTGCCCGGTTCTTGCCCCGTTCCTCGACAACCGCTTTGAACGACTGCAGCCAGTCGTCGGTCTCGTCGGGATCGATGTCGGGGATCTGCTCATGCAACCCGTCAAAGAGCATGGGTTCTAGTGTCGCACTTGGATGAGTCCCCAGCCGAACGCCCAAGCCCGCGAAGTCTTCACTGACGGGTCGTGCCTGGGTAATCCGGGACCGGGCGGCTGGGCGTACGTGATTGACGGCGGGCCGTGGGCGTGCGGTCACGAACCCAGGACAACGAACCAGCGGATGGAGGTCACCGCTGCGGCTCAGGCCGTCGAGGTGCTGGACGGGCCGCTACGTATCATGAGCGACTCCACCTACGTGGTGAAGTGCTTCACCGACGAATGGTGGAAGGGCTGGCACCGGCGCAATTGGCTGAACACCGCGAAGAAGCCGGTGGCCAACCGAGACCTGTGGGAGCCGTTCATCGATGCCGTGCTGGCGCGGGGCGACGTCGAGTTTGCTTGGGTGAAGGGTCACGCCGGCCAGCGGTTGAATTCCGCTGCCGATGCCCTGGCCGTGCACGCTGCGAGCGCTGGTGCCGGGCTCCGGGGCAAGCGATTCGACGATGACGTGCTCGATCAGCTCGCTGACGGGCGGTCGGGGTCGCACGGCTCCCCGAAGGGCACCGTCAGCACCGACGAGCCGACATCGGGGAACCGGGAAATCGCCGGTCACGTCGTGACCGTGCTCGGCCACCGGCCGCCGGAGCTCGGCGGGTACAACGAGAACCCGATCTTACGCAAGGTGCTCCGGCAGCTGAGCGACGTACTCGCTGCCAAGCGCCAGATGCATCCTGATCTCGTGGTCGCGACGGGCCTCGGGCTTGGTGCCGAGACACTGGGTGCCGAGGCTGCGCTGGCGGCTGGTGTGCCATATGCCGTGGTGCTTGCATTCGAGGGCGTCGAACGACGGTGGCCGGGGCCGTCGCGTCAACGCTTCGCCGAGCTCCGCCAGCAAGCAGCCCACGAATTCATGCTCGGTGCCAAGTCACCAGTCGACGGCGAGGCGTTCGGCAAGGCGATGCGGCGGCGGGACACGTGGTTCATGCACAACTGCGACGAAGCGATCCTCGTTCGCCGAGCCGGCGACCGCACGCTGGCGGACCTGCACCGGCGCCTGGAAGAAGCGCTCGGCGGGGACGTGTGGGTCATCGAGCCCGACTAGCAGCAGCGGGCCATCCGGGCCGGTTGCTCAGGCGGCGTTGTCAGCGTCTGTGTCGGGGGTCGCGGCGGGAGGCGTCTCGACGATGGCTGCCAGTCGCTCGAGCGTGACTTCCATGGACGGCACGTTCTTCTTGTGAGCTCCCACAAGTTCGATGCTGCGCGGCCAGCGTGCAGTTCCCCATTCAAAGGTCTCGCGCACCAGCGTGCCGTCGTCGTCGGAGGGCTCGAGCTCGTATCGCCAGCGTTGCCCCTGCCAGTGCGCCCACGCGATCAGCCGGTTCTCCTCGAACTCCAGGACCCGGTTCTTGGTGGGGTACGTGACGCCGAGACGCACTCGCATCGAAAATGTGCTGCCGAGCGTCAATGGGGTGTTGCTGCTGGTCGCCCGAACCAGCCTCCCCGAGCCGTCGATCTCGCAGTGACGGCTGGCATCGGCTAGCACCGCAAAGATCGCCTCAGCCGGTGCGGCGATGTGGCGCTCGACGCTGACGCTGCGCTGCTCGCTCTTGGCCATGGCTTCGGTCAGGCCGGCGACAGAGCGTCGGTGACGATTTCGCCAGGAATATGGCCCTGGCCGCGCTCAGTAGTGCCGTCGGCTCGTACGAGCATCCAGGTGGGTTGGGACCGTACGCCGAACGCGTCCCACAGATCTCCGCTCTCGTCACCGAAGTGAGGCATCTGCTCGAGCCCGTGAGAGCTCACGAATCCCTCGAAGGCAGCAATGGAGTCGTGCGCGGCAACGCCCACGATCACCAAGTCATCCCCGTGTTCTGCTTTCAGCTCTGCGACCGCAGGAGCTTCTCTCCGGCAGGCCGGTCACCACGGAGCCCAGAACCACAGCAGCACGTCGTTGCCTACCGCAGCAGCCAGCTCGAAGGGCTGCCCATCAACCTGGCTCGTGTCGAGCAGGAGGATCTCGGGCCGGGTTTCGGCCGCTGAGGCGCTCTCGTCTGCCGATGATCCTTCAGTGGCGGAGGCATTTGCGCCACCGTCGGCTGCTGCGGGTTCGACGCTTTCGGCGGCAGATGCCGGTTCGACGCTTTCAGCGGCAGATGCCGATTCGACACTTTCAGCAGCGGCTGCGCTCGAAGGCTCGTATGTCTCGGCGACATCCGTCGGAGACGCTGTCGAAGACGCGTCTTCGCTCGCGCCGCAACCCACCAGCACGACAAGGCTGACGGCGCATGCGGCCACGGCGTGCCGAGCGGATGGTGTCACGGTGCGAATGCTACCGCTGAGGCCACGGGGTCTCGGTCGAGATCGTGGCTACATTCGGCACGGTGAGCACCCGGGCGTTGATCACAATGGCGTTGGTCACGGCACTAGCGATACTCGTCGCGTTCGCAATCCGGGTGCTGGTGCCGTTCTGAGGCGTTCGGCGCCGGTCTGGACAGATGATCGCCCCGGTGCAAACGGCTGAGCCTTGAGGCGTACCCTCGTCGCGCGATGGCAGATGAAGCGAATTCCGGCGAATCGAGCGCCCCTGTTCGTTACGACCTCGTCGTGATCGGCGGCGGGCCCGCGGGCTACGGGGCGGCGCTGTATGCCGGCGCGGCGGGCATGAAGGTCGCGCTGGTGGAGCGGGACCGGCTGGGCGGCACGTGCTTGCACCGGGGCTGCATACCCGCCAAGGAGTTGCTTGAGACGGCAGCCGTGTGGCGCACGGTGAGCGAAGCAGCCGAGTTCGGCGTGAACACCGAGCCGCCCGAGCTGGACTTCAGCGTCTCGCAGGGCCGCAAGCAACGCATCGTGGACGGCCTCGAGGCCGGGGTGAAGGGGCTGCTGCGGCGCCGCAAGGTCGCGGTGCACGAAGGGACGGGCCGGCTGGCCTCCGACCGGTCGGTCGCGGTGCGCAACGGCGAGTCCGAGACCCAGACGCTGCATGGAGACCACGTCTTGCTGGCGGCAGGCTCGGTGCCCATCACACTGCCGGGATTCGATCGCGATGGAACGCTCGTCATGACTTCGGATGAAGTCTTGGCGCTGGACGAGGTGCCAGGTCGCGTCGCCGTGATTGGCGGCGGGGCCATCGGCTGCGAGTTCGCTTCGATGCTGGCCGACCTCGGCGCCGATGTGACCGTGCTCGAGTACGCGCCGCAGATCATTCCCGGCGTCGATGGGGACATCTCCAAGGCCTTGACCCGGGCGTTTGCCAAGCGGGGCATCAACGTGCGGACGGGCTGCGGGGTCACCGGTCACTCGCCGCTGGATGGCGGCGGCACGACCGTGCGATACACGACAGCTGCGTCAGAGGGCGACGACGCCGATACGGCCGAGCTGGAAGTGGACGCCGTGGTGGTATCGGTGGGACGGCGGCCGTACCCAGACCACCTCGGCCTCGATGACACCGAGGTCACGCTCGACGAGCGGGGCTTCGTCGTCGCTGACGAACTCTGCCGCACCACGATGTCCGGCGTCTACGCCGTGGGCGACCTCATCAATACGCCGCAATTGGCCCATGTCGGCTTCGCAGAGGCGATCGTGGCGGTGAAGGACATCCTGGGCGAGGACCCCGCGCCGGTGGACTACCCCAATGTGCCGTGGGCGATCTACTGCCATCCCGAGGTGGCCTTCACCGGGCTGTCCGAAGCGGCGGCTCGCGAAGCCGGCTATGAGGTGGTGTCGTCCAAGCACCGCTACAGCGGCAACTCCCGGGCGATGATCGTCAACGACACCGAGGGCCTCGTCAAGATCGTGGCCGAGCGTGATGCCGACGGCACCGCAGGGCGCGTGCTCGGCGTTCACATGATGGGGCCATGGGTCACCGAGCAGCTCGGTCAGGGCTACCTGGCGGTCAACTGGGAGGCCACGGTCTCCGAGGTGGCCGCATTGGTGCAGCCGCATCCAACGCTGTCCGAGCTGTTCGGCGAGACGATGATGGCGCTCACAGGTCGGGGACTCCACGGATGAGCCGGCGTGCGGGCACCCGACGCCGACCGAGGCAGCGATATGGCTGACCTGGTGCTGCCGCAACTCGGCGAGACGGTCACCGAAGGGACCATCACCCGCTGGTTCAAGGGCATCGGCGACTCGATCACGGTGGGCGAGGTGCTCTATGAGGTGTCCACCGACAAAGTGGACAGCGAGGTGCCGTCGCCCATGGAGGGGGTCATCAGCGAGATCCGGGTGCCCGTGGGCGAGACGGTGGACGTCGGGACGGTGCTGGCCATTGTCGAGGTAAGCGAGGGTGCCGTCGTGCCGCCGCCTGTTGCGCCCGTCGCCGACACCGGCGCGGCCGCAGCCGCCTCACCCGCTCCGCCGCCGGCGGAACCGGCACCCACAGCAGAATCTGCGGCCCCAGTGGCCGCAGCCGCTGCGGCCGCGTCGACCGATGGCTCAACCAGCGGTTCGGCACGCAATGGAGGTGGTCGGCTGCTGTCTCCGGTGGTGCGGCGCCTCGTACGAGAGCACAGCTTGGATCCCGCTGCACTGGTCGGCTCAGGTGTAGGCGGTCGCATCACCCGGTCCGATGTGCTCAACGCCATCGACGAGCGGCAGCGCTCGGCGGCTGCAACCGCCCCGACTGCAGCAGCGAGAGCAACATCGCCAGCAGGCGAACGCGCCGCCGCTCCGAGCTCGCCTTCGGTGCCGGCACCGGTAGCTGCTGCTGCCGCCGCTGAGTGGACCGACGGCGACTCACGTTTCGAAGCATTCAACAACATCCGGCGCCGGACCGGCGAACACATGGTCAACTCGGTCGCCACCTCGCCCCACGCTCTCACCGTTGTCGAAGTCGACTACGAGAACGTCGAGCAGGTGCGCCGGGCGCACCGCGAAGCGTGGCGAGCATCAGAGGGATTCAGCCTCACCTACCTGCCCTTCATCGTCGTCGCCGTGGCCGACGCATTGGCTCACTGGCCCCGCCTCAACTCCTCGGTGGAAGACGGCGGGCTGCGCATCCGGCGACGTCGCAACATCGGCGTTGCCGTCGACCTCGATTACGACGGCCTCATCGTTCCGGTGCTGCGGGACGCCGACTCGCTGAGCTTGCGAGGGGTCGCCCGCACCATGAACGAACTCGCGACGCGGGCCCGCGAGCGACGCCTGACGCCCGACGACATCACCGGCGGCACCTTCACCATCTCCAACAACGGCTCGTTCGGCACCTACACGACCGCGGCAATCATCAACCAACCCCAGGTTGCGGTGCTCTCGACCGACGGCGTTGCCCGCCGCCCGGTCGTGGTCGCAGATCGATTCGGCAATGAGAGCATCGTGGTGCACTCGGTAGGCCACTTGGCGATGGGCTGGGATCACCGTGCGTTCGACGGCAGCTATGCAGCTGGATTCTTGGGGCACATCCGTCAGATGCTGGAACAGCACGACTGGGGAGCGGAGCTCTAGTCCGATGCTTCAGGTGCGGTGGCTGGGGCGGGTTCGCTTCCGCGAGGCGCTGGATTTGCAGCGACGCCTGTGGACGCACAGCGTGGATGACTACTTGCTGCTGCTCGAACACGATCACGTCTTCACGGCGGGCCCGAGTGCCGACGAGGCGAATTTGCTGGTCGATCCGGCTGAGGTCGGCGCCGACTGCGTGCGTATCGATCGTGGCGGCGACTTCACCTACCACGGTCCCGGCCAGCTCGTCGGCTATCCGATCCTGTCCTTGCCAGGCAACCGGGGCGGCGGACTGGCGGAGACTGCTGCGTACGTGTGCGACTTGGAACAAGTGCTCATCGACGCACTGGCAGACCTCGGTCTCACCGGCTGCGGCCGGCTGCGGGGCTATCCGGGCGTGTGGCTCGACCTCGACGGCACGCCTCGCAAGCTCGCCGCGATCGGCGTTCGACTCAGCCGCGGCCGCACCATGCACGGCTTCGGGCTGAACGTCGACACCGACTTGTCGTGGTTCGAGCGGATCATCCCGTGCGGCATCCGTGATTTCCGACCGACATCGCTGCGGGCCGAAGGTTGCACGGCGACGATGCGCGAGGTGGTGGACGCGGTGGTCCGGCGTGCAGCCGAACGGTGGTCGCCCACAGGCTTCGAGCGTGCAGATGTGGCGTGGCGGCACCGCCCGTCCGATCTCAGCGCCTTCAGCCGTGGCCTTGGTCCCGGTCAGGTCGAGATCCCTCCGCCGCGTAGCCGAGCCAGGTTGACAGAAGCCGGGGTGAACGGCGGTCTCGGTCTCGCCGAGCGGAAGCCGCCGTGGCTGCGAGCCCGCATGGACCCCAATGAGGGTTACCTGCGGCTGCGCCGGGCGATGCGCCAGCACGACTTGGTGACGGTGTGCGAGGAGGCGGGCTGCCCGAACATCTTCGAATGCTGGGGTGCGGGCACAGCCACCTTCATGCTCAACGGGGAGCGGTGCACGCGGGCGTGCGGTTTCTGCTTGGTCGACACCCGCCTGCCGGCGCCGCTCGATCCCGGTGAGCCTCGCCGGGTGGCCGAAGCGGTCGCCGAGATGAATCTCGGCCACGCCGTCGTCACCGCGGTTGCCCGGGATGATCTGCCCGACGGCGGGGCGGCTGCGTTCGCCGAGACCATCGCGGCGATCAAGGCGCAATCGCCAAGCACGACAATCGAGGTGCTGGTGCCCGATTTCGGCGGCGATGCCGCGGCCCTCCAGACAGTCCTCGACGCAGGCCCCGACATCCTGAACCACAACATGGAGACCGTGGCCCGGCTGCAGCGAGCCGTTCGCCCATCGGCGGGCTATGCCCGCAGCCTGGCGGTGCTGGCCCGCAGCGCTTCGGCCGGGCTCGTCACGAAATCGGGCATCATCGTCGGCATGGGCGAGGACGATGCCGAAGTCGACGTCACCTTGGCCGATCTCGCGGCAGTTGGGGTCAGCATCGTGACGATCGGCCAGTACTTGCGGCCGACCAGCCACCACATCCCTATCGCCCGCTGGGTGCCGCCTATCTCGTTCAGCCGTTGGCGAGAGGTCGGAATTGCTTTGGGGCTTGATCACGTTGAGTCCAGCCCGCTGACCCGTTCCAGCTACCACGCCGCCGAATCGGCCTCAGCCGTGCAGCTCGGACCAAGCCGCCAGCAAGTGCCGGCGTAGCGCGCCAGACCCAGGCAACCTGAAACATTCCGCGTAGCGAAGCTGAGGCTTACCTATGCTGCCGACAGGTTTCGAACCCGACTGGTTTGGTGAGGTCGCGTGGCGGCAGTTGTCGATGATCTGCTTGCGGCCGGGCCGCTGACGCGTGCCGAGCAACGCCGCATCGCGCAGACCGAGGGGCTGACCGCGGATTGTCGTTCGGAGCTTGGCCAGTACTTCACACCCGCCCCCATAGCGAGACTGCTGGCCGACATGTTCGAACCGCCGGAGGGACGGGTACGCGTGCTGGACCCCGGTGCCGGTGTCGGTTCGCTCTCGGCTGCGCTGGTTGAACGAGCAGCCAGCGAGGGATGGCGATGCTCGTTGGACGTGACGGCAGTGGAAGTCGACGGTCGCCTGCTGCAAGGTCTCGAAGCGACACTCAGCGACTGCTGCGATGTGATGCCCTCTGCACAGGGTCGTGCTGTGAATTCGGATTTCCTGACATGGGCCGCGGCCCACGCAGCGCCTGAGGTGTTTCAGCAAGAGCTTCAGCAGTTCGATCTCGTCATCATGAACCCGCCGTACGGCAAGCTGCGCACGGCTTCGTCGACTCATGAACGGCTTCGACGTCTCGGCATTCGCACGAGCAACCTGTATTCGGCCTTTGTCTGGCTCGCCAGCCGCTTGCTCGCTCCCAGTGGTCAGCTGGTCGCGATCACCCCTAGGAGTTTCTGCAACGGGTCGTATTTCAGGTCATTCCGGAATGCCCTGCTGGACGACTGCGCGTTACGGGATATCCACGTCTTCGAATCCCGCGACGCTGCATTTCGCGACGGTGCGGTGCTGCAAGAGAACATCATCTTCAGGATCGTTCGGTCCGCTCAGCGCCCGCCGGTGCAGATCGCCGTCAGTTCGGGCTCGGGTCTCGACGAACCCCGCCGACATGAAGTCAGTGCCGACTCAGTCGTCCACCCGAAGGATCCACGTCTCTTTATTCGCATACCCGAGGACCGCGCGAGCGTCGTGCTGGCAGAGCACCTAGGAGGCCTCCCGCAGACGCTGGCGGGATTGGGTGTCACAGCCTCGACAGGCCGGGTGGTGGACTTCCGGTCGCGGGAGCACTTACGTGAAGACTGCGACGGCGACGCGATCCCGTTGATCTACCCCGGACACTTGCGGCGAGGCAGGATCAACTGGCCGGGTGAATCCAACTCCAAGCCGTGCGCGATTGCGGTGTCGCCGGCAACCGAAGGCATGTTCCTGCCATCGGGTGACTACGTGCTGGTCAAGCGCTTCTCATCAAAAGAGGAACGCCGACGCGTCGTGGCGGCAGTGCTTGAACACGCGGATTTGCCGAGCGATGTCGTCGCCATGGAGAATCACGTCAACGTGCTGCACGTCTCGAACCGAGGCATGGAACGCGATCTCGCATGGGGATTGGCGGCCTACCTCAACTCGACGGCTGTCGACCTGTTCTTCCGGCAGTTCAACGGGCATACACAAGTGAACGCTGCCGATTTGGAGTCGCTTCGATATCCGGACGTTCCGTCCCTCCTGGCCTTGGGTGCCGAGGCACGCTCAGCTAATTTCGAGCAGGCAGCCACAGACTTGCTGGTGGAACGCCACGTCCCGGCTCTCGAAGGTGTCCGGTGAACCACCAGATCACCCAGCGCATCTCCGAGGCGCAGTGGATTCTCAAGGAACTCGGATTCCCTCCTGCGCAGAGCAACGAGCGCTCTGCACTTGCCTTCCTCGCGCTTCTTGACGTGAAGCCCGACATGCCGTGGGCGGCGGCGAGCACCCCGCTGCGGGGCATCACCGAGATGATGAAGTTCATGCGCGTCCACTACGGCAAGGACTATGCGCCCAATACCCGCGAGAGGGTTCGACGCCAGACAATTCACCAGTTCTGCGCAGCCGGTTTGGCTACAAAGAACCCCGACGATCCCGACCGCCCCACCAACAGCGGCAAGACCGTCTACCAGGTCAACGGCATTGCCTGGACGTTGGCCAAGGCGCACGGCACCGACGCTTGGTCAGAACGACTGGACACCTATCTCGAGCGGGTAGGGACGCTCGCCGACCAGCTTGAGCGCCAGCGCCGACTGCGTCGCATTCCGGTGCGTCTGCCTGACGGCAATTCGGTGGATCTGTCGCTGGGAGGCCAGAACCCCCTCATCAAGGAGATCATCCAAGGGTTCTGTCCAAGATTCACGCCCGGAGGAGCCGTTTGGTACATCGGCGATGCCGATGAGAAGTTTGCGGTCTACGACAAGAATGCATTCGTGCGTGCTCGTATCAGTGTTCCCCATCACGGCAAGATGCCCGATGTCATCGTCGAGCATGTGGACGAGTCGTGGCTCGTCGTTGTCGAGGCCGTGACATCTCACGGACCCATCGATCCGAAGCGCCGAGCCGAGCTGGACCAGCTCTTGCAATCGTCGCGTCTCGAACTCGTCTTCGTCACAGCGTTCTCAGATCGCGCAACCTTCCGTCAGTACGTCGCAGACATCGCATGGGAAACCGAAGTCTGGATTGCCGAATCGCCTGATCATCTCATTCACTTCGACGGATCCAAGTTCTTGGGTCCATACGACTGAGATTGGCCCCTAGTGGGTGAGGGTGCGCCCGTCGATGTGGCCACGGTGATGTGCCAGTGGGCCGCAGGGGGACTGGCGTACCTGTGGGTGACCACACGGCGAGGCGAAGTAGGGCTCGGCTATGGCTGGCTTCTGCGGTCGCTGTACGGGGCGATCGCCGTCATCGCGGCCGTCACGGGATTCGTGTTCCAGCCCGATGCCGTGCGCGACCTGGCATCCATCGCGATGGCCGCGTGCGCAGGCGCGACGCTCTTGCGCTCGGCACTGCCCAACGTGCCCGCAGCGGGCCCCCGGGAGCCAGCCGGAGGCATCGACAGCGACGGTGCAGCACCAGCTGATACCTCCCCGAGGAGGACGATCGAGGGCTTCGACCCGCGCTGGGATCTTGCGGCACCGCTCGCTGGCGTGGTGGGCGTGGTGGCTGCGGGACTCGGCGCCAGCGGAGACATCAACCCGGTTCTGCACCTCGCGCGCGTCGTCGCCGGGGCAGCCTTCCTCGGCGTGGTCAGCAATTCGATGCTGCTGGGCCACTGGTATCTGGTGCAGCCAGGCCTGCGCCGGGAGCCGCTGCGCGGGCTCGTGCGGCATCTCGGCGCCATCTGGCCGGTCGAAGTGGGTTTGCTGTTGCTGCCCACCGGCATGGTCTCGGTGCTCAGCGGGAGCATCGACGACGGCTACGGCGGGCTGCTGGGCTGGTTCTGGGTTGCCTGCGCCGTCACCACGGTGGCGCTCGCCGCGGTGGCCATGGCCGCGCTGCGCGAGCGCCAGTACGCAGCCGTCATGGCTGCCACCGGGCTGCTGTACCTTGCGATCCTCACCGGCTTTGGCACCGACCTCGTCGCTCGACTCACCCTCGCCGGCTAGCGGTTGGTGTCTCGTCCCGCTGGCTCAGCACCTCGATGGGGGTGTAGCCAGGTCGACGACGGCATAGCCGCCAGTGGATCGCTGGGCGGATTCAACTGGTCGTTGCGACACCTTGATTGTGGGGGTGTGGGATGGGGACGATGCGGGAGCGCCAGCGGGAGGTGCAGTTGTATCGGGGCCAGGTGCTGTCGCCGGGGCGGCCGACGGTGGCGTGGCGGCAGGATCGGGTCAGGTTCTGGGCGGCGATCGCGGGTAGCGCGAAGACCGAGGTCACGGCGGTGGAGGCTGGGGTGTCGTCGCCGGTCGCGTTTAGGTGGTTCCGTCATGCTGGCGGGGTGAATCCTTGTCTGTGCCCGACGGTGTCGGGCCGCTGTCTGTCATCCTCGGAGCGGGAGGACATCGCGCTGTTTCGGGCTCAGGGTCTCGGTGTGGGTGAGATCGCGCGGAGGCTCGGTCGGAGTGCGTCGGGGGTCTCGCGGGAGCTTCGCCGCAACGCGTCGACGAGAACGTGGTGTCTCGAGTACAAGGCATCGGTCGCGCAGTGGCACGCCGAGCGGCGCTCCCGGCGACCCAAGCCAGCCAAGCTGGTCGGGAACGAGCGGTTGCGCACGTATGTGGCCGAGCGGCTCTCAGGGGACCTTCGAGACCCACACGGTCGGGTGCTGGGTCCCCAAGGTCCGCGGTGGAAGGGCACCAACAAGCCTCATCGTGGGGACCGCCGTTGGGTGCAGGGCTGGAGCCCGCAGCAGATCTCGAACCGGCTGCGTGTCGATTTCGCCGATGACGGGTCCATGCGGATCAGTCACGAGGCGATCTATCAGGCCCTCTGCGTGGAGGGCCGCGGGGCGCTGCGCCGGGAGCTGGTCGAGCGCACCACCCGCTTCACCATGCTGATCCACCTGCCACGCGAACACGGCTACGGCGTCATCGCCCGCACCAAGAACAGCCTGGCAAGACCCTCGGCCGGCGCACACTCGCCGAAGCCCTCGACGAGCACCTACGCTCCCACCGACAAACCGGTGTTGCGACCACCGATTGAATCCGCCCTTGGAGCGGCGCGTCGCGGCCGTCATGGCTGCCACCGGGCTGCTCTACCTGGCCATCCTCACCGGATTCGGCACCGACCTCGTCGCCCGCCTCACCCTGACCGGTTAGCGCCCCTCAGGTGCCGGTCCATTCGGGCGGGCGCTTCTCCGCGAATGCACGTCCGCCCTCTTTCGCATCGTCGCTGTCGCCCACGATCCTGCGAATCGACTCACCCATGCGCAGGGCCTCGGTCCAGCCCATCCGCTGGCTTCGCCACGCCACTTCCTTGACGGCCCGTACTGCCAGCGGCGCTCCCTGGCACAGGCGCGCCGCCAGCGAACCTGCTTCGTCCATGAGCGTGTCGTGCGGCACGACCTTCCATGCCAGGCCCATCTCGCGGGCGCGTTCGGCGTCGATGTTGTCGCCCGTCAGCAGGATCTCCATGGCGTTCGCCCAGCCGATCTTGTGCGGCATCCGCATCGATCCCACGATGGTCGGCACGCCGATCTTCACCTCGGGCATGCCGAATACGGCGCGGTCCGACGCGATCAGGAAGTCCGCTACCAGTGCCCCTGTTAGCCCGTAGCCGATGCATGCCCCGTTGACGGCCGCAATGACGGGCTTGAACAGTTCAAGACCACTTTCGAGGCTGTTGACGGTCGGGATCTCGAAGTACGACCCCGCCCACGATCCTGCCGAGCCCCGGGTCGGGTCGCGCAGGTCGGCGCCGGCGCAGAATGCCCGCCCGGTGCCGGTCATGATCGCCACCCAGGCATCGGGGTCGTTGTAGAACTCCATCCACGCCGCATTCAGGCATTGGCGCATGTCGCCGTTGATGGCGTTCATGGCCTCGGGCCGGTTGTAGGTGATCGTGGCGATGTGCCCGTCGAGCTCGTACGTGGCAGCCGCGTCGGGATCCGAGGTGTCAGGCACAGGGCCCCTGTAGGAAGGATCGGTCATGCGAGTCGTTCTAGCGCACCCGCTGCGCCGGCTCCCGATGCCGCCCGTTGCCGGGACCCGACGGCGAGTACCGGGCGCGGCTCATGCACACCATCCGGGATCTCACCGCGGACTCCTACGGCGGCTGGAAATTCGTGACCAACCTGCAGGCGGGCGGGGGGCTGTACGCCCAGCGCATCGTTACGCGCAGGCACTACGACCTCGACGCCGCCAAGCAAGAGGCACTCGCGGTCGCAGGCCTCTCCGAGCCGGCTCACTAGCACTGGTGGGCCGGGACGATTTCAGCGGCCTCCCCCATTGACCGGTCAGTTCGAAGCATGGCAGGTACGTTGAGCAGGTGAGCGGCGGCACCGATGACAATGCGGTGATCGTCGAGACATCGGCGCTCACGCAACGCTTCGGGTCGACCGTGGCGCTTGACACGCTGGACGTGCGCATGCGACCCGGAGTCACCGGGCTGGTGGGCGCGAACGGCGCGGGCAAGACCACCTTGCTCAACGCCCTGCTCGGCCTGCGCATCCCGACCTCGGGCTCGGCGACGGTGCTGGGACTGGATCCACGCAGCCAGGGTGCGGCCTTGCGGGCGAAAGTGGGGTTCGCTCCCGAACGTGACGTGCTACCCGACGAGATGCGCGCCGTGGACTTCGTGCGCCATCTGGCACAAGTGCGCGGCCTGCCTCGTAGCGAGGCGCGCACCCGTGCCTCGGACAGCCTGTGGCTGGTCGGCCTGGGCGAGGAGCGCACACGCACGCTCGGCACGATGTCCACCGGTCAGCGCCAGCGGGTCAAGCTGGCACAAGCCATGGCGTCAGATCCTCAACTGGTGCTGCTCGACGAGCCGACCTCTGGGCTCGATCCGACGCAACGCAGCGACATGCTGACCCTGATCGGCGAGATCAGCAACGAGCACTCGGTGAGCGTCGTGCTGTCGTCGCACCTGCTCGAGGAGGTCGAACGGGTCTGCGACCACATCGTGGCACTTGACACGGGTCGCCTAGTTGCCGAAGGGCCGATCGCCGAGCTGATCGGCGACGGCGAGGGCGTCACCTTGGAACTCGTCGACATTGCCGCGCCCTCGGGGTCGGTGGACGCGGTCGTAAGCATGCTGCTTGGTGCCGGCATCGAGGTGGAGCGCTCGGGCGCCACGCTGCGGCTGGGAGGCGTTGACCGCGACGAGCTGTGCGACCGGGCTCGCGACGCGGTAGCGGAAGCAGGAGCGCGTATCCGGCGTCTCGAGACCCGCCGCCGCACCTTGGCCGACCTGTTCGAAGCGTCAGCCATATGAACGACACGAACGACGCCCGCACGATGGTGACCGAAGCCGCCGACGACGCTGCACAGATTCTCGACCAGCGCTACCGGCCCTACAGCGGCCCCCGTCGCGGGCTTGCCGGCGCAATGCGCGCCGTCGTCGGGTCGTCATTCAGGTTCACGCTGGGATTCGGGCGACCGGCGCGCCATAAGTTCCTGCCGTGGCTGGCTGTGGTGATCGCACTGGTTCCTGCCATTGTGTTCGTCGGCATCGCCACCGTGATCGACGTCGACATGATCTCCGAGCAGATCCTGCCCGACTACCACCAGTACTACGGCTTGATTCAGGCGGCGCTGTTCTTCTACTGCGGCATCGTGGTGCCGGAGATCCTGGTCGCCGACCGCCGCAACGGGATGCTGCCGCTGTACTTGTCGACGCCGCTGCGGCTGTGGAGCTATCTCGTCTCGAAGTCGGTCGCGGTGGCCGTGACGTTGGCGGTCATCACCATCGGGCCGCTGCTGTTCCTGCTCATTGCCTACACCGTGGAGGGATCGGGTCCTGATGGGCTGGGGGACTGGCTGATCGTGCTCGTGCGCATCTTGGGTTCCGGCATCGCCATCGCCGCCACCATCACCGCGGCCAGCCTGGCCATTTCGAGCCTCACCGACCGGCGCGCTTTCGCAGTGATCGGCGTCGTCCTGCTCTTGCTGGGCAGCAATCTCGTTACCAGCGTGCTCGTCGAAACCGCCGAGCTCGACGCACGGGTGTACGCGTTCAACCTCGGCGAAATCGGTGCGGCGCTGAAGGACCGCATCTACGGCGTCGGTCCGCCGCCCCCGTTGGGGGCAGGCGAAGGGTCGCCGGGCCAGCGCCTCAGCGAGCTGTCGACGATCTTCGTCGTGGCGGTGAACGCGGCTTGGGTCGCAGCAGGCGCGGCAGTGGTCTGGTGGCGCTACCGGCGGATCGAGGGGAGCTGATGAACGCGCGCCCCCGTCCGGTGCCCGCACCCGAACCCGACTCGACGACCGGACGGCCCTCGCCCAGCAGCGGATCCGCTGACCCCTCGACGGACTCCCCGAATGACGCCACGCCCTCCGGCATGGTCGAGGTGTATGGAGTGTCGAAGTTCTTCGGTGACGTGGTGGCCGTGTCGGACGTGACGTTCACGGTTCGCGCCGGCGTCACCGCGCTGCTCGGTCCCAACGGTGCGGGCAAGTCGACGCTCTTTCGCATGATGTGCGGGCTCACCCCGCCATCGCGTGGAACGGTGCGAGTGCTGGGAGCCGACGCCCGGGGAGATCGCGACGTGCGAGGCCGCATTGGTCTCTCGCCCCAGCAGGACGCCCTCTTCGACCGGCTCGACGCACTCGACTTCGTGAGCATTGCCGCGGCAACCCAGGGCGTGGCTGACCCGAGAGCTGCCGGACGCCATGCGCTGGGAGTTGTCGAACTCGACCCGGACGATCATCGGCCGGTGTCGGGCTATTCCAAGGGCATGCGCCAGCGCACCAAGCTGGCTGCCGCACTCGTCCACGATCCTGAGGTGCTGATTCTGGACGAGCCGCTCAACGGCCTCGATCCAGTCCAGCGACGTCGCATGATCGAACTGCTCGAGGGCTTGGGCGCGCAGGGACGCTGCGTGCTCGTGTCCTCGCATGTGCTCGAAGAGGTCGCTCGCCTGGGGTCACGCATCCTGGTGATCGCCCAAGGCCGTCTGGTGGCGAGCGGCGATTACCGCGATCTCCGGGAGCTGATGGACGATCGCCCGCACCGCATCAGCATCGAAGCAGACCAGCCTCGTGCTCTCGCCGCTGCGCTTGTCAGCTCGGGCACCGTCGTGGGCGTGCGCATCAACGGCGATGTGGTGGTGGCAGACACGCTGGACGTGGATCGGCTCGGGCGTGAGATAGCGCCATTGGCGAAGGGCCTCGGCACCCGTCTGCGACGCGTCATACCGCTGGACGAGGACCTCGAATCGGTATTTCGCTACCTGGTGGAACGACGATGAGCGAAGCCATCGACACGGCGCAGACGACCGTGCAACGCCGTCGTGTCGGATCCGTACGGGCGACTGTGCTGTGCTACCGAGTCCTGATCCGCCAGATCGTGACGGCCGGCCGGCTCGCGGCGCTCGCCGCTCTCGGAGCAATCATGATCGTGGTCGGCTGGGTCGCGGGGATCGCTGCGGCTGACCGGGACCTCAGCGCAGCGGAGATGTTGCGTGACGGGGCGGGCTACGCCGATGCGTTCGGCTTGATCGTGATCGTCCCGATCGTGTCGTTGGTGTTCGCCGCGGCCTCGCTGGGTGATGCCCGCGATGACGGCACGCTCGTGTACTTGTGGCTGCGTCCGATGGGTCGCGCGCCTGTGGCAGCCGCCGCGGCCGCGGTCGCCATGACGGCGGCGCTGCCGCTGTGCGTTGCACCGACGGTGCTGGGGGGCTGGCTGGCATCAGGCGGCGCCGCAGGGTCGGGAGACCTTGCAGTCGGGATCTTGGCTGCGGCGGCGCTGGGAACGGTGGCGTATTCGTGCTTGTTCGTGCTCGTCGGGCTGCTGTTCCGCAAGGCGGTGCTGTGGGGGATCGCCTACGTGCTGCTGTGGGAAGGATTGGCGGTCGGTCTCGGCGAGTTCGCTGCGCGGCTCTCGCTGCGCGGCTATGCCCGTTCGGTGCTCGCCCAGATCGCCGACGTCGACCTGGGTTTCGATCCCAACCGTGGGGTCACGGCCATCGTGGTGCTCGCCTGCGTGTCGGTCGCGAGCCTCGGTCTCGCCGCGTTGCGCCTCAGGCATATCAACGTGGACTAAGGACCCGCGCGGGTAGGTGGCATCCACCGGTCGTTGGTGTGTCTCGCGTTTGATTGCGAGTGCATTCACCCGCCAACGACCAGTGGAGGCTTTCGGGATCATGACACGCGCTATGGACCCAGAGGTGTCAGACGCGATCTGGGCGGCGGTGGAGCCGCTGGTTCCGCCGCCTGATGACTCTCATCCGTTGGGCTGCCACAACCCCAGAATTCCCGACGAGGTGTGCTTTCGGGGGATCGTGATCCGGCTGGTGACGGGCGCGTCGTGGACCGACATCGAAGCGATCATGGGCCGCGTGGTGTCGGACACCACGCTGCGGCGCCGACGCGACGAGTGGATCGCTGCTGGGGTGTTCGAGCGGCTGCGCTGCGAGGCGCTGGCCGCGTTCGACCGAATCATCGGGCTCGACCTGGGTGTCGTGGCGCTGGACGGGTCGATCCACAAGGCGCCCTGCGGCGGCGAAGGGACCGGCAAAAGCCCCGTGGACCGGGGGAAACTGGGCTGGAAATGGTCAGTGGCCGCCGAACGCCACGGCATCCCGATCGCGTGGAGCATCGACGGCGCCAACCGCAACGACGTCGCCTTGCTCGAACCCACCCTCGACGCCGTGAACGCCACCGGGCTGCACCACGACATCGGCACCTTGAGCCTGGACCGCGGCTACGACTACCCCACGGTGCGCGCCGGGCTCGCCGCCCGCGGGATCACCGACCTCGACATCCAACGACGCGGCACCAAACCGCCGCCCGGCACGCCGCACCGGCTCAGCCTCGGGCTTCGCTGGATCGTCGAGGCCACCAACACCTGGTGGTCCAACTACGGGCAGCTGCGGCGCAACACCGACCGCAAGACCATCCACCGCCACGCCGCCCTGTGCCTGGCCACCACCGTCTTGATCACCGCACGCCTCATCGACCACCGCAACCGCTGGGCAAACCAGTGACAAACACACCTACCGGCTCGGCTCCTAAGTGCCTCAGCGGATAGGCGGCGATGCCCGGCAGCCCCGACGGCCTGGACTTTGCGCAGAAATGCCGCCACAGACGGCAAAATTGCACAAAGAAAGCGTGACAGCAACTTTCCGAGACGTCACCTATCCGCGCGGCCTCTCAGAGCCCGAGTTCCCCCAGTGTCGGGTTGACCCGACACAATGTGCGGGTGCGCTTGGTGATCCAGATCCCCTGTCTCAATGAGGCAGAGACGCTGGGTGAGACCCTGAGCGCGCTGCCGCGCCAGGTGGAGGGCTTCAGCGAAGTGCTGTGGCTGGTCATCGACGACGGCTCGACCGATGACACGGTCGACGTGGCATGGACTCATGGCGCCGACGCAGTCGTGAGCCTGACGCAGAACAAGGGGCTCGCGGTGGCCTTTGCCACCGGCGTCGACGCAGCGCTGCGCATGGGTGCCGACGTCATCGTCAACACCGACGGCGACAACCAATACAACGCGGCAGACATCAGCCGGCTCACCGAACCGATCGTGGCGGGTCGGGCCGACCTGGTCATCGGCTCACGGGACATCCGCAATCACCCTGAGTTCTCACCGCTCAAGAAGCGGCTGCAACGACTCGGCTCGTGGACCGTGCGCCAGGCTTCGGCCACCGATGTGGCCGACGTCACCTCCGGATTCCGTGCCTACAACCGGGAGGCGGCGCTCGCAGCGAACGTGGTGTCGCGCTTCACGTACACGCTCGAGACGGTGATCCAGGCCGGCAAGTCGGACTTGGCCGTCACCGATGTGCCGGTTCGGGTGAATCCCACTACCCGCCCGTCCCGGCTCTTCAAATCCAAGCGGCAGTACGTGCGCAGGGCCGCGGGCACCATCGTCCGCGTGTACGCCATGCACGAGCCACTGCGGGTTTTTGCCGTGTTGGCTGCGGGGTTCGCGGCGGTCGGCGTCTTCCTGTTCGCCCGCTTCGGATGGTTCCTGGTGACCTCGGACGGTTCGGGCCACGTGCAGTCGCTCATCATCGGCGCGGTTGCGTTGCTGGTGGCGATGCAGTTGCTGATGCTCGGTGTCCTAGCGGACCTGCTGCGAGCCAACCGGGTGATTGCCGAGCGAACGCTGCGCCGGGTTCGTGCCATCGAGCTCGACGTCGGCACCCTCACTAGTGACAAGCGGGTGGCGGAGGAGAACCCTGCGAGGTTGGAACCTGCTGGATTCCCGGAGCAGGGGGCTCCTCCGCCACCCGCCGCGCCAGGGGGCTCCGCGGCTACGAGATAACGATCACGACGTCGCCGGCGCCCACGGTGTCGCCTGGCGCGACCTTGATCTCGGTGATGGTTCCGGAGCGGTCCGCGTTGATGCTGTTCTCCATCTTCATGGCTTCGAGCACGACCACGCCGTCACCGCTGGTGACCTCTTGGCCGACCTCAACAAGGATCTCGACGATGGTGCCTTGCATCGGGACGGTCACCTGACCCGTACCGGTGCCGGCTGACGCGGCGCTGCTCGCGCGCCTCGGGCGCGCCGAAGCAGTCGCAGCGGTGGCGGACGAGGCGGCCTCGGGCACCCATGCGCTCACCGAGAATCGCTTGCCATCGACCTCGACGACGACGTCGCGCCGCACGCGCGGCATGTCGTCGCTGTCGGATGTGCCACCAGACCCGACGGGGGGCTCGACGTCGGCCTTGCCGCTCACACCACTCAGGTCGAGTTGTTCCTCAACCCATTTGGTGCTGTGGGTGCCGGCCCGGAAATCTTCCGACGCCATGATCACGGTGTGGGCGGCAACAGTTGTCGCAACGCCGCCGATGCTCAATTCGCCCAGCGCCCGCTGCATGCGAGCGATTGCTGTCGGGCGGTCCAAGCCCCACACGATGAGCTTGCCGATGAGGTTGTCGTAGTATTGGCTGATGGTGTCGCCTGCCTCGTACCCGCCGTCCCAGCGAACGCCGAAACCGTCGGGCACACGCAGTGACGTCAGCGACCCGGGTGAGGGCAGGAATCGCCCGCCTGCGGGATCCTCGGCGTTGATACGCGCCTCGATGGCGTGCCCGACCGAGGTCACCTCCGACTGCGTGAACGACAGCGGCTCGCCGGCGGCCACCCGGATCTGTTCGCGGACCAGATCGACGCCGGTCACCATCTCCGTTACCGGGTGCTCCACCTGCAGCCGGGTATTCATTTCCAAGTAGAAGAACTCGCCGTCCTGGTAGAGGAATTCGACGGTGCCTGCGTTCGTGTAGTCGCAGCCTCGGGCAACCGCCACCGCTGCGTCTCCCATCGCCTTGCGAACGGTGTCATCGAGAAGCGGCGCGGGACTTTCTTCAACCAGCTTCTGGTGCCTGCGCTGAGCGGAGCAGTCACGCTCGCCCAGCCAGACGGCGTTGCCGTGATGGTCGGCGATGATCTGCACCTCGATGTGGCGCGGCCAGGTGAGGTAGCGCTCCATGTAGCACTCGTCGCGTCCGAAGAACGCCGCGGCCTCGCGCTGCGCAGACTCCAGCGCGGCTTCGATCTCGTCAGGCCCGCCAACGACCTTCATGCCGCGGCCGCCGCCGCCGTAAGCCGCCTTGATGGCGATGGGGTAGCCATGGGTTGCCCCAAAAGCAGCGACCTCGTCGGTCGAGGTGATCACTTCGGTGGTGCCCGGAACGCCGGCGACCCCGGACCGTTGGGCAGCGAGGCGCGCCGAGATCTTGTCGCCCATCACCTCGATGGCTTCCGGTGGCGGTCCCACGAAGGCCACACCCCGGGAGGTGATGGCCCGCGCGAAGTCGGCGTTCTCGGAATAGAAGCCGTAGCCGGGATGGACTGCGTCAGCCCCGCTGCGGGAGATCACGTCCAGGATTGCTTCGGTGTTGAGGTAGCTCTCGGCTGCCGTCCGGCCGCCGAGGGCGAACGCCTCATCCGCGAGCCGCACATGCATGGCGTCGCGGTCCAGTTCGCTGTAGACGGCGACCGATGAGATGCCCAGCTCGCGGCAGGCCCGTATGACACGCACCGCGATCTCGCCCCGGTTGGCGATGAGGAGCTTGCTGAACACGAATCAGGTCCTAACAGGCCGCGCGGATAGGCAGAACATCGATCGGCGACGTTATTGCGCTCCGCTCCTGTTCGCTACCGATACTGTCGCTGCGTGCCTGCCGAGCAGGATCCGGGGCAGTTCGACTCACCGCACTTCAGCAGTGTCGACGGCACCCGTTTCACCGATGTCGAGTGGCACGACGAGATCGGCTCCACCAATACCGAACTGCTCGATCGGGCCCGACGCGGCGCACCCGAAGGGGTCGTGCTGATCGCGGACCGCCAGACCGCCGGTCGCGGTCGCCGCGGCCGCAGGTGGACGGCGCCGCCGGGCAGCTCGTTGATGATGTCCGTGCTGCTGCGACCGCCAGCGGGTCCGCTGCCTCCTGCTCGTGCGGCCTTGGTGACGCTTGCAGTCGCGCTTGCCACAGCCGACGCATGCGAGCAGACGAGCGGCGTCCGACCCCAGCTGAAGTGGCCCAACGACCTTGTGATCGCTGGCGATACGGGCTTTGGCACAACCCTTCAAGACCGCAAGCTCGCCGGCATCCTGGCTGAGTCCATCAGCACCCAAGGACAGATCACCGCACTTGTTGTGGGCATGGGCCTCAACACCGGGTGGCCGGAGATGCCCGCAGAACTGGACGGCATTGCGACCAGCCTCAACCTGGAATCTGGTGTTCCAGTGGACCGAACGCTGCTGGCGCGCCGGGTGCTTGAGGGACTCGAAGCTCGATACGAGCGCCTCTGCTACAGCGGCGAAGGCGCCAGCGACGCCACCGGGACAACTGAAGTGCTGGAAGAGGCGCGGCAGAATTCGGCCACGCTCGGCCGTCGATCGTTCGCATCTCGTTTGATGCGACAAGGACCTCGCGCGTCCTCGAAGGATTCGCGACTGACCTCGATGCTGAAGGGCGATTGTTGGTCACCGATGACGCCGGCGCTACCCACACAGTGGCTGTCGGCGATGTCGTGCATCTGCGCTCGGCCCACTAGTGGTCGACGCTGGGCGAGACTCTCCTGTGCCCAGACTCGGTGTCGGGTAGAACCGCGCTGCGGGACCCCGCCCGCTAACACCGCGTCAACACCAACAGAGCGAGGATGCCGTGCCGCTGACCATTTCGATCGACGCATTCGAGGTTGTCACCGATCCTGCTGCTGCGCCGCCCACGGCCGCCAGCGACCGGCCGGTGCGCAGCGATGCCCTGGACACGCTGGGTGCAACGCCCAACTACTTGGCCGCCAGCGGATTCGACGGCTCCCTGGGCAGCACGGCGCTCATGGCCGGTGCGTCCCTTACTGCAGACGACATGCTTCCAATTGCAGTCGGGCTGGGTTCAGAGGATCTGACCACGGCAGACATCCGCAAGGCGTCGGCCTGTCTCTGGCGTGCCGCCTCGAAGCTCGACTCATTGACCTCGGCGCTGGCGGCTGCAGCGTCTGACGACGTTGGCGCTGATGTCGCTCTCGGCGCAGTCGTCGAAGGCATGCTGCTGGCGTCCTACGGGTTCAACGAGCACAAGGGCGACCCGCCGGCGCCGGCTGCGCTCGGGCGGATAGCGCTCGCGGCGCCCGATGGCACCGACGCGGCAGCAGCCATTGCACGTGCCGCCACCATGGCCGGCGGGATCGCGCTGGCCCGCGACCTCGTGAACCAGCCAGCCGGGGCGCTCACCGCGAGCGGCCTCGCCACTGCCGCAGTCGATGCAATCGAAGCAGCTGCGGCAGATGGCGATCCCGCAGCGGGCACGGCGTCGGTCGAGGTATGGGACCGCGAACGGCTCGCAGCCGAACGATGCGGCGGGCTGCTCGGCGTCAACGCAGGCTCGACAGAGCCCCCCACCCTCGTCCGCATGCGATGGCAGCCGGCGGCCACTCCGCGTGCGGTTGTCCATCTCGTCGGAAAAGGCATCACTTTCGATACCGGTGGGCTCAACCTCAAGTCGTTCGAAGGCATGGAGTGGATGAAGGTGGACATGGGCGGTGCTGCGGCAGTCATCGGGGCGATGAGCGCCATCGCCCGATTGGCACCCGACGTCGCAGTCACCGGCATCTGCTGCTGCACGGACAATCAACCCGGACCCACGGCCACCAAGCCCGGCGATGTGCTGCGCATCCGCAATGGCAAGACGGTCGAGGTGCTGAACACGGACGCCGAGGGCCGGCTCGTCCTCGCGGACGGCCTTTCGCTGGCGGTCGAAGAGGAGCCTGACCTCGTGGTAGATCTCGCCACGCTCACGGGCGCTTGCCTCGTCGCCCTGGGCGACAGGTACGCGGGGCTGATGGGCAACAACGCGTCGGCGATCCGGCGCACCGAGGCTGCGGCGCATGCTGCGGGGGAGCACCTGTGGCATCTGCCGCTGCCGGCGGAGTATCGCGAGCAGCTGGATTCGCCGATTGCCGACCTGCGCAACATCGGCAAAGGCCGCTACGGGGGCACGCTCGTGGCCGGCATCTTCCTGTCGGAATTCGTCGGCGAGACCCCCTGGGTGCATCTCGACATTGCCGGGCCAGTACGAGCCGATTCTGATGCTGGCGAGCTGTCCAAGGGTGCGTCCGGCTTCGGTGTGCGCACGCTGGTCGAACTGGTCTGCAATTGGTGATTGGGTGCCGCGCTGTATGTGCAGGAGAGCGTCGGCGCCCCGGCTGGTCGCGTCACACACCTCGGGTTGCGTGAGGCCGTACGCAGCGTTCCGCCCACGCCCACGCGGTTGCCTCGTTGGCGACCCTCGGCGCCAATCCCAGCATCACGAGCCGCTCTGCGGATTCGTGGAGGCCGTGACCAAGCATCAGCATGCACGTCGCAAGCAGCCGCGTTTCGCCCACGGAAAAGTCCGTATGTCCAACGGTGCGAGTCCAGCGACCGATCTCGTCGCGCAGTTCGCGTGGCATGCGAACGTGCAGCCTGCGTGGTACCGGCGGCATCTGCCTGCGCACAATCAGGACGGCGTCGTTCTCGAAGCGGGCCAGATCGAACATACGGCAGCGGTCGATGGTTCTCATGAACGTGCTCTGGCGACCGCCGCGGTGCTGAAGACCGAGTCGCTGCGCGGTGGACTCGAGGTCTAGGCGCAGAATCTCACCTGGGGCCAGTTCGTCGAATTCGCGCGCAAGCAGCCGCAGCAGCCAGACCGCACTGGGGCCGAGCACAGCGATCCAGAAGCGCTCCACGTAGGCCGAGCGCGGGTCGTGGCCATCGCGGTGCAGGTTGGGATCGTCCCAAGGCTGTACCTGCAGGACCCGCAGTGGCTCCGCCGCAGTTCCGTTGTGTGCGGTGCCCCCCGGCCCGGTTGCAGTGCCGCCGACCAGTTGCAGCGCGGCTGGGGTGGCCCCATCTGGAGCGGCCGAGCGGACGGGGACTGTGGGCCTCTGTTCAGCTGGCACTGGGATCTCCCTCACGTTCTCGCGCGACTGCCATTCACCTGGAACGGAATACTTGTATATCAAAAAAGATTAAAATAACATGAAAATTATTGGAAGTGCTACAACGCTCGTCAGATCGAGTCCTGCGCGATGGGTCAGACTGGGTGAGATGAACCCGGATGAGATGAACACTGGGGCCGATTCGAGTTCCGCAGTCGACGACGTGCGAACTGTGGCTGGATGGATCGACGAAGCACGTGCCATCACGGTGCTCACCGGTGCAGGCATCTCCACCGATTCAGGCATTCCGGACTTTCGCGGTCCCAATGGCGTGTGGACGAAGAACCCCGCCGCCGAGAAGCAGGCGACGCTGCAGAACTACTTGGCCGATCCCGAGGTGCGCGTCTTGGCGTGGCGAGCTCGCATGGACCACCGGGCCTGGGGCGCCGAGCCCAACGACGGTCATCGGGCCCTCGTGCAGCTGGAGCGCCGTCGCAAGTTGGTGTCGCTCTTGACGCAGAACGTGGATGGGCTGCACCACGACGCCGGATCAGACCCCGACAAGATCGTGGAGGTGCACGGCACCATCCGCGAGGTTGCGTGCCTGGAGTGCGACTACCGCGACGACATGGGAATCGCGCTGGACCGGGTTCGGCTCGGCGCGGACGACCCACCATGCCCCGAGTGCGGCGGGATTCTCAAGAGCGCCACGATCAGCTTCGGCCAGCAGCTCGTTGCACGAGACCTGCTGCGCGCTCAGATCGCGGCCGAAAACTGCGACCTGATGCTGGCCGTGGGCACGACGCTGGCCGTATACCCCATCGCTGCGGTTGTACCCACAGCCAAGTCGGCCGATGCACGCGTGGTGATCGTCAACGCCGAGCCCACCGAGATGGATCACCTAGCCGACATGGTCCTGCGGATGTCCATCTCTGAGGTGCTGCCGCGAATCTGCGGCGGCATCGCCCGCCTGAGCTGACACCCGCGTGGCGTCCGGGGTGACTAATTCTTGACCAGATAGGTAGGATTTAGGATCCGAGCCTGATCGGTTGATCAGGTCGTACCGGACGCGACGCCGAGTCACGAACAGGGAGGCCCAGATGCCCTCGTTCCGCGAACTGCTGACAGCGACCAAACGCGAGATCACCGAGATCGACACGGCCACCGCCGCCGAGTGGATCTCCGACCGTTCACCGGTCGTGCTTGACGTGCGCGAGCCCGACGAGTACGAGCAGGGTGCGCTCACCGATGCGATCCATATCCCGCGCGGGCATCTCGAGGCGCAGATCGAGAACCGAGTGCTCGATCACGACGCCGAGATCATCATCTATTGCGCCGGCGGCGTTCGCTCGGCCTTTGCGGCCAAGACACTCGCCGAACTCGGGTACCCCAACTCGGTCTCCATGGATGGCGGCTTTGGCCGCTGGAAGGACGAAGGTCGTCCGTGGGCCACGCCTGCCTCCCTCGGCGCCGAACAGCGCAACCGCTACCTGCGTCACCTGCTGCTGCCCGAGGTGGGCGAGGCCGGACAGCTCAAGCTGCTCGACGCCAAGGTGCTCATGCTGGGCGCCGGCGGCCTCGGCTCTCCCGCAGCGCTGTACCTGGCTGCGGCCGGCGTCGGCACCATCGGCATCATCGACATGGACGTGGTGGACGAGTCCAACCTGCAGCGCCAGATCCTCCACAACGTCGACCGGGTAGGCGACCGCAAGGTGGATTCGGCCAAGAAGACCCTCACTGCCCTGAACCCTGACGTCAACGTGGTCACCTACGACACCCGGCTCGGAGCCGATAACGTGCTCGATGTCTTGTCGGGCTGGGATGTCGTCGTGGACGGCGCCGACAATTTCCCGAGCCGCTACCTGCTCAATGACGCGTCGGTGAAGCTGGGCATTCCGGTGGTGCACGGTTCGATCTTCCGCTTCGAGGGCCAGATCACGGTCTTCGACCCGCACAACGGTCCGACCTATCGCGATTACCTGCCCGAGCCCCCGCCGGCAGAACTTGCTCCCTCGTGCGCTGAAGCTGGCGTGCTCGGCGTGCTGCCAGGCATCGTCGGGTCGATCCAGGCGCTCGAGACGATCAAGCTGATCCTGGGCATCGGCGACGGCTTGGCGGGTCGCATCATCGCGTTCGACTCGCTGGAGATGTCGTTCCGCGAGTTCCGGCTGCGGCCCGACCCCTCCAACGAGGTGACCTACGCCAATCGCGAACGCATCAGGGTCAGCGAGCTCGACGGTCTCTGCAGCCCCACGCTGAGCTGAGCCCGTCCCGCTCCGGGGCCGCGACGACAGAGGGGCCGGGAGCCACCGGTACGCTGCCCACTCATGGCCCAGAAGCGCTTCGTCGTGATCGGCGGTGGCCCGGCGGGCCATTCGGCGGCAACCTACGCGGCGCGCTACGGCGCAGAGGTGACGCTCATCGAGCGTGACATCGTCGGCGGTTCTGCGCACCTGCGCGATTGCGTGCCGTCCAAGATCATGATCGCGACGGGCTCCGCGCTCAGCTTCGCCGGCCACCTTGACGACATGGGCTTAGCCAATGTCTCCACGTCGGTCGACACGCCGCACCTGCGCCAGCGCATCGGCGATATCGAGGACCGCCTCGCGGACGTGGCCCGGCAGATGCTGGTCAGACAGGGTGTGCGGATCTTGTCTGGCTCAGGTCGGCTGCTCGGGCTCAACGAGGTCTGCGCCGACACATCCGACGGAGCGGTCGAGCTGTCCGCCGACGTGATCGTGCTGTCGACCGGCAGCCGTCCCCGGATCCCCGACTGGGCACCCATCGACGGTGAGCGGATTCTCACTACCCGTGACGCGTACCCGCCAGCGGAGCTTCCTGAGCACCTCGTCGTCGTGGGCTCCGGTGTGACCGGTGTGGAGTTCGTGCACATGTTCACCTCGCTGGGCTCGAAGGTGACGCTGATCGTCAGCCGACAGCAGGTGCTGCCGCACAAAGATCCCGAGGCCGCCGCTGTGCTCGAGCAGACCTTCGGCGATCTCGGCGTGCACATGCTCAAGGGCGCACGTGCGGTGAGCATCGTGCGTGACGGCGACGCCGTAGAAGTCGTCTGCAGCGATGGGCGAACGGTGCAGGCATCGCATGCGCTGATTGCCATCGGCTCGATCCCCAACAGCGACGGGCTGGGTCTCGAGAACACCGACGTGCGCGTCGACGAGCACGGATTCGTCGAGGTCGATCACAACCTCTGCTCGTCGGTTCCGAGCATTTATGCGGCCGGCGACTTGTCCGGCAAGCTGCCGCTGTCGTCGGTGGCGGCCATGCAGGGGCGCAAGATCGTCGAGCATTCGATGGGCCCGCACGACAGCCGGCCCCATCGGCACCTCGACTACGACAAGGCCGCGTCGGCCATCTTCACCGAGCCCGAGATCGCCGATGTCGGACTTGCCGAGGCCGAGGCGTTTGCCACGGGCCGCAAGATCCGCGTCACCAAGGTGCCGTTCGGTGCCAATGCCAAGGCGCTGATCGAGGAGAATCCTCGTGGCTTCGTCAAGATCGTCTCAGACCCGCTGACCGGCCAGGTCCTGGGCGGATCGATCGTGGGCCGCCATGCAGCCGAGCTGATCTCGGTGGTGGCGCTGGCTGTGAGCGCGAACCTGCGAGTCCAGGACATCGCCGAGAGCCTGTTCGTATATCCATCCCTGAGCGAGGCCCTCTGCGAGGCAGCCGAGTGAGTAGGCCTGAGGCCGCCGAGTGAGCCACCGCAGTTGGCGGGCTCGCCTCATTCTTATTTCGCTGGCGGCGTTGACCCTGCTGGGAGCAGTCGCGACCGCTGGCTCTGCATTCGTGCTGCTCCAGCTCGGGCGGATCGAACGTCACCCCCTCGCAGACGTGCTCACCTCAGCGCCTCAGCAGCCAGTGACGGCGGCCGATGTCGTGATCGGCCAGACGTCGACAGCGTTCGGGAATCCCGATGGTGAGCCCCTTGGACACACAGCTGAGGGCGGCGGAGGCGGCACGACGGGAGATGGCGACGGAGCAGCCGATGAGGCCGACGCGGCATCGGGATCGGCTGGTACAGACAACCTATCCCCAGGGCAGCCAGTGCTCCCAGGCAGCCCGACGGGCGAGAACTACCTGCTCGTGGGCATCGACAGCACGTTGGGGCTCCCAGCGGACGACCCTTTGCGCGCGGGCCATTCAGACTTCAGCCGACTCGCAGACGTGATCATGGTGATTCGGCTGCGCGATGACGGGACGGCCGCAATGATGTCGATCCCGCGCGATCTCGCCGCCGAGATCGCAGGCACCAGCGACATCGCAGGCATCGGTCAGATTGCCAAGATAAATAGCGCCTACAACCGTGACCGAACGACCGCTGGTCGCGCTGCACGAATGATCGACACCGTGGAGGAGAATCTCGAGATCACCTTGCAGCACTTCATCGAAGTCGACTTCCAGGCCTTCCTACGACTCGTGGACGCAGTCGGCGGCGTTCAGATGACGTTTAGCCAGCCCCTCAGAGATCAACCGAACGGCGGTACGAGCAGTCCGACTGAGAGCCGTAGTGGCTTCGTCACCAAGGCTGGCACGCACGTCCTTGACGGCCGGCAGGCACTGGCGTACGTACGGAGCCGCCACCTCGAAGAGCAGTCTCCTGACGGCACGTGGCACCGCCATGGAATCTGGAATGATCTCGCTCGCAACGACCGCCAACGCGAGTTCATGCGTATTGCCGCCGAGCAAGTCGCACCGGGACTTCTCGCGAGTCCGATCAAGTTGCTCTCGATTCTTGACATCGCAGCCGACCATCTGTCGACCTCTGACACTCTGAGCATTGTGAACGATGGCCGGCGTCTCGCGTCGAGATTCCCGGGCATCGACTTCGATGCCGACATCGAGGAATATGAGCTGCGGGTGCAGGATGTCCACGATCCCGTGCGGTGGTCGCTGGGGCTCACGCCCGACCCCCACAACCAGCGGGTGCTGGATGTGTTCCGGGGCATCGGCTGGGACGACATTGTGGAGTCACGCGTGACGGTGTACGTCACGGGCACGGCGCGCCATCGGCTTGCAGCAGAGCTGAGCGAGCTCGGCTTCGACGCGGAGGCCGCGGGAGCGATACCCGAAGGCGTTGATCGCCCTCCGGTCGGCACGGTCGTCTATCTCTCTTCTGAGGGTCGCCTTGCAGCGGGACTGCTCGCCAGTCACCTCGTGCCTGTGCCAGACTTCGCCGGCCATGACGACCTCGATGCAACCACGGTGATCCTGCACGCAGGCGAGCGGCCACTGCGCGTCGATGCGGGCTACCGGCGGGTTGACGTGCCGACTGCTGAACAACTTGTGCCATGAGCGAAACAGCGCCCCCGCAGCGGATCCTCGTCGTCGGCGCCGGCTACGTCGGCCTCACGACGGCGGCGTGCTTCGCCCACCTTGGCCATGACGTCATCTGTGCCGACATCGATCGTGCCAAGGTGGCGTCGCTGTCAGCTGGCGTCGTGCCGATTCGCGAAACCGATCTCGACCGGCTGGTCGCTGAGGGCATCGCACAGCGTCGCCTCCGCTTCGTGATCTCGGCGGAGGCTGTTGCGGCCACATGCGATTTCGCCTTCCTGTGCGTCCCGACGCCATTGCGTGCTGACGGTGAGACGGAGCTCAGCTATCTCATGGCTGCACTCGATTCGGTGGCGTCACGACTGCGGCCTGGCTCGGTGCTGGTGACCAAGTCGACCGTGCCGGTCGGCACTGCACCCAAGATCGCGGCGGCGCTGGGACGGACCGATGTAGCGCTGGCGTCGAATCCCGAGTTCCTGCGGGAAGGGTCGGCGGTGGCCGACTTCCTGGCACCCGATCGAATCGTCATCGGGGCCGACGACCTCTCGGCGGCGCACCGGGTCGCAGCGCTGTATGCGGGCATGGATGCGCCGGTGATTCTCAGCGATCCGACGTCAGCCGAAACGGTCAAGTACGCGGCGAATGCCTTTCTGGCCGCCAAGGTCTCGTTCGTGAACGCGCTCGCCGCTGTGTGCGAAGCAGTCGGGGCCGACGTCGACTCGGTGCTCGAGGGGGTCGGCTCTGATCACCGCATCGGTTCTGCGTACCTGCAACCCGGCCCCGGCTGGGGCGGTTCGTGCCTGCCGAAGGACACTCGCGCCTTGGTGTCGGTCGCAAATGACGCTGGTTACGTCTTCCATCTGCTCGAAGGAGTCATCGCGGTGAACGAGCAGCAGCTCGACCGAGTGGTCGACAAGGTTGCTCGCGTAGTCGGCATCGAGCTTGCCCCGCCATCCGATCTCGGCGCCAGCGCACCCGAGGCCGACGTTCGGTGTCTCGATGGTGTGACGGTGGCGGTGCTCGGCCTGACCTTCAAGGCGGGCACCGATGACCTGCGAGGCTCTCCCGCACTCAGGGTGGCCGACCGGCTTGGAGTTGTGGGAGCGCAACTCGTGGCGTACGACCCAGCGTTGGGCGACGACCTCGACGCTCGACCCGACATCTCCGCACAGCTGCCGGCGGCCCTGACCGTTCGCAGTTCTGCGTTCGAGGCCCTGCGCGGCGCCGATGTGGCCGTTGTGCTCACCGAGTGGCCAGAGTTCGCGACGCTGGACTGGGCCCGGGCGGCCGCCGAGATGGCTGCTGCTCGCATCGTGGATGCCCGCAACCTGCTCGATCCCGTCCAGCTGCGCGCAGCAGGCTTCACTTACGAAGGCCTCGGCAGGCGCTAACGCCTTCGCTGAGCCGGACCGGGCGGGCGCGCCGGTAGCTTGTCGCCCCGTATGGCGAGATCAGCCGCTGCCAAGAAAGTCGCCAAAGCGGCGAGCGCCGGCGGAAGCGGCAGAGGCTTCCGCCCTCGGCGCGACCTTCTGTTCCCGGCGGCGATGCTCCTCGTCGTCATTCTGGGCGTCGTACTGATTCTGATGGCCCGAAATGAACGGTCCACGAATGCCCCCGCTGGTCCTCCGCGCCTGGGCGACCACTGGCACTCGCTCTACGCGATCTACGACTGTGACGAATTCAACCTCGACCTCTACCCCAACGATGTCGATGACCTGTCGGGCATACACACTCACGGCGACCGGCTCATCCACATCCATCCGTTCCATACCGGCGTGACAGGGCAGTTCGCCACCGTCGGTGAATTCATGGGTGAGATCGAGTTCCAGTTGGACGACTCGACGATCGAGCTGCCCGACGGGACGATTCTCGACGAATCCGGCGAGGGATGTGCGTCGCCTGATCCCGACAGCGACGACCCGGACATCTCTGAACCGGGAGCGGAGTTGCGCATCATGCGCTGGGAGACCTTGCAGGCCGAAAAGGCGCTGGCCTTCACAGAGGACCTGCGAGATGTGCGCTTCTTGGGCGACGGCCAGATCTTCGTGTTCGCCTACGTCCATCCGAGCGTCGAAAACGCCGACGTTCCGCGACCCGACGACGCGTTCCTGCGTTCCTACCTCAACCTGCCGTCAGAGGACCAACCGCTCACCGATGGCTCGGTCGAAGAGGGACCGGTACTCGATGACGGAGGCGGGAGCGAGCCCTTCGAAGGCGACCTGCCGGTCACGTCTGAACCCAATGAGACTGTCGAGCCCGGCACCGACGAGAACTCGATGGGCGGCGAGCCGGCTGCCGCGACACCCTGAGGGCCAGCACCGGGGACCTCGAGATGAAGGCGATCCTGCTGCTGGGAGGTTCGGGCACCCGGCTGCGGCCGCTGACCAACGACACTCCGAAACAGATGCTGCCTGTGTGCGGGCGTCCGATGATCGAGTGGGTCTGCGAGCATCTCAGCCAACACGGTGTGAACGAAGTGGTGCTCTCGCTGGGCTACCGAGCCGATGCGTTCACCAAGGCGTACCCGCAGGGTCGCATCGGCCGGCTGGCGTACGAGGTGGCGGTAGAGCCGGAACCGCGGGGCACTGCGGGAGCGGTGCGGTTTGCCGCGGAGGCCAGCGGCATCACCGGATCGTTCTTGGTGCTCAACGGGGACGTGCTGACCGACCTCGACATCGGAGCCCTCGCACGTTTCCATGCGAGCTTGGGAGCGGAAGCCACCATTGCGCTGCAGCCGGTCGCCGATCCGACGCCGTATGGCTTGGTGGCGGCCGATCCGGAAGGCCGGGTGCTGTCGTTCTCGGAAAAGCCGGAATCGGGCGTCGCTCGAAGCGCACTGCCGCGTGGCGAACGGCCCACCATCAGCGCCGGCACCTACGTGCTGACCCCAGCAGTGCTCGATCGCATCGCGCCCGACCGGCCCGTCTCCATCGAGCGGGAGATCTTCGGGCAGCTGGTCGCAGACGGGACGCTGGCGGCGCTGGTCTCAGATACCTACTGGCTCGACACGGGCACGCCGCAGCAGTATCTGGCAGCCAATCTCGACATCCTCGACGGCCGGCGTGCCGGTGCCAGAGTGGTCGACGCCAGCACGGTGGCGTCTGGGAGCATCCATCCCCATGCGCGCATCCGAACGTCGGTCATTGGCAGCGGATGCGAAATCGGACCCGACGCCGTCGTGCAGCGATCAGTAGTGGGGGACGGCTGCCGCCTCGCCGCCGGTGCTGTCGTGATCGACTCGGTGCTCGGCACAGGCGCGGTTGTAGGCGCTGGGGCAATGCTCTCTGCGTACTCGGTGGTCGGCAGCGGCGAGCGAATCGCCCCGGGCGCCGTCCTGCGCGCGCAGCGGCAGCCGCCCGCCTGAGCATTGGTGCTGCGCGAAAAATCGCTGTCTCGGCGTCTGGGCGAGAAGTAGCATCGGTCTATGGATTGGGGGTCGGTGCCGCCGCTGCTCACTGTGGTCCTGGCGTCGCTCGTTGCTTTGGCGGGCGCTATGTGGGCGGTGCTGAAGGTGATACGCGTCGAACTCGCGGAGCGTTTCGATGCCCGCTTCGATGCGGTCGATTCCCGCTTCGAGGCACTCATAGCGCGTTTCGATGCCCGTTTTGACGCAGTCGATTCGCGGTTCGATGCGGTCGATTCGCGGTTCGATGCGGTCGATTCGCGGTTCGATGCGGTCGATTCGCGGTTCGATGCCCTGGACAAGCGTGTCGATGGCGTCGACCGTCGGTTTGATGAGCTCTGGGTCGACTTGCGTGCTCTGACGGAGCGTGTCGATCGGATCGTCGAGGGGATTCCACCGTTGCAGCCAGCCTAGGAAACGGCTGAACAGTTCCCCCCTCTGTCAACGTGGTGTGAGACAGCTGATGGCTGTGAATCACTGAGCCCCGGGGGCGGCGATGCGAGCACTGCCGTGGTCGATGAGACGAACGGTTATGTGCAAGCGCGTGTGAGGCTGGCATGGAACGCACTCGTGGCGCAGACGGCTGATGTGATGGGCTACCTGGTGGAACGGCGCACCCACTACTGCTACAGGGATCCTGCTGGGGTGGACCAGCTGACGTTCTTTAACAAAGTCCACGAGTGGGACTTCGAGCAGGCCCAAGAACGGCACGTCGTCGAGGAGTTCTCGGTGAGCCCGTCCCAGCTCAGCTTCGTGGACCTGGGCAGCCCCAGCACCTATGAGCGCGATGACGGCACCGTCTATGTCACCCGGCCCTCAGGAGTGAGGTTGAGTTCGGCCGAAGCAGGAGACGACGCATTCGTGACGATCCGGCAGGAATATCGCATCGTCACGATCCGCCGCGACGCCGACCCGACCTATTCCACCAGCGTGCTCGTGGGATACGACCACACCGCCACGGGCGCCAACCGCATCACCGTCACCCCTCAGCCGACCGAGCTGTCCGAGCCCAACTGTGTCGGCACCGCTCCGGCGATCACGCTCGGCGACATCGTGGTGAGCGCCATCGGGTCCACCACGGCGACCGTCATCGTGCCGATCCACAACGCCGACAACACACTGGTGTACTTCGGCTACGCCACCAACACCATCGGGTGGCAGTACCGCTACGTGCAAGTTTCGTCGAGCACTGCGTCGGTCACCCTCACCGGGCTTGCGCCCGGCACCAGGTACTACATACAGGCATCGTTGGACTCCGGCTTCGACCGGGGCAGAAACCGCGTCACCACCTTCGACACGCAGCCCGCCAGCTAGCGCTGTCTGCTAGAGCGCGTTCAGCAGCGAGCCCAGCACCACTGCCATGTTCGCCCCGAACAGCGTCGTCATGATGCCCACAGCCCAGTAGTGGCGATGTCGTGACGTGCGCACATCGGCCTCGCGCTGTGCTGCTGCTTCTATGCGGTCGGTTTCGCGTTGTGCTGCGAGTGCGTCAATTCTGGCGGCGAGGTCGCGCATGTCGGCCTTGGTCACGATGCGGTCGGCTTCGCGTTGTGCTGCCAGTTCTGTGCGGTCGGTTTCGCGTTGTGCTGCGAGTGCGTCGATTCTGGCGGCGAGGTCGCCTATGTCGGCCTTGGTCGCGATGTCCGCGAGCGGAGCGGGCGCCAGGCACGACATCAGGTACTCCGCGAGCGGCTCGTCGGCGTGGTCACAGAACCAAGCGTAGAGCCGAGATCGTTCTTGTTCAGTCACAGATGACTCCCTTTCGTGGCCCTGCCGGACGCGGCAGGCCGCGACGGCGTGCGGGCACGCTCGATGAGCGCGCGCACCAGCGGCGGCTGGGCTTTGCGGCTCGGGCTCGGCGGTTCGGGTACCGCCGTTCGGGCTGGGCCGCTGGCTGCGCAGTCGGCCGCGGCTAGGCGCGGCAATCCGCCCGCGACCGTAGCGCCGCGCCAGACGGAAACGGGCTCGATTTTCCGGTCGCGGACGAGTCAGCCAGGCTGTTCAGCCGAGGGTGCCGGCCGGGGTGCGCTGGGCGGCCCAGCCTGCGACGGCCGCCGTCTGACGACTAGCGAAACAGGTCCTCGGCGGGATCTCGGATGATTTCCGAGCGCACTGAGGCACGTCGCAACCAGCTGGGATCGACGCCCCGCACGATGGCGACCGGCACGCCTAGCGCCTTGCCGCACACCAAGTCGGCTGCGGAGGCAATCTCGTCGGCCACGCACACCTCGGTGACCATGAGCTCGCGGCCCAGTGCATCGGCAGTGCCCTTCAGGTCGACGACGGCGGCGATGCCCGCGCAGCCGATGGCGACGTCGGTGACGCCGCGCCGCCATGGGCGTCCGAACGTGTCGGAGATGATGACTCCGACGGTGCGGCCCGAGAGTGCCCGGATTCGATCGCGGATCTTGTTGGCGGAACGGTCGCTGTCGTCGGGCAGCAGCGCGGCGTAGCCCCGTTCGACGTTGGACAGGTCGATTCCGGCGTTCGCGCAGATGAAGCCGTGCTTGGTCTCGCTGATGATGAGATCGCCGCGGCGGCGCAGGATACGCACCGATTCGCGCTCGACGAGCGGCTTATGCGACAGCGGGTCGTCGGGATCGATGGTCTCCATCGCGCCCTCGGCCTTGGAGACGATCTTTTGCGTCACCACGAGCACGTCGCCGTCACGCAAGCCCGCGGGCAACCCCGCGCAGGCGCTTGAGATGACCGCTCCGAGATCGGCACCGAAGGTGATCTCGCCGATGCCTTCGACAGGGTGCAATTCGATGGTCACGTGGTTCCCTTCGCACTCGCAGCTTCGAGCGTTGCCCGGGCCAGCGCGGCAGCGCGGTCCGGGTCGGCCATGATCGTGTCGGTGACGACGGGCGTCATCCCCGCTTCGGCCACTGCGGGGGCGAGGTCGTCATCGGCATGGTCGATCACCAATGTGCCGGCGAAGTCGGCGTACAGCCGTGCGACGCCCGCAACGCTGGGCTCGTGGCCCAGCTCACGCATCATGGCGCCAGCGGGCCCTTTGATCGATGTGCCGCCCACGATGGGCGACACGGCGACGACGCTGTCGCGTCGGCGGCACAGGGTCTCGCGCACCTGTGGCACGTCCACCACCGGGCCGATCGAGACAAACGGATTGGACGGCGCCACCACGATGGTCTCGGCGTCCTGCAGGGCTCGGAGCACTCCCGGCGCGGGCCTAGCGGCATCGATGCCCGCGAAGCGAACCGCGCTCACCGCGATGCCGTGCTGACGGGCGACGAAATAGTCCTGAAAGTCGATCTCAGCGGCCCCGACGGGCTCTGCCGGTGTGATCCGTGTCTGGATCGGATCGTCGCTGACCGGCAGCAGTGTCAGTTCAAGTCCGAATCTGGCGGCGATCTCGCCGGTCACCTGCGACAGGGATGCGCCCTCGCTGCGACGCTGGGTGCGGAACAGGTGCAGCGCCAAGTCCAGGTCGCCGAGCTTGAACCAGTCCTGTCCGCCGAGGCGCCCCAGCTCGGTGAGCACGCGCCAGGTCTCGCCGGCCCGTCCCCAGCCGGTCTCGGGATCGATCTGGCTGGCGAGCGTGTACGTGACGGTGTCGAGGTCGGGGCTGATGTTCAGGCCGTACAGAGTGAAGTCGTCGCCCACATTGACGATCGCGGTCACCTCCGCGGGTCGGCGGACGCGCAGCAGCCCGCTGAGGAACCGGGCTGCCCCCACCCCGCCGGCGAGGACGGCGACCGAATCCGCTGCGCCATCAGCAGTCGGTCGTTCAGCCCCCAACACAGCCTGTGACGCTAGCGACCCGGTGTCGCAGCGCTGGAGGGTGATGCCCAAGCACTGGGTGTCCAGATGCCGTAGGAATCGCCGTCTGCTTGCACTTGGACCTCATAGAGCGTCGTGTTCTGCAAGCCGGTGATCTCTGTTGGCGAGCTGACATTGCGCATCGTCGTCCACGACCCGCCCACTGGCCGGTATCTGACTCGGTAGCCGGACGGCTCGGCACTGCCGACGTTCAATGGCGGCCTCCAACTGACCTCTAATCCCCGGTCTCGCGGTCGCACAGCGAAGTCGCGTGGCACCCCGGGCCTGTCGGTGCGCGGATCGCAGTCCGGGTCCAGCCGGCGCAGGGCGTCGATTGCAGCCTCGACAACGGAATCGGCGACAGCTGCGGACCCGCCGAAGATCGTGAGCTTGACAGCATCTGCATCGGGAGTCGGACTCCCCAAGAAGCCGCATGTCGGGTCCGGCAGGACCTGCTCGGAGAGCAGCAACGGAGCGTGCAGCAGGCCCAACAGCGTCCCGCCAACCAGCGCATCGGGGAATTTCCAGCCGTTCGCGAGGCCGAATTCGTCAGTGTCGAAGCAGCGATCGGTCAGCGATTGAGCGATCTCGACTGCCGTCCCAAAGCGATCCTGGCCCCACAGGCGCTGAACTTCGATTCCCAGTTCCTCGAGTTCCTCGGCGACCGAGACGTCGATCGCGGCCGGTCCGCCGGCAATCACGACCTGCTCGATCTCAAGGTCCACGACGTATTCCTTGACCGCCTCGGGAAGCCGGTCGCGCTTCGTCAGAAGAGCCGGATGCGGGCCTGCGAAGGCGAGCGGCGACAGCGCTAGAGCATCGGCAAATGTCTCCCCGTTGGCAAGCAAAGCCGTCCGGAGGCCGTCCCCGCAGAAGCTGCCGATCTCGTTGGCGCCGATCTTGCGCGCAATCGTTGTCACCGTCCGGTAGCGATTCACGCCTTCCAGCCGTTCAGGCGCACCGTCGATCAGCTCAGACAGCGAGTCCTCGACATCGGTTGAGATCGCGGCAGGGCCCCCCGCGATGATGAGGTCGGTGATGCGATGGCTCTCGATGAACTTGCGCGTCGCTTGATGGAGCACGTCTGAGGGCGTCAGCAGGATCGGTGCATCGAGCACGTTCGCCAGCGGGGTGGCTGCCAGGGCGTCGGCGAAGGACTCCCCGGAGGCCACGATGACGGTGTCGATCGCGCCGGCCTCGGAGACGAATTCGGTGGCGATTTCCACCGCAGTCTCGTATCGGTCGGCCCCCCACAGCCGATTCGATTCGATCTGCGACGCAGCGCCAGCCGAAGTCCCGACTCCTACGACGGCCGTTGCAGCCAGCATTGCGGCCACCACTGCGAGCGGTGGGCGCCGCCGGCTGGCGGGCGGGCGGAGTGCCATCCGCGGCACGGTATCGGAACCCGTCGGTCATACGGGTGAGCCTCAGAGCGATCCCACGTGACTTCACAGCGATGCCGGTGCCCCGTACCCTGAACCGAGGCGCCACAATCCCGCACCCGGGACTCGCCTCTCAGCCGGAACGACCTCCATCGGTCCGGTCCCGAACGCCGCCGCGCCCCGACGCCCGCACTCCACCCACCCGATCCGGAGCCGACTCGTGCCGACGGCCTTCATCACCGGAATCACCGGCCAGGACGGCCAGTATCTGGCTGAGTTCCTGCACGGCGAGGGCTACCGGGTCGTCGGGCTCATCACCGGCCAGCGCAATCCGCGCTCTGAGGCGATGGCTGCCGACCTGCCCTATGTCGAGCTCGTGCCCGGCGACCTCGCCGACCTCGGGTCCCTCATCGCCGCGCTCGAGTACACCCAGCCCGACGAGGTCTACAACCTTGGCGCGATCAGTTTCGTGGCGCTGTCGTTCAAGCAGCCCGAGTTGACCGCCAACATCTCCGGTCTGGGCGTGCTTCGACTGCTTGAGGCAATCCGCCTTGTGGGCGGGGTGGAGAATCCGATCCGCTTCTACCAGGCCTCTTCGAGCGAGATGTTCGGCAAGGTGCGCGAGACCCCTCAGAACGAGCTGACTCCATTGCACCCGCGTAGTCCATATGGCTCAGCCAAAGTGTTCGGCCATAACACCACCGTCAACTACCGCGAGAGCTACGGGCTGTACGCCTGCAGCGGCATCCTGTTCAACCACGAGTCGCCGCGACGCGGCCTCGAGTTCGTGACCCGCAAGGTCACCAACGCCGTTGCGCGCATCAAGCTGGGCCTGCAGGACGAAGTAGCGCTCGGAAACCTCGACGCCAAGCGCGACTGGGGTTTCGCCGGCGACTACGTGCGGGCGATGCACCTCATGCTGGCGCAGCCCGAGCCCGACGACTACGTGATTGCGACCGGGCACACCCACGCTGTGCGCGACTTCGTCCAGCTTGCATTTGCCGCAGCGGGCATCGACGACTGGGAGCGCCACATTCGGATCGACCCCCGGTTCTTTCGCCCAGCTGAGGTCGACCTGCTGGTGGGCGACGCATCCAAGGCCAAACGGGTCTTGGGATGGGAACCTCGGATGACATTCGACGAATTGGTGACAACGATGGTCTCCCACGACCTCGAGATCGAGCGGCGCAAGCTGCAGTGATGGACTCGATGCCGACGCGTGCCATACGGGCGATCGTCGCCGCGGCAGTGCTGGCCGCCACGCTGGCAGTAGCGGCACCTAGTGCGGGTGCTCAGCAGAACGAATACCGACTGGCGCCCGACGTGATCATCGTGGAGGGCCGCGGCTTCGGCCACGGCAATGGTCTGAGCCAATGGGGAGCGCTCGGCTATGCGCTGGACTACGGCTGGACCAGCGAACGCATCCTTGGCCACTACTACAGCAATACCTCGCAAATCGACATCGCAGAACGGGACATTTGGGTCCACCTGACGCGCAACCGTGGCGACCTGCTCGTCACCTCCGAATCTGCGTTCAGCATTGCCGGTCGCGACTTCGGCGGCGGGGCCGTCGTTCGAGTCGGCGTCAGCGGTGGCGACTTCTGGGTCCGCTCGAACAGCGGTTGCGGAGCGAGGGGCAACCTCGTCGCCGATGGGCTGACAGCATCGAGCCGTCGCGGAGATCGTTTTGTGGAGGTGCTGCCCAGCAACGATGACTTCGGTGTCGACGACCAGTCTCAGATGCTCGTGATGATCTATTGCGACGACACCGATTCAGCAGTGGAATCGATGCGTGTCGCGTACCGCGGCTCGCTCGCAGTGGTCGATCAAAACGGTCCAGTTGCCGTCAACCGAGTTCCGCTAGAGCAGTACTTGCGCGGCGTGGTGCCGCGCGAGAGCATCCCCGAGTGGGGTGCAGCAGGCGACGGACGCGGCATAGCGGCGTTGGAAGCCCAGGCCGTCGCGGCCCGGTCCTATGTGCTGTCGCTCGCTGCTGCACGTGAACGCCGCGGCATGTTCACCGACACTTGCGACTACTGGAATTGTCAGGTCTATGCAGGTGCCGCCAAGAGCGGGCAGGGCCTTGACCATGGCACCCGCTACATCCACACCAACACGGCCATCATCAATACCGCCGGGCGAGTTCTCGTTCACTCCGACGGCCGGATTGCGTTCGCCGAGTTCCATTCTTCCAGTGGCGGCTGGACCGCCGGAATCGACGAGGGATCCCACTTCCCGGGTGTTGAGGATCTCGGCGATGCCACGCAAGGCAACCCGAATCACGCATGGGAAAGTGGGATCCGTCGCTCGGACATCGAGACCAAGTTCCCGGACATCGGCCAGCTGATCTGCATCGAGGTGACGCACCGGAACGGGAACGGTGCCTGGGGGGGTCGGACGCGCGGGCTCCGTCTCGTCGGGACGAACGGCGTCGAGGACTTCGAGGACTACAGGGGTGTTACCGACGGGCGATGGGGCCGATGGGCCCGCGATCCGTTTCGGCGGGCGTTCTCGCTGAGGTCGGACTGGTACCGCTTCTCGCAGTTCGATCCGAGCTTCACGTGCGAGCCGGGGTCGGGCGATACACCCGTAGAAGCGAGCGGTCCAGGCTTGTGGGTGTTGAAATCAGACGGGACGGTCCTCGCCGACGGCGCCGCTGAGCACTTCGGCAATGGCACGTCTTCGTCGACTCGCTTCGTCGCGATGGCTGGGCAACCCGGCGGCGAGGGCTATTGGTTGGCCACATCCGATGGCGACGTTCACCGATTCGGGGACGCTGGCGATCACGGTGATGCGATGGGTGTCAACCTTGCGGAGCCTGTCGTGGCAATGGCTGCACACCCTGGGGGCGCCGGTTACTGGCTCGCGACCGGCGACGGCACGGTGTTCGCATTTGGTGCCGCCGGACACTGGGGTGGCGTCGCTCACTTGCGTTTGGCGTCGTCAGTGGTGGACATCGAAGCCGCACCGACGGGTGACGGCTACTGGCTGGCACTCGCCGACGGTCGAGTGCTGGCGTTTGGCGATGCGTATGACGGCGGCTGCGGTGCGCCACTCAGCGCCGACGGGGTTGCGGTCGGCTTAGCCGTCAAGCCTGATGGCGAGGGCTACTGGCTCGCCGGGGCTGATACCGCGGTGCATGCGGTCGGGTCGGCCGAGCACCACGATGACCGGGCGGACCGGCAGAACCGTCTGCGGACGGTCGCCATCGCCGGCACTGCTACTGGTGACGGCTACTGGTTGGTATGGAGTGACGGAACCAGTTTCAACTACGGAGATGCGCCGGACTACCGCACCTCTCGGGCGGGTTCCGGCGTCGTTGCTGCCGAATCGGTGCGGTAAGCAACTGTGCGAAACGTGACATCGCCATGACTTCGCCCGTCTCCACCGGACTGTCGTCCGAGGGCGCCGTGGGTCCGGCAGTCCTGGCACCTCCACCGGCGGTAGCAGCCATCGTCACGATGGGATCGCGATGGTCCGACACCGAGGCCACCTTGCGCGCATTGGCTGCGCAGGACTATCCGCGGCTCGCCGTGCTGGTGCTGTGCGATGCGGAGGGCGCACAGGGCCGCCGTGTTCAGGAAGCGTTCCCAACCGCCGCTGTCGCAAATCGAGTGTCGTCACGACGGAATCGCAGCCGCGGCCCGCACCGCCAGCGCACGGGAGCAGTCAACAATCGGGGCGCGTCGCTGGTGCGCGGAGCGGACTATCTCCTGTTCTTGTCCGATCGCGTCGCGCTGGCAGCCGACGCCATCAGCACCCTGATTGAAGACGCCGAGAATGCCCCAGGCAGAATCGTCGGCATCGCCGGCCCCAAGCTGCTGGACGCCGACGACGCCGTGACGCTGCGCGATCTGGGCGGCACAGCAGACCGTCTCGGCGTTCGAATTCCCGTCGCCGGCGAAGGCGAGCTGGATCAACAGCAGCATGACGAGGCCCGCGATCTGTTCGTGGCGCCAACCGAAGCCCTCCTGGTGCGTGAGGACTACTTCCGTATCGTCGGCGGGTTCGATCCTGCTCTCGAAGGCGACGGCGCCGTCGTCGACTTGTGCTGGCGGATTCAGCTGTCCGGTGCTCGCGTCCGTGTCGTACCGGCCGCAACCGGGCTGCTGGGGCCCGGACCCGCACGCGTTGCGCACGGTCCCTCGGTGCGCCAGCACGACCACCGTGCTCGGCTTCGCACCCTGTTCAAGTGCTACGGGTGGGTGCACCTGCTGCCGGCTGCGGCGCTCGCAGCCTTGCTCGCAGCGGGTGAGGTGCTGTTTTCGGCGCTGCGCGGGAGGTTCGCTCAGGCCGCCGATGTGACACTGGCCTGGGTGTGGAACGTGCGCCATGTGGGAGGCACATTCGCGCTGCGAGGTGCCGCCAAGCGTTACCGGCGGGTACGCGACGCCGATCTGCGTCGATTGCAGCAGGGCGGTTCAGTGCGAGTCGCCGACTGGCTCCGATACCGCCTGAGTCCCGAAGGAGGTCTGGCTGCACGAACCACCATCGACGAGAGCATCTTGGGCACATGGCGACGTAACGCCCACCGATCGGTGTGGGTGGTCTGGCTGCTCGTGCTCGGCTCCATTGTCTTCGGCTCCCGCCACCTGCTGCGGGGAGGCATCCCCGCATACGGTCAGTTCTCAGCGTTCGCCGACGCCGGCACGATGCTCGGGGCGTATCTCGACGGTTGGCGCGACAGCGGTGTCGGTGCCGCGGGCATCGGCCATCCGGCAATGGGCCTGCTGGGCCTCGGCGGGACCGTCGCGCTGGGTGCCACAGGACTGTTGAGAGGTATCGCCGTCTGGGGCCTGGTCCTGGCCGGCCTTGTCGGCATCTGGAGACTGTGCGCGTCCTCACCGAGCCGCAATGGCAGGTTGGTCGCACTGGTGCTGTACGCCGCCTGCCCGCTGCCGTACAACGCGTTCGCCGGCGGTCGCTGGGACGTGTTGCTGGCCTACGGGACTGCACCGGTAGTTGTGTTGCTCGTGAGCCGGCTGATCGGCGCGTCCCCCGCTCGGGGCCCCCGCGACGGAAGCCGGCGCGGCACCTCGGCCAGGGTGGCATCGCTTGGGTTGCTCCTCGCCGTGGCAGCGGCCTTCGAGCCGTTCATCGTCGTGCTGGCCCTGGCTGCGGCGTTGGCCCTCGCCGTTGTGGAGTTGATGAGGCGAACGGCGAGCCGCGAGCCGATCGGTACACCGCTTGCCGGATTGCTGCAGGTTGTCGGCGCAGTGGCGCTCGCTTTCGTTGCGCACCTTCCCTGGCTGATCGAGTTCGGCTCATTGCAGGCCTACTTCGATGCCTCACTCGGCAATCGCACGGCCTCGACGCCATCATCGCTGCCTGAGCTGCTGCGATTCCAGACCGGTCCGCTCGGCGAGTTGCCGCTCAACTGGGGGCTGGTGGCTGCTGCAGCTGTGCCCCTCCTGGTCGCACGCGGCGCTCGGTTGTGGTGGGCGGTGCGCGGCTGGCTGGTAGGGCTCGCCGGCTTCGCCCTTGCATGGGCCATCGTCGCAGGATGGGCCGACGTCCTGGTGGGCGAGACGTTGTTGGGACACTCGCTGGCGGAGGTGTCGCTGGCGCTGGGGGCCGTGGGTCTGTGTTGGGCGGCGACGTCGGGACCGGCGGCGCTCGCAGCCGACGACGGCGACACGCCGCCCCGGATTCGCAGTGCGATGGTCTTGCTGTGCGGCATCGCTGTCGGGGCCATGGTGCTCCCTACGGTGTGGGCATCGGTCGACGGCAATTGGTCAGCTCCGGGTTTCGACCACCGAGTGCCGTTGGGACTGGTCGACGACCGGGATGTCGGACCCGACTACCGAGTCCTTTGGATCGGCGCTCCAGAGGTCTTGCCGTTGCGTGGCACCGATCTCGGCGTGGAGGGACTTGCGGCGGGAACTTCGGTGCGGGGGTACCCCGACGTGAGGCACTCGTGGGCGACTCCGCAGGCACCCGGCACCGAGCGCTTGCTTGAAGCTGTTCGGATCGGGCTGGCGGGCGACACGCTGCGGTTGGGGAGGCTGCTGGGGTCGTTCGGCATCAGGTACGTGGTGGTGGTGGAGCGCTCAGGCCCGTCGTACTCCGATGGTTGGGACCGACCGGTGTCATCGGCTATCTCTGAGGCACTCGCCTCCCAGATCGATCTGCGTCCCCTGGCGGCGGATCCATCGGTGCAGGTGTTCCGCAACGAGGCGTGGTGGTCCTCGCGTTCGCAGTTCGAACAGCCGATCCCGGCCAGCTTCGCCACTGATCCGGTCGACCTCGTGGTGAGCGATTTGAGCGACGGCATCGGGGTGCTCACCGACTACCGGTCGGCCACGAGCCAATTCGGGTCTGTGGGCGCCGGACCTGTACTGGTGGCTGAGTCCTACGACCCGGGCTGGTATCTCCAGATCGGGGACACACGGACGGAGCCGACTCCGGCGCTGGGTTGGGCGATGCGGTTCGATCCTCCCCACGCTGGGCAGGCTGAGCTGAGCTATGAGCGTTCGGCTGCCGTCTCTAACCGGACGGCGGCTCAAGCGCTGATCTGGTTGGCGATGGTCTGGGTTGCGATCGGCCAACCCACGCCGCTCGCCGATCGCGTGACTGCCTCCTTGAAGCGGTTGGTACGACGATGAGGATCATCCGCTGGCTGCCGCGGCTGGTGATCCCGCTGCTGATCGCCGCGGCCTTGGTGATCGACGCGCGCATCGATCAGGACCCGCCGACGGCCGCGGTCGACGGGCGTGAGGCGCTGACGCGAGTCGTGGTACCGCCACCTGACGCATTGACGTCGAGCTGGTTCTGCCCGGTCGTCGGCATGAGGGACCCGGTTCGGGGATTCGGCGAGACAACCACAGAGGTGCTGCTCACGAACATGACCGGTGCAACGGCATCGGTGTCAGTCGAGCTGCGCGGCCGTACGACGGGCCGCCAATTCGTGATGGCTGAAGTTGCACCGCAGAGCACCGGAGTCGTGAACACCTCCGACTATGCGCGTGACGAGGTCATCGGGGCGCTGGTGGAGGCCTCCTCGGGCGGTCTGGCAGTGACGCGGAGATTCGTGTCGCCGCACGGGGTGGACGAGGCTCGCTGTTCAAGCGTGCTGGCCCCGAACTGGTACATCCCGGTCGGAGACACCCAGGCCGATGCGCTGGGACTGCTCGCAATCATGAATCCACTGCCGCGGGACGCAATCGTCGACGTCACATTTGCCTCGGAGGCGGAATTCGGACCGTTCGTCGCACCAGCGCTGACCGGGATGGTGGTACCCGCGTGGAGCACGGTTGTCGTCGATGTCGGCGAACATGCACGTCGCAGGGATGTAGTGGCTGCATCGGTGCGGGCCCGCACAGGTCGCGTCGCGGTCGATTCCTTCGTGGCCTACGACGGGAGCATCGGCCGGCGTGGATTTGCTGCGGAGCTGGCTTCGGTGAACCTCGGCGGACGCTGGCTCGTGCCGGTGGCCGGTATCGACGATGGAACACACCTGTGGGTACGGGTCTTCAATCCCTCCGATGAGGTCGCGGAAGTCGCCGCATCGGTGGTGGCTGAGGGCTTAGCGGGTGACCGTGTGGCCTTCGCGGTGGCATCGCACGATGTCACGGAGTTGACGATCTCCGCGCCTGGCGAACTGGCACCTGGACTCGACACGCTCCTCGCCCCGCCCGGCCTCCCATTCGGAGTCTCCGTTGTCTCGCAGAACGATGTTCCTATCGTCGTGTGGGCGGAGACGCTGGTCGGCACTGCAGCGAGCCCGCTGACCGACATCGCGCTTGCCTCAGATCGTGTCGACGCTGCCGCCGAGTCTGTCTCCGAGCTTTCCGGCGGCGAGTCTTCGACGGTGGTCGCCCAGACCGACGAATCGGCTTCGGCCGGCACGCAGACCGGCGACCCTGAATCTGACGATGCTGACGCAGAGGCCGTGGTCGAGATCCGCCCGCCCGTGCTGAGGGCGCAGTCGGGTTTGGCATTCGTGCCCGGCATCGTCCAGACGAGCGATCGATGGCTGGTCGTCGTCGGGCCCGAACCCGGCGCTGAGGCGTTTCTGACGATCATGGTCGATCCGCTGGCCACTGCCGCCCAAAGCGCTGACCCCGACGCTGATCCAGCAGTCGAAGGGGGCAGCGACCGCCGGGTCGTGGTCGGAACGCTGAACCGTGAGACGGTCGCCGTCATCGACGTGCCAGCATCGGGTGTGGTCACGCACCGGCTCGGCAGCGGCACGACCCGCCTCCTGGCGTCCGACACGCCGTTCGCAGTGTTGCTGTGGCAATCACGGATCGGCAGCGTCGGCTTGAGCGTGGCCCATCCGCTGAGGTGGTGAAGCGCTGATGGAGCGTCTCGCCATTGCTGCGGTGTTGGTCGTCGTCGCGCTCGCGGTGGCCTATCTGGCCCAGCGCCGCCGAGGCGCAGCGGCCACATCAGTGACGAGATCGGAATTGCCCGCGGCCGTAGATCTCACGGCGGTGGGCATCACCTCCGGCCCGGCACTGGTGGTCTTTACCGAGGAGACATGCCGCACCTGTGCAGCAGCGCTGGCTGTCATCCGGGGACCCGCCGGCGCTGGGCTGCCGGTCGCCGAAGTGCCATTCGGGGCTGAACGGGAGCTGCATCGCCAGCACGGCATCGACACCGTGCCCACGACGGTGGTCACCGACGCTGACGGTCAGGTCATCGACGGCTGGGTCGGCCGTGTTGATCTGTCTGGGCTGACCGCGGCGCTCGCACAGGTTGTGCGCCGCTCCGATCCCCCGCAGGGCTCGTCAGCGGGCTAGTCGGCCACCTGCGGCGGGGGAGCAGCTTGCTCGATGAGGGGAATCGTCGGCGCGTCCTGCGCATCGTCTGTCACGAGGGGGTCGTCCGTGTCGGACCCCTCGGGGGCGTCGAGTTGCCCATTGCCAGCCGCGGCGGTCTCGTCGGGATCCCGATCGGCAACGAGCGCCACGATCTGTTTGCCCGTGATGGTCTCGTGTTCGAGCAGGGCGGCGGCGATCCGGTTCAGCGCCGGGCGGTTCTCGACGAGCGCGCGGCGAGCCCGATCTTGCTGGGTCCGCAGGATCCGCTCGACTTCCTCGTCGATGACCCGGGCGGTCTCGTCGGAGTAGTCGCGCCCCGAGACGAGATCCTCGCCGAGGAACACTTGCGCGTGCGATCCCCAGGCCATCGGTCCCACCCGGTCGCTCATGCCCCACTCCGAGACCATCTTGCGAGCCAACTCTGTGCCTTGAACCAGGTCGTTGGCCGCTCCAGTCGAGGTCACGCCGAAGACGGTTTCCTCGGCCATGCGTCCGCCGAAGAGCACTGCCAGCCGGTCCTCGATGTAGTTCTGGCTGTAAGCGTGGCGCTCCTCGGGCAGCTGCATGGTGACGCCGAGCGCCTGTCCGGTCGGCAGGATCGTCACCTTGTGGACGGGGTCGGCATGCGGGAACAGCGTGGCAATGAGCGCGTGCCCGCCTTCGTGATAGGCGGTGACTTCCCGCTCGTGCTCCGTCAGCGCCACCGACTCGCGACGTTGGCCCATCAGCACCCGGTCCCGCGCCGCTTCAAAATCTAGCTGGGCAATCGTTTCCGATTCCCGCCGGACCGCGTGCAGGGCAGCCTCGTTGACCAAGTTGGCCAGGTCGGCGCCGCTCATGCCGGGAGTGCCCTTCGCCAGGGTGTCGAACTGTACGTCGTCGTCGGTCTTCTTGTCCTTGGAATGCACCGCCAAGATGGCCAGCCGTTCGGAGTACTCCGGCAGTGGCACCACGACTTGGCGGTCGAACCGACCCGGCCGCAGCAGCGCGGGATCCAGGATGTCGGGCCGGTTGGTTGCGGCCATCATCACGATGCCGCCGCTCTCTTCGAAGCCGTCCATTTCGGCCAGCATCTGGTTGAGCGTCTGCTCACGCTCGTCGTGTCCGCCGCCAAGCCCGGCGCCTCGCTTGCGGCCGATCGAGTCGATCTCGTCGATGAAGATGATCGCCCGCCCGAGCTTGCGGGCGTTCTGGAACAGGTCGCGCACGCGGCTGGCACCGACGCCCACGAACATCTCCATGAAGTCCGAGCCGGTGACCGACAGGAACGGCACACCGGCTTCTCCGGCCACAGCGCGGGCAATGAGCGTCTTGCCGGTGCCTGGCGGGCCCACCAGCAGCACGCCCTTGGGAACCTTGGCACCGATGGCGGTGAAGCGTTCGGGCGCGCTCAGGAAGTCGACCACCTCGGTGATCTCCTGCTTGACGCCCTCATAGCCGGCGACGTCGTCGAACTTCGTCGACGGACGTTCCGTGGTGTAGGTCTTGGCCTTGCTGCGGCCGATCGACATGATCCCCGACATCTGCCCCTGTGCACGCCGCTGCATCCACCAAAAGAGCAGGAAGATCAGGCCGAATGGCAGCAGGAACGGCAGCAGGCTGACGAGGAGGTTGGGCCTGTCGGTGTGGAACTCGATGGCGACGCCACGTTCTCTCAGCAAGGCGAGATCGGTTTCGGGGAGTTCGACAGGCCCCTCGGAGGAGAACGTGGTGCCGTTGACGAACTCGCCGGTGATCTCGCCGGTGCCGTTGGTGACGGTGACACTGTTGACGTTCCCCTCGGACACCTCAGCGATGAGAGCGCTGTAGTCGATGGGCTCGCTGTCGTCGTTCCCCAGGATGCCCGGCAGGAACATCACCGAAAGCAGCACGATGGCGAGCAGCCAGATCGACCAGCGGGGCCAGCGTTCGCTACGCCGGCGAACGCCGGATCCTGATGAAGACGGGCTTTCGGGGCGGGAGCGCTCGTTCGAGTCGTCGTCGGCCGGCGCGTCGGAGGGCTCGCTGGCGCGCGGCTTGCGCGCGCGGGAGTGCCGCTCGCCCGAGGGAACCTCAGAAGCCATGGGTTCATGTTATGGCGGCGCTCCGGCTACCAGTAGCCGCGCGGCACCACCGGACCCACAGCGCTGACGATGGTCGCAGGCCAGACCACTAACCTGCGCGGGTGGCCGCACTGACCATGCGCCCCTCGCGCGCAGGGGCGGTGCTGCCGGCGTGGATCGAAGCGGCAGTGGTCCTGGCGAGCTGCACGGCCGTTGTTGTGTGGCTTGACCCTGGCGGGGTCCTGTCGGTGGCGACGCCCACCGGTGGGGACATGGGCGCTCACGTCTGGGGCCCGGCGTTCCTGCGCGATGAGCTCCTGCCAGCGGGTTCGCTGCGCGGCTGGACACCGGAGTGGTACGCGGGCATGCCGGCCATGCAGTTCTACATGGTGCTGCCGTACCTGATGATCGTGGCAGCAGATGTGGTGTTGCCCTTCGGCGTGGCGTTCAAGCTCATTGCGATCAGCGGTGTCGTCTCGATGCCTGCCGCCGCATGGCTGATGGGATTGCTGGCGGGCTGGGCACGTCCGCTGCGGGTACTGGCTGCGGTAGCCCTGTTGCTGTTCGTCTTCGACGTGAACTTCACGATTTATGGCGGGAACGCCGCGTCGACGCTGGCGGGGGAATTCGCGTTCTCGATCGCATTGTCGGCGACGCTTGTCTACCTGGGCATGCTCTGGCGCTCGCTCGAGCGGGGTACCGGGCGCGCACGGGCAAGCGTGGCCCTGGCGTTCGTGGCTCTGTGCCACCCCATCCCGCTGGCGTTCGCCGTCACGGCAAGCATCTTGATGGTCGCAGTGCGCAGCCTGCATGCGCTGCCCGATCGCATCGGCCGAGTTCGGGCAATGGGCTCGTCGATCGCTGCGATCGTGTTGTGGGCCGCTGTGTGGAATCTCACCGACGCTGCGCTGCCTCGGCTGGCCGTACCGGCTGCGGCCGTCATGGTGCTGGTAGTGCTCGAATGGCGGCGGGCGACCCATGCACTCGCCATCGGCGTCATCGGCGGGCTCCTGTCGGCGTTTTGGACGGTGCCGTTCGCGGCCCGCCGGACGTTCTTGAATGACATGGGCTGGGAGCGACTCACCTCCGTACGAGAGCACCTGTTCTTTGCAGACGAGATCAGCGGCGACGGAGCCCATCACAACATCACCTGGCTGCTCGTGCTCGCAGGCATCGGCGCTGCGGTCGGTTTGGCGCGCTGGTACCGCCCAGCGTTGATGTGGACGGCCATCGCCATCACGATGGCCCTCGCATTTGTCCATTGGCCTCAGCACCGGCTGTGGAACGCGCGCATCCTGCCCTTCTGGTACTTGGCGTTGTACCTGCTGGCAGCGATAGGCCTCTGGCTCGTCATCGAAGGGCTGACTCGCAGGGACTCGGACCATCCCCACCCCGGCGGCGAGCAGCTGGTCCCGGCGGCGCGCTGGGTGCGCATGCTGGTGCCGGTCGCCGCATTGGTGGCGGCGGTGTGCCTGCTGGCACTGCGCTTCGGCGACGCTCCGGGCGGCAGGCTCGATGCCAGCGGGGCCTACCGCTGGGGTCCGCTCACGGTGTCTGCAGAGGACCGCAATTTCGTCTCGGGCTGGGCGCGCTGGAACTTCCGCGGCTACGAGGGGCGACCGTCGTACCCCGAGTACTACGAGTTCATCACCGCGATGAGCGATGTCGGCGATCGGCGCGGCTGCGGGCGTCTGCTGTGGGAGTACGACCGCGAGATCGTGGGTGCATACGGCACGCCGATGGCCCCGATGCTGCTGCCGCACTGGACCGACGGCTGCATCGCGTCGATGGAGGGTCTCTATTTCGAATCGTCACCGACGGTGCCGTTCCATTTCCTCATGCAGTCGGAGATGTCGGCCTCACCATCGCGTCCGATGCGCGGCCTTCCCTACAACGCCCTGGACTTCGCGCTGGGAGTTCCGCACCTGCAGATGTCGGGCATTCGGTACTACGCATCGTTCAGCTCCGAGGCGACCGCAGCGGCAAATCAATCCGCTGGCTTGCAGCACATCACTTCGGCAGGCCCATGGTCGATCTACCTCGTCGCAGACAGCGACGTGGTATCTCCGCTGTCCTTCGAGCCTGCAGTTGCCACCGATGTGTCCCAAGCCGGGCGAGCCTGGACCGACCCGGCCGCGATCTGGTGGAACGACCCAGAGGCGTGGGATGTGCCGATCGCGGCACAAGGGCCGGAGCATTGGTCCCGGGTGGCGCTGCTGCCGCCGCCCGACGGCGACGGCGGTGCGCCGGGTTCTCTGGCGAGGTTCAGCGCAGCACCGCGGCGCGCGCTGCCGCCGGTGCAGGTCAGCGACATCGACACTGGGCGGGACTGGCTGTCGTTCTCGGTGGACCAGCCCGGTGTTCCAGTGCTGGTGAAGGTGTCCTACTTTCCGAACTGGTCCGCACGCGGCGCCGACGGGCCCTACCGCGTGACGCCCAACTGGATGGTGGTGATTCCCACCGACGAGCACGTTGAGCTCACCTATGGCGCCACGGCCGTCGAATACCTCGCCTGGCTGGCAACAGTGCTCGGGGCGATCGCGCTGGCGGTCGTCGCAGTGCGGCCCCCGGTACGGTTCGACCGCCGCCGCTCGCTTGGATCGCGTCACCGGGATCCGTGGATGCCCCCGCTGGACGAGCCGAAGCCCGCTGGCAGCGGGACCGAACCCAGCGTTACGGCTGTACCAATTGCCGGCGAGATCGCTGAAATCCTCGACGAAGCACCCGAGGTGTCTGTCGTGCTGCCGGCCTACCAAGCTGCACACCTCGTCGGAGCGGCGGTGACGGAGATCAGCGCTGCCTTCCTGCGCAACGAAGCCCTGGACGGTCGACTCGAGATCGTGGTGGTGGACGACGGCTCGACCGACGGCACAGCGGAGGCGGCCCGGCGAGCCGGTGCCGATGTGGTGGTGTCGTCGGAGGCGAACCGCGGAAAGGGCGCAGCCGTGCGCATGGGAATGCTCGCTGCGAGCGGGCGACTGCGTCTGTTCACCGATGTGGACTTGGCCTACCCGCCTGGCCAGCTCAGTTTCCTCATCGATGCGCTTGAGGGAGGTGCTGACGTGGCGCTCGGCAACCGCCGCCACGCCGAGGCACGCACCATCAGTCCGGCACCGCCCATGAGGGCACTCGCGAGCCGGATGTTCAATGTCTTCACTCGCTTGGTGCTGTTGCGCCGCTACCGAGACACGCAGTGCGGCTTCAAGGGCTTTACGGCGACCGCAGCACGGCAGATCTTCAGCCGCTCCGTCATCGACGGGTTCGCTTTCGACGTGGAAGTGCTGTATCTCGTCGAACACTTCGAACTGACGGCCACTGAGGTGCCTGTAGTCGTGGATCACTCAGCCGACACGACGGTCCGGCTGACCTCTCAATCGCTGAGGGTGATCGCCGACATCTGGCGCATCCGCCACCGGGCAGCGGCCGGCGCGTATGGCGCGTATGGCGCGTTGGGGGCTTACACGCTCCCGGCTGAAACGCCGGCGTGAGGTGGTTAGGCCCCGGCGTCGCGTAGCGCTGGTGCTGGTTCGCCGGCCGGACTCTTCGGGTGCGCCCTGCGCTCGTTGCTGGCGACGACGGCCATGAGCGGCGCCGGCCGTGCTTGGCCGGGTGTCAGACCCTTCTTGGGCGTCGGGTGGTGTCGTGATCGGGAGCGCGGGGCGGCAACACCGCTCGGTCGCTGCTGGCTGAACAGACCGGCTTCATCAACAAGCACCCGGTCTTCGTAGTCATCGAACCACAAGGCCTCTGGGTTGCGACCGACGATCGTGACTTTGCCCCGGTCGGGAGCGTGAGCTGGGTTGCGCAACACCTTGAAGATCACGACGCCGTCTTCGGCGCCCCGCAGACCGGCGATCGGGCCGCCGGTCACTGCGGAGACCTCTGTCTTGCCCTTGTAGTGCACGATCGTGAGCCGGGCGTGAGACTCCACCCCGGACAATCCGCGTTGGGATTCGTTGAGGAGCGCCCACGCCGTCTCGATGGGCACGTTGAAAGCCTTGTAGGCGACGATGTTGCGTCCGCAGAAGAAATAGTGGTTCTCGACTCCGACACTCTTGAGCGTTCGTTGCAGGGTTCGCAGTGCACTCGCATCGTTGTTGACGCCCGCGATGATCGGCGTCTGATTCTCCACGCTGATCCAGCCGCGTCCTACGAGCTCATCGACCGCACGCCGTGTGTTGGGACGCCATTGCAAGAAGCCCTTGTCGTCACTGATGTACTGCCCGTCGGAGTCCTTCATCAAGAACTCGTCGGGGTGGTTGAAGTGGATCATGAATCGCATCGAGACATCGGGGTAGACGTCGTGGAAGCGATCGATCATCGAGAAGAAGGCCTCGTCGAAACGATCCGGATAGAACGCCAGCTCCTTGGTTCCGATCCGGATGACCTCGGTGCCTGCTTCCGCCAAGGCTGTAAACCACGCTGCCAGCTTGGAATTCGGCAGCACCATGGGGTCGCCGCCTGACAGGAGGATCTCGCGCAATTTGGGCCGACCGGTCTCCGGATGCGTCCCTCCGTTTGCTGCGACAGCGGCATTGTGTGCCCGGATGTAGTCGGTGATTTCGCCCACATGTGCAAGGCCCTTCTTCTTGACCGTGCCGTCAGAGCGCTCAATCTCTTTACGCCCAATCAATTCCTCGCGATAGCAGAATCTGCAATGTGCTGAGCACGTCGAAATAACATACAGCAAGCCCATTTCATACTTATGCAACAGACCTTCGATAGGGCTGTAATCAAGTTGATTAGCGGGGTCAGGATCACCTTCAAGATCCGCAGTCTCGTCCGCGGATGCCTTGACGAGTTTTTTCAGTGCGGAACTGGACTTCGCCATTTCGAAGTAGTGCCGGGTAATTTTGACCGGCATTCGTGTTTCAACATCGCGTTCAGTGTCGCGTAATTGGCGTAAATCATCGAGTTCTTGTGCCGTGTAGAAATTTTGGAAATCTTCAGGCGCAGAGCCACTCATAAAGGGGTCAAGACCATTGACAATCTGACGGTCGTACCTAGGATTCTCGACCTTGTCAAGTACCAATTGTTCACGATTTGTTGCCTGGTATTTACTCTTCATCATCGCCTCGTCCGCTTGCTTCAGACAGGTTCGCATCCCACTCTCTGCTCCCACCCTAGGTAGGTGGGCGTGCAAATTGCAAGGGGGTTGCAGAAAACGGCCGCGCGCCGCTGCGCGGAAATGTGCTGTTCGAAGGGGGAGAAAGCCACGTCAACTCAGGTCTGCATCCCCACAGAAACCGGCAGATTCGGAGGCCTCGCAACGGTCGTAGAGAGCACTTCGGGACGCGCCGCTTAGGCTCTGCAAGCGATATGGCGGGACGCATTGATCCGGTGCCAGCCGATGTCTTGGCGGGCATCGTCAAGGCATATGACATACGTGGCATTTGTCCCGACGAGCTGGGTCCGTCGGCAGCGCGTGGCATCGGCTACGCCTTCGCTGAGTGGTCGGGTGCGACGCAGCTTGTCCTGGGGCGGGACATGCGTCCGAGCGGTGTCTCGTTGGCCGATGCGTTCGCCAGCGGTGCCCAGGCAGCCGGGGTCGACGTCATCGACATCGGGCTGGCTTCGACGGATCTGCTCTATTTCGCTTCGGGCCACCTGGACCTGCCAGGAGCAATGCTGACGGCATCGCACAATCCGGCCGCCTACAACGGCATCAAGCTGTGCGGACCCGGCGCTGCACCGGTAGGTGCCAACAGCGGTCTCGCCGACATTGCTCAGCGGGCAGCACAGGGTGCTACGTCGACTGCCGGCGGGGGCTGGCGCCACTCGCGTGACCTGCTCGACACGTTCGCAATCCATGTCCGATCGTTCGTCGACGTCGAGTCGCTTGCCCCCTTGCGAGTGGTGGCGGACACGGCCAACGGCATGGGGGGCCACGTGCTGCCGGCGGTCTTCGGGCCGCTGCCGTTCGAGTGGGAGCTGATGTACGGCGAGCTCGACGGCACCTTTCCCAACCACCCGGCCGACCCGATCCGGCCCGAGAACCTCGTCGATCTCAGCAAGCGCGTGCTGGAGGTTGGGGCCGATGTCGGCCTCGCGTTCGATGGCGATGCGGACCGGGTCTTTCTCACCGACGAACGCGGCGGCGCGGTGAGCGGATCGCTGCTCACCGCTCTGGTCGCGCAAGCCATGCTGCGCCGCTGCGGTCCGGGGCCGATTCTCTACAACCTGATCTGCTCCCGCGCCGTGCCCGAGGCGATCGCTGAAGCGGGCGGCCAGCCACTGCGCACCCGGGTGGGTCACAGCTTCATCAAGGCAGAAATGGCGCGCACTGGGGCCGCCTTCGGTGGTGAGCACAGCGGCCACTACTACTTCGCCGACAACTACCGTGCCGACTCCGGTCTGATCGCTGCGCTGGTCGCGCTCGAACAGCTGAGCACCGCAGCAGTGCCGTTGTCGGAGCTGCTTGCGCCCTTGGACCGGTATGCGTCCTCAGGCGAGATCAACACTCGTGTTGCCGATATTGACGAAGTGCTTCGCCGGGTATCGGCGCGCTTCACCAGATACTCCCAGGACCACCTCGATGGTCTCACCGTCGACGCAGGCGACTGGTGGTTCAACTTGCGGCCGTCCAATACCGAGCCGTTGCTCCGGCTGAATCTCGAAGCGCCCGACGCCGAAGCTGTCGCAGAACGAGTGAGCGAAATCAGGGCGCTGCTGGCATGATCGCCACGTGGATCCGCAACCGACGTCGGACGGCTGGCTCCGGCCGCGTCCAAGAGGTACACATGGGACTTGATCCGGCCTTGTCAGAAATCCTGGCATGCCCGCAGGACAAGGGACCGCTCTACTTCGTGGCGGAGCAGGATCTGCTCTACAACCCGCGCTTGGGGCGGACCTACTCCATCGACAACGGCATTCCCGTGTTGCTGATCAACGAGGGTTCCGACGCAGATCCGGCCACCGCCGCAGCGCTGGGCGCTCGCATCACGAGCGGTGAACTCAGTCCGACATTTGAACAGTGACCCACGACGCACACTGGTCAGCTTCCGGCGCCAGGAGGCTCTTGCCATGAGTCAGTCAGCAGGGTCTCAGTCGACGGGGCATGACCGAACCGGCATCGACTCGATGGGGATGGCGGCCGCCACCGAGAAATTGCCGGCGCAGCTCGAAGCAGCGCTAGCCGCGGCCGAGGAGGTGGTGGGCCCAGCAGGGGGCGACCCGATCACCAATGTCGTCGCCATGGGCATGGGAGGTTCGGGGGTCGCCGGGGACATCACCTCGGCGCTCGCGGCGCCGCAGATGCGTGTGCCGGTGACCGTTGTCAAGAGGTACGAGTGTCCTGCGTTCGTCGGTCCACAGACGCTGGCGATAGCGCTCTCATTCAGCGGCAACACTGAAGAGACCCTCGAAGCGGCCACGGCCGCGCGTGACGCCGGCGCCTCAATTGTCGCAGTCACCTCAGGCGGCCAGCTGGCCGAGCTGGCCCGCCACTGGGGTGCGCCGCTCTATGAAGTAGACAGCAGCATCCCGATGCCGAGAGCGGCGGTCGGCGCCATTTCGGTCGCGCCCCTCGTGGCGCTCGAACGTGCTGGTCTGCTGTCGGGTGTCGCCGGCTGGGTCGGCGCGACCGTTGCTCAGCTGCGTGCGCGCCAGGACAGCACCGGCGCTGAGGTCGATTCGCTTGACGAGCTCATCAGCGCGATCGGCAACGGCGAGATGCTGCCGGTCTTCTACGGCGGCGGCGCGCTGGGGGACGTCGCCGCGGGCCGAGCCAAGGCCCAGATCAACGAGAACGTCAAGATCCCGGCGTATGCCAGCGCGATGCCCGATCTGTGCCACAACGAGTTGGCCGGATGGGACCAGGCAGGTCGTCTCATTGATGGCTCGCCTCTGGCGGTGATCGCGCTGCGGCACGATTTCGAACACCCTCAGATCCGGCGCCGCTACGACTTCACCCGCCGCGTGCTGGACGGCGCCCGCGTCGCTGTGCCCTACGCAGAGTTGCGCGCCGGCGGCGATGGCGCCATGGCGCAGCTGTTCGACCTCATCTACCAAGTCGATGTCCTGAGCCTGCGGATCGCCGCAGCAGCCCGGCGCGACCCCGGCCCTATCCCGCTGCTCACTGAACTCAAGACCTACCTTGCATCCAGCGGCATCTGAAGGGCAATGTCGCTTCGTACGAATCTGCGTCGTCGGTGCAGACACTGCAGAAGGACTGTTGATGCTCAATCTTGAACGTGATCTCAATTGGGTCGTCTATGGAGACAATGCCGAGGTGCTGCCAAAGTTGCCAGACGCCTCATTTCCGCTCATCTACGTAGATCCTCCCTTCAATAGCGGCCGCGAGCAGCGACGCACATCGATCTCGGTCGTGCGCGACGAGACCGGGGACCGCACCGGGTTTGGCGGTCGTCGCTACGCATCGGTGAACAGAGCTTCGACTTCATTCGCCGACAGCTTTGACGACTACCTGGTGTTTATCTCCGAGCGTGTCGAACAAGCTCACCGTCTGCTGACGCCGGAAGGAACGATCTACTTCCACATCGACTATCGAGAGGCTCACTATTGCAAGATCTTGTTCGACGAGATCTTCGGCCGCGAGTGTTTCCTCAACGAGATCATCTGGGCCTATGACTACGGAGGTCGCTCCAAGCGTCGCTGGGCGGCCAAGCATGACACCATCCTCGTGTACGTACGCGATCCGGAGACCTATTTCTTCGATCAGGACGCAATCGAGCGCATCCCGTACATGGCGCCCGGCTTGGTGACGAAGGAGAAGGCAGCACGCGGCAAGTTGCCGACGGACGTTTGGTGGCACACGATCGTTCCCACAAACAGCAGTGAGCGCACGGGCTATGCGACTCAGAAGCCAGAAGGCATCCTGCGCCGCGTGCTGTCAGCTTCATCGCGCCCTGGCGAACGCGTACTTGATTTTTTTGCGGGTTCAGGCACGACGGGCGCGGTCGCGCAGCAACTTGGGCGCCGTTTCGTGCTCATCGACGACAACCCTGAGGCAATCGAAGTCATGCGGCGTCGCTTGCATGGCAGCGGCACCGAGTGGATCGACGAAGCGGGTAATCCGATCACGTCGGGAGCGGATGATGACATCTCAGCCGGGACGCTGTTCTAAGTCTCTAACTCGGAATTGGAATTCGATGAGCACGGAGTGTCGATAATGAGTCTCGATGATGCGCTATCTCGGCGGTTCGCGGAGATAGCTGAGGAAATCCACGGCCTGTATCGAAGCGCAGACGATGAGTGGTCGGCCAGCCCCTTCGGTTGGATCCGAACCAAGAAGTCCAGGACTGTCGGCGCCATCGGAGAGAAGCTCGTCGCGGCCTGGTGTGAGGACCTCGGCCTGGATGTGGTGCGCTCAGGCGACAGCGAGGCCGACCGGCTGGTTGAGGGTCGACGGTTCGAAATCAAGTTCTCCACCCGTTGGCAGAACGGCGAGTATCGCTTCCAGCAGATCCGAGATCAGAACTATGAGTTCCTCTTCGCATTGGGCCTGTCTCCCCACGGCATTCACGGATGGGTGATCCCCAAGACGGTGCTTCGTGAGCACGTAATTGGGCGTATGGGTCAACACACCGGAAGGGGCGCGGCGGAAACAGATTGGCTGCCAGTCGTCCCGGGAGAGGAGCCGCCATGGCTACGTGCCTGTGGTGGCTCGCTCGAAGATGTCACCGTCCTTCTGCGCAATCTGCGCCGAACGCAATGACGCCAATCGATGACTTCGAGGTTGCTGATCTCAGCCTCGCGGCAGCGGGCCGACTGCAGATCGAACTGGCAGAGACCGAGATGCCCGGCCTTATGGCCCTGCGCGCCCAGCACTTCGATGCGCAGCCCCTGCTGGGGGCCCGCATCACCGGCTCGCTGCACATGACCGTGCAGACCGCCGTGCTCATCGAAACCCTGGTTGACCTCGGTGCACAGGTGCGCTGGGCGTCCTGCAACATCTTCTCGACCCAGGACGAGGCCGCGGCGGCCGTCGTTGTCGGGCGAGGCGGGACGCCGGACGAGCCACGAGGCGTGCCGGTCTTCGCATGGAAGGGCGAGAGGCTGCCCGAGTATTGGCACTGCAACTACCGCGCGCTGCATTGGCCGGACGGGCCCGGGCCCACATTGATCGTCGACGATGGCGGCGATGCCACCTTGATGGTCCACCTCGGCGCTCGCTATGAGGGCGACGGCGGCGTGCCCGACCTCGCGGTCGACGGCCCGGATGCAGCGTCGCCCGACGAGGCGGCCGTGCACGATTTGCTCGCCGAGTTCCAGCAGACGCAGCCGGGCCTGTGGACCGAGATTGCGGCAGGAATCCGCGGGGTCTCTGAGGAGACGACGACCGGCGTGAACCGGCTCTACGACATGGCAGCGCGGGGAGAGCTGACCTTCCCTGCCTACAGCGTCAACGACTCGGTGACGAAGTCCAAGTTCGACAACCTCTACGGCTGCCGCCACTCCCTGATCGACGGCATCAACCGGGCCACCGACGTGATGCTGGGTGGGAAGGTGGCGTTCGTGGCGGGCTACGGCGATGTGGGCAAAGGGTGCGCGCAGGCGCTGCGGGGCCAAGGCTGCCGGGTCATCGTCTCGGAGATCGATCCGATCAACGCGTTGCAGGCCGCCATGGAGGGCTTCGAAGTTGACCGCCTCGAGAATGTGCTGGACATTGCTGGCATCTACGTCACTGCCACCGGCAACCGCGACATCATTTCCGCCGAGCACATGTCGCGCATGAAGCACCAGGCCGTCGTCGCCAACATCGGGCATTTCGACAACGAGATCGACATGGCGGGCCTGGCTGCGATGTCCGATGTCCAGCGACGTTCGATCAAGCCGCAGGTCGACGAATTCGTGTTCCCGGGCGGGAATTCGGTAGTCGTGCTGGCCGAAGGCCGTCTGGTGAACCTCGGCTGTGCGACCGGACATCCGAGCTTTGTGATGTCGATGAGCTTCACCAATCAGGTGCTCGCTCAGCTCGAACTGCACGCACACGCAGAAGAGCTCGAAGCGGACGTCCACGTGCTGCCCAAGCACCTCGACGAGGAGGTGGCGCGCCTGCACCTCGACAAGCTCGGGGCCAAGCTCACCCGCCTGACCTCAGAGCAGGCCTCCTACCTCGGCCTCGACCCTGAGGGCCCCTACAAGGCAGACCGCTACCGCTACTGACGCCCAAATTCGCTTCAGCACCGGGCGGCCGCGCACCTACGGTCCGCGTCATGCTGTTCGAAGTGCGCTGTCCTGGCTGCCACACATTGGGATGGTGCCCGTGCGCTGAGTGCATCGGGGCACTGAGCGATCCCGAACCGGCGTCGGTACCAGGTGCTGAATCGGTCGCCCTGCTCTTCTCGCACGATGGCGTCGGTCGCGAGTTCATCCATGCGCTCAAGTACCGGGGCGAGCGAGCCATCGCACGATGGCTCGGAGAATCGCTCGCCCTCGCACACCTCGCAGCGCCGTCACAGGGGTCGATCAACACAGCGGCGGCTCTGGCGGCGCGCATCGACATAGCTCCGGCTCTGGCGGCGCGCATCGACACAGTCACCTGGGCGCCGACGACGGCAGCTCACCGCCGCTCGCGCGGCTTTGACCAGGCTGAGACGCTGGCGAGAACAACCGCCAAGGCGTTGCGTGTGCGCCCGGCGCGGTTGTTGCGGCGGATCGGCACGAGAGCACAGTCGGGCGCCAGCAGGACCGAACGTCTCCACGGTCCCCGTTTCAATGCACGCGTTCGTGTCGCGGGGCGCCGGATTCTGCTTGTCGATGACGTGCTCACCACCGGGGCGACGCTGCGCGCCGCGACCGCTGCGTTGTTGGATGCGCGCGCAGCCTCCGTGCACGTGGCAGCGTGTGCTCGGCGGGGTCACGACGGTGCCGCGTCTGTTGCCTAACATGGCAATCCCTTCACTTCGGGCAGGAACGTCTCACCGGGCCGCTGCCCAGAAAGCCGAGGCAATGCAGATCATCATCACGGGTCGCAAAGTTCAGGTTCCCGACGATGTGCGGGCTGCGGTGGAGCGGAAGATCGGGGCGCTGGACAGATTCGTCGGTGATCTGGATCGGGCCGAGGTGGTGTTCCGGGAGGAGAAAAACCCGCGCATCGCCGAGCGTGAGCAGGTGGAGGTCACACTGCTCGGGCACGGACACCGTGTGCGCGCCTCAGTGTCCGGCGTTGACCAGCACCAGGCGGTCGACCTCGCAGTCGGCAAGCTCGGCAAGCAGTTGCGCAAGCTCAAGACTCGTGTCGTACGGCGCCGGCGCCCGAACCTGCGACGCGATGAGGTCCACCATCCGCTGGCTCGCCTCGACAACGAACTGGTCAACGGTGCTGTGGCTCCCGAGCAGGCGGCGGACATCGACGACCCTGAATGGGTCCCGCGTATCGTGCGCCGCAAGACGTTCGAGCTGGAGTTGATGGATCCCGCCGAAGCGGTCGCCCGGATGCAGCTGCTCGACCACGATTTCTTCCTGTTCGTGAATGTCGACAGCGACAAGCCGAGCGTGGTGTACCTGCGCTCGGACGGAGACGCTGGGCTCATCGAGATCGACGCCTGAACCTTTCTTTAATCCTCGGCTCTGGTGCTGGGGGCCAGCGGTAGCCTGCGCTCGTGGCTCTGTTTCAGCGTGTGCTCCGTGCCGGGGAAGGCAAGAAGCTGCGCCTGCTGGAGGAGTTGGCTCCCGAGATCAACGCCGTCGAGCCAGAGGTGGAGCGGCTCTCCGATGACGAGTTGCGGGCTCGCACGGGCGAGTTTCGCGCTGAGCTCGACCGCGGCGCCGACCTCAACGACGTCCTCGTCGATGCCTTCGCGGTCATGCGCGAGGCGGCGCGCCGTGTCATCGGCCAGCGCCACTACGACGTGCAGCTCATCGGCGGGGCGGCGCTGCATTTCGGCTGGGTGGCCGAGATGCGCACCGGCGAGGGAAAGACGCTCGTCTCGACCCTGCCGGTGTACCTCAATGCGCTGAGTGGCAAGGGCGTCCACATCGTCACCGTGAACGACTACCTGGCCGCCCGCGACGCCGAGTGGATGGGCCGCATCCACCGCTTCCTGGGTATGGAGGTGGGGCTCGTGGTGCCCGGCCCCTACGACGCTGCGCACAAGCGTCGCCAGTACGCCGCCGACATCACCTACGGCACCAACAACGAGTTCGGCTTCGACTATCTGCGAGACAACATGGCGCCGAATCGCAGCGTCCAAGTCCAGCGCGGCCACAACTACTGCATCGTCGACGAGGTCGACTCGATCCTCATCGACGAGGCGCGGACGCCGCTCATCATCAGCGGCCGGGTTGCGGACGCCGCCAAGCTCTACCAGCAGTTCGCTCGTATCGCCGCGACGATGATCCGCGACGTCGACTACGAGGTCGAAGAAGACAAGCGCAACGTGGCAGTGCTCGAGCCGGGCATCACCAAGGTCGAGCGGGCGCTCAACATCGACAACCTGTACGACGAGGTCTCGGCCAACCTGGTTCACCAGATGAACGCCGCACTGCGGGCCAAGGAGCTCTACCGGCGCGACAAGGACTATCTCGTCTCTCATGGCGAGGTGAAGATCGTCGACGAGTTCACGGGCCGCATCCTTGAAGGGCGGCGCTGGAGCGAGGGCCTCCACCAGGCAGTCGAGGCTAGGGAGGGGGTAGCGATCAAAGAGGAAAACCAGACGCTCGCCACCATCACGCTGCAGAACTACTTCCGCCTCTACAACAAGCTCGCCGGCATGACGGGCACGGCCGCCACTGAAGCCGCCGAGTTCAGCAACACCTACGGACTTGACGTCGTCCCGGTGCCGACCCACCTTCCCGTGGTGCGGGACGACCAGGGCGATCTCATCTACAAGACCGAGGCGGCCAAGCTGGAGGCCGTCGTCGACGACCTCGTTGAGCGCATCGGCGCGGGCCAGCCGACTCTTGTCGGCACCGTCAGCGTGGAGAACTCCGAGAAGCTGGCAGCCGCGCTCGATCGCAGGGGCATCGACCACAGCGTGCTCAACGCCAAGGAGCACACGCGCGAAGCTGAGATCATCGCCCAGGCGGGTCGGCTGGGCTCGGTCACCGTGGCCACGAACATGGCCGGCCGCGGCGTCGACATCCTGCTCGGCGGCAACCCTGAGGGTCTGGCGCGCCGCGACCTGCTGCGCGAGAAGCTCGATCCGGACGAGCCGGAGAACGCAGCGGAGCTGTCAGCCCGTGTCGAGCGCTACGAGCCCGAGTGCCGGGCGGAAGGCGACGAGGTGCGCAAGCTGGGCGGCCTCTACGTGCTGGGAACCGAGCGCCATGAGTCACGGCGCATCGACAATCAGCTGCGAGGCCGTTCGGGGCGGCAGGGCGATCCGGGAGCGAGCCGTTTCTACCTCTCTCTGGAGGACGACTTGATGCGCCTGTTCGCCACCGGAGCGGTGAACTGGGTGATGGATCGCACGTTGCCCGACGACGTGCCGCTTGAGGCGAAGATGGTCACCAAGGCCATCGAGCGGGCGCAGAACACTGTCGAGCAGAAGAACGCCGAGGTCCGCAAGAACGTCCTCAAGTACGACGAGGTGATGAACGAGCAGCGCAAGGTGATCTATGCGCGGCGGGAGCAGATCCTCGGTGGCGACGATCTGCGCGCCGAGTCGCTCGGCTATCTGCACGACGCCGCCGAAGCAGCAGTGCTGGATCACTGCACAGGCGATGTCGTTTCCGAGTGGGATCTCGACGGGCTGCTGGCCACGATCGGCACCTACTGGCCAACCGAGCTCACGGTTGCCGAGTTGTCGGGCGAACCTCAGCGGGACTGGGGGGTCGCCGATGCGGTCGAGCTGGTGTCCACCGACGGCGAGCACCACTACACCGCACGAGAGGCCGAGATCGGATCCGAAGCGATGCGCGAGGTGGAGCGGCAAGTGCTGCTGCGTCTCATCGACCAGCGCTGGCGGGAGCACCTCGCAGACATGGATCATCTGCGCGAGGGCATTCACCTGCGCGGGATCGGCCAGAAGGACCCCGTGGCGGAGTGGCAGCGAGAGGGCTTCGACATGTTCGCCAGCCTGCTCGAGCGGGTCTACCGCGACTTCGTTACCTACGTGATGCACGTGCAGGTCACATCGCCGGAGGCCGCCGCCGGATCAACGTCGACAACGGGGCCTGTGCCCTCGAGGCCAGCCGACGGTGCTGCTGGGGCCACAGATGTGCAGTACACCGCGCCGGATCTGACGCCGTCGACTGTCGGTGCTGGCAACGGCGCACCATCTGGTGGGGCTGCAGCCTCAGCGCCGCGCGGTCCCGGTGGTCCGTCGCAGTCGCGACGCATTGCTGCAGCTTCGACAGGCACCGTGGTCAAGTCAGCCGAGGAGAAGCTGGGCCGCAACGATCCGTGCCATTGCGGTTCGGGCCGCAAGTTCAAGCACTGCCACGGCCGCTGAGGCGCCAACGTGAGCCGATCCTTGAGCGACTATGCCGACGCGTTGGCTGATCTGGTCCGGCGCGTGTCCGAGGCGCATCAGTACCTGGGGATCGACGAGGCCCGTGCGGTGGCGAACGGGCTGGAGGCCGAGGCGTCAGAGCCGTCGCTGTGGGATGACCCCGACCGTGCTCGTGCAGTCACCACCCGGCTGTCACGCGTGCGCGACGACATCGAGCGCTGGGAGCGGGCACGCGCAGAAGTGGACGACGCCACAGCGCTCGCCGAGCTGGCGGCCGAGGAGGACGGCGCCGAGCTGCTGCCCGAGATCGAAGAGGCCGTCGAAGCCGCCGAACGCCGGCTCGCAGACATCGAGCTCATGGCGCTGTTCAGCGGCGAGCACGATGAGAACGACGCCGTGTGCGAGATCAATTCGGGTGCCGGGGGCACCGACGCCTGCGACTGGGCCGAGATGCTGCTGCGCATGTACCAGCGCTGGGCCGAGCGCAACGACTTCTCCGTCGAGCTGACCGAGGCGACCGACGGGGGAGAGGCTGGGATCAGCTCGGCAACCTTTCTCGTCAAGGGGCGCCATGCCTTCGGGTTCCTTGCAGCCGAACGAGGCGTGCATCGTCTGGTGCGCATCTCTCCGTTCGATGCGCAGTCCCGCCGCCACACGGCGTTCGCCTCGCTGAAGGTCGTCCCGTTCTTCGAAGAGGTCTCCGACGAGGTCCCCATCGACGAGGGCGATCTGCGCATTGACACGTACCGGTCGTCGGGGGCCGGCGGCCAGCACGTCAACGTCACCGACTCGGCCGTTCGCATCACGCACTTGCCCACGGGCATCGTCGTGGCGTGCCAGAACGAGCGCAGCCAGCACCAGAACAAAGACCGGGCAATGCAGATGCTCGCCGCCAAGCTCGCCGACCTGCAGCGATCCGAACGCGAGGCGGAAGTAGCAGCACTGGCGGGCGAACAGCGCGACGTGGCCTGGGGCAGCCAGATCCGCTCGTACGTGCTGCACCCGTACCAGCAGGTCAAGGACCTGCGGACCAACGTCGAGGTCGGCAATGTCGACGCCGTGCTCGATGGCGACTTGAACGGCCTGATGGAGGCATACCTGCGCTGGCAGCGCTCCCAACGAGGCGCAGACGGCGGGGCTTGACGCCGCCGAAGGCATTGACAGCAGAGCATCAAAATAGGTGATGCTATGCTGTCAACATGAGGACCACGGTGACACTCGATACCGATGCAGAGCAGATCATCCGGCGCCGCATGTCCGAGCGCAAGGTCTCGTTCAAGCAGGCACTCAACGATTTGCTGCGTGAGGCCGGTCCGAAGGGTGCGAGCCGGCGACCGTTCGCCACCCAGACGCGCTCGTTGGGCCCGCCGCAAGTCGATTTGACCAAGGCGCTTCAGCTTGCGGGGCAGCTCGAAGACACCGAGTTGGCCCGGCGAATGGAAACCGGTTCGTGAAGCTCGTCGATGCGAACGTCCTGCTGTATGCCGTCAACGAGGACGCCGACCGTCACCGCGAATCGAGGCGTTGGCTCGATTGGGCATTGAACGGCGGTGCGACGGTTGCTTTCGCATGGCTGGCGTTGTTGGCGTTCGTCCGCGTGTCCACTCACCGAGGCGTCTTCTCTCAGCCCTTGACACCAGCGGAAGCCATCGCACAGGCACGGGAGTGGATCGCTCAGCCAGCCGGCGTTGTCGTCGAACCCACGGCTCGGCACCTCGGCATCGTCTCGGAGCTGCTGGCGTCGTCAGGGTCCGGCGGGAACCTCGTCAACGACGCGCATCTTGCAGCGCTGGCGATTGAGCATCGCTGCGAGATCGTCTCGTTCGATCGCGGCTTCAATCGCTTCGAAGGCATCCGACTCGAAGCGCCGTCCTGAGGGTGGCGTAGGAACCGACTGCACTAGGCGCCGCCGGCTGCGGTTTCGACACCGCAGCTGTGTGCGGGCCGCAGGCGGTGAACGGGTTTCACAAGGACGCTGGCGTACCGTAGGACTCAGCTCAATCTCATCCAGATCTGCTGTAATCCAATCCCGGAAATAACCGACACAGTGATGCCGGAGTCTCGACCCGACCGCACAGCCCGAAGGCGCGCATGATCCGCTTCGACAACGTCACGAAGATCTACAAGGGCCAGACGCGAGCGGTCAACGGCGTGACCCTCAATATCGAGAAGGGCGAATTCATCTTCCTGGTCGGGCCGTCCGGGTCGGGCAAGTCCACGATGCTGCGCCTCATGACCTGTGAGGAGAAGGTCACCGACGGCAACATCCACGTGGCCGGAAAGGACCTGTCGAAGCTGACCAGCTGGCGCGTGCCCTACTTGCGGCGAAACATCGGCTCGGTCTTCCAGGACTTCAAGCTGCTGCCCAACAAGACCGTCTACGAGAACGTGGCGTTCGCGCTCGAGGTCATCGGCCGTCCTGAGAGCGTCATCCGCACGCAGGTCCCAGCCATCTTGGAGCTGGTCGGGCTGGAGGACAAGCACAAGCGTTTTCCTGACGAGCTGTCGGGTGGCGAGCAGCAGCGCGTGAGCGTTGCCCGTGCGTTCGTGAACCGGCCGCTCATCCTGCTCGCAGACGAGCCCACCGGAAACCTCGACCCTGACACCTCTGAGGAGCTCACCTCGCTGCTGGACCGGATCAATCGCACCGGCACAACTGTGGTCATGGCAACCCACGATCAGACGATCGTGGACCGCATGCGGCGCCGGGTAGTGGCGCTGCGGCACGGCGAGCTGGTGCGCGACGAGCAGCGGGGCGCGTACGGCAGCGAGACGGAGTCGCTGGAGGCTGTCGCCTCCCGGCCCCCCGAATGGGTGGATCCGTGAGCCGGATCCGCTACTTCGCGCGGGAGACTTGGACCAACATCCGGCGCAACCTCACGCTGACGTTCGCTGCGATTCTCACCGTAGCTGTCGGCGTGATGCTGGTGGGCATGGGGCTCATGGCGGGCTACGCCAGCGGAAACGCGCTCGACCGCTGGGAGGGCGGCGTCCAGTTCGAGGTGTTCTTGAACCCGCAGATCGATCCCACCCAGATCGACGCACTCGGCATCGAGTTGCAGTCGCACCCTGAGATCGACCGCATCGAGTTCTTCAGCGCCGATGAGGCCTACGCGCTCGTGTCCCAGCAGATGGCCGACCAGCCCGAGCTGCTCGCTCAGGTGTCGCCCGAGGCGCTGCCCGCGTCCTACCGGGTGGTGCCCCGATCAGTCGAGTCAGAGCTGATCGAGTCCCTCGCTGCGCAATTCCGCCAGCGCCCTGGCGTCCTGTCCGTCCAGACCGGGCGTGAAGAGGTCGACGCCATCCGGACGTGGTTCACGTCGTTCCAGGGCATTGTGCTGCTGCTGTCGATCGTGCTGTCGGGTGCCAGCGTCATGCTGATCTTCAACTCGATCCGGGTGGCCATGTTCGCCCGCCGCCGCGAGATCGAGGTCATGAAGCTGGTCGGTGCCACGAACAGCTTCATCCGGTTCCCGTTCATGCTCGAAGGCATGCTGCACGGCCTCATCGGCGGCATCATCGGAGCCATTGCGGCAGGCGCATTGCGCGGCCATGTCGAGGGGCTGTTCTCTCGCTCGGAGATCCTGGCGTTCTTCAGGTCGTTCGTGGTGACGTCCAACCAGTTCACGACCGTGGTGTTCGTCACCGTGATCGCCGGCGTGCTCGTGGGCATGCTCGGCTCCGCCTTTGCAGCGAGTCGCTTCCTCGACGTGTAGAAACACCGGGGCCGTGGCATCAGGCGGCGGACATGAAGCGCTACGACCCGCGGAGGCCCCATGCCGGAGTTTGAGACGATCCTGTACGAGGTTGACGACCACGTGGCCACCATCACTCTCAACCGGCCGGAGCGACTGAACGCGTTCAACAGCCAGATGCTCTGCGATGTCATGGACGCCATTGACCTCGTTGACGCCGACGACGACGTTCGGGCAGTGATCTTCACCGGCGCCGGCCGCGGCTATTGCGCCGGTGCGGATCTCGGTGGGGGCTCCGCCGCCTTCGATTTCGACAATCAGACCGATGAGCAGAAGGCCGAACGGGCCGCAGAGCGACGCGAGAGCGACGATCTGTCGTGGATGCGTGATGGCGGCGGGCTGCTCGCGTTGCGCCTGTACGAGTGCAACAAGCCGCTTATCGCGGCAATCAACGGCCCCGCCGTAGGCGTGGGAGTCACGATGACGCTGCCGATGGACATCCGGCTGGCGTCGACCAAGGCGCGCATCGGGTTCGTGTTCGCCCGGCGGGGACTGGTGCCCGAGGCCTGCTCGTCGTACTTCTTGCCGCGCGTGGTCGGGCTGTCGCGTGCGTTGGAGTGGTGTTTCAGCGGCCGCGTCTTCGATGCAGCCGAAGCTCTCGAAGGTGGGCTCGTACGCAGCCTGCACGAGCCCGACTATCTGCTGCCCGCAGCCCGAGCCATCGCTGCCGACATTGCCGAGAACACCTCGGCGATCTCGGTGACGGTGATCCGCCACATGCTGTGGCGCATGCTGGCTGCCGACCATCCAATGGAGGCCCACAAGATCGACTCGCGGGGGATCTACCACCTCGGGCGAGGCGCGGACGCGCATGAAGGTGTGGCGTCCTTTCTCGAGAAGCGACCTCCCGAGTTCACGCTTCGTCCGAGCCAGGACCTGCCCGAGTACGTCCCGTGGTGGGACGAGCCCGAATTCAGCTAGCCCCAATTCAGCTGGCCCAGCGTCAAGCGGGCCGGGCCCCGGATCCCGCCGAGGGCGCTGGGTCGTCGCCCCAGCCGGTGAGCAGGATGCCTACGACGCAGGCAGCGACCGCGAGTCCGAAGGCGGGCCCGAAGCTGTCGAACCAGTCGGCGAGCAGGCCGCCGATCTGCGGCCCTGCCGCTAGGCCGAAGCCGAACAGGATCGTCGCAACCCCGTAGGCAGCACCGAACTCGTCGCCGGCGAGGTTGTCGCTGACGCGGGCGGCGATGGAAGCGATGATGCCGGTGAAGGCGGTGCCGAACACGAATGCCGACGCCCATGCGACCGCCGGCCCCCCGAGCGCGAGCACTGGGTATGCCGTCAAGGTGATGATCGAGACCAGCGAGACGCCAAAGCCGATGGTGACCGTGCGTCGTCTGCCGAGTCGGTCGGCCATGCGGCCGAAGATCGGACCGCCGGCGATGCTGCCGATGCCGATGGACGAGAAGGCGATCGCAGCGCCCCTCGCGTCGAAGAGGTCTGCGTAGCTCTCGAGGTGGCTCACGATGAACGTGAGCACCGTCGTCACGACGAAGGCGTGCAGCGTGTAGGCGGCGATCAGCCTTCCGGCTTGGGGCACCTTGCCGAGCGCGGCGCGGGCGCCGCCGAAACCCGTGCGGCCAGGTGTGCGCGACCACCTGCGCACGGCGATAGCGAGGGCCACCAGCACCACCGCGCCAATGACGAATTCGATCCGGTACACGTTGCGCGGATGACTGAGGTCTGTAGTGGCGAGCACGGCCTCGGTCGAGCCGGCGCTGGCCGGATCGCTCAGGAGTGCATCGATGGCGGCCGCTGCGACCATGCCGCTGCCGACGCCGCCGGTCATCCAGCCAGCGGCGGCACCCCTGCGTTCGGGCCCCAGCAGCTCGGCTGCGAGCCCGGGCGTGCCCACCCACACGCCGGCCGCGCAGAAGCCCGTCAGCGCGAGTGCAAAGGCCGCGACTCCCACGTTCGGGCTCCATGCCAGCAACGCCAAGCCGACCACGTTGCCTGCCAGGCCGATCCGAACGGCTCCGCTCAGGCCCGTGCGTCCGACCGTCACTGCGACCACCAGCGAGCCCCCGACGTACAGCAGCAGGTTCAGCGAACCGAGCGCGCCTGCGACGGTGTTGGACAGGCTGAACCCGTCTCGCAGGTCTGCGAACAGCAGCGAGTAGGTGAAGCGGCCGAACGACTGCGACACTGCCGCCGCTGCCGCCAACGTCAGCAGCGTGGCGATTCGCCGTGCGCGGCTGAACGATTCGGTATGGGCAGCGGTCGTCAAGGTCAGCTCGCCGTATGGCTCATGGCGTCAGACAGGCGCAATCCTGTGAGCGGCGCGGCGTGCGGCCTAGTCGTGCGGCCAGGTCACGGCGGGGACCGGGGGACGCTGGTGGTAGATCGTCTCGGTGGTGATCACCCGGCGGGGCGAACGCTGCATGTCTGCAAACTTCGCGACGTCGGCGCGGATGACGTCCCGGTCGTGGTCGTCACCGAAGAATCGCTCGCGCAGGTCTTCGAGCGAAGCGAACGAGACCAGGGCGAAGCCGTCGTAGGGCGGGCCGTTGAGCGTGGCGACGACGCTGAGCTGGGTGTAGTCCCACATGCCCGGGTGATGCCTCAGCGCAAGCGGGGCGTGGGTGTCGCGCCAGTGGTTGTCGCCCTGCATGTGGGTCAGGTCAGGGTGGTGGACCATGGGAAAGATCGCCGTCAAGCCTGGTGACGCCGCGCCTGGGTCGGCCCCCAAGGGGCGCTCGCGGATGATGCGTGAGAAACCCAGGTACGTGCCGATTGTCGCAGCGCGCGCGAGCGCGTCGGGGGAGTCGGTCATGGCCCGCACCAGCGTGCGGAACGGGAAGTCGCGGCGGTCGTCCGGATCGGCCGCGTAGCAGACCCCGTTGACGTTGGCCGCTACCTCGGATGCGGCGTCCGGATCGTTGCCAGTGACGACGAGCTCAAGCACGCCAGCACGTTAGTGCCGAGCATCAAACACAGCGCAACGCAGTGCTGACCCCCGGGCACTGCCCAACCCGATGTTGGCCCTCGATCGCCGCGCAACACACTGCTTTGGCTGCGGAGTCCGGCAGGATGGGGGCGTGCTCGAGATGGACGAGGCGAGGTTCGCTGAGCTGGTCGAGGAGGCCCTCGAAGACATCCCCGACGCGCTGCGCTCGCTCATGGACAACGTCGCGATCTTCGTTGAGGACCGCGGAGACGATCCCGATCTGCTCGGCGTCTATGAGGGCATCCCGCTGACAGAGCGCCACGACTATGGCGGGCTGGCCATGCCTGACAGCATCGTCATCTACCGGCTGCCGATCCTGGAGATGTGCGAGACGGCCGATGAGGCCGTCGAAGAGGTGCTGGTGACGGTGGTGCACGAGATCGCGCACCACTTCGGCATCGACGACGACCGGCTGCACGAACTCGGCTGGGACTGACCTCGGTCGCGTTGCCGCTCCAGAACGCTCCCGCTCGGCGACCTCAGATGCGGCCGAGGCCGAGATCCAACCGGCCCCGCGCAACGTTCGCAGCAAGCACCTCAGTAGGACCTTCAGCGAGTCGCATCGCCCGTACCCGTCGCAGGATGCCGGCAAGTGGGTGGCCGTCGACGAGCGCCGTTCCGCCGACGAGCTGAATCGCATCATCGCAGACCCGGCTCAGCGTCTCGGTCGCGAGCGATTTGGCTGCCATGACCTCATTGACGGCGTTCTCGCCGGCATCGACCAGACGCGCCGTGCGGTAGAGCGCACTGCGGGCTGCGTAGGCGGCGATGCGCATGTCGCCAAGGTTGACCCTCTCGACATCGGTCCCGGTCCGCGCCGGGGTATCCCCATCGCTGCGCCGCGCCGATCGTTCTGCGAGCGACTGCTCGACCAGGTCGATGGCGAACCGGCTCTGGCCGACGCAGTCGGCTGCAATCGATAGCCGTGTGGCGTTGATCTGGCTCAGCGCTCTGCCGAGCCCGCGTCCGGCCTCGCCGATGACGTGCGTTGCCGGCACCCGAACATCGGAGAACGTGAACGCGGCGTGGTGGCTGCCATCGAGCGTCCCGAACCGCTTGGTCAGCGTCACGCCAGGCCTGTCAGTCTCAATGAGCACCATTGCCGGCCCGGTCCCGGAGATCTCGACGAGCGCATTGATGAAGGCGGCGTCGGCCCCGCCGGTGACGTACGACTTCTGGCCGTTGATCACCAGGTCGTCCCCGTCATGTACTGCCCAGGTGTGGCGGGGGGCGTCGGCGGGCTCGGTGAAGCCGAAGCCGCTGCGTAGCTCTCCAGCCAAGTACGGCAGCAGGAACTGGGTGCGCACTGGCTCGCCGACGTTGGCGAGCACTCCCGGTGACGGGCCGAGTATTCCTGGCAAGTGACCCACATTGCGGCTGCCGAGCGTGTCGCGCACGATGGTCAGCGCCAGCGCTCCCGCTTCAGTGCCGCCGAAGGCCGCTGGCTGGGTCATGCCGAACACGCCCGCCGCCTTGGATGCCTGCCGGGTCGCCGGGCCGAGATCCTCCGCGTCAACCCGTGCCGCAAGCGCCGCCAACTCGTCGGCAAGGCGCTCGACCGTGCGTAGGACCTCGGTGTGCTGCGAGTCGAGGAAGTCAGGCATCGGCAAGAGACTCCGGACCGGGATCAGCCGAGCGTGCGGGCGAAGAGGTCTGCCAGCCGCTGGTAGTGCAACTCGGCGCCCTCGGGCGAGAAGCAATAGCGCTCTGGGAAGACGAAGCCGTGCTCGGTGCCGGGATACGTCTCGACGGCGTGCCGCACGTCGATCGAGGGCAGGTGGGCCTTCAGCGCAGCGGTCTCTTCTTCACTGACGTAGATGTCGTTCTCGGCGAGGCCGAAATACAGCTCGCCTGCCACCTCTCCAAGCCGCAAGTGCGGCGAGTCGTATTCGTCAGTCACAATGCCCGCCCCGTACAGCGATGCGGCAGCGGCGAAGCGGTCCGGGTAGGCCCCGGCAGAGGCCATCGCGAGCCGCCCGCCCATGCAGTAGCCGACACCGCCGACCGTTCTGGCGTCGATGTCGACGTGTCGAGCCAGCCGGTAGAACGAGTTCGGCAGCACGACAACGTGGCCCGCTGAGGCAATGCGCTCGGCGATGCCAACGAGCTCGGAGCGAATGCCCGACGCCGGCATGTACACGATTACGGCTCGCAGCGTCCCGTCCCGCTCGGGCGTGATCACTTGGCAGTTCATGGTGCCGTCGGCAGTCGTCAGGTCGATTTCGGTGACCGTGGTGGAGTAGCTCTGCTGCGGCATGTCGCTGCTCCTCGGGACTGCGACCTGCGTTCCGCCAACGCGGACGCACCAGTCGGTGCCTGTGGCGGGCGGGCCGCAGCCTAAGCGGCCGCGTGGAGAGGTGACGTCTCGGAAAGCTGCCGTCGAGCGTTCTTTGTGCAAATTTGCCGCCTGTGGCGGCATTTCTGCGCAAAGTCCGACGCCAAGCAATTCTCTGCGCAATATTGCCGCCTGTCGCGGCATTTCTGCCCAAAGTCGAGAACGGCGGGGCTGCCCGACTTCGCCGCCAATCCGTTCAGACTCTAAGCGGTGTGGGTGCGCACCCAGTCGGTGATCAGATCGGCTGCCTCGGCCCGCGCGCCTGAAGGCTGCCGCAGGTAATGGTCGCCGGCGATGCTGTGCACCGGCGCGTCGGGCGCACCGGGTCGGCCGCGTAGCGCGTCGACGATCTTGGCCGTGTCGGAGGTGAAGATGCCCGTGTCGGCGTCAGCGTCGATGACGATCGCCGGCAGCGTGATGTGCTGCGCCTGATCGGTGCTGCACTGCGAGTCGCTGAGGCTCCACATCGACAACCAGGTCCGCAGGGAGCTGACCGTGCCGACACCGAAGATCCCGTAGTTGGCACGGCGCGGATCGCCGAGGTAGCAATCGGGCACGCTTCGCTGGCTGGGGTCGATCGAGCCGTCGAGCATGCGCAGGTCGGCCCACAGTCGCGGGACCACGAACAGGCGCTCGCGGTGTCCCGCAGCAGCCAGTCGATCCAGCTCGTCTTTGCACCACGCGGTGATGCGGGCGTTGCGCGCACGCTGCGCGCTCCGGTACGCACCAATGAACTCAGGATCAAACGGGGGCTGCCGGTCCGCGGCGTAGGGGTCAAGGTTTAGGTCGACGCTGAGGGGATCGTTCTCGTCGGTGACCGATGGGTCCATCCAGTTCGTCAGCACTTCAGCGCGGCCGGTGTGCGCCACGATGGAGACGTAGAGGTTACCCCCCGCCATATCGTCGATCGCCGGGCTGAGACTTCGCCGGCTGTACTCGGGAACCAAGTTGGGTGCGGTGGCCTGGGCTTGATAGGTGGCCATGAGCGAGCCCCCGCCGCTGTTGCCTAGCAGCACAACGCAATCGACGCCTTGGCCGCGCAGCCATCGGACCCCGACATCGATGTCCGCGAGTGCCAGATCGGCCAGGAAGTACGGCTCGGCACCCCGGAAGCGGGTGTTCCAGCCGAGGAATCCTAGCCCGCGCTCGGCGATGTATTCGGCCAAGTAGTGCTCGCTGAAATCGATGTTGTAGTGGGTTGCGATCAGTGCTGTGCGAGGTTCGTGGCCCTCGGGCCGGTAGTAAACGCCCTGGCAGGGATGCCCGCCGACGCCGGCTCGGGGGGCGCTAGCGCTCGGCAGCGCGACGAACTCACGGGTGATGGCCATCTGCAGGCTGGCCTTTGTTCAGGCCGAGGCGTCAGTGGGCACCGGGGCGCGCATCACCGCAAGTGCCCCCTCGGGGTCGGGTTCGAAGCCGGTCGTATCCGCACACAGCTCGACCATGATGCCGTTCGGGTCGAGGTAGTAGAGCGACTGGCACCAGCCATGGTCGATGTCCATGAGCGGGTTCATCCCGGCGCCGGTCATGCGGTTGCGGACGGTCTCTTGCATTTCCGGTGTGGCCCGCACTGCGACGTGGTTGACCCAAACCGGCAGTCCCACCGACTTGCTGAGATCAGTGCTGAAGTCGGCCTGCTCGCCCATGTTGGCAATCTGGAAGAACGCAATGCACTCCCCGTCGCCGATGTCATAGAAGACGTGCTTGATCCAGCCCGTCGGACCGCCGTCAGGGTCTGGGCGCTCGTCCTGCTCGGCGTGGACCAGCGGGAACCCCATGAGCTCCTCATAGAAGTGGTGCGTCGCCTCGAGGTCCTTCGTTGCGTATGCGACGTGATGAAGTCCCATGCTTCCCCCTGCTGTGACCGGCCCTTCTGCGAGCGATGGCGTTCTGCCGTGTCGATGCGCGAACACTGGCTTTGCCGTAACACGCGGTCTCAGGCTGTCACATTCCTGCAGGCCGATTCGCCAAGTCGGCCCGCAGCGGTCTAGGTCACTTGAGCGGGAAGGTCGCGACGTCCACGTACTCGCCCCAGGGCGCCGATTCGACGAGGCTGATCTGGGTCACGTCGAACGCTTCGTGGAGCCGTGGCCAGTCCACCTGCGGCGGGCGGCGCCGGAACCGTGCCACGGTCAGGTGGCCTACGAACGGGTGGTCCGGCGGCGGGTCGCCGATGAACCGGGTGGGCTCGATGACCGAGGCGGCCAGCTCGTCGACGCCCTCGGCAGGCAGCATGAGCACACCCCGACCTAGTCGTTCTGGAGCGGGACCAAGCGTCACCTGAGCAGCGGGAAACGTCGTCGACTCCAAGGTGCTGCACGTCTCGTCCTGGTCGCACTCGCCGAGGAATCGCAATGTGATGTGCAAACGGTGCGGCTTTGTCCAGCTGACTCCCGGAGCGGCCGGTCGAGCAAGCCCAGCCAATTTATCGACGACAGATTCGGGCGGCCACACGGCGACGAACAAGCGCGGCACGGCGTGAAACTAGTGGCCTATTGCGGCATCCGAGGCCGCCTGTCGGAGGGTTACGCTCCCAACCGTGACTCGCCTCCTGCGACGCGCGACAACTCTCGTCGTCTGCTGTTTTGCGAGTACGGGCCTCGTGGCTGGCTGCAGCAGCGACAGTGACGAGACACCGCAAACGGTAGTCGAGGGCACAGCCGCGCCGGCCGCAGCGATCACGGAATCCCCGGTGAGCGACACCTCGGCACCCGACCCTGATGAGGGAAGCGACGCAGAGCGCCACGACGAAGACGGCGATGACCTTGAGTCACGCGGCGTGGACGGGGGCGATAGTCACGACGGCGATGACGATGGCTACGAGGATGAGCAAGGCGGCGACGCCGATGACTCGTCTCGGGAGGACGGCCGCGAGGACGACGACACCGGCGATGGCCAAGAGTCGGTTGATGACGATTCGGATGATCGTTCCGATGACGATGGTCACGAGGATGATGATCAGGGGGAGGACGGCCGCGAAGACGACGACACCGGCGATGGCCAAGAGTCGGTTGATGACGATTCGGATGATCGTTCCGATGACGACGTCGATGAGAACGGTGCCGAAAGCGATGACGGCGATGACGGTGGCGAAGCCGGCGAGTCAGATGATCGGGAAGCCGAGTCCAGTGATGATCAGAATCCTGATTACGACCCCGCCACGGATGAGGATGAGGACCGCCAAGAGGACGACGCAAGCGACGCGGCTGACGACGAGGCAGATGGTGACGCAGCGGAAGCATCCGACGATGAGCCGGGGGAGGGCACGGAACCAGACTCTGAGGACGACGAGTCTGAGGACGCCCAGACGGACGCCGGCGGCGAAGCCGAAGACGTCACCACGAAACCCGAGCCGACCGAAAATCGGGCCCAAGTGCTGGCGCTCGCCGTACCACAGCTGGATGGCACAACCTTCGACATCGAAGCGGTGGCCGGCAGGGACGTACTGCTGTGGTTCTGGGCGCCGTGGTGACCGAATTGCCGGAGGGAAGCGCCTGCGGTCGCAGCGCTGAAGTCACAGCACGGAGACAACCTCGTCCTTGTCGGCATTCCCGGGCGCGATACCCCAGCTGCGATGTCGCGCTGCGTGAGCACGTACGGCGTCGGAAACATGCCGCACCTACCCGACGAGAACGGCGACCTTTGGAGGAGGTTCGGCGTGAGCTACCAGCCCCGCTGGCTGCTGATCCGTGCCGACGGCACCGAGGAACCTGGCGGCGGCGTCCCACCCGACAGCATCGTCCAAGACGCCCTCACCCCTGGAGCCCCCGGCTGATCCGGGCTCGGCTATTCGGCGTCGGCCAGCAGTTCACGCAGGAGAGCGGGAGGATCGTCTGCGGTGACCAGCGCTTCGCCGATCAACGCAGCGTGGTAGCCGGCCTCCACAATTGCCTTCATCGGCGTTCCGCCTGGCACGCCGATGCCTGACGCCGCCACCAGCAGGATCCCGTCGTCGATCCCTTCGAAGCGACGGCTGACCCGAACGGCCTTGTCGTAGTCCACGGTGAACTTCGTTGATTCGGGGTTGTCCCGCTGGTTGATCGCGATCATGTAGGCACCGACGTCGACTGCCACTTCGAACTCGGCCTCGTCTCGCACCTCAGTCAGCACGTCAATGCCGAGCGACAGCGCAAGCTCTTGCATCGGCGGCAGCTGCGACGGGTCGATATCGGCGAGGATGACGAGCAATGCGTCGGCACCCATGGCGTGGCTGTCGCGCACATCGTCGAGCGTGCGCAGGAAGTCCTTGCGCAGGACCGGCAGTCCGGTGACGGCCTTGGCGGCCTGCAAGTCCTCGGGGGAGCCGCTGAACCGTTCGCTCTCGGTCAGCACCGACAGACACGCCGCCCCGCCGGCCTTGTACTCGGACGCAAGATCGGCGGCGTCCGCGTCGGCCCGCAACGCCCCGCGTGACGGCGAGCGGCGTTTGATCTCGGCGATTACCGAGAGTCCTTTTTCCCGCAGCGCAGCGGCGAATCGATGTCCGGTCGCCACCGAACTCGCCTCGGCATCGTCTTCAGCAGCGTTGTCGGCAGCCATAGGGACGATCTCACTCCGCGACTCGGCAATGCCTAAGAGATTGGCCCGCGACTCTACGGGCCGCAACATGAACTAGGGCCCCGGTGCGCTGCCAGCGAGTCCTCGACGCGGCGGTTCTCGCCGGGCCTCAGTGCCCGTACGACAGAAATCGCTTGGGTGTTCGGTAAATATCGAAATATATTCAAGTTCCATGGATGAAGAGCTCTTGAATGATGACGGCGGTGAATTGCAGCGCCGTGAGCTGCGTGCCGCAGGAGTGCTCATCGCATCCGACGCACGGCTGCGGCCGACCACCACGATGGTCGCCGATGACGAGGCGGGTGACACCGTGGCGGTCGCTGCCCTGCTGCTCGACGTGACCCGCCCGGACTGCGTTGATCGAGTCGTGAGCTGGCTGCGCGATACGGCGACGCTCCTCGAGACCATCCGCGAGCTCGAGCGCTGAGCCCGCATCAACTCAATGTCGACGAGGAGCCTCTCCACGAGTAACTGCGGGAGCGAAACACGTGCCTATGGGCCACCGCGCTGCCACGCCGTTCCAGTTATCACAGCTAGTTTTGTCTGGGTGATGCTGTCTGTCAGAGAATTGCACAAGGTGATCGCGGCTACCGCGCATTGCGTGGCGCTGGATCGCTTTGCTTACTCGAACATCCCCAGATAAGTGACGGGACGAATCGAGGACTCCAATCGTCCTGATGTCACGGCCCAGCTCGATTCCCTCTATGAATGGGAGCCCTCTGAACTCGACGCCGGCCTGCGCGCAGCCCAAGCGCGTGCGGTATCGATTGGGGCACTGGATATCGAGGGTTTCCGGCGCTGGGCGCTCGGCGACCTCACTGACAACAGGAACCGGGGGCTGTTCGCGGAGTGGCTGGTCGGCCAGGCGCTCGAGGCGGTTGACGAGGCTGAGCCCCGTCGGGAATGGGATGCCTTCGATCTGGCGTACGGCAGTATTCGCATTGAGGTGAAGGCATCTGGCCGCAGTCAAACGTGGAACCCAAACGAATCGGCGACGCCACGCTTTGACATCGCCCCCCGTAGGTACTCATGGGTGGCCGTCACTGACGAGTGGTTTGAGCACGACCCACCGGCCCGACTGGCCGACGTCTACGTGTTCTGCCTTCACGAGCCCGTTCCGGCGACGAACGAGAACGTCCTCGACCCTTCATCCTGGAAGTTCTGGGTGATTGCGACTCAGTCTCTCGACGATGAGCTCGGATCGCAGAAGACGGCTGGGCTGTCGACACTCGATCGACTCACCGAACCAGTCGAATGGCCCGACATCCAAGACGAAGTTGACCGAGCGATCGGGTCGGCGTAGCCAGTCCTCTGATCACATCCAAGAATCAGGCGAGGCGGCCGGACAATCACCCACGCCCCGCGGGTCGCCAAACTGTCGGACATGTCAGTTGAGCAAACATCACCAGTGGAGAGCGCTGCTTCCGCTCAAGATCGCAAGCATGATGCGTGGATTCGTTGGACCGATCCGTGGCTCGTGTCAGCCGCCGTCGCCAGCGTCCCGCTATTCCTCATGGAGAGCCGTGTCGGTCCGTCCGCCTTGACCGCGGTTCAGATTGCGAACTGGGCAATCTGGGGCTTCTTCGCCGCTGACCTCGGTGTCCGCCTCGTCCTCACGGAAATGGCCCCGGCGCGTTACCTCCGTCGATACTGGTTCGATGTAGCGATCGTGGTGCTCGCGCTGATTCCGGTCGTGAGACCGTTGCGTGTGCTGCGTAGCGCACGCGTCCTGCGCCTCTTGCGTTTGACGACCGGCATGAGCTTTCTCGCGGCCCTGTGGCATGGCCGAGGCAGGCGCGCCTGGAGAAGCCTCCGCGGCGGCAATGCCCTCATCGTCGTCTTCGTGGTGGTTGTCGTCGCCCCGATACTGGTCTGGCTCGTTGAACGAGCGGGCGGCGGGCAGATTGACACGCTCGGCGAGTCGCTCTGGTGGGGAGCGGCCACGATCACCACAGTTGGCTACGGCGACGTAGCACCGGTGACGTGGCTCGGGAGGTCCATCGCCGTAGTTCTGATGCTGGCCGGAATCACCGGATTCGGAGTCGTGACGGCCAATATGGCGGCACGGTTCACAAGAACTGATGGCCTGCCGTCGGCACCCGTGGCTTTGGCACAGTTGGCGCAATTCGAGGCGGCCGTTCTCAGTCAAGGCCTCAGCCAGAGCCAGCATGTGCAAGCCCGGCGGGCCGTGGAGACACTGCACAGACTCATCGGCAGCTCTGAGGATTCGCGTTAAGACCCTCAGTATCCATCGGCGTCATGCTGAATTGCGCATCCGTTCATAGCTACTGTGGCGCCCACCGGAATCGACTGTTGCGGGGAAGATCATGCTGGATGAGTCACACCAGGCTCGGCTGTTCTCGGTATCGGGAATTCGAGGAGAACGAGAAGCAGAGCTAAGAGCAACCTCGGCCTTGCTATCCGTACTCTCGGTCGTCCGTCCATTGTCGAAGCGATTGCTTGCTCCGCTCGGCGCAAGCCGTGCTGATCGCGCGTCGGTTCAGGCCTTTACTGAGGTGACATTCAAATCAACGGATGGCGAGAAGCTGCGCCCGGACGGTGTCGTTCGGGTCACGTCGGGTCAACACGCATTCACGGCCTTGGTCGAGGCGAAGGTGGGTGAAGCCAAGTTGGACGCTGACCAGATCAACAAGTACCTGCGCCTAGCGCGTCAAGAGGGCTACGACTGTGTACTCACCATTTCGGCCGAGATAGCTGCCTTCGATGGAGCCCATCCCACAGCTGGTGTTCAAGTGCCCGCAGGTGGCAAGGTGCAGCTCCATCACTTGTCGTGGACGCGAATCTTGTCCGTATCGATCAAGGAACACGCGCACCGCGGCGTGGAAGACGTTGAGCAAGCCTGGTTGTTGGCCGAACTCATTCGATATCTCGAGCATCCAAGTTCCGGCATCACACACGCCAGCGACATGGGTGAGCACTGGGTCGACGTTCGGGGCAGAGCACGCGACGGTCTGCTGCCTCGACCAACGCCCGAAGTCGCCGATGTGTGTCGGCGCTGGGACCAGTTGCTGCACGCCAACGCGATGGGATTGGGTGCACAGCTCGGCTCGGACGTCCAAGAAGTTGTGTCCCGCGCACATCGACAGAATCCGGCTCTACGCGAACGAGACTTCGCGCAGCGGCTCTGCCAGGAGGGCGTGCTTGACGGCCGTTTACGCGTGCCTGACGCCATAGCCGACATGGATGTCAGCGCGGACCTCCGTGCGTCTCGGCTTGTGGTTTCAGCCGAATTCGCGGCACCCTCCGACAAGGGTGCGAAGGGTCGGGTTGGCTGGCTCGCGCGGCAATTGCGCGAAGCGCCAGATGATTTGATCGTCGAGGCATTCACTCGGGGCTCCAAGTCGCCGGAGATCGCCACACTTGAAGATCTTCGGGAAGACACTGCGCTCGTGTTGCGCAGCAGACATAACCCTCCCGTGAGATTCAGGGTTACGCAGCGAAGCGAGATGGGCCAAGGGCGGCGGACGACACGCAAACTCGGATTTGCGGACTCGGTGACCGAAGCAGTCGAGCGCTTCTACAGCAGTACGTTGCAGCGCCTGCGTAAGGCGGCCCCACCAGCCCCCAAGGCGATGCCGGACCAAGCCGAGCCAGCAGCCGCAACGGACTCGGTACGACTTGATCCTGGGTTTCCTTCGGTTCACGACTAGTCGTCTGTCGTGACGACCTCTTCGCCTCGTTGCAGGTAGGCGTCGATGGCCTCTTGGGAGACGGCAGCGTCCCCGCCGATCACGATGAGCATCAGTGGGTCGTTGTTGCACCCGGCCTGAGTTGCGCGAGCCTCGTCGAGATAGGCCATCGTTGCTGCGGGCAGCTCGTCGGGGGCGGTGAGCAACAGCGGCGCGCCGTAACGCGCCAGCATGGGCGTAGCGCTGAATGCGTCGTACGGCACCCATGCCCGTGTGAGGCCGACAGCGAGACTCCTGCCGCCGAGGTGGCAGGACCCCAGCCCAGTAATGCGAGCGACCTCGACGGCAGTCTCGAACCGCGTCTCGCCGGCGAATCGCAGGACCCGGATGCCGAGCTTCTCGATTGACTCCTCGACGTCCTCGGAGAGCGCGGCCGTTCCGCCCATCAGAATGACTTGCTTGACGTCGTTGGACGTCAGGTGCTCACGCACCTTCGAGTGCAAGGCATGCGGAGGGTTCAGCAAGATCGGCAGGTGAAACCTCCCCGAGAGCTGACCGGCGACGAGCGCATCTGCGAACACCTGGCCGCTGGCCACAATGACTGACCGGGTGCCGCGGTACTGAGGCTCGCCGGCGAGATAGTCCGCCAGCGCCACGCTGGTCAGCACCGAGGTCTCGAAGCGGTCGGCACCGCCGTAGCGCACGACGTTCACCTTGGCCAAGGCCGTCTCTGCGGGCGAGTCTTCGGTGGCTCCGAGCGGGGATGCCGCCACTCCCGCAGTCATCGCCCCGACGAGTGCAGCGGCCGCCGCACAGCGGATCATTCGCTGGCTGGGGCGATGCCTCGCTCCGCGGCGACGTGCGCGGCACGGCGGCAAGCCCGAATCTCCTGAACGCTGCGCCACACGCGAGATGTTTCCACAATTGCAACGGATACCGGTGGGGGGATCGGCGCGTCTTGACCCTGAGCGGGGCGCGGTAGCTTCGCCGCGGTGCTGAAGGATCTGCGTGAGCTGCCTCGGACGGTATGGCCCAGAGCCGTGGTGTACGGCGGCATCGCAGCGGTGCTCATCGGGGTGCCTTCGGACCTGATCGACACGCCGATCTTCGGCCGACCGGTCGCCGTTCGCTGGCTCGACTACGTGATCTTGGCGGCCACCTCAGCCTTGATCGGACTGATACTGGCCATCCGACCTTCGCCGAGCAGCGAGGCTGGCACCGAAGCGGCCGTGGAGCGACAGGGCACCGCCACTCTTTGGGGCGGGTTCGTGTCATTCCTCGCCGTCGGCTGCCCGGTGTGCAACCAGGCAATCGTCGCCCTCGTGGGCGTCTCGGGCGCATTGGCATGGTGGGCGCCGGTGCAGCCTGTCGTGGGGCTGATCGCTCTCGGCCTCCTGCTGTGGACGCTGCGCAAGCGCTTGCGCAGCTATAGCGCCACCGCCTGCCCGATTCCCGCCTGATCCGGGCCCGCCAGATCCTCGTTCAGGCCAGATCCCCGTTCAGGCCAGATCCCCGTTCAGGCCAGATCCCCGTTCAGGCCAGATCCCCGTTCAGGATGGCTCCGCGAGGGCGGCGCGGATCCGGTGGCGGGTGATCCACAGGCGCAAGAGCACGAGCGCTGCGCACAGGAATGCGGTGCTGCCATAGACCATGATCGGCCCCGCAGCCACGAGTACGCCGTAGAAGCCCCACAAGATGCCTTCGCTTGCCGTCAGCACCCATGTCATCGGCGCTACGCCCACCGGGGCATACGAACGCCACGCGGCGACCACCGATGGACCGAGGTACAGCCCGTTCGACAATCCCAGCACGGTGCCCAGGACTGTCCAGCCCGCGACCAGCTGGAGTGCTACGCACGCCACGCCGACTGCGATGCCGGAGAGCACGCCTGCACGCACCTTGGCGCCGTTGCGGTACAGCAGGTACAGCGCCACGCCGTAGCTGATCACCGCGGAGAGCACGGCGGGGATCGTCTCCCAGAATTGCTCTGCGATCACATAAGCGATCCAGCCGGTGTTGATCACCATGCCGACCGCTGCCCACGCGGGCGAGGCGCCTTCGGTCCGTCCGATTCGCAGGAGGCGCACAATCTGGGGCACGACCTGCACGAACGTCACCGCCGTGGCCACAACTGCCACGGCGACGGCGAATTGGCCCTGTGTCACAACAGGACTCGCTGGCGGACACTGCGTCGGCCAGGCAGCAATTGCAGCACGCGACAGGCCGCGCGAGCGGTCACCATCCCCTGAGTGTCGCAGCCCGCGCCACGCCACTTGCGCGGACGAGGCCGTTTCGGTGTTGCATTGAGACTCGTGACCACCGACAGCGGCGACCTGAGACCTCAGCGTCGCAGGCTGACGGGCCTGGCCGCGGTGGTCCTGATGGCACTGGTGGCCGCAATCGCTCAGTCGTTCGGGCGGTTCACCTACGGGGTGTTGCTTCCCGCAGTCCGAGATGATTTCGGCCTGTCGAACACCGTCGCCGGCTCGCTGGCCACTGTGAACATGGCGGCGTACCTGGTGGGCAGTCTGATCGTCGCAGCGGCCTCGAGCCGTTTCCGCCTGCTCTCGATGATGCGTGTCGGCATCGTGCTCGCAATCATCGGCCAGGCGCTGGCGGCCATCGCCCCGGGTCCACTGGTGCTGGGGGCAGGGCTGCTTTCGATGGGTCTGGGCGGGGCCTTGACGTGGATCCCCGCCCCGGTCGTCACGGCCGACGCAATCGCTCCGGACAAACGCGCACTCGCAATCGGGTTCCTCGGCGCGGGCATGGGCCTCGGCGTCGTCTTCGCCGGCCAGCTTTCCGGTTTCGTCCGTTCGACCATGGGCGACGCGTCCTGGCGGAACGTGTACTTGGTGCAGCTCCTGATCGGTGCGGTCGTTGCCGCAGCGGTGCTGCTGCTCATCGGCCACCGCCAGGAGCGCTTGGCGTCCAAGTCCGGCCTCGGCGGGTTCAGCATCCTGCGGCGCATGCACGGCTGGGTACCGCTGGTGTGCGCATTTACGGTCTTCGGGCTGCTGTACCTGCTGGTCATTGCGTTCCTGACGACCCGGCTGGAGGACGACAACGGCTGGACGAGCTCACAGGCGTCGCTGGCCTTCACCCTGGTCGGGGTGGCGATGATCTTCGGCGGTCCGCTGTTCATCGCGCTCGGAGAACGCATCGGAGCGCGCCGGACACTGGTGATCTCGTTTGCCGGATGGGCGGTCGTCACCACGCTGATCCTGCCTGGATGGTTCGTGCCGACGCTGATCTTGTCGGTCGCAATCGGGTTGCTGTTCGCGGCGATGCCGAGCGTGCTGACCGTCTATGTCGTTACGAACACCACCACCGACGACTACGGGCCCTCGTTCGCTGCCACGACGTTCTCCTTCGGCGTCGCCCAGATGATCTCGCCTCAGCTCGGCGGCTTCATCGCCGACGCCACGGGGTCGTTCACACCGGTGTTCCTGCTGTCAGCAGCATTGGCGGTGGTCGGCATGTTCGCGTCGCTCTGGCTTCCCGGGCACACAAGACCCGCCTTCCCGCCGATGCCGATCCATGTGGCTCCAGTGGTTCCGCCCGCCGACTGGCGCGTGGTCAACATGACGTTCGCCGTCACACCCGCAGAGACCCGCAGCCCGTGACAACGCCATGATCCTGCAGCGGTTCGAGCGCCGGGTCCTCGCTGGCATCGTCTGAACGGCTCTAGCCGGCACCGGCGGCGGCGTCGTCAGTCGCTCAGCACGCCAGCTTCCTCTTGTACCTAGGCCAACATCGGAACGAATTGAGCCTTCGTCTTTTTTTGGGATTCGGGCTGCTGGGCTCGGCGGGGTCAGGTTAGTAGCAGGCCGCGGGCTTCGAAGTTGGCGTAGTTGGTGAAGCCGTGGGCTCGGCGTCGCAGGACTTGGAGCAGGTTGTTCGTTCCCTCGATGCGTCCGTTGCTGGGCCGTCCTGTGTGGTGCCAGTCGAGGATCTGGGCATGCCAGGCGAGGAACGTGTCGACGGTGTCGCTGAACTCGGGTATCTGGCCGGTGCTGTAGATGTCCGCGAACCGGTCCAGGGCTGCCATCGCGCCGTCGTGGTCGTCGGCGAGATAGAGCTGGTGCAGCTCGCCGAGCGCTTCCCAGGCTGCTTTGAGCCGTGGATGGGCGGCGAACAGGGCGTCAAGGCGGGCCTGGTCGGCGGCGTCGAGCTTGTCGGGTCTGCGCATCAGCAGGAATCTCGCCCGGAACACGTCGCGGTCGAAAGCGGGCTTGGAGCCTTCGGGGCGGCGCTGGACGTCTCGGCGGACCGCGGTGAGCCCTGCTTGGAAACATCTGATGACGTGGAACCGGTCCAGGACGTGGCGGGCATGGCCGAGCTGGGCGTCGATCGCTGCTTTGTACGCCGCCGAGCCGTCGGACACCACGACCTTCACCGCCGGGCACCATCGGTGCCCTTGGGCGGCCAGGAACCCTGACAGTGCTGCCTGGCTGCGGTGGGGAACCATGGCGAGCACCTCGCCGGTGTCGCCGTTCACCAGTACCGTCACATAGCGGTGCCGCTTGCGGATCGAGGTCCCCTCCACCAGCAGCACCCGACACCTTTGCCGGCGCCGGCGGTCGCCGACCAGACCTGCATAGGCGACCACCAGCGCGTTGACCAGCTTCCAGCCCACTCCATGACGGCGGGCCGCCGAGCTGACCGTCATCGCACGGGCGTCTTTGACCAGCCGGCGCGCCAGACGCGCCGTGACACGGCCCTCGAACGCCGGGTGGTCCTCCATGAACCGCCGGCCGCCGCAGACCTCGCAGACCATGCGCCGCTGCTCGAACACCAGCACCACCGGCCGGCCCGACACCTCCAGGTCGCGGATCTCCCGGTCCCGGCGGTCATGGGCCTTCCCGCTCGGGGTCCCGCAATCAGGGCAACACGGGCGGCGCACCGTCGAGCGCACCCGCACCACCAGCCGCTCAGGCGCGTCGACCACCACCCCCAGCACCTCGACACGCGGCAGCCACAACCGCACCGACATAACATCACGCTTCATCGAGGCCCTCCAGGGTTCGGCGTCTGCAAACACCGATCCCAGCAGGGCCTCGACCCCTACAAGCGGACCCTCAACCCACCCTCATCCCAACAAAAGACGAAGGGCCAACGAATTAGCGTTCCCGGTGGTGTTTCGTGAGTCGTCCGTGGATCTTGAGCGGATCGGCCGGTGATGTCTGATCCGATCGGACCTCGTGTGCCGACTGGCAATCCGGTCGTGCCGCTGACGCCATCGGACATCGCAGCGCAGGTATCGCATCTCGCGATTCGCCGAGCGGCGCTCAGCTTCGGGTCGATGTCGGTGCTGGCGGCGATGGCGGGCGTGTTCGTTGCGCTCGGAGCGATGCTGACCAGCACCATCTCGGCCTCGTCGAATCTCGGCATCGGCCCCACACGGCTCCTGATGGGCGTCGGCTTGTCGACGGGCCTGTTCTTGGTGGTGATCACCGGCGCGGAGCTATTCACCGGCAACAACCTGATGGTCATCGGGCTGCTCGATCACCAGATCACGGTCCGCCAACTCGTCCGCAACTGGATCTCGGTGTACCTGGGCAACTTCGCCGGCGCGATTGTGGTGGTGCTGCCCATCTCCGCATTCGTCGCCGGCGGATTCGAGCACAGCGTGGCCGACATGTACTTCGTGCCGATTGGGATGCTGGTCTCGGGCAGTCAGACGTTGTCGCCGCGGCTGGGCTCTCGACGGCGCAGCTCGACGGCCTGAACGGGGCGTGGTTCGCAGGCTTCCTGGCGATCGTGACCCTGGGCAACGTTGTGGGCGGCGCCGCGGTGTCGCTGGCCAACTGGTTCGTGCACCTGCGCAAGATCCCTATCGTCGGCTGATCCTGTCGACGATCTCGCTCCGAGGTGCCGCTAGGTGCCGTCGGCCGGGCTGTCGTCAGCGGGTTCGAGCAGGACGATGGGGAACTGGCGGTCGGTCTTGCGCTGGAATCGGACGTAGTGGTCGTCTTTGGCGGCGATCTGTTCCCACAGCGCTGTGCGTTCGTCGTCCCCGGTGAGGCGGGCTGTCATCTGCTGGGTGCCGTCGCGGTTGCGAACCGTGACCGCCGGGTTGTCGCGCATGTTCAGGAACCACGCCGGGTGCTTCGTGTCGCCGCCGCGGGAACCGATGACGGCGAAGGCATCACCTGGCTGGGCGACCACGGACAGCAGCGTCGAGCGGGGTTCGCCGCTGCGCCGGCCCGTGGTGGTCACCTCGATGATGGGTGTGCCCTTGTGAATCCAGCCGACACGGCCGCCGCTGAGCCGGATCGCCGTGCGGTTCAGCCAGTTGGCCGCCCTGAACGCGAAATCAGATACCAGCAACCTTGCCTCCAGCCCTGCGTGGCAGCTTCGCCAGTGTCTATCTTCCCAGCGCAGATAGAGCCTGCTGGACCCACGGGCGCCGGCTGCGACACGCCACTTCGGTGCTGGTCACACGTGACTGCGACCGTCCTGGGCAGGCGTAGCTGCGGTGCGTTCGTGTGGATGGCGGCAAGAGGTGAGCTGGCCGCGACCAGTCGCGGCCAGCTCACCTGCCGATATCAGTTATCGATATCAGTTATCCAAGTCCAGCCAGGCGTCTTGGAAGAGCGGCCAGCTCAGCGGATGCGGGCTCACGCCGTTGACGTAATTCTGCACGGCGATCAATTCCGGCCGGAAGGCCGCAACGATCGCCGGCACGTCCTCGATCAGGATGCACTGGACCTCGGCGTATGACGCCTTCTGGCCCGCGAGATCCTGCCCCTTGGCCTTCTCGATCAGCCCGTCCATGTACGTGTTGACGTAGTGCGGCGCGTTGTAGGGCGATGCACTGTGGAACTGCTCGCTGAGGGCCTGATCCGGATCGGCGCCCCTCCAGGCGTCGATGGTCAGCGTCTCGTTCTGCCAAACCGTGTCCCAGAACCCAGCCGATGGATTCACCACGACGTTGACCCGGATGCCCGCGGGTTCAGCACTCTCCTTGAATGCCACCGCGATGTCCATCGCACCTGTGGTGATATCGGCCGTGTGCAGGTCGATGTCGATTCCGTCCGGGTACCCGGCCTCTGCCAGCAGCGACCTCGCCAGTTCTGGGTCATACGGCGGCGGAGCGCATTCCGGCGCGAAGACGGCGTTGCTCGTGCCGATCGGGTGGTCGTAACCGGGTGCACCCAACCCCAACAGCGCCACCTGGTTGACAAGTTCCCGGTCCGTCGCTGCCTGGAAGGCCTGGCGGAGCAGCTTGTTGTCGAAGGGCGGCCTGGCGTTGTCCATGGCCAGCCCCAGCCAGCCCCAGCCTTCCAACACCAACACGTGGGTGTTGGGATTGGCGTTGATTTCAGGGACGCTCAAGGGGGCCATGCCGTGTTGAATCAGGTCCACGTCGCCGGCCAGGAGTGCCGCTACCCGACCTGCGGGCTCGGGGATGTTCAGAAAGACAATCTCATCCACATAGGGCTTGCCCTCTTCCCAGTAGTTGGGGTTCCGCACCATCGTGATGCGTTCACCCGGCAAGTGCTCGTCAAGAATGAAGGGCCCCGTGCCGACCGCTCCCAAGACCAACTCCGCGAGATCCAAGTTGGCGGGGAGTATCCGTGCCTCGGACTTCTGCAGGTAGCTCGGGAAGTACCCGTTGGGGCCATCGAGGTCAAAGCGGACGGTGAAGTCGTCGAGGACGACGATGTCCGTGATGATGTTGAGAATGGCCCGCAGCGGTGAGTCAAGCTCGGGATCCAGCAGACGGTCGAACGTGAAGACGACGTCCTCCGCACTGAAGTCCTTTCCGTTGTGGAACGTCACCCCCTCCCGAAGGTAGAAGGTGTAGGACGTCAGGTCGTCGTTGGCCTCCCACGAAGTGGCCAGCTCCGGCTTCATCGTGAGATCCGGCTGGATCATGAGCAAGTTGTCATAGGTGTGCTGGGTAACAGCGGTGGTCACCGCGGACACCGAGATAGCTGGGTCCAGCGTGTGCGTATCCGCGACCAGCGCGACCCGTAGCGTGCCGCCGTACTTCGGCCCCCCCTCGTCGGGCGGGGCGGTGGTCTCGGGCGCAGCAGCTGCGGCGGCGGTCGTCGCCGGTGCCGCAGTGTCATCGCCGGTATCGCTGGTGCCGGTGCAGGCCCCAGCCACGAGCGCTAGCGCTATTAGCGGCACGCTCAAATTCAGGAATCGTCGGTTTGATGCTCCCATGTCGATTCACCCCTCGAACTACCCCACTGTCGAAGGGATTTCGGCAGCGGAATCAAAGTATTTTGTTGGTATTCCGTATTTTGTTGGTATGCCCCGTACATCGGTACATACTTATATTGGCAAAACAAATAGTACAGTCATCATCATTCTGATGATGACAATTATTAATGACGGCCTACTACCCCTTGAGGGTGCTGTCAAACGCACTGTTGAGAGCGGCGAACTAGCCGATCAATTCATTCACGCACTCACCAAACACGCCGACGTAGTAGTCGACGTCCTCAGCAGTGACCGCTGGCGAGTTCAATGCCGAGAGTGCCATGGCGAGAATGATAATACCGCGATTGACATAAAAAGCATGGAAATATTGTATGAGTTCATCGCCGCGGATACTGTAGCTTTGCCCGTCGCCCCGGATCTGAGCCTCCGCCATCGTACGAGGCCTCTCCAAGGAGAAGCCGACTCGCACTCCATAGCCGAGCCAGCGGCTGACTCTCCACGGGAGGTCAGCAGCCGTGACGACTTCTTGCAAGCCCTTGGCCATCCGCTCACCGGCCGCCATCATCCGCTCGTAGGCCGACTCGGTCATGACATGCTCCAGATTCGCCCGCAGCGCCGCAACAGCCAGCGCGTTGCCCGACAGGGTGCTGCCGATGCCCGCGACGAAGAAATTCTCGAACAGCGGCATGACGCTGTCTGCGACCTCCTGGCTGAGGCCCATGACTGAGGCAGGCATGCCGCCGGCGATCCCTTTGCCTGCGACAAAAATGTCTGGTTCCAGGTTCCACAGACCTGTGCATCCTCCCCAGGCGGCGCCGATGCCATGCGTCTCATCGATGATGAGCTTGGTGCCATAGCGACGCGTCAGATCTCGGAGGGCGATGTGGAAGTCGTGATCAAAAGGACCACGAAGAGCCTGAGAGAACGTTGGCTCCGTAATGACGCAGGCAACGTCCCGCGGGGACAATGCTCTCTCCACAGCATCGAGGTCGTAAGGATCAACAACACGGGTCCTCGATTCGGGGTCGGGAAGCATCCCTATGCCGAAGTGGACGGCCTTCGGATGAGTAATCATCTTGCCGTCCACGACCGCGACACACGTTTCTTCGACGGTGCCGTGGTAGCTGCCATTGAACATGAGCGTGAGGTGTCGTTGGGTGACTTCGCGCGAAATCTTGATCGCGGCCCTGACCGAATCGCTGGCTGACATATGGAGCTGCCATAACGGCAGACCGTAGCGACGCGTCAATTCCTCGCCGACCCAGATGGCGTCTTCCGAGGGAAGTGTGAACATAATGCCCCGCTGCGCTTGTTGAGCTATCGCATCAGCAACGGCCGGCGGTGAATGCCCGAATATCGACCCGAGATCACCTGCAAGGAGGTCGAGGTAGCGGTTGCCATCGACATCGGTCACGTAGGCTCCCCTGCCCTCCGCTATGAACAAGGGAAAGGACGGATCCATAAAACCGTTCATGAAGCAAAACGGAACTCCTCCCAAGAGCGAGTTCTTTGCTCTCTCATACAAGGCCACTGATTTCGGGTGGCTAGCTAGATAGCTTTGCTGCTCACGCTCCATCAACCTTTTCAGTCGCTGAGGGTCGATTGCGTTCATGGGACTCCTCCTGTTTTTGTGGGTTCTACAGAACTATTTGCCTGTAGATGGGCTAGTTCCTCCAGCGGGATGTGGCAATACAGCACATGATCTCCACCAACTGCCGTCTGTGCCGGCGGTGGTGTCTCGTCGCAAACGTCCCCAATCTTGCGAGGACAGCGACTGGCGAAGACGCAACCCTGAAACTCGGCCCGCATCGTGGGCACAAACCCCGGCAGTCGGATCGTCGTCCGCTGCGCGTCGGGATCAGGGACTGGTGCCGCTGACAACAGTGCCTCGGTATAGGGATGGGACGGCGTGTCGAGCACCTTGTGGGCCTGTCCTGTCTCGACCACGTGGCCCGCGTACAGCACCAAGATCTCATCGGAGAGATAGCGCAGCACGGCCAAGTCGTGGGTGATGAACACGTAGGACGTGTCGGTCTCTTCCTGATGAGACCGCAGCAGATTGAGCACCTGCGCCTGGACGGACACGTCCAAGGCGGAGACTGCCTCATCGGCAATGATGATGTCCGGTGAGGCGGCGAAGGCCCCAGCGAGCGCCACGCGCTGTTGTTCACCCCCGCTGAGCTCCCGCGGAGGCCGGTTCAAGTACGCCGGATCCAAGCCCACTGCCCGCAACAGCTCCTCGGCATGCTGTTGACTCTCCTGCTTGTTCAAGCCTGAGAACTTGCGCAGCGCCCGGACAATGGCGTGACCAACGGCAAGCCTCGGATTGAGGGAAGCCGTCGGGTTCTGAAAGACCATGCGCATGGCCGCCCGTTGAGCGTCGGTCCGCTCGTCGACCTCGGGCGCCAGTTCCTCGTCCTTGAGCCGTAGCTGTCCCTGGTCACGGGGCACCAGTCCGACGATGACCCGGGCAATGGTGCTCTTGCCAGCGCCGCTCTCACCCACGATTCCCAGAGTCCGTCCCAGTCCCACCGTGAAGTCCACATCGGTGACGGCACGGACCGGCGGCCGAGTCCGTGGGCCGAACATCCAGTACTTGCGGCCCCAGCTTCCGTAGAAACGGCGCAGATCCTTGGCCCCCAGAACCGGTTCTTGCTGGACGCGCCCAGTTTCCACACTCGTGTCCAACTCGCCCCACACTCCCGGTGCGATGTCATTCGGGTACAAGCAGCGTGACGAGTGCCCGACCACTGGTTCGGCCATCGGCGGAGCCTTCTGACTGCACAACTCGGTGGCCATGGGACACCGCGATACGAAGAGGCAAGCGTCCGGCGCCGGCTCGCTGGCCGGGAACACCGCACCGGGGATCCGGGTGAGCCCGACGGTCGCTCCGTCTTCCGTCGGTGGCTTGGGCACACAGTGCAGCAGCCCCGTCGTGTACGGATGCTTGGGATCTCTGAACAGCTCCCGCACCGAGGCCTCTTCCACCGTCTCGCCGGCGTACATCACCACGACTCGATCTGCGACGGCTGCGATCACTCCTAGGTCGTGTGTCACATACAGGATTCCCGCGTTGATGCGGTGCTTCAGATTGACGATCAACTCCAGGATCGTGGCCTGCGTGGTGACGTCCAGCCCCGTCGTCGGCTCATCCAGGATCAGCAGATCCGGCTCGCAGGCCAGCGCCATGGCGATCACCACGCGCTGCTGTTGGCCGCCGCTCAACTCGTGGGGATATCGTCGGAGAACCGCCTCCGGTTCGGCGAGCCGCACGCTCTCGAACAGCTCGATGGTGGCGCGGCGGCTCTGTCGGGCGTCCGCGTTCAGGTGTTCGCGCAGCACCTCGGAGACCTGCGGCCCAACACGCATGGTTGGATTCAGCGACGTCGCGGGGTCTTGATACACCATCGCGATGCGGTTGCCCCGCAAGCGGCGCAGCTCTGCCGCATCCATGTCCGCAATTTCTCGACCTTCGAAGAGAATTCGGCCGCTCACCCGTGTCGTGCCCGGCAGGTAGCCCATGGCGGCGAAGGCAGTGGTCGACTTGCCGGATCCCGACTCTCCCGCGAGTCCCAAGACTTCACCGCGTCGCACGTTCAGCGATGCATCCCGCACGGCCCGGACGGTGCCCCGCGGCGTGAGGAAGGTGACGCCCAGTTGCTCCACCTGGAGCAACGGCGCTCCACCGAATGCGTTGCTGCTCATCCGACGACCTCTCGGGGAATCCCGCGGGCGTGCTTGATGCCATCGGTCAGCAGATTGACGCCCACCACCAACGTGGCGACCGCGCCTGCCGGCGCCAGCGTGATCCATGGCGCGCTGCCGATGAACTGTCTGCCCTCCGCGATCATGAGGCCCCAATCCGGCGAAGGCGGTTGGACTCCCAGACCCAGGAACCCCAGGGAGGACACCAGCAAGATCGAGTAGCTGAGCCGCACCGCGAACTCCACGCCGAGCGCCGGCATTGCATGAGGCAGGATTTCCCTGAAGACGATGTAGGTCGCCGACTCGCCCCGCAGACGGGCGCTCATCACGAACTCCAGGTTCTTGGCCTGCAGAGTGACACTTCGCATGACCCGCGCCGCAGAGGGAGCGAAGACGAGACCGATGGTGACGACGATCAGCGAGCCCTGCCAGTAGGCCTCGAGCCACCGCCAGGGGGCGTCTCGAGCACCCAGGGTTGTCAGCATCAACAGGGCCAGCAGCAGCGCCGGGAACGCCATCATCCCGTCCATGACGCGCATCACCACCTGGTCCACGCGGCCGCCCTTGTAGCCGCTGCTCATCCCGATCAACGTGCCCCAGAACAGACCCAGCAGCGCACCAGCGAGAGAAAGGAGGATCAGAGAGCCCCCGCCGGACAGCACGCGGCTGAAGACGTCGCGCCCGAAATGGTCGCTCCCGAACAGATACGTCCAGTTCGGCCCCGCAAGGCGATGCGTTGCGGGAAAGTCCGGAGGCACATGAAACTCGGAAGTCGAATATGGGGCCACGATTGGGCCAAGAATCGCCAGCAATATATGGAATATGACGATGGGCAATCCGATGCGTCCAGCCGTCGTGGAGAGAGAAAGTCGCAAGAAGGTGCGGATCCCCCGACCGATCGCCGATCGCGCGTGCCGAACGGTGCCGGGCACTTCAGTTTGCGGCCCGCTCGTGTCCTGCCACATCACAATCAGGTCAACCGTATGCGCGGATCTAGGATCCGATAGCTGATGTCTGCAAAGAGGTTGCTGAAGGTATACGCCACTGCAATGAGGAGAGCGCAGGCCTGCAACAGAGGACCGTCACGGGTCTGGATTGAATTCAACAACAGCTGACCCAGGCCTGGATAAGCAAAGACGTTCTCGACGATAATGAGGCCGCCCAGGAGCCATCCGACGGTGGTTGCGACGACAGTAATCGTGGGCAGCATCGCGTTGGGAACGGCGTGCCGGAATATGATCCTTTTTCTCGAGAGTCCCTTCAGGGTCGCCGACCGCACATAGTGGCTGTCCATCGTCTCGATCATGCTGGCTCGCGTCATACGCATGATGTAGGCAAAGAGCGCAATGGTCAGGGTGAGGGTTGGCAAGATCAGGATTTCTGGCTTCGTCAGCGGAGTCTCGCCGCGGGGTATGGCGCTGGTAGTCGGCAACCAGCCAAGCTTTAACGCGACGATGATGGTGAGGAACAGTCCGGTCACGAACTCGGGCAGCGAAATGCCGATCATGCCGATCAGGGTCACTGCGCGGTCGCCCTTGCTGTTGGGACGCACCCCGGCCCATATGCCCACCAGCACTGCCGATGGGACCGCAATCAGCAACGCAGATACAGCAAGATATATCGAAGGTAAGAGACGATGACCCACAATCCCTGTTATTGGCTGTCGCTGTATCAAGGAGGTGCCCAGATCGCCTCGCACTGCGCCCCAGATCCATTTTCCGTATCGCTCAGGGGCGGAGCGATCTAATCCCAGCTCTTCGCGCAGGTGCTTGACGTTCTGCTCCGTGGCGTACTGCCCCATCAATCTTTCCGCGGCATCACTCGGCAGGGCCTCCGAAACCGCGAAAATGACCACCGAGACCACCAAGAGGGTGACCACGATCAAAGCGAAGCGCAGCGTCAGAAAGCGAACCATGTGTCCGGCACCGTCTCAGAAGCGTTTGGGACCAATCGTGTTCAGCTGTCTGTGGGCACCGCGATTCGCATCGTAGTGCGCGGCATGAGTGCGCACTGCGTCTAAGACTGACGAAGATCGTTGTACGTCGGGGTCTTTCGTGTGATGGAGACCTGATGCCGGTTGAATTCTCTAGTGCGGCCGGTCTGAGGTATTCCGATACGGGCGGCGACGTGGCGCTGGTGTGCAACGACTGGGGCGACGCACAGCTGGTGTGGATCGACGACAGTCGAACACTGATCCCGATCGACCAGCCAGAGGCGCTGACTGCCTGTCTACGCGAGTTCTTGACGGCGAATTCCTAGTTCCGCGCCACCCGACCCGGACCGGAACCGACGACCGCCGAGACGGTCGTTCGGATGGCTCGAACCGCATGGGTGCGGGTCGTATGCTGGCTCTGCGTCTTTCGTGCGTTGAGCGCTGAGGGAGGTTCGGATGGCAACGCTCTTGGGGATCGTGTTCTTTGGGTCCCTCGTCGGGGGACTCGGCGCGATCGCTGCGGCCATCGTGTTCCCGGAGCGACGCGTGAGCGCTCTCTATGTGGCGACGGCGTTGCTGGTCGTGGCGGGCTGGCTCTCGATCCTCTCCGTCGGGATCTTTATCCTCATCGTGCCGTTCTGCACAGGTCTCGCTGCCGCCTCACTGAGCCGTCGGCGCAGGCGCTCGGCGTGACCTGAGGCCGACGACCGCCAGTGCGGCTGCAATCTCGCCGCCGAGACCGCTCCGGTACTTGTCCATCGCAGCCCGAGCTGCCCGCACATCGGTTTGGTGGTAGTTCATCGCAGATCCCAAATGGACTTGGATCAGGGCCGACGGACTGAACTGAACGCTACCGAGCTGCTTCGATGTGCGGTTTCTGTGACTGCAATTGGAAATCGGCATGCGATTGGCGCATTTGTGCAGGTCGCGCGAGGCTGTGAGGATGCTCCGCGAAGCCGGCGACGACTTCCAGGCTGATGCAGTTCGGCAGGACACTGCGTTCGAACTGCAAGCGAAGGCGTATCTGGACGCGCTCGGGTTCGAGCTTCACGGCAGGCAGAAGTTCGCTGACATCGGCTGCGAGGTCGATGATGTCGCCGAAGCGCCGAACGGCGAACTCGTGTACTTCGAGTACAAGGGTTCGTTTCAAGGGACCCGGCCCGGCATGCGCCGCACGGACACCGTCAAGAAAGCGCTGCTGACTGGGTTCTTGCTGCGCTTTACCGGGGATGAGACTCCGTACTACGTGCTGACTTCTCACCGGCCTGAAGGTGGGGCAGCTCAACGCATGATTGAAGTCGCGCTGGAGGCGAAAGCACTGTCTGGCCTCGTTGAACTGAATCACCCGCCAGACAGCCAAGCACTGAAGGAACGGTTCGGCTGGCCGATGAGACCGCGCATGGGGCCGGAGAGGACGTGGCAGCCGGCGCTGCCGATGGCCCGCCACGGGTAGCACCTCGACTCACGGAGCTGCAGGACTCTTGGCCGCTCGCGACGCATGTGGGTTGTGGGCTAGCGGCCTCCCTTGCACTGACGGTCGGCGGTAGCGGCGTTCGCGACGTGGCGCCCGACCGCCGCGCCTACACCCCATCGAGATCAGAAAAGCTGGCCCTTCGTCTTTTGTTGGGATGACTGGGGGTTGAGGGTCCGTTTGTAGGGGTCGAGGCCCTGCTGGGATCGGTGTTGTGAGACGCCGAACCCTGGAGGGCCTCGATGAAGCGTGATGTTATGTCGGTGCGGTTGTGGCTGCCGCGCGTCGAGGTGGTGGGGGTGCTGGTCGACGCGCCCGAGCGGCTGGTGGTGAGGGTGGCGTCTTCGGTGCGTCGCCCGCGCTGCCCTGATTGCGGGACGCCGAGCGGCAGGACCCATGATCGCCGAGACAACCGGGTGAGGGACTTGGAGATCTCGGGGCGGCCGGTGATGCTGGTGTGGGACCGGCGGCGGCTGGTGTGCGAGCCGTGCGCCAGCCGGTTCGCGGAGGGCCACCCGGCGTTCGAGGGCCGTGTCACGGCGCGTCTGGCGCGCCGGCTGGTGGCCGACGCGCGCCAGATGACGGTGAACGCGGCAGCGCGCCGTCACGGGGTGGGCTGGAAGCTGGTCAACGCGTTGGTGGTCGCTTGGGCGGGGCTGGTCGCGGATCATCGCCGCCGGCGGCGCTGCCGGGTGCTGCTGGTGGACGAGACCTCGATCCGCAAGCGACACCGCTATGTGACCGTGCTCGTGAACGGCGACACCGGCGAGGTGCTCGCCATGGTGCCCCACCGCAACTCCCAGGCGCTGTCGGGGTTCCTGGCGTCCCAAGGACACAGATGGTGCCGAGCGGTGAAGGTCGTGGTGTCCGACGGCTCCAAGGCCTACAAGACAGCCATAGAGGGACGGCTCGGCCACGCCCGCCACGTCCTGGACCGCTTCCACGTCATCAGATGGTTCGCCGCCGGGCTCACAGCGGTGCGCCGAGACGTCCAGCGCCGACCCGAGGGCTCAAAGCCCGCGTTCGACCCCGAAGTCTTCCGAGCCAGGTTCCTGCTCATGCGCCGACCCGACAAGCTCGGCGCCAGCGAGCAGAAACGGCTCGACGCGCTGTTCGCTGCGCACCCCCGGCTCAAGCTCGCCTGGGACGCTCTGGGTGAGCTGCACGGCCTCTACCTCGCCAAGGACCGCGACGGCGCCCTCGAGGCGCTCGACCGGTTCGCCGACCTGTACAGCACCGGCCAAATACCCGAGTTCAGCGACACCGTCGACACGTTCCTCGCCTGGCACGACCAGATCCTCGACTGGCACCGAGCCGGGCGGCCCAGCAACGGCCGCATCGAGGGAACCAACAACCTGCTCCAAGTCCTGCGACGCCGAGCCCACGGCTTCACCAACTACACCAACTTCGAAGCCCGCGGCCTACTACTAACCTGACCCCGCCGAGCCCAGCAGCCCGAATCCCAACAAAAGACGAAGGCTCGAAAAGCTGAGCTGTCGCGTTTGCGCTTCGAGTACGAATCGGGCACCCATGGCCCGCAGCATCTGAAATGGACTAATGGGTTGGACGCCGTGCGCGATCGCCGCATTTGGAATCTTGATCTTGCGCCGGCCGTCACTGACTGTCTCATGTGTCACCACGTCGTGACCTCCCGCGAGGGCCCGCCCCGAGCGACGACTCGATGAACACCCGCTCATCCAAACTCAGCCTCGCTGCCATACTGGACACCTCCATCGGTCGGTTGCATGTGTTGGCAACGGTCATCATGACCGTTCACTTGCAACCACCGATGGAGTTCGCCGTCGTTCGGCCCTCAAGGGTGCTGGCAATCAGTTCGCGCGCGAATCGTTTTCCGACCTGAACTGGTTTCGTCGTGTAGTAGTTCCCACCGCTGGCGCCTTTGGTTTCTAGAGCCGCAATTCGCTCCTGTTCGAAGCGCAACTCGATCATGAACTCATCCCAGCTCAGCGCCCCGATCTCCCGAATCCGGGCGAGGACGACCTGCGTTGACACTCGGAAGTGCTGAGCAAGCGGATGCAACTGAGATCGAAGGTCGCCCGTCGTGTCGAATACGGACGCGAACTCCTCCATGGGGACGAGCAGTTCTGCGGCCACCCGGTTACACCACCGCTCCTCGTCGAACCTGCGTGCCGAGGCTGGGTCGACATCCGACAGCGCAGTCGAGCCGACGATCCCGCTGATCATGACCAAGACACCCGCCGCCTCTGCGTTCTCCCGCAGGGCCGTCAAAGCGTCGTCTGTGCTGCGCAACCGGGCGCGGGCGCGGGGCGTCCACGCCAATTCCTCTCGCATAGAAGCCGCGACCTCTGCTGGCGGCGTCGCGACCGTCGCCGATCGATCGGAAGTCGGGGATGGGGATGTCCTCCGTCGGTGGTTCTTCGAGGAAGAAGAACCCGACCGGCGTGTACGTCTTTCGAGCGAACTCCTCCAGCTGTCGCAGTGTCGGCCGGGTCTCGCCCGCTATCCATGCGTCGAAGCGCGGGAAGCGCGAGCCCCAGATGTCATCGTCGATGCCCGAGCGCGCGCGAGCCCACTGCAGCAGCGCAGGACGCACGTCGACTCGGACCGTCATGAACTCAGTATCGCCCGTTCGCCTCCACCGGCAAGGCACGCCCGAGCAGGAATCTTCTCATCTCGTGCGTTCACCAAGTGCTGTACGCCCGGTCCCGATCGATCAGCCAGAAGCGCTGGCGGGGCATCTCCGTACGTTCCTGACTGCAGCGCCGTAGATCGGCGGTGCTAAAACCGATGGGCAGCGAGGGGCAGGCCATGGCGCAAGCGTTCGCAGTCGAAGAAGTAGTTCAGAGACCCGCTCCCCAGGTGTGGGAGGCCCTCACCGATTGGCCGAACGCCCACCGGTGGATGCCCGGAGTCGAATCGATGACGGCCGAGGGAGAAACCGCTGAAGGGACGAGGCTGACATTCCGTGCTCGCGGCGCTGATCGCTCGAGCACCATCGTTCAATGTGACGTTGGTCGGTCCATGGTGCTGCGTTCGATCCAGGGTGGCGTGACGGCGGATTACGCATACGAAGTCCACGAACTCGGCGAAGGTTCGGCTCGAGTCACCTTGGTCGCAAACTGTCAGATCACGGGGCTGTGGTGGAGCTTGGTCTCGCCTCTGCTTCGCGTCGCTGTCCGACTCTCGGACGGCAAACAACTCAGACTCTTCAAGGCCATGGTCGAGGAAAGCGGAGTGTGTGGCGGGGGTTGATTCGGGACGCAGCACAGTACTGTTTGACGCGTGACGTCACAGCCCGAAACGGTCACTCTTGCCGAACTCAAGAGCCTTCTCGCCGATCCAGCGAGCCGCATCAAGCTCCACGACGCCATCAGCGACGAGACGATGCGAACGATCGACGCCGTTCGAAACGCTGATTGCGAGGGGTACGACGAGTGCTTGCGGGCCTACGAGCATGCATCTGCTGGTCTGATCAAGCTGCTCGTCACCGGTTCGTATTTCTCCGACTGCGCCGACCACGACAAAGCGTGGGCACATGCGGTCCGCTTGCTGGCAAATCGGATTCCGTACACCAGTTCTGCCCATGGCACGGTCATCAATCTGCAGCACCACGTCACGCTGCTGGCGATGTACGCAGTCGCTTTCGGCGCCGCTGCTGCTGATCGGATCGACCCTCTCGCGAGGATCATCGGGACGGTGCGAGCCGAGGAAGACGGCAGCATCGGGCGCGTCACCTACCTGGTCAACTGCGCCCAGCTCAAGAGACCGGACGAAGCTCCGATCCAGGCCTCGCTTCGTCTGTGGATGACACTGCGTTCGATAACTGACGAGTTCATCCCCAGGACTCCCGAAGACGCCTTGTTTGACGCCGTGCTCGACGAGATCGAGTACTTGCTTGGCGTGACGCACGGACGAGACACCGCAGAGGGAACCGGCCCCGTGGGATACGGGGCGATTCAAGTGCTCGCAACCCGCGTTGCACCTGATCGCCTGGTGCGGCGCAATCTGGACACACTGATTGCGCACAACGCTTTTCAGAGCGTCGACGAGTTCTACATCTGCCGCGAGCGATACAACAAGATCTACGCAGCCGAAGCTCGAGTCTGAACACGGCGCGCCGAGTAGGCCGCTGAGCCGCCGGTCAGACTGGGTCGCTGCTGAAGCGGTGGGCCTGGAGGTCGCTCAGGTCTCGCAAGGTCTTCATGGCCGCGGTTGCCGTGCTTGATGCATCCTGACCGGGAGAACAAGCGGAGGTTTCGGCATGCCACTGGTACAAGGTGACGGAGTAGAGCTGTACGCGGAGGAAACAGGCACCGGGTATCCCATCGTCTGGTTGCACGAGTTCGCGGCCGACTGCCGCACGTGGGAGGGCCAGGTTCGGCGGTTCAGCCAAAGCCATCGATGTGTCACCTACAACGCCCGTGGCTATCCGCCGTCGGATGTTCCGGAGAGCGATTCGGCGTACACATTCGAGCGCGAAAGAGAGGACTTGCGGGCGGTCCTTGACAGCTTCGGAATCGAGCGCGCCCATATCGTCGGCCTCAGCATGGGTGCCTACACGGGGCTGATGTTTGCGTTGCGGTATCCGGAGCGGGTCACGTCCCTGCTGTTCGCGAGTGGTGGGTCCGGCGCGTTCGGGGACACCCGGGCAGCGTTCCTCAGCGAGATCCGCGCGGCCGCCGAGGCGATGATGAACGACGGGATGGAGGTCGCCGCGGATCGGCTCGCTGTTGGCGCTACCCGTGTTCAGCTCCAGAACAAAGACCCGAGGGGCTGGGAGGAGTTCAAGCAGTACCTGTCAGAACATTCGGCGGTCGGCTCTGGGCTGACGATGCGCAATTTCCAGGCCGGGCGCCCGTCGCTGTACGACTTCGAAGCTGAGCTGCGCCAGCTCGACGTTCCGGTGCTGTTGGCCGTCGGCGATGAGGACGACCCGGTCATCGAGACGAACGTCTTCCTCAAGAGGGTTCTGCCGCGTGCCGGCCTGTGGATTGCCCCGCGCACCGGTCATGGGATCAACCTCGAGGAGCCCGGCGTGTTCAACCAGATGGCGTCGGACTTCTTCAGCACAGTTGAGGCCGGACGATGGACCCGTCGCGATCCCCGCGCCGGTCCCACGCACTCGTCGTTGGGCGGCGCACTACCCCAGGCGTGAACCGGTTCAGATCATCTTGGCGGGGCGGTCCTTGGTCCGTTCGCGTATCACGGCGTTGATATGTCGCCAGTTTGCGTTGGCACAGGTTCCTATGAAGTCACGTCGCTCGTTCCGGACCGGCCGCAGCTGGCAAGTCCGAGAGCGGGCCGACAACGTCGACGTGTCCCAGGCAAGGCACCTGCAACATGCGGGGCCAGTTTTGTGACAAGTCACACGTCGACGGCCCGCTCCCGCGCACATCTTCACTGTTTCGTGGAGGCTTTGGGGTCCCGGGGTGATTCAGGTCGCTGTTCGTGTTACTGGGTGTCGCTACTGTCGGCCACGTGGAAGGCGACGACACTTCGGGCGTAGCTCCCGCTGCCCCCCGTGACCCCGATGTCGCATTGGCGCAACTCGTCGAGGAAGGCGTCGTGTGGGGCGACGCTGCCGATTGGCTCGTGTGCCTTCCGGCTGGATCCGTCGATCTCTTCTTCACCTCGCCCCCCTACGCGAACGCACGGCGCTATTCCGAGATCCATCCGGATCGCTATGTGGAGTGGTTCGCACCGTTCGCCGAAGCGATGCTGCGCGCAACCGCAGAAACCGGCTCGTTCGTGCTGAACATCAAGAACCGCGTGGCTGCGAGCGGCGAGCTCAGAGGACAGCGGCACCCCTACGTCTACGAGTTGGTGCTCGAGCTTCAGCGGATGGGCTGGCGCTGGCTCGAGACCTACATCTGGTCGAAGCCCAACGCTATTCCGGGCCGGTTCGGGCCGCGAACGAAAGACAGCTTCGAGTACGTGTACCACTTCGCTAAGGGCAGCCAGCCGTACTTCGACCTCGACGGCATCCGGGTGCCGTACCGGGCGAGCGAGCAAGAAATCGCCCGCCGTCGTCGCGACCAGAACGGCCGGCGAAACACCGAGGCCGGGTTCGGCCGCGACCGACGATTCACCTACGACAAGGGCGGCGCCGACCCGGGCAACGTCATCGAGGCCAGCCAGACGTACAACCAGCACTGGGGTCCCGCGGGCCAGCACACGGCAGTGATGCCGGAGGGGCTCGCTGCGTTCTTCGTCCGGGCCGTTTGCCCGCGTGGGGGCCTCATCGTGGATCCGTTCGCGGGCTCGGGGACCACCGTCGTCGTAGCGCGACGCCATGGCCGTCTCGCAGGCGGGGTCGAGCTGCACCGCGAGTACGTCGAGGTGTCAGCGCAGCGCGTCGCGAGCGATCAATGCGAGTCTGAGCCGGGCGAACTGCGGCTCGCGGGTTGAGCATGGCGCTCTCGGACTCCGAAGAGCGGATACTCCGCGCAGCGGGCTCGGACCCGAGCCCGGTAGCGCGCCTGCAAGCCGTCGGTGTGACGCTCGCGAAGCATGGAGAAGATGCCGAGGCTTCGCGCCAACTCTTGACCCAGAGCTACCTCACGCATCTCAGTCCCTCGTTTCATCTCGTTCCGAGAGGCGATTTGATGTTCGCCGAAGACGCCTTCGACGAGGCGTACGCAGCACTTGCGGTGGGCACCGAGAACTTCACGTGCGTCGACGAGGCATCGCTGAGAGCGACGCTTCTTGAATGCCCAGCGGCGTTGGCCCCTCTGCGCATGATCCTTGGGCTGACGCACAACGAGCTGGCGGTTGCCATCCGTCTTCACGATCCCGAATCGAACGTGGCCGGCGGATCGCTCAAGAGTCTCGAGCGAAGCGCTCCACCGGAACGGCTGACAGCTACGAGGCGACGAATCGTCGGGTCGATTGCGGGCGCGGTGCTGGCGATGATGAACCGTGATCTGCTGCCTGTGCCACCACGCGTGACGACGTATTTCCATTCCAAACTCGACAAGCGCGACACGGTCAGCGGGTGGCAGAGCGTGCGTGATCACACCGGTGGCGTTCCTTACTCAACGCTGCTCTTCCAGCGGTACGTCGGCGGAGTTTGGCGACAGGTGCAAGACGCGTATTCCGAAGTCAAGGGAGATGCCGTCCTGGAGATTCCGCTCCAAGACTTGCTGGACGCACACGGGGTGCCGTACCACCGGACGAAGCGCAGAGCGGCTGGCGCCGCGGAGACCGCAGCTCGGTTTGGCCTCAGGCCGGGACCGGACTTCATCATTCCTGATGACTCGCCCACGCTTGTTGTCGAGTCCAAGGTGGCAGAAGACGGTGGCACCGCCCACGACAAGGCTGCGCGAATCCGAACCCTGGTGACGGCTGCTAACGAACGTGGGCTGAGAGCATGCGCGTTGATTGACGGCAAGGGATGGACCGAACGCCCGAATGCGCTCTGCGATGTCGTCTTGGCGACGCAAGGCCGCACTTACACGTTGTCGACGATCGAGCAGATTCTCGAGCTGCCCGAGATACAGGCACTCATTTCGCGCTGACGGCCTCCCATTCCTATCGCGGGATGGCGACGCCACTCATGCCGAGGGCGACGCTGACTAGCCACTCAGCGGCGAGTGGAGGTGGCGTCGCGTGATGCGGAGGGGCAAACCCGCAGGTCAGAGTGCATATCGGGCTCGCCGATTGCGCCATTTCCGCCAGAATTACGCCGCTTATTCCCCAGCAATGCGGAACCTCCGCGGCCGTCGGCAGCCCTCACGACTTGCAGGGTAGGGAATCGAACCCTACGGCGCGAGCTTGTCGCGGTCTGTCGCATCAATGGCCGCGCCCGGATCAGGAGCGGACTTGTCCGGTTCCCTCGGTGCTCTCCAGCGTTTGTCGCCCGAACCGAGCACAACCGGCCTATAGGGGTCGATCAAGAACCGCGCCAACAGCAGGAAGGGAATCGGTGCCACGCAGATCGCCGCCCCCCACCACCAGGCCGCTGAGTGGCTGAACTGTCGGCCAATGCAGGTCTCACCCCTTGCGAGACGGTCGCAGTGAACCTCCCGCGTGTCGAGCAGACCGGCTACTACCAAGAACACGGTCAGAGCTACGCAGACCGCTAGCAGGACGAGAGCGAGGAACCGCAGCCGATTGCGTTCGATGACGACTAAGTAACCGTTCGGCAGGTGCTGTTCGTCAATGTGGACTCGGGCATTCACGTCCCCAGTCTGGCGCACCCTCGGCACGTCGGCCCGCCGTCGGCCGTCATCTCGGTATCGGCCATCGCCACCTCGGACCCGCACGGGCACTCGACGGCCCCGAATGAGTCAGTAACGCCGTCACCACGTCGACGTTTTAGGGGCGCTTCGGTGCGGACCTGCATGGCCGGTGCCCGCTCAGCGACCGCCCCGCACGCGCAACGCGGGTTGGTACACACCTCACGGTGCCGGACCATCATCCCGCGAGTAGCGCGTAGTTCGCTCTCTAGGAGACTGCTGAATAATTCGTGTGGATTTCCGCGTGTTGGGGGTGTGCGCGCGGGATGCTGGGTGAGGTGTGTCTGACTCTTCCGCGGAGATCGGCTCAGAAATGAACCAAGTCATGCCGTGTTCTCAGGTTTGTTGGCAGCGGTCCGGCGGTTGTGTTCGAGCCGTCGTGTTCGGGCTCGCTGGAGGCCCCGCCGGCGGGCCTCGCGGATCGTTTCTCCTCGTTGGTGGTGTTCGTCGTTGGGGGTGACGCAGCCGATCGCTTCGTGCAGTCGGACTTCGTTGTAGTCGATCCGGATGCGCGCCGGCTCGGTGTCGGGCAGCGCCGGGTCGGTGATCGAGCACAGGTGGGGCCATTCGTGGGTGATGTGGCCGAAGAAGCTCTCGATCCAGGCTTGGCCGGTGGGTGTGCGGGGCCGGCCGTGGTGCTGGGCGATGGCCATCATCGCCATGCAGGCGCGGGTGTCGTGGCTGGTCATTGCCGGGCCGTTGTCGGACACGGCGAGCAGGATCGGCCGGTCGGGGTCGTCGACGTCGAGATCGAGGCGGTCGTCGGCGGGCAGCTCGTCGAGGCCTTGGGCCACCAGCGCCTGGTCGAACACGACCCGCACTTGGGTGGAGGTCTCCTCGGTCGAGACCAGCGTGGCGGTCCAGCAGCGCGAGACCATGTCGACGATCGCGAGCACACAGCGCCGGGCCCGCCCGAAGCGGGTCACGTCCCAGACCCGGATCCGGTTCGGTTCCCAGACCAGCCAGTGCGGCCACGGTGTCCTCGGCCGCTTCGGCGCCGGTGCCCGCTCGGGCAGCACAAGCCCGTGAGCAGCGAGAACACGCCGCAACGTCGAGGGTGCCACCCACACCCTGTCCACATAGGAGCCACGGTGGGCGAGCTTGCGGTGTGATCGGTCGATTGGCCCCCACTCCTCGGCGACGACGAGGATCTCCGCGACCTCATCGGCCAGCAAGGCGTGCACCGGCGCGCCTGCGGGGGCCAGATCGCACAGGGTGCCCAGCTCCCGCCGGCGGGCCCGCCAGCGGTGCACCCGGTCGTCGCAGACCTGCCACACGCCCGCAGCCCAAGTGTGTGAGAACCCGGCGGCAACGGCGTCGTCGACGGTGTTGAGGACCAGCTCTTTAGCCTCGGCGGGGACTCCTGCGGGGACCGGCCCGCTCAGTCCCAGCCGGATTTTCCCCGCACGATGGCCAACTCGATCGCCTGGGCCTTGACCGCCTCGGCGAGCCGGCCGATCTCCGCCTGGGCTTCTTCGAGCTCCCAGTTCCGCTCGGCAGCCGGCCGGCCCGGCCTGCGGGCCAGCGCCGCCAGCGCCGCGTCCTTCACCGTGCGACCGATGGTGATCACCGTCGACACATCGACCCCCCACCTCCGGGCAGCGTCGGCCTGGGCGACCGCTCCGCTCGTGACCTGCAAGCAGATCTCCCACATCGTCTCCGCGGACAGCCTCTTGGGTCGGCGCCGCCCCTCGCCGATCGTCATCTGATGCTCCTTCACGCGTCAGCGAGAACACAACCAGACTTGGATCATTTATCAACCAACTCTCCGCGGCGAAATCAGACGCAACGCAACACTGGTTTTCGGCGTCGATCACACTCGACGATGAACTGACGGTTGGTCAGGGTGTTGTTCTGCGGGTGTTGGTGCAGGTCAGAGACGGTGTGACCGCTTTGGCGTCGACGGGACTTCGATGAGCCGAAACGCTGTGGGGGTGCTCGATGCCCGTGATGGCGTTTCGTCCCACATCGGTCTTCGTGTCTTCGTTTCAGCACTGTGCCGGTACATGTTCTGCGAGCTGCGTTCATGCGCGTACACGCTGGTCAAGTCGTTCATTTCGCAAGCGGCTCGAAGATGAGGCCGGTCGTTTCGGATTAGGGCACGATGCACCGATGAGTTGCTGTGAGGATCGGAGAATCTCGGCGATTGAGGCCCGAAACGTTGACACGTCTAGAACGCGAAAAGCCTGATTTGCCCGGTTCCTCGTGCTCAAGGGAGTAAGCGCTATCGGGTGCTTCCAACGGCAACCAACATCAGAATCACGAAGATCGCGACCCCAACGGCGACGACGGCGAGACCAACGCCGAAGCAGCCGCCGAATCCGGAGGCGACAGCGCTGCGTTGTTTCTCCGGCGGTGTTGTCGGTTTGCGAGCCGCTGACTCGAGTGGATCTGTTGCGCGCGTTGCTGGTTCGGATGTCGACGATTGACCGGGCGGCGGCGTAGCGCCGGTATAAGAACAACCGGCCTTGTGCCAACCATCGCGGCCTTCGCATTCAGGACACGTCGGCGTTTCGGTCATTCTTGATCCTCCACTCAATCGATGCAGTTAGGAATTGTCGCGCGACAACTTCTCATCGGGAGCGGCTGCCGGACCGAACGCTGTTCAAGGTTGGGTCGGCTGCGAAGTACATCCAGGCGCGCATCGACCAGTTTGCCAACACGAGCGCTGCTCCTGATCCGCGCCGGATCTTGTGGCTGTATCTGCCCCACCAGCCGTCGACGACGGCCGTTGTCCGGGAGTTGGAGCGCACGTTTCACCCGTTGCTCGATGACGCCGGTCACGCAGGTCCGCGCAGGGCCTCACGGGAACGCCAACCCGGCGGCATCGAATGGTTCGCCAAGTGCGTCGAATTCCTCGACACCGTCGCGGCCACCCTGGGTCTGGACATCGTCGCCCTCGACACCACCGAAGTGACCTAGCGCCGCCGCCCGAGCGGTTCACACCTCGAGGTGAGCCCCCTTCAAGCACTTGTCGACGGCAGCCTTGATGCCTGTCCACTTGACGGGTGTCGCGAGGCGGGTGACAGTGTCGGTCGCAGCCGACCACGAGGTCTTCTTCTGTTCAATACCGAATCTGATGGGTGCCGACCGGTTTGGATTCCAGCTCTGGCTGCGCATTTCTCTGCGGGCGGGCTGGTTGACGCCGCCCCATGCGACCAGCAGACCTTGGTCGGCGTCTTGGCTACGCAGGCTTCCGTTCCGTAGTCCGTCCGGCCACAGCAGAAGCTGCTGACGCAATTCAAGGAGCGCCAACGCCGAGAACGGCGACGTCGTGATTGACATTATATGGCGAATTTCCTATACTGGTTCGCGAGGAGGAGGTCGCTGATGCCACCCACATACGACGAAGTGGTCGCATCGCGCCGAGCACGCCTTGGTTCAGATGCCGTGGCGCAAGGCGAGATCTTCGCGCAGGCATACAAGATTGCGCTTCAAGTCATGGACCTGCGCGAGAAGCACGGTCTGACCCAAGCCCAGCTGGCTCGACGCTGCAACATGAGCCAAGCGGACATCAGCCGGATCGAGCGCGGCTCGACCAGTCCGACGGCACGCACTCTGCAGCGGATCGCAGACGCACTCGACGCCGATCTGCGTCTCGTAGCCCGCGCCCCAGCTTGAACCGTTCGCGGCCCACAGTTTCTGCAGCGTCGCCAGGTTGGCCGTCGACGGATAGCAAGGGTCCTGTCCGCCGCCCGCCGCCAGCTGCTCTCGAACGTGTCGGGTCTGCCAGCCTGTTCCTGGCGATCCGACGCAGCGGTTCCTTACTCGCCGGTTTCGCGTCTGGGCGAGGACTGGCAGTCATCAAGAAATACTGAGATTCCGCTAGCTCTGATGTGCCATCATCTCGCCTCATGACGAATCACCGCATCCTCTCATTCGGCACTGAGACGTTTCGCCTCCCAGAAGCGGTCAGCCACAAGCGGATCGGTGGCAAGAAGTCCATGGAGGACGAAATCGGAGTTCTTCGAGCCGAGTTGCATCGAGTGTTCGATTTCATTGATGCCGTGCGGGGCTATCTGCCTGACGGCTACGAAGTAGCGCTCCACATGCATGAGCAGCTCAAGGAATCTCATGCGGCGCTGAGCGAGCAGCACCAGCAGATGGCCGCAGAGCATCGAGAGCTGAAGGATCGTGTCGTCGCGATGCGCGATGCGGCGATCCTGCAGGAGGTCGGCGTGTATGACTATCAGCATCCGATGGAGAACTCTGACGAGTACAAGGACCGACTGAAAGCCGTCCGTGATGAGATCAAGGCGAGCGCCAAGGACGGCAGGGCCGTCGCGACCACGAAGAACAGGTGGACGGTGAACGACTCGGAGGCCAAGGGTCGCAAGATGATCAAGGACACGTCGAGGCTGCTGCTGAGGGCCTACAACAATGAGGCAGACATGCTGGTGGACAAGATGCGGCCGTTCCGGCTTGACGCTTCCATTTCGCGGCTGGAGAAGTCTCGCAATGCCATCAACCGTCTCGGTGCGCAGCCGATGGAAATAGCGATCAGCGGTTCGTACCACGCTCTGCGCGTGAAGGAACTGGAGTTGGTCGCAGATTGGCTGCAGATGAGAGAGGGAGAGAAGGAGGCGGCCAAGGAGGAACGGGCACGCCTGCGTGAGGAGGCCAGGGCGCGTAAAGAGCTGGAAAACGAGAGGAAGCGTCTGGAGAAGGAACGCAATCACTATCTGGGCGTTCTGCGCAAGCTCCAGCAGCAAGACGACGACACCGGATCCAAGGCCGCCGAGATGGCAGAACTGAAAGAAAAGCTGGAAGAGCTGGATGTCTCAATGGAGTCGGTGGAACAGCGGGTCGCGAATGTCCGTGCCGGGCACGTCTATGTGATCTCCGACACCGGTTCACTCGGCGAGCGCATGGTCAAGATCGGCATGACACGCAGGCTCGATCCGATGGACCGGGTCAAGGAACTCGGCGACGCTTCAGTTCCCTTCGGATACGACCTGCACGCAATGATCTTCTCCGAAGACGCAGTGGACTTGGAGAAACGGCTGCACGATCGGTTCGCCGGCCAGCGCGTCAACCTCGTGAACCGGCGGAGAGAGTTCTTCTATGCGACTCCGCAAGAAGTCCATGATGCCCTCAACGCAGAAGACGGACTGGCTGTTGTGACCGAGTTCACCGACACGCCAGAAGCAGCCGAATGGCACGAATCCGAGAACACGCGACGAATGCGAGACGGTGCCTCCAACGGAAGCGCTCGGCGAGCTGCACCAGCTCTATCTCGCCGACGACCACGACGGCGCGATGGCAGCCCTGGACCGGTTCGCGGACATCTACAGCACCGGCCAGATACCCGAGTTCAGCGACACCGTCGACACGTTCCTCGCCTGGCATGCCCAGATCCTCGACTGGCACCACACAGGACGGCCCAGCAACGGACGCATCGAGGGAACGAACAACCTGCTCCAAGTCCTGCGACGCCGAGCCCACGGCTTCACCAACTACGCCAACTTCGAAGCCCGCGGCCTGCTACTAACCTGACCCCGCCGAGCCCAGCAGCCCGAATCCCAAAAAAAGACGAAGGCTCAGAGAGTTCTTCTATGCGACTCCGCAAGAAGTCCATGATGCCCTCAACGCAGAAGACGGACTGGCTGTTGTGACCGAGTTCACCGACACGCCAGAAGCAGCCGAATGGCACGAATCCGAGAACACGCGACGAATGCGAGACGGTGCCTCCAACGGACACGACGCCCAAGTGATCCAAGCAACCTGACCCCCGAACGGCCACTGAACCCATACGGGCGTTACCTCGCTCACCGAGGCGCCAGCACCAGAGCGCCGCATGTCGTCAAGAGCGACTACGACGGCAAGTTCACACCGAGCCACGACGCTCAGCGGCTCATCCTGAGCGCGATAAAGATGAACCCGGACGCGATGGTCGAGGTTGACCAGCCGTGCCAGAAGCCCGGCGTGGGGTCCCGGCCAGATAGTTTCTGCAGGTCAGACCCTACAAATCTGGCAGTGACCCTGAGCTCCACAAATCGACACGCTGAACTCCACAAACGAAATCGCGAACTCGCAGGTCAGAGAGGGTATCGCCCTCCACACAGTCCTACCCACGCTGGATTCGAGCTTGGGTACCCGACAGGCCAAAACGCAACACTCGCGGCGTCAGATTGAGGCACCAAGACGAGGAGTTCCTTCACGCGCGAGTGTTCCGATCGAGAACGGACCGAAGGGTTCGCCGCCACCGCAGGTTCCGCGAGCACAATTGTCACCGACACCACAGGCTGTTGGTGACCCATCCGTATAGCGCGCACAACCTCACGCGAAGCGACATCTAGAACCTTCACCTTGAAGCTCGTTTTGGAGTTCTAACCAGTTGCCGATTCCGTTGCCTAAGGTTCCCTCCCCACCAACTTGACGATGCACGGAGACATCTTCGAGATGTAGTTAGTCTTGGAAGGCTCAACCCGCAGTTGCGGCAGTCCCCGACGCTGACGGAGGCGAATTTCGCCAGCTGGCGGCAACGTCCGGTAGCGAGTGCATCGTCGGCCCATCCGCAACCAAGCCAAAGCGTGAGCGCGGGAACAAACCATGCTCGCGTGCGGCTGCGAACATTTGCTTAAGCGTGCCCACGAGACTCTCCTCGGTGGGTCGGAAGTGCGTCAGCTCTTGGAACTCCATGTAGTCAAGAAGTAGACAGGGAACGTCAGTCTTTTCGAAAACGGAGAGGACTAGTCGACTGCAGGCCGACCGTTCCGGACCAAATAGTTCCTTGACGATCACGAGGCCGAAGACCTCGCGACCGGAACTGGAGAGTTCGCAGGGTTGCCCATCTGTGATGATGTCGATCGAGCTGCCAGATCGGAGGTGGTTGATCGATCCCTTCAGTTGGGCGGCAGCCTTCTTGACATGCTTGTCGGTAGTGGCCTTCTTGCGATCAATGCTACGTTCAAGGCTCGCCTCGGTGACCGGGCTGTCCTTGGCCTGAATCAGCAGCACAGTCCCTTTAGTGGCCACAAGCACGTCCACGAATTCTCGTCCGTTGTCTGCTCGTACTGGGTTCCGGAAGACATCGTCATGGTTGAAGGCCCGATGCAGCCCTATCTCAATGTCAGGTTCATTCAAATCGCCCGGAGAGTCCTGGCCTTGTTCCTGCAAGTTGTCAACAGTCGGCATCTCAAGCAGGTTGATTCTGAGGGAGGCATCGTCTTCGGCTGTTGACCGAGTCCCAAACCACAAGATCATGTCGTCGTCGAACTGACGGGCGAACTCCAGGGTACCCGGCACGAATCGGATCGTGTTCACATAGTGTCGAAAGCGAGCGGCATCCGGGTTCTCGGCACGGAAGCCAACTAAAATCCGATTGTATTCGTCAAAGAAGTATATGTCGAACGAGTCCGACGACAGCACTTGCAAGAAATTGTGGGTCAACTCATCGTCGAAGAGCGGTGTCCGGATTACAAGCGGTTCATCGTGGTTATCGAAGAAAGCTGAAATCAAACCGAAAGTGTCCACATCACCAGCGCGCAGAGGGGCCAGGTAAAAGCGGAAAAATCTTCGCAACCGAGCTGTTACAGCGATTTCTCTCTTCGTTTTCACGATGAGAACCATACGGGAGGAGCCTGCGTCGCGCGTGGGCAGTATACCGCCCTTGAAGTCCAGCAGTGCCTGTGAAAAAGCAGGATGGGTGACAGATTCGGGCCAACGCAAATAGGCCTGTAACTCGGGAGCATCGTCACCTGGCACGAAGGCAGCACAAGGGATGTCGTCTCTGCCAACAGCGACCCGCATCATTGCCCCTGCGCGTGAGATAGTAGGGGTGACATTTCGGGTTTCCCGATCCACACTCCGCAGGCAGTTGACGGCCCGCTCAGTCAGTCCTACACCCACTAGAGGCGGTTTCCTAGGAACCCCTAGATACAGCATCAATTCCGCATCGCGAGTTTGCCAATCTCCCTGAGCGTACCGGACCAGGACGTATTGGTTTGCGCTAGCGTATTTGAAGCACTCGTCGTGGATTCGAGTCATCAACCTTTATCCTCCCACGCAAACTAATCCAGCCCCCCGGCGAGGCACTCACCGTGCAAATGGTACTGGCGGTCGCAATAGCCGCTTGCAAACTTGGCTCGTCCGCTTGGTACCTTATCGAGACGAACGTACCGGTCCAATTTGATCGGAGGCCGTCCTACAGAAGGTCTGTGCGCGTTGCGAATGGGAGCGCCCCATTCGAGATGCCCGATTCAGCAACGTCTCGACGCTGTCATCGCAGCAGCGAGCCGCTTCCCGGCTCGAAACTACGCCAGCAAGACAATCGACGCGCTTGAGGCCCTCAGTCTGGGACTCGCCCAGCGTGGTGAGCCCCAGACGCTGTGAGGCTTGCCTCTGCTGCAGTAGTGCTCGGCCTTCTGCGGCAGTCTGTCATCAACCGCTGGTCCCCTATAGCGCGTGTCCCAGCAGGCTTCGACGCTGTCGGTGGTGCGGTCTTGCTCCGGCAGGGCTCGCGCGGGTTTCGTTGGCTCGCGCGGCGAGCCTTGGAGCCTCCGCGGCAGCTTCAGCGTCGGTTGAGTCGTGCCGGCTCGATTTGTTGGACCGACAACCGACGCCCAGCGGGCGTCAAGCGAGCATTGGCGTGAGACATCGAGCCTCCAGTCGTCGTGGTTGTTCTCTCAAACACCACGCTCGCACAGGAGGCTCAACCCATCACCTCGCGACCAACCTATATGTCCACGTCAATTGGCCACGGCAATCCCGGTAAACTCGAAATCCGTTTGGCTGCACAAGAAACCACCTTTAGATGGACGCGGGAAAAATGAAAAGAGACTTAGAGGCTGCGCCAATAGGCGCTGACCTGCGGAAGCGCTCGACTTAACCGCGGGGCTTGCAACGCCCTGACCTGCGGGTTCGCTGACGCCATTCACGGCTTCCGCAAGATGCGCCGAAAGCGCCGTCACCTATTGGCGCAGCCTCTAAGCAGGTCACTGACCTGTGGTAACGGAAGTTGATTGAAATACGCGCACGTCCCTTCCGGCCCCCACATGCGGGTCGGCGGTTGAGGTATTCTGTTATGGAGGGGCGAGGCGAGAAGCATGGCCGAACGCGGTGGTCTTGCGCGACATCGCGCCGAGCGTGCGGGCGAATCTTCGAGTCGCAGATCCGAGATCATCGATGCGGCCGAGGCGTTGTTTCTTGAGCGCGGCATCGCGGCCACGACCGTCATCGACATTGCTCGGCACGTCGGCGTGACTCGGACCACGTTCTATCGCTACTTCGAGGGGCGCGACGAGTTGGCCTTCGAGGTTGCCGGGCGGATGATCACGAAGCTGGCTACCAAGGCCCGGGGGGCAGTGCCCGCGGGAGCGGGGCCAGTCGAGGCCGCCAGGGCCGCGCTCGGGTCGCTGATCACGCATTTCGAGCACAACAGCGATGCCCACCGGTACCTCACGCTGTTGGACAGCTACAGGCCGTTCCGCAGCATCGGCGAGGAACACCAGCGTCGTTATACGTCTCGCTCGCGTGAGGCCTTCAACCTAGACGTGACGTTCGCGGACGATGCCCTTGATGATGAGGCCGCCGAGCGGCTCGTGGCCCTCACGGGAGTGGTGATGGGCGTGCTTGGTCGATTCGCGATCAAGCGTGAGATCCTCGGCCGCGGACCGGTCGCATTGCAGAAGCGGCTCGAATACCTGGAGGAACTCGTGCACAACTACTTCGACACGATCGTCACGCCACTGGCCGGGCCGCCCGCACGTAGTTCCCGCTGATGACCTGAGCCACCCTGAGGGATTGTCGGAGCGGTGTGCCGTGGGTCTCGCGCGGTCAGCTTGCTTGACTCCGGGCGGCAGTGGACGAGGAGCCGGATATCCGGTGCGACTTCCGCCGAGATTGCTGCCGCACCTGCTGGCACGAATCCGTGTGCTGTCCCGGGTCACACTTGACGCGTTGGCGCCGGCAGCTGCGTGACAGTTCGGGACGGGCTCGGGACGCAAGTCGACTGGGTCCGCCGCAAAGCACGGTTTCGGCGTTCGACGACGCCCGCGTGTTCGAGAATCCCGAAGGGCGGCAGCCACTGCTCGGCGACCTCTCCCACGAGCGCGTCGGACACAGCGTTCCTGAGTGCGGCGGGTGCCCCGATCATCGCTCCCTCACCTGCCCCGCGGCATCGTTCTCGCCATCAGTGAGTGTCACGAGGCGGACGATCTCAATGTCGGGGATCTCCATCGCGGTGGGGATGAGGCAGCCCATGTGAGTCACGGTCATGAGGTCGGCGTATTCGTCGCGACATTGGCTTTCGCTTAACTGGGCGCCGACTCCTTGCGCAACACCCCCTCGGGCTTGGCCATCGACAACGGTGGGCGGCACGGGTCGGGATGTCGTCTTTGTGGAGCGCATGTCGGCCGGCGGCTGCCCGGCGGCCGTCGTCGCGAGACCGGACCCCCGCACCGGCCGAGCTCGCGGCCGCCGACGACGCGGACTGGCGCCTCACACGACAGCTGCCCGCCATTGCTGCTGGCACGGTGACGACCACGCTGCCCGCTCACGGCATACCGCACTGGCACCAGCCCGGTCCTGATCGCCGGCGCGCCCTGATCGAGGCGTTGCTCGATTCCTGCGCCTCCCCCGCAGACGCGGATCGGTATGTCGCGCAAACGCCCGAGGCGGCAGTCATCGGAGCCACCGAGATGGCGGGTGACCTCTCCCGCTGGAACCCGCGACGCTTGAAGGCCTACGAAGCTGTCGCCAACCACCGTTTCAGCTTCACCACTCTTGCGGTCGAGCCCGATGTCTGGGGAGCATGCGGTGCCGGCCGCGGAACAGTCGAGAGGAACCTCGCCGCCACTTCAGAGTAACAGTATGTTACGCCTGAGTGACATGCTGTTACATTCTCAGGGCGTCCTAAGCCCTTTTCGGTATTTCTGGAGAGATGAATGGTGAATCCCCCTTGGCCCCTCGTTGAGCGCCGCAAGCCCACCCACGCCGGAGCCCGGACCGATGTGAGTACGCGGGCGTGCCGTGGGACCGGCCGGCGGCGCTTCGCGGTTGCGCTGGTGCTGGCTCTGGTCGCGGCGATGCTGACGGCTCCGGGCGCGCACGGCACCACGCCGTTGACCGCTTTGTTCGAGGACGTGCCCACCTCCCACGACGGCACCGAGTTCAGCCTCACTCTGAAGTTCACCGTCGAGCCTCTTTTGAGCTATGAGACTCTGCGCGACGACGCGCTCTTGGTCGCCGGCGGCACCGTCGCGTCGGCGAGCCGCGTGGCCGCCGGCCACGACGACCGCTGGAACATCACCATCGCGCCCTCGGTCGACGACAACGGCGACCCCACCGGCGAGAACGTCATCGTCACCTTGAGAGTCACCGCGTCATGTGAGGATCTCGGCGCGATCTGCACCTCCGACGACCAGCCCCTGACCAACGCCGACGAGATCGAGGCCCGCATCCCGGGACCCGACAGCGCCAACGATCCGCCTCCGGCAGTCACCGTGCCGGCCAGTCCGACGGGTCTGAGCGACGATTCGGTTTCCCATGACAGCGTCACGTTGAGCTGGGACGACCCCGTCGATTCCTCGATCACGGGCTATCAGGTGCTCAGGCGCAACCGCGACGGCGACGACTATGGAGACGGCAGCGGCGCGCCCGAGTTCGAAGTCGTCGTCGACGACACCGGGTCGGCCGACGCGTCCTACACCGACACCCAGACGAGTCCTTCCACCAGGTACGTCTACCGCGTCAAGGCCCGCAACGCCCAAGGGCTCAGCGACCAGTCCGGCTATCTCAACGTCGACACACCCGCCCAGCCCGACGATGCTCCCGTCGACTCTGGCGCAACCGAGGACTCCGATGACTCAGGTGGCTCTGAGGAGACTAAGGAGACTGGCGATTCGGGGGATGACTCCAGCACCGCGGAGACAGGTGCCCCTCAGAGATCGGCGAGGGGGCCTCGATCCACCATCACCCCGAAGACCGGCGTAACCCCGAGGCAGAACTCGGACGACTGCTCCAGCGGCACGGGAACGAGCTGCACGATCGCGATCGGCACGCCCAAGAGCGGCAGCATCGAGACGGCGGGCGACGTCGACGTGTTCAAGATGCGACTGGCGACCAACACCATGTACACCGCGACCGTGGACGGCGGCAGCGGCGACGCCAAGCTGGGCAGCACGGCCCAACTCAAGTGGCACCACCCCAACCTCGAATTGATTGTCTTATCCCCTGCGGCGACCACCGTCGACATCAACACCGCGTACGCACTGAACCCCGGGTCGTCCGGCAGCCTCGACACCACCGAGGGCAGCCCCACCCGTTACAAGCGGGTGATCACGATCTACGTCGAAGTCGGCGGCAGCGGCGGCGCGACGGGCACCTACACCGTCACCGTCGCCCCCAAGGCCGACGACTGCAGGGCCGGCACGAACACCACCTGCGCATTCGAGGAAGCCGGCGGCGCTGTTGGATACACCAACATCGAAAGGCCGGTATTCCGTGCGGAAGGCAACATCGAACGCAGCCAGGACGTCGACTGGTACAGAACGCCCACGCTGCTCGTCGGCAACGAGTACGTGATCGCCGTCACGAGCGAAGTCTTCGGAGACAACACCCAAGCCCACGCGGTGAAAGACCCGCAGATCGTGGGCTTGTACACCGGCAGCGGCACAAAGATTCCCTTCACCGCCAACCGGGACCAAGGATTGCGCAGGGCTGGGATCGGCTACGTGGACTACTTCAGGCGATTGTCCCTGAACCGGCAGGGCGAAATTGATCAGGCAAGTGCGGAGCACATCCGGCCCCTGCAACCCCACTACCCGAACGGTGCGTTCGTCGATGCTGTGATGACGCTGACCCCGGGGCGCAGCCGCGAGTACTTCGTGGGTGTCGGCAGTGAACTGGCCCTGACGGGCAGCTACGCGGTCAACTTGTACAGAGTGAGTCGAACTCAGCTCTTTACGGACCCCCAACAGTACTCAGTGCGAGGCAGCGGGAATCTTGGATCCCGTCAAGACGAGCCCAACACGCCAGGGGATACAACATCATTCGTATTCTACGATCCGGGATTCAGCGGCGCTTCCGTCGGCGGCGTCATCCAAACCTGGAAGAGCCGCGAGTACAGGGAGGCTGGGTTTGGCGACCGTCTTGGGATCGGGGCGGAGAACGATCACGACTGGTTCGATACATATCTGAGAAGCGGCAGAAGATACGAGATCACCCTGGAAAGCCGAGAAATATTCGACCAAATCATCTCCCGCAATCCGCGCGTGCACAGAAGCTTCCCGTCAGGTCTGCAGCTGATGGGAGTGGTGCGAGACAACGGCCTGTCAATCGTGCCGGGCACCCAAGTTCCCTTCACAAAACGCCTGGAATTCACAGTTCCCACGACCGGCGACTACTACATCGTCGTGGCCGGCATAACGAACCTCTACAACATCAACTTGAGCGGGCACAGCAGCGAATACAGGGCCACGGACATGTTCAAAGGCCACAAATTGTCGCTCGAAGGGGGTCACTACCAGCTGAGCATCAAACGACTGTCGTAGTGCCGACCGAGGTCGGCCGCTCAGCAGCGCCAACCCACAAGTGACCAGTCCGGGGACGCTCGCGCAGCAAGACGCCGCGGCTCACGGCTGCCTCGCCGCTCCTGAAGGCCAGCCGGACGTCCTCGCCAGCGGACACCTGCCGTCCGACGAGCGGGTCGTGTGCCGATGGCCATGGCCGCGGGATGCTGTCCAAGCAGTGTCAGAAAGCACCGCTGGGTCGAGGTGCTCATGGAGGTACTCACATGACAAGGCAGGCTGCACGATCTCAACAACGCAGCGGGTTCACCTTCCTGCTGGGGGCGGGCTTCTCGAAGGCGGTCGACCCGCGGATGCCGACCACCGCTGAGATGTTGGTGGGCCTCAAGGAAGCCGCGCTTGACGAGGACTGGCCGTTTTCGGTCGAGTCAGGCATCGAGCGTTTCGACGACCTGGAGTCGTGGTTCGATTCGGCGGCCGTTCCGCAGCCCTACTGCAGCGACTCAGAGAACAGTTCCGCTCACGGAGTGTTCCAGCGAGCGACACAGTGGATCGCGAAGCACATCAGCGACATCGAGCTTCAGATCGTGCGCGAGCCGAATCCTGCTGAGTGGCTGTCCGAGTTTTTGGAGTTCGTCGACCGCGAGCGTTCTCATCTGACCACGCTGAACTACGACACCGTCGTTGAGCGCGCCTGGAGCACCGGCAGCGACGACTGGCAGGTCGATCTCCGCCTTGGAGCGCCGCGGCGCCTGTCAACCTTGGTGACACAAGTTTGTTGGTGATTTGGTGGGTGCTGGTGGTCTTCTTGGGTGGGTTGATGTAGACGATCTCGGGGAGTTCGGTTGGGGTTGGCCGGCCTGCGACGAAGCGTTCGGGGTGGGCGGCGAACGCCTGGTTCAGGACTTGGGTGCGGTGTTGGCGGATCTCGGCGGCGGTGCGGTGGTAGACGCTGGCGGGAGTGCGGTAGCCGATGCCGGAGTGGCGGTGCTGGTAGTTGTGCCATCGCGAAGAAGCCGACGCTGAAGGCTCGGGCGTCGTCGATGCCGGCGAACCTGCCGGGGAACTGTGGCCGGTATTTCATGGTGCGGAACTGCGATTCGGAGTACGGGTTGTCGTTGGGGGTGCGGGGCCGGGTCACCGATCTGGTGATCTCCAGGGTGGCGAGCAGCTGAGCGACTGGTTTCGCGGCGGGGACGCCTCGGTCGGAATGGATCGTCAACGCCTTGGGGTCGACGTCGTGGCGGGCGACGGTCTCGTCGATGAGGCGGCGGGCGAGCTGGGCGTTCTCGACGGTGGCGAGCATCCAGCCCGGCACGTAGCGCGAGAACAGGTCCAACAGCACGCAGACGCAGAAGAAGTTCCGTTGGCGGGGCCGCGCAGCCCGGTGATGTCCCATGACCAGATGTCGTTGGGGGCCTGCGCGGCGAGCTCGGGGCGGGACCTCGGAGGGTGGGCGGCCTGGCGGCGGCGCTCGATCACGGTGCCATGGGCGGCTCGCAGGAGCCGGTACATCGTGGCTGGTGACGCCAAGTAGCGGCCCTCGTCGAGCAGGGTCGCCCACACCGTGGTCGGGGACTCGTCCACGAACCGGTCCGAGTGCAAGACCTCGAGCACCTCGGCCCGCTCGTCGTCGCTGAGCGCTCGGGGATGGGCTGCCCGGCGCCGCTCGATGACCGCGGCCGAGTCCGGTTCGGGTCGGCGTCGCCGGCACTGCGTCGCCCGGGACCGGCCTGGACGCGACGCACCGACAGCTCCAAGCCCCCGCATGCAGCACCGGTGCTCCATCCCGCGGCCTCAGCGCGCCCGACCAGGCCCAGCAGTGCTGCCTTGTCGGCCGCGTCCACCCTGGCAGGGACCCGGCCGCTCAGCCCCAATGCCCTTTTCCCTCCAACAGCGTCAGCCGCACCGCCATCTCCGCCAACGCCGCACGAAGACGCTCCGCCTCGGCCCGAGCCTGTTCCAGCTCCACATCGCGCACCGAGTCCCGACGCCCAGCACAGCACACGCCGCCGTTGTCGCCATGTGCGCTTCGAGCTCAGCAACGGCGGGCGCGATCACGGCTTCGACCTCGGATCGGTGTCCGCGCTCTTGGAGAGCTCTTCGGAGAGCGCCGAGACTTTTCCCTGCGCCTCGATCACCTTCTCGGCGGTCCCCAGACGCTGCCGGCCACGCTCATTGTCGGCCTCCAACGCGGCAATGCGATGATCCCGGGGACGGCGTCGGGACCGGACCGGCCGCGCTTGTTGCTGAGCCCCTCGACCGCGCCAGCAGCAGCCTGCTTGCGCCACTCCGAGATCAACGACCAATACAAGCCCTCCCGGCGCAACAACGCGCCCTTCTCCCCATCGGGGATGTGTTGCGGCTGAGTTTGTGTCGCTGGTGGCGGTTGGTTTCAGCCTGCATGGGAGGGTTCTTGACCGGGCGTTGAGGGGTTCTGTTGAGTATCGAGCCTGGTGTGAAGAGGAAGCGGTTCTTGGCGCCGCAGGAGAAGTACGAGCAGCCTGCTTGCGCCACTCCGAGATCAACGACCAATACAAGCCCTCCCGGCGCAACAACGCGCCCTTCTCCCCATCGGGGATGTGTTGCGTCTGACTTTGTGTCGCTGGTGGCGGTTGGTTTCAGCCTGCATGGGAGGGTTCTTGACCGGGCGTTGAGGATCTGGATGCTGCTCGTGCTCGTGCGTGGGGAGACCACGGTGAGCGAGGCGGCCGATCGGGCGCGTGTGGACCGGTCGACGGCAGCGAAGCTGCGCGAGGTGGCGCGGCAGGGCGCGCTCGATGTGCTGGCGCGGTCGCGTCCGGGCCGGCGGGACAAGCAGCGAGATGTGGAGGCCGAGGCGGCGGGGGCCGAGGTCGAGCGTCTGCGCACAGCGTTGGCCGAGATGGCGGTGAGGTTGACGTTGGCGGAGGGAAAAGAGCGTTGGGGCTGAGTGGCCGGGTCCCGCGTCGGGTGGATGCGGCCGCCAAGACAGCGCTGATGGATTTGGTCGTGTGTGCCGAGGCGGCCGGGTGGAGCACCCGGGCGGCGTGCGTGCGCCTGGAGCTGTCCCAGCGCCGCCTCGAGCGGTGGCGTGGCCGCGTCGCGAGCGGTGAGGGCCTCGACGACGCGGCGCCGGTCGGGGGCGCGGTCCACGGGCTCACCCCCGATGAGCAAGACGGGATCGTGGCGGTGTTCAACGAGTGGGGCGACATCGACTCATCGCATCGCAAGCTCGCTCACCGGGGGTCGTGGCTGGGTCGGTTCTGGGCCGACCCGTCGGGCGTGCGACGGGTGCTCGAGCGCCGCGACCTGCGCTTTCGCGGTCCCAAGCGGCATGCACGCTCGCCTCGCAGGCCGTGGCCGGCGTGGGTCGAGCAAGCCCCGAACCGGATCTGGACCTGCGACACGACGCATTGGACCCGAGCCGGGGCGGCCACCACGGTGATCTGCGACGTGATCTCCCGCAAACCGATCGCCGACGTCACTTCGGCCGATGAGACCAGCATCGAGGTCCAGGCTGTGTTCAACCGGGCACTGCGCGCAGAAGGCCTCGATGACGTCATCGAACAGCGCAACCCCCAAAGCACCCCATGGGACCCCGACTCCGACGGAGTGCCGGTGCTTTTGGTGATGTCGGACAACGGCCCTCAGATGCGCTCGGGGACGACACGGGAGTTCATGGCGCTGTGCTGGCTCGCCACCCACTACGGCCGGCCCGGCACCCCGACCGGCCAAGCCTGGATCGAGAGCCTGTTCGGGCACCTCAAGACCGAACAGCCCCACCTCGAACTCATCGACGACATCGACGTGCTCCGCGCCGAGCTCGAAATCCAACGCGAGCGCTGCAACACCATCCGACTGCACGCCGGCATCGGCTACCTCACCCCCGACCAAGAACACCGCGGCCAAGGAGACACCATCCGAGCCGCCCGACGCGACGGCCTCGCCCGAGCCCGCCGACAACGCATCGCCTACCATCGAAACCACCCACCCCGAGGACCCGAACATGCGGGCTGAATCCCCCAGCCGAAGCGACATCACGTCAGACACACGTCAGTCGGTGTCCAGAACGACTGGCAGGGGGGCACGTACAACCTGTTCGCGGACGATGTGACCGACGGTGTTCCCGACGACTGCGGCCAGGACGCGGCGTCGGCGTGCTCGCTGAGCGTCCCGGGCTCGAAGCGGGGCAACTTCGAGGTCGACGGCGACTCGGATTGGTTCGCGGTGGATCTGGCAGCGAACAAGACGTACCGGTTCAATCAGACTGGCGTGTCGATCGGGTTCGGCCCGGTGACGGGGGTGACGCTGTGGGATCCGAAGATCCTCAGGATCTACGACCAGCACGGGATACGGTTAGCGGGCACATCTGGCGGCAACAGCTGGTCGGGCGATCTGGAGGCAGAGGTGGAGTTCGCGCCGCTGGTGTCGGACACCTGTGACCTGACCGCGGGCGCTGTCGTCGATAGGGGGCCCAATGGCGTGGGCACGTATCGGTTGTCGGTGAGCAAGGTGGGCAACGCGCCGCCGCCGCCGGACGACTACCCGGGTGACGACTCGACGTTGGGGTCGGTGCTGGTGGGCGAGTCCGAGGACGGCGAGATCGACTTCCGCGACGACCGGGATTGGTTCCAGGCGTGGCTGGTGGGCGGCGCGGAGTATGCCATCACCGTGGAGGGCACAGGATCGGACGCGCTAGACGACCCGCGGCTGGGCGGTGTGTACGACTCGCGGGGCAGGATCGTGTCCACCGACGCCGACGGCTGCTGCCTCGTCGACGCCGACGCCGACGAGGCATGGACCGGCACCTGCGCCCTCACCGTCAACAATGCCCAATGACAGACCGCACCCAGACCAGGACCCTGCACGGTGGTCGTCGCCCGTCGGATGCCATGAGTGACGCGGCCACCCAGCCCGCGGAGTCCGTTGCTGCTGCCCGGGTGGTGGGCGCGGTCAAGATCTACGGATCGGGCGAGACCGAGGTCCGAGCCCTCGACAATGTGGACATCACTTTCGAGAGAGGGTGCTTCACCGCGATCATGGGCCCGTCGGGGTCGGGCAAGTCCACGCTCATGCACTGCATGGCCGCTCTCGACGACCTCACCGAGGGCCAGGCCTTCATCGGCGACACCGATCTGAGCACCCTCTCCGACAGAGAGCTGACCAGGCTGCGCCGCGACCGGCTGGGGTTCGTCTTCCAGGCTTTCAACCTGGTTCCCACGCTGACCGCCATTGAGAACATCACCTTGCCAATGGACCTGGCCCGGCGTGAGCCCGACCGGGAGTGGGTGGACAGCGTGATCGCCACGATGGGCCTGGGCGACCGTTTGGCCCACCGGCCCAACGAGCTGTCCGGCGGCCAGCAGCAGCGGGTGGCGTTGTCAAGGGCGCTGGCCAGCAAGGCGGAGATCATCTTCGCCGATGAGCCCAGCGGCAATCTTGACTCCCGGTCTGGAACCGATGTCATGCGGTTCATGCGCCAAGCGGTGGACGATCTGGGCCGGACCGTCGTGATGGTCACCCACGACGTCAAGGCGGCGTCCTACGCCGATCGGGCAGTGTTTTTGGGTGACGGGAGCCTCCGAGGCGAGATGCTCAACCCCACCGCCGTGGAGATGCTCGACTACATCAAGATCCTGCAAGTGGGCCACTTCGTCCGGAGCACACCCGGGGGGGCCACGATGGACGAAGTCCTGGAATTCATGGAGGACATGGATGATTGATGTCGGGCCATGTCAGGGGTATCCCCCACGCCGGTGCGTCCTGATTCGGTAGCGGTCCGATGACCTTGCTACGCTTCAGCGTCCGCGGCATCGCGGGCGCCAAGGTCCGGTTTGCGATGACCACGCTGGCGGTGGTGATCGGGGTGGCCCTTACCGTCGGTGTGCTGATCGCCACCGACGGCCTCCGCGCGTCTTTCAATGACTTGGCCGAGAGGCTCCACGAGAACGTCGACCTCTCGGTCCGTTCCCAGTCCGAAGCGGGCGACCTCATGGAGGACTTGCCCCTGCTCGATCCCTCGGTGAAGGAACAGTTGGAGGCGATCGACGGGGTGGAGAGGACCTCGGGCGCGGTGTTCGAGTTCGGAACCGTGGCTATCAACGCCGACGGCAACGCCCTCGATCCCGGATTCGGCCGTCAAATCGGGCGCGGCTGGCCCGAGGACGAGTCGTTGGCCACGTTCTCCGTGCTAGACGACGGCGTCAGCCGCCGGCCCGCAGGGCCCGACGAGTTCGCCATGGACCACCACACCGCCGCTGACCACGGCTTCCAGATCGGCGAGCGCTACCAGGTCTCCACCCCGAGCGGCACTCACTCGTTCGAGCTGGTCGGCTACTACTACTTCTTGGAACCCGACTACCGGATTGCGCTCCAGGGGGTCGCCTGGGACACGGATGTCGCCCGGCAGCTCCTGCACGGCGGCGGCGGCTTCGACCGCATCGACGTGGGGCTGTCGCCGGGCGCCTCGCTGCCGGCGGTGACTGCGTCCATCGAGCGCACCCTGGGCCCCTCCATCGAGGTCGTCTCCCAGCAGCAGCAAACCAATGAGCGTGGAGAGGAGTTCAGAGATGTCTTGGACCTTTTCCGCAACCTGTTGCTGGCGTTCGCCGTGATCGTGCTGGTCATCTCGGCGTTCATCACCTATAACACGTTCCTTGTGGTCATGGACCAGCGCGTCAGAGAGCTGGGCCTGCTGCGGGTGCTGGGGGCCGGCCGGCTCCAGGTAGCCCAGACGGTGGCGGTCGAGGCCCTGGTGGTGGGCGTCGTGGCCACCGTTGTGGGGTTCGGCCTCGGCGTTGTGGTGTCCAGGGCCATAGTGGGCGCGCTGGGGATCGCAGGCGCTCAGATGCCGCCGACCGATGTGATCATCGACGGGGGGACCATCCTCGCCGCGTTGGTGGTCGGCATCGGCGTGACCCTCATCGCCGCGATCTGGCCGGCCGTGCGGGCCCGCCGGGTGACGCCCATGGCGGCGCTGGCCGACGGCGCCGACATCGACCCCTACGACCGGGGCCGGTCGATCGTCATGGGATCGGTGTTCGGCGGGGCGGGGCTGGTGCTTCTGGTGGTGGGCCTTCTGTCCGATCCCCCGACATTCCTGCTCGTAGTGCTGCTTGGCGTGGGAACGCTGTTGGTGCTGCTGGGCGTGAACATCGCCAGCCCGGCCATGGCCCGGCCGATCTCGCTCTTCTTGGGGTGGCCCGCGGCCCGGAAGTTCGCAATCAGCGGGCGTTTGGCCCGGCTGAACGCGGCCCGCAACTCTCGCCGCACCGCTACCACCGCAGCCGCGCTGATGATCGGGCTGTCCATGGTGTCGCTGGTCACCGTGCTGGGCACGTCGTTCAAGCAGACCCTGTACGACCAGTTGGAGGACTCGGTGCAGGCCGAATGGATGATGTGCGTCGGCGAATGCGGCAGCGGCGAGTCGGAGTTCAGCTCGGAGGCCACTCGGAAGATGGCCGCGTTGCCCGAGCTGGAGTCGGTGGAGGCCTTCCGGTTCCGAAACGGCGGGGTGCGCACCACCGACGGCGAGCAGCATGTGCTCACCGCCGCCAGCCTCGCCTCGTTCTCCCGCCATGTGGAGCCGGACATCGTGTCCGGCAGCCTGGCACGGGCCGGTCCCGGCGACGTGATGGTCCACGTTGATGACGCCGACGAACTCGCCCTAGCGGTGGGCGATCAGGTACGCCTGCAGTTTCCCGGCAGGCGCGAGGCGAGCTTCAACGTGGTGGCCTTGTTCGCTGAGGACTCGGTGCTGAGCTCCTGGGTTATCGACCTCCAAGACTGGGACCGCTACATAGTCGGCGACCAGGACAGTCTGGCCACCGCCGTCACCACCACGGGGGTCAGTCTCCAAGAGGCTCGGGCCGCGCTGGAAGCGGCGCTCACCGACTACCCGCAACTCGACGTGCGGAACAGGGCCCAATACCGCGAGAGCAGGATCACGCAGGTCGACACCTTGCTCGCGGTGATCAACGTGTTCCTGGTCATCGCGCTGCTGATCGCGGTGCTGGGCATCTCCAACACCATGGCTCTGTCGGTGTTCGAGCGGACCCGGGAGCTGGGGCTGCTGCGAGCCGTGGGCATGGACAGATGGCAGATCTGGAGCGCGATCGTCTTGGAGGGGGTCATCGTGGCTGTCTTCGGCGGGCTGGTCGGCATCGCCACCGGGGTGGTTGCGGGCTTGGTCGCCGCCGTGGCCATCCCCGGCTACATCATCTCTGCCCTTGCCGTGCCGTGGGCCACGCTGGCGATCTACCTGCTGGTCTCGGCCGCAGCCGGGCTGATGGCCGCCGTCTTCCCCGCCCGCCGGGCCAACCGCCTCGACGTGCTTGAGGCCATCCACCGCCAGTAAGAACCCGCAATACGGGCACCACTAGCCCTGATTATTCACCAGAATTGTGGCCGGGGGGTGTGCGCGTCCGTGGAAAAGCCTTTCTGACCTGCAACGATGTGTGTTCTTGATGCACACGAGTTGCAGAAAAGAAAGGCATCTCCGAGGTGAACGCTAACAGTGTCGCGAAGTTGTGGATGACCGGGGGCGCGAAGGGCGTCGCGGCTCATGCCGGTCTGTTCGTTCTGGGGGGTTTCGCGGACTCGCTGGGCTTGGGCGCAGCCTTGTCGGCAGCGTTCGGGCGTCGCGGGGAGCGCGCGCCGGCCCATGACCGGGGCACGGTGCTGACTCATGGGCTGTTGATGCTCGCGGGCGGCGGGGAGTCGTGCAGCGACATCGAGCATCTGCGTGCCCAGCCGGATCTGTTCGGGGACGTCGCGTCGGACTCGACGCTGTACCGGGCGCTGCGCGACATCGACTCGTCGACGCTCGCCGAGGTGTGGGCGGCGGCCGCCGACGTGCGCGCCCGGGTGTGGCACGCCCGCAACGGCGACGCCGTTTCGTCGGGGCCGCTGATGCTCGACGTCGATTCCACGCTGGTGGAGGTGCACACCGAGACCAAGCAAGGCGCCGCGCCCCATTACAAGGGCGGGTTCGGGTTCGGTCCGATGCTGTGCGCGACCGGCGACGGGGAGCCGCTGTGGATCGCGCAGCGTCCCGGCAACGCCGCCGCGAACAACATCGCGAACCACCTCGAAGTGCTCGACGGCGCCATCGCGCAGCCTCCCGCCGCAGTCGCTTCGGGGCATCGGCCCGGCGACGATGCGGCCTCGGCGCATCGAGACATCTGGCTGCGGGCCGATTCGGCGGGCTGCTCGAAGAACCTCGCAACCGCCTTGCGGGACCGAAACGTCGTGTACTTGCTGACCGCGCGGTCCAACGAGGCGATCACCGCAGCCATCGCGACGGCCCGCACCGATCCCGACATGTGGCGGCCCGCGGCCCGCAACCCCAAGCAGCGACGCTGCCGCGCCCAGGTCGCCGAGCTCACCGCTAGCGTCGACCTCGCCGAGTGGCCCACGGGCACAAGGCTGATCGTGCGACGCGAACCGTTCCACCCCGGCGCGCAGCGCACGCTGTTCGAGTCCTCGTCCTGGCGCTACTGGGGATTGGTCACCGACGCCCAAGGCCACCCCGTCGAACTCGACAAAATCATGAGACAACACGCCCGCGTCGCCGACACCGTCAAACGCCTCAAAGACTCCGGCCTGGCGCGCATGCCGTTCACCGACTGGAACGCCAACGCCGCGTGGACCGCGCTGACCGTGATCGGCCTCGCGCTCGTCGCCTGGTTCCAACAGCTTCGCCTGCACGGCGACCTCGCCAAAGCAGCACCCAAAACGCTCCGCTGGCAGCTGTGGCACACCCCAGCACGCATCACACGCTCCGGGCGGCGCACCACCCTGCAGCTCCCCGAGCGCTGGCCCGCAGCCAAAGCCCTGCTCGCCGCCCACAGCCACAACTGACACCAACACCGCGACCCCGACCGGCCGCCGAGCGATGACTTCGCACGCCCCTACACGCCCCGAACGCGTCCCCGGACCCCCAACGGAGCACCGAACCCCAAACACAGCCCCCACCGGAACCGAAAACACGGCCCGACGGCACACCCAAAACACCAAAACACCCGCTCAGGCATTCTCATGAATAATCAGGGCTAGCAGTCTTGCTGCGTCAGCGGCGACGGCAGCCCATTGATGATACGGGTGCTCTCGACGGAGACGTGGATGAGCGCTGTAGGGCTCGTCGGTGATTCCTGAGGGCTTGTCGTGTTTGTGGCGGAGGTTGCCGATCGCCCACTGCAAGGGTGACCGGCAGGCGAACGTGCAGTCGTGCGCGGTGTCGGGGATGCCGACGAGCCGGCAGCGGGCGTTGACCTCCAGCACGCTTCGGTTCTGTTTCTTGTCTGCACATTTGTCCCGAGTGGGCTTCTCGATCCGGTAAGCACCCGGATCAGCTCCAGAGCTGGCGGCGCTGCAGCGGGCTATCGACCGTGCATGGCTCACAGCCATAGTGCAACACCTTGAGCGATGATTCCAAGCGCGACGAGACCAAGCCCAAATTGCCGCCGTCGATCATTCGAAGCGATGCGGCGTCGCGACCTTTCGAGGCGTCGCTCGTGCTCGTCACGGGTGAACGGGTGTAGCGATTCTCCGTCAGGTTCCGTGAACTCTCTCACGATCTTGTATGACAACTCTGCTTCGATCTTGTTCTGGGAGGTGGTGATGTACAGAAGGATCACGCCGACGACTCCCAAGACGAGGCCTGCTGTGCCGATCACCGGCGCTGCCATCACGACTAGCCCTCCGGGTCGTCGACGGTCGGATCATGACCGATTCGCGTGGGATTCATAGCCCGTGGGAGATTACGGCAGAATTCGCGGATTCCTCCGCGCGACGCAGGACACGGATTCGCCCCCGCGTGCTCGCTCATCCCGTCAGCGTCCGTGCTCTGTCGCTGAGCCGCTGAAACGCTGCCGGATTCGTCGTCAGTGGTATCAAGCCCCTGGGTGCTGCTAGCCGTTCAGTCTGTCTTGGTGTCGGTGAACAGGTTCCGCGACATGTTGTGCCCAGGCGGTCCGTTGCCGGCGGTGAGGAGCATTCTCGGGTTGATTTTGTCGGGGTCGAGAATGGCGAGCCGGACCTTGTCGGTGCCTTCTTGGGACCAGCGCGCGACCGCCAGCGACCACAGGCAGTCGATCAGCACGCAAGCCACCGCGATGAGCTTGCTCGCCTGTTCGAATCTGATCCATTTCGTCTCGATAGTCCATTGCCGCGTCTTTGCGCCCTCGCTGTCCTCGTCGGTCGGCTGACGTTCCCAGTTCGTGTGGTTCAAGAACGCGATGCTCGGACCGTCTGCGATGGTCACCATGTCATCCGGGGTCGGTCCGAGGCTGAGCGATGCGTTGCTCTGAGAGATGAGCAGACCGTGCTTGATGGCGTTGTAGGGACGGCGGCCGTCGAGCCATTTGCGTGCGAGCACCTTCAGGATTCCTACCAGGTTGTCTAGGACCGCCAGTCGGTCCTCGTCGTCGGGCACTTCGGATTGCCCGAGCAGGAGGTAGCTGACATCGGATCGCATGGCGCGCTTGGTCTTGCGTGTGATGTGCTGCTCGACCAGCTCGGGCAGGTTGCGGTCCCGGTCCGTGACGGCCATCAGCGGGTGCAGCCAGTCGGCTGCGTCGACGAGGCCCGTATACAGCCTCAGCAGTGTTTCGAGGGCGTGATGCTGCAATGAGATCGTCTCAGTCTGGATGTACCACTGCAGCGGATCAGAGTTCGCTGACGGCGGGTCCGAGGCGGCGTCGTCGGTTTCGACGCTCGGAATCTGGATGTCCAGGCCGTGGAAGCTGACGCCCTCATTCGCCCACTCGACAAATTGCTCTCGGTGCTCGTTGACGGCGGCGAGCACGGCGAGGCGCGTGTTGAAATAGGTGCTGATCGAGCGCTCTTTGTAGAACTCGTCACAGTGAACACGCAGGCGCTCCAAGTCCTCATCGGACAGCTCTGCTGGGTCGGCCGCCATCGGGTTCCTTTCGCGGTTGAGGGTTGGCTTCAGTCGTCGGCTGGGAACACGCCGATCTCGACTCGGATCGCGTTGCAGAAATCGCACAGTGATGCCAAGGCAGCCACAGTCGTCGCACCGGCACTGCTCGCGAGTTGCAGCGCGTGGCGTCGGCAGTAGTGCGCTCCACAGGTGGGGCACTCATTCATCAGCCGCGTGCACACCGGGCGCTCGGGGAGCAACGCGATGCAGTGCTCGCATCGAATCTCGTAGCCCTTGAGGACTCCGGGGCCGTCCATGAAATCGACGGGATCGCAGTCGGTGACGATCAACGCATCTTCATCGCTCAACTCCTTGTCGCACACGCAGCAGGGCTCGCTCACAATGCGCGTACCCGTGCGCAGGCGAGGCCCTTGTCGGTCAGCAGGTTCAATCTTCGCAGCCATGCGATTCCTCCATCAGCGTCTGGCGGCGAGCCTCCCAGAGGGGTGTCACAGGTAACCCTCTCAGGCTGTCGAGTGCACCGCGCGGTGCGATGGCAACCTCGTTCGTCAATGCCAGCCAGCTCCTCCAACGGACGTGCTGAGCACAAACCAGCGCGGACCATGTCCAGATCGTCCACCGTGATCGGCATCTTGGCCATGCTGTCGGGAGAATCCGAATACGGGCAAGATGGCAGGCGCTATGTGGAACTCGATCCGCTACCACTGGGAGAAGTACCTGTTCTGGGCCGTGCTCGCCGTGCTCGCTGTCGGAGTCGCCCGATGGGACTGGCATCTGGCCACCTGGGACTGGCTGGGCGAGACCAACGGCGGCGAGACGAACAGCGCGACGTTTCGGAACTTCGGTCTGATCTTCTTGCCGCTTGTTGCGATCTATCTCACTTGGAGGCGGATCAAGGTCGCGGAGCGTGAATCGCGCACGTCGCGGGAGAACCTTCGCGTCGCGCGTGATGCACTCCAGATCAGTGAGAGAACGCGGTACCTCACCGAAGACAAGGATTGGGAAGAACTGCTCCACAACCGCTTCGCCGATGCGAGCGCACGACTGAGCAGCGACAGCGTCTCGGCTCGCCTAGGGGCGATCTACGAACTCCAAGCCCTGACTGCGCAAGACCCCCAGCAGCTGCACATCAGGACCATGAAGCTGCTGTGCGCGTTCGTGAGGTTCCCCTTGCCCGAACCTCGACTCGACGAGTTCCCGGACGACGACCCGTGCAGTGTGACGCTTCGCCCGGATGTGCAAGCTGCCATGGAGGTCATCGGCAGCCGCACCCCAGAACGCATCGAGTTGGAAGCCGACGCCGAATACATGCCGGACCTTCGGCAGGCGAACCTCGTGAGGCTGGAGCTACGCGACGGCAACCTGTCCAAGATCGACATGCGAGGCAGCAGATTCTGGGGAGCGGACCTGATGCGCGCTGACTTGTCGGGGTCGGAACTGCAATACACCGACTTCACCAGCCCATGGGTCGTCCGAGGCCAAGAACTGGCCGAGATCACCGGTCAGAAAGGCAATTTCGCTGAAGTCGGCAATGCAGTCATGCGCAGTCTCACCCTGCTCATCGGCACGAACTTCTCTGACGCCAGAATGCTGCAAGCGAACCTCAGCGGCGTCAACCTCCAAGGCGCGAACCTCGCCAATGCAGGTCTCCCCGAGGCCAAGTTGGCAAACGCAATCGCCTTGGAAGCGGAGGCAAGCTCTACCGGTGGTTGCAAGTGAGTTGAGTGTAGATGTCGGCGGCTGATGCCCAGTTGTGGAGTCGGCGGGGCATGTGGTTGAGGTTGTCCTCGATGACTGAGAGCCGCAGCTGCGCGATGTCGAGGCTGGTGCCTTTGGGGAGCCATCGGCGCAGCAGCGCGTTGGTGTGCTCGTTGGTGGGTCGCTGCCACGGCGAGCGCGGCTCGCAGAAGAACGCTTCGATGCCGAGCGCGGCTTCGATGTCGGCCCAGCGGGCCATCTCGCGGCCTTGGTCCCAGGTGAGGCTGCGCACGAGCGCGGCGGGCTGGCGAGCGAGCGCCGCGGCGACCGCGGCGGCGACCTGGGGCGCGCTGTAGCCGTGGGGCAGCGCTGCGGTGACCGCGTGGCGGCTGGTGCGCTCGGCGAGCGTGACCGCAGCGGTGAGGTTCGCTTTGGCGACGATGAGGTCGCCTTCCCAGTGGCCTGGCTGCGTGCGGTCCTCGACGTCGGCGGGCCGGTCGGCTATCGGCCGGTATTGCCCCAGCGGGCTGGGCTTTTGGGCCTGCGCGACGCTGCGCGGCCGACGGCGCCGGCAGCGCCGCGGCAGCTTCGCCCAGGTGCCCGCCGCCAGGCCGCTGCGCGGGTCGTTCGCGTAGCACGCCCGATAGATCGTCTCCGCGCACACGCTCATGCCCGCCTCGCGCAGGTCCGCCGCGGTCGCGTGCGGGGACCACCTCAGCTTCAAGCGCTCATCGACCGCGGCGGCCAGCACCCGATCGCGCGCCGGCTTGGGCGTTCGCTCTCGTCGCGCCCTCGCGCACGCCCACGCGTGCGCCGCGCGGGCGTCATAGGCCCCCCGCCCGCCGCAGCGGGCCAGCTCGCGATGCACCGTGGACCGGTCACGGCCCAGCCGCTGCGCTGCGTCCGCGACGCTGCGGCCCGCCCCCAGCGACGACTCGATGAACACCCGCTCATCCAAACTCAGCCTCGCTGCCATACTGGACACCTCCATCGGTCGGTTGCACGTGTTGGCAACGGTCATCATGACCGTTCACTTGCAACCACCGATGGAGTTCGCCGGACCTCTCCCGCTCGAACCTCTTGGATGCCGATCTGTCGAACGCCAATCTGCCCGGCACCAATATGGAAGGCGCCAACTTCAACGGGGTGAACTTGTCGGACACCGACCTGTCCGGATCAGAAGGCGAGAAATCCATCACCAAGCACCCGCCGGTCGGCTTGACCCAGACACAACTCGACCAGGCCTGCGCGGACCTTGACAATCCACCGAAGCTCGACGACAGCAGTGGCCTGGTCTGGAACCCACGGCCATGCACAATGAATCACCCCGGGTTCAGTAGAGACTCGGGTTGTTGAGTCACGGCCGGGGTGGCTGTGACGGTTTGACGGTAGTAGGCGGTTTCGTGTTCGGCGGGGGTGGTGTAGCTGCCGCGGCCGGGCAGCAGGGCGCTGTGGCTGCGTCGGTGGTTGTACCAGTCGACGTATTCGAGGGTGGCGAACTCGACGTCGCGCAGTCCTTGCCACGGTCCCCGGGGGTAGACGAGCTCCCATTTGAACAGGCCGTTGAAGCTCTCGATCATGGCGTTGTCATAGGAATCGCCTCGGGTTCCGACCGAGGCCGCGGGGTTGTCATAGGAATCGCCTCGGGTTCCGACCGAGGCGACGATGTCGGCGAATGGAAAGATATTGCGACCCGCGGTCGCTGTGATGAGTCACCTCCTCGATGTGGCCGTCGCGGCGGCGCCCCGAGATGGCCATCTCCAAGGCATCGAGCGCCAGCGGTGCGCAGCGACCACGACGCCTGCCAGCCCAGGACCCGGCGCGAATAGGCGATATTGCGACCCGCGGTCGCTGTGATGAGTCACCTCCTCGATGCTGTGGCCGTCGCGGCGGCGCCCCGAGATGGCCATCTCCAAGGCATCGAGCGCCAGCTCGGTGCGCAGCGACCACGACGCCTGCCAGCCCAGGACCCGGCGCGAATAGGCGTCGATCATGAACGACACGTACACCCAGCCGCTGCGGGTGCGCACGTAGGTGAGATCGGCGAGCCACAGCCGGTTCGGGGCCGGCACTGTGAAATCCCGGTTCACCAGGTCCGCGGGCCGGCAGGCGTCGGGGTCGCTGGTGGTGGTGCGCACCGTGGCGCCTCGGCGGGTCCCTTCGAGGCTCAGCTGGCGCATCAGCCGCTCCACAGTGCAGCGAGCCACCGTGATGCCCTCGACGCGGTTGAGGTGATCCCACACCTTGGCCGCCCCGTACGCGTCGTAATTGTCCCGGTGCACACGAGCGATGCACACGAGCGATCTCTCCGCACAACCAGGCGTCGCGCTGCGCCCGCGCCGACGGCGGCCGGCACCTGGCTGCGTAATAGGTGGACGGGGCGATCCCGACGCCGTGCTCGGCGAGCACAGCGCAGATCGGCTCGACCCCGAACCGGTCGCGATGGGCGTCGATGAACGCCACTATCGCTTCGACTGGCGGTCGAGCTCCGCCCCGAAGAAAGCCGACGCCGCCTTCAATATCTCGTTCGCTCGGCGCAGCTCACGGTTCTCGCCTTCGAGCTCTTTGATCCGAGCCCGCTCCGCTGAGGTCACCCCGGCCCGGGTCCCGCCGTCGATCTCAGCGCGGCGCACCCACAGCCGCACCGTCTCCGGGGTCGGGCCCAGCTTGTCGGCGACCGAGCAGATCGCCTCCCACTGCGACCCATAGCAGCGCTCGTTGTCGAGCACCATTCTCACCGCACGCTCACGCAGCTCGGCTGGATATCTCCCATTTCCTGGCATCGCTCCATCCTCTCAAGGAACAGAGCCTCCACCAAACCCGGTGTGATTCACGCGGCGATCTGTGACCACTGCTGCACTGTCGTTGGGCTCGGCTCATTGAAGCGCATCGCGGGACGCATCGTTTGGGCATCGGGCGTCACGCAGGCGACGGCCGAACTCAAGTCGTACAAGGGGGCCAGCCTGGGAACGCGGCCGTCCAACAGCACCCCGTAGTTCTTGGAGTGCCCGTCGGCATTGCCGATCAGCCAGTTGTAGAACACAGACAAGAAGAACTTGCGAGGGTCGTCGCTGCCTGTCTCGTGCCGCAGCAGCCCGATGACTGCCTCGGGTGTCGGCCCGCCGTCCGACTGATACTTGAGGTCCGGGCGCAACCCCAGCGCTTGGCACAGGTCCTCAAAGTGGGAGCGATGCACTTCGCTTTCGCGTTCATGGCGGTCGAAACGCTCGGCGACCAGGCAGATCTCGTCCTCGAATGCTGCCAGCGATGTGCGTGCCGCTTCCAGCCCGAGAGTCCCGGCCGCCGTCTGGCACAGATGCTCGTTCACGGCTATGGAGTCCCGCAAGGCCGAGTTCAGATGCCCTCGCTGGGGCTTGAGAATATGGGTCGTCGCGAGTGAGCCGGTGGGCAAATGCCACCCGTCGACGGTGAGCCTCAACGCCATCTTGGGCTGGGCGCCGGGGAGCGACAGCCGCAGTTCTCCCAGCCCTTCAGTGGGGGCGTCTTCTGCGTCTTGCGCGATGAGGCGAAGCATCGCGGCCAACTCGGAATCCGAGACTCTCGAGAGGACCGCCAGTTGCGGGTCGGGCAACACCGGGTCCGGGTGAAACTGCACCGCCCCCGCGCACTCCAGCCCAGCCTGGGTGCTCAGCAGGTCGAACGGGGCTGTGGAGGTCGCCTCCAGTTCCTGCATCCACCGCGAGCGAGTGCGCGGGTTGTCCGGCAGCAGCCCGTCGATCCACGGCGAGATGTCCAATCGGCTGTGCTGACCGACCGGGAGCGACAGCGACACAGGCGCGGCTGACAGCGGATAGTCGTCGAGGTACCCAAAGTGCACGGCTCCTCGCAACGAACGCACTGCGCGGCCGACCAATTCGCCGTGCAGGAATACGTAGAGGCAGTGCGTCGACCCCGCCATGCGCTACACCTCTTCGGGCGGTGCGCCCGAAGCCCGCACGATGACGCTGGCCTCCAACGCCGACAGCGCAGCCACCACATCGCCCAGCGACGCGTCGGTACGGCCGCTCTCAAAGCTGGACACCCACTGCTGGGACCGACCGACGGCCGCGGCCAACTGCACCTGATTCCAGCCGAGCCGGCGGCGCAGGAAACGAACACAGCGGCGAAGGCCGCCTGGAGCGGCGAGCACGACCGTCTCTTGTGTCACACAAAATAGTATAGCTGCTTTACTATTCCATGTGACACAAGGCCCCGAGGCCGTGTTGCGCGCAAAGCTCAGACCCCCCGCCCCCCGCCCGCAATGGTGCGGCAGACACTGACGCCGACTTGTAGCCCGGTGTGCAGCAGAACTCACCCCCACATCCTCCTGTGGACCGCCAAACTTGTTGGGGTAGCAACCTGAGGTCCCTTCGGGGCGAAAACCACAATGCCTGAGCCCGAAGCCAAGGGCAGAGAAACCCGATACGTATGCGATCGGGTTTTCTATTCGGGACCCTTCATCGTGCTGGGCGCTATGTCCGGAAGCGCTTCCCCAAGAACCCCGACCGTTCACGGTCGGGAGATGTCACGCCCGCAGACCGCCACGTCAGGTGTCCGCTCAGGGTCAGGAGCGGTCTTCCCGGGGGCGGTGCCAGAACCTCGCCGATGCGAGACAGCCAATCCGGTGGCAACCCCCGCTCCGCAGCAACCTCCGCTGCGATCTCACCGACAATCGCAGGCTCGTCGCGCAGCACATCATCGATCGTGGAGGTCGTGTCGCCTTCCCGCCACGCCATGATGACCGTCATCGGGCCGCTTCCCGGGTGACGGCAGCCTCCGCGCCACCTTGACAATGCATCCGGCTGTGCGGATGCCCAACTGGCCGAGGTGCCGACGGACCCTGCTGTCGGGGTGTTCGAGGGCGTATGCCCGACCCCAGCCGGCCAGCCGGACTGCCGTCTTCACGACCCTGCGCACGATGCGGTCGCAGGCGGCTGCGAGTCGGCCGCGTCGTGGGGGCGGGGGTGGTGCCGACGGCGGCGTCGGTTTGCCGCCGGTGTGGGCGAGCCAGTCATCGGGCAGCCCCATCTCCTCGGCGATCTCAGCGGCCAGCGTCTCGATGAGATCGGCGCCTTCGACCAATGCCTCGTCGATCGTTGCCCCTGTGTCACCGTCACGGTGGACCATGGCGGCCGTCATCCCGTCGCGCACATAAACCCTCGCGTGCATGCCCTGAGCCGCGCGGCGCTCGCCAAGCTCGGTGAGCGCCGCGGCCCTAGCCGGGTCGATCTGGTCCTGCCGGGAGCGTCCGGCGTCACCCTCTGGATCAGTCACTGCAGTCGGCCCGCTGACTCGTTGCTCACCAGGCCCGCCATGTTCGTCTTGTCTGGCATGTCACGCAGCCGGGCGTCTTGTCGGTGCCTGAGGCAAGAAATTCGACGGGTGTCTCGGCAGGCCCGCGGCCTGAAGCCACGAAGCCGCATCACGACACGAACGACACATCGGGCGGAGTATCGAATGCGAGCTGCGCCATGCTCCTGGGAGTCCCGTCCGCGGCGAGACCGACGGCTTGGGTCTGGTCGTTGGCGCGTTCGCGATTCGATTGATGCGAGTGCCCATGGATCACGAGCCTGGGCTGTGTGCGTTCAACGGCTTCGGCGGGCAACTCCCGGCTGGCGACTGTTTCGGCTTGGGCGGCAGGACGAGGGCAGCGGCCATCAGTGTGGCGGCAGCCGCAGTGAGCAGCCGTTTCACTGTTCCTCGAAGCCCCATTCGACGTCCGACGGGCAGTGCTCGTTCAGATGTTGCGAACGACGCGGTGTGTAGTGGCCGCGATGCACGACGGGTTGAGCGGCGGCATTGCGCCGCGGAGTCCGACGAGCCGTCACCGTGGGTGGCTCCGGTGAGAATCTAGGGTCCGGGGACGGTGAGCTGAAGCCGGTAGGAGAGCTTTTTTCCGGCGTCGGTGCAGATGTGTGCCCATGTGGCGCAATCCGTGGCGGCTGCCACGACGATGGTGACGTGGTCGGTGGTGCGGGGCAAGATGGTGATCTCCCACAGGTCCTTGCGTCGTTCGACTCGGGATGCGGTGAGCACCAAGCCTCCGGTGACTTCCACTGAGCGATCCCGAACTTGTATGTAGCCGTTGGCGATGGGTTCGCTGAACGCGAGACGCACAGTGAACGGATCTGATCCGGTGTGGCTTGCGGGAAGATCCTCGAATTCAGCCACCAGGGGTGCGACGCCCTCGGGGGTCAGGTTCTGGGGGGCCTCTGGGACACCGGGACCAAGGTCGTCCTCAGCAACCGGCACGGTCGGCGATTCGGTCGTGACTGTGTTGAGGGGAACGGCTGCTGTGGCCGGCGGTTCGCAGACTGGTTTGAATTCGAAGCCCAGTTGGGCCCAGCGCTTCAGCAGCTCTCTGACAGCCTCGACTGTCTCTTGTCCGGTGTCGTGCATCAGCACAACGTCGAAATACGACACATTGTCGGTCAGCCTCGAGATCATGGTGTCAGCTTTGGCGCCTGCGGAATCTCCGCTGTTCAACGACCATGTGACGACCCTTAGCCCCAGCGACGATGCCCATGCGCTCGTGCGGCTGTCTATGTCGCCGTAGGGAGGGCGCATACACGGCACGCCGCGCTCGCCGAGCAGATCCTGGGCGCGGGTGAGCGTGCTGTTGAAGTCCTCGCGCGAGAGTTCGGTCAGCCGTTCGTGCTGCCAAGCGTGATTGCCGACGCTGTGTCCTTCCGAGGTGATCCTCGCGATCAGCTCCGGATGGAGTGCTGCGCGTGTTCCGTTCACGAAGAACGTCGCCCGAGCGCCGTATTCGGCGAGCAGATCCAAGATCTGAGGGGTAATCGTCGGGCTCGGACCGTCGTCGAAGGTGAGATGGACGATGGGCAGGTGGAATCCGACCTCCCAGAACTGGCCGACAAAAGGCGTCGCGTTGTCGTAGTTCGACCGCCCGCTTGCACCAGCGGCGTTGACCGCCTTGACCCAGTAGGCGTGCAGCACGTCGTGCACCCCTGCGGTGTGAGAGAAGGCGGTTTCCGTGCTTTGAGTCTCGACCACGGTCTCCACCGTCACGCTGAACCGCTCGCCCGGCTGGTGCCGACGCCACCCGACCAGGTAGCCGGTGACGCTGTCGTCGTCGGGTGCATCCCAGGTCAGAAACACCGTGCCGTCGTTGAGCGCCTTGGCCCGCAGGTAGGTCGGCGCCGCAGGCACCTGCATCGGACGATGAACCTCGACGGCTTGGGGCCGGTCGCCCAGGCGACCTCCATCGACCCCATCAAGCTCGAAAGACGCAACATAAACGATGGACTCGGAATCGTCGGGCTCGGACACTTCAGGCCCAGCGGGCTCTTCGCGCTCGGGCTCCGTGGGCTCTGAGGGAGTGTCGACATTGACGTAGCTCGACCGGGGCGACTCGCCGCCCGCGCCCAGGGCGACGACCCGGTAGACGTAGCGCCGCTCCGGTTCCACCGAATCGTCGACATGGGACACCGCCGAAGTGCCGGTGTCCTCCACAAGCGTGGCGAACACCCCCGGCGCGTCGACGTCGCGGTCACGGCGCAGGATCCGGTAGCCGGTGATCGTGCTGTCGCCGGGATCGTTCCAGCTGATTGCGGCCGAGTCATGGGTGACCGAAGTCGCCACCAGCCCCGAAGGACGCTCCGGTGCCGCTGACTGGGCTGCTGCCGGCATCGTCGCCAACGCCGCCAACAGGGCCACCGACAAGATTGCTCCCAGCCCGGTCATCCACCCCACAGTGCGCCCACTGGTCTTCATCCCGGTGATTGAAGCACCTCGCACGAACCCAACGGTGTACCAATCGGGAACACATCAGTCTGTCGAGCAATTTGCATGATCAGCGTGCCTGTTCGGAAGTGTTTCAGGGGCAGGCTATGACACAGCGGTGGTGGATTGGATTCGGCGGGCGACGTCGGGGCTCGAGGCGACTTCGGCATCTCATGACTCGGTGACCCTGGCGGCAGTCAACGAGTTCGGCGAGTCGCCGCGGCCGCGCTATGTCAACGTCGACACCACCGGCCTCAAACAGCTCACCTCGCTCCACGTTCGCTGCTTGCACGTCAACCTCTGGACAGGCTCCCTCGACCCCGCCCTTCGGTACGATCGGTGCGAGGCGCCTCAGTACGGCCGCCGCTTCCCAGCTGACGGCATCCGTCGCATCAGCGTGACGACATGTCCTGCTGTCCGGATGCTCATCGAGCCGATGTGGCGACGAACCCTGCTCTCGCGGTGTTCGATGGTGTATGCCCGACCCCAGTCAGCCGGACGGACCGCCAACTTCACGACGCGGCGCCGGATGCGATCGCCGGCAGCGGCGAGGCGTCCGAGTCGTGGCGACGGCGTTGGTGTGCCGCCATCCGGGCGAGCCAGTCGTCGGGCAATCAGCGCTCCTCGACGATCTCAGTGGCCATCTCATCGGCTCTTGGCTGAGTCCGCGGTCCGGCATCAGCGCCTCGACGACGGCGCCCGTCGGTGCTGGGCGACACGATGCGCCCAGAGGAAGGCACCGGTCGCCCTGCGCGGCCGCAGCGCACAACCGCAATGCGAAGCGCTGGCATCGCACCCGTTTCGGACCGATCGCTCATGCGTAAACGGCATGACATCTGCGTCGATTCCAATAGGAACGTGTGATGTGTTGTCACTAGATTGCGCAAGCGCAAGGTGGGCACAGGGATTGGTGATGTCGCGATTGACGTGTCCCTGCTCCTGGCCATACGCGCGCCGATCCGTCGCACCGGCTCTCATCGCGAGCTTGAGCGCCGACGATGACGCCGCCAGTCCACATGGCAGTCTTCGAGCCGTTGCCGGACGCAGTCGTGCAACTCGCGGCATGCCGTGGTGCACCTCCCGAATGGTGGTTCCCCGAGTCGACCCGAGCCGAGACCCGACACGCTTTGGAGATATGCAGCTCCTGTGCGGTACGAGACGACTGTCGGGCATGGGCAGCGCGGCAGCCCCGTTCGCTGCTGCACGGCATCTGGGGAGGCGCTGTGCACGGCCGAACTCCCGATCCCGATCCCAATCCGGAGCATTGCCGCAACTGCCGGGCACGTATCGACGACCGGGTGCCTCAGGCGAGGTACTGCTCGTCGTGCCTGCCCGAACATCGTCGAGCCCGGATGCGCTCAAGTGATCGCAGACGCAGAGGCCGCCCCCAACAGCGGTGCTGCGTCGACTGCGCGCGCAGCATTGAGCACCGAGATCCACGCGCGCTGCGCTGCGAATCGTGTGCACGCGACAACCGACGCATGAAGAACAGGCTGTACATGAGACGAAAAAGCCGTGAGCAGCACTGAAGCGCGCCTCATGCGGCGACGCGAACCACCTTGCATTTGACAGAGGCGGCGGGTGTCCCCGAGCCCGGTGCAGGAGCGGGTGCGGCTGCGGGCGATCTGGGCTCGGGCGCCTTGGTTGTCGCGCAGCCATCTGGCAGCACGGTCCAGAGCTGGGGGCTGCCCAGGCGGCCCAGGCCATGGTGGTAGCCGGGCCGCAGCTGTTCGAGATCGGCGTGAAGCTGGTTGATCTGCCGGGTGCGGTCAGCGACGAGTTCTCGCCGATAGCGCACCAAACGGCGCAGCTCCTCGATGGCTCCATCGGGCCGCGGCGGGGGCAGGCAGTGCTCGCGAAGACCGACCCGGGCGATCGCCAGCGCGTCGCCGGGATCGGTCTTGGAGCCAGTGCGCTGACGACGCCGAGCTGCCGCTGTCATGTGCGGGGGCACCTCGACGACCTCGCTGCCTGCGTCGGCCAGGACCCCAGCAGCGGACCGACGACACCGGCCGCTGTGCGCACCGGAACCGCCCGCAGCAGCGCCCGAAGGCTCCGAGTCAGGTCCCGTCCCGATTCGGGCGAAGCGACCCACACGGGGCGCATGATTCTCGACGCCGGTGATGCCGTTGCGGTCGAGGTCGGTCGCGACGAGGCCTGGTCGGGGCCTCGGCCCGCGGTCCTTGGCTTGCTCGCGTCAAGACTGCGCTTAGAGGGTCAGTGGATAGGTGGGGGTGGGGGTTGCCATCGGTTGCGGTGGTTGATGAGTTTTGTCCCGTGTCAAGTTTGTTGCTCAGGTTTCGGGGGTTTCGGTTTGAGTGTCGGGGGTTTGCTGGTGTGCGTCGAGGGGGCGGGCCCAGTCGAGGCTCTCGTGGGGTCGGATTCGGTTGTATTCGTCGATGAAGTCGGCGGCGTGGTCGGCGAGGCCGATGCCGTCTGCGATGTCGTGGCGGTAGAGCCGTTCGTATTTCAATGCTTCGAACCAGCGTTCGATCACTCCGTTTGTGTGCGGCGACCGGTGCCTGGTTCTTACGTGCGAGAAGTGGGAGCGGTCGGCGAACCAGCGGGCGACGGCCGCTGATTTCATGGCCGGGCCGTTGTCGGTCACGATCACGATCGGGGTCGATCTCGCCGGTGTCGTCGTCGGTGCAGTCCTCGACGAGCCGGTGCCCCAGCAGTTCGCTGGCGCGGGTCTCGGCAGCGTCGAACGCGGCGCACAGGTCCCCGGCGGTCTGGGTTGCGCTCACCGGGCACGCCAACACGAGCTTGGTGACGTAGTCGACCACGCCGCCGAGCTGCCAGGTGCCCTCGGTTCCAGTCTCGAACTCCGAGAAATCGGCCTGCCATACCCGGTTCGGTCTCGACGGGACGTCAGCGAAGACAGCTCTGCGGGCCTTGGCCAGCTGGCGACGCTCGGCCTGGTAGCGGACCGGCTGCAGCAGCCCCCGGCGGGCCATTGCCCGTCTGACCGATGATTGGGACCCGAACTCCCAGCCGGCATGGCGGCCCATCGCCCATATCTTGCGATGCCCCCAAGCCGGCCACTCCGCGGCCAGCTTCGCGACCGCCGGCTCGATCCGGTCCACGACCGGCGCCGGCCACGGCCCCTTGGGCGGGTCACCGGCGCGATGCTTGGCCAACCGGTGCTGATAGGTCCGCCGGGGCACGCCGATGAGAGCCGCGAACCTCGTGATGGGCATGCCCGCGCCAGTGCGGATCATCTCGAGGTCCTCGACGGGGGGAGATACTCCGCCCCTTTCCTCCACACCCGCAACTCCACATGGGCTTCGCCCAAAGCGGCCTTGAGCTCCTCGTTCTCCGCTTCGAGCTCGACCTCGCGAGACGTCCGGCGCTTGCGGCCCTGAGCCAGGCCCTCCCGCCCGGAGTCCAGCAATGCCCGCTTCCAGTTGTGCACCGACTGCTCACTGACTCCGGCCTTGCGGCCAGCCTCAGCCGCGGACAGCTCGCCCCGCAGCACACTCATCACCACCTGGAGCTTCTGCTCCGGGGACCTGTTCGACGGTCTGGTCATCTGTTTCTCCTTGTCCGGAAATCAAACCCGAACCTGAGCAACAAACGATGACACGGGACAAATGTGATAGAATAGTAAGGCCAATGTGACGAAACAGTGACTTCTATATGTGCTCGGTAAGCCTGCTGTCGCGTTGGTGCGAAGGACCGCCGGCTTTTTCTGGTTCTGTTGTTCGTCCGAAGTCGAATGCCGCTCCAAGGCGCCGCGGAAGGCCGGGTTCGGCCACATCTCCGGTCGGCAACAGCAACTGAGCGGTGTCGAACGTCTTCCGGTTCCGTCCAGCGCTGGTCGGCGTTCTGCTGGCCGCCCTCTGCTTGCTCACGGTCGACCACATGGCGGTCGCTCAGACCAGCACCGCTGAGGACTCCGAATGGGACGACCCCGGCGATTCCTCCATCACCCGCTACGAGGTGCTGCGGCGCAACCTGGCTGTCCACGCCCCCGGCCAGTTCGTGACGATCGACTCGAACACCGGCTCGCACGAAACCAGCGAGCAGTCGAACTACGTCCGGGCCGACACGCCTGCGGCTCCCAGCGTCGCGCAGACCGAGGCGGGGAACGGCGTCAGGCAGGTTCTCCCCGATGCCGAATCGACCGATGCCAACCTGAGCGCTCTGAGCGTGGGCGGCGAGAGCGTGGCGGGGTTCGACGCCGAGACCACGTCCTACCAGTTCGGCGTGGCCAACACGGTGTCGCAGGTGACGGTTGCGGGCGTCGCCGCCAACGCCGACGCCACGGTGGCCTACAGCGGGACCGACGCCGACGGGGCCGACGGACACCAGGTGGATCTGAGCGTGGGCCGCAACGACGTGACCGTGACCGTCACCGCCAGTGACGGCGTCAGCACCAGGGACTACACCGTCAGCGTCAACCGAGGGTCGGACGCCCCCTTCGGCTGGAAGGCCGAGGACGACTTCGACACCCTGGAGGCAGCCGAGAACGTCGCAGCCAGGGGCATCTGGTCCGACGGCACGACCATGTGGGTGGGGGACGATGAGAACCGGAAGGAAAAGCTCTTCGCCTACACGCTGGCCACCAAGCAGCGGAATCCCGACGAGGACTTCAACACCCATATCTATCCCGGCAACACCAGCATCAGGGGCATCTGGTCCGACGGCGCGACCATGTGGGTGGTGGACTACAACAGCGATAAGGCCTTCGCCTACGTGCGGCCCGACGTCCCGGATGACGTGAATATGAATGTGGAGCGGGACCAAGACAACGACTTCCTCGCCATCCGTCTCCCGATGCAACGTGGGCCCTATTGGGTCTATGGCCTCTGGTCCGACGGCAGGACCATATGGATCTCGGACCCCGTGTTTGACGGGATCTACGCCTACAACCTGGTCGACCGGCAGCGGGACCCCGACAAGGACATCGACCCCGCGCTGGGGGACGGGAACGCTCGGTCCGGTGACCTCTGGTCCGACGGCACGACCATGTGGGTGTCGGACCGTACAAAGCTCTTCGCCTATGCGTTGGACACTGGGCAGCGGGACTCGGTCAGGGACTTCGTCGCCCTGGCGGTCGAGAACACCTCCCCCGCGGGCATCTGGTCCAACGGCACGACCATGTGGGTGTCGGACCGTTTTGCCGGGAAGATCCACGCCTACAACATGCCCGGCAATCCCGACCTGAGCGCGCTCAGCCTCAGCGCCGGGACCTTGACCCCCACGTTGACCCCCAACTTCCACCGGGTGACTAAATCCTATGCGGCGTCGGTGGAGCATTCGGTGTCCACGATCACGGTGACCGCCACAGCGGTCGATGCGGGCAACGCCACGGTCGAGTTCCTGGACGCCGCCGACATGCCCCTGGTCGACGCCGATATCGTGAACGACGGGCAGCAGGTGAACCTCGTCGTGGGCGACAATACGATCAAGGTCAAGGTGACGGCCGATGACGGCGTCGTGACCCGGACCTCCACGATGATCGTGACCCGCGAACCGCTCAGCACCGACCTGAGCGCTCTGAGCGTGGACGGCAAGAGCGTGGCGGGGTTCGACGCCGATACCACGTCCTACCAGTTCGGCGTGGCCAACACGGTGACACAGGTGACCGTTGCAGGCGTCGCCCTCGACGTCGGCGCCGCAGTTACCTACAGCGGTACGGATGCCAACGGGGCCGACGGACACCAGGTGGATCTGAGCGTAGGCCGCAACGTCGTGACCGTGACCGTCGCCGACAGGGACGGCGGCAACACCAGGGACTACACCGTCAGCATCAACCGGGGCTCGGACGCTCCCTTCGGCTGGAAGGCCGAGGACGACTTCGACACGCTGAAGGCGGCCGGGAACATCGATCCCAGTGGCATCTGGTCCAACGGCACGATCATATGGGTGGTGGACGACGAGGAGAACAAGCTCTACGCCTATGCGCTGGCCACCGGGCAGCACAACGCCGGCAGGGACTTCGATGCCCTGGAGGCGGCCGACAATACAAACCCCAGGGGCATCTGGTCTAACGGTACGACCATGTGGGTGTCGGACCGGTCGGACGAAGAGATCTACGCCTACGCACTGGCCACCGGGCGACGGGATGCCGACAAGGATATCGACAGCCTGGTCTCCGCCGGGAACACCGCCCCCGTGAGCATCTGGTCCGACCGCACGACCATGTGGGTGGCTGATCCAGAGGACGACGAGATCTACGCCTACACGCTGGCCAGCGGGGAGGAGGTGGCCGGCAGGAAGCTCGACACCCTGAATGCTGCCAACAATAGAAGCCCTAGGGGTATCTGGTCCGACCGCACGACCATGTGGGTGGCGGACGAGGAGGATGACAAGCTCTACGCCTACGAACTGGCCACCGGGCAGCGGGACGCCGTCAGAGACTTCGACGACCTGGCGGCGGCCGGAAACAACGACCCCCGTGGCATCTGGTCCAACGGCACCACCATGTGGGTGGTGGACTGGCGCAAAGCCAAGCTTTACGCCTACAACATGCCCGGCAACCCTGACCTGAGCGCGCTCAGCATCAGCGCCGGGACATCGACCCCCACCTGGTCCCCCAGCTTCCAACGGTTGACGACCGCCTATGCGGTGTCGGTGGCGAATTCAGCTTCCACGATCACGGTGACCGCCACGGCGGTCGATGCGGCCAACGCCACGGTCGAGTTCCTGGACGACGCCGACATGCCCCTGCTCGACGCCGACAGCGTGACCGACGGGCAGCAGGTGAACCTCGTCGTGGGCGACAAGACGATCAAGGTCAAAGTGACCGCCGGGGATGGCGTCGTGACCCGGATCTACACGCTGACAGTGACACGTGAGGCGCCGGCGCCAGTCAGTTTCGGATCGTCGTCGTACAGCGTCGGCGAGGGCGAGTCGGTGACGGTGACGGTCAGCCTGGACCAGGCGCTTTCGGGTCAAGTCGTGGTCCCGCTGAACGTGACGGACGGCAGCGGCATCAGCGGCAGCGACTACTCGGGCGTGCCAGCGAGCGTGACGTTCGCAGCCGGCGCGATGTCGGCGACGTTCAGCTTCAGCGCCGGAGATGACGATCTCGTGGAGGCTGACGAGGATGTAACGGTGGCATTCGGCACGCTGCCCGAGGCGGTGATCGAGGGCAGCCCGGCAACGACCACGGTGACGATCACCAACGACGACGTACCGAACTGGGCACTGTCGGCGACTCGGGCGTCGATTACGGAAGCGGCCGTGTCATCGTCAACGGTGTCTGTCAGCAGCGGCGGCGTGACGTTCAGTAGTGAGAAGACGATCAACCTCGGCTTCGCGGGCACAGCGACCAAGGGCACGGACTACACGGTGGCCGACGAGACGCTGACCCTCGCCGCCGGTCGGAGTTCGGTGTCGACGACGGTCAGCGCGCTGGACGACAGCGAGTTAGATGTTGGCGAGACCATCCTGGTCACGGCGACGCTGGGCGGCTCGACGATCGGCACGCAACAGCTCATCACCGTCGTTGACGACGAGCAGGCGGCGACAAGCATCGTGCTCGAGGTGTCGCCATCGGCGGTGGGCGAAGGCGCAGGCGCGGCGACACTGACGGTCGAGGGGACGCTGGACGGCGCGGGACTGACCACCGACACGGTGGTGTCGCTCACGCTGGCGGCAGGCACGGCGACGGAGGGCGACGACTACACGGTCGGATCGGCGACGGCGACGCTCACGATCGCGGCGAGGGCGGTGTCAGGGACGGCCAGCTTCAGGCTGACGCCGGTCGACGACCGGATCGACGACGACGACGAGACCGTGACGATCGCGGCATCGTCGACCTCGACGCTGCCGCTGTCGCCCGCATCGCTGACCGTAACGATCACCGACAACGACGAGCCCAACAACGTACCGGTGTTCGATCCGGCGACGCTCACGCGCCTCCTGGAGGAGAACAGCGGAGCCGGCGTCGCCGTCGGCGCGGCGGTGACCGCGACCGACGCAGACGATGACACGCTGTCGTATTCGCTGGAAGGCACTGACGCCGGGTCGTTTCGGATCGACTCCGCCAGCGGGCAGATCAGCACGGCGCCGGGCGTCACCTACGACCACGAGGCCAGCGGGAACAGCTATGTGCTGACGGTGACCGCCGACGACTCCCGCGGCGGCGAGGCAAGCGCGACGGTCACAATCGAGATCACCGATGTGGACGAGCCGCCGCCCCCGCCTGCCGCGCCGTCGGTGTCGCCGACGCGCGGCGAGACGGACAGCCTGGATGTGTCGTGGATCGCTCCCAGCATGACCGGCCGGCCGGATTTCAGCGGCTACAAGGTGCGCTACAGCAAGGGCAGCCGATGGGCTGACTGGCCGCACACGGGCACTGGCATCGTGGCGACGATCGACGGCCTCGACCCCGACACCAGCTACGACGTGCAGGTGCGCGCCATCAACGATGAGGGCGAGAGCGGCTGGTCCCCGCCGGGCGACGGCTCGACCTTCGCGATAGATGACCCGTGTTTGGAAGTAGGGCCGACGCCGACGGTGGTCGCGGTGACTTCGGTGCCGATCGTGGTCCCGTCGACGACCGATGTCTATTTCGTGCTCTACGTGACGCACCGGCGGGACGGCGCTGAGGTGTGGACGCCGGTCGCGGTGACGTGGGGGAAGACCGGCACGACCACGCTCGGCGAGAACGTGGAAGCCCTGCCCTACACGCGTTACCGGGTGGAGCAGTACGACATCACCGACCCGGCCGACATCGACGGCGACTGTGACGACGACCTGTCCGAGCTCGCGGCCCTGGGCAGAATGAACCCGCTGAACGCGGCGCCCGCGATCTTACGGAATGACGGAGCGGTGGCGATTCCCGATGGCGACACATTCGAGGAGCTCTCCTACACCGAGCCGGGCTCCGACTACGAATATGTGAAGTTCGCGCTGCTCGACATGGACACCGACCACCCGCTGCTCTACTTCATCAACTCGACGACCCACCTGCGGCATCCGGTCGTCTTGTTCCTGGACGCGATCGGCCACACGAATCCGGACCTGCCCTGGGCCATCCTCGGTGAGATCGTCTACGACCCCGACCTGGTCGCGGCCGACGGCACGCAAGGCGTCTACTACTTCTGGTTGAATCGCTACGACGGCCGGTACACGTTCGACCTCTTGGACCGTGCCCATACGATGCTCACCGCCGCGATGCCGCTGCTGGGTGACAACATGCCGATGTATATCCCAAACCACCGGCTGCCGGGCTACCAGGCCGGCCTGGAAACGCTCAGGGCATCGCGCATCCCGCTCCTCTTCAACGAAGACGTCTTCCCCGACACGGACTTCCTGGCCCTCAACTCCGAGGTCGGCTTCGGCCTGCTGCGTGTGATGGACCCGGGCGAGCGTCCCAGTCCGCTCAACATCGTGATCTACGAGTCGCTGCCCAACGAGCTGCCGCGGGTCGGCGGGATCATCACCACGGTGCCGCAAACGCCGCTCTCCCATGTCAACCTGCGCGCGGTGCAAGACAGCGTGCCCAACGCGTACATCAAGGACGCGCTCGGGAAGGATGCGATCGACGCGTTGATCGACAGCTACGTGCGCTACGAGGTGACAGCGGACGGCTACGAGCTGCGGGCGGCGACGCTGGCAGAGGTGAATGCGCACCACGCCGCGTCCCGGCCCGCCCGCGCGCAGGTCCCCGAACGCGACCTCTCGGTCACCGAGATCACCCCGCTCAGCGACATCGGCTTCGACGACTGGCGCGCGTTCGGGGTCAAGGCGGCCAATGTGGCCGTGCTGGGGACGCTGGGCTTTACCGCGGGCACGGTGCCCGAGGGGTTCGCCATCCCGTTCTACTTCTACGACGAGTTCATGAAGAATGCCGTCCTGGCCGCGGAGAAGGTGTTCGGTAAAGGCCAGGGCGCCGAGGAGGACCGATTCACGCTGCCTGCCGGCACGAAGCTGATTGCCGCCGTCGAGGCGATCCTGATTCATCCCAGATTCCAGGCGGACTTCGAGATCCAGGATGAGATGCTGGATGACCTCCGGGAGGTGATCGAAGAAGCCGAGAGTCCGCAATGGATGATCGACGCGCTGACCGCCATGCACGCCGAGGTCCTCCCGGCGGGGCGATCGCTGCGCTACCGCTCCAGCACCAACAATGAGGATCTGCCGGGCTTCAGCGGCGCAGGGCTGTACGACTCCAACACACAGAAGCAGAGCGAGACCGAGAATGAGGGCATCGACAAATCCATGAAGCAGGTCTTCGCCGGCCTCTGGAACTACCGCGCGTTTATCGAGCGTGAGTTTCATCGAATCGACCATCTGGCCACCGCGATGGGTGTGCTGGTGCACCCCAACTACTCCGACGAACTGGCCAACGGCGTCGCTGCAAGCTTCGACCCGATCAGCGGCCTGAACAGCTACTACTACCTCAACTCGCAGCTCGGCGAGGACCTGGTGACGAACCCCGACGCGAGCTCGGAGCCGGAGGAGATCCTCTTGCACAAGAGCGGCGACTTCTACGAGATCCTGGCGACCTCGAACCAGGTAGAGCCGGGCACCCTGCTGATGAGCGACGCGCAGATGAAACAGCTCGCAGAGCACCTCACCGCGATCCACGAGAAATTCGAGGAACTGTACGACCCCGGATCCAACCAACCGTTCGCCATCGAGATCGAGTTCAAGATCACCGTCGCCAACATCCTGGCGATCAAGCAGGCGCGGCCGTGGGTCTTCGCGGCGCCCAACCAGGGCCGCCAACGCGCCACCACGATCGGCACCGGCGGCCCTGGCGGCAGCAGCGGAAGCGGTGGTGGTGGTGGTGGTGGTGGTGATCTTGATGTGGGTGTTGCGGTGTTCATGGTCGCGAATGGGTGGAGCCCGCCCGATGTGGGTGTGGCGTCGGTGCTCGCTGCGCGCACCGACGGTGCGGTGGTGGTGTACACCGCGGGGGACGAGTTGTCGGCTGAGACTGCGCTGCTGCTGCGCGAGGCGTCGCCTGCTGAGGTGGTGATCGTGGGCGGCATTGCTGCGGTGTCACGTGACGTCCGCAGCCAGATCCGCGTGGCGTCGCCCGATTCGGGCATTTCGCGGGTCACCGGCGCGGACCGTGCCGACACCGCCGCGGGCACCGCGCGCCGGATTCTGGGGCCACCTGCGGCGGCCGGCCGGGTCACCCTGATCGTGGCGAATGGATGGTCGCCGCCCGACATCGGTGCTGCGGCGGCGCTGGCTGCGCGCAGCGGACGCTCCGCAGTGCTCTATGTTCGGCGTGACGGCCTGCCCGATGTCTCCGCGTCAGCGCTGCGCGACTACGACGTGGCGCGCGTCGTCCTCATCGGGGGCCCCGCAGCGATCAGCGAGCAAGTGCACGATGCGATCGCTGCAGCAGCCGGCGATGCGAGCATCTCGCGGCTGACCGGCACGGACCGTGTCGACACTGCCGCGCAGGCCGCACGACGCGTGCTGGGCAACCCCGCGTCCGCACCCGAGGGCATCACCTTGGTCATCGCCAACGGCTGGTCCCCGCCCGACATCGGCGTCGCGGCAGCACTCGCTGCGGCCACCGACAACTCCGCGGTCGCATACACCGCCCCAAGCGGTCTGTCGACAGCCACGGCAATGCTCATCAGCCAATACCGGCCCAGCCAGGTCATCATCATCGGCGGCAGCGCAGCAGTCGCCAACAGCGTGCGGGCAGCCATCACCCAGGCAGCACCTCCCAGCGCCGACGTGCGGCGCGTCACCGGCAGCACCCGCACCGACACCGCAGCCCGCGCCGCACGACGCATCCTTGCCGATCCCTGATCTGTCCACCCAGGCGCGCGCTTAGCCCTCATCCACCGATGCGAGACCGTCGCACAACAGCCAATCGCGCTCACCGCTCGACAAGAGAGCGTCTGACAGGCCCTAGAGGCCGCGTGGATAGGCGACCATCCACCAGTCGTCGTGTTGGTCCGGCTGTGATGCCCGGGTGCGATTACAACCGACGACATGGTGGAGGTGCTTGGTCATCATGCCGCGCTTTGAGCAAGGCGGTGGTGGATGTCATCTGGGCGGCGGCCGAGCCGTTGTTGCCCAGGACACCTGACCGGCATCGGTTGGGCTGCCACCGGCGTCGCGTGTGCGACCGGCTGTGCCTGCGCGGCATCGTCATCCGGCTCGTGACGGGCTGCTCATGGGAGACCGCGGAGATGATCCTCGACGAAGCGGTGTCGGACACCACGCTGCGCACGCGCGCGACGAATGGGCCGCCGCGGGCGTGTTCGGCAGCCTCGCCGACGAAGCGATCGCCGCGTATGACCGCATCATGGGCCTGCGGCTGGGCGATGTGTGCGTGGAGGGCTCGATCCACAAGGCTCCCTGCGGCGGCCCCGGAACCGGCAAAAGCCCCGTCGACAGGAGCA